>JAXGPP010000024.1:0-112101 GCA_040766885.1 Thermoguttaceae bacterium | reverse complement strand
CTCCACCGTCGACTGGAGGTCCGAGTTGAAACTAGGATCGGGCTTTTCGCTGGCAGGCGCTCTCTTCGCCACGGCAGTTGTCGCCGTCTTCCTGGCCAGCATCCGGTTGGGACTGCTGGCTGAATCCACGCCCGCCGCCAACCGGCTGATCGCCATCGCAGCCGTCGGGCTCGTCGTCGGAGCGCTGCTCGGCGCAATAGCCGGCGTTCGACAGATCGGCGACTGGCGCGGCGCGATCGCGGGCATCGTGGCCGGAGCACTCTTCGGCCCCCCCGGCGCACTGCTCTTGGTCCTGCCCGCGGCGATTCCCGGCGTGGTCGTTGGCTCGACGCTGCTCGTGGCGCTGGCGGCCGTCTTGCGGCGACTCTCATCGCCGCGCGAAGAAACTCACGACGTCTAAGCCGATCCCGGCTCCAGTGCAGTCGATCGAAAGCCAGAGCCCTTACCCGAAGGCTCTTCCTTCCGGTCGACGCCAACCACGAGCCACCCGCCGCTCGTTTGAATCGGCGCTCAATGCCGCAACGAGGCGTTGAGCGTAATCTCAGCCCCGGCCAACACCTTCGAAACCGGGCAGTTCTTCTTCGCTTCTTCAGCGTGCTTCCGGAAGGTCGCCTCGTCGAGACCCGGTGCATCGACGTCCGTCGATAGCTCGATCCGCGGGATGGCGAATCCGTCCTTCGACTTCTCCAGGTGCACCTTGGCGCTGGTGTCGACCCGCACCGGCGGATGGCCCGCCTCCGAAAGGGCGTGGGCCAAAGCCATCGAGAAACACCCGGCGTGCGCCGCGGCGATAAGCTCTTCCGGGTTGGTTCCCGAGCCGTCTTCAAATCGCGAGCCGAAGCCGTAAGGCATGTCGTAGGTCCCGGGACCGATCCGCATCGTCCCCATGCCGTCCTTGAGGTTCCCTTCCCACGTTGCGGTCGAAGTGCGAGTAGCCATAGGAAAGCTCCGCCGGGTTGAAGAACGAGTCTGGTCCGTGATGCGGACGCCGCAAAGTCGTTCAATGCAAGCGGCGTGCCGTGCCCCACCGGAACATATCGTCGGTTCCAGCCTCGTCAAGCTCGCCGTTCGCCGCCCGGCATCGGCTGATGCGGACCGACTGCTCAACAACTTCCGTGGTGAATTACGTGCTGTTCGCAGAGGCTTTCCGCCGAATGACTGCCCCGCCGCCGTTCGGCTTTGTCGGATTTGGCCACGATGCCGCGCCATCATGGCCCGTTCGTCAATAAGGGACATCCTGACGCCATGGAGTGCGTCACACTGGCAACCGCCACCGGAGAAACAGTGAGTACAGGATAAGCAATTTCCTGGGTTTGCCGCGATTCATGGTTTTGGACTTCGCGGCACGCGGATTGCTCCCGTCTCGGCTGTCAAACCCAACCCCGCTTCTCGAAAGCCGTGCTAATCGAGCGCAAGAGGCGGCCGGAGAACCACCTGACGGCTCCGGTCGCGTGACTGGTGTTAAGCTGCCCGCCCAGGGCTTCTCGGCGTTCGTTGCCCTGGGTGGGCCGCGCTCGCGCCTTTGCCGGCCGCGTTGGGCCGATCATGCGCTCTTCTCAGCAGATTCCCGACCCCCGGCGGTGGTTTCGCTGAAGGCCGTTCTTCAATCTTCCTGATCGTCGCCCGCCATCCCGCAGGGACAATTCGACTGTTGGGTTTGACGACCAGTCACGCAATCGCGCCGCTCAGTCGCCCGGCAGGTCCGACGCCGGCCGGCGACCTCAACGGCGTTTCCTTGTTCGCGTCAGGAGAATCAAAATGGCTTCGGTTCAACAGAATTCGCCGCAGAATCTAGTCAATGATCAGTTGGGTTTCGAGAGGATCATCAGCGTTTCGGAGGTAATGCAGACCGTCTTCGGCCAGACACGCCGCGCCGCCCAGGCCGAAGCCACGGTCCTCGTGACCGGGGAATCGGGAACGGGCAAAGAGCTGATCGCCGAAGCCATTCATCTCAGTAGTCCCCGCTCGAGCGGCCCGTTCGTCTGCATCAACATGGCCGCCGTCCCCGAGTCGCTCATCGAAAGCGAACTGTTCGGCCACGCCGAGGGCGCTTTCACCGGCGCCGCCCGCTCGCGAATGGGCCGGTTCGAGGCGGCCAATAAAGGAACCCTGTTCATCGACGAAATCGGCGACCTGGAACTGACCTGCCAGGCCAAATTGCTCCGGGTACTCGAAAATCGATCGGTCTCGCCCGTCGGCAGCAACGATAGCCGCAAGATCGACGTCCGGGTGATCGCGGCGACTAATCGCAACCTTGAAAAAATGGTCGCCGACGGCGAATTCCGCGAGGACCTCTACTACCGGCTCAATGTCATCTCCATCCAACTCCCCCCGCTCCGCAACCGGCCCGAAGACATCATGCCGCTGGTGAACCACTTCCTTGAGCAGTTCTGCCGCGATAGCGGCAAGCCCAAATTGGCAATCGACGACGAGCTGGTCCAATACCTCCAGGCCTACGAATGGCCTGGCAATATCCGCCAGTTGCGTAACTGCGTCGAAAGCATGGTCGTGCTCGCCGATTCCGAGCGGCTGACCATGGACGACCTGCCCACGATGGTTCGCAAACGCGAGTCGGCAACCCAGATCCGTTTTAAGATTCCCCAGGATTTCACCTTGGAGGATGTCGAGCAGATCGCCGTGCAGCAGACTCTCGATCGTTTCGATGGAAATCGCACGCGGGCGGCCCAGTCGCTCGGAATCTCCGTGCGTACGCTTCAGCGCCGCCTCAAGCGCTGGCAGACCAGTCACGGTCGCAAGCTCGCCCGTGCCGGCAGCCGGGGCGATGCGGTAACCGCCAGCTAACCTCATCCGGGTCGCAGACGCCAGGGAGGATACCGGGGAGACCGGCTGAATCCAAACGGGCAGCATGCCGGTGGCCGATGGAGTCATCGACATGCTGCCTGCCCTTTTTTCTTGACCGAAAAGCCGGTCCAAAACACCAAAATAGAAAGACTGGCGAAGCGGGGCGACCGTCATCACCAGACGTGGGTGTAAGTGCGTTTTTCTGGCTTCCCGCTAATCGCAACCGCGCTGCATGGGACCGGTTGTGTTCCGACAAACCCTTAGCAACAGCGAAGGGGAATTTCCGACGCAAACTCAGGGTCTTCCCCGATAGTGGGTCCTGTTTGGCTCCAGCTAAGATGCCGGGGCCTGAAGGAGGACCCATTGATGCACAGCGACTACCACATTGCCATCATCCGGCGACTGCGTGACGAGCAAATCCAGTTGGCAACGCCAGAGCAGAAACTACGGCAGCTTGATGAAGCGGAGAGACTAATCGAAGACTTGAAACCCGGACACACCTACCTGTTCGGCGCGATCTGCAGCCGTCTGACCGGCGCCGACGCAAATGGATCGGCGCACATCCAGTTGTCGGGCGAGGCGCTAATGCACGACCTGCGCTGTTTCGTCGATGACCTGTCCGTCTCGGTCGAAGTTCCCGTCGAATTGGCCGGCCAACGGGTGATGACCATGCGCGAACTGGCCGAGGCGTTGAACGTCTCCACCAAGACCATTTCGCGCTGGCGCCGCTTCGGACTGGTCAGCCGGCGTTTCGTCGTCGGCGGGCGAAAGCGGGTGGGCTTCCTCGAAAGCTCGGTGCGTCGCTTCGTCGCCCGCAACAAGGAACTCGTCCGCCGCGGGGCGGAGTTCAGCCAGTTGAGCCACGAGGAGCGCCAGCGGATCATCGACGAAGCCCAGAATCTGGCTCGTGAAGGTGTCTGGCCGGCAGAGGCGACCAGGCGATTGGCAGCCCTCACCGGTCGAAGCGTGGAGACCATCCGCTACACCCTCAAGCAGCACGATCAGCGCTACCCCGAACAAACGATCTTCCCCGATCACCGCGGAACGCTGCGGCAGGACACCAAACGAAAAATCTACCAACGTTACCGTCGCGGCGAGTCGGTCGAATCGCTCGCCAGGCGATTCTCGCGCAGCAAGAAGAGCATCTACCGGATTCTCGCGGAAATGCGCGCCAAGCTCATCATGGATTTACCGCTCGATTACATTCCCAGCGACGAGTTCCCGCGGGTCCGTTCCGAACAGCGCGAGCATGAAATCCTGGCGGATTTGCCGGCCGCCTCGCCCGCGGGGCGCAAGGCCCGGGTGCCGTCCGGATTGCCCGGATACCTTGCCAGCCTTTACGAGGTGCCGCTCCTCTCGCGCGAGCAGGAAATGCACCTGTTCCGCAGGATGAACTACCTCAAGTACCGCGCCGCGAAGATCCGCGATCAACTCGATCCGGCGCGACCCAAGAACGCCCTCATGAGCCGCATTGAGCAGTTCTATGATGAATCGGTGGCGGTCAAGAACCAGATCATCCGCTCCAATCTCCGGCTGGTGGTCTCCATCGCCAAGCGACACGTCAGCCCCATGATGAACTTCTTCGAACTGGTGAGCGACGGCAACATGTCGCTCATCCGCGCGGTCGACCGCTTCGACTACTCGCGCGGAAACAAGTTCAGCACCTATGCCAGTTGGGCGATCATGAAGAACTTCGCTCGCACCCTGCCGAATGAGCACCGGCACCAGGACCGGTTCCGCACCAGTCACGCCGAACTGTTCTCGGCCACCGAGGACGCCCGCAGCGACGAGCACGAACAAGAATCGGCCCAGAGCCAGCGCGAAGCGGTCGTGCGCAGGATCCTCTCCCGCCTCGATCGCCGCGAGCAGGAGATCATCATCCGCCGTTTCGGCCTCAATCGCGGCCAGGAACCGCTGACCCTCAAGCAGGTGGGCGCGCAGATGGGGGTCAGCAAGGAGCGAATCCGGCAGATCGAATGCCGCGCGCTCAACCACCTCCGCAAAGCCGTTGAAGACGAAAACATCGCTCTGACGGGCTGAATACCACGCCAACCGCGCCAAGGCGGCCCTATGGGCCGCCTCTTTGCGTTCTCGCATATGTGCTATGTCTGATGTGCGAATTCGGCTGGAGAGCGATTGGGAGCGGGATTCTCTTTTCGGGGGATATTGACGGCTCCCGGCGAAGTGTTAGGCTGGATGGACCTGGAATAACGCTCTCCGTGGTGCTCTGGGCGCGAGGCAGTGACGGCTCGCGCCAACAGGAGGGTGTTGTTTCCCCTTCTCTTCTTCAAGTCTCGAACTGGCGGAGCCACACCATGGTGACTGTCACTGGTCCACCGTTGGCCGCCGAAGACGTGGTCGCCTCGGCGATGAATTGCCTGGCCAAGAGCGTTTACCGCGCGTTGCGGGGCGTCGTGTGCCAGTACGATCGCGGCGCGATCATTCTCCGCGGACGTTTGTCGAGCTACTACGAGAAGCAACTCGCCCAGGAGTCGGTCCGAGGACTGCAGGGCGTGGAGCGGATTGTCAACGAGATCGAGGTCTCTGATCATTCCAACCACCGGCATGCCTGAAGTGCGCAGGGAGGCCCTCGGGGCGATCCGCGTGGCAGGGCGAGGAGGTGGAGATGGAAGCCAATCGCCGCTTGCTGTTGAAGAAACTGGCCCGCGAAGGACGCGCCCGGGCGATGCATGAGCTGGCGCTCATCTGCCGGGCCCGCAGGGAACGGCGCCACTGGCTGGAAGCCTCGGCCCGGAAGGGCTACGTCCCTTCGATGATCTTGCTGGCCCTGGAATGCGACGATCGCGAACAGCGGAACCGCTGGCTCCGCGAAGCGGCCGAGGAAGGCGAACCCGTGGCGATGTATTACTACGCCATGGAGTGCGGCGATCGGGCGGTGAAATGCCGCTGGCTGCGGCGCGCCGCCCAGCGCGGCCACACGGCGGCCATGTATGAGCTGGGCATGACCACCGACGATCCGGACGAGCGACGGCAATGGCTCAGCGACGCCGCCACCGAAGGGCACGTTCCAGCGATGCATGCCGTGGCGCTGGAGTGCGACGACCCGCGGCAGCGAAACCGCTGGCTTCGCGAAGCGGCCGCCAACGGCTGGCAGCCGGCGGTAGAGATTCTCGAAAGGACTTCCAGCGGAGCCGCCTGCGTCGCCCTCGGGGCCGGCTGACCGCAACCGGGAATCGGCGGGGCATGACAGCCTATACGCGATTGCTCCTCCGCGACTAGCGGCGAGGGGGAGTGGCGGCTGGCGCCGCAGGGCGGGCCTTCTCGGGCCGCTGCTGGAGCGACTGGTTCATATACACCAGCCCCCAGTTGAGTGAATTCACGAGGTCCTTGCTGGCCAGGTAGACGGGCGGATCGTCCTGCCAGACCGGATCGATCGTACCGGTGGCGTAGAACGGGGCCGCCGCCTCGAGGAATCCCTTTTCGCCCGAGTACCTGGCGGCATAGGCCAGGACATCGGCCATCAGCAGCGCCCAGTTGTTGATCTCCAGGTAGGTATCGGCCTCGCTGCCGTCGGGGTAGAACGCATTGAGGGTCGTCGCGCGGCCGGGAGCGTACTCGCGACGGGCGAACTTCAGCAGAAAGTCGGCGTACGCCCGGATCGCCTCGGCCGCGTGCAAGTCATCCGTCAGGCCGTATTCGCCGCAGAAGTCGAGGTACTTGCCGAGGGCCCAGACCACCTGGCTGAAACTGAACATGGAGATGAACTCGCCGGGGTGGGACTTGCCGTAAGCGGAAGGATCAGTAACCCACGGCTTGTTCGAAAGGTCGGTCGTCGCCGCGACGACCCTGCGCATCGCTTCGAGCCAGCGTTTCTCGCCGGTGGCGCGGTACGCTTCGAGGAATCCGAAGATCATGTTTGCCCGTTCCCGCTGGAAGATCGGATGGGCCAGTTCGCTGAACTCCATCATGCGGATCATCGATTCGGGAGCCTCCAGCGCCGCCTCGCGATAACGGCCGTCGCCGGTGAGGCAGTAGGCGAGGAGAAGATCGGGCACGCCGAAGAACAGATCGACCGAGGGGGAGTTGGCATTGCGGTTTGGATTGACGTTGCCGGGCTCGTCGTGCTCGCTGTGCCCGAAATAGGCGCCGTGGGCCCAGTGCTGGGGGCCGGCATCCGGGATATGGAGGATGTCGATGTCGGCGAGATGCGAAGCGGCGGGCAAGGCCAGGTCGAGCCACTCGGGGTCGCTTGAGCGGCAGAACTGGAGCAGCATGCCGTACGTGTACCAGTACTTCAGGTTGAACTGCCCCGCCTGGTTCGGCCCGAAGGCCTCGAAGTCGAGCGGCACATCGCCATAGTCCTGCCAGCCGTAGAGGTTATAGTGCTCGATCACGTCGCGGAGCGTACGGTTGCCGTAGTTCGGATCGTCCCTGGCGGGATCAAAACCAGGGTTCGGTTCAAAGGCCGTGCGAACGTAACGTTCGTAGAGCGGCCAGCGAGCGCGATCGACCGGAGGGACCTCGCCCAACGCTCCGGTGCGCACGCACCATTCGGACGGAGGCAGGCCTACAAGCGGCCGGTTGAATGCCTTTGCCCGGCTCGCAGCAGTCGATGAATCGGCGCTTGCGGAGGTGAAATCGAGCAGGACGCTGTGGGTCTTCTGTTCGCCGACGCGGAGGTTGTGGCGGAATCGCCCGCCATTGGGGAAGAGGTCGACGGTCACTGTGCCGTCGGGCGAGGCATCGATCGCTTTGGGAAAGTTCTGCCAGAAGTCGCGGACTGCGACCACAAGGCTCGGGCCCTGATCGCCGCGGCGAACCGCCAGCCAGCCCGCCGCCTGGCGGCCGGACTTCGTGGCAGCACCGGTGGCGGAGATTTCGAATCCCGGCTTGCTGCAATACGATTGAAGACGCGGGTGGGCCGACTGCTTCTGATCGTCCCAGCCGACCTGCCCGACATACGCGTTCCAGTGCTGCGTGCCGCTGGAGTCCTGATAGAGCCGAAGCCGCCCCGGCGGCGAACCGACACTTTCATTGCCTTCGGTGAACGCCCTGAGCGGCCCGTTCCTGTCCGCCAGGCGGAAGCGAAGTCCGAGCGATCCGATGTACACGCTGTTGACCGCTCCGCAGCGATGGGCGTTGGTCGGCTGGCCATCCTCGCCAGCGATGATCGGATGGTTGTTCTCGACGGTGAAGTCGAGCCGGAGATCGCTGCGGCCCGCGACGAAGCGGAGCCGCGCGGTGAAGTCCAGGAGCGGACGGGACGTCGCGTCGAAGATGCTGCCCGTCACCTTAAGGATCTTGCACAAATCGCCATTTCGTTCCCAGACCGCCTGCACCCTGCGGGGCTTGAGTTCAGTCTTTCCGCCCTCGACAAGGCTGAGTTGGCCTGCGGGCAGGTACTGGACCGCCTCACGGGAGCCGAGCGGCTCAAGCACCGGCTTGCCGCCAATGGTCACCTGTTCGATGAGGTTGAACTCCTGCCCCCCGCGTAGTTCGAATACTGCCGCACCCGTATTGACGGCGATGCGGCCGGCCGCTGGGCTTGAAACGGCGATGCGACGGGGGGACTGCGGCCCGGGGCCGGACGCATCGAGAATGACAACGGTGGAGCCGCCCGCGGGGACCGTTTGAAGACTGCCCACCAGAACCCATTTGGCCGGGGAGTCTGGGTCGTGCGGCGGTCCGCCCCAGCGGGCGAGAACGGCGATGTCGGCAGGGACGGGTTTTCCGCCGCGGTCGAGCAAGCGGAGTTGCCCGGCACGTTTCACGTCCCACTGCTTGGGGATCGGCAAGCCGAACGATACGAACTCATCTTCTCGGGCGATCTGGGCGCGCTCGACGATCGAGATCGAGACTGCTTGGCGACCGGATCGAGCGGGAGACGCCTCGCCGGCGTGGCTGGTGAGGCGAGTGCCTGCGATCAGGAGCGGGATCAGAGCCGCCGCGACGCGAAGAGCCAGCGCTGGCATGGTGAACCTCTCGGCCCGCTCACTCAGGGCACGCCCCTCGGCATAGAAGGTTTGGCCCCCGGCGGCGTGCATTCTATCGCGCGGGCGGTAATCCACAATCCACCCGGATTGGTAGGCGCGACCCTAGACGGCGAGCGTTTCCGGTGGGTTGTGCCAGCGATTGGGGCTTGGTCTAATCGTCGGCAAGCTGGAGTCGATGAAGACGAACGAGACAAAAGGTGCATCGATGAGACAAGGCGTTTTCTGGGTGGCGATCGCCAGCCTTTCGTTTTCGGTGGCGGCCGAGGGGGCCGAAGAGGCAGCGGCGGAGGCGGTGTTGGCGAGCGAGTTCATTTACGAACAGGCGCCCTACCCTGAGTGCCATGCCTCGACGATCGAGAGCACGGCGAAAGGCTTGGTTGCCGCCTGGTTCGGCGGGACGCGGGAAGGGCGGGCGGACGTCGGGATCTGGTTTGCCCGGCGTGGGGAGTCGGGCTGGAGCATGCCGAAAGAGGTGGCCAACGGGGTGCCGGCGGCGAAAAAGGCCGGCGAACCGGACCGCTACCCCTGCTGGAACCCGGTGCTGTTTCAAGCGGCCGACGACCCGCTTCTGCTGTTCTACAAGGTTGGGCCGAGCCCAAGCAAGTGGTGGGGCATGGTGATCGAGTCGTCGGACGGCGGCGACACGTGGTCCGATCCGAAGCGGTTGCCGGACGGCATCCTGGGTCCGATCAAGAACAAGCCGGTGATGCTTTCTGGGGGAACGCTGGTGTGCGGATCGAGCACGGAGGAGGCAGGCTGGCGGGTACACATGGAGCTGACGCCGGACCTTGGCAAGACGTGGACCAAGACGGCGCCGCCGCCGGGCGATGAACCGCTGGAGGTGATTCAGCCGGCGATCCTGACGCATGGCGACGGCCGGTTGCAGATTCTCTGCCGATCGAAGCACGGCAAGATCGCCGACGCTTGGTCGAGCGACGGCGGGCGGACCTGGGGCAAACTGGGTCTGACCGAGGTGCCGAATCCCAACTCGGGCATCGACGCGGTGACGCTGGCCGACGGCCGGCACCTGCTGGTCTACAACCCGGTGGCGCCGCCGCCTGGCAAGTGGGGCGGCCCGCGGACGCCGCTGGCGGTGGCGTTGTCGGCGGACGGGAAAGCGTGGCGATGGGTGTTGACTTTGGAGACGGAGCCCGGCGAGTACTCGTACCCCGCCGTGATTCAGAGTGATGATGGCGTGGTGCATATCACGTATACCTGGAAGCGGCAGAAGGTGAAGCACGTGGCTCTGGATGCAGGGAAGCTGGCGGCGCAGTGAGGGATTCTGAGAGGGGCGGTTTGAGATGGCGGCGGGGCGAGCGAGATTGGGTGCTGGGTCTCTTGTCTCTTCGGAGCGCGTATACACCATGGCGAAGTCACAGGCGAAGCGGTATGCGATCGGCGTCGACTATGGCACGAACAGTGTGCGGGCGGTGATCTTCGATGTGGCAGACGGCAGCGAGATTGGTTCGCACGTCTACCACTACCCGAGCGGCGAGGAGGGCATCCTGTGCGATCCGCGGGACCCGAATCTGGCGCGGCAGAATCCGGCTGACTACATTGAGGGTTTTTACGAGTCGGTCGGCGGGGCGGTGAGAGTGGCGGAGGGCAGGCCGGGTTTCAAGGTGGCGTCGATCGTGGGGCTGGGGGTCGATACGACCGGCTCGACGCCGCTGCCTATTGACCGGCAGGGAATGCCGCTGGCGCTCGATCGGGCCTTCCGCGACGAGCTGGCGGCGCAGGCGTGGCTATGGAAGGATCACACCTCGCATGCCGAGGCGGCCGAGCTGACGGAGAAGGCGAGCAGGGGCCGATTGCCGTACCTGGCCAAGTGCGGCGGACGATACAGCTCGGAGTGGTTCTGGTCGAAGATCCTGCATTGCCGCCGGACGGCGCCGCGGGTGTTCAAGGCGGCCTATAGCTGGATCGAACTCTCGGATTTCGTGCCGGCGTTCATTACGGGCAATATCGATCCGCATATTGCACCGCGCAATATCTGCGCCGCCGGGCACAAGGCGATGTACAACCCGGCGTGGGGCGGTTTGCCGAGCAAGAAGTACCTGGCATCGGTCGACCCGGCCCTGGCGGAGATTCGCGAGCGGTATGCGGAAGCGCGAGCGGCGAACGAAGCGGCGGGGGGGCTGGCGGCGGAGGTTGCCGAGAAGGTCGGTCTACCGCCGGGGCTACCGGTAGCGGTGGGGCTGCTCGACGCGCACGCCGGCGCGGTGGGTTCGGGGATTAAGCCGGGCACGCTCGTCAAGATCATCGGGACGAGCACGTGCGACATGATGGTCGTTCCGATGGACGAGAAGCTAGCCGATGTGCCGGGTGTGGCGGGAATCGTGCCGAGTTCCATCGTGCCGGGGATGTACGGCATTGAGGCGGGGCAGTCGGCTGTGGGAGACATCTTCAACTGGTTCGCCCGGCAACTCGCACCCGCCCGGTGCGGCGGAAACGGCGACGCGCACGCAGGTCTCAGCGGCGAGGCGGAACGACTTCGACCCGGCGAGAGCGGCCTCGTGGCACTGGACTGGAACAACGGCAACCGCAACATCCTGATGGATCCGCTCGTGACGGGGCTCGTGGTAGGGCAGACGCTGCACACGACGGCGGGCGAGATCTACCGGGCGCTCATCGAGGCAACGGCGTTCGGGGCGCTGACGATCATCAAGCGGATTGAAGAGTACGACGTGGAGGTGAGGGAAGTGGTCAACTGCGGCGGCATTGCCGAGAAAAGCCCGCTGGTGATGCAGATCTACGCCGACGTGTGCAACCGCCCGATGAAGATCAGCCGCGCGCCGCAGACCTGCGCCCTGGGAGCGGCGATCTTCGGCGCGGTGGTCGGGGGGGCGTACAAGTCGGTCGAGCAGGCGCAGCGGAAGATGGCCGGCACCAAGCCGACGATCTACCGGCCGCGAAAGCCGGCCGCCGCAACGTACGCCGAGCTCTATCGGGTATACCGCACGCTGCACGACGCCTTTGGCACGCGCACGTTTAAGGGGAGCGTGTATGAAGTGATGAAGGAACTGATCAGGGTGCGGGATCGGGTGCGGGGGGAATAGGGAATAGGGAATAGTGAATGCTGAATAGTGAATGCTGAATGCCGAAGGGTAAGGTGGGGCTGGTCAGGGGGAGAGGTCGGCGAAGAGGAGGTCGAGGTCGAAGCGACGGGCGAGGGCGAGGATTTCGTCCGGAGCCGGAGGGCCAGCCTGGCTGAGTTCGTCGACACCCACGAAGAATTCCTCGAAGCCGGGTGGCGACATTGTGACCAGCAGGCGGCCACTGGTTGGGCCGATGTTCTTGAAGGTGTGGGGAATGCCGCGGGGCAAGAAGACGCATGCGCCGGGCGTTGCCTCGATCGTCTTGTTGCCGGCGTGGAACTCGAAGCGGCCCTCGAGCACCACGAAGGCTTCGTCCTCGCGATGGTGCCGGTGAAGCACGGGGCCCGCGAGCGGCGGGCACTCGACTTCCACCATGCTGAATGCGCCGCCAGTGTCGGCGCCGCGCGCTTTGATGACGGTGGTCGTGCCG
This sequence comes from Thermoguttaceae bacterium, assembly GCA_040766885.1. Classification (GTDB taxonomy): domain Bacteria; phylum Planctomycetota; class Planctomycetia; order Pirellulales; family Thermoguttaceae; genus JAXGPP01. The sequence goes on along the minus strand of JAXGPP010000024.1, from coordinate 99,817 downwards.
AGCACTTGAAGCGGACGACCAGCGCCGGCGGGGACGAAGACGGGGGCTACCTCGGCAATAGACATGGCAAATCCTCGGGTCCGGTTACGGAAAGCGGGCAGTCGCTCCCGCCTCAGCTTCATCCTGTGAGCTGGCAATTGTCGCATCGCGCGGTGGCCTGCCATCCGGGAAACCCCTGAGTTGTCGGTTCTTGATTGCCGGAACGCGGCCGATTGAGTGGCAGGGCCGGGGAGGATAGCATAGGGCAACGCTGGCGCGGCCGAAGGCGCTATTGATGCCTGGCTGGCGTCCTCAACTCCGGCTCCGCGTGACGCGCCGAGCTCGCAAGAACTCAATGATGAGAAGGCTGCCATGCCAACAACTGATCGATCACGCTCTGTTAACCGGCGGGTATTCTTGACGGCGACGGCCGCTGCGGCACTTGCCGCCACACGGCGAGTCCGCGCGGCAGAACCGAAGAAACACCGCGTGGCGATCATTGGCCATACGGGACGCGGCAATTACGGGCACGGCATCGACACCGTATGGCTGGAGATTCCGAACGTCGAGATCGCGGCCGTGGCGGATGCCGACGAGGCCGGCCTGGCCGCTGCGGTAAAGCGATTGCGGGCGCCGCGCGGGTTCAGCGATTACCGGAAGATGCTCGACGAGGTCCGGCCGGACCTGGTGGGAATCGGGCCGCGGTGGCTCGATCAGCATCGCGACATGGTGGTGGCGGCGGCCGAACGGGGAGTGCGGGGGATCTACCTGGAAAAGCCGATGTGCCGCACGCCGGCCGAGGCCGACGAGATGATCGCCGCCTGCGAGAAGCACGGCGTCAAGGTGGCGCTGGCTCACCAGACCCGTTACAGCCCGAGACTCAAGGTGATCGAAGAGCTCATCGCATCCGGAAAGCTGGGCACGATTCTGGAGATCCGGGCTCGCGGTAAAGAGGACCGCCGCGGGGGTGGCGAGGACCTGTGGGTGCTCGGCACCCATGTGCTGAATCTTGCCCACCATTTCGGCGGTGATCCGCAGTGGTGCTTCGGCCGGGTGTTGGAGGGCGGGCGGCCGATCAGCAGGCAGGATGTCGTCGAAGGGTCGGAAGGAATCGGGCCGTTGGCGGGCGACGAAGTCCATGCCATGTATCGCCTGCAGAACGGGTTGACCGCCTACTTTGATTCGGTGCGCAATGGCGGCGGCAATCCGACGCGGTTCGGCTTGACGATCTACGGGTCGGCCGGAGCGCTCGAGATGGGGACCGGCTATCTGCCGCCGGCGCACTTCCTGCCCGACAGTTCCTGGTCGCCTGGCCAGACCGGGAGCCGCTGGCTTCCGGTCACGTCGGCTGGACTCGACCAGCCGGAACCGCTGGCCGACGGCGGTCTCCACGCGGGCAATCTCCTGGCGGTAGCCGACCTGATCGCCGCCGTGGAAGAGGACCACACGCCGCGGTCGAGCATCTACGAGGGGCGCACCGCGGTGGAGATGATTTCGGCCGTGTTTGAGTCTGAACGCCTGGGAAGCCCGGTGGAGTTTCCGCTCGTGACGCGCGACAATCCGCTGACGTTGCTGGAGACGTAGGCGGGGAGGAAAGCTATAGCGAATAGCGAATGCCGATTGCTCGCTATTCTGTGCGCGAAGCCTGCGGGGCTGCGGTGAGCGGCCGCTTTGCCTGGTTGCTTTCGACAGGACGGAGCGATTTCACGTCGCGGCGGGGGTGTTGCCAGGCGCGCTCGACGGCTGCGGCGACAAGTTCACTCGCGGCGCGATAATCAGCATCGGTCGCATCGGCATATACCGAATCGGGACAAATCTCTGCGCCGCCCGATGAACGGCTGAGCGGCGCCGCAAGGAAGCGACTCTTCTCCGGATCACGAAGGTTGATCCAGTCCGACCGGGTAATGGCCGCGGGGTCGTGGCAGGCGCTGCACCGCTGGGCATGTATGGCGGAAAGCTTCTCGAGGAGCTGGCGATCGCCGGGCAAGTCGTAAGGCGCAGGAAGGGCTCGCTTGTTGATGAACCCGTCGTGGTAGGGAGCGTTGGCGTCGATCCAGGTCACCAGTCGGAGCCAGTCGTCGCCGGAGAGCTTCACGCGCGGAGCGCAAGGCCCGTTTCGCAGCACCTCAACGAGCCGGCTCTTGTGCGAACCGAACGCCAGCGGGGCGGTAATCCGCGCGTCGTCGCCGACGTTGGATCGGGCCACGAGGTTGTGCTCGAGGATGGTGTCGTAAGCGCGGTTATGGCGTGCCGTCAGTCCGCCGCTGAAGTCGAGCCCGGCAGCCGGCTGGAGGCCGTTGTGGCAGCCGGTGCAGTGCTTGTCGAAAACCGGTTGCACGTCACGCAGGAAGCTGACGGGCCGGCTGCCCCACGGTGGCGGCTGGGGAACCGAGGGATCGCGGGCCATGGCAAGGGGGAATTTCGTATCGCCTGGAGCCTCCTCGCGGCTCTCGTGGCAGCCGAAACAACCGCGGACCTCACCCGGCTGGAAGCTGATGAACGATCGCATCCGCCGGAGTTCCATGTAGTTTTCGTCGAGAAGCTGGAAGTAGACAGCCTCGTCGGCGGGAACGACGAAATGGGCGCTGCCGTCGGCCTCGATGGGAACGGTGCCGATCACACGGGTCGGATTCCAGTTGATCATTACCGGCTTCACGTCGGGCTCGTATCGCTCGCCTCCTTCTTCGATCGTGTAGGGCCAGGCGACGCCCTGCGAGATGCGGAGATAGCGGGCGGCCTGGGGATCGACGCCGTCGACCCCACGGGTCACGTCGCTCACCATGCAGGTGGCAGCAGGGATATTTCCATCGGTCAGATCGGGCAAGATCGGGGGCCGCGTTCGGGGCCGCAGGGGAATGGGAATGACGCACGAGATCGCCGGATCGCGGTAGATGAGTTCCTTGGTGCCGAAGATGTCGATCAGGTAGATGGCATATCCGGTCTCATCGTTCTGCGGGCCATAGGTGTACGCTGCGAGGAAAGTCGTCTCCGAGAGCGGCCAGGGGTTCATGTAGTGGCCCCCTTTGCCGCGCACTCCTCCTTCGGGGACAGCCAGCCCTGACATTCCTCCTTCCGGCGGGACGACGCCGGGCGTGACAATGCGGATTCCGGCCGGGTCGTTCATTCCTTCGCGGGGATCAACCACGATGACGGGGCCGGCCGCGAGCGTGTGATGCCCGGTGGCGACCGCCACCATTTTCGTCGAGCCGGGAATCGACCGCGCGTCTTCGATCGCCCAGGGGTCGTTGAAATGCTGTTTAAAAAGCGCGTCGGCAAAAGTGCCGTCGGGCCGGATCGTCCAGATCGATTGGATGTGGGCCCAGCCGCGTTGCTCGTATTCCCAGCGGGTGTAGCCGATTGAGCCGTTGTCGAGCGTATGAGGCAGATAGTCGCCATCCTTGGTGACGCTCAGCCGCCGGACGTTGGAGCCGTCGCCCCGCATTACGTAGAGATTGCAGGAGGTTTCATCCTTGTCGAGTTCGTTACACTGGAGCGAGAAGGCGCACCGCTCAGAAGCGAAAGCCACATCTCCGTTGGGCAGGTAGGTGGGATCAAGATCGCTCCAGGGGCCATCGGTAAGCTGGCGCAGGCCTTTGCCGTCGAGCTGGACCTCATAGATGTGGATCGGTTCGACAGTGCGCCGAAGCTCGTAGCTGGTGCGGCGATCGAGCCAGCCAGGTGGAGGTTCCATTGATGGCGATTGAGCGTAGCCGAACACCACGCGATCGCCGTCCCACCAGAGGTCCATGCCGCGGACATGGCCGGGGCCGAGCACTCCGTTGAGGACGGGCTGCACCTGGCAGGGCTCGTCGGGGCCGCCGAGCGTCAGGACGCAGATATCGCCACCGGGCCGCGAACACCACGGCATGTGGTTCAGGCAGACGTCCGGATAGGTCTGCTGCGTGAATCGCTTCACGACGAGCAGACGGTTGCAGTCCAGAACTGGGCTGCTGAGCGCCACGCGGCGGTTGAGCCAGCGGGCACGGCGGCACAACTCGGCGCGCTGGTCAGGGGTGCTCTGTCCCGACTGCTCGCGCTGGACCAGTTCGGCGGTCGCGGAGCGAAGGGCCGCCAATTCGTCGGGGGGCGCGATCTGGAAGGTCTCTGCAAGCCGCTCGATGCGGTTGAGCGTTTCGACGACCGGCGGAATGAACCCGCTACGGACTTCCTGCTGAACGATCGGGCCTTGCGACGCCTTGACGATCACCGCGGCGGCCCCTTCCTGGTTGATGGCAAATTCGAGCGGAATGGAACCGGACGCGGACAGAGCCTGTTCAAAGACCGTCTTCCGCTCCGGCCGCAGTTGAGTGAATACGACCGTTTCAACGCGGATTGTCACCGGCGGATCGAGCGGGCCGGTGGACGCGAGTTTTAGCTCGATGCGGTTCCGGCCGAAACGCGGTTGGCCGCTCTCGGGCCAGGACAATTGCCAAGCGCCGGCGGCGCGAAGCGGCACGGCATTGCCGGAAGCCAGAGTGAGCGACTTGGGGAAACCCTCGGCGAATGCTTCTTTAGGAAGGACTAGTTCGAGGCATGTCTGGCCTTCGGAGCGAGCCAGTGCGAATTCTGCCGGGGCTGCCAGACCGCCGATCGCCAAGCCCGTGGCGGACGCGGGATCGAAGGTTATCTGTACCGCATCGAGCGAGCAGAGCGTTCCAGAGCCGCCGCGGCCCCGCGACCAGGGGCTGAGACTGCTTTGCTGGGCGGGCCGATGGAGGGCGACATTCTCTTCCGGGTCGGCGGGACCGTAGACTTCGACTTCATCGAGATGGAAGAAGATCGGCTGCTGGCTTTGGATCTGCAGGCGGACGAACCGCGCTTGCACCGGCTCGTCCGATCCAGCGGCGAGGTCGACAGTCAGCGGCTCACCCTGTCCGACGCCGCCGAAATGCTTCCCGGCGTTGTCGTGACGTTTGGTCCACTGGCGGCCGTCGTCGGAGGTGAGAATCAGCAGATGGTCTGCGTTGTGCAGCCCGGGCTGGTAGTCGAGCCGGTTATAGACGATCACCTTTGACAGCGGCTGCGATCGGCCCAGGTCGACCTGCCACCATGGGTTCGGCTCCAATCCGGCGTGAAAACCGTAGCGCCCGTTCTTGACGCCGTCGACGGCCCCTGCGGCGTCGGCCGCGGTAGGCACACCGGCAAAACTGCCCTCCAACGCCGTCGGAAGCGTGATGCCGATCGACAATTGGCCGGGTTGGTGGGCGATCCGGCAGGTGAAACCGGCTTCGGCGGGGACATTGGCGGCCTGCCGCCAGGAGAGTTCGTCCAACCGGCCATCGACCGAGGGACGCGGCGCCGGCGGAACGCCGAGGCCTGTGTCGGCCGACGTTCCCGGCCAGGCGAGTTCAAGCTCGGGAAAGCGGACCGTGCCTGCCTCGCGGATTTCGGCCAGCCGGCATTGATCCTGTCGCTGCCATTCCGCCTCGACCTCGCCGGGTGTGGCCCCAACCGCCATATCGCTTGCGAGAAGGACCAGGAACAACGCCTGGATGCCACTTGCGCATTGTCGGCCGGACAGCATCAGGAGACCTCCACGAGCGGCAGGGGGGACCCGTATGCGTCCATTGTAGACCAACCAATCGTCGCGCCAATCACCTCCCGCGTCGCACGGCCGGAGGCGATGGAGAGGGCAGGGCATTCTCCGGGGAATGGCAACAGGGTAAGATACACCCCTATGAACACACATCGACCACCGACCGATCTTCGGACCGCCCTTCAAACACACTTCGGATTCGCTGACTTTCTCGACGGCCAGGAGGCGGTTGTCACGCGGCTGCTGGCTGGCCGGTCGGTGTTGGCTATCTTTCCGACCGGCGGAGGCAAGAGTCTTTGTTACCAACTGCCGGCGCTGTTGCTCGACGGGCTGACGCTGGTGATATCGCCATTGATCGCTCTGATGAAGGATCAGCTCGATTTCCTGGTTTCGCACGGAGTGCCGGCTGCCCGGATCGATTCGAGCCTCGATCGCGACACGACCTTGAAGATCTACGATGACTTGGCTGCAGGCCGGCTAAAGCTGCTTTACGTCTCGCCGGAGCGGCTGAACAACGAACGATTCCTGAACTCGCTGCGCCGTTGGCAGATTTCGCTTCTGGCCGTGGACGAAGCGCACTGCATCAGCGAGTGGGGGCACAACTTCCGCCCCGACTACCTGAAGATCGCTCAACTGGCGCGCGAGCTCAAAGTGGGCCGGGTGCTGACGCTCACTGCGACAGCCACGCCGGAAGTGGCTCGCGACGTCGCCACCGCCTTCGCCATTGAGCCGGACGACATGATCCACACGGGTTTCTACCGGCCGAATCTCAAGCTGGCCGTCAGCCCGTGCGAAGCGGCAGCGCGGCGGGACCTCCTCGCCGCCAGGCTGGCCGCCCGGCCGGCGGGCCCGGCAATCGTCTATGTCACGCTGCAACGCACGGCGGAGGAGCTTGCCGAGTATCTCAACCGGCGGGGCCACGATGCTCGCGCTTATCATGCGGGGATGGAGACCGAGGAGCGAGATGCCGTGCAGGACGCGTTCATGGCATCCGATCGCATGATCGTGGTGGCGACAATCGCTTTTGGCATGGGAGTCGACAAGGCCGATATCCGCTACATCTATCACTACAACCTTCCCAAGAGTCTGGAGAGCTACTGCCAGGAGATAGGCCGCTCAGGGCGCGACGGCAAGGAAGCGATCTGCGAGATGCTGGCCTCGATGGACGATGTGGTGGTGCTGGAGAACTTCTCTTACGGCGACACACCATCGCCCGAGGCCATCCGAGGCATGCTGCACGAACTGCTCGGCCGGGGCGAGCAGTTCGACATCTCACAGTACGATCTGTCGGGCCGCTACGACGTTCGACCGCTGGTGGTGAAGACCTTGCTGACGTACCTGGAACTTGCCGGCGTCATTCGCTCCACGGGACCGTTCTACACGGAACTGCGGTTCCAGCCGCAGCGCAGTTCGGCGGAGATGCTGGCGCCATTTGATCCGGCGCGGGCCGACTTCCTCCGCAGTCTGTTCCGCCAGGCCCGCAAAGGGCGCACCTGGTTCACCATCAACCCCGACGAAGCGGCAAAGGCCCTGGGCGAATCGCGGCAACGCGTTGTGGTCGCGCTGGAATACCTGTCGGAGCGCGGCGACCTGGTGCTGGAGGCCACGGGGCTGCGAGAGGGTTACCGGCGCGAGGCGACATCGGCCGACGAGGAAGCTTTGGCCAGATCGCTTTGCGAGCGGTTTCAACGCCGCGAAGACCAGGACATCCAGCGGATCCGCCGCGTGCTGCAATATGCCAGCGAGCCGGGATGTCTCACGCAGCACCTGCTGGCTTACTTTGGCGAGGAACGCGACCCGTGCGGGCACTGCGCGCGTTGCCTGGGAGCGGTGGCTCGGCCGCTTCCGCCGCCGCAGTATCGTGTTCCCGGAGAGGCCGATTTCGGGCCGGTGGCCGCGCTCATGGCCGAGGGGCACAAGGCACTGGGCGATCCGCGGCAACTTGCCCGGTTTCTCTCGGGCATCAGTTCGCCCGCCACCAGCCGGGCAAAGCTCCGCTCCCACCGGCTCTTCGGGGCCTACGAGAACGTTCCTTTTGCCGAGATCCTGGGGTGGATCAGCCGCAAGGGGACGCGGGAAGCGTGAGAATCGCTATTCGCGCAGCACGTCGTTGAGTACTTCTTCGTTGACGTAGATCGGCAACGGCGGCTGGCAGGTTACGGCCACGGCGATTGCGTCCGAGGGTCGGGCGTCGATCTCGATCAACTCGCCATCCTGGCGGACACGGAGCCGGGCGTAGTAGGTGTGCTCTTTCAGTTCGCTGATCACCACGTCCTGCAGTTGCCCGCCGAGCTGTTCGACTACGCTCACAATTAGGTCGTGAGTCAGCGGCCGCGGCGATGGGTAGCCCTTGACTCGGCGGTCGATGCTCGTCGCCTCGAAGATCCCGATCAGGATCGGGAACTGCCGGCTGCCCTCGGTTTCCTTGAGGTAGATGACCTGCTGGTCGTTGATCTCACTGATGATGATCCGCGATAATTCCATCAAGACTGGCATGTCCCGATCCCTCGCGCCGAGCGGCGACTCGCATTCCCCGTGTTGACCTGGAAACCTATTATAAGACCCCCTTCGCGGCGAGGGCTAGTGGGTGGAGTCGGCGGCACGGAAGCAGGGGTCGCTGCGACGCGGGTTCGGCCGGGTGGCCGTGCGGACCGCCGGTGCGACGGGGGCCTAGCGCGCCGCCTTGAGGCGATCGAGCATTGCCTCGATGGCAGCGAGCTGCTCCTCGAGTTCCCGCAGGCTTTCGCGTTCCTTCTCGACGACCGTCGCGGGCGCACGGCTTGTGAAACTCTCATTCTCCAGCTTCTTGCGTTTTCCGGCGATCAGCCCGGCCACCTTGTCTCGTTCCTTGTTTTTGCGGTCGATCTCGGCCGCCGGGTCGATGAGACCCGCCAGATCGACGAAAATCTCCATCGAGGGCAACGTCGCGCTGCCGCTGAGTGGAGGGGCTTCGACCCCCGACCCGAAGCCGGTCGACTTAGCGCCGGCCATCGTTTCGAAATAGGCTTCCATGGGGCGGAGCAGTTCGGCGGTCTCGCGGTCGCATCGCACGGAGAAACGGATGCGCTCGCGGGGGGCCACGTTCTGCCGGGCCCGGATGTCGCGAACCCCGCGGAGAACCTCCTGAAAACGGGCAAACTGCGCCTCGATCTGTGGGTCGCGACGCGCGGGGTCCCTTTCGGGCCAGTGAGCCACCATGACGCTGGCGGCCGCCGGTTGAATCTCCTTCAGGCCTCGCCGGGGGGCCACCTCGCCGAGCAGTTGCCAGACTTCCTCGGTGAGAAAGGGAATCATCGGATGGAGCAACCGGAGCAGCGTGTCCAGCGTGTGTGCGAGCACCCGTTGCGTGGTGGCTCGGGTCGACTCATTCTGCAGCCGCGGTTTGGCCATCTCGACAAAGAAGCTGCAGAACTCGTCCCAGGCGAATTCGTAGAGGGCCTTGGCGGCGTCGGCGTAGCGGTATGCCGCCAGGGCGGCGGTCACCTGTTCGGTGACCGTCGCCAGCCGGCTCAATACCCAGCGATCTTCCACGCCGAGATCTTCGTCGGCGACAATGCCAGGGGTATACCCCTCGAGATTCATGAGCGTGAACCGCGAGGCGTTCCACAGTTTGTTGCAGAAGTTGCGGGCCTGCTCGAAGCGGTCGCTCACCACGGCCGCTTTGGGCAACGCCACGTCCTTCGGTTTCTTTGCCCACTGCGTGGAGAACTCCTTGGCGCAGTGGGTGCATTTGACCCGCGGACGGACCCGGTTCTCCTTCGTCTGTTCGACGAGCGCCTGGCAGTGCGGGCACTCGAAATCGACCGGCATGCGGATATCCTGCGTCTCGGTCGCCAGATAGGCCAGCCCGAATCGCAGCGAGTCGGCGCCAAATTTGTCGATGACGTCGATCGGATCGACGCCGTTGCCCTTCGACTTCGACATCCCCTCGCCGTAGGCGTCGAGGATCTTGGGATGGATGTAGACCTCGTGGAAGGGGATCTCGCCAACGTTGTGCAGCCCGGCCAGCACCATCCTCGCGACCCACAATGTGATGATGTCGCGGCTGGTGATGAGCACGCTCGTCGGATAGTAGTAGGCCAGTTCCGGTGTCTTCTCCGGCCAGCCGAGCGTGGAATGGGGCCAGAGCGCGGAGCTGAACCACGTGTCGAGCACGTCCTGCTCGCGCCGCAGTGGGTGTCCTTCGACGGCGTTTTCCGTCAGGTCCTCTTCCTGGGCGCAGATCAGCCACTGCTGGTACTCTTCATCCCAGTGCCAGGCGACATCGTCGCGGCCGGCAAACGCTTTCTGGAGATCCTGTTCGCTGGCAGTTCTGCAATACCAGATTGGAATCTGGTGGCCCCACCAGAGTTGGCGGCTGATGGGCCAGTCGCGTTTTTCGCCGAGCCAGTCGAGATAGCCCTTCGAATAGCGGTCGGGAAAGATCTTCACTCGGCCGTCCGACACGGCGTCCATAGCCGTCTGGGCGAGCCGATCCATCTTCACGAACCACTGATCGGTGAGCAGCGGCTCGATGGGGGTCTTGGAACGGTCGGAATGGGCAAGTTCGATCTGCCGGTCCTCGACCTCTTGGATCAGCCCCGCCTGCTCCAGGTCTGAAACCACGCGCTGGCGTGCTGCGTTAACGGTGAGGCCCTGGTAGGGCCCCGCGTTTTCGTTGAGCGTGCCGTCGAAGTTGAGGATGTTCGGCATGGGGAGGTCGCGCCGCAGGCCGACCTCGTAGTCATTGGGGTCGTGTGCCGGCGTGATCTTCACGCAGCCGGTGCCCATCTCCGGCTTGGCCCATTCGTCCGCCACCAGCGGAATCGGCCGGTTCAACAGCGGCAGCAAGACCATCCGCCGGTCGGAGGCCATGTCGCGCAGCTTCACCAGTTGCGGCAGCAGTTCCCGCCGCCGCAGGCGAATGTCCTCCAGCCGAGCTTCGATTTCCGGCCGATCCTTTTCCGATGCTTCGGCCAGCTTGAGCACCAGGTCCTTCTCGATGTTGTCCAGCGCCGACGCCGGGAACGGGTGCACCGCCACGGCGGTGTCGCCGAGCATCGTCTCGGGCCGCGTGGTGGCAATGGTCACATATTCGGGCTCGCCCGGCCTGGGATCGATCACCGGGTAGCGGAGGTACCAGAAGTGGCCGGGCACCGTCTCGTAGGAGACTTCATCGTCGCTGACGGCGGTTTGCAGCATGGTGTCCCAATTCACCAGCCGCTTGCCGCGGTAGATCAGCTTCTCGCGAAACAGACTGTAGAAGGTGTGCCGAACGGCGCGGGCGCACACCGGGTCGAGCGTGAAGCGCGTCCGCTGCCAGTCGCAACTGCAACCCATCTGCTTGAGCTGGCTGAGGATGCGGGCCTCGTATTCCTCTTTCCAGGCCCAGATTCGGGCCACGAGTCCCTCGCGGCCGAGGTCGTGCCGCGTCTTGTTTTCCTCCTCGAGTAGCCGCCGTTCGACGACCGCCTGGGTCGCAATCCCGGCGTGATCCGTGCCCGGCATCCACAGCGTTTCGTATCCGGCCATCCGCTTCTGCCGGATGAGGACATCCTGGAGGGTGTTGTTCAGGGCATGCCCCAGATGCAGCGCGCCAGTCACGTTGGGCGGCGGAATGACGATCGTGTACGGCTGTCGGTCCGGGCGAGGTTCGCTGTGGAAGTAGCCGCTGTCTTCCCAGTATCGATACCAGCGGTCCTGGGCCGCGGCATGGTCGTAGCGGTTGGGCAATTCACGGAGCGGGGGCGTGGCCATGACCTGTTGCTTCCTTGGGCAATGCAATGGGCGCTACGCGGCGGCTTCTTCCGACGGCTGCGAGTCGCGCTGACGTTCCTCATCCTTGCAGAGCTTGTACTCAAAGCTGTCGACCAGAGCGATCCAGCTCGCCTCGATGATGTTCTCGCTGACGCCCACGGTAGCCCAGACGTCGGCTTCATCGCGGCTTTCGATCACCACGCGGACACCCGCCGCGGTGGCCGCCTCGGAGTTGATGACGCGCACCTTATAGTCCACGAGGTGCATGTTTCGCAGGCTGGGGAAAGCACCGTTGAGCGCTTTGCGCATCGCCTTGTCGAGCGCGTTGACCGGACCGTCTCCTTCGGCGACCTCGTGACGGACCTGATCGCCGATGCGGATCTTGACAGTGGCTTCGGTGATCACCTTGCCATCCGCCTCGGTCTCGACGTTGACGCGATAGTTCAACCGCTCGAAATGCGGGCGGAAGGTGCCGGCGCACTGCTTGACCAGGAGATCGAAGGAGCCCTCGGCGGCTTCGAATTGGTATCCGGCGTGCTCCTTCGAAACAACCTTGGCCAGGATCTTGTCCATCAGCTTGGCATCGTGCTGGATGTTGTGCTTCTCGCTCATCGCCATGATGTTCGATCGCCCCGACAGTTCGCTCACGAGCACGCGGCGTTCGTTGCCCACCCGTTGCGGATCGATATGCTCGTAGCTGGATACGTTTCGGGCGATGCCGCTGACGTGCATGCCGCCTTTGTGGGCAAAAGCGCTCTTTCCCACGAAGGGCTGGCGGTTGGGGAAGTTCATATTCACGGTTTCGTAAACGTAGCGCGACAGTTCGGTGAGATGGCCGACCGCCTCGTCGACAAGCACACAGTAGCCCTTCTTGAGGGCGAGATTGGCGACGACCGAAATCAGGTCGGCGTTGCCGCACCGTTCACCGAAGCCATTGATCGTTCCCTGCACCTGCGACGCCCCGGCGTCGACGGCAGCCAGCGAGTTGGCCACCGCCAGATCGCAGTCGTTGTGGCAATGGATGCCGACCGGCACCGGCAGCGAGGAGACCACAGAACCGGTGATCGCCGCGATCTCTTCGGGCATGCTCCCGCCGTTGGTGTCGCAAAGGACGACCATTTCCGCGCCAGCCGATGCGGCCGTTCGGGCGACCTCCAGCGCATAGCGCGGATCGGCTTTCCAGCCGTCGAAGAAGTGCTCGCCGTCGAAGATCACCCGGCGGCCGGCAGCGCGGAGATAGGCGATGCTCTCCGCGACCATGGCGAGGTTTTCTTCAAGGTTGGTCCGCAGTACCTCGGTGACTTGGAAGGCCGACGCCTTTCCGACCAGGGTGATGATCGGGGCCTGCGAGGCGATGAGGGCCTGCAATCCCTGGTCGTCCTCGGCCCCCCCCCCCTTGCGGCGAGTCATGCCAAACGCGCAGACCTTGGTGTCGCTGAGATCGAGATTCGCAATGCGCTGAAAGTACTCGGAATCCTTCTGATTCGAAGCCGGGTAACCTCCTTCGACGAAGTCGACCCCCAAACTCGCCAGACGCTCCGTCAGCACCAGCTTGTCGTGAAGCGAGAAGCTGATTCCTTCGGCCTGAGAACCGTCGCGGAGCGTCGTGTCGTAGATCTGGATACGCCGTGGACTGCCGTCTGACATTGATCGGTGCCGTTGTGAATTGGTGAAACCGTTCTGCCTTGCTCGACCGAGAGACCAGGGCTCGTTCGATCCGCCCCGCTCTTAGATTCCAGTCATGCTCAACGGGTCTGCCTCGTACCTTCGCCTCGTTCGCTGTGCCCCAGAGAAAAAAACGCCCTCAGGCCGCCAGGACCTCAGGGCTCGCGAAGATCGGACTTGCCGGTGACTCGGTGCCCTGAGCGGTCTGCTACCGAATAATCGCCACAATGACACCGGTCCGGCCGACGGCGGATCGATGGAGGCGGTTCGGGATCAGGGCTCGAGTGGACATCGCTAGGGCAAAGTTCTTCGGTGAGAATTTGCAGACAATCTAGAATACGGCCCTCATGGCCGGGTGTCAACGGAGACTAACACCCTCCACCAGGGGGGCGACATAGCCGCATCGGCCACCCCACGCAAGTCTACGCTATAGCCCAACAGCGAGACGGGCAGAGCGGCAACCGTTCTAATTCCGACCGCTCAACCAGCGGAACGGTGCGGCCAACACGCAGCTCAATGGCCTGGTTAGCGGGTCTGGGGACCGCCAGCGCGACTTGGTAGGCCTCGGCGAGTCTTATCTCCGCAAACTGCCAAGGGCGCTCCTGCAAGGGCCCCGCCATGGCGAAGGAGATTGCGGAGGGGGCGCCGTCCGTAAGGGTGAACCAGAACTGATCCAAGGGGGCCGACAAGCCGAGTCCCTCTGCCTTGATGAACGCCTCTTTGAGCGTCCAAAATCGCAGAAACATCCGCTGCTGCTCTTCGACCCGAGTGGCCCGAATCGCGGCGAACTCGGTCGGGGCGAAGAATCGAGCGGCCAATTCCAGACAACTCGAACGCCGGTCGAGAGGCTCCGCATCGACCCCGATCTCGCAACCAGTAGTTACAGCGCAAACCACCAGCCCTCGAGTGTGGGAGAGATTGAATTCCACCGATCGCGCGTTGCCTCGGGATGCCACCGCCGGTTTTCCGCGGTTGCTGCGGGTGAACACGATCGCCTCAGGCGGCATTTCCAGGTAGTCGGACAACACCGTTCGAACGAGAGCCCGGGTGACCAGGAATTCATGCTTCACCCGGTCCAACCGCAACCGGCGTTCCTGTTGTCGCTCATCGGGCGAGAGCAATTCGCGGTACCGATCGAGCAGATCGGGCGATGCTGCCTGATCGGTGAGCACGCTCCAAAGGTCGATCCGTCCAGCGGTCAGTTCAAGGGCGCGCATGAAGGCTCTTTCGCCACGGAGGAGGGCTTATTTAACTGACACGGCTCGCCAAGCATGCGTTTGGTTAACGCGCTGCCCGTCGTGCCCGTATTCACAGCGGGTTATGCACCAACAACGCCCTCTTCCCGTTCTTCCCATCTATCCCATCATGTCGCACAACGTGGTCTTTGCTGGCTGACTTTGCCGATTAAGTCAACAGGGAAAAAGAAAGTGACTATTCTGATCAAGAAAACTTTAAGGGTTGTACCGGATGTGACCGATAACCTCGGACGCACCGACCACACCGGACGTGGACGGACGTGCCGCGTGCGAATCAAACGAATTTCCGAGGCGAATCCATGCTCTCTTACGCATTCAACACCGCCAGATCCACTGAGCATCGCTGGCCACTGCGTCCAGCGTCGATCGCCGGGTTACTTCTGGCGGCAGCCCTTCTGGTGGCAAATGTCGACGCCCAGACCGGCACTACCCGCGCCCCATGGCAGGGCAAACCCGGCGGCCAGACATTTCGTTCCGACGGGCCGACGGTTGCCGGGTCACAGCCAGTGGTTACTTCGCCCAACACCGCTGCGCGGCGAACAAGCGCAACCCCCGTCTCCCAGCTTAGCACGACGCCGCTGTCGGATGGAGAGGTCTACGGTGAATCCGTCTTCGACGAGGCTCCCGCTCCCATTGCCGGGCACCCCGGGCAAAGCGTAATGGGTGGACCGGTGATCGACGGCGGCTGTGGCGGGGGGTGCGATTCTGGCTGCAACAGTTGCGCGGTCGGCTCGCCGTGGGACGGGGCTCCGTACGACAGCAACCCCTATTTCGGCCCTCTGGAGAGCCGACTGTGGGTTCGCGGCGAATACCTGATGTGGTGGCTGGAAGAAAGCCGCGTTGGACCGCTCGTCACGACCAGCCCCGAGGGGACCGCGCGGACGATCGCGGGCATACTCGGTCGCAACTCGACGAGCATTCTGTTCGGCAATGAGACCCTGGGGGATGAGGGCCGCGACGGCCTCCGTATCAGCTTTGGACTGGCGCCCACGGAATGCAGCCCGTGGGGAGTCGAAACCAGCTACTTCAGCCTGGGCGACGATTTCGAGCGGTTTCACGCCGAGAGCGACGACGGCCTGCCGATCCTGGCCCGGCCGTTCAACAATCTGGAGGCGGAGGCCATCGGCGATGCCGGTTCACTCGACGCTCTGTTGATCGCTTACCCGGGCGTGGCTGAAGGCTCGATCGACGTGCAGTCCAATACGCGCTTCAGCGGCCTGGAAGTCCTCTTCCGCCGGCGGGTGTACGACGACTGCATGTCGCAACTCGATTTCCTCGTGGGCTGGCGATGGGCCCGCCTGGACGACGAACTCCGGGTGGACAACTTCATCACGGGCACCGGTCAGGGCGGCTTCGTGCCGGTCGGCACCCGGCTGACGATGTTCGACCTGTTCGAATCCGAGAACGAGTTCAACGGTGGCCAGCTTGGCTTCGCCTACCGGACGCAGCGCTGCCGCTGGTCGATGGAGGCCCTGATGAAACTGGCGATCGGCTCGACGGATACAGAGGTGACAGTGTTTGGAGAGACCACTGCCCGCGCTGGCACCGAGACCAACACGACGGCCGGTGGCCTGTTGGCTCAACCGTCGAACATGGGGACCTACGAGAACGACGATCTGACGATCATTCCGGAGTTGGGAGTCACGATCGGCTACGACATCACCTGCCGGCTCCGCGCGACATTCGGCTACTCGCTCATCTACTGGAGCCAGGTGGCCCGGGCGTCGGAGCAGGTTGATTTCGACATCAATCCCACGCAGTTCGATGAGGGAACGCTCACGGGCCTGGCGCGGCCGAGCTTCCCGTTCTGCACGAACGACTTTTGGGCCCAGGGCATGAACTTCGGCCTGGAATACAAGTTCTGATTCGGGCCGGGAGTCGCAGGAATCGTGTCGCAAGAAAGTCTCAGGGGCAGCGGCATAAGCCGCTGCCCCTGAAGTGTTTTTTGAGGCGCGATCAAACCGCGTCTTCGCGATTCCAGTCGGTCACGGGACTCCCGGTTACCGGGGCCGGACTGCTTACGTCGTCTTCCAGTTGCCTTCTGTCTCGAGCGTGAAGTCGATCGTGCTGCGATTGATCTTATCGGTATCGGTGCCGCCGGCCTTGGAGATGGCCTTGAGCCGCTCGACCGCCAGCATCTCGACGGAGTAGCTGTTGGTGCCGATGAGGCCGGATAGCCTCGGCCGGGAGCTGACCATTTCGAGAGTGTCGTTGCCCGCCGAGTCGTTGAGCGTCACCCGGTCGCTGTCGGCCTTGCCGTCGAAGACGATCTCCTTGACGTCGGCCACGGCATACTCGTAGTCCTTGCCATTGACCTGGAGCTTGTGTTTGGCGGTCGTCGTGCCGGGCGTGAAGTTGAAAATGTCGACGGCACTGGTGCCGACAACCGTGACTTTCGAGCCGAGTCGCTGGACCTCCGCGACACTCCCGCGGCGGATGGCGGCGGCCTCGCTATTCTTGGAGGCGGTCTCCTCGCCACGGGCGATCATACCTGGTCGATCGTGTTCAGCAGATCAGGTATAGAACAGCCGGCGGAGATGAACTGAGGCCTCAGGCTCTTCTCGCCGAAGTTGTAGCTCTCGCCCTGCTTTCCCGCAGCGAGCGTCAGGCCCGTGAACTGGTCGGCGCCCGCCGTGCCGGCGTTAGCTCCGTCGATCTTGCCGGCCGTCTCCTTGCCGTCCATCGTCGCCGTCGGCTGGGTCTCCGCGATCTGGTATGTGCCCGCCTGGAGGCCCTCGAAGCGATAGCGCCCGGTGCCGTCGGTCATCGTAATTCGCTCGACGGTCAGCCCCTTGGTGGTGGTGCCCGTGAGCCTGATGAATACGCCCGGCACGCCCACTTCGCCGGTGTCCTTCACGCCGTCGTCGTCCACGTCGCCGTAGACGAACCCGCTGAACACGCCGCTCGACGGATCGTCATCGATCGTCACCGTGTGCGCGGCCCGCGTGGTGCTGAGCGAAGTGCTCGTCCCTCCGGCATTCAGGTTCTTGAGTTCCAGCTTGATCGTCTCGTCGGACTCCTGCGTGGTGTCCTTGGTGAGCGTGATGTCGATCGTCTTCTCATGGCCGCTGGTGGCGGTGGTGCCCACCGGGAACGTAAGCGTCGTGGAGCCGTTGGTGCCGAACGTGTAGTCGGTGCCGAGCGTCGCCGTTCCGGCGCCCGTCCCGCTGGTGAGGGCTGCCACGTCGACCTTCACCTCCTTCTCCAGCTTGCCGCCCGCGGGAAGTACGAGCCGGACCTGGACCTTGGCGGTGCCGTCGATCTCGCGGGCCGTGCTCGTCAGGTCGACGAACTCGACCGTGGCCGTGTCGTTGTCGGTGATCGTCAGGTCGTGCGTCTTCTTCGCCGCATCGACGATCACTTGTTTACCGCCGATGTTCGCCGGGCTGGGGTTGGAAAGTTCCAGGCGGACCGTTTCCGAGCCCTCGACGTTGACATCGTGGTTGATGTTCAGGCTCACGTTGACGACCGCGCCGCTGCTTGCCCCCTGGTTGAACGTGATTGTCTGCGTACTGAGCACATAGTCGCCGGTCGTGCCCGAAGTGGCTGTCGTGCCGCTGGCGACCACGGCCACGTTGAGCGTCAATGCCTGCGCAAGGGTGGTTCCGGTGGGCAGAGTGAGGACCACCGGAACCGTCCGCGGGACGGCGGTGGTCCCGCTTGGCTCGCTCACCGTGCCCGTGCCGGTCTGAAAGCCGACGACGATCGTATCGTTGTCGGTGATGTTGGCGGTGACGCCTAGCCGTTTGTCGGCTGGCAGCGAGTTGTAGGTTGAGTCGGCCGTGCTCGTGACCGTATGCGTGATCGAACCAGTGTGGTTGCCTTCGGAAGCCGTATCGTCGACGGCCAGCACATTGACCACCTGAGCCGTATCCCAATTGAGTGTCGTGAAGGTCAGCTCGACCGAACTGGCCGTCGCGCCGGCGCCGGTGCCGACTCGGAGTTGACCGTCGGCGGTGACCGTCACCTTCACGTCGCCAGCGGGCTTCGAGCTGAGGCGGACCGTGTAGGTGTCGACGGTGGTTGATCCCTCGGCGACGTTCGTCGTGTTGCCGGATTCCGAGACGATCAGCCCCGCCACGTCGTTGTCGGTGATAGTCGCGGTGAGCACTTGCGGCGTGCCGGAAGTGCCGATGACGTGCGAGATCGTGCCGGTGTGGGCCCCTTCGGCCTCGCTGTCGTTGAGTGCGTTAAAGAAGACCGTCTGCGGCGTGTTCCAATTCGTCGAATTGAACGTGAGCGTGATCGCGCTGGTCAACTGCGAATTGGCTGGATTGACGAGCTGTAGTTCACCGTCGGCCGTGATGTTGACTGTTATCGTAGCGCCGGTCTCTGGCTGGCTCTCGAGGGCCACCGTATACGAATCGCCTGTCGAGGAGCCTTCAGTGACCGCCGATCCGCCGCCCGTTTCCTGAATATCGAGGTCGCCCGCGGTGACCGACATCAGTGCCCGATCTTCGAGGCTCTCGTAACGGAGGCCGCGTCTGGCCTTGTAACGTGCCAGCCGTTTGGACGATGCCTTCCGACCACTCTGCAACGACTCGCGAACGGCCCTCAATCTGTTCCACTTCATAACAGGATGACCCCTACAGGGATGGGAAAAGGAACGCGGCTTGCCCCTGCCATCGGAGGGAGAGAAAACGGCCTGGCTACCCCGCCGGACCTCCGGAGACTGGCACGGTCTGAAGCTTCGATACTAATCCGACCGCACCAATTCGTCAAGTTTCCGACATTATCTATATTGCGCAGCCTCCCGGCATGGCGATGCTCTCGGTCTTTGACGCTCCTCAACGACCAGAAGTTCCCCTTCCGAGCTACACCGTTGTCAGCATTATTCTTGCTCTGTTTGGCCCACCTTGGCATATTGAAGCCCAGCCGGGAACGGAAGCGGGAAAGAAGTGCGCTCGGAGAAGGGGGACCATGTCTGCGGACGGGCACATTGCGGGCATCTACAACTACTGCGATCGCTGGTGCGATCGTTGCGAGTTTACCTCCCGCTGCCGCCTGTTCCAGATGGACGAAACCGACCCTGCAGACAGCGAGGCCAACGACCCTCACCACCCGAAGTTCTGGATCTCGCTGAAACGAGCGCTCCAGAAAACCCGCGAGCTGATCCAGGACCTGGCCCGACAACAGGGGATGGACCTGGAGGCTGTCGACCTCGAAGAGGCCCACCAGCGGATGGAAGAGCGGTTCCGCCAAGCGCGGCAACATCCGCTCGTATGCGACGGCTTCCGCTACATCGACGCGGTCGACAACTGGTTCTGCCGCAACGAGGAGATGTTTGCCGACAAGCAAGCGGAGCTCGACGAGCGGGCATCATTAGGCCTCGATGGGTTTAACCCCGAATGGGAGGCGAATCGGATTAGCGAAGCGTGTGAAGTCATTCGCTGGCATCAGCATCAGATTACAGCCAAGCTGATCCGGGCATTGTCATCAGCGACCGATGGAGGCGGGGCCGACTCCACCGTGAGTTCGTCGGATGCCGACGGTTCCGCCAAGGTCGCCCTGCTGGGGATCGACGACTCGTTGGCTGCGTGGACGATACTCCGCGATTGCCTCGCCGATGAGTCCGATGTCATTCTGGACTTTCTGGTGCAACTCAATCGTCTCCGCCGCGACGCGGAAACTGCCTTCCCCCGCGCGCGGGCCTTCGTCCGGCCCGGGTTCGACGGACTTTGAGCGGCCGGCGGGCTGGTAAGTTCGTTGCATGATGCGGCATTAAGCCCTTCAGCTAAGCACTGGTTTGCGAATATCTGGCGGCATCTCGCCCTGAGGAATCCCCCGATGGCTTGCCCGTCAGGGAAATGCCTAGCATATAGCGCGTCGAAACCGCATGCGCGAAGCAGACGACCCCCTATACTCCCGCGACGGCGGCCGGCATTAAATGACAGCACGACGGAGGAACGCTGATTCAACTTCTACGGAGTGAGTTCATGGACGGATATCGCGTACGACGCAACGAGTCGAAGACGTTGCCGGCCTTGCCCGAATTCGTGAGCCGCCCGGCGGCGGCGCGGGCCGATTACATTTACCCGCCTGCGACTGCTCCGAAAGTGAATCGCGGCGAGGACTCGGAGCGGATGGATGAAAGCGTATGCGCCGTCGAGGTGCAGGGCCGGATTGTGGGCGTTGTGGGCCTACGTCGCGACGGCCGTTATTCGGCCGCCGTCGTCCGCTTCCAGTTCAATCCGGCGTGGCAGCGAACCAAGGCGTTTCGGCGTCTTTTGCGATGCGTGCACGAGCACTGCGTGGATCATCACTATCTGACTATCAGCATGGACTCACGCCTGGCACCCGGATGGGTGCGACGGGATATGAACCGCCATGGGTTCCGCCTCATCGGCCGCCGTTCGGTCTCGGGCCGAGAACAGTTGGAATACGGCGTGGAACACCGCCAGGAACCTGCGGGGCTGGCTTCGTAGACCCACTCAAAGGAGCTCAACGTCATGGGGATGATCGACACTCTGAAGGGCATCGGCATTGGCGCGGGCCTGATGTACTACCTGGATCCCGACATGGGCAACCGGCGCCGGGCGCTGCTTCGCGACAGCCTCGTCCGCAGCTTCCACGAACTGAGCGACAGCGTCGATCGCTCGCTCCGCGACTCGGCCCACCGGCTGCAGGGGGTGGTGGCCGAAACGCGCGGCAAGATGTTTCCGGGCGACATCTCCGAACCGCAACTGGTCGAGCGAATCCGCGCTCGGCTGGGGCACTGCGTCGCGCAACCCTCGGCGATCGACGTCCAGGCCGACGGAAATCGAGTCGTGCTGAGCGGCCGGGTCGCGGCCGATGAAGTGGAGCCGCTCAAGAACGAGGTGCGATCGGTTCCCGGTGTCGGCGAGGTTGAAGACCATCTGGAAGTCCACCAGGGAATAGGCGGAACCGGTTTACCAGCCGAGGGCAACGGCTCGCGAGGCCGAGCGCCGCAACTCCAGTGGTCGCCTACCACTCGCGTACTGGCCGCGGCGATCGGCGGCAAACTGATGCTGCGATGTTTGAAGCAACCTAGTCTGTTCAACGCCGCCCTCGGGACGCTGGGCTTCGGCCTTTTCAATCGCTCCGTTTCTACCACGGCGATGCGGGGCTGGCTGGCAATGCCCGAGTTCACCGGCAGCTTCGAGCTGGAGAAGACCATCAACATCGACGCCCCGGCGGAAGACGTGTACCGCGTGTGGACCGACTACGAGAACTTCCCCCGCTTCATGCGGAACGTGCGCGAAGTGAGAGATCTGGGGAACGGGCGTTCGCACTGGACCGTCGCCGGACCGCTTGGAACGGCCGTTCACTGGGACGCCGTGGTTACGCTTTGCGAGCCGAATCGCGCTTTCGGTTGGCGAACTGAGGAAGGGGCTCCCGTGGCACACGCCGGCGTCGTGCAATTCGAACCGAATGCCGACGGCAGCACCCGGGTGACCATCCGGCTGAGCTATTCGCCGCCAGCGGGACTTGCCGGCCATATCGCGGCCTCGCTGTTTGGCGCCGATCCGAAAAGCGAGATGGATGAGGATCTGATGCGAATGAAGAGCTTCCTCGAAACGGGCCGGCAGACTGGCGAGGTCAGCCAGCCACCGGTCGGATCGGAGCAGTTCTAGAACCTGTCCGCGTCGGCCGGCTAGGGTATGCCGCCGGGCGGGTTGGGGCGGCTCGTTTTAACCGACTCACCGCATCGCAATGTCTTGCGATTTGAGAAAGTCGAGCATCGCGGTGCGGAAGCCGTCGATCTCGTCGCTGGCCAGCGTGTGGTCCCACGCTCCGATCCAGAATCGCCAGGTATAGCTTGCCTTGCCGGGCGGCAGCCCTTTGCCCTTGTAGGCGTAAAGGAACTCGCGCCGCATGACGAGCGGGTGGGCAAACGCGTTGAGACGATCTTCGAGCGCGACGAACCCCTGCGCCTGGTCCCACAGTAGTGAGAAGTCCTGCCACGAGCCCGGATATACCGGCGGTGCCGAGTACGTCAGTTCTGGATGCACCGTGCCTTCAACTTCATCGAAGGGGATCTCGAACCACACGACCTGTCCGCCTTCTGGCACCACCGCTTGGTGCACCAGTCCGGCCAGCACTCCCAGTCCACCGACCGCGCGTTGCCCCTGCCGTATCGCAACCCAGTGGCCGTCGGTCTGCCAGGGCAACTCCGCCTTGGCAGGCGAAAACTGCAGTGGTTCTCGGCCGAGCATCCGGCCCAGGTCTTCGAGGGCCCCCTTCACGGAGCGGAAGTGCTCTTCCAGGCCTGAGGTCCCTTCGAGATAGCTTACGCCGGCGAGGCTGGTCGTCTCGCTCGAACCGCCTTCGGCCGCACGGTACACGTGGCCCAATTCAAACAACCGAAAGCTGTCGCGGTGCGTCCGGTTCTGCGGCACCAGCGCCAGGAGGTTCGGCATCAGCGTGGTTCGCAACCGCCGGGTGTGCTGCGTACTCGGATTCCTGAGCTTCAGGGCGTCTTGGGGATCGTAGCCCAGTTGCGCCAACCACCGGTCGTCCATCCAGCCATAGTTGTGTACTTCAATGAAGCGGTGCGACTGCGCCAACAGTCGCCGCGCCTTGTGCTCGAGCCGCAACCGCTGGTTCACGTACAGCGGCTTGAGCGGTGTTGCCGGCATCCTCGGCTCGATCTTGCCGTACCCGTAGACTCGCAGCACTTCCTCGGCGATGTCCGGCGGGATGGAAATGTCTTTCTCGCTCCGATGCGGTGGAATGCCGATCTCAAAACGCCCGTCGGCCTGGTAGCTCGCTTCGAAGCCCAGCGAGCGAAGAATCTCCACCACTCTGTCTGATGGAATCTCGACTCCGGCCATCTTCTGCAACTGGCCGGGCATCAATGTCAGGCGCCGGTAGCCATCTTTCAGATCGCCGGCGAGCGTGAACGACGAAGTCGCCTGGTAGGCGACCCCCGACTCTTCCACCAGCCGCAGCAGGCGGGCGATGGCGAGTTTGACGTTGACCGGAGGCTGGTTCTTTTCAAACCGCTGCGCCGATTCGCTCCGCAGATCGAGCCGCACCGACGTGCGCCGGATCCGCGACCCTTTGAAGTTGGCCGACTCCAGGAGCACCCGGCCGGTGCTCTCCTCAACTTCGCTGTTGAGCCCTCCCATAACGCCGGCCAGCGCCACCGGTTCCATTTCGTTCCAGATGAGCAGATCATCGGGCAGCATCCGCCGCTCCTGGCCGTCGAGCGTGACGAAGGTCCCTTCGCGCCCCATCCTGGCAACGCGGATTGCCTGCACGTGGCGGGCATCAAACGCGTGCATCGGTTGGGCGAGCTCCCACATCACGTAGTTTGTCAGGTCGACCATCAGGTTGAATGTTCGCTGCCCAAGGGCGTGCAGGCGGCGCTGGATCACCAGTGGGGAAGGCGCCGCGGCCAGGACATCGAACTCGATGCACCCATACGCCGGACAGCCGTCGGCGTCGTCCACCGTGAGCGGGTAGGGGCGAAGGCCGGCGAACCGGCTTAGATCGACCATCGGCAGCGGTTTGAGCGGGCGGCCGAAGATTGCTGCCAGCTCGGGCAAACGCATAGTGGCTACAGGTCGGGGCGATGGGTCGAACTCGCTTGTTACATCGATCCTCGATACGATGATGTCGGTTGCGGGGATGCCCGCCGCCAGCGGCTCGCCTGGCTGGAGCGAGTCGGGGCACACCAGCAGCCCTTCGTGCCAGCGGCTCAATCCCAATTCCATGGGCGAGCACAGCACACCTTCGCTGCGCTGCCCGGCGACCTCGCCCACGCGAATCTCACGATCGCCCACCAGCTTCACCCCCGCCGGGGCAAAGGGAGCGGTCATGCCGGCCTTCACATTGGGCGCACCGCAGACGGTGGTGAACCGCCGTCCGCCACAATCGACTTCCGCGAGGCTCAATCGATGCCCGCCCTCGCCGGTCGCCGCCAGCGGCTTGACCGACTTGACCTTGGCGACGAGCACTCCCTCGACCGACCGCCGGAGCACCTCGTACCCCTCGACCTCCGCCGTAGAGAGCGTCAACCGGTCGGCGATCGTCTCAGCTTCGATTCCCGCGAGGTCGACGAAATCGGATATCCAATCGAGTGAGATTTTCACGGAAGGTTCCTCGTGGAGATTTCCATGCGCGGAAAGCCGGTCGGTGGCCTCGGGCCAGGGGCCTGCCAGTCATCGGGGTTTCAAACAGCCGCCGGAAACTGCTCGTAGAAGCGGATGTCGCCCGAATTGAACAGCCGGATATCCGGCACTCCGAACTTCATCATCGCCAGCCGCGTAAGGCCCAGGCCAAAGGCGAAGCCGCTGTATTTTGCTGTGTCGACTCGGCCATATTCCAGCACCCGCGGATGGACAAGGCCGCAGGGAATGAGCTCCAGCCATCCGTCGCCGCAGGTCGAGCAGCCGGCTCCGCCGCACAGCAGGCATTGCAGATCGAGTTCAAAGCCGGGTTCGACGAACGGGAAGAAGCCGGGACGCAGCCTGACGACCACGTCGCGATGGAAGACCTGGCTCAGGAGCGATTTCATCACCGCGATCAGGTTGGCGACCGAGATGTCTTCGTCGACCATCAGCCCTTCAAGCTGGTAGAAGCTGTTTTCGTGCTTCGGATCGATGGCCTCGTAGCGGAAGCAGCGGCCGGGGAAGATGGCTCGCACCGGCGCGCCGAACCGCTCGAGCACCCGGACCTGATTGGCCGACGTGTGCGTCCGCATGAGCATGCCGTTTTCCAGCCAGAACGTGTCTTGCATGTCACGCGCCGGATGGTCGGACGGGATGTTCAGGGCATCGAAATTGTAGTGCTCAATCTCGACCTCGGGGCCGGTCAGCACGGCGAACCCCATGCCCTGGAAAATGTCTTCAAGCTCCATCTGGACGAGCGTGATCGGGTGCAGGC
Source organism: Thermoguttaceae bacterium (assembly GCA_040766885.1). Taxonomy (GTDB): domain Bacteria; phylum Planctomycetota; class Planctomycetia; order Pirellulales; family Thermoguttaceae; genus JAXGPP01. Next base: position 74,794 of record JAXGPP010000024.1, on the reverse strand, counting down.
CGCCGACGCTGTGGCCGGTTCCGGGCAGGGTCAGATCAAGCGCTCCGGCCGCCGCCTTGACGGGCGCCGAGCCGCTCTGGGCCGCTTCGGCCGCCTTGGCAAGCGCTTCGGTCGCCAGGTCCTTCAGCTCGTTGAGGCGCTGCCCGAACTGCTTCCGTTCCTCCGGAGCCAGTTTGCTGAAGTCGGTGTTCTTGGCCAGCGTGGTGATCAGGCCCTTGCGACCCATGTACCGGACACGGACCTCTTCCACCTGTTGAGGGGTCTTAGCCTGTTTCAGGTCCGTCAGGAATTGCTCGCGGATTTCTTGCACGGCGTTCTCCGGCAGTGGAGCAGTCATTTGTGATATGGGCGGAGCAGCGGAGGGGGCCGCACCGTTCGGGCCGATTCGCGGCTTCGATGCATTCCGCCCCGGCCGGTTCGCGGGAAGCCTGCACGTAAGTCTCGACCCCCCTGTGAGAGGGGAATTATCCAGGACGTTCGCGAAACGCCTATCTTCTCTTTCGTCGGACATCATGGCAATGCCGCTCGCTCTGGGATTACACTCGTGGTGCGCCGCGCCGACCGCGCCGCCATTGAATCGACCGCAAGTTCTGGAGCGAGCCATGAATCAAGACACGCGCGCTATGTCAATTGTTCATCTGATGGCTGCGATGGCGGTGATCGCGGTGAGTACCAGGGCCACGTTGGCGAGCGATGCCGCGGTGAGAGTTGCCCGGGACGAGAGCACGGTGGACATTGTCGCGGGACAGCGCCCTGTGCTGAGCTATCTCTACCAGGCATCGCCCTACAAGCCGTGTGTCAATCAGCTTTTCACACCCAGCGGGCTCAACATTCTGCGCGACTCGCCGCACGACCACGTACACCATCACGCACTGATGTTCGCGGTCAGTGTGAACGGCATTTCTTTCTGGGAAGAAAGGCCGGGGCCGCAGACCGGCAGCCAGGTCAACCGCGAGATCGCCACGGCAACTGCCAGTCGCGACGGAGCGGCGACGGCCGCCATTCGGCAACAACTCGACTGGGTGGATTCAGACAAGAAGGCACTGCTTGCCGAGCGGCGGACGATTGTGGCGCATATCGCGGCCGATCCCGCGGCAACGCTCCTCACCTGGCGAACCCGGCTGACGCCGGCCCAAGACGCCGTGACGCTTGGCGGCTCCCACTACTACGGCTTGGGGCTGAGGTTCGTCGAGTCGATGGACAACGTCGGCAAGTTCGCCAACGAGGCCAACGATCCGGGTGAAGTTGTCCGAGGCGACGAGCGCCTGGCGGCCGGTGCATGGTGCGCCTATACGGGCCCGGTCGAAGGCAAGCCGGTCACCGTGGTCGTCTTCGACCACCCCGACAATCCCCGCCCGGCACGGTTCTTCACCATGGCCCAGCCCTTCGCCTACCTCTCGGCCACGATCAACCTTTGGAAAGAGCCGCTGGAACTCAAGGCGGGCGAGACGCTCGACCTCCGCTACGGCGTTGCCGTTTTCGACGGCGAGGCCACTGGCGAGCAGATCGGGAAGCTGCTTAAAAATTGGAGGGGCCTGACAAAGGAGGGCGATAAATGAAGAGCTTCCGGCTCGGCAGTCTGCCTTATGCTTCTGCCTTGCCCCCTTCTTCATGATTCTCAAGCCAGCCACGCTTCACGGCGTCGGCAATAAGAGACTCGGCGTGTTGCCAGAGGCGCGGAGCGCCGTGATGGATGGGATGGTTGCGGCGGATGACCTGTTCGGCGGTGACGCCATGCTCCAACCATGACTCCCCGCGGCGGTGGTAGTTGATCAAGAGCGGCTGGAAGCGGTCGAGCGCGGCGGCGTAGCGGGCCTCGCGAGTCTCCCGGGCCTCGAATTCCTCCCACAGCCGGCGGAATCCGGCGGCCTGATCGGGTGGCAGGAGGTTGAAGATGCGATCGGCGGCGAGACGTTCGCGCTCGGCCTGGTCGCAGCGTGCCGCCTCATCGTAGCAGTACGTGTCTCCCGCATCGATCTCCACCAGATCGTGGACCAGCAGCATTTTGACAACGTGAAAGACGTCGACGTCGGGATCGGCCGCGTACTCCCGGAGCAGAAAGGCCATCAGCGCAACGTGCCAGCAGTGCTCGGCGTCGTTCTCTTTCCGTGAACCGTTCAGAAGGATTGTCTGCCGGACAATATGCTTCAGGCGGTCGATCTCGAGCACGAATTGAAGTTGCTCGGCCAGTCGCGATTCGCTCTGCATTCCGATTCCTGTCGTGGCTATGCCGGTGGGCGTTCCATATCTTCGGCCGCTTCGAGCTGGATGTCGGCCACGCTGGTGGCCGCAATCAATCCGCGATTAAAGGCGTCGCGCGATGCTTCGGCCGTGTCGCGGATCGCGAGCATCGAGACGCCGTGTCGCTCAAACTCAATCTCGAACTGCTTGAGCCGCTCGTTGTCTGCTTTGCCGGCCACTTCGCGGATGTAAACCGCCGGAATCCGCCCGGGGTGTTCTTCGACGGCCTGGAGGTACAGTTCCGGATCTTTCTGGCCACTGTCGCCGATCAGCAGAAACGGCATCTCGGGGTAGGTGGCCATGATTCGCCCGATCTTCTCCAGCTTGTGGCCGTGGCCCGGATGGATCAGCTTGTTGTTGGCGAACCCCAGCGCCTGGAGCAAAAGCGGCCCGGGGGGAAGATCGTTGAGATCGAGGAAATCGGCGAGCAGGTCGTAGAGATTCCAGGCGCTGCTGGAAACGTAGAACACGGGATTCTTCATGCCGCCATCCGGCCCCAGATGCAGCGCCTGGTAAAACGCCGCCACGCCGGGCAGAGGCATCCTCGTCCGCGCGTTGCGGAGGAACGTGATCCGCGCCGTCTTCCAGAAGTCGGTGGCATGGGTCTCCAGGATCGTGTCGTCCACGTCGCTGATGATGCCAAAAGCGCTGTGCCGCGGCGGCACGAGAAGCCGGCCCAGGGCTTTGACCTCGCCCTGGTTCTTCACCACCCGGTCAACCAGTTCCAGTTCGACATTATGCCACAGCCGGTCGCCATCGAGCTGGTCGCCGGCGCCGAATTCGACGTCGAAATAGCCCTTCGCATCGGTGACCGCCTCGCAGACCTGGTCGTAGAAGCGGGCCCGCACCCGAACCCCCGGGATCTCGTTGGTGGCGAACCGGCGATACATGTTCATCAGGTTCTTCCACCACGGATGGTCTGCCTTCGGGCTGCCGACCTCCTTGCGCTCGAGCACGCGTCCCTTGAGCGATTGCCGCTGTTCGTTGCCGAAGCCGCGGTAAGGGAGAATCTGCACAGGCCCGAGCCAGCCCATCGCCTTCTTGGTGTTGCGCCGCGCGGCGGCCAGGGCAATCTCCAGTGCCGTGAGGTAGTCGCGGAGCCAGCCGCCGGCAGCCTCTCGGGGATCTTTCATCAAAGCACCCGACTTCATATTCTGGGCAAGTGGCAACTATTGCAGCGTGCATCCTCACGCCACGGGTTGCGCGACTGCTTGAGCCTCCTTGCTGTCGGATCCCACTGCAGCTGTTCTCGCAGCGACTGAAGGCACTTTCCCGGCTCGAGGATCATCAACCTCCTCCGTGGAACGGTGATTGCGGGGTGAGAGTCTGCCATGGCACTCCAACGACAATAACGACCGCGGCCGCGACCCGCAAGCGCGACAGGCCAAGAGCGAGGGGGCACGCGCGCAACGTGCCCCACCAAATGCCGGATGAAGCCGGAAGGCCGAGCGATTCACTTGAGCCCGAGTTGACGGGCGCGGCGCACGAGGTCGACGAACTCGGCGCGGTAGCCTTGCGGGTCCCTGCCCACCGCCGAAGCGGCATACTCTTCCACCGCGGCCGACGTCGCATCGCCGCCATACTGCGAACCGCGGAGCAGCATGCCGAAAGCGCCGACGGCGGCGGCAAACTGAAAATCGGTCGAAGCCTCGCCGAACCGCTTGCCCTCGTCGCGCACGGCAAAGTCCAGCCGCCGGCTATACGCGCCGTCGGGTTCCTTGAATCGCAGGCTGACCGTGGCGGTCACCGCGCTGCTGGCGACCGCAACCGGCAACGTTTCGCCGTCGCGAGGCGACTTTGGCGTGCGATCGGCCACGTCCGGGGCGTCGCTCGCCCCCGGAGGAATCAGTTCGTAGAGCGCCGTCGCGGTGTGGCCGGCGCCGATTTCGCCGGCGTCCTTGCGATCGTCGTCGAAGTCGTGCTCGGCAAGTTGCCGGTTCTCGTACCCGATGAGACGGTAGGCGGCGACCTCGGCCGGATTGAAACCGATCTGCAGTTTGACATCCTTGGCGATAGTCATCAGGCTTCCGGTCATTTGCTCGATGAGCACCTTGCGGGCCTCGCGCAAGTCATCGATGTAGGCGTAAACGCCGTTTCCTCTGTCAGCCAGTTTCTCGAGCTTGGAATCCTTGAGGTTGCCCGTGCCGAATCCCAGCACGGTGAGAAACACGCCGCTGGTGGCCTTCTCTTCGATGAACCGCACCAGCTCTTCGTCCCGGGTGATGCCGACGTTGAGATCGCCGTCCGTCGCCCAGATCACGCGATTCGTTCCGCCGGCAATGAAGTTCTCGGTCGCCTGCTGGTAGGCAAGCTGGATGCCGCCGCTGCCGTTAGTCATGCCGCCGGCCGCGAGCGACTCGATCGCCGCGAAAATCTGCTCCTTCGCCTCGCCACGCGTCGACGACAACCGCACCCCCGTCTCGCTGGCATAGGTCACAATGGCCACGCGATCCTCCGCGGCAAGTTGCTCCACCAGCAGCCGCATGGCCTGCTTCACCAAGGGCAACTCGTCTGACATCGAGCCGGAAATATCCAGCAGGAAGACCAGGTTGCTCGGGCCGCGTTGGCGGCGGTCGATCTCCCGCCCCTTGAGGCCGACACGGAGCAGCCGGTGCTCCGTATTCCACGGACACTGGGCGACTTCCAGATTGACGGAGAACGGCTCGCTTTCGCGCGGCGGCGGGTAATCGTAGCTGAAGTAGTTAATCATCTCCTCGATCCGAACGGCGTCCCCCGGCGGCAGCGTTCCCATGGTGAGGAATCGCCGCAAGTTGGCGTACGACGCGGTATCGACATCGATGGAGAAGGTGGAAACCGGTTGCCGGGCGACCGGCACCGGGGAATTCTCCACGATCGGATCGTACTGCTCGGCCGCGGGTGGGACCGCCGGCAAGACGCCCAACTTGCTGCCGTACGGCATCGGGAGGTTCGGCCTTGGCTCTGCCCGGGCCGGAGCGGCTGCGCTCGAAGCGGCAGCCTGTCCCTGCCCCTGCTGAACCGGGAAGTAGGGCGTTGCGTCGGCATGGGGCGGCACATTACCGGCGGCCGAGAGACTGCCTCCTCCCAAGCCCCCCATCGCTCCAGCGCCCGCTGCCGCGCCCATTGCGCCGGCTGGCGGCTGTGCGGGTGGGGCCAAGGCCGAGAGTGTCGCGGGATGACTGGTTGGCGCAGAGGACGACTCGGCCGACGACGGTTCCAGGACTGGCGCCGCCGGGACCGCAGCGGAGAAATCGCTGGCGGGTTTCTCGGCCAGCTTCGACTTGCGATCACTCCCCGCCAAGGCATTGTGTTCGACCACAGCCGATGTCTGCCTCCGTTCTCCGGCAAGATCTCCCGCCAGGCGTTGCTCGGTCATCACGTGCCCCATCCCTTCTGCCGCCGGCGCATCGTTCGGCGGCGAAGTTGCCGCACGCGGTTCAGACGCGACGCCGCCCCGAAGTTCCGCTTGACCTTGCTTGGATGCAACCGAATCCGCCAACCCGCTGGTGTCCTGCTCCGCGGTCTGAGGGGAGCTCTCGGCACGAACTGCCAGATCCGTTTTGCCCCGCGCGGGAAACAATAGCGCCGCCACCACGGAAATGTAGAGCATGCAAGCCGTGGCCACGACGACGTAGACCCAACGGCGCTGGTCCACGCGAGACGAACCGGCGGCACGGGAGACGGATTGGCCGTCAGCAATCCGCTCGGCCACCAGTCGGCGCAGAGTGGCAGAGGGCGCCGGAAGCGGTTCCCGCGAAAGCGCTTCGCGCACGTGCGGACCAAGTGCCTGAATCTCGCCGATGAAACGCCGGGCTTCGGCCGAAACGGCGGCCTCATCGGCCACCGACTCTCGTTCGGCGTCTTCCAGTTGCCCGAGCGCATAGGCCGTCCAGCGGGCTTCCCGAAGTTCGCGGTCACTGGGATCGTGGGGCACACTCATCGCTTAAACTACCTTCGGACTTGCCGGGCGCAGCGGAACGGTCTCCGCCGCGGAGCCGAGCAACTGCCGGGCTACGGGATGTTGACGCAACCGGTTCAAGCCCCGGCATACCAGCACGCGGAGGCTGCCTTCGGTTTGGCCGGTAATCTGGGCGATCTCCCGGTAGGAAAAGCCCTCGGCCCATAAACCGATTGCCTCGCGCTGCACGAGCGGCAGGCTCGCCACGGCCGCCGAAAGACGACCGTACAAATCCCGCTGCTCGGCGACGGCCGCCGGGCCAGGTTCTTGGCTCTCCGTTTCGCCGGCTTCGGGAAAACTCTCGCTCCTCCGCCGAACGCGCAACAGATCCAGGGCCTTGTTGCGGCACACGGTATACAGCCATTGCCCTACCCGTTCCTGCGGCACATTGTGCGACTGGTCGCAGAGACGCAAAAAGGCGAACTGCACGACGTCGCGCGCGGCATCTTCGTCACGCAGGAGGCGCGTTGCGTAGCGGACCAGCCGAACCTCGTACTGGTCGACTGCAGCAACGACCGACTGGTGCCGGCCGTCGAGGCTGGGTTCTGCCATCGCCATCTTCTCGTACCCGGGCCCTGTCTATTTCTATAACGCTCGACCGCCGCCGGCCGTTACAGCCCGCCGAGCGGCCTCGGACCAGCCGCCATTCTCTGTCCGCTGCTTTCAAGAGACCCGAATTCGCCGCCCGGTGCAAGATCGACATAACCCGATAGTGGTATGCGTTGGCACCGCCGGGCTTGCCGCTAACCCGAATGAATCGCACCGTACGAGGGGCGAGTGTTCCACGCCGCCACGCATCCAGTCGCTTCAGCGGTGTCCCCCGCCGCCACGCATCCAGTCGCTTCAGCGGTGTCCCCCGCCGCCACGCATCCAGTCGCGTCAGCGGTGTCCCCCGCTCGTGCCGGGAACCAGGGCGTGGCGGGGCTCCCAGAGCTTGAGTTCGTCGTCACCCGGCAAATGGGGCGCAGGCCGGGGCGGATGCGATCCCCTCACCAACTCAGCGCGGATCTCCTCTGCCAGGCCATTCGACCACGCCCAGTCGAGCGCCGCCGGCAGCGCCTCGTCGATCGATCGCTGCTGGTCCCGGTTGAGTTCCAGGCAGAACCCGATCACGAGGGGCTGGTAGCGCTCTGGCAGCGGTTCGGCGAGCATTTCCATTTCCTCGCGTCCAAGCCCGCGCAAGAATCCGGCGGCAGTCGCGATCACTCGGCCCGCAATCGCGCTCGGGTCCAGGAGCGGACGATAGTCGGCCCGGAACTCGTCCAGCGAAAGCCGCTCGGTTCCCTGCCGGCTCACGATTCTGGCCGGTTCCTGCGCTCCGATGGCGCGGAATGCATACGCCGTCGTCACCGCCGCGAGCGGCCCCGGCGCTGCGGCCGACAGCCGCTTCATCTCTTCGTGGGCGAAACGCGGCTGAGCCGCCAGTGAGAATGTCGAAGCCCGGGTGAGCGTCGAGGCCCACGATCCGCGCGGAAACGCACGATGGGCCAGCGTCGGACCGCACCAGGCGGCAATCAAGGCGGGACTCGACTGCGGCAGATCATCGGTGGCCCCTGGAATGTGGAACTTCGTCCTATCGTCCGTCTCTCGGTCGCGCAACAGCACAATGGCCTCGTCCGCAAAGCCGAGCAGAAGATGGGAGCACAACCGCAGCGCGACTCGCGTGCGCTCGGGATCCTGCCCCTCCTTGGTCACGCACTTCGCCAGCCATTCGAGCATCTGCGGCTTTTCCGCGAACCGGCCAAGTGTGGAGCGAAGGGGCGCGTCCTTGCAGTAGTCGTTGGGTCGCCCGTCCGCCAGCGACTCGATCTCCGCGCGAAGCGCGTCGCATCGGCCGTGTTCGAAGGTGATGAGCGTCGGACTCGCGCCCTCCGCATCGTCCTTGGCGAACAGCCGCCACTCGAGAATCGCCCCGTCTTCTGCCGCGATCCGGCGAAACTCACGATCCGACTCGAGCGTCAGCACTCCGTCGACAAGCTCGCACTGCGCTCCCCGCTCGTGAAGCATGCCGACAAACGCCACTGGCGCCAGATCCAGTTCGATCCCGCCTTCTGGCGGCGGTTCCCCGTCCGCCGATGCGCGTACGTGACCTGCCAGCGTCCAGACGAACGCCCCGTCGTCATTCGGGTAGTCTGAAGAGGGGAGAATGCCAATCGTCACCTGCGGTCGGGCTTCTCCCAGCGGCACCGCCGTCATTCCCGGCCCCGCCGTATCGACGTAAAGCAGCCGGTCCGCCTCGATCAGTCCGTAGTGGCCGTCGACTTTCAGCGCCACCGTGTCGCCGCGCGAAATTGCCGCCTCCACCTCATGCCCCGCGAACTGGCGACGCACCACCAGGTCCTCCTCGCGATTCCGCCACGCCGCGAGCCAGTCGCGGCACTTGAGCATGATCTGCTCTTCGGTGGAAAGCGGCTGCCGAAGCGGTGGCGCCTCGTCGTACTCCTGCAGTTCGATCCGCAACTCATAGCGTCCCGCGGCAAGCTGCGGCACGCGCGACACCTCGTGCTTCATGAATCGCCCGGAAGTCCACAGGCGATCGCGAAGCTCCTGGCAGTGCGCTCCCTTCGTTTCGCCGGAAACCAACCCCAGGTATTCGAGCACCTCGGCCGCCGAATTCTTCCGACATCCGTAAACCGTAACCAGTTCCGGCTCCGTGGAGATGCCCGTTTTCGTGATCTCGACCCACAGGTTGTACTCGTACTCCAACTTCGGGTCCGCTTCGACCCGCGCCGTGAACTGTGCCGCCTCGTACCCCAGGTCGTCGAGCGCCTCGCGCACCTTCTCCGTGAGATCCGGATCGGCATCGCGGCGGAACTTGATCGGCTCGCCCTTCTTCCACGCCGCCGCTTTCGATGCAGTCTCGCCGGGGGCACGCGCTGACTCTGCTCCGGTGAATTTGTGCTTCCCAGCGGAGTCGTCGCCTGTGGTGAGCAGCCGCTCGTGAAGCCGATCCGCCAGCAACTCATCCGAGGTCTGGATGAGGATCTTACCTGCAGTGATCCGGGGACCTTCGTCGACCAGGATGCAAATCCGCTCTCCGGACGGGTCCACGTCGGCCCGCGCGGTCGCATCGCGAAATCCGCCGTCGCGATACCCGTCGCGGACCTTCATCTCCAAAAGACTCAGATACTCGTCGAGCGATGCTCCGGGATCGCTGGCCACGATCACCTGGAAATCATCTTCAAGTTCCTGCCGGATCGACCGCTCCGAGAAGCTTGCCACTCCCTTGAACTCAAGACGCGAGATCTCTCCGAGCGCTCCCACCAGAGACGGCACCTCGGCTGCGGTCGCCGGCAGCGCGATAGCCATGCACAACAACGCCGCCCAAGTCGTCGCTCGCCTCATGTGTCTGCCTCGCCGAGTGGAAGAAGTCATCGGTGCCAGAGCCATTGCGGGGCGGGAGTATACCGTTCTCCCTGGAAGCAGGGCAACGCGATTTTGATGTACCGTTGACCAGGATGTGCGCGGTCGGACTTGATCTTGACCCAGTCCGGCGACCCTGGGACACTCCCGCGCCGCGTTTTGCCGGTACTTCCGGCGCGCGTTCCGCCCTCGTCTCAACGACTTCTCGAGCCTCGCCGCTTCCGCCGTTGGCTGACGCCAAACCCAAGGGAGCCAACATGTTTGGCCATCGCCGTTCAACTGAACCAGACAACGCCCTCGCTCTGCGGGTGCTCTATGTGATGGGCGTGGGGCGAAGCGGCTCAACCGTTCTGGACACGATCTTGGGCAACCATCCCGAGATGGAAAGCCTCGGCGAGTTGTATCACTCGGCCAACCAGGAGTGGGTGGCGACGCAGTACTGCGCGTGCGGAAGCATGGTGCCCCAATGCCCGTTCTGGTCGCAAGTGTGGCCGCGATGGGTCGATGCCGCGGGCGCGGAAGCGGCAGCCGAGTTTCAGCCGCTGGCGAGGCGATTCGAACTCGGTCGAATTTGGAATCCGCTCGTGTTTCGCCCAGGCACTGCCAGGTCGGCAGATTTCCAGCGGTATGCTCGCACCAGCGCCGCAATGCTCGACGCGATCCGGCAAGTCTGCGGCAAGCCGATCCTGGTCGATTCCTCAAAAAACGCCTATCGTGCCGCCGCTCTGGCACGCACCCCGGGCATCGATCTTCGCGCGGTGCACCTCGTGCGCGACGTTCGCGGGGTGGCGTGGTCGATGCAAAAACGGCTCCCATCGAACGGCAAAGACGGCCTGACCGGTCCGAGCAAGCCGTGCCGCGTGTGGCGAGCGGCGCTGGGCTGGATTGCCGCCAATCTGCGGTGCGAGGCTGTCGCCCGACAGTGGCCCCGCGGCAACTCGCTCCGCATGCGTTACGAGGATTTCGTGGTCGATCCGGCCCGAGAACTCGGCCGAATCGGGGACTTGGTCGGCGCCGACATGGAACAGGTGATCAACGGCGTCGCTTCAGGCAGCGAGATGGCGATCGGCCACACGATCGCCGGCAATCGCATGCGGCTGGCGGGGAGCGTGCGGCTGAAACCGGACGTGGAGTGGATCGACAAGATGTCGCCCCGCGACCGCTGGACCTGCTGGCTGCTCGCCGGGCCAATGCTCCGCCGCTACGGCTATCGGTGGAAGCCGGACAGGCCGACCTCAGGAGCGGTCGTTCGCCCGCAAGAACGCCGGTTGGGTGCGGTGGAATCGGTGTGCAGCACTACTTGAGTCGGCAGGATGCGAACTGGCGGAGACGAACGATGAACTGGAGAATGAAAGCCGCCATCCAGAACGTGATCGCGATCTTTCCCTCGCCGATCAGTTATGCGGCGTACTATGCGATGCAGCGACGGCTGGGCGGCCTGCGGCGGCCGGCGCCCGCCAAGCGGATGGCGGCCGGCGTGCGGATTGCAGACTTCATCGAAGCGTGGGGCGGAACAGTCGAGGGCCGAACGTTCGTCGAGGTGGGAACCGGCCACCGGCTATGCCTGCCGATGGCGTTGTGGTTGTGCGGCGCGGGGGAGATCTACACCGTGGATCTCAATCCGTATCTCAAGGCGGAACTCGTGATCGAGGACATCGACTACCTGCGGAGCCATCGCGGGGAGATCGTCGCCCTGCTTGGCCGGCATGCCCTGGCACCAGGCTTCGACCAGCGTTTCGAGCGGTTGCTGGCGCAACGGCGCCGCCTGCCCGAATTGCTCGACTTGATGCACATTCGCTATCTGGCGCCGGGCGATGCGACGAGGCTCCCGCTGGCGGCCGGGTCGGCCGATTACCACGTCTCGTACACGGTGCTCGAGCACATTCCCCCGAAGACGCTCACCGCGATCCTCTCGGAAGGGAAACGGGTTGTCGGCACCGACGGGTTGCTCGTTCACCACGTCGACTTCTCCGACCATTTCTCGCACTCCGACCACTCGATTTCCGCCGTCCACTTCCTCCGTTTCAGCGACCGCCAGTGGCAACGGCACGCCGGAAACCGTTACATGTATCACAATCGGCTGCGGATCGACGAGTTCCTGGCGCTGGCCGGCCAGTCGGGGCTGACCGTGCTGGAAAGCGAAGCGCACGTGGACGAGCGATCGCTCAGGGAATTATCCTGTGGGTTCCGGCTCGACGGGCGATTCGCCGGCAAGAGTCCGCAGGTCAACGCCACGTCGAGCGTCTGGCTGGTCGCTTCGGCCCGCCAGCGTGCCCGTCTCGCGGCCGAGGCGGCGTAGGAGCGGCCCCAGGGAAAGGACGAACACAGTGAAACACGCGTTGGTTACCGGCGGGGCGGGATTCATCGGCAGCCATCTGTGCGAACGGTTGCTTGCCACCGGCCACAAGGTCTCGGTGCTCGACGATCTCTCCACGGGTCGCTACAGCAACATCGAACACCTCGAGCGGAACCACAACTTCCACTTCTATGTCGATTCCGTTCTCAACACCGCGCTCACCGAGGAACTGATTCGCGCCAGTGACCAGGTGTATCACCTGGCCAGTGCCGTAGGGGTCGAGCTTATCGTCGCCCGTCCCGTGCATACGATCGAATCGATTGTCGACGGCACCGAGGTCGTGTTGCGAAGCTGCAACCGCTACCGCCGCCCGGTGCTCGTGACGAGCACGAGCGAGGTCTACGGCAAGGGCGCAAAGATCCCGTTTCGCGAAGAGGACGACACGGTTTCCGGCCCCACGAGCCGCCGGCGCTGGGCATACGCCTGCGCCAAGGCGCTCGATGAGTTCCTCTCGCTGGCCTACTGGTACGAATCGCGGCTGCCGGTGCGGATTGCGCGGCTTTTCAATACGGTCGGCCCCCGGCAGACCGGGCAATACGGGATGGTGGTGCCCCGGTTCGTGCAGGCCGCGCTGGCCGGCAAGCCGATTCGAGTCTACGGCGACGGCCAGCAGAGCCGCTGCTTCGCCCACGTCCAGGACATTGTCGACGGCCTCATCTCGCTCATGAATTGCCGGGCTGCCGAAGGGCAGGTGGTCAACCTGGGCAACGAAGAAGAGATTACGATCGAGGATCTCGCCCGCCGCATCATCGATGCCACCGGCTCCAGCAGTCCGGTGGAGTATGTCGCCTATGACGATGCCTACGGGCCCGGTTTCGAGGACATGCAGCGCCGGGTGCCCTGCCTGGACAAAGCGCGGGAACTGATCGGGTACAAGGCTGTTCGCGGGCTGAGCGACATCATCAACGACGTGACGGCCGAGTTCCGATCGCGGGCCGAAGGGTGATCTTTGCGGTTGTCGCGTCCGGCGCGGTGGCGAGCCTCGCGCGGAGCGTGAGGCTACTGAGTGCGAGGACTGGACATGGACGTACGATCCGACGGCGAGGCAACCGGTGTCGATGAACCACCGGTGCGGGTAATCTACATCATGGGGGCCGCGCGGACCGGTTCCACGCTGCTCGACATCATCCTGGGCGGACATGGCCAGATCGAGAGCCTCGGCGAACTGAGCTTGCTGCCGAGCCTCGGCTGGAAAGAGAACGGCTATTGCGCGTGCGGCCAGCGGGCCGCCGACTGCAGCTTCTGGAGCCGCGTCCGCCGCGAGTGGGCGGCGCGGGCCGGCACCGACGACGTCGCCGCTTACGATGCGCTGGTGCGCCGCATTGAGTACAGCAAATCGCGGAGTTTCCAGGCCGCCGGATCGCTCAAGGCGTGGCCGCCGTTCCAGGCCTATGCCCGGCAGACGCGGGCCCTCTTCCAGGCAATCCGCGCGGTCAGCGGCAAAGCGGCCATCGTCGATTCATCGAAGATCTTCGCGCGTGCCCGGGCGCTGATGCTCGTCGGCGGCATCGACCTGCGGATCGTGCACCTGGTTCGCGACGCGCGGGGCGTGGTCTGGTCGTCGAAGAAACCGTTCACCAAGGATCAGCGCGCCGGGTTGATCCGCGACGTGGCCCCGCGGTCGTGCTGGCGGATGTCGGCCGGCTGGCTGCGGGCCAATCTGGGCGCCGAACTCGTCCGGCGGCGGGCCGGAATGGGTCGCTCGGTTCGGATTCAGTATGAGGAGCTGATCGACCATCCGCGCCGCGCGCTGGCAGAGATCGGCCGTGTCGCTGGTTTCGATCTGGATGCCTTGGGCCAAGCCGTTGAAGCCGGCGAACCGGTTTCGGTCGGCCATGTGATCGCCGGCAACCGACTGCGGATGGCCGGACAGGTCAAGCTGAGGCGCGACGTCGAATGGCTTAGCCGCCTGGCCCGCGGCGACCGCCGCCTGTGCTGGGCTCTGACCGGCTGGCTGATGCGACGCTATGGCTACGAGCGTGACCCCGAGTGCGGCGATTCCCCGTTGCCGCCGGGCGAAGCGGAGCCGCGAAACCGGCAGGTTGCCTGAAACATCGGTGTTTACGTCCGCGAAAGGAGTCGTGGTGAAACCAATCAAGGTGCTGCATGTCTTTGGAACCCTGAACTGCGGCGGCGCCGAGATGCGCACCTTGGAGGTGCTCTCGCGGCTCGACCGCCGCCGCTACGATCTGCACTTCTGCGCTCTTTCGGGCCGGGTGGGCGACCTGGAAGGAGCGATCCTGAAGGCGGGGGGCAAGACCCAGCACGTTCGCGTCCGCGGACCGGGATTCTCGCGGCGATTCCGCGAACTGCTCGCCACCGAGTCGTACGACGTCGTTCACTCCCACGTGCATTACTTCTCCGGCGCGGTGCTGCGGTTGGCCGCCCAGTGCGGCGTACCGGTGCGAATCGTCTATTTCCAGAGCAGCCAGGACGGCCGCGGCCGCAACCCCTGGCGGCAGGTCTACTCCGGCCTGATGCGCCGCTGGATCAACCGCTACGCGACCGACATCCTCGCGGTCAGCGAGGGGGCCCTGAGCGCCGCCTGGCGGCCGGACTGGCAGAAAGACCACCGCTGCCAGGTGATCTACCAGGGAGTCGAGGTATCGCGATTCAAGAACGCCGACGATCCGCAATCGGTTCGCCGCCGGCTGGGCGTCGCCGACGACGCGCCGCTCTACATCCACGTGGGCCGCATCACCGCGGCCAAGAACCACGAGCGGCTGGTGGAGATCTTCGCCGCCGTGCGGAATCTCCAGCCCCGTGCCCGGCTATTGGTCGTCGGCCGAGGCGACAAGGCCCTCGAAGCGCAGCTCCAGCAGCAGATCGCCAACCTGGGGCTGGACGAAGCGGTTGTCATGTGCGGCGAGCGCGACGACATACCGCGATTGCTCGCCGCAGCCGACGTCATGATCTTCCCGTCGCGATGGGAAGGTCTTCCCGGTGCGGTGCTCGAGGCCTGCGCCTCGGGCATGCCCGTCGTCGCCAGCAGTCTGCCCAGCATTGGCGAGATCGCCCAGCGCGTGCGCACGGTGCAGTGCGTCAGCCTGGAGTCGCCAAACGAGAACTGGGCGGCGGCCATCCAGAACGCCTTCCAGGCCCGGCATGGACGTGCCGAGGCCGCCCGTCTGTTTGCCCAAGGTGAGCTCACCGTCGAATCGCTGGCGCGGCGCACCTGTCGCGTGTGGGCCCGGTGCCGGGAAACCAGAGGAGTCGCTGCGTGATCGCCCGTGTGGCCATCATCCTGGCATTCGCCGGCGCAGCCGGAGGGATTGTGTTTCCCAAAGTCTGCGACTACATGCACGTTGCGCCGCTGCGTTTTCTGCACATGAGCATGGCGCTGCCGGCGGTGCTGCTGGGTACCAGAAGCTGGCTCACACAACCTTCCTATGCGCGGACATGGCCGGTCCTGGCATGCGTCGCGGTGAGTTGGATCGGGTTGCTCTACGCATCGGATACCGAGAGCATGCGCGGCCTGTGGATCGTCGCCGGCCTGACCATGCCGCTGCCGGTCGCCGCGCTGCTGGTCGAGCAGCGCGCCTGGTGGCTGGCTGCGCGGACCTTCGTCTTCAGCAGCGCCGCGATGCTCGTCGCCGCCATCTGGTTCGAATTCCGCATCCACGGCTCCGCACTCGGTTCCATGTCGCGCTTCGGCTACCTGATGAGCGAAGATCGGGTGACCGATTTCGCCAATCCGAACCGCATGGGCGGACAGTTGACCGTGGCCGCGGTGCTCGGCTTGATTCTCTATCTGCGCGGCCTGCGGGCTGCGCATCGGCCCTCGCCGACAGGCTTCAATCCGGGAATCAGCCTTCTCTGGTCGCTGTTCCTGGTTTTCGGCTTCCTGCTCACGGCCTCGCGAACCGCCGTGGTGGCGTGGGTGCTCGCCGGCGGGATGCTGTTGCTGATGGGCACCAGGGGCCTTCCTGTCAGCCGGCTGCGCAACCTTGCCGGCACACTGGCCGTGCTGCTGGCGGTGGCGATGGTTGCCGTCACGGCGACCGGCGTGGTGCCGTGGGAACATCTCAAGGACCGGATCGTCGGTGAGAACAGCCGCGGCCTCTCGACGCTCGGTTCCCGGGTTCCGATCTGGACGAACGCCTTTCGCGCATGGACTTCCAGTCCCTCGTGCGTCCTCATGGGAACGGGAACCGGCGTGGCTGAATACCTGCTCGCCGAGTACGACGAGCACGTCGAACGGGACGACTACGGCCGGATCTTCCGCAGCACGCACAGCATTTTCATCGAGTGGATGCTCAGCTTCGGCGTGCTGGGAGCCGTCCCCGGACTCTGTCTGATGGCCGGAATGGCCCTCAAGGCGCGGGCGCTCGACCTGCGCGATGGTGTGGTCGACCGGCAGGCGTTTCTCCTGACCGTGATCATCTACGCGGCCAGTGCCGTGCTCTACCGGCAGACCTATTGGATGGCGCCGGCCTCCTTGGTGCTGGCAATGCTCTCTGAACCGGTCGATCGGGCAAGATCCGGCACAATCGCTCCATCACTGGGACAGGCAATTCCATCCCGCAAACAACCCTCGGCTCGACTGAAGGTCGTCCGCCGCGACACGAGCGGCGTTGTCGCCAAACGTCCGGCGCCCCGGAGCCGCGCTCTCGAGGTCGCATCGGGGCCAGGAATCAAGCCATGATCATCCTCCATATCGCGCCGATTCACTGGACCGCCCTGAATGGCCTGACCGTCTGCGTCCCGCGACTGGCGGCCGCGCAGAACCGGCTCGCCGGAGTCCGCGCCGCATTGGGCGTCTCGGCCCCCGACCAGCCGCGGATGGTCGGCCTCGGCTATCCGACCTTCACCCGCCGCGAACTGGTTGCCGGGCACGCCGGGCTGAACCTGCCGAGCCCCTTCGACCGTCCCGACCTGGTCGTCTTCCACAGCACCTACGTGGCCGTCCATGCCACCATCGCCGCCCGGCTGCGCCACGCGGGAATCGGCTACATCCTCTGCCCGCACGGCGGCCTGACTCAAGCCGCCGCACGTCACAAATACTGGAAGCGGAAGATCGCCGACCTCGTTTTCTTCCGCCGCTATGTCCGCCACGCGCGGGCAATGCAGTGCCTCACCGAATCGGAGGCCGCCACCTCGCGGCACTGGCGCCGACCGGTCTTTATCGTCGGCAATGGGGTTGATCTTCCGCCATCGTCCGCCGTGGCCAGGCCCGGGCGCGCCGCACGGCTTCGCCTCGTTTTCATCGGGCGATTGGCCATCGAACACAAAGGGCTTGATCTCCTGCTCGACGCCTGCGCAATGCTCCGCTCCAGGCTCCGCCAGTCCGGCGCCCGGGTAGAGTTGTACGGGCCGGACTGGTGCGGCAGCGGCAAGATGCTCGGTCGGCGGATCGCCGAGGCCGGCCTCACCGACGTGGTGAGTCTCGCCGGGCCAATCACCGGCGACGCCAAGCGCGAGGTCCTCGGCTCGGCCGACATCTTCCTGCACACTTCGCGCTGGGAAGGGCATCCCGTGGCGGCGCTCGAGGCGCTGGCGCATGGCGTGCCCTGCCTGCTCACGCCACAAACCAATATCGCCCATCAGGTCGCCGAGGCCGGTGCCGGCTGGGAGGTTGGCCCCGAACCAGTCCAAATCGCGGCCGGCCTGGAACGGGTGTTGAGAGCACCACCCGCCCAACTCGCCGAGGCCGGCGCTCGGGCGCGGCAGTTGGCCGTCGAACGTTTGGGCTGGGACTCGGTGGCGGCGGCCGCAATCGAGCAATACGGAAGGTGGATCAGGCCGCGATCGGACAATCCTCGCGCCGACCGCGCGGCATGATGATTTTTCAGCACGCATTGGAGGCAGTTGATGGATACGCGTCTCATTCCCGTCAGCCAGCCGGCTACCTGGTGCGAGGTCGTTGCCCGCTCAGGCGCGCACGACACCTACCACCTGCCCGGCTATCACCAGGCGGTGCGGCGGCCTGACGATCTGGCAATCTATCTCCTGGCGTTCGAGTCGCCTGCCGGCATCGCCTCGCTGCCGTTGGTCATCCGGCGCATCCCTGGCACTGACGACGCCGACGGAGGCTACTACTGCGACGCGAACTCCGTCTATGGCTATCCGGGCTTGTTGTGCTCGATCGGCCCATCCGATCCCGGGGCCGACCGGTTCCGCTGCGAATTCCAGCACGCGCTGCGGCAGACGCTCGCGAGCCTTCGCGTAGTCACGCTCTTCGTGCGGCAGAACCCGCTCATCGACACCGCGTGGCTGTTCTCCGGCCTGACCGAGCCCGTGTTGGGCGGTCCTACCGTGGCGGTCGATCTCCGGCAGCCCGAGGCCCTGCAGGTCGAGGCAATGGCAAAAACCCATCGCTACGAGATTCGCCGCGCTTTGCGGCAGGGAATGACGGTCCGCGAGGACGTCGAACTGGCCGATCTGGAGCTTTTCCGGCGAATCTATACCGAGACCATGCAGCATGTCGGCGCGGGAGAGGAGTACTTTTTCTCCGCGCATTATTTCGCTGAACTGAAAAGAAATCTCGGCAACCGTGTGCGGTTGTTCTTCGCCGAACTCGGAGGCCAGGTCCATAGCGCGGCGATGTTCCTGGTCGGCAGCGAGATCATCCAGTATCACTTGAGCGGCATTGCCGCCGAGTTCCGCCATTCCGGCGGCGGCAGCCGCCTGATCCTCAATCATGTCCGCCGCTGGGGCGCCGAGAACGGCTTCTCGTGGCTTCATCTCGGCGGCGGCCTCGGAGCCCGTGAAGACTCGCTGTTCAAGTTCAAGGTCGGCTTCTCCCCGCTCCGTCGGCCGTTCTACACCGTCCGACTGGTGGTCGATTCCGACCTCTACCAGTGGCTTGCGCAACGCTGGCGCCAGTGGGGCGAGCGTCACGGCTACGGCTCGGCCGACGATCACTTCTTTCCTGCCTATCGCCAGCCCCTGGCGCGGCAGGCGGCGTGATAGGAGCGATGCCGATGCGGATCATCTACCTGCATCAATACTTCCGCACTCCCGCAATGAGCGGCGGAACGCGGTCCTACGAAATGGCCCGCCGGCTGGTCGCCCGCGGCCACGAAGTCCACATGATCACCGCCGGTGATACCGGCCTCCGCCGCGGCTGGACCGAGACCGAAGAGGCGGGAATCCGCGTTCACTGGTGCCGGGTGCCTTATTCGAACCACATGGGCTTCCGGGCGCGGATGATCGCCTTCGCCCGCTTCTCGTGGCTGGCGGCCCGCAAGGCCGCTTCGCTCGACGGTGACGTCATATTTGCAACCAGCACGCCCCTGTCGATCGCGTTGCCGGCCATCTGGGCGGCGCGGCGCAGCCACGCCCGCATGGTGTTCGAAGTCCGCGACCTGTGGCCGGAGATGCCCATCGCCGTCGGCGCGCTCAAGAACCCGTTGACTATCGCCGCGGCTCGCCGCCTCGAGCGAATGGCGTATCGCAACGCCGCGCATGTCGTCGCGCTCTCGCCGGGCATGAAAGCGGGGATCGTCTCGACCGGCTACCCGGAACACCAGGTCAGCGTGATCCCCAACAGTTGCGACGTGGAACTCTTCGATGTCGATGCCGAAGAGGGCCGCCGCTTTCGCCGCGAGCACACGTGGCTGGGCGATCGGCCGCTCGTGGTTTACGCCGGAAGCCTGGGCTTCCTCAACGGAGTCGACTACCTGGCCCGGCTGGCAGCGGTGGTGGGCCAGCGCGACCCGGAGATCCGCTTCCTCGTCGTCGGCAGCGGCAAACAGGAGGAGTCGATTCGGCGGGCGGCCCGATCGCTCGGCGTGCTCGATCGCACATTCTTTATGCTGCCGTCTGTTCCCAAGGCCGCCGTGCCCGCGGTCTACTCGGCGGCCGACATCGCCACCAGCCTGTTTCTCGATATTCCGCAGATGGGAGTCAACTCGGCCAACAAGTTCTTCGACGCTCTGGCCGCCCGGCGTCCGGTGGCCGTCAATCATCACGGCTGGATCGCCGACCTGATCCGCCAGGCCGATTGCGGTCTAGTGCTCGATCCGACCGACCTGCTCGCATCGGCCGAGCGACTCCTGCGGGCCGTTCGCAACCGCCGCTGGCTCGCTGCCGCCGGCGCTGCCGCGGGCCGGCTAGGGCGCGAACGCTTCGACCGCGACCGGTTGGCGGCGCAATTGGCCGCCGTGATCGAGAACGAACCGCTGACCATCCCGCTTCGCCAGGCTGCTTGACGAATCACCTATCAGGAAACCTTCGCCACATGAACAACGATCTCGCCCTCTTCGGCGGACGGCCGCTCCGCGATCACCCCCTGCCGAGCTGGCCGGTGTTCGACGACGAAGACACCGAGGCCGCGGCGACCGTGCTCCGCTCGGGCCGTGTCAACTATTGGACGGGTGAGCAGGGCCGGCTGTTCGAGGAGGAATTCGCCGAATACGTCGGCTGCCGCCATGCCGTCGCGGTGGCCAACGGTACGCTCGCCCTGGAACTTTCGCTCGAAGCCCTGGGAATCGGTCCCGGCGATGACGTTGTGGTCACATGCCGCAGTTTCGTGGCCTCGGCGGCCTGCGTGGTCCGCCGCGGCGCGCGGCCCATCTTCGCCGACATCGACCGCGACAGCCAGAACGTCACCGCCGAGACGGTTCGTGCCGCGATCACCCCCAACACTCGCGCGATCATCGCCGTGCATCTCGCCGGCTGGCCGTGCGAGATGGGCCCGCTCCGCTCACTGGCCGACGAGTACTACCTGCGGATCGTGGAAGACTGCGCCCAGGCGCACGGCGCGACTTACTGCGGCCGGCAGGTCGGCTCGCTCGGAGACCTGGCGGCCTTCTCATTCTGCCAGGACAAGATCCTCACGACCGCCGGCGAAGGCGGCATGATCACCACCAACGACGACCTCCTCTGGCAGCGATTGTGGAGCCTGAAGGATCACGGCAAGAACTGGGCGGCTTGCTGCCGCATCAAGCCCGGTCACGTGTTCCAGTGGCTCCACGAATCGATCGGCACCAACGCCCGCATGACCGAAGTCCAGGCGGCGGTCGGGCGGACGATGCTCCGCAAACTGCCGTGGTGGGTCTCCGTCCGCCAGCGCAATGCCGCCTGGCTCGCGGACCGACTTGGCCGATTGCCCGGTCTTCGCATCGCGCGGCCGCCGGCCCACGTGGGCCACAGTTTCTACAAGTTCTACGCCTTTGTGCGCCCCGACCACCTGCGATCCGGATGGTCGCGCGATCGGATCGTCGAAGCCCTCCACGCCGAGGGCATTCCCTGCGGCAGCGGAGCTTGCCCGGAGATCTATGCCGAGAAGGCCTTTGCCGGTCTCGGTTTCAGCCCCCAAAAACCGCTCCGCGTCGCTCATGAACTGGCCGAAACGAGCCTGATGTTGCTCGTCCATCCGACCCTTGCCGAACAGGATCTGGCCGATACATGCCGGGCGGTCGAGAAAGTGATGGCCGCCGCCTGCCACTCTGCCGCCCCGGCACACGCTGCGTGAGGGATCGCCAATGCCGCAATCGTGCCTGAAACGACTCTTGGACGTGACGATCGCTGCCCTGGCACTGGTGGTGTTCGCTGTTCCCATGGCCGTCGTCGCGGTGGCTATCGGCTGCACCATGGGCCGTCCGGTCCTCTTCCGCCAGGTCCGCCCGGGCCGCGGCCGAAGAACATTCAACCTCTGCAAGTTTCGCACCATGAGCGATGCGTGCGATCCGCAGGGCCGGTTGCTGCCCGACCGCGCCCGCCTCACCCGGCTCGGCCGGTTCCTCCGGGCGACCAGCCTCGACGAATTGCCGCAGCTTTGGAACGTCTTGCGCGGAGACATGTCGCTGGTTGGCCCGCGGCCGCTGTTGTGCCGCTACCTCCCCTATTTCACCGACCGCGAATCGCTTCGTTTCGACGTCCGGCCCGGCATCACCGGCTGGGCGCAGATCCACGGCCGCAATCGCGTCGCGTGGGACGATCGACTCGAACTCGACGCCTGGTATGTCGAGCATTGGTCGCTGGCGCTCGACCTCCGCATACTCGCCCGAACGGTGGCGGCGGTCTTTGCACGCCGCGGAACCGTTGTCGATCCGTCTTCGCTGATGCTCGACCTCGATGCGGAACGTGCCAGCCGAATGTCCGGGAAACGCGATGCCCATTGTGCGGCCTGCTGAGTTGTCCGACGTGTCGCAGATGGCGACGATCCTCCGGGCAGGGTTTCCCCCGACCCTGGTCGACCGGACCATCCTCGGCTGCGTCGGCTTCCACCGCTATCTGGCGGATACGGTCGCGATCGGTCCGCGGGGTGGCACGCAATACGTCCTGGTCGCCGACGCGGCTGCCGTGGTGGGCGTGGCCGAATTCCGCTGGTCCTTCGACGGTATCCTGCTCAACCACATCTACGTCTCGCCCGACCGGCAGGGACAGGGACTCGGCCGGATGCTCCTGGCGGAAGGAATCGCCCGGACAATCGCCTGGACGGGTAGGGCGGCCGGCGAGTGCGGCATCTGCCTCGATGTGTTCGCCGACAACTTCCCGGCTCGGCGGTGGTACGAGTCGATCGGCTTCACAACCGTCGGCGAACTTGCCTGGCAGGAATGCCCGCGTCAGCCCTCGGTCAGAACCGGCCGGTCATGGTACTTAAGCGGCTGGCCGCAGGCCGAGTGCGCCCATGCGGCGTATGGCTTCTCGGAATTCGAGCTGCGTACCGACATCGGCCGCCACCGCATCGGCCGCCTGGGCGCGCAGTGGTTTCGAATAACCGACGCCGCCATTCTCACCGATGCCACTGGCCTCGCCGCGCTGGCTGAACTCGATCCCGCGCGGCGACTGCTCTACTTCGGCCCCCGGGTGGACGACTCCCCACCGCAAGCGATCAGCCTGCGAATGCAGGCGGCCACGGCAAACGTGCTCAACCGCCTGCAATCACGCCGTGCTGCGTCATGCCCCGAGATATCCGCTGCCGACTCCCGTCACGCCTGATGAGTTCAGCCTGCGGCTCGGCCATTTCTCCTCGATTCCCCACCGTTTGCTGGCCGAAAATACTTGTGCCAGACCGCATCTGCTAACGCTCGCCAGGGAGGGCGAACTTGGCCGCACCCAGTCACCTGCGCGTTCTTTATCTTACCCATCTTTCGAAACCCGCCTCGGATCGCTCCATCTACCGCTACTTGCGGCAGGTGCGAGTCACGAGCATTCTCGAAATCGGCCTCGGCCAGGCGGAACGGGCACTGCGGATGATCGAACTGGCCGGCCTCCATGCCCCGGCGCAAGAGATCCGCTACACCGGCGTCGATCCCTTCGAAGCTCGCGATCCGGCCGATGGTCCCGGCTTGAATCTGAAAACCGCCCACCGGGTGCTCAAGGCAACAGGCGCCCGCGTGCTACTCCTACCGGGTGATCCACTCTCCGCGATTGCGCGCACCGCCAACTCGCTGCAGAACATCGACCTCGTGGTCGTCTCGGCGTCCGCCCTACAGGCGATGGAGCAAACCTGGTTCTACGTGCCGCGGATGCTCCACGCCGCTTCCCGGATCTTCATGGAGCACGCCCGCGGCAAAGACGTCGAGTTCCGCCAACTCGACGCCGCCGAAGTCGCCCGCCTCTGCCCCACTACCCGCCGACGCCGCGCCGCCTGATCGCGCCGCCGCATCCACTACAATGCCGAGCACTCCCCGGCAACAATCCTCGCACGCCCGTTTACGCGCGTTCCCCACCGTTTGGCGTGAGGGCCTCAGGGCTGAACCAAAGACTCCAGAGCATTGCTAGCTGCTTCTTGCACTGCGGGCATCGGCTTCCCTTGTGCAACGCCGGCCCACCCCTGAAATGCGCGCTCTTCCGCGAAGAAGTGAACACTCGCAACGCCTCGGCAGTGAATCGCCGGCCATTGCGCCACACTGGGTGGAAGTCTGCGTCAAACAACGACTTCGGTGGCTTCCGAGGCATAGTCTCCTGCCCTCTGGCGGACCGGATCATCCGGGCCGCGCCGCTGAGTGACCTCCCTTCGAAGATGACGTCCCGGCCTCCGGTACATCCGATGGTTCAAGTTCGGCGACCACTTCGCTTTCAGACGCCTCGTCGGTCTTCCTCGTTGCGAAGCATGCGGATGATGTGCCGGGCAAGGCTTTCCTTGATCTCTCGGTGACGCGGAACAGGCTGCGAGACGCCGGTGCTGGGGTTGCGATACCAATCGTGCTTTGCTCCATGTCGAATTAAAGCACAACCGAATCCTTCGATCGTCTTGACAAGATCGACCCGTTTCATGACACGATCAGATCCTCGACTCGCCGGGCGCCGGGAATCAATCCCTCAGACAGATCCGCATAAAGGTCATTCAGATGCTCCCTGAGATCCTCCAGGCTGTCGCCTTGCGTCCAGTAATCGGGGTAATCCTGGAGATAGCCGATCCACGCGCCGTTTTCTTCCCAAACCACGATTTTCACAACGTGCATGCTTCAACTCCCCTCAGTCGCAAAACACCCTTCTTCGTCATTGTACCCGCTCCGGCGATTTCCAGTCAAACGGCCTTCCGACTTGTTGTCGGCCCGCGTGATCGACCGTTTTCGCAAACACGCGCAAGCCCGCCCCGCGTGCATCCGCTTGGTTCTGTGATCATGATGTGTCAGGCGGGAAAAAACGGGACGGGTCCGATAATGACAAGATAGGGTCTGGAATCGGCGCACCGCTCGCCCGGTCGTCCTCTCATCGCGCGCGGACGAGATCCGCTTCCAGAACGGGGATCAGCGATGCCGTGCTTCCCATTTTTCCAATACCGCGCCCGTCCCGTTTTTCGCCCCCTGGCGCCCTATCGGCTTTCATGCTGCAACACTCGCCTGACGAACCATAACGAAGTCTCCGTCTATCTCACCTGCAGACCGGTAATGTGCCGCCCACACCGCCGTGGGTCTTGCCGCGCAAATCGAATTGTAGCAAGGGCCAGAAGTCACCACCATCGGGTCTCTGGGGTAATAGCCTGTTTCTGTCTGCCGTTCCAACGTTGAGCGCGAGACCGTCTGCCCGGCCCCGCACACGGCTTCCTCCCCGGTTAAGAACACGCCTGTAGATCATCGCAGCTTTCAGCGATCTCGCCGCGCTCGACCGCAAGGATCGGTCTCGGCCAAGGCGGACCATGGCTCGACGCAGCTTGTGTAGCCAGGTCCAGGCGGTCAGTAGCCTCCTGGTCCCAACACCGCCTGCAGACTGGCAGCGCTGATCAAAAAAAGCCACCACGCTGTCAACGTGGTGGCCTTTGTGCGCGTCAGGATTGACCCGAGGCCGTGGCTGAAGCCTCTCGGCTCACGCTCTCTTCCGTCGCCATGCAATCACGAGGCCGATCACGCCCATGCTTAGCAGACCGACGATCGAGTTGGGGGCGGGGACAGCGGCGGCTTCAACCGCCTCGAAGCGAAGATTATCCATGATCGTAATATTGGCGTCGTTTGCCGTCTGGTACAAACGGACCCGGTCGATGTCCAACAAGGACTGGAAGCCCAGGAAGACCGACCCTGTGGCGTAAAAGGGGTTGGGGATAAAGGTGCCATTCTGCAAGTTGACAATCGTCCCCGTGACCGAGCCACCACCAAGCAAGGAGTTGTTGGCACCGTAAGCCTCGTAGAACCACGTGACGGCATGTCCCTCGGTGCCACCCGTTGCCAAT
Source organism: Thermoguttaceae bacterium (assembly GCA_040766885.1). GTDB lineage: Bacteria > Planctomycetota > Planctomycetia > Pirellulales > Thermoguttaceae > JAXGPP01. Next base: position 49,336 of record JAXGPP010000024.1, on the reverse strand, counting down.
TCCATGCCGACGCGGTTCACGACACTGCCCGGCGCGAACGTGATGGAGTAGTCTGTCTGCCCTACGAGATCGATAAGCTGCCCATCGTCCGCCGCCTTGCCGAAGTATATGGCTCGATTTCCATTCGAATTATTCGGGTAATAGCCGGAATACAAGCTGCCGCTGCTGAGGTTATCGAAGGTAACCCCGTCAACCACGATTGGATCGCCGCTCTTGTTGTCCGTCGCGTTGGAGAAGGTGATCAACGCTGCGCCCGCGGAGAACGAGTCCGACGAGATTGGGATGGTATCCGCCTGAGCCCATCCCGCCGCAGCCATCGAAATTCCCAGAAACAACCAGAATACACGCATCACTTTCTCCTCTTCTCCTCACGAGAACACCAATCATGCTCCATCGTCCGCTTTCCAGTGGTTTATCCTTGAAAACACCACTCTATATCGCCACCATCACCCAGCGTGGGAGAATTGTCAATATTTGCCAGAGCAATAATGGCTGTTTCACGCGAAGACGAAATGGCTTGCGCAAGAGCGCAATCGAAGGTGGCGCAGCAAGCCTTCAACAGGCCGGCACACCTCGTCATCCTCATCGCGTTCCGAGCGCGTCGGCGATCTGACACTCATCGTTTTCAGCGATCTCGCTGCGCTCGCGGTCCAAGTCCTTGCTCCGCAGGCAAGGTCCTTCCAGTAGCCGCAAACCCCGCGGCATGCTCTCACCGCCTCCAAACTCCCCCTCCCCCGACCCCCAACTTCCTTTTCCCTACCCCCTCCAGAATCTTTCAAAACTGCGGCAATTGGCCTCTTGACGGGTGTACATGAACTTATGTATATTATACACAGCCGGCGAAGACGTCGCGGCCGATCGGCCCGCTCGACTCCGTCCGCGGCCAGAAGGGGCGTAGCATCCATGACCACACAACTCCATCCTCCTTTGCCTCGATCCTGCGATTCTGCCTGCCAGGCGCCGCAGGCCATCAACGCCTCCCAGCTCCCGCACCCCTCTAGGAACTTCAACACTCAAGCCAAAAGGGTGGAAACACTTGCGGCTACCCTCTCTGCCAGAACCTCTTCGCCAACTTGCACTTGCGACCGGAACTCGCGACGTATCCAAACGAAACAGGTCAAAGGGCGTTTCGCTTCGCGCCCTTTTGAGCACCTCAAACCCTCCCGGAAGGTGGTCGCCGGCTTGTCACGAGCGGCCTTCCCCCGCCCTCGCGCCACCCGTTTGCGTGGCAGTGCATCTGGCGTCAATTCCCCTCCACCGAACCAATCCGCCATACCGCCGCCCCTCTCCGGGCCGCCAAACTGCCTTGACCCCGTGTCGCCGAATCGTCACAATCTCCACCCCTGCGGGGCGGGTCGCAGGCTGCCTTCAATCCACGGGCGAATCGACGTTCGACCGTATGGCCCACAAAGAGCCCGGGGGCCGGCGTCCACGGTGTTGCGACCACTCCGCGATCAGCCATCAACCCAGGTGGAGACGACGATGGCTCACTTTGCCGCATTCATGCCGGGCCGATCGCCCGATCACCGGCCTTCCTCGCGATTGGAATCGCTGGCCGACTTCTATCGCAGCGTGCTCGGAGAAAGCGATGCCCGACTGCACCAGTGCGGCGATAGCCTGGTGCTCGTCGCCTCGGCCGCCGACAACCAGGGCTTCGTCGCCAGCGACGAAGCCTGGCTCGTGGTCCATGGCGTCCTCTTTCGCACCGATCAGCCCGATCCAAAGACCGATCTGCGATCGCTGCTCGATGCTTTCGTAAGCACCGGCCAGTTGCCCCTCAATAACTTGGAGGGAAGCTACGCGCTGGCGTGCTGGGACTCGCGTCGCCGGCGCGGCCTGTTGCTCACCGACCATGCGGCGACGGCCTGCCTCTACTATGTCGAAGGCGACAGTGGGCTCTACGGCACGACGACCGCCCTCGGGCTGGCACAAGCGATGAGCCTGCCGCTTGATCCAACAGGGGTAGCCGAGTACATGGCGCGTGGCACCCTGATGGCGCCGAATACGCTCTACGCCGGCATGCGCCGCCTGAACGTCGGTGAGCGTCTCGACTATCGTGCCGACAGCGGGCCCTCGGTGGCCGTCCATTGGCTCCCCTACCGTGAACCGATCGCGCACCGCAATCGCCGCGAGGCCGCAGCCCACCTGGCAAGCGTCTTGAACGATCGCATCCGCCGGTTCGCCACCGTCCGATCACCCGTAATGACCGACCTGACCGGTGGCTTGGATTCGCGGCTCATACTGTTGGCCGGGCTCTTCGCCGGCTTAAATCTTCAACCGGTCGTGTGGGGAAAGAACGACCTGCCCGACGTGCAAATCGCCCGGCAACTGGCCAGCGAGCTTGATCTTCCGCTCCGCCACTTGAGCGCCGAGGCCTGCGCCGATCGCCGCATCACGCCGGAAGTCCGGCGCGAACTGACGGCCCTCACCAATGGCGATATCAACTTCCACGGACCCCATCACCTCTGGCTGTTGCGGGAGTGGTTCGGGGGCGAATACCGACTCCACCTGAGCGGGTTCGGCGGAGAATTGCTCCGGTATTTTCCGTGGGGCCAGGAGTTCTTTGGCATCGGCCAGCGGCGGCGAGCGAACGTCAACAACCTGCTCCGCTACCGCTTTGTCGCCGGGGGACCGCCGCCGCTCCATGTCTTTCGGCAGCAGCAGTGGTATCCAGACTTCCGCCAGCGTTTGAGTCAAGCGATCGATGGCGTGTGTTCGGCGGCGCCGGGCACGCTTACCACGCAGCAGTGCGACGCAGTCTACGTCTGGAAAATGACCGGCCATGCGGCGCTCTATCTTTCGGCCACATCATCCCGGGTCCCCTACGTCGCGCCAATGCTGACCAAGGGAGTCATCGAGGCTGCGATCTCCGTTCCCTGGCCCATGCGGCTGACGAGCGGCCTGATGCGGGATATGAACGCGATCTTCTCGCCACGGGCGGCCGATGTGGCCACGGCCTATGGCGGGACCGGCGCTCCGCTTCGGCTGGCCAATTTGCACCGCTTCGCCTGGCAGACAGCGCGCCAGGCCAACCATCTGGCACAGAAGCTCAATCGCGTTGCATTGGGGGGGAGGCTCCTGAAATCCGCGGCAAAACGCCCCCCAACGTTCGTCGCCGACGCCTATCTCACGGAGGAGTTTGCCGCCTTTCTGACGCCCGAGACGATGCTCAGCCGCGGCCTCTATCGACCGGATGAGTTGAGGGGGTGCCTGGAGGCTCTGGGGCGGTCCGACCACCCGCGGCAGAAGTTCATCCTCCGCGTGGCCACGCTGGAAGAAGTGTGCCGGATGCTCGCTTTTGAACCCGATCCTGATTTCCTTTGTCCCTCCATCAAACCCCGCTCCACCGTGCTGCCAGCCTGTTCCTGGCCCGAGGCGACCCACCCGGGCACAGTCGAGGGATTCGCAGCCGCTGGGGCAGTGAGTAAGATACCGTGGTAGCTCTGGCGAGGGCCGCTAGTGACGGGGCCCGAGAAGCGGGGGTTACCATACGAATGTCGCACCCGCAATGACCGCCTTCAGCGAACGATCGACCGACGCCTCGGCCGTCGCAACAACGACTGACCTGCCGCTAGCTCCGTCGCTTGCCGCGGAACTCTCCGGTGGATCGCCGGCCAACGCGCGATGCGCTCGGCTGGTTCACGGCAGTTGCGGTGAACTGACCTCGGAGATGCACGCGCTGCTGCACGCGCGGCTGCGCCTGGCCACAACGCTGATGGCTGCCGGGTTGGCCATTTTCCTTGTCAGGCATATCCTCGGTGGGCCACAGTACGGATTACTCCTGCTGGTATCCCATATCCTGGTTACCGCCGTCCTGGGGGCAATTAGCGCCACGCTCTGGTTCCGCTGCCCGGTGTCCCTGTCCTGGCTCCGGGCGGCCGAAGTGATCAGTTTCGCGCTCCCCACGGTCTTCTTCGCTCTGATCGAACGCGCCATGGTCCTCGACCATGCGGCGCGCGGCTACTTCGTGTTCAATTCGGGAATGTGGCTGATCCTGTTGTTCACATACGCGCTGTTCATTCCCAATACGCGCCGGCGTGCGGCGATTGTCATCGGTGTGATCGCTGCCACACCGATCGTACTGATGGTGGAAATCGCCCTTTTGAATCCCGAGGTTGCCCGGCTCATCACGATCAACGACTGCATCAACGCCGCGCTTACAATGGGGGTGAGCGCCGTCGCGGCGTTCTTCGGAGTCGACGCGATCCACAGTCTCCGCCACGAAGCTTTCGAAGCCCGCCAACTGGGCCAGTACCACCTGCGCGAGCGAATCGGCGCCGGCGGCATGGGCGAAGTTTACCTCGCAGAGCACGAGTTGCTCAAACGTCCCTGCGTGATCAAGATCATCCGCCCCGACCGGGCCGGCGACGAACGGATCCTCGCCCGTTTTCAGCGCGAGGTCCGTGCCACGGCGAAGCTCACCCACTGGAACACCGTCGAAATTTTCGACTACGGTCGCACCCAGGACGGAACGTTCTACTATGTAATGGAATACCTGCCCGGCATGAGTCTGGCGGCGCTGGTCGAGCGGTTTGGCCCGTTGCCGCCCGAACGGGTCATCTACCTGCTCCGCCAGGCCTGCGACGCCCTTCGCGAAGCCCATTCCGTCGGGCTTGTCCATCGCGACATCAAACCCGCCAACATCTTCGCGGCTCAGTTGGGGGGCGTGTTCGACGTGGTCAAGCTGCTCGATTTTGGCATGGTCACCCGGCCTGTAGACGAACAGCCTGTCGACCTCACGGGCCCAGGCTTGATCACCGGTTCGCCGCTCTATATGGCGCCAGAGCAGGCCGTTGGCGACGACGTCGATGCCCGCGCCGATATTTACTCGTTAGGGGCAGTGGGCTATTTTCTCCTCACCGGGCGGCCGCCCTTTACGGGCGACAAGCCGATGAAAATCCTTATGGCCCACGTACATGAGCCCGTCGTCCCGCCAACGCAACACCGGCCGGAAGTTCCGGTCGACCTGGAAGAGGTGATTCTCCACTGCCTCGCCAAGGAGCCGAACAGACGGTTTTTCTCGGCGGAGGAACTGGCCCGCTCGCTGGCCACTTGCGAATCAGCCGATGCCTGGTCTCGCGATGAAGCCGCCCGCTGGTGGCGCGAGCGTTTTGAGCAGCGGGTGACCATCTGACGGCGCCGCGTCCGGATGGGCCGGTTGTCCGGCGGGTGACGACACCAGCCACCCTCGGCCGGGGTGCCGCGAGGCAAGATCCGGCGAACCTTTGTGCCGCCCGGCCCGTCCGTCAGGTCGCGTCGCAGCGGAAACGATGCTAAAATCAGCAATTTCCCGCCCCACCCAGGGCCCCCTGCCTGGACGTGGCCCGTGGTTCAGTCCCCTGCAGTCCCAACGACAGCCGCTATGAGCACACCCTCTACCCCCCGGACGATGTTTGAGAAGATTTGGGACGACCATGTCGTACACCAGGAGGCAGGAAAGCAGGCAATCCTGTACATCGACCTGCAGTTGGTTCACGAGGTCACCAGCCCGCAGGCTTTCGAGGGACTGCGCTTGGCCGGACGCAAGGTCCGGCGCCCCGAGCGAACCGTGGCCACGGTCGATCACAACGTGCCGACAACTGACCGATCGCTGCCGATTCTCGACGCCATCTCCAAACAGCAGATTGACACCCTGCGTGCCAACTGCCGCGAATTCGGCATTCGCTTATACGACCTGACCGACCAGAACCAGGGGGTGGTACACGTCATCGGGCCGGAACTGGGCCTGACTCAGCCAGGAATGACCATCGTCTGCGGCGACAGCCACACCGCAACGCATGGAGCCTTCGGAGCCCTGGCGTTCGGCATCGGCACCAGCGAGGTCGAGCATGTGCTGGCCACCCAGACCCTGTTGCAGTACAAGCCGAAAACCTTCGAGGTGCGCGTCGACGGCCGGTTGCCCCAAGGGGTTACCGCCAAAGATCTGATCCTGTATCTCATCGGCCAGTTGACGACCCAGGGCGGTACCGGCTACTGCATCGAATACACCGGCGAGGCCATCCGCCACCTGAGCATGGAAGAACGGATGACCGTCTGCAACATGTCGATCGAGGCGGGAGCCCGCGCCGGCCTGATCGCTCCTGACGATACGACGTACCAGTATCTGCGGGGCCGTCAGTACGCACCGGCCGATTTCGACGCCGCCGTCGACCGCTGGAAGCGTCTTCCGAGCGACCCCGGCGCCGCGTACGACCGCCTCGAAACGTTCCAGGCAGCCGACATTGAACCGCAGGTTACTTGGGGCACCAATCCGGGTCAGGTAACGGGCGTGAACTGTGAAGTGCCCAGCCCTGGCGAGTTCGGCGACGAGACCGACTGCAAGGCGGCCGCCAAGGCGCTGGAATACATGGGCCTCATGCCGGGTACGATGATCACCTCCATCCCTGTTGATCGTGTCTTCATCGGATCGTGCACCAACGGCCGGATCGAGGATCTGCGCGCCGCCGCCACCGTCGTTCGCGGCTATCAGGTTGCCGACGGAGTCCAGGCGATGGTGGTCCCCGGAAGCGGACTGGTCAAACGCCAGGCGGAGGCGGAGGGACTGGACCGCGTCTTCCGCGACGCGGGCCTCGACTGGCGCGAAGCGGGCTGCAGCATGTGCCTGGCAATGAACCCCGACAAGCTCGAACCGGGCCAGCGTTGCGCCGCTACGAGCAACCGCAACTTCGAAGGCCGGCAGGGCAAAGGGGGACGAACGCATCTCGTCTCCCCCGCCATGGCCGCCGCCGCCGCCATCGCCGGGCACTTTGTCGACATCCGCGAGTGGAACTACAAGTAGGCAGCAGATACACATCGGAGATGATCGAGTATGCAACCCTTCAATACCCACACCGGGCTGGTCGCGTTCATGGACCGGTCGAACGTCGATACGGATCAGATCATCCCCAAGCAGTTCCTCAAGCGAATCGAGCGGACCGGTTTCGGGCAGTTTCTGTTCTTCGACTGGCGCTATAACGACGATGGCTCACCCAACGATGCTTTTGAGCTGAACCGGCCGGAATACGCCGGTGCAAGCATCCTTGTCACGCGGCGGAATTTCGGCTGCGGGTCGAGCCGCGAGCACGCGCCTTGGGCGCTGGAAGGCTACGGTTTCCGCGTGGTCATCGCCCCCAGCTTCGCCGACATCTTCTTCAACAACTGCTTCAAAAACGGCATGCTGCCGATCGTGCTCGATGAGGATACTGTCGACGAACTCTTCCGCCGCGGCTTCAACTACTCCGGTTACCGGCTCACGGTCGACCTGGCGAACCGCACCATCAGCGACGAACACGGCTTGAACCTCCCGTTCTCTGTCGACGAGTTCCGCCGCTACTGCCTGATGAACGGGCTGGACGACATCGGCCTGACGTTGGCCCAGGAAGACAAGATCGCCGCCTACGAGCAGGCCCACGGCATCGCCTGACGCCGATTGGCCCGCCTTTCGCTGATGCAGCGCCAGAGAACGCGATCCGGCCGAAGTGCATTCCTAGCATACGGCTCAGCGAGCCAGCGGCGGGATCGCGTCAAAGCCAAGTTGTTGCTCGCACCACCGGGCCGCTGACAAGACGCCCCAGTCGTCGTTATGTCGGCCGACGATCTGCAGGCCGACCGGCAGGCCATCTGCGGCCACGCCGCAGGGAATGCCCGCTACCGGCAGGCCGCAGTAGCTCCACGACGCTTGAAAGGTCCGCGGACCGGTGGTCGTCAACGTCGGCGGCGCCGTGGTGTCGGTGGAGGGGACGATGAGCGCGTCGTACTCCCCAAACCATTCCAGCACTCGGCCCCGCATCTCGCGCTGGTGGGCCAACGCTCGGGCATAGTCGACCGCCGCGGTCGCCAATCCGTCGTCGAGCAGCGTCGTGATCATCGGGCCGTACGCGGTACGGTTCGCGAGGAACGTGTCGCGGTGGTAGGCCGCGGCATCAACGGCCATGATCCGCCAGTGCATCGGCAGGATTTCCTCGAAACCAGCAGGCAACTCGGCGACGCGGCCAATTCTCGCGCCGCTTCGCTGAAGCCGATCAGCCGTTGCAGAGATGACCTCCCGGACCGCCTCATCGGCCTGTTCCATGAAGAACGGTTCGACTATCCCCAGGCGTGGCGGCCGCGGGCAGTCAGGCGGCAACGTTGCAGCCGAGCCGTCCAAGAGGCCAAACAACTCCATGAGATCGTCAACCGAGCGGGCCATGGGACCCGGCTGGTCGAGGTTCGGGCTGACCGGAACGATCCCCTCAGTGTTGAGGCGTCCCAGGCTCGGCTTGAACGCGGCCACACCGCAGTATCCGGCCGGACGAACGAGCGAGCCGCCGGTCTGAGTCCCAAGGGCCGCTGGGCACATGCCCATTGCCACCGCTGCCGCCGAACCGCTGCTCGACCCACCCGGAGTGTGCTCCAGGTTCCAGGGATTTCGTGTGGGCGAGGGGTCAAAGCAGGCAAACTCGACAGTCACCGTCTTGCCGATGATGACCGCACCCGCTCGGCGAAGCGCAGCCACAAGCGGGGAATCGGCCTGGGCCACGTGGTGCTCGCGGAGGGGCGAGCCGGCGCGTGTCGGCAGCCCACCGACATCGATAATGTCCTTCACGCCGATCGGTATACCGCAAAGCGGACCTCGCCATCGGCCCTCCGCCGCCTCGCGGGTCATTTGCTCGGCATCTCGCCGGGCGCCAGCCTCGTCGACGACTACCCAGGCTCGCACCTGGCCGTCGAACCGGTCGATACGTTCCAGGCATCGCTCCAGTAGGTCAATCGGCTGCAGCCGGCCCTGCTGGATCTCGTCCGCCGCTTGCCTGATCGCAGGAAAAGCATGCATCACGTGGCTCGACAGTTCACTCCCCAGCCGGGTTATCCACCCGGCCGCGACGGTGTAGAATATACGCCCCCAATTCTGCCGGGCGGAGAAATGGCTCCGCGGCGGCGCACTTCCCTTGGATGCACGATCTTAGCCCGACATGACAATCCTCGCCAATAGCGCGAACGCCCACGTCCCTACCAACGCAAGCACTTGGCATTGCCTGGCCGGGCGAATTCTAGATGGCCACTCTCTGACTCGCGACGAGGGGTTGGCCGTGCTGCGTTCCGACGACTTCGAATTGCTCGACCTGTTGGCGGCGGCTTACCGGGTGCGCCACCACTACTTCGGCAACCGCGTGGTCCTCAATTTTCTCATCAACGCCAAGAGCGGGATTTGCCCGGAGGATTGCGGCTATTGCTCGCAGTCGAAAATCTCGCAGGCCGAGATTCCCAAATACAAATTGCTCGACGCCGATGAAATCCTCGACGGCGCGCGAGTGGCTGCCGAGCGCCGGGCCCGGACCTACTGCATCGTGATCTCCGGCCGCGGACCGCTGGATAACGAGATGTGCGAGATCACCAGCCTCGTTCCGCGGATCAAGTCGGCCCACGGGCTGCGGATCTGCGTCTGCCTGGGGCTGCTCACGGCCGACGACGCCCGGCGGTTGAAAGACTGCGGGGTAGACCGCGTCAACCACAATCTCAACACCAGCCGCCGGCTCTACCCGAAGGTCTGCACGACCCATACGTTTGAGGATCGGTTGGCGACGTTGCGATCCGTCCGTGCAGCCGGCCTGGAGATATGCTCCGGCGGGATCGTGGGCATGGGCGAAGAAGACCACGATGTCGTCGACTTGGCGCTGGAACTCAGCCCGTTTCGGGTCGAATCGCTGCCGGTGAATTTCTTGCTTCCCATCGCCGGAACACCGATGGAAGGGCGTGACCGTCTCAATCCCCGTTATTGCCTCAAGGTGCTGGCCCTATTCCGGCTGGCCAATCCGACAAGCGAATTGCGGATTGCGGCAGGCCGGGAGGTGCATTTGGGCAGCCTGCAGCCCCTGGGGCTCTACCCGGCCAACTCGATCTTCATCGGCGATTATTTGACAGAAAAAGGACAGACGCCGGAGGAGGATTATCGCATGATCGAGGCGTTGGGTTTCGAGCCGGTCATCGACGGATCAAGCGGGACGGACTAGACTCAAGAGCGGGGACGCGAAGATATTGGACTCAGCTGCTGGTTTGAACCACCACGACGGGCCTGTCGATGTCGGCATCCGAGAGGGACAACGTAACGGAACTTCTTGAGCGGGCGAGATCGGGAGACCAGGCTTCGCGCGATCGCCTGTTCGAGTTGTGCCGCAGCTACCTTGGCTTCGCGGCGCGGGCACAAGTGGAGACTTGGCTAAAAGTCAAGGTCGATGCCTCGGATCTCGTGCAGCAGACGATGCTCGAAGCCCATCGCGACTTCGAACGTTTCCATGGCGGGACTGAGCAGGAATGGTTGGGCTGGTTAAGGCGGATTCTGAGCCACAACGTGCACGATTACATCCGCCAGTATCGCGGCACGGCCAAACGCGAAGTGGGCCGTGAGGTCCGCTTGCACCACGCGGTCGACACCCAGAGTTTCGGCGGCGTGCCGGAAGCCGTGGCTCCCGACGAAACCCCCAGCCAGCAATTGGCGCGGCTGGACGACGAGCTTCGCGTCTCGATGGCCCTGGCCGACTTGCCGCACGACTACCAGGAGGTGATTGTGCTGCGGAACCTGCAGCGGTTGCCGTTCAATGAAGTGGCCGAGCGAATGGGCCGCTCGCGACCCGCCGTGCAGATGTTGTGGATGCGGGCCATCCGCAAGCTCCAGGAATCGCTCGGCGAGACGCCGCAGTAGGGCGGCCCGTCTCTTCCAGGCGTCTTATTGCGCCGCCGCGTCGCCCAGCTCGAGGGGACCAGTGACTTATGGCCGACGATTCCGAACTCTGCCGAGTTCTCAACGAGTATCTGGAGTGCCTGCAGGCGGGTTCACCGCCGGATCGTCAGCGATTCCTGCGCCAGTGGCCGGAACTCGCGTCGGCTTTGAGCTGCTTGGAGGCTCTGGACCGGATCGCCCCGCAGACGGACGCGAGCCTGTGCGACCCGCCCGTCATCGCGATCTCCGAGGGCACCCTGCCGCGCCGGTTCGGCTGTTACGAATTGCTGGAAGAGATCGGCCGCGGCGGCATGGGAGTCGTGTATAAGGCTCGGCAGCAGGGGCTGGACCGCATCGTAGCCATCAAGATGATCCTGGCGAGTCACTTGGCCTCGGAGGAGCACGTCCGCCGGTTCCAGGTTGAGGCCAAGGCGGCCGCCGGACTCCGCCACGCGAGCATCGTCCACATTCACGAGGTGGGCCAGTGGCACGGTCAACACTATTTCGCCATGGAGTACATCGAGGGGCAAAGCCTGGCCCAGAGGATCGCTGCCGGACCGGTCGAAGTCGAGATGGCGGCGCGGATCGTGATGTGCGTGGCGCGGGCTGTAGCCCACCTCCATCGCCAGGGCGTAGTACATCGCGATCTCAAGCCCTCGAACATCCTGCTCGATGAGGAAGGCTCGCCCTTCGTAACCGACTTCGGCCTGGCCAAGGTGTTTGCCGACGATACCGATCTGACCGCCACCGGAGTTATTGCCGGAACTCCCAGTTACATGTCGCCGGAACAAGCTTCAGGACACCGCCACGAAATCGGTCCGGCCAGCGATGTCTACAGTCTGGGAGCGATTCTCTATGAGTTGCTCACCGGCGCGCCTGCTTTCCGCAAAGACACACCCCTCGACACGCTTATGCAGGTGCTCAACGGTGAACCGACGCTGCCAAGAAAACTGAATCCCAAAGTCCCGCGTGCTTTGGAACTGGTCTGCTTGAAGTGCCTGGCCAAGTCACCCGCGGATCGCTACGAATCCGCCGACGCCTTGGCCAATGACCTTGATCACTTCCTCAAGGGAGAGGCGCTGGATGTGCAACCGCCGAGTCTGCCGCAACGGATCTCGGCCTGGGCACGCCGCGAGCCGCCGCTGGCGTCACGGCTGGCCGGGCTGACGATCTTCCTGGGGGTCGATCTCGTCAATTACGCTCTCTCCAGCAGGCCGGAGGACATCCTCTTCTACGAGCGGATGTTGTTGGTAATCGCCGTGTGGGCGCTGACGGCCACTGTTCTACAACAATCGGTTCGCAGCCAACGGTGGTCGGTCCCGGCGAGGTTTCTGTGGGGAACGCTTGACTCGGCCTTGCTCTTGGCAGTGCTTATGATGGCCAATGGCGCCGCCAGCCCCCTGATCGTTGGGTATCCACTGCTCATCGCTGCCTCCGGCCTTTGGTTTCACGTCCGCTTCGTGTGGTACATGACCGTACTTTCGTTGGTGAGCTACGGGGTGCTAGTACTAGAGTTCTACTTCTGGGAGCCTCAGCTACAGGAGGGGTTTCCGTTGGGTCGCGATCGGCACGTAGTGTTCGGATTCTCTCTAGTCCTTCTTGCCGGGGTGATATCTTACCTGGTTTACCGCGTCCGTGTGCTGAGCAGCTACTTTGGCCAGAAGACATAGCTTGCTCGGTGGTATGGTCTCTCTTCCCCTCCCATTCTGCTATCTCACGGCATTCATCGCTGCCGGAGCGTCCGGTGGTTCCGGGCAAGTCCGCTAAACCCGTAAAGTCGTCTTATCCGATACCGCATGATGGGATTGTGTAATTGCATCAGCAGGTGTCTGACATGCGCCGTTTCTTTGGGATTTGCGTGGCCTTGACCATGGCAAGCACTTGCCTCGCGGCCCCGCCCACCGGCCATACCGAGTCGCAAACGTCTGGGAAAGGTCAATCCCTGGCGGAGAAATTCGATAGCGGGCTGGCGGGTGTCCGCTCGCGGTTGACCGAGTTGGTCGTGCCGAAATCGACCGACTCGTCGACGCGCCCCAAACCGGTGAAGCCGCATCCACACAAGCAGTCTTCACACAGACCGGTTCCCAAGCCGCAACTGGCACCCGAAGAGTATCCGCTTCCTGCCGACGCAGGCGATCCTGCGCACTCGTTCCAACACGAGGAGTTGGCAACCGATCCAGTGAACTTGCCACCCCCTCCCATGGAGGACAGCCCTAACCTCGGCGAGGCGATCGCAGCCGACGATTTCAATCCATCGCCGGCTGAAATGAAACTGCATGAGCGGTTGTCACTCTTCCGGCAGTCGGCGTTCGACGATCTTCCCGCCGCTCCCACGGCCACCCATGCCCCAGCTATGAGCGGCGAAGCGTCGGCGACCGATTCGCCCGCGGCGAAATCCACCGTGTCGACGATACCGGCCCATGACGCGCTCCGTCAGGAAGCTGAGCCAGAGACTCGCCATGGCGGATCTTCTGCGACCCCTGTGCCGGCAGCGCCTCCGCCGATGGAACCGCCAGTTGTGCGCAACGAACCGACACTCGCGCCGCCGAAGCCGAAGTCGTTCACGATGATGGCAGATCGCGCCGCATCATCGATGGCGACAGCGACCGACCAGGCGCCGGTCGTCTCGCCTGGTTCAACGGCTGCTGCACCGAGCCCAAAGGTTTCAACGGCTGCCGCAGCAAGCCCTAACGGCGTCAGCATTCCCAAGCCGATCACGAGCAATACCACGCTGGCGATGCCGCAGGCCCCGGTGCTTCAAGTGGAGACGCTCGGACCGCGGCAAATTCGCATTGGCGTTCCTTCTCGCTATGAACTGGCGATTCGCAACTCCGGGATGGTCGCTGCCGAGGGAGTAACCGTCAGCGTAGAATTGCCCCCGTCGGCCGAGGTAATGGGTGCGGCGCCAAGCAACGGCCAAGCCGAGACCAAGGCGGCAATGGGAAAGAAGACCGTCGTCTGGCAGCTGGAAACACTGGCTGCCGAGGAACGTCAATCGTTGATTCTCGAACTCGTACCGCGCGAGGCCCGGGCCTTCGATCTCGCTGTACGGACTGAACACAAACCGGTCGCGACGCAAGCATCGATCGAGGTGCAGGAACCGAAACTGACACTGGCGCTGGAAGGTCCCCGCGATGTGCTCTATGGTGAACAGCAGACATACCGCCTGAAGATCTCCAATACAGGTACTGGGGTTGCGGAGAACATCAGACTGCTTCTGCAACCGATTGATGCCGGAGAAACACCTCCGGCCGAGCACCAGATTGCCAGGCTGGCTCCCGGTCAGACCGAGTCGGCCGAAGTGGAGTTGGTAACCCAATTTGCAGGCACGCTCACACTTCGAGTCGATGCCACTTGCGACGGCGGGATCGAATCGCACCTTACAGAAAGGATCGTCGTCCGCCGTGCCAAGTTGGAACTGTCGCTGGAAGGGGCGGATGTCAAGTTCGTGGGTAATGAAACACTGTACAACGTCCGCGTCAAGAACACGGGCGATGCCGCCGCGAGCAATCTGAAGCTGGAAGCAGTGCTGCCCACGGGAGCTCGCTACGTGTCCGATACCCGTCACGGCCGGATCAGCGCGACTCGGGACCGCCTCACGTGGGACATCGGGACATTGGAGAAAGGCTCCGACACATTCGTTTCAGTCAAATGCGTGCTGGAGCAAGCCGGGCAGGGGACGCTGCAGATTTCCGCGACGGCCGACTTGGGCGTTTCTGCCACCACCGAGCGGCCGATCGTCGTGGACACGAAGGCCGACTTGGCGCTGGAGGTTACCGACCCGAGCGGCAATGTGCCCGTGGGCATCGATACGCCCTACGAAATCACGCTCCGTAACCGCGGCACGCGCGACGCCGAGAACATCGAGGTTGTGGTCTACTTCTCGCACGGCATCGAACCGATAAGCGCCGACGGGCCAGCGCATCGCATCGCCCCGGGTCAGATCATCTTTGAGCGGATCGACAGCATCAAGGCCGGGACCGACGTTAAGCTGATTGTCCATGCCATGCCAGAAAGGCCCGGCAGCCATCTGATCCGGGTGGAAGCCATTTACCAGCCACTCGACTGCCGGGTGGTGAAAGAGGAAACCACCTACTTCTACAAGGGGCCGAAGAACCAGGGAACCCAACCAGCGCTAACTGGACCGGCTGCCTCGACGACACGAACGGCCGCTCGCCCGGCTCCTGAACCGGACAGGCCGGCGACTCGTTAGCCAAGTATAATGAGCCATTGAGGTTACACCGGAGATGAACCCGGCAGGTGCGTCGGAACGAGAGCCTGACGGCCCACGCTGCCGCGCCAGGGTTCAGACTACCGGTCCAAGACCGAGGGGTCAGCGGTGGCCGCGCCGGTCCCCGCACGCGTCTGGCAAGTCTGCACCTTGGCTCGAAGCTGCTGATTTGTAGCTGTGCTCCCTGCGCTGTTGATCTACAACCTGGCAATGACCGTGATCGATGGGGCGGTTGTTGCCTTCGTACGGCGGCGAACGCTCGCCGCTTGGCTGACAGGGTCGGCGACCGTACCCATAGCGGCTATCGTCCTCGCTCTTGGCGTGGGCGTGCCATTGGTCGGCACTCGGATGGGTGTGCTCCGGCTTCTCGCCGACGGCCTGTTCTTTCATATGCTCATAGTGCTGGTGATCGGGGCGGTCCTTTTGTGGCGAATTCACGGCAAGACCGCGATTCTGTCGGCGATCCTGGCCGTCTCGGTGTTGGCGATCGCCATCGATGCCTTCCTCATCGAGCCGCAATGGCTCGTGGTCCAACGGCTGGAGATCGCCAGCGAAAAGATCACGCGACCGGTGCGACTTGTCGTTCTGGCCGACCTGCAAACGGACCACTTCAGCGACTATGAGCACATGGTGTTTCGCCGCGCGCTGTCTGAACGCCCGGACGTGCTGCTCTTGGCGGGCGACTACTTGCAGGCATCGCCGGAGCGACGCCGCCAGATCCGAGACGATTTCCGCGAACGGTTGGGGTCGGCTTTCTCGCCGTCTGCCGCCGCCTACGCGGTCCGCGGCAACGTGGATCGCGACGATTGGGCGGAGTTGTTTTCCGGAACACCGATCGTCGCCGTCGAGCGTACGCGGACGTTCGATCTCGGCGAAATACAATTGACTTGCCTGGCGTGGCGGCAGTCGTTCTGGCCAAACCTTGCTGTTCCAGCAGCTCCATCGGGCAAATACCACGTCGTGCTTGGCCATTCTCCCGCGTACGCGCGAGGGCGGATTGAGGCTGATCTGCTGCTGGCGGGGCATACCCACGGCGGTCAAGTCCGGTTGCCATTGCTGGGCTCCGTGCCCAAGATGCCCCACATGCCGCGGGCCTGGATGGCAGGGCGGCACCAGTTGCCGAGCGGAGCTACGTTGGTCGTCTCTCGCGGGGTGGGAATGGAACGCGACGAAGCCCCGCGTCTTCGTTTCCTTTGCCGCCCGGAGCTTGTCGTCATCGACCTCGTACCTTTGGCGGCTACGCCGACGCCAAGATCTCCCTGAAGGCTTCGGATTCCGTGCCGGGTGCGAAGTCGGCTGGCCTTGCCAGCCGGCCCCCTCTATATCGGGGCAGCGGTTTGCAGTTCGCTGGCGGCCCTGTTACACTCATCCAAAGGGGGAGACGGCCAGCCCAGTCGGGCTCTTCCGGGCACTCGCATGTCGATCAGCATCGCGTCGTTAGTCGAGTTGTTAAGCAAGAGCAAGCTGTTGGATGAAGAACAGCTTGCGCGGGTGGAAAAGGCGGCTTCCCAAACCGATGATCCCAAGGAGTTGTTGCGCGCGCTTATTCAACGGCGCTATATCTCGCGTTGGCAGGGATCGCAACTTCTCGCCGGCCGCAACGCGTTTTTCTTCGGCAAGTACAAGATTCGCGACCTGTTGGGGCGGGGACATCTGGGAAACGTGTTCCTCGCCGAGCATGTGACGATGAACCGACCAGTGGCTTTGCGCGCGATTTCGCGTGCCCTGGTCCGCGACGCGGAGTCGCTTGAACGGTTTCTCAGTCATGCGCGAACGACTGCCGCGCTCGATCACCCGAACGTCGTTCACGCCTTCAATGCCGACAAGGAGGGTGATCGCTACTACCTGGTAATGGAATACGTCGACGGACAGGACCTTGAGCACCTGGTTCAGGCCAGAGGACCACTCGATTGCGGCCGCGCGGCGAATTACATCCGTCAGGCGGCCGAGGGGCTGGCATATGTCCATTCCCAGCACCTGATTCACTACGACATCCGTCCCGCCAACCTCATGATCACTCGGCAGGGCGTCGTCAAGCTTCAGGATCTCGGACTTGACCGCCTCGCCGCCGGCCGGGCCACAAGAGCCGACCGTAGTGGCGAGGCGGACGGAGGCGCGCCGCGGTCCGATGCGGGCGTTTACCGCGCTCCGGAGGTCTTTTCGCCCGACCTAGAACCGGACCACCGTGCTGACATTTACTCGTTAGGCGCCACGTTCTACTTTGCACTTGCTGGAAAGCCGCCCGAAGAAGGGGCATTTTCTGCCGATCCACGTGAAATCCGCAGTGAAATCCTGCCAGAGATGGCTGAGATTTGCGCGCGAATGATGACGGCCGATCCTGCTGAACGATTCCAGGCGGCCGAGGAGGTCGTGCAATTGCTGAGCCCCTGGCAAGCGCCTCCATCACCATTGGCGACCGATGCGGATAGCGATCCTTCGCTGGCATTGGCTACAGGAGACGATGGAGACGACACGTTGCGGATTGGCGACATCACGCTGGGCCGCGCCCGACGAACGATATCCAAGCCCAGCACGAAGCCGGGCGTCAGGAACCGCAAGACAGGGCCGAAGGCCGTCACTCCAAACGAGACGGTCCGCCGCATCAAGGAGGAATGGTCACAGCACCACAAGAGCATCGTCGTCGGAAGTCTCGCAGGTGCCTTGGTGGTCGTCCTGACACTCGCGGGCCTGTGGCTCGGCGGCGTCTTCTCGCATCGGAGCAGCGACGTGGCGTCAACGGCTCAACCAGCGACGATAGCTGATCCTGCTGAGGCTGATGCAACACCCGAGTCGCCATCGGCCAAGCCGCTCGCCGGTGCTGGACCAGCGCGGTGGGATGAGATTCTCACGGCCGAACTCGGACCGGCAATAGAGAAACCTTCGGCGACAGCGGCGAGTAAAGCGGCTACCGCCGCTACGGAGAGTCCAGTGGAACTGTCAGCCGAAGTGGCGACAACACCACCCGCTGTTCCTGCGGTGGAAGAAAAACCGCTCGAAGTGCCGGCGGAGAAGCCGCCGGAGCCCTTGCTGGAGAAGCCGCCTGAGACGCAGGCCGAAAAACCGGCAGAGAAGCCGGAAAAGCCGCCCGCCGCTCCACCGAAGCCGGTCAACCCATTTGCTGATTTGCCGGCACGAGTGAGCCTGCCGGAACTGACATCCAAGCCGGAATCGCTGTCGAGCTTCGTTCTCGGCCCGATTCGCGCGGTGGGCGAGGCGCCGCTGGAGCTCGCGCTCTTGGGGGGCGAGACGGCCCTGAAGAGCTCCGGGCGGCAGGTTCGTTCGTTCGTTCTCAGCCAAAAGTCTCCCGCCGCGGCTGAGTCCGAGTGGACTGTGGCTTACAGCGAGGAGACAAAGGGGCAGGAACAGAAGAACGTCACCGATGTGGCCCGCTTATTCCGCGAAGGCGACGTGCTTAAGTTCCAGTGGGTCGAGGGAGCCGACGACAGCGTGGCCAACTACCTCCGCAATTGCGTGCTCCAACTCCGCCTTGGTGAGGCCAGCCACTCGATGCCGCTGACGACTCCGGAGGTGGTGAAACCGCTCGTAATCGACCTCGTCCGCGGCGGCGGCAATGAGAGCATCCTGGTCAGGTGGTTGCCGGAAAGCGAGCGGCTGCGAATCGCCGTGAAGATTGAAGGGCGCGACGGCTCGAGCGTGGACCCGGTCGCCCCGGCGCCTCCCAAAACGCCGCTCAAGCTCTCCTTCGCTCGCGATGATGGCACGGGTCAAACCACCGAGGCGGTGACGTTGCGACTGGTGTTCACACCGCGCGCTGCGGCGATCGACGCCAGGCTCCAGTTGGTCGCACCACCGACTTTCCGCCCATTCCAGGGGCAGCCTACAAACATTCTTCGAGTGCAGACGCAAGGCAAGCTGGAACAGGTCAAGAAAGAGCTTGAGCAGCAGGAGAAGAACAAATCAAAAGACTGGCAACGGCGGACGCTCATGGCGGCGCAGCAACGAGCGTTCGAACAGAACCTCTGGCTGATCGATTTTTACGAGCAAGTCCACGAAAAGACCAGGGTTCATTTCAACATTTCGACCGAAGTGAGCGGATACGATAAGCCTCTGGTCCTGGTCGAAACGAGCGATTCGCCCGCCGCCGATTCCGCGGTCGCCGCCGAGGCGAAGTAGCGGTGCCCTGGAAACTGGAGTAGAGGAGTGAAGGTGATGCTCTTCTCGTTTGCCAGGGCGGGATCGTTGCCACGCCGATATCCAATGGCTGTTACGTGGCGGAACCCGATCACCCGAAGCATTCTCTAGACTGTGCACGAATGGCATGAAGACCAACGCCGCCAGGCTCCTCGACCGACTGCGAATCGCCTACGAGCTGAGGCAGTATGAGGTCAATCCCGACGATCTGACTGCCGAGACCGTGGCCAGGAAGATCAGCATGCCCCTGGAGCAGGTATTCAAGACATTGGTGGTCTGTGGCGACCGCCGAGGGGTCGTCCTGGCCGTGGTGCCCGGTGGCGGGGAACTGGACCTTAAGGCCCTGGCACGACTCACGGGCGACCGCAAGATGGACATGGTCCCGCTCAAGGACGTACAGCCGCTGACCGGCTACGTTCGCGGTGGCGTAACGGCCATGGCATGCAAGAAAGACTATCCGGTATTTGCCGA
This sequence comes from Thermoguttaceae bacterium, assembly GCA_040766885.1. Classification (GTDB taxonomy): domain Bacteria; phylum Planctomycetota; class Planctomycetia; order Pirellulales; family Thermoguttaceae; genus JAXGPP01. The sequence goes on along the minus strand of JAXGPP010000024.1, from coordinate 29,807 downwards.
CGAGTCGATAACAGGGTTTTCCCAGATTTCAGTGTCGGGTGGGCACCGGGGCTTGCAGATTTTACTGTCGCCAGCCGACTATATCCGCGCGGTCAATGCTACGCTCGGCCCGATCTCGCGCAACGCCTGACGCGGAGGCTCCGCCTTCGAACGGCCCGGGCGGGTTTCCCGCCTCGCCCCTCGCCAGACGCTGGCCGCGCGATAGAATTACTGCGCCGAATGATCGGATCGTGCCTGATCAAGGAGGTGCACGAATGAGGTGTAATCTCAACATCGCATTAATTCCCGCCATTCTGCTCGGCCTGGTGGGAATATCCAGCGGGCAAGTGGTTCAGTTGCCGACCTTCCGGTCGTTTGGCGTGAGCACCAGCGTGGTAGTGCCCGATCGGGGAGCGGTATACATGGGCGGCAACAGGCATGCGGCGGCGGGATGGAATGAGTTCGGCACGCCCCTCGTCCCTTTCGATAACCGCGGCCTGGGGATGCTTCAGAACGCCAGCGCGGTCAGTGTCTCGGCGTATGTCCACGATCTCGCCGCGATGGACGAATACCTCTTGAACCAGGCGTCTGGAAATCGTGCGGCGGAATCGCCGCCGGCACGGGAATCGGCGTCACAGCGGGCGATGTCGAGTTCCGCAGCCCGAGCAGTTCGCGGCGTCGCAGAACTCAGGGCGGAGCATGCCGCGGAAGCTGACTTGTCGCAAGAGGTCAACGCACTGCTCCAGCGCGGTCAGGCGGCTGAGCGGGCGGGGAGAATCGGCGCTGCTCGGCTCTACTACCAAATGGCTGTTCGCCGCGCGACCGCCCCCGAGCGCGATAAGATCCTCGCGAAACTTGCCGCACTCGAAACACTGTCCGGCCGATCGCTCTCACGCTGAAAGCCGTTGCGTGCCACGCCACCTCGGCATTCTCTCAAACATCCGCGCGTTATTCCTCACGCACCCCGGCCAGATAACTGCTCAGCATCTGCACATTGCGGATGAAAGTCTGACAATCGATCACACGGGTTGTGGGATCGTCGTCACCGTAGGTACGAAGCTTGCCCGGCTCGACCCAGCGTCCCTGATCGTCCAGGCCGGCGATGATCGCCTTCACCTGAGCGATATCGCGATCGGAGGGCTTCCGTCGACGTGCGGAACTGCTATCGGCTGGCGGACGAGGCCCGCCGTCAAGAGCCTGCCGGTACCTCCGCTCGATCGAGTCGAGATCATTGCCTACCTTGAACGAATAGTGGGTCGGCATGTCGCCATCGTCATAGGTGAGCTGGTAATCGATGGTGAAATAGAGGGGGCGGTTCGTCTGAAGCTCGTAGAAGCGGGCAAGCCGCCCATCGGGCAGGGCGGATTTCCGCAGATAGGCCACGGCTCGCGGAATCGGTTCCAGATACTTCCGATCCCCGGTCTGATGATAAAGGTCCAGCAGGGCCCGCATGACGCCCTGCGATTCGCCGCCAGTAATTGACGGCGGCTCAAATTTGCGCGCCCACGCGGGGTGCATGCGGGTGTCGTACTGCTGAGCCCAAGCCGGCTGGGGATCGGGCATTTGTGCCAGGAGGATGAAACCGCCTGCCCGTTCGGCGGCAGCTCGGTACTCCGGCTGCTCGTAGACGCGTGCCGCGTCGAACATCAGCCGGATGACGTCGTCGATCGCGCCGTCGTTGAACGTGTAGAACCGGCTGTAATCCGCGGCCGGGAGAGTCCGGGACCAGGACTCCGGGTAGGAGGCCGGCAGCACTGGGTGCTGGTCGGGATCGGGGGGCCCGTCGAACCGTTGTGGCCACGCGCCATTGGGATACTGCACCGCGAGCAGACGGCGCAAGCCATACTCGACGGCCTCATGGATGGCAGCATCGCCAGACTGGAGCGTCTGGTCGAGCCGCATGAGGAAATCCAGGGCCGCCTGCGTCGTATTGTCGTCCAATGTCGACGTGTCGCGGCGTTTTTCATCCGCTCGGCCAGCCGGATCAACCCGGTAGGCATTCCGCAGGCGCTCGCGGGGCTCGAAATCAATACGGTAGGTCCAACCACCCGAGCGGAGTTGGCCGCGGACGAGGCACATGCCCGCCTGTCTTGCGGCTTCGAGGTAGAACGGTTCGCCGGTGCTCCGATATGCCTGAAGCAAAGCGGCGCCGACACTCGGCGTACCCGGCGGTTGTACCCACACCGCCGTGTCTAGGGCTTTCCCCTCTCCTTCACGCCGGCTGAGGTCCTCGCTGTAACGCCACAGATAGCCGCCCTCGGTGGCGACCTGTTGAGTGAAGAACTCTACGGCGCGGCGCAGTGACTGCGACGCTGCGTCGTGCAGATCTCCGTCAGCGCCCCGTCCGATGGCAACCGCGCACGCCCAAAAGGTGACTGCCAGGGCCCAGTCTCGGCACTTCGCGATGCTCGTCATCGGCAGTCCTTTCTCAGTCTACTTCAGGTGGAACATTGCCATACGACCACGGTTCCTTTGCGGGTGGCGCGAGCGGACGCTCCGGGACCGGGCCGGGGGTAAGCTGTCGGGCCAGTTCCAGGCCGACTTCGACCATCCGCCGGCCAGCCGTCGGCTCCAGATTGCTGTAGCTCGTGAGGCGCGTCTCGTAACCGCCGCCACCCGCGGCAAGTGCATCCTCGGTCGGCACGTATCCCACGCAGCCATTGGCCAGTTCGACGGGAAAAGTAAAGGGGAAGAGGCTGCCTTTCTTGATATCCAAGCCGAACTGGCAGAAATACTCGGCCGGGTTTGAGATGAATACTGCAGGCCCCACCTGCACCACCTGCACTTCAATCTCCTTGGTCGGTTCCTTCGCCAGCAGCGCATCGAGAAGCACGATCTCCTTGGCGAATGTCCATTCGGTGTGACCGACCTCGGCAGGCTCTTTCTCTACCAATTCGCGGCACTGTACCACTCGTGCTGGTTTGGGCACACGGCGATTGACGGTGAAAGTCTGAACGCGGGACTCGACGGGTCCCAGGGCGCCGGCTTCCATGCTCAGCAGTACCTTGACGGCTTCGGCGCCGACGCGGCCGCCGACGATCCTGGCCCACTGTTCCGGTTGCGGGTTCTGGTGCGGATCGAGGTTGTCGACCTGCGTGACGTCGCCACAGGCGCCTGCCAGGAAGACGACAACGGTTTCAGGGCCGTAGAAACCGCGGATCGCCTGTTCAAGGTAGTAGATGTAGTTCGCTGAGATGCCGCCGGGACTTGTTGTCGCATGGCAAGCGAAATTCACGATACAACCCACCAGTTGACCTTCGGTGCTCCAGACTCCAAGCACGCCGACTTCGGGGTCGGTGAGACCGGCGACTTCTTCAATCTGAGGATTGCCTTTGCCGGGATGCGTGAAGGTGAGGCCATTCTTCATGCGAAAGCGGCGGTTATAAGCCACCTGATCCTCGATCCCTTTGCCAACGCCGCAACGCGCGCCGGCACGCTTCGCATCGGCCTCACATACTGCCGCGACAATCTGCTGCTGGACACGGGCGAGATACTTCGCGTCGGCGCAGGACGATTTCTCGTAGGCCAGTTGCCGCACGAAACTGTCGGCGTGATCGTATTCGCCCGGCAGGATCATGCCGGTCGGACCGGATGAGTGCGAGTGGCTCGCGGCAATCAGGATGGCCTCAGGGGCGATTCCGCATCGCTGGTAGATCGCCTGGCGGCAGGCCTGGACCGTAGCGCGGCGAATGACCAGGGCGTCGATTCCCACAATCGCCGCGCGCTGGCGGCCATCGTCAAATACCACCGCGCGGACTTTGCAGGGGTCGTGGACCGCGCGGTGGTACGACTTGCCGTAGCCGCCCGGCTGTTCCATCCCCAGTTCCGGCGTGATGTCACGTTCGGCAAAGCCGACCTTCAGGAGTGCGGCAGAGTCGTCCGAGCGGGCGAAGCCCGGCAAGGTCGCGATTGACCCGGCAGCAACGGCAACAACGAGAGTGGTGATGGACAGCGTTCGCATCGTATCAAGGTCTCCTCGAAGGACAGCACTCAAGGCGATACCGACTCGGCGGCATGGGCCGGGTAGTGCCAGCATGACGCCTGGCCACGCGCGATGCAAGAGCCTGGTAAAACCGGGGTGCTTGACGACGTCAAGGTTCGCGAGGGCCAGTCTGGGGGAAAGCTGTGGCCGTTGTGCCGTCGGACGGGTCGGCGTGCGTCGCGTCGTCCAACTTCAAGATGGCTTTCGACACGACGGCTGGAAGCTGGCTGCCGGCGGCGAAACGGCCCATCACGGCGGCAACTTCGGCAGGCGTCTGTAATCGCTCATCGGGCCGCTTGGCCAGCATTCGAGCGATGGTTTCCGCTAGTTCATGGGGCACATCGGTGCGAAATCGCTGCACCGGGGGGACAGGATTCTTGGCCAACGCCACCATTTTTTTTAGCGGAGTGGTGTGCCTGGAATCGGCCAAAGGCGCACGACCGGTGAGGATCTTATAGAGCGTCGCACCGAGGCCGTAGATGTCGGCCCGGATTGTCACATCGTACGAATACTCTGCCTGCTCCGGAGCCATGAAGTCGAGCGTTCCGACCAGCCGACTCTCGTCGGCCTTCTCATCGGCATGCTCCGGCAGGACCGCCAGCCCCAGGTCGAGGATCTTCACAACACCGGTCGTCGAGACCATCAGGTTCGATGGCTTGATATCACGATGAACGAGACCGTGCTCATAGACATGCTGAAGGCCCTCGGCCGCCTGGCGGGTGATCTCGCAGGCCTCGGCGAGCGGCAGCGGTCCCAAGCGGTCGAGTAGCCGCTGAACGTCCACGCCGTCGACATACTCCATCACCAGAAAATGGATGCCGTTAATCTCCCCGGCATCGTTTGCACGGATTATATTCGGATGGTCCAGCCGGCCCGCAGCGCGCATCTCGCGATGGAAACTTTCCAGCCCTCGCTCACTCGACGCCCGATCCGTCGTAAGAAGTTTCAGGGCGACAAACTTCTGCAGTTCGATATGCACGGCCTTGTAAATCTCGCCCATCCCCCCTTCGCCGAGTTTGGCGACGAGCTGGTACTGCCGCAACTGTTTCAATCCAGGCGTTTCAGGCACGCTAATCGACGCGGCGGCGCCGCAGGTCGACGAATCGTCGACGAACGTCTTCACCCAGGAGGCTGCGGATCGAAGTGGGACCTCGTCGTCGTACGACACCGTCTCACGGACGGCATGTTGCCGGATCTCTGTGCCGGTCAGAATCCACAGCCAGCCGCACAGCCCGCGTTCCTCCTCCTCGGGATCGATCACGTCGAGCCACATGGCCAGTGAGCGAAACACATCGGCCACCACCCTCCCGCCTTCCGCGGGCGACGATCCGAAACTGCGCGCCCAGTGATACACCAGAGGCGCATAGGAGTCGGTCAGCAGCCCCCAGGCCGCGCGATCGCGTGCCTGCACACGATGGAGCAGCTCTGCAATGGGGATACGATGACCGTCGACATCTGTTACATGGTCGCCGAGTGACATCATGAGCCGGTGCCAGGAAAAGTGCCAGCCTCTCCGCAGAAATAGCGGAGCAACCTCCCCAACAGCGCCCAGTCGTTTCGAGTAATCGATTCTAGGACCACGCCCCGACGCGTCAAACCGCGTGCTCGGTCCCGTGATTACTCTCGATCAAGTCGGTCTTTGGGCTGCGAGGAAGCTGCGAACAGACGCAGAAACAATGCCTTCTTTGGCGTCTTCGAATCCTCTATATAACGTCCGTCACTCAAGGCCTGCTACCGGTAACTTGCGTGTCTCAACTGGACAGTTTGGGCTGCTCGACAGCCCAGCCACGGGATGGCTTCTGCTTGCACGGGCAATTGAACGGCCGAGTGCTCGCGTGGATCACTGGCGTACCTGATCTCTGGCCGCTTTTGTCATCAAAGGTACTTCTCCAACCACTGGTAGATTCGCGCCTCTGCCTCGGGAGGAACTGTGTGCCCTTGCTTGTGGTTGAAAAGTCCGATGGCCGGAGTACGGCCGTAAAGACGGTAGATGGGGAGGACTGCCTCAATGAACGGCCAACAGCGGTCACCGTCGGCTGAATCGCCGCCAAGAAGCAGGAACGCTCGGGGGGCTACCAAGGCCAGCAATTCATGGTGCTCGCGGGAGAAGCCGTCGCGTCGTATATCCGCGCCCAGATACCAGAGTGCTTCCCAGTTCGAGAACCGAATTCCGATTCCGCCTTCGCTGCTTACGGTGACGCGGACGCGTTCGTCGAATGCCGCCAGATAGAGCGCCTCCTTGGCACCAAGAGAATGCCCCACGGCACCGAGACGATTCTGATCAACCTCGGGTAGCCCAGCCAGAATGTCGAGCGCCACTTGGGCGTCGTGCAGCATCTTGGCCATTCCCTTCACGCCGGGATGCCGCTCTTGAAAGCGTTCGGCGTGTTTCTGGTAACTTATCTTGGGGTCGTCCGACCAGAGAAAGCAACGAGGGCAGATCGCCACACAGCCGCGCTCCGCCAGCTTGAGACCAAACGCCTTCTCGGGCTGCCCTTCGATGCCCGCTGGTTGTCGTATATTGCCGGCAAACGTGGAATGGAGCGCCACGACGCCGGGTCGCCGCCCGCCGGGTGCCGCTGGTTTGAGCAGATAGGCCTTTTCCGGAAGCCCTGGCTCAACCTCATACCGAATGAGCTGGCGAATAACGCCCGGCTGACGATCTTCTTCAAGCACCTCATATGTCGGCGCAGTCTGCCGCGGCCCCATATCGCCGAGGAACTCCCGCCACCCGTGGCGGATCTCCTCACGCCGCGCCTGCCAGTCGCTCAGTGAGCCATCGGTGAGAAGCGGCGGCAACGTGGGAGCATCCTCGGGCAATACGGATGGCGCAGTCTGGACTTCGCCAAGCCAGGGAATCTGTTGCCTGCCCGCCGGCTCGGCCGCCTTCAAGAAGGAGGGCACTGCCAGCCCCGCGAGCGACGACAAGAGCAGTCTGCGACGAGTGATCTCTGGCTTCATGAGCGATCTCCTGTATCCACGGTGATGAGTCCTATGATGCGCGCCGTCCCGCTACAATGCCACGGGTGACTGCCGCCCAACTTTGCTACAGCCGGAGCCTTTCCGAGCCAGTTTGGATGTCAGCATGACGACACAAGCAATCGATGCTGGCAGGTGCAGGCAAAGTTGAAGATCGGTGCAGGTGGGCAGATTCTGCCATCCGACAGGATCACGATGCCGGACACAAATCTATAAACTGCAACGGGTTGTGAATAGTGAAAGGCTGCGAGGAGAAGCGCCCTTGCTGCGGCCATGGACAGGAATCGCGGCATTAAATCGCCGGGAAGGCATGAAATATGCACCCGATTCCATCGAAGGCAGTTCTGCCAATATCCGGGCAACATCAACGGAAGCGGTTCACAGGGAGACGCGATCATGCACCTGCGAGACTGGAGTGCCGCCCTGGCTACCCTTGTGGTGGGTGCAGGGCTAACCGGGTGGATTGGACAGGTGACCGGCCAACAACCAGCGCTACAACTCAGTGCGCCTCAAAACGGTGCGGCCGGAGCGAATGGCGGTGTCATGGAAGATGGCACCGCAATGACGCGCGGTCCGATCCACGAGGCGTTTGCAGAAGTCGTCAACTACAACCCGGAACCGACGATCGTCGTTGAGAAGCAACCGCCAGGAGCGATCGAGGAGTTGCCTCCCGATCAGAAGCCGGAGGGCGAGGGACATCTCTGGATCCCCGGCTACTGGGCCTGGGCCGAGGATCGAAGCGATTACATCTGGATCAGCGGCGTGTGGCGCGCTCCGCCACCAAACACACAATGGGTCCCCGGTTACTGGTCTGAAGTTCAGAACGGATGGCAATGGATTCCCGGCTATTGGCAACCCGTCAACGCGCAACCCGACCAGGATCAACTGGCGGGTGTCGAGGCCGAAGAAGTCGAATACCTGCCTGAGCCGCCGCCATCACTGGAGCAAGGCGCACCTAGCCCGCAACCGTCGCAAGATCACTTCTGGGTACCCGGACACTGGTATTGGTACCAGGCACGTTACGTGTGGCGGCCAGGCTACTGGGCGGTGATGGTTCCGGACTGGGTCTGGGTGCCATCGCGTTATGTGTGGACGCCGAATGGCTGCATCTTTGTGCCCGGCCATTGGGATATCGTAATGCAGCGACGGGGTTTGGTCTTCGCACCGGTGTACTTCGAGCCCGCGGTCTACGCCCGGCCCCGATTCACCTACATGCCGAGGATCGTGCTTAGCGCCAACGTGTTCAACGTGCACCTGTTCTGCCGGCCGCGATATTACCACTACTATTTCGGCGACTACTATGATCCCGGCTACGAGCGCTACGGAATCATGCCGTGGTTCACCTACCACGAGTACCGCCACGGTTACGAGCCGTTCTTCGTCTACAACCGCTGGTACTACCATCGCCATCACCACAATGACTGGGAACAACGCCTGCGACGTTGGCACCACTACCGCGTCGAGCACGAGGATTTCCGGCCACCGCATACATTTGTTGAGATGCGCCGCCTGGCCGCTCGGCACCGCACCGGCCCGGATGTCGTGGTGGATAACCGCACCGTTATTAACAACAACACGGTGATTAACAATGTATTCGCGACTACCATCGAAGATGCTTCGCAGCGCAATGACCTCGACATCCGGCTGGTGAGGCTGGACGAGGACCGCCGCGAGCGGATGGTGCAACTCCGCGAGGGATTCCAGAATATCTCCTCGCAGCGCCGCGAGGTCGAGGTGCGTAGCCGTGAACAGGAGCCGTCCGGTGAACGGAAATCGCCGCGGCGGGTGGCACTGCCTGGAGTGAGAGAAATGCGGCAAGTGGTCGCCGACGCGACCGGGACGGCCGAGACCCCACAGGTTCAGATGCCGTCTAAGCCACCCTCCACGGCCGACGAGGCCCGCACCCTTCGTGAGACTGTGTTGGCTAACCGCCAACGCGGTCGCGGCCCCCGGAGCCCATCCCCAGAATCAACAGAACGGCGGCCGCAGCCCGATTCGGCGCCTGCATCACGGACGGACGGCACGACGACCGCCCCCGGACCGTCAGCGGTCGAAGTTGGCCCCCCCGACGTCACCATGCCGGAGTTGCCCGAGCTTCCTGACGTTCCCGACGCCGCCACGTCAACGCAGTCGGATCGCTCCGGCTCCGAAAGGCCTGAAAGGGCAAGAACCGGATCTGAGGATATTGAGACACGGACCAGCGCCTCTGGCGTGCCGGACAGAGGGCGATCGCGTATGCGGGACGGCCAGGCAGGGCAAACCGGTGCGGGCCGAACAGCCCGGCCGCAATTGCCCGGTGGCGTCGGTCAGGTAGACGGAAAGGATGCAGCGAATGTTGCTGGCCCCGGGACTGCCGGATCGCCGGCCGCGCCCGAGGGGGCGGGCCCGGCTTTACGGGATCGCCGAACTGGTAGGGAAGGAGCGAATGAAACCTCCGATCGAGCGAATCCTCCCGATCGGACACCCGATATGTCGAATCCGTCGCCTCCCTCTAGGGATGCATCAGTGCCGCGACCGGGACAAGTAACCACGCCCGACAGCGTCGCCAGACCCGAAACTGGTCCGCAGGGCGAGTCCGCTGCTGACCCTGTCGTGCCGAGCCCTCGTCGGCCCGATACGGGGCGCGCTCCCGCGCCAACGACGAGTGGCGAAGGCGATCCTGCAGCCAGGCCGCCGGCCGCGACCAATCCGGACGTGCGTGGGCGATTTGACCGGCGGGACAATGCTGCAAATCGAGCGGCTATTCCTGACCTAACTCCAGATATGACGAATCCGTCGCCCCCGGGGATGACAACCGGTCCGAATAGCCCCGCTAATGACAACTCGGCGCCGCGTACCGGGCGAACTGCCTTGCCCGGCGGTGCCGGTAGGCCGGAAACTGGTGCGCGTGGCGAGTCCAATGTTAATCCTGTCGTGCCGGGTCCTCGTCTGCCCGATATGGGACGCACCCCCGCGCCAACGGCGAGCGGCGAAGTCGATGCTGCGGCCAGATTGCCTGCCGCGACCAATCCGGACGTAAGCGGCCGGTCGAACTGGCGAGGCAATGCGTTTCGCCCGGAAGCCGGCAATGCTTCTGGAGGCACTCGGCGCCCCAGCCTCAGCAATCGTCCCTGGGCAACCGATTCGTCCAGCCCCTTAGGCAATCCGGCAGCGACACCAGTGCCGAGAACAGAGAATCTGCCGTCACGGACGAGACTGCCGGAAGCGGACAGTCGCCCACTTCAGAATCGCAGCACTCAGGAAAGGGCGGCCCCCGCGGCACGGCAGCCAAACCAGACCATGCTGCCTAATATGCGTTCCGCTCAGCCCTCGACGGACAGCGGGCGCGGACGCAGCAGCCGCGAGACGACGCCGCGAATCCAGCAGGATTCACGCAGCTTCCAGCAGATGCCACAACAGTACCGCTCTACGCCCTCTGCGTCGAGCAGCAGGCGATACGAGTTGCCAACGCAAAGCGTTCGACCAAGCACTCCGTCGGTCGGCCCGAGCCGCAGCGAAGCCCGAAGCAGTGCCCCGGCTCCGCGGTTCGACCGTAGCACCGAGAGGTCGGGCGGAAACCGATTTGAGCGTTCCAGCGGAAGCAGCTCGGAACGGTCGAGTCGCGGCAGTCGAGGCCGAGGTCGCGGCGATGACTGATCGCCCCTGCGGAAGCTGATGCCGTTGGAATGACAGCGGGCTTGGCGAATGCCGAGCCCGCTTTTCGTTAAGGTGAGTGTGGCGTCTCAGAACGCGACGTTCCGTGGCAACTCGAAACCCGGCAGCATTGTCTGTGACGATGGATTTACCCGCTCGCGATAGCGAGCACGGTAACACTCGGCCAAGTGGATCATGATCTCCATGATCAGCAGATCGGCCCGAGTCATTACATGCCGCGCACTGCGGGTGCCCAGGCCGTGAATAAGCTCTTCGAGTACGTGGAGGTGTAGTTGCATCGCCTCGCGCGGCGCAAGGCCGGCAGTCGCCAGCAGGTCGGCCAGTCGCGCGATCTCGCAGCCCAGGTTGCCCGATCCCATGATCACGTAGGTACGCAGCAATTCGCGATAGACGCAGACCAACTCTTCAGGCATACCCGACACGGGCCGGGTGGCGGACGAGGCACCAGCTAGCTCTCTCGATGGCACGGGACTGCCCGTGGCAGGCTTCGACCGCCGTAATGCTTCGAGGCCGCCGATGAGCGTTCGCTGCTCGACGAGAAGCCGTTCCGCTTCGTCATGCTCCCGCTGCAATCGCTGACGATCCGCCTCGGTCATGAGCCGGTTTTCGCGAATGAGCTGCGACCGCTGCACTGCGCGGGCGAAGACCCAGATCAGCGTTCGCGTCGTGGTGGTGTTGGCGCATACATAGGCATCGGCGCCTGCCTCGAAGCAGGGAGATGCCATTTCCTGCTCGCTCTCCACACCAAGCACGATGATCGGCTCATCGGCTCCGCCTGCGCGATAGCCGGCCACGAGTTCCAAGGCGTCGAGTTCGCCCGGTTCGTGGCTCACAAGTACTGCGTCGAAGACCTCGTCGCGCAGCCGCGCCAGACCGGCTGCAGTGCCCATCGCCTCCTCAAGATGCACCTCGACCGCTGCGTCGTTGGTGAAGGCCTCCGCCAACCAACGGCCTGTTCGCCGGCGGCAGGTGATGTACAACACGCGCATCACCGGCGGCAGGCCATGCCAGGCGGCGGACGGCCGCTTCTTGGCAGAACGTTGAGTGGCAGTTCTCATAAAACGCATCCTGCTCGTTTGGCAGCAGCCGCGGTACTGTAGCGAAGCTGGGTCGCCGGGTCAATCTGAGTTAGAGGCTTGTGAGCCGCGTGTGTCATAATCACTGGCCGCGTGGGCAACATAAGCTAGAATGGGGGGCATGATTATAGCCATCCTGTTAATCGGCATCGGAATGCTCCTACTGGTGGCCGGGGGTGAGACTCTGCTTCGCGGCGCGGTGGGGTTGGCGACTTTGCTGCGACTGACTCCGGCGGTGATCGGTCTGACCGTTGTGGCAGCGGGGACGTCGGTCCCGGAGCTGGCGGTCAGCATGATCGCAGCCGCCAAAGGGAGTACCGAAATCGCGGTTGCCAACGTCGTCGGCTCGAACATTTTCAACATTTTGGCCATTCTGGGGCTGGCCGCCGTGATCCGTCCGCTGGTCCTGAGCGGCAACGCCATCCGATTCGAGTACCCCGTGATGGCGCTGGTGACGTTGCTCTGCGTGGTCGTCTGCTCGGATGGCGAGATCAGCCGCCTTGATGCCGGCCTGTTCGTGCTCATCCATGTCACGTTCACAGCCTTCATGGTCCGCCTCGTCCGTCAGCAAATGAGCGAGTCGGAGCTTCACAATCTGCAGGGAGAAGTCGAGGAACTGGCGAAGACGGCGCGCCCGATACGGGCATGGGTCAGCGTGGCCCTCGTGGTTCTGGGGGCTGCACTGCTGGGCGCAGGCGCTCACTCAACCGTGAGCGGCGCTGTCAGCCTGGCGCGGATTATCGGCCTTTCCGAGCGAGTCATCGGCCTGACGATCGTGGCTGCAGGAACCGGCTTGCCGGAAGTCGTCACCTCGCTCGTCTCGAGCTTCCGGGGCCGGGACGACGTCGCGATTGGCAATGTGATGGGGTCAAACCTATTCAACATTCTGGGTATTCTGGGGCTGAGCGGGCTGGCATCTCCCTTGCCGGTGCCGGCGGGGATTATCCAAAGCGACAACTGGTGGATGCTGGGCATCACGGTGCTGCTGTTCCCGATCATTTTCACGGAACGGCGCATCACCCGCTCGGAAGGTGCGGTGCTGCTGGGCATCTACGGTGCGTACCTCGCATTTCTGCTCGCGCGGTAGCCACAGCTGTAGTGGCCGGCGGCGGAGGGATCAGATCTTGATCACCTTGACTTGCCGCTCGATCTCATCGAGCGGCACAAGCTTGCCTTGACCGGCGCCGGGGCAGTTGCGGCAGGTCTGCCGCCAGGCGGAACGGGTAGCAACATTGGACTGCCAGAACGGCCAGGTGCGGCATTGTCGCGGCCGATGCTGGTACACGTTGCACTTGCGCTCGGTAGGATCGAAGAACACGCAGTCACCGCCCGGGTATTCGATGAGGCTCTTGCGCTGACCGACGCGGCGGACAAATGTGTCTTCGAACGTCGCCACGTCCATACCGGTGACCTGCGCGAGGGCCTCGATCTCGTCCTCGTTTACCCACACGTAACCCGGCGCCCCGGTGCAGCAATCGCCACAACCGGTGCACTCGAATCTCAGCCCCTCGCGATACCACGGCGTGTTGTTGTTTTCAGGCACTCCGTCGCTCCTCAAGTCTACCCGCCGATCTGATGCATGATCCGCGACGACTGGGAGAAGTCACCGTCGTCGCTCCCGTGCTGGCGGCGTTTGGCCCACACGGCACTGCGAATGAGTTCCACCAACTGTTCGTCGCTGCCGCCGGACCGGATCAATCCACGCGCGTCGAATTCGTCACGTCCGAAAAGACAATTGCGGATCTTCCCATCGGCCGTCAGCCGCAACCGGCTGCAACGATCACAGAAAGGTTGGCTGACGGTCGGGATCACGCCCACCGTCCCACCGCCATCGACGTAGCGGTAGGTGCTTGCAGGAGCCGGATCCGACGGATCAGAAAGCGGCTCCAGCGGACCGATGGCCGCGGCGAGCGACTGAAGGATCATTTCTCCGGGCAGCACGTTCTGGCGGCTCCAGCGATCGTCGCCGTCGAGCGGCATGAACTCAATGAAACGAAGTTCAAGACGGTGCTCGCGGGCGAAGCGGGCCAGCGGTACGATGTCCGGTTCGCTCTGCCCGCGTACTGCGACTGCATTGAGCTTGATCTTTTCGAACCCGATTTCGAGCGCGGCCGCGATCCCCTCGAGAACGCGCGGCAGTTCGTCTCGCCGGCTGATCTCCTGAAACCGTCCCCGGTCGAGCGTGTCGAGGCTGACGTTGAGCCGCCGCAGGCCAGCGTTCTTCAGTTCGGCACCGAACTGAGGCAGCAGGATGCCGTTGGTGGTCATCGCCAAGTCTGCGACGCCCGGCACGGCGGCGAGCATCGCGACCAGTCGGACAATGCCGCGGCGGACCAGGGGCTCACCACCGGTAAGTCGCACCTCCTTGACCCCGAGCCTCGCGGCAATAGTGACGAACCGCTCGATCTCCTCAAAGGTCAGGATCTCCGGATGCGGCCGGAAAACGATTCCCGTGGCGGGCATGCAGTAATGGCAGCGGATATTGCAGCGGTCGGTGACCGATACGCGGAGATCGGTGTGCGCACGGCCGAATCGATCGACGAGCGGAGCGGCAGTCGTCACGGTCCAGCCTCTCCCGATCGTTTTGCACGGGCGTCGATACCGGGGTGCACCCACTCGGAAGTACCGTCGGCCCAATTCTCCTTCTTCCAGAGGGGCACCTCGCGCTTGATTTCATCGATGAGCCACTGTCCGGCCTCGAACGCCGCCGCGCGGTGCGGCGAACTGACGGCAATCGCCACGCTCGCCTCGGCCAACGGGACATGCCCCAAGCGATGCACGAGGCGACAGCCGGTCAGATGCCAGCGGCGGCACGCCAAATCGAGGAGTTCGGCAAGTTTTGCCTCGGCCATCTCCGGGTAGGCTTCGTAATCGAGCGAGACGGTACGACGTCCGTCGGTCATTTCCCGCGTGGTTCCCAGAAAGAGCAGCACCGCTCCCGCCGCCGGCGATTGGACCGACTCGAGGATACTCGCTACATCGATCGGTTCGTGCGTGAGGTGGGACATAACGGTAGCCTTCAGCCTTCAATAGTCAGCTTTCATGACTCTGACTCTATCATTGTGCGTTCCGCCATAGATTCTACCCTCCACTGACCGGCGGGATGCAGGCTATCTCGGCACCCGCTGCCAGGGGTGTCTTGTCATCGGCGTATCGTGTTCCACCGGCAAACATCCACTGGGGCATAATTCTGGACAACGGCGGCGCCTCGGCGGCCAATGCCTTCCGCAAGTCGGCGACGGTGGCCCCTTCGACAAGATCCAGGTCGATCGACCCTGTCCCGCAAAGTTCCCTGGAAGCGGCGAACAGCCGCACGCGCACTCTCACGTAACGGTCAACTCCCCGCTGGTCGTGGTGAGGAGCGACGCCAGTTCAGGCATCAGTCCGTACGAAAGGGCCAGCAACTTGATGGGGTGAATGGTTGGTTTCGTGGTGCCTTGCTCCATCTGCATTTTGCAGGTGCAGCATTCCGACACCCCCGCGGTAAGGTTTGGATCGCGGAGCCGGTTGATGAGCGGCCATCCGGCGCGAAGGCTCGCGCGGTAGTTCTCGCGTTTCATGCCAAATGTGCCGCACATTCCAGAACAGCCCTCTTCGTAGTGGTGCACGGTTACGCCCGGGATCAACCGCAGCAGGCTCTCGCCCGGCGAGCCAACCCCCAGTGCCTTCAGGCGACAGGGCATGTGGTAGCCGAGAGAGGCATTAATCGGCCGCAAGTCAAGCTGCAGCTTGCCCAGCATGTGCATCCGCCACAGGTAGGCGCCGATGTCGCTGGTATTGGCCGCCACGAGCCGCGCGTCTTCGTTGTCGATCACGTTGGTGTACTCTCGCGTCAGGCAAACGACCACCGCGGGTTCGGTCGCGACAATGTGGTACCCTTGGCGCACAGCGTCGGCAAACACGGCCAGGTTGTGCCGCGCGAGTTTCCGCACGCGGTCCAAAGCCCCGCATGCGATGGCCGACATGCCGGCTTCCCTTTGTTCAGGCGGAACATAGACCGAGATACCGTTGTGCTCCAGCACAGCCACGGCGGCTTCGGCCAACTGTGGGTCGTTGAAGTTGGCGTAGGTGTCGACGAAGAACGCGACTTTGTTGCCGGTGCGGCGCACCGGCCGCGTCAGCCGCCGCCGGCTGGCGCGCTTCTGAAAACTGCGCGAGGAGAATCGCGGCAGCTTGCGCCCCTGGGCAATTCCAAGTGTCTTTTCCATCAGCCAGCGCATCTGCCGATTGGCGATCGCCCAATTGGCCAGCGGGGCGAGTCGGCTTCCCAAAGCGCTCAAGGCGTGGAGGTGGGTCATGACGCGATCGCTGAACGGGAGTCCGTTGGCGGCGACGTAGGCCCCCTTGCCTTCCAGCATCAGCTTGGGAATATCGACCCGGGCCGGGCATTCGGAGACGCACATATGGCAGTGGACGCACAGATCGGCAACCGCCTTGAATTCCTCGCTGGTGAGGCTCTCCAGATCGAGTTGGCCGGTGAGCACTCCGCGGATGAGATTGGCCTTGGCGCGGGGAGATGCCTCCTCGGCCGGGAAGATGCGGAAGATGGGGCACATCCGTCCCTGCAGCGATTGCACCCGGCATTCGCCGCAGCCACTGCACGCCCGGGTGGTTTCAGCCACCTGCGCAGGATCCCAGTTTAACTGCAACTCGATCAGGTCACGGAGCTTGGGCTCGAGTTGCTCGTCCCTGCCCTCCTGCTGAAGACTGATGACGTGCCGCAAGTTCGTGACCGCCGGTGACGGATCGTCACAGACGACTTTGCCCGGATTAAGGATATTCTGCGGGTCGAAAATCCGTTTGACTTCGCGAAAGACGTCGTACAGTTCGCCGTACTGGCGGCGGAGGTAGGGAGTCCGGCTCAGGCCGCAAGCATGTTCAGCGCTGATGGTGCCGCCAACGTGGAACACTTCCTGGTAGTAATCGTCAGCCAGACGCCGCATCCGCTGAACGTCGGCAGGATCACTCAAGTCGAGCAGCGGCTGAACATGGACCTGCCCCTGACCGGCGTGCGAGAATACGGCGGCCACGACTTCCTGCCGCTTAAGCACGTTCTGCAGTCGAACGAGGAACTCGGCCAGGCACTCCGGCGGCACAGCCACGTCCTCCACGATCGGCACTGGCCGCGTGGCGCCCTTGATCCGGTAAAGCACCGGCTGGATCTTTCGTGCCAGTCGCCAGAAAAAATCGACCTCGAATGGATCGAATGCCTGCCGGGCACCGAAGGCCAACTGCTGGCGGTTGCGAATCTCGTCGACGAGCCGGAGAAGCCGGTCGCGGACTTCGTACGGTTCATCGCCGTCCACCTCGACGAGCAAACCGGCCTCGGCGGCGGCAGGGATGAGCAGGTCGAACCGCGGATCGGTCTCGCGGGCCAGGCTCAGGTGGCGGCGGTCCATGAGATCGCAGGCGGTGGGGCGGTGCGGCAGAACGGCTTCGGCGGCGCGGGCGGCCTTCTCCAGGCTCTCGAACACCAACAGCGTCACCGCCCGGTGGCGCGGCACCGGCTGGACCGCCAATTCGATCTCGGTGAACAGCGCCAACGTGCCTTCTGAGCCGACCAGCAGCTTTGCCAGATCAAGATGGCCGTCGCAGAGGACATCGACCAGGTTGAAGCCGCAGCGGTTCACACGGCTCTGCGGCTGGCATCGCCGAATCACTTCCTGGTGCCGCGACAGCAGCGCGGCAAGCTGCTCGACCAGTTGGCGTTTGGCCGGCGGTCCGGCGGGAGCGCCGCGAACCCGAAGAGGTTCACGGCCCACATCTACCACGGCGCCGTCGGCAAGCACTACCTGCATTCCGAGTACGTGGCGTCGTGCGGAACCGTATTTCAGCCAGTGGCTCCCCGCGCCATCGATTGCCAGGACGCTCCCCATCGTGGTCACGCTGCTGGCGGCCGGGTCGGGCCCGAACAATCGATCCCAGTGGTGCAGGTGCGCGTTGAGCCGTTCGTGCACCATTCCCGGCTGCACGCGGACGCAGTCCTGATCGGTATGAATGACGCGCCGCAGGTGACGCGAGAAATCGACAACTAGTCCCGGCCCGAGAGACTCGCCAGCGACGCCGGTGCCCGCACCGCGAGCGTGGACAGCAATGCGTTTCTCGGCGGCGTACTGCACTGTGGCAGCGACATCGGCGGTAGAGCGGGGACGGACGATGCCCAGCGGACGGATTTCGTAAATGCTGGCGTCGCTGGAGTAGAGTTGCAGGAAGACGTCGTCGCAGCGGACTTCGCCGGTGATCAGCCCGCGCAAATCGTCCTGTATGCGTTCACGATCGGGATCCAACTGCGGCATAAGTCCGGCCTGCCAACCGGCACACGAACGGTCTTCACGCGTTGTTGCGGTTTAGCGCCGGTCTCCATAGATGAGCGTCATGATCTCCGCACGGCTTGATGAATTCGAGCGGAAAGTGCCGCGCATCGCGGAGGTGACGCACATCGAACCAGGTTTGCGGACGCCGCGCACCGTCATACAACTGTGGACCGCCTCGATGACCACGGCGACTCCCTTCACGTCGAGCTCGTCGACCAGATAGTCGGCAATGGTCTCGGTCATGCGTTCCTGCACCTGAGGGCGACGGGCGACGCTTTCGACTACCCGCGCCAGCTTGCTCAACCCCACCACGCGGCCATTGGGGAGATATCCAATGTGGGCCTTGCCCATAAACGGCATCATGTGGTGTTCGCACATGCTGTTGAAGCTGATATCGCGAACCAGCACCACCTCGTCGTATTTCTCCGTAAAGAACTTGCGCAAATGGAGCCGCGGGTCCTCGTGCAAACCGCTGAACAACTCGGCGTACATCCGCGCCACGCGGGCTGGCGTCTCGCGGAGCCCCTCACGGTCAGGGTCTTCGCCCACGGCCGCGAGAATCTCTCGCACGGCGCGCTCGATCCGCGGCAGATCGACCTTTTCCGCGGTTGGCGACTCGATCAGTCGAGCCGCTCGCTCGTCCTCATCCACCTCGCCTGGGAGGCTCCCAACGCTGGGCTCTACCAATTCGGAACGCGATGACATGATAACCCGCCTGCGTGTCGCCAATGAGTGTAACCGGTAATCTTAGGCCCCCCCACGAAGCAGGTCAAGCAGCCTGCTACCGGCCGGAAAAGCAGCCACCCCGGGTGACGCCGGGGAGAATAGGCACGCGACGTATGCCTGCTCCATTCTGGTACGGTTGCGGGGGACGATCAGTTCGTACTGAAGGATGGCGGAAAACCGTCGTTATCGGCGACGCCAGGGGTGCCGTTGGTGCGAGCCAGCCTGAGATGCCTGAGTAGCAATTCGGCCCGCCGATGGACGTTGACCTCCGCCAGCAGAGCCTGCTTGTGGCGCAGGTCCATGTCGACCATGTAACTTATGATGTCGGTCAGCGTGCCGAGGGAGATCTCACCCGAAAGAAGCTGATCCAACTGATCCCTGGCCTGGGGCAACTCGGGCACGGCCTGTACAAGGGCATCGCGAAGCTGCCGATGGAGCTTGCCCGTCAACTCGGCCTCCTCACCGGGATAACGGTCCTCAAACACGAGCACTTCCGCCTCGCGGAACGGTTTGGATGGCGGCAGTTCGCGAATCAGGCGCACGCGCCTCAATCCAACCAGCAGCGCGTTGTACGCGCCGTCTTCAAGGCGATGATGGACGGCCACACGACACAGGCAGGCCATCGGATAGATCGGCGGTCGCTCGCCGTACTGCTTTTCCCAACCCGGGAGAAGTAGCGCCATCGCGATCAGGCGGTCGCCGAGAAGCGATTCCTCAAGCAGTACTCGGTAGCGATCCTCGAAGACGTGAAGGGGCTGCATCACGTGCGGAAACAGAATCAGATTCGGCAAAGGAAAGAGCCGCACCTGGCCCGAGAAGTCCTGCGGTGAAAACGAGTATTCTTCAAATCCAGGCATGCCAGACGGCGCGTGCAGCGCACCGGCCCCATGGGTGTTGGCGGTCCGAGTGGCGGCTCAGGGCATACCTCCCGTGCCGGGTGGCGGGTCGAGGCGGATCTCCGGCACCAGCGCCGGATCAAGGGCAGCGCCTGGCGTCGCCTTGCCGGCCAGCCCTGCATCGATACACCGCGTCAACTCGCGCAGAAAGCGGTCGACATCCAGGCCGAGGTGGTGGGAGCAATAGGGTGCGAGATAGCCTCGCGAACCGTCCAACAGCTTGCGGGCACCGTGAGCGTTGCCATTGGCAAGGTGATGGAGGGCCACCGCAGCTTGGATCAACCCTTTATAGAACTCTCGCGAGCTGCCAGTTTCCTCCAGCCACACCGCCTCCCACAACTCATGACTGTCGAAGAAGTGGCAACGATTGAATTCCTCGACCCCCCTGAGGAAGAGTGGATCGTAAGTCGTTCGATTCATCGGCCCACTTTCGTCCGTCGGCAAGAGATCATAACGTGGCCCAATGATTATAGTTGGTGGTTTGTCCAGCGGCCAATCGCTCGTACGGCCATCGCAACCAGAAACAACCTGCGGATACCGGACGCCCCACCCCTGCCTTGACACTCTGCGGACCACTTCGGACAATGGCGGCAACCGCCTTGGGGGAGGGTGCGCGACAGGTGGCCGTTCCGACACAAGCCAAGCAACATGCCGCCAAGATCATCCGGGGGCTCCGCCGGGAGTACCCCGATGCGACGTGCGCGCTGGATTTCAAGACGCCGCTGGAATTGCTCGTAGCCACCATCCTGTCGGCCCAATGCACTGACGTGCGTGTGAATCTCGTTACGCGGGAACTGTTCAAGAAGTACCGTTCCGCTGCCGACTATGCCCAGGCCGATGTGGCCGAACTGGAACGCGACATCCAGTCCACCGGGTTCTTCCGCAACAAAGCTCGGAACATTGTCGCCTGCTGCCAGGCGATCGCCTCGGAGCACGGCGGCGAGGTGCCGCGCGATCTGGATACGCTCGTGGCCCTGCCGGGAATCGGGCGCAAGACGGCCAACGTGATCCTCGGCACCGCGTATGGGATTGCGTCAGGAATCGTGGTTGATACTCACGTCATTCGCCTCAGTCGCCGCCTCGGCCTGACCGAGCAGAAAGATCCGGAGAAGATCGAACGTGATTTGATCGAGCAGGTCCCGCGGAAGGAGTGGATCGACTTCAGTCACCGCCTGATCCATCATGGCCGCCGTACCTGCGTGGCGCGGAAGCCCAAGTGCGAGGTTTGCGTCCTGGCCGATGTTTGCCCCCGCATTGGCGTCGCCGAAGCCTGACCCAGGTCTACGAGAGAACCGCCAGCACAGGTAGACATGCAATGATTCTCTCCGGACATGAGATCAAGGCACAGTTGGGTCGGAATATCATCATCGACCCGTTCGATGACTCGAAGCTCAACCCCAACAGCTACAATCTCACACTCCACGACGAATTGTTGGTTTACGAGGAAGTCATCCTCGACATGCGGCGTTCGAATCGCGTGCGCCGGATTCACATTCCGCCCGACGGCCTGGTGCTCAATCCCAACCAGCTTTACCTGGCTCGCACCGTCGAGCGAACGGAAACGCGGAATCTCGTGCCGATGATTGAGGGGCGGTCGTCCATCGGCCGCCTCGGACTGTTCGTCCACGTGACTGCCGGATTTGGCGACGTCGGTTTCTGCGGATTCTGGACTCTGGAGATGTTCGCCGTGCAGCCGGTGAGGATCTATGCCGGGGTGTCGATCTGTCAGATCATCTACCATGACATCCGCGGCACGTTCACCGAGTACTCGAGCGACAAGTACCAAAACAACCAGGACATCCAGCCGAGCCTGCTGTTCAAGGAGCTTGATCCCAATCGCCCTCGCGGCCCGCAGAAAGAACTGCCCTTTGGCATGGAGCAGTGGTTTGAATAGGCGCGACAGCTCACCCATCGCGGAGTCGGTGGACAAAGAGGATATCGCCGGAGAGCGCCTGCTCGGCCAGCCGCACCAGATGGGAGTGGTGGGTGAAGAAGATGATCTGCGTACGGGCGGAAAACTCTCCCAGCACTTTCAAGGCCGCTGTAGCCCGCTGGTCGTCGAACCCGACCAACACATCGTCGATGATAAATGGAACGGGTCCCTTATCGGCGAGGAAGTTCTCAAGGCTCGCCAGCCGCAGCGACAGGTAGAGCTGATCGCAGGTTCCATCGCTCATTCCGGCGAGATCGACCGCCGGGCGTCCGTCCCCACGGTCGCCCATCAGTACTTTCTCGCCGCCTTCACCGAAATCGGGGACTAGTCGGGCGAATGACCCGAGCGTGAGCCGCTGGAAAAGTTCACTCGCGCGGCGGAGCACAGGCGCCTCGTGCCGCTGCTGGTAGCGCTGGATTCCGTCGCGGAGGATGGCCGCCGCCAGCCGCACGCGAACGTATTCCCCCACGTCGCCACCCAATTGCGCCAGCAGATCCTGGATCGTCTCGGAAGCCTGTGCGGCCTGATCGCCGCAATCCAGCGAGCCCAGGGCATTCTCCTCCTGGCCGATGCGCCGCTGCAGCTCGTCGCGACTGGCTTCAAGCTGCTCGATTTCGTCGGCAAGTCGCCGCAAGCGGTCGGGCAAGTCGTCGCCGTCGACTGCCTCCGCCTCGGCGATGAAGGTATCGAGCGCCGCGCTGCTGGAGAGATTCAGAAGCTGGTCGTCAAGCGACTGCAGACTTTCCTCCAACCGCGCCGCCATTTGGCAGTCGCGTTCGGCCCGCGGCAGTTCGTCTGATCGCTCGACGCCGGCCTCCTGGCAGAGCGTCATCAGCGTGTCCTCCAGGATCGCGATCCGCCGCCGCTTCTCCTGGCGTGTCCGTTCCTGGCGTTTCTGTTGCTGGAGCAGGTCCTGCTGCCGCTGCCGGTCTTCCTCAGTCTTTCTCAATCGCGCGATCAACCGTTCGGCCGTTTGCTCGACCGCCGGGGCAAGCAGTCTCTCGTCAATCTCGCGGGCAAGCCGTTCCACGTCAGCGCGGAAGGTGTCGGCGTCGTGGCCAATCTGGTCGATCCGCAGCGTGAGGCTCTGAATCTGATCGGTCCGCGAAAAAAGTTCGTCGAGCCGGGTGATGACCTCGTTGGCCACCGCTGGTTCGGTATCGGCGGCCAGTCCCAGCGGTTCGAGCGCGGCTGTCCACTGTTCCCGCCAGGCTGCCAGGTCCAGGCGAGCCTTGTCAGCCGCCGCATCGGCAGCCGCAAGGCGTTCGTGAAGTTGCCGAATCTCAGCCTCCAGTTCCTTCCCTCGCGTGGCAAGCTGGATCGCCTGGTTGACGGCGGCCTCGGCACGGTCCAGCAGCGCCGGCAACAGTTCACCCGTACCGGCCGCCGACTCGCCGATTTCCACCAGCCGCTCATTCAGCTCACTGCGAATCGCCTCGATCCGTTCGGCGATCTGGAGGGCCTCACGCTCCTGGTTGCGAAGGATCTCCGCCTGCCCGACCAGGTTCTGGCAACGCCGTAGCCACGATCGCATTTCCTTGGGCGACCGCGGCTCGACGCCGGTCGGACGCCACGCTTCGTGCCACTCGTGCTGAAGCTTGTCGTGGAGTGCGATGGCTGCCGTCGCCTGCTCCTCCAGCCGTTCGAGTTGCAGGAGAATCGCATCGACCTGAGCTTCGAACGTCGCCCGCTGGGCGACCCGCTGCGACTCCCGCCGCAAGCGGTCTGCCAGTTCATCTGCCCGCGCGACGGCCTGCTCGTACGCCGCCGCAAGTTCAATTCCCTGGTCGAAATGAGTGAAGAATTCCGCCCGCTTCCCGACACCGACCGGGCGGTGGAACCAGTCTGCCAGGATCAGTTCCCAGCCCAGTTCCCGGACTCGTCTCGCTTCGTCGAGGTCCTGCTCCGAGGGAACGTCTCCCTGTCGCCGCAATTCCTCGATCTGGCGTTCCGTATCGCGGCGAGCCTGTTGGGCTTCTTCAATGCGTTCACGAATTGCGTCGAGCCGCTGGTCGACCGCGGCCAATTCGTTCGCGTAGTGATCGACCGTCTCAGCGGAAGGTACCGGCAACCTCTCGATGTCGGATATTGTTCCGGACCAGAGATCCAACCGGGCAAGTTCCACTTCCGCCTGCTCTTGAGCCTGCCGCAAAGACTCGCGGGCCGCGGTATGCTGAGCCTGAAGGTCGCCGTGGCCCCGCGCGCGGCGAATGGCGGCCGCCAGCGCCCGCGTGTCCTGTGGCACGGCGAGCCCGGCCAACTCGGCCTCGGCTAGGCCCACCCGGCCCTTCGACTGCTCGATATCCCGCGCCGCCTGCTCCACTTGGCCGACGAGAGCTCCATAGCGAATGCCGAGATTCTGGATCTGGCGTTTCTGCTGGCTGGTGAGCCGCAGGGACTCCGCCGCTTCGAGACTCAGGTCGGGCCGGAGCTGACGGAGGATTTGTGCGGCATCGGTTTCGAATTGCGATCGTTCGGCTCGGCGCGCGACCACGTCGCGCTGCGCCTTGCGGTGGCTGCCGAGCAATTCCGGCAATTCGGCGATTCGAGCGGCCTTGGCCACCACGGATTCGGGAATGACGAGCGTCTGGAGCTCACGGCAGATGCGATCGAGTTCCTCTCCGGCGATCTGCTCCTCGCGCCGCGCCGACCTCAATTCGCTCTCCACTTCGCTCCGCTGTTCGGAAAACCCTTCACGGAGCATCCGCACTCCAGCCAGTTCGGCGCGCTGCGCCTGGAACAGGCGGCGCTTGGCCAGCACTGGCAGAGCCTGGCACACGCGCTCCAACCTGCGGCGCCGGCGTTGGAGTTCCTGGAGCCGAACGACGATTTTATCGCGCTCGGCGCGGGCTCTGGTCAGCTCCTGGTCGTGCTTGACCCACTCGTCCGTGGGAAGCTGGGTCTGTTTGAGCGTTCGCTTCGCCTCCTCGAGCGCTTTGAGCTTCTGGTTGATCTGGCGGACCTGGGCACGGGGCGTAAACAACTCCTGGGCCCGCTCATCGAGACGATCGCGGATCGCCTGAAGATCGGCCACACCGGAGCCGGCGGCGAACAGCAACTGCCCCACATCGCCCCGGCCGTGCACGATCTCTCGCCCGCCCGCCACGAGCCGTTCGTGGCTCAAGCCGAACATCTGGTGGAACAGTTCCCGGTCGAGACTTCCCAGACAGGATCGCAGCGACTCTTCGGCCAACGCGGTCTGGTTATCGCCGGCCAGCAGGGCCCCTTTGGTGGCTTTTCGGCGGAGGAATTCAATCTCGCGGCCATCGCTGGAACGGAGCGTCCCGCCGACGCGCAGGTTCTTGTAAGGATGAAGGAAGTCATCTGTCGAACGCTGCGGAATGCCGAACAGCATCTGCTCGATCGCCCGCAGCGCAGTGCTCTTGCCAGCCTCATTCGGACCATAAATAAGGTGCAAGCCCTCCTGGCCCGCCGAGAGATCGAGTGCCAGATCGGTGAACGGGCCGAACGCCCGCAGGTCGAGCCGTAGAATCTTCAAGTGCCAGGCTCCCGGCAGACGAGCTGGTGAACGAGCATCTGCTCAACATCGTCGAGGATCGCACAGAGCTTCTCCGGCTGATCGAGTCCGAGCGAGTAGTCTCCCTCCTTGAGTTCCGGCGGCAGTTTTTCGCGGAGGTCGGCAATTTCGCTCCCCAGGCCGGCAAGTTTCTCAGGTGAACTCTGGATTTCGTTCACGTAGCGGATCAGTTCGCCGATCGGGCCATCAAGCTTCAAGCGGTCGTAAGCGGCCGGGGGTGACGTGTTCAGGATGATCTTCTCGATCCAGACGCCGCTCCCAGCATCCTGGGCGACCGCGCGGATCTCATTCGTCCAACGGTGCGGTTCAGCGACCAGTTCGCGGTGAACGGGAGAGGCTCCTGCAACTTCGATCCGCACCGCCAGCGAGCGGTCTTCGGCCGCCAACACGAGCCTGGTCAACTGGCCGCGGATGCGATCAAGCAACTGGTAACCGTTTTCCACATTCGACGCATCGAGCGGGCACCGTTCCCAGCGGAAGACATCAAGTTCGCGATGCTCCAAATGCGGTTGCAGGCGGTCGTCCACAGTGACCAGCATGCAGCCCTTGGGGCCGGTCTCGCGGATGTTGCGTCCCTGCAGATTGCCACAGAAGACGATCGGCGGATCGCGGCTGAGGACACCCTGCTTGTGGATGTGCCCCAACGCCCAATATCCATATTCCTTTCCGCGAAGATCGTCCAGCGTGCAGGGCGCATAAGGCTGGTGGCATGCGTCGTCCGCCGTGGCGCACGTGTGCAGCAGCCCGATGTTAAACGCTCCGCTGTCCCCGGCCGGATAGCCGCCAGCCAGGTTGTCCGTCACGGCGCCGCTGGCAAAGCTCTGGCCGTGGACGATCACATCCCAGTCGTCCAGTCGCAGCGACTGAGGCTTGCGGTGCCCCAGAACGGTGACGTTATCGGGCAGCGGCAGCCTGCGGGTCATCTTGTTCGCGGCGTCGTGGTTGCCCGCGATGAGCACCACGGGTATGCCCGCCTCGCGCAAGCGCGCCATCTGGCTGACAAAATAGAGGCCGGTGCGGAACTCGCGCCAGTCGCCGTCGTAGAGGTCGCCCGCGACGAGCACGAATGCTACTGACTGCTCAATAGCCAGATCGACCAGGTTCTCCAGGGCACGCCGCGTGGCGCCGCGGATCTCCTCGATCGGGGCCCCTTCATACCGTTCCAGACCGCGGAGCGGGCTGTCGAGATGGATGTCCGCTGCGTGGATGAACTTGAACATGGCACTCCGTCGCACAGTCTGCCCGCCTGCTGCCCAATATCTGTCTCCTGCAATATACCGGACGCACCCGGCCTGATCCACCCATTCAACTCACCGGCAGACAGTCGGCCTGCCACTTGGGGCCCGCTTGACATACCGCTTGATCGGGACGTAGGCTGTGTTGGATATCTGCCCGTCCCGACTGCTGTTGCCGTGATCCACTTCTTCAGGAGGCTCCGTCGATGGCTATTCTCTATCGCGTGAACATGACGGATCTCACCGTTCGGGCAGAGGAACCGGACCAGTCGCTCAACATGCTCGGCGGTCGCGGCTTGACGTCGACACTGGTTGACAACGAAGTTAACCCACGATGCCACCCGCTCTCGGCCCAAAACAAGCTGGTCATCGCACCCGGACTCCTCACTGGCACCGGGGCCCCCTGCTCCGGACGACTCTCCGTCGGCGCCAAGAGCCCGCTCACAGGCGGGATCAAAGAGAGCAATTCGGGTGGCATGGCCGCAATCGCCCTCGCTCAACTGGACGTCAAGGCGATCGTCATCGAGGGACTGCCCCGAGACCGCCGGTGGTACCGGCTGATCGTCAGAGCCGACGGAATCGCAGTCGAACCGGCCGACGATTTGGCCGGCTTGGGCAACTATGCGGTCGTGGAGCGGCAGTTTGAGCAATTCGGCCGGCAAATCGCGTGTCTGAGCATCGGCCCGGCGGGCGAAATGCGCGCCTCGGCGGCAAGCATCGCGGTGACCGACGTTGAGGGGCGGCCCACCCGTCACTGCGGTCGCGGCGGCATGGGGGCAGTGATGGGCTCCAAGGGGGTGAAGGTCATCGTGATCGATCCGACCAACGGCCGGCGACCGCGCCCGGCGGATCCCGAGGTATTCAAACGGGGCAGTGTTAAGTTCAACCAGGCGATCAAGGCGCATCCGCTTACCAGCCAGACATTGCCGAAGTACGGTACCAACGCACTGGCCAATGTGCTTAACGAGGCCGGGGGTTATCCGACGCGGAACTTCTCCTCCGGGCAGTTTGAGGAGACCGAGGCAATCAGCGGCGAGCGACAACACGATTTGATCGTCGAGCGGGGCGGAACCATCGCCCATGCCTGCCATCGCGGATGCACGATCAAGTGCTCGCGGATCTATGTCGATGAGCACGGGCAGGTGGTGACCAAAGGGCCCGAGTACGAGACGGTTTGGGCCCATGGGGCCGATTGCGGGATCAACGATCTAGACGCCATCGCCCGCATGGATCACCTTGACGACGATCTGGGCCTCGACACTATCGAGACCGGAGTCACCATCGGCGTTGCCATGGAGGCAGGCATCATCCCGTTCGGCGATGCACAAGGTGCCATTCGCTTGCTGGAGGAAGTGGGCCGCGGGACTCCGCTGGGGCACCTCGTCGCCTCCGGAGCGCAGATCCTGGGCCAGGCGTACGGCGTCGCCCGGATACCGACAGTCAAGGGACAGTCAATCCCGGCTTACGATCCGCGGGCCGTGCAAGGCATCGGTGTGACCTATGCCACGTCGACGATGGGTGCCGATCACACGGCCGGGTACGCGGTGACCGCAAATCTGCTTGGCGTGGGCGGTCATGTCGATCCGCTCAAGCCGGACGGCCAGGTCGCTCTGAGCCGTAATCTGCAAATCGCCACTGCCAGCGTTGATTCGATAGGGCTTTGCTTGTTTGTGGCCTTTCCGCTGATCGACGACCCGCAGGCGATGGAAGGGGTTTGCGAGATGCTCTCCGGCTGGCACGGCCGCGTGTACACTGCTGATGATTTCACCATGATGGGACGGCAGATCCTCGCCCGCGAGCGCCATTTTAACGCTGCGGCAGGCTTTTCTCGCTCCGACGATCGCCTCCCCGAGTTCTTCCGCACTGAACGGCTTCCGCCGCATGACATCACGTTTCAGGTGCCGGACGAGGAGTTGGATCAGGTTTTCGAATTCATCAATTGAGTCATGGCGCACGTCACGATGAATCTGTACGCGACGCTTCGCAGTTACGTGGGCGGGGTCGCGTCGGTCGAAGCGGAAATTGAGCCGGGACAGACCGTGGCCCAGGTGCTCGAACAACTTGGCGTCCCGCTGGAGCACACGCGGATCGTCTTCGTTAACAGCCGCGCCGCAACGACATCCCAGCCGTTGGAAGGAGGCGAACACGTCGGCGTGTTCCCCGCCATCGGCGGCGGCTGAAGGGTAGCCTTGTTCCTCAAACCGCTTCCACTCGCACCTCGCTGGCCCAGGCGGCGACCTTGCCTGGTTCGAGACGGCACGGCAGGAGATGCGCCAAGTTCTCGGCAGCCGCTCCCAGACCCCAGCGCACTGCCTCAACAGGGCTCTGACCGGCTCGAGTGGCCCAGGCGATCCCGGCGGCCATCGCATCGCCGCAGCCGATGGGGTTCACCACGCGGTCAACGCGCGGCGGATGAAGGCGATAGGTCTCGCGCTCTGAAGTGAGCCAGACTGGACCCGCGCCCTGCGTAATGGCGACCCACTGGGCCCCCTGGCGGTTGAGTTGGCGCATTGCGAGGCACAAATCGCCGTCGCTCTCGAGGGGGCGGCCAACCGTGCGAGCCAGTTCCTCGCGGTTCGGCTTCACAAGGTAGGGCCGGAGGCCGAGCACCGCCAGCAGCCCCTCACCCCGGAAATCGAGTACTGTGGGACACGAGGCCCGCATTACCAACTCCCGATAGAAGGCGGGAGAGGCTC
Organism: Thermoguttaceae bacterium; assembly: GCA_040766885.1. GTDB lineage: Bacteria > Planctomycetota > Planctomycetia > Pirellulales > Thermoguttaceae > JAXGPP01. Next base: position 799 of record JAXGPP010000024.1, on the reverse strand, counting down.
CTTCGGGTAGCGAACCAATGATGATCGCTACGTCAGCGCGGGCGGCTTCCTCGGCATATGCCTTTATGAAGGCGTCGAGGTCCGCTCGGCTCACCGGACGGCCATTCTCGACCAGTTCCGTCATGGTTCCGTCGGCCTGATCGAGGATCGTCGTACAGACGCGCGTCGGCGTCTGGGTCTCAATCCAGCGATGCGGAACTCCGAGTTCGTCGAAGTCGCGAGTGACCTCCTCCAACGGAGGGCCGCCGACCAGGGCGAGAGTGAGACTTGCTCCACCAAGGTGGTGCGCAGCAATGCCGGCATTGAAGACCTTTCCCGAGGCGCACCAGTGTGCTTCTCGGGCACGGTTGACTTCACCGTAGCGGAAGGCGTCGAATACCAGTATCTGCTGCCATGCGGGGGTCAGGCCGGCGCTTAGAATCACAGTAAGTCCTCCAGGATGCGGCCCAGATCTTCATCCGACAGTTCGCGTGGATTTCCACTCATGCTCGCTCCCCGAGAACTGGCGACGATCGCCGGAATCTGCTGGCGCGTGACGCCCACGTCCGACAACTTCCTCGGTACGCCCACTCGTCGGCACAGCGTCTCGATTGAAGCAATCAAGCGGTCGACCGCTTCCTCTGGCGACGCGGGCGAACCATGATCGTGCAGCAAGCCAGCAAGCCTAACCATTTCGCGTTTTCGGACGTCACGATTCACCCGCAGGGCGGTGGGCAGCATCAGCGCACAGGCGGCGCCGTGGGGGACCCGGGCGTGAACGCCTAGCGCCGCCGCCACACCGTGCGCCATCCCGAGCCCG
>JAXGPP010000023.1:0-132225 GCA_040766885.1 Thermoguttaceae bacterium | reverse complement strand
TCGAATCCTCCGCGCTAATTCCGGCGAGGGCTGTGCCGCTGGCCGATTCGCTTGGGCTGCGCCTCGCTGAGGAAATCCGCGCAGACCGCCCTTATCCCGCTTTTCGCCGCGCGATGATGGATGGCTACGCCGTTCGCTTGGCCGACGCCGGCCGCACGGTCCAGATCGTGGGCGAAGTGGCGGCTGGCAGCGCGAACGCGAGGGACGTGGCACCCGGCACTTGCCTTGAAATCATGACCGGCTCTGCCTGCCCGCCCTCGGCCGAGGCCGTCGTGCAGAAAGAGCATGCGCGGCGCCGCGGCCACCAGGTCACCCTGCCCCAGCACATTCCCTGCGGCAGCCATATCGCACCGGTGGGTAGTGAATGTCTCGACGGCAAGAGTGTCCTCCAACCGGGCGAGCTGGTCACATCTTTGGCCGTGGCGGTGATGGCTTCGTTCGGCATCACATCAGTCCGCGCGCGGCCACGCCCGTCACTGGCAGTGATCACAACCGGCACCGAGCTCGTGCCGCCGGCCGAGTTACCGGCGCCGAACCAGATCCGCGATTCGAATGGCCCCATGCTTTGCGCACTCGCGCGGCGCATGGGGCTCGACGCGCCGCTCTGTCTCCACGTCAATGATCGGCCCGGGGCGATCCTGCAGGCCCTGGAACTCGCCGCCGGCTGCGATATCGTGCTCCTCGCCGGTGGAGTTTCGGTGGGCAAGTACGATCTCGTGCCGGGTGCGCTGCGAGACTATGGCGCGGAGGTCGTCTTTCACAAGGTCCACCAGAAGCCCGGCAAACCGCTGCTCTTTGCGCGGCGCGGCTGCCAACTCCTCTTCGGACTTCCCGGCAACCCGTTGGCCTGTCATCTGGGCTTCAGCCGCTACGTGGCGGCCGCCATTCGGCGTCTGGCCGGCGACGAGCCGATCGCCTCGGCCCAATGGGGACGGCTGACCTCGCCGGTGGGCTACTTCGGTGGGCGCACTTTCTACTGCCTGGCCCGGGCGACGCAGGTCGGCGAAGGCTGGGACGTGTTGCCGCTCGCCGGCGTGAGTTCTGCCGACATCTACGCCTGCTGGACGGCAAATTGTTATCTCACCGTGCCGGCCGATGCCCGACAGTTGGCGGCGTCAGCGCCAGTGGCATTCGACTGGATCGCAGGTATCCCCGGGTAAAGGCCGCGCGATGAAACGCCTCCATATCGTTGGTCGCAAGAATCACGGCAAGACGACGCTGATGGTCGAACTGGTCCGTGAGTTGACGCACCGCGGCTGGCGCGTCGGCACCATCAAGCACTCCTGCCACCGGCACGAACTCGACACGCCGCAAACCGACTCCTACCGACACCGCCGGGCGGGCGCCGCACCGGCGTCGATCGTCTCCACCGATCTCGTGGGCATCTTCCTGCCGCGCGAACCCGGCGACGACGACTATGCACGCCTCGCGCCTCTCTACGCCGACTGCGATCTGGTGCTCGTTGAAGGGCACATCGATCTGCCGGGGACGAAGATCGAGGTCTGGCGGGCCGAACTCGGCACGTCTTGCCTGGCCGCCGAACGGCCGGGCATCGCGGCGGTAGTCACCGACGATGTGGTCAACGTTGTCGTCCCTGTCATACCGCGAGCCCGGCTCGATCGGCTCGTCCAGTTCGCGGAAGTCGTCATCGCGCCGACGTTGAGCGAGGTCCAAGTATGAGTTTCTCCTGCCCGCATTTCGAGATGGTCGAAGAGGCGTGCCTTCGGGTAGGTCAGCCATGCGTTCCCGGCCGACCGGGATGCGTGCTGCGGGCCAATTCAGTCTTCGCGGTACCCGTCGACGAGCGACTCGAGAATCGTTCCGGCCGCGATGATATCGCAGGCCTCCGGCCAGGCGACGAGGAGCGCTCCCGGTGAGTCACGAACTACTCGCACCGCAGCTTCGCGTTGAAGTGCCTGGCGACGGCTACCACCGGGGGCTGATCTCCTGCCAGGTGGCATGCCCCGTGCATACCGATGCCCGCGGGTACGTTCGCGCGATTGCGGCGGGGGACTACGACGAGGCCTACCTCATTGCCCGCGGCCCGAACCCGTTGGCTTCGATCTGCGGGCGAATCTGCGGCGCGCCCTGCGAGGCCGCCTGCCGGCGCGGCAAAGTACCTCGAGTCGATTCCGACGGCCGTTTTGTGGCCAACGACCGGCCGATTGCCATCCGCGCGCTGAAGCGTTTTGTCTGCGACCGGAGAGGTCCCGAAATCCGGCCGACCGACGAAGTGCTCCGCGCCATTCGCGATTATGTCCCGCCGCTTTCCGCCGACGCCGAAGAACTGGCCTCACTGCTGCGTGCAACAGCCGCGGGAACGATCGCTCAGGCCGACGGGCAGTCGGTGGCGATCATTGGGGCGGGGCCGGCCGGACTGGCCGCTGGCCACGATCTGGCTCTGCTGGGCTTCCGCCCGGTGATCTTCGAGACGGAACGGGTGCCGGCCGGAATGCTTGCCGTCGGCGTGCCGGCCTACCGATTGCCACGCGAACTGATCCGCCGCGAGGTGGCCGTGATCGAAGCCCTGGGGGTCGAGATCCGTTACGGCATGACGGTTGGGCGCGATGTATCGCTCGCCGAACTGAGGCGCGACTATGCGGCGGTGATTATCGCCGTCGGCGCGAAGGCTTCGCGAAGTCTTGGACTGCCGGGCGAACGCGGTCCCGGCGTACTCGGCGGCGTTGACCTGTTGCGGGCCGTCGCGCTCGACGAACCGATTGAGATCGGCCGCGAGGTCGTGGTGATCGGCGGCGGCAACGTCGCCTACGACGTCGCCCGCACCGTGCTCCGCCAGATCGCCTACGACACGGCTCGTACGGCGGCCCGTCTGCCCGGCACGGGGCGCGTGAGCCTGGTTTCTCTGGAAACGCTCGAAGAAATGCCCGCCGACACGCTCGAAATCCTCGAAGGCGATGAAGAAGGGATCCGCCGGATGAACGGCTGGGGCCCGCTCGAAATCGAGCGCGACGCCCAGGGGACCGTTCGCGGCGTACTCTTCCGCCGCTGCTTGCGTGTGTACGACGAGAACCGCCGTTTCGCTCCAGTCTACGACGACGCCGACCGCGTGACAGTCCCCTGCGACACGGTCCTACTCGCAGTAGGGCAGTCGACAAATCTCGAATTCCTCGCCGATGGCGGAACCGATGTCGAGCACGGCCGGCCCGGCTGGCCGAAGATCGACCCGCAGACACTGGCCACAACCGCATCCGGCGTGTTCGTGGCCGGAGACCTGGCCCACGGCACGCGGCTGCTCATCGATGCGGTTGCCTCGGGCAAGCGAGCGGCGCGATCCGTCTACCAGCACCTCACCGGCCGGACGATCGAGATCGACGCCCTCTCGGCTCATCTTACACTCGACGGCTACCGTCGCGAGCGTGGCTATGAGAGCATCCGCCGCGTGGCGGTGCCGACCGTCGAGCCCGAGGAGCGGCTGCATCGACCCGACGTTCTGGTCGAGATCGGCTACAGCGAGGAGCAGGCCCTGCGCGAAGCATCGCGCTGCCTCGATTGTGGCGTGACGCCGGTATTCGACGGCACCCGCTGCGTATTGTGCGGCGGCTGCGTCGACGTCTGCCCGACCCAGTGCCTGAAGCTTGTCACGCTGGCCGACCTGGAGCCGAGTGCGGAACTCGGCACGGCGATCGAGGGCGCGCTGGAAGCCACCGACGATCTCGATGCGCATTCGGCCATTTTGAAAGACGAAGACCGCTGCATCCGCTGCGCTCTGTGCGCGATGCGCTGCCCGTCGGACGCCATCACCATGGAACGCGTCACCTGCGCTACGAGTTGGAGGTCGTCATGAGCCAGTCGCCCTCACCGGTCCCCTCACGCCTCGATCCCGATCCAGTCCCGCGCCGCGACTTCCTTGGGCGTAGCTCGCTGTTCGCGGCAGCCGGGGCGTTTCTGTTCGCGATGATCGGCATTCTCCGGCTGCCCAAGGCGGCCGTGCTGTCGTCTCCCTCGAAGAAGTTCCGCGTCACGCTCCCGGCGGCGCTCGCTGCGGGCGAGGCCTACGTTCCGCCAGGCCGATCGGTGGCGCTGTTTCGCGACGAGGAAGGCGTCTATGCGGTGTCGCTCATCTGCACCCATCTCGGGTGCATCGTGGCTCACCGGCCCGACGGCTTCGAGTGCCCCTGTCACGGTTCCCGATTTACCAACGACGGCGGCGTCGTCAAAGGACCAGCCCCGGCGGCGTTGCCGTGGAAGAAAGTCACTGGCAGCGGCGGCACGTATACCGTCGACGAAGATGCGACCGTACCCGTCGGAACCAAGGTGCAGGCATGATCCGAGCCATTCCTCCCGAGCCTGTCGAGCGAGAACAGCCTGCCCTGCGGCGGTTTATCACGAACCTGCGGCAGACGCCGCGGCGGATCGTCCAGGCGACGTTTCGCAGCGGGCCGCCGACGACCGACCGCAGCCGATCGACGTTTGTCTTCGGCAACGTGTTTCTCCACCTGCACTCGGTGCGAACGCATCGCTGGAGCCTGCGGTGGACGACCACCATGGGGCTGGGGGTCGCCGCGCTGGCGGCGTTCCTGATCACGCTCGTGACGGGCGTGCTGTTGATGTTCTACTACAAGCCCTATCCGACAGCGGCCTACGACTCGATCAAGGACATTCATTTTGTCGTTCCCACCGGTCGCTTCATGCGCAACATCCACCGCTGGGCGGCCAACGTGATGGTGGTGACGGTGATCCTGCATATGGCCCGCACCTTCTACACCGCCGCTTACCGCCGCCCGCGTGAGTTCAACTGGCTCATCGGCATGGGTCTGCTGGTGGTGACCCTCGCCCTGTCGTTCACGGGCTACCTGCTTCCCTGGGATCAGTTGGCCTACTGGGCGATCACCATCGGCGCGAACATCGCCCAGTCGCCGCGCGAGATCACCGACGCGGTGGGCATGACCGAAACCTTCGATCCGGGCGGCCTGCAGCGCGAATTGCTCCTGGGCTCCGACGTGGTGGGCGAAGAGGCACTCATCCGCTTCTATCTGATGCACGTCATGATCCTTCCGCTGGCGCTGGTGGCGCTGCTGGCAGTACATTTCTGGCGAATCCGCAAGGACGGCGGCCTCACGCGGCCGGCCGACGCCGACAGCCGCCTGGGCCCTCCGCCGCGCGAAGTCTACCCGGTCTTCACCGAGGCGCCCACGAAGACCTACCACCTGGCGGCGATTGTACGCGGTCGGACGGATGCGGTCCGCCGCGGCCCGGAGAACACGGTCCCCTCGATGCCGCATCTGTTGCACGCCGAACTGGGCGTGCTCATGGTGACGGTGTTCATCTGCCTGGCGCTGGCGCTCGTGGCCAACGCGCCGCTTAAGGAACTAGCCAACCCGGCCGTGCCGGAAAACCCGGCCAAGGCCCCGTGGTACTTCCTCGGCCTGCAGGAACTCGTGGCCTACTCGGCCTTCATGGGCGGAATCGGCATTCCCACCATCGTGCTCGTCGGATTGGGATTGATCCCGTTTCTCGACCGCGAGGAAACCGGCACGGGGTTGTGGTTCGGCGGGCCGGGCGGACGCGTGGTTGTCGCCCAGGCGGTTGTCGTGGGCCTCGCGGCGGTGATTGGAATTGAGGCGTTTGCCATCTCGTTCGGCTGGTTGCGCGAGTGGTTCCCCGACATCCCGCAGTTGGTCATCACGGCGATCAACCCCGGCACAATCCTGGCGGCGATCTACGCCCTGTACTCGATCTGGCTGGTGAAGCGTTACAACTCGACTCGCGCCGGCGCGTTGGGTCTGTTTACCTGCTTCCTCTGTGGATTTCTCGTGTTGACGATCGTGGGCACCCATTTCCGCGGGCCGAACTGGGCGTTTTACTGGTCGCCCGCCGATTGGCCGGCGCATTGAAGTACTCCTCACGCTCCGCGTGAGGTGATTCGTCATGCGGAGCGTGACGAGTACGACGCAGCTCATCATGCGGAGCGTGATGCGTACCTGAGGCACGAAACGATGAACCGAAACAAGCATCTGCTGCTCTGGTCCAGCCTGGGGGTGCTCGCCCTGCTCATCACGGCAGCGGTTCAGGAGAACCTGCTCAAGGACTGGCGCCAGACCCAGGCCTCGGCCCGCACCGAGTCCGGGCCGCTCCCGGTGCGCCTCCGACAGGTTGTGGTGCCGAAGCTTCAGGTCGCCGACCGCTGCGTCTCGTGCCATGTGGGTATGGCTCCGGGTGAGCCCGCTCTTACCGGCGAGGCGGTGCTCGGCGCGCACAAGCCCGTGGGCCACGATCCGGCGCAGTTTGGCTGTACGGTTTGCCATGGCGGCCAGGGGCGGGCCACCGAGAAAGCCGATGCTCACGGCGATGTGCATTTCTGGCCGCAACCGATGATCCCAATCGAATATGCCCAGGCCGGGTGCGGCAGTTGCCACACCTACGCCGGCATACCCGAGCGATCGCAACTCGACCGCGGCCAGGCGATGCTGGAACGCTACGATTGCCTCGCCTGCCACCGCATCGATGGTCGCGGCGGCACGCTGCGAACTGCCGGTGCCGACGGCATGGAGGGACCGGATCTGTCGGCGATAGGACTCACCGGATACAGCCCGGAGTGGTACCAGAAGCATATCGACGAGCACCGCCGGGCCGCCGAGGGCGCATGGAAGACGTCGTTCGGCAGCATCGACGACGCCGACCGTTCTGGGTTGGAAGCGTTTCTCAACACGCGCGTCGGAGCCGCGCAACTCGTCGAGGCCAAATCACTCTTCCACACGCTCGGCTGCCGCGGCTGCCACAAGGTGGGCGGCGTGGGCGGTGACGATGGCCCCGATCTGACTCTGGCCGGACTCAAGGATCCCGCGCAGCTCAACTTCAGCGGCGTGGATGGAAAGCACACGGTGGCCAACTGGCACGCCGAGCACCTGCGGCGACCGGCGAAGGTGGTGCCTGGCTCGCTGATGCCCGACATGGGCCTCTCCGACCGCCAGATTGACACGCTCACGCTCTACATCCTCTCGCTTCGTCGGGGTGACTATCCCGGCGCTTACTGGCCGCAAGACCGTGTACGCACCGAGCAACTGGCCGAGCGCGAGTTCGCCACCGACGGCGCGACGATCTTCTCCACATTCTGCTCCGGTTGTCACGGCGACAAGGGACAGGGGAACCGCTATCCGGGTCAGCCCTACTTCCCATCGGTCGGCAATCCCGACTTCCACGCCGTGGCCAGCGACGACTTCATCCGCCAGACGGTCCAGCGCGGCCGCCCAGGCCGCCGAATGCCCGCCTGGGGTGAGAAGGAAGGCGGGCTGCGCCCCGCGGAAATCGACGCGGTGCTGGCGCACCTGCGCGAATTGGGCGGCACCGAGCCAGCGGCCGATCGAGAGCCGACTCCGCCGGTCGAGGGCGATGTTGCCCTTGGCACGCAGCTATACAAGGCCCATTGCGCCGGATGCCACGGCGCCGGCGGCGAGGGGACCGAAGCCCCGGCGCTCAACAATGCCGTTTTGCTCGCTGCCGCGAGCGATTTCTATCTTACTGAGACTATCGGCCGCGGCCGGGGCGGCACACTCATGCCCGGTTTTCGCACCGCGTCGACTACCCGGCCTGCCCTTTCGCCGGCCGAGATTAACGCCATCGTCGCCTTCATCCGCACGTGGGAGGAGCAACAACATGGGAAGTAAGCTTTCACGCCGCGAGTTCCTCCAGGCGGCCAGCGCCGCCGGTTTCGGCGCGCTCGTGGCCTCGGGTATGAAGGCCTGGGGACTCGAATCGCCCACTAATCCGCTCGCCGCGTACCCCAATCGCGACTGGGAACGAGTCTACCGCGATCTCTGGAAGTACGATTCCACGTTCACCTTTCTCTGCGCGCCCAACGACACGCACAACTGCCTGCTCAATGCCTACGTCCGCTCGGGTGTGGTCACGCGGATCGGACCGACGATGCGCTACGGTGAGGCGGCCGACCTCGACGGCAACCAGACCACTCATCGCTGGGATCCCCGCTGCTGCCAGAAGGGTCTGGCGTTGACCCGGCGGTTCTACGGCGATCGCCGCGTCAACCAGTGCATGGTCCGCGTGGGCTTCAAACGCTGGGTCGAAGAAGGCTTCCCTCGCGAAGAGAACGGTCTGCCGCCGCGATCGTACTTCCAGCGCGCCCGCGACGAGTGGGTCCGCGTGACGCACGATGAGGCCGCGAAGATCGTGGCTTCCGTGCTCAAGAACATCGCCGAGACGTATAGCGGCGAAAAGGGGCAGGAACTGCTTCGCGCACAGCACTACGACGAAGTCACCGTCAAGGCGACGCAGGGAGCCGGCACGCAGGTGCTCAAGTTCCGCGGCGGCATGCCGCTTCTGGGCATGACCCGGGTATTCGGCATGTATCGGCTGGCCAACTCGATGGCCCTGCTCGACTCGGCCATCCGCAAGGTCAACGCCGACGAGGCGCTCGGGGCTCGGGGCTTCGACAACTATAGTTGGCACACCGATCTGCCCCCCGGCCATCCGATGGTCACGGGCCAGCAGACCGTGGAGTTCGACCTCTCGGCGGTCGAGCACTGCAAGACGCTCGTCGTCTGGGGGATGAACTGGATCACCACCAAGATGCCCGACGCCCACTGGCTGACCGAGGCGCGGCTCAAGGGGACGCGCGTTGTGGTGATCGCCTGCGAATACTCGGCCACGGCCACCAAGGCCGACGAGGTGATCGTCGTCCGCCCCGGCACCACGCCCGCCCTGGCGCTGGGCCTGGCCCACGTGATCCTCAAGGAACAACTCTACGACGCCGACTACGTGCGCCAGTGGACCGACCTGCCGATCCTCGTGCGGATGGACACGCTCAAGTACCTCCGCGCCCAAGATGTGTTTGGCGGCGAACTGGCGGAACTCAAGAATCAGGCCCGCGTGCTCAAGCCCGACGAGAAGGAACCCCCGGCCGGCAAGCAGCAGGAGATGCTCATCCCCGACGGCTTCCGCCGTGAGTGGGGCGATTATGTCTGGTGGGACCAGAAAGATAATAAGCCCCAGCCGCTCACTCGCGACGGCGTAGGCGAGCACTCCCCGGTCGGCGAGGCCCTGCTGGAAGGATCGGTCGAGGTGACGCTGGCCGACGGCAAGAAGGTCCGCTGCCGCCCGGTGTTCGACCTTGTGCAAGAATACGCGGCCCACTTCGACCCCAAGACGACCGAAGAGCTCACCTGGGCCCCGGCCGCGGCGGTCGAATCGCTGGCCCGCAGCTTCGCCAAGGAGCCCGGCACCACGCTCTTCGCCGTCGGCATGGGGCCGAACCAGTTCTTCAACAACGACAACAAGGACCGCGACATCTTCCTCTTGGCGGCGCTGACCGGCAACGTCGGCAAAATCGGCGGCAATGTCGGCTCCTACGCCGGCAACTACCGCACGGCGCTTTTCAACGGCGCGCCGCAATACATCAACGAGAATCCGTTCGACATCGAGCTCGACCCCGAAAAGCCCGCCCGGCCCAAGCAGTACTGGAAGGCGGAGTCGGCCCATTACTACAACCACGAGGACCATCCCCTGCGCGTGGGCAACAAGCTGCTCACCGGGTCGAGCCACATTCCCACGCCCACCAAGTCGCTGTGGTTCGCCAACGCCAACTCGATCCTGGGCAACGTGAAGTGGCACTACAACACGGTGGTCAACGTGTTGCCGCGGATCGAGATGGTTTGCGTGAACGAGTGGTGGTGGTCCACGTCGTGCGAGTGGGCCGACGTCGTCTTCGGCGTCGATTGCTGGGCCGAGCTCAAGCATCCCGACATGACCGGTTCGGTCACCAATCCGTTCCTCCAGATCTTTCCGCGCACGCCCCTGGCCCGCGTATTCCACACTATGGGCGATATCGAAGTCCTGGCGCTGGTGGCTTCGAAGATGGGCGAACTCCTCAAAGACAGCCGTTTCGAAGACTACTGGAAGTTCGTCCGCGAAGGACGCACCGACGTCTACCTTCAGCGGATCCTCGACCACTCGACCAACACCAAGGGCTACTCCATCGTCGACCTCGAGGAGAAGGCTAAAGAGGGCGTGCCGGCCCTGATGCAAAGTCGCACCAGCCCCAAGGCGGTCGGCTACGAGCAAGTGGTCGACTCGCGGCCATGGTACACCAAGAGCGGCCGGCTGGAGTTCTATCGCGAGGAAGACGAGTTCATCGAAGCCGGCGAAAACCTCCCTGTCCACCGCGAACCGGTCGATTCCACTTTCTACGAGCCGAACGTGATCGTGGCCCCCGAGCACGAGGCGATCCGCGCCGCCGGGCCTGAGCAGTACGGGGTCAAGCGCGACGATCTTTCCTGCGAAACACGCTGCGGCCGCAACGTGGTCAAGTCGTGGGCCGAGACGAAAGACTCGCCGCACCCGTTGATCAAGGACGGTTACCGCTTCATCTTCCATACGCCCAAGTACCGCCACGGGTCGCATACCACGCCAATCGACACCGATATGGTCGCCGTGCTCTTCGGCCCCTTCGGCGATCTCTACCGCCACGACAAGCGCGCGCCGTTTGTCACGGAAGGCTATGTCGATATCAACCCCGACGACGCCAAGGAACTGGGCGTCGAGGACGGCGACTACGTCTGGATCGATCCCGACCCTGAGGACCGCCCCTTCCGCGGCTGGCAGAAGAATGCCAAGGACTACGACTTCGCCCGCCTTCTCTGCCGTGCCCGCTACTATCCCGGCACGCCGCGCGGCGTGACGCGGATGTGGTTCAACATGTACGCGGCCACGCCTGGCTCGAAGCAGGGGCAAGCCGAGCGTGAAGACGGTCTGGCGAAGAACCCGCGGACCAACTACCAGGCGATGTTCCGCTCGGGCTCGCACCAGTCGGCCACCCGGGGCTGGCTCAAGCCGACCTGGATGACCGACTCGCTGGTGCGCAAGACCATGTTTGGCCAGGCGATCGGCCAGGGCTTCATGCCCGACATCCACTGCCCCACCGGCGCTCCGCGCGAGTCGATCGTGAAGATCACTCGGGCCGAACCGGGTGGCCTGGAAGGAAAGGGGCTCTGGCGCCCCGCCGCCATCGGCATACGCCCGCAATATGAGAGCGATGAGATGAAACAGTACCTGGCCGGCCGCTTTGTCGACAGCCGCGAGAAGGAGGCCTAGGCACTGCAATGTCGCCTTTCGCTCCGCGAAAGTACGCCCGTTCGCAGAGCGAAAAGCGGCTTCCCGGTCGAAAACGCCCGAACTGTTGCACAACCAACCACGGAACTAAAAGCCATGGCCCGAGTTTTTAATTGGCAGATTGGCCGGCAGATGTCGTACTGGTATCCCGAAAGCCGGCCCCAGCGGCAGTTCGCTGCCGTGTTCGACATCAACAAGTGTATCGCCTGTCAGACCTGTACCCTGGCCTGCAAGACCACGTGGACTTCCGGCAAGGGGCAGGAATACATGCTCTGGAACAACGTCGAGTCGAAGCCCTACGGCTTCTACCCGTTGGGCTGGGACCTGAAGTTGCTCAACATGCTCGGAGCCCAGCAGTGGAAGGGCGGCCAGTACACCGGGCGGACCCTCTTTGAGGCGGCCCCGGCTGGCGCACGCGTGCTTGGCTGGCGGCCCGACGAGTACGACTACTCCTATCCCAATGTGGGCGAGGACGACTGCGCCGGTCAGGTCGATGGCGGCGCAAGCTTTCAGGGCCCGCACCTTTCCTGGTTCTTCTACCTGGCGCGGATCTGCAACCATTGCTCCTACCCGGCCTGCCTCGCCTCCTGCCCGCGCGGCAGCATCTACAAGCGGCCGGAAGACGGCATCGTGCTGCTGGATCAGGGGCGCTGCCGCGGCTATCGCGAATGCGTTCAAGCGTGTCCGTACAAGAAGGTGTTCTATAACCCGATGACGGGCACGTCGGAGAAGTGCATCGCCTGCTACCCCAAGATCGAGCAGGGAATCCAGCCGCAGTGCTTCGTCAATTGCATCGGCAAGATCCGCCTGGCCGGCTGGATCTCGACTCCCGACGAGGCCAAGGCCGACAACCCGATCGACTACCTGGTTCACGTCAAGAAGGTAGCGCTGCCGCTGTTCCCGCAGTTCGGCCTCGAGCCCAATGTCTACTACATCCCGCCGTTGCACGCGCCGCCGTCGTTTCTCAATCAGATGTTCGGACCCGGCGCCGAGGCGGCGATCAAGACCTATCGCGCCGCGGCCGACGATCCGGAACTGGCCGGACTCCTGGGCCTCTTCGGATCGACCGAACGAGTAGTCCCTCGCTGGCGAACCGAGGACGACTGGACGATCGGCAGCGAAGAGGATGGCAAGGAGATCGTTCGCGTCCCGCTGCGTGAGCCGGTCCACATCCGCAAAGCGTACGACGAAAAGCACCAGATCGCCCGCACCAACTGCCCGTGACGGCAAGAGAATAGCGAATGAGGAATACCGAATACGGAAGTCAGATTGAAAGGCCCTCGCGGCATCCATCCGCGCACTTCTGCCTTCAGTATTCCCTATTCAGCATTCAGTATTCATACGAGCAGACAATTGCGAATGAGGAATACCAAATACGGAAGTCAAATTGAAAGGCCCTCGCGGCATCCATCCGCGCACTTCCGCCTTCAGTATTCCCTATTCAGCATTCAGTATTCAGGAGACTCGCCATGAGACCCTCAAACCGATTCATCTGGGCCGCCATGATGATCGCAGCCGCGCTGGTGGGCGGATGCCAGCAGCCGGTCGTGCCGCCGGCCGCCAACGTGGTCGTCGCATCAGCGCCCGCGTTGCCGGCCGACCCGGCCGACGCGGCCTGGCAGGCGGTGCCGGAGCACATTGCCAAGCTCATCCCGCAGGATCTGGTCGAGCCGCGGCTGATGAAGGCTTCGACGCCTGAGGTCCGCGTCCGGGCGATCACCAATGGAGCCGAGGTCGCGTTCCGGCTGGAGTGGGTCGACGACCAGTCGAACGATCTGCCCGGCCCGGCCATGTTCTGCGACGCCTGCGCCGTGCAGGTGCCCGCCACGAACGAACCGACGCTGCCGGCGCCGCAGATGGGCGAAGTCGGTCGGCCGGTCGAAATCGCCTACTGGAGCGCCGCCTGGCAGGCCGTAGTCGATGGCCGCGGCGACTCGATCAAGGAGATCTACCCCAACGCCACAGTCGACCACTACCCCTTCGAGGCGGCCGCGCTCAAGAAGGGCTCGCCCGAGCAGCGCGAGATGGCCGCCCGCTACGCGCCGGCCCGGGCCCTCGGCAACCTGCTGGCCGGCCCGCGGAACTCGCCCGTCCAGGATCTTGTGGCCGAAGGCCCCGGCACACTAACTCCGGCCGCCGAGAGCCAGTCGCAGGGCCAAGGCAAACGGGTAGAGAACCGCTGGACCGTGGTCATCCGCCGCCAGTCGCCCGCCGGCTTCAACGCCGACAGCCCGGCCAACGTCGCCTTCGCCGTGTGGCAGGGGGCTACCGAGGAAGTGGGGGCTCGCAAGATGCGCACGGGTTGGATTCCGCTCACCCTTCAGACCAAGGCACGCGCCGCGCCATGACCAGCACACTCACCGACCATCAAGTCATTGAGCTACTTCGCTACTCAGCCCAATGGCGCCTGATCGCCCTGTTGCTCGAGCCTCCGTCCGACCTCTGGCAGGCCGATGTTGCCGCTCTGGCCCGCGAGGTCGACGACAGCGAACTCAGACACGCTGCCGAGGCGGCCCGCGACGAGGCGAGCGAACCGCTCTACTACACCACGCTCGGACCGGGCGGCCCGGCGGCTCCCCGTGAGGTGAGCCATCGCGGTTCGATCTTGCCCGGCCAGTTCCTGGGCGAACTCCTGGCCACGTACGAGGCCTTCGGTTTCCAGCCTTCACTCCCCGAGGCGCCTGACCACGTGGCGGTCGAAGTCAGCTTCGTGGGCTATCTCTACTTCAAACAGGCCTACGCGTTGCTCGACGGCGACGACGACCGGGCTGCGATCACCGCCGGCGTCCGCGATCGATTCATCGCCGAACATCTCGCCCCGCTCGCCCACTCGCTGGCTCAGTCCCTGGCCCAGTCGGGCATCTCCTATCTCGCCACCGCTTCCGCCGTTCTCGCCCGCCTCGTCGGCCCGCCGCCGGCCGCCTCTCCATCCGCCGAGCCACTGCTCCCCATACTCGACGACGAAATGGTGGAATGCGGCAAGCCGAACGAGCAAGCATGAACAAATAGGCCTGACCGATTCCTCCTGACGCTCCAGCCATTCCTCGGCCGAGCCACCACCCTTCGATCGAAGCCCCCGCCGCCCCGCCTCCCCGCCCGCCCCCTCCCCATTCATCACTCACTATTCACTATTCAGCATTCAGTATTCAGCATTCAGTATTCAGTATTCAGTATTCCCGATTCCCCATTCGCCCGCCCCGCCCCTGGTCCACCCGCACGGCGTCGGTTAACCTACTCGTCATGAGCACTATCCGACGCATGGTCATCCTGACCGATGGTTATCACGACGCCCACACGGCCAAGACCGCCGTGTGCGTAATCCGCTATCGCCCCGAACAGGTGGTCGCCGTCCTCGACCGCTCGCAGGCCGGCAAGACCTGCCAGGAGCTATTCGCCACGGGTGGCAATATACCCGTCGTCGGATCGCTGGCCGAGGCCGATGGAGCCAACACGCTCTTGATCGGAATCGCCCCGCCGGGCGGAAAAATCCCCGCTCCCTGGCGGCCGATCATCCTCGACGCCATCCGCCGCCGGCTCAGCGTCGTCTCCGGGTTGCACGATTTCCTGAGCGACGATCCCGAGTTCAGCCGGGCTGCCGCCGAGCACGGCGTCGAGCTGATCGACGTCCGCCGCAGCAACGAGTACGACGTCGCCAACCGCGTCGGCCTCCGCGATGGCTGCCTGCGGATCCAGACCGTCGGCAACGATTGCAGCATCGGCAAGATGGTCGCCGCCGTCGAGGTAACGGCCGGCCTGAAACGGGCTGGTGTCGACGCGAAATTCGTCGCCACCGGCCAGACGGGCGTTCTCGTCGAGGGCGACGGCATCGCCGTCGACCGCGTGATCTGCGACTTTCTGGCCGGTGCCGCCGAGAAACTGGTCCTCCAGAACCAGCACCACGACGTCATCGTCGTCGAAGGGCAGGGGAGCCTGTTTCACCCCCGTTACTCGTGCGTCACTCTGGGCCTCCTGCACGGCGCGATGCCCGACGGGTTGATCCTCGTCTACGAAATGGGCCGCACGATGGTCTCCGGCATGGAACCGATCCCGCTACCTTCGCTGGAGAAGCTCAAGGAGTACTACGAGACCACCGCCAGCATCATGCACCCCTGCCAGGCGGTCGGCGTGGCCATCAACGGCCGTGCGTTCTCCGACGCCGAACTCGACGCCGAGCGCGCCCGCCTCCGCCGCCAGCTTGGCCTCCCCGCCTGCGACGTCCTCCGCCACGGCCCCGATGAACTCGTCGAAGCCGTGCTCGATCTCAAGCGGAAGCTGGGGAAGTAGAGCAGGTCGACAAGCAGGGTGGGCCGATCGCAGCGAGCCCCACCACAAGTCCAATCAAAGCAGACCGGGAGACACCGAACAATCCACGACTCGCGAGCCCGATGGATCCCCTGGCTGAGTATTTCGACGCCCTGATTCGGACAAGCACGCCCGACTTCGCCGGGTGCCATGCTTTCGACCGCGGCTCCGCCGAGGTCGTAAGCATGTCCCGCGTCCGAGAACCGGCTCGTTTCCCGCCGGCCACCGTGCAGCTTGTCTGCACGGAGCCATGTTCGCCCACAGGCGAGACCGCTGCCCGAGCCGTTCCCACGGCGCCTCCTCGTGATCTCCGCTCGGTCCTCCACCGCACGGCGGTCTGCTCGCCGACCATGGCTTCGACTACAGCCTTGAGGCGATGTTCACCTATTTGCTCCATCATCTCGATGCCACTGACGCGGATCTTGCCGCGGCCGTTGGAACCACCGAGAAGCAGGTCAAGAGAGCCTCGGCGCTGACGGCCGCACGGCTCGTCATCCGGCGGTATCGAGAGTGAATCCCCAGCGCGAGCGAGTCCTATCGGCCGTAGGCATTGCGGGTGGTGGACCCATTGGCGCGTCTTTCGGTTACGATATCAGGTGGCCGTAAGCGTTCCACGAACTACATGCCGGTCTTGAGGCCGCGGGGCGGGGGCGCGACATCCGCTGTGCCAGGGCGGGAGGCCGGGGGCCGGGGGTCAGGCGGCTTCGCCGACGATCCGGGTGCGGCGGTTGATTTCCAGAAACGCCTCGGGATGCTCCGATAGCCAGCGGTCGGGCAGCAGGGCGTTGAGTTCGGCTACGAGCGCCGGATCGAGCTGCGAGTCCGCGCGCAAGCGTTCGATGAGCGGACGAGGATGGTCCTTGAGGATGCGGAGGTAGTCGAGCGGGCTGTCCAGCCGTTCCAGACGCGGACGGGCGCCGCCTGGCAGTTCGACTTGACCGCAGGCGTCCCGCAGCACCGGCAGCAGGGACTCATGCTGGCGGATCTTCGGCAGACGGCGGTAGACGTCTTCCAGGTAGAAGTACGGGTGTACCCGATTGGCCTTCGCCGAGCAGACGAGCGAATACAAGATGGCTCCCGTCCGCCCGCCGCCGTCGCTTCCGAAGAAGAGCCAGTTGTTCCTGCCCACGGCGATGGGACGCAGCGCCCGCTCGCTGCGGGTGTTGTCGATCAACAGCCAGCCGTGGTCGCAGTAACGGACGAAGGCGTCCCACTGGTTCAATGCGTACCCGACCGCCGTGGCAATCTCGGTCTTGGGAACCACCACGGGCGCCATGTTGTCGAGCCATGCCTTGAACTCGTCGAGGATCGGCATCGCCCGCTCCTGTCGCAGCGCGCGTCTCTCATCATCCGAAACGCCCGCCAGCTCCCGCTCCAGCATGTAGAGCTGCCGGAACGAGACCAGCGCACGGTGAGCCTCCAGCGCCGCCGAGTGACGGGCCTTGTAGAAGTAGCGTCGCATGTGGGCCCCGCAGGCCACTTCGAAGACGGTTCCTCCGCGATAGAGTTGATCGAAGACCGAGGCGGCATCGGCCTGCAGATAACCGGCATACCCGTCAAGGAAGCGCCGCGGCGCCTCGCCGTCGCCGCTTCGGGTGTACTCGTAGACCAGATAGGGGCAGACCTCCCGCTGCCCACCGTAGACCCAGACGGTTCCCTTCTGAGCCTGCCCCGATCCCGGCTCCAGGACCCGAACGCCGGTGGCGTCCGTGCCGAGCAGCTTTCCTCCCAGCACGCGGCTGGCCATCCAACTGTAGAGGATCACGGCCGTCACGGCCGTCTGCCCCAGCCAGCCAACCTGCGTGCTGCGGGGGAGCCACCAGCCATGGCGAAGGCTGATCTCTTCATAGCGGTAGGTGGGCAGGTGGTCGCCCTTATTGGAGGTCGTCAGGTGGGCCAGCAGGCTGGCGTCGGCCGCCCCTTTTTCGATCATCTGCGGCGGCTTGTCGGCCACCACCACGTGCTCGTGGCAGCACTGGCAGAAGCCCTTTTCATGGACGTGCTGGATGCCGTAGATCTTGGCCGGCCGGTGGGCCCATTGCAGCAGACCGTCCACCAACACGATCACCAGCGGAGCGCCGCACTTGGGGCACACCTTCTGCTCGTCGGTCAGCTTGTGGAACAGCTTTTCGCGAGCCGCCTCGGCGTCGAGAATCCGCCGCCCCTTTCCGCCCCGTCTCTTCCTTCTCTTTTTGGCGGACGAATCGTCGTCCTCCTCCTCGCCGGGCGATTCAAGCGGTTCGGCGACCTCGCCCGGTTCGTCGAACAGGAGTTGCTGGTCCGGATCCGTGTAGCGTTCCCGCTTCGGGGCATAACGCTGGCGGATCAACGCCTCCATGGCCGCTTCCAACTGGGCAATCCGGCGGTCCCGCTCCTGGAGCGTCCGAGCAAGACTTTGGAGCATCTCATGACACGACGCCACATCGCCGGGGAGCGAAAGAGCGGTGGTGTCTTGACTGGCCGGCATGCTGGCTTCCTGCGAGCGCCCGTTTCCGTTGGCTGGGGGCAAGATAAACCATCGCGGCCGATCGCGCTACCCCTGTTCGGACCTTTCTTGGAGATTTTCTCAAGCCACTCCGCCACGGCCGCAGCAGCGTTTGAATTTCCGCCCGCTGCCGCAGGGACAGGGATCGTTACGCCCCCGGCGAGCTTCGGCCGGCGATATGCCGAGTGGCGCTGGGGAAACGTACTTCACGACCGGGACCGGAGGTGGTGCCGGCACGGCCAACGGCATGCTGCGCCGGCCGATCGCCTTGATCTGCTCATAACGCTCCCGGAAGATTTCGAACCGCTCGCCGCAGTGCTCACGCCAGGCCCGAGCGACCGACGCCGCGCCACACCAACCCTCCTCGCAGAGCGTGATCTCCTTGAATCGCCCGTCGAGAGCGAACGCCGCCCGGAAGCGTTGCCAGAGGTCGATCTTGTTCTGCGGCGACTCGATCCGCTCCCAGAACCCGAGGTGGACCAGCTGGCAATCGCAGGCCGGGTTCGGGCAGTAGTGATCCTCGATCAGATAGTCGTGCCCCTCGTGGGCGAAGAACAACCCGAACCGGCACGCGCAGGCCTCCCGATCCTCGGCCGCGTCGATCACTTCCGCGTAAGCGATCAACTCGCCCCGCCTCGACGGATCGATCGTGTAATGGCTCAACCGCCGCCGAGCGGTGCGTTGCTCCCCACGCCGGTCGGCCATCTCCCCGAAACGCTCGACAGGAAAGCCAACCAGGAATTCGCGGACCAACGCCTCGATCGCCGCCGGACGTTGCGGCGGACGACGCTCGCGCCCGCTGCGAAGATTGACCCGGATCTCAAACGTCAGCGGTTCCTCCAGCGCCTGCCCCTCAAGATCCACCTCGGTGAACGTCAGCCAGGCGTCGGTACAATCGCATTCCAGATCCAGGCAGTGCCGTTCACACACGGCAAACGGTTGCTGGCGGGAAGAGAACCAGACCAGGCTTCCCAACTGCATCGGGCGTCTCCTGAAGGGCTGTCAAGGGCAGTGCTTCAGGCTACCCCAGGGCCGCCAGCCGAAACAGCCCCGCTTGACACACCCCTCAGGCGGACACCGCTGGCCGTTCGTAACGCAGCCGACGCCGGCGGCCCTGGAGTTCGATCCCGTCAAGCAGCATCGAAAGCTCGCTGCCGCGGATCTCGATCGCCGGCGACTGCGGATCCTGCGGCACGGGCAGTTCGAAGGTGCCGCGGGCCAGCCGCTTGTAGAAAAGGGCGTAGCCGTCGCCGTCCCAGAAGAGCAGCTTCACCCGATCGCGGCGGCGATTGCGGAACAGGAACAAATGGCCCGAGAGCGGATCCTGTTCCAGGGTTTCTTGTACCAGGGCCGACAGGCCGTCGAAGCCCCGCCGCATATCGACCGGATCGAGGGCCACGAAGATCTTGACCTGCCGAGGAACATGGAACATGAGCCCCCTCAAGCGATTTCATGCACCAGGTGCAGGACCCGCCGGACGTTCTCCGTCCCCGCATCGTCGTGGACCCGAAGCACCAGCCCGCTCGGCGAAACCACCTCCACGGCAGCCGCCCCCTTGGCTTCCAGCAGCCGCACCGGAACCAGACGTGGCGAATCCTCTGCGTGGTTCTTCTCGAGTGGAGGGTGGCGTTCGGCTGCCGGCGCACCCTGCCGCAGCTTCCGCCGCCAGGCGAAGAAGCTGGCCTGGCTGACCCCTTCCCGCTCGCAGAACTCCCGGATCGGCAGACCGCTCTCCCCCTGCAACTGAATCACCATCCGCCAGAACGCCCGCTTCTCCTCGCTGCTCCGCCGCGCCACGCTCGATCTCCTCGAAAGCCATCCGGATTCACCATTCACCCCCAATCTACCGTGGCATGCAAGATGCTATTGGACGTACGCTTACGGTGGCCTGTCCGAAGAATGCGGCAGTGAAAGGCTCTTCCTCCTTTCCTGGCTCGCCACGCAACGCGGCGCGCTCGTCGCACCGAACTCAGTCTTGAGCCGGTCGAGTTCTGCGACCGGGCTCGAGTTTTCTTTCCGGGACTTCACGCCGCACGAGTGTGTGGACGGGCGGCACACGCTGCGGCACGCGGCCTTGCGGCTTCGTTCGGCGGGTCCGTTGGTCGTTTCTCTTGCTGGGCGCCATGAACGTTCTCCTTGAAAACAAATGGCATCATTCGGCGATTTCCGGGAACTCTTCGGGATTCGCGTTCGACATGCTCTCCAGCCACGCATCGCTTAACCTGCCAAGAGACATCGCCTTGCTCCGCAGCGGCTTTCGTGCCTCGTACAGTAGCAGACACGCCTTGACACGAGGTTCCACGCTGGGTCGCCACTCCTCGGCCACGGCGGGGAGCCATTCGATCGCCATCTTCTGGTACTCGATGGCTTTCTCAAAATCGCCTCCTTCCGCGTGCGCGGCCGCCAGGCAGGCCCAAGCCATCCAATATGTTGGCTCCGTGCCCGGAACAGCCTCAAGCCAGAGATCCACAGCCTTCGTGGCATGGAACAGGGCCTTTTCCTTATCCCGGCAAGCGGGGTCCGGGCAGGTTCCGTAAATCCACCCTGCCATGTAGTGCCCTGCGAAGTCGTCGGGCTCAAGTTCGAGCAGCCTCTCTGCATCCGCCAGCGCTAGCTGGTACTTGCCCTCATGAAAAAGGGCGGTCGCGTGGTCCCGCAATTCTTGCGTCGTGGTGCGATCGTTTTGATCTGCTTGGGCCGTTTCAGCCGCGTCCCTCTGGGAGACGGCCCGTTCGTAACCCTCCACGAGATCAGGAATGCCGATCGCATTGCACAGAATGTGGCCCAGCACGATGGGCAGAAGACTCCTGAATCTGATTCGCCACAATCCCGCTATCAGGCCAAACAAGAGCGCATCAAGGGAATTGAACAACGAGAACGACGTAAATCCCCACAAAATGAAGTGAACAAGCGCAAACAGGAAGGATTGAATCAACACTGCGGTGCTTGATCGCGCCAGCTTTCTCAATTGATCCAGGAGATAGCCACGAAAGAAGATCTCCTCGGCCACGGGCCCTGTGAGGAGCAATGAGATCGCTTGGAGGATGTGTGCTATGGGTGCAGATAGCGTGCCTGACTGTCCAGGAGGTGCAGAGCGGATAATGACAACAGCAATCGCGGCTGCGAGAAGTCTTGAGGCGAACAAGAGCACCAGCAGGCCCAAGAACCATAGCCAGTGCCAGCTTGAAGTGGGCCACCAGCGAGCATCAAAACCCGCCGTCGCAGGTGTTAGCCGTGCCAGCACAAAAGGAACTATCGCCAGCACGGCATTGCAAACGAGCATAAAGACAGGCCGCCAATTCCCCTGAACGGAGTCGGCAATCGCCATAGCGAGTCCGACGACCAGCAGGGCAGCAACCATGACCGCCAGGACGCGACCGCGATTTGGAGCGATGGTGTTCATCCGCCGCAAACCCTCAAGCCCAGAGCTCCGGTACCCTGAAAGGGCACCGGCGTCGCGATGAGCCAAACACATTTCGATCAAGTTTTAGCGTGCCACGGGCGCTGAGTCTAAGGCCCAGGCCTTTGTACTAGCATCGATTCATGACGTATTGGTGCGGCTTTGCGCCAGCACACGGGCCGTCGAGACATGGCTTCGGCGTCGTTTGTCCATTTTGGGTGGGGGCCGCTTGGGACCGCGTTGATGCTTGCGATAGCGGGCAAGATCCACCTGTCGCGCCAGGCGGATCAGTGCACGGGCCATACGGGCGGGCGTCAAGCGTGCGTACTTACGCCGCCAGTATTCGTCGGGCAGGGCGATATCCAGGCCGCGATGCGTGTGGGCCACTTCGTCGCAGAGATAGTAGAAGGAAAGCTGCGTCTGCGCCGTTTCGTGGCCATGCACCGCCCGCAGTGCCGCCAGGACCACGCTCAGCAGGTTGTAGCAGACCAAGGCCATCGAGAAGGCGAACAGCGCGGCACGCGGGTAGCCCAGCGTCTCGATCTCTCCCTCCAGGTTCTGCGCCAGCTCGCAAAAGGCGGTTTCGATGGTCCAGCGCCGGCGATACAAATCGGCCACGCGCTCGGCCGATACTTTCCGCGGGAGGTTGGTCAGCAGATGGATCTCGGTGTCTCCGTCCCGGGTGGGTTGATGGAGTACGACCGTCACGCGGCGGATCTTGATGGCGCGGCCTTCCTTGTCGAAAATCCGCATGCTCTGCTCGTAGACCACTCCGGTTTCCGTCTCGCCGACGCGATTGCGTCGGCCGATCAGTTCATAGCGCAATGCCTGGGCGTGCTGACGGATAAGGA
Source organism: Thermoguttaceae bacterium (assembly GCA_040766885.1). Classification (GTDB taxonomy): domain Bacteria; phylum Planctomycetota; class Planctomycetia; order Pirellulales; family Thermoguttaceae; genus JAXGPP01. The sequence goes on along the minus strand of JAXGPP010000023.1, from coordinate 110,105 downwards.
AGTAACCCCGCTGTGCTTGGATGCCGAACAGGAAGTCCGTCGTGCAGAAATTCCGGTCGCCGATCCACAGGTCGCGCGGCGCCACGGTCTCCAGCACCTGCGGCAACAGACTGCGTTCCTGCGCGTGCCCGTCCTCGCAAGGGATCACGTCGATCGCCAGCTTCAAGCGCGGATCCAGGACCACCACGCAATGCCCCGGCAGCGGGGCCGCGTTGAGCTTCCGCAATGCTCCCAGCCGGCGCTGCGTGCGACGCAAGTGGTTGCCATCGAGGATCTTCACGCGGTAACCGGGCACCAACTCCGGCAGCGTGCCTCCACTGTTGGTAATGATCGCTTCCATGCGCGCGGCCGTCTCGGCCACCAGCTGCCGAGAGACGTTACTCTCCATCCGCTGCAGCTTGTCGTAGACGGCCTTGACCGTCACGCCGACTGCCTTGGCCTTAGCCTGATACGCCGCATGCACCGAGGGATGGATCTTGCAGGCCACCAGCCCCATCATCTCGGCCACGGTCGAGAACATGAGCTGCCGATTGGCCTGCCGCTCGGCGGCTTCCTCGAACAATCCGTCGAGACGCTCGGCCGAAAGCACGTTCTCCATGGCCGCACGCACCATCACGCACACCGGCGCTTTCTGCTCGAAACGATCAATCACTTCCTGAAGAATCATTGGAATGCCTCCTGGAGAAATCGCGGTTCTTCTCCAAGTATAGGCACCGGTCATCGACGCAACTCATTGCCGCAAGCCGCCTTGGTAACCGGCTCCGCATGCTAGTACAAAGGCCTGGTCTAAGGCCCCTGCCGCCGGGGTTGTTGTGGCGACGGAGAAGAGGGCGGAGGCGGATCGGCCGGAAATCGGTTGAAAGCCGCATTGGAACCATCGCCCCGCGAGACAGGCGACCACGGTGCGGACCGGTCGACGCTGGAGTAGTCGCTTGATAGTACCGCCCCGCGCGGCTTGGCTTAAACCTCTGTCGCGCCGAGAGTTAGCGAATTCTGCCAAGAAAGTGTCTTGCCATTCAGGCCACCCATCGGTTCCAATGGGTCCGCCGTCAACGGCTCGGATATCGATCAGCCATACCGCCTGAGATGAACACCATGCGACGACTTGCCTTCCTGCTTGTCCTGTTCCTAGCCCAAGCCTTCCTAGCCCAAGCCGCCGTAGCGGAGAACTGGCCCGGCTTCCGCGGACCGACGCGGCAGGGAGTCTCCACCGAAACGGGACTGCCCACGCGCTGGAGCGCCACGGAAAACGTCGCCTGGAAGACTGCCATCCCTGGCTCCGGCTGGTCGTCGCCGATCGTATGGGAAGACCGCGTCTTCCTCACCACGGCCACCGACGAGGGAACGAGCTTCCGCGTGCTGGCCCTCGATCGCCGCTCGGGTAAGGTCCTCTGGAACAAGGAGGTCTTTCGCCAGGAACTCACGCTGAAACAGCCCCCGAACTCCTACGCCACACCCACACCCGTCACCGACGGCCGCCGCGTGTATGTACTCTCATTCAACGGCAAGATCGCCGCCCTCTCGTTCGACGGTCGCATCGAATGGACGAACACCGATGTCGATTACTACAGCCAGCACGGCTTGGCCGTCTCGCCCGTTCTGTACGAGGGGCTCCTGATCATCCCCTTCGACGGCAGCAGCCGCGGCGAAGATAAGACCGTCGGCTGGCAGAAACCGTGGGAAGAAGCGTTCATCCTGGCACTCGACTGCGATACCGGCAAGGTCCGCTGGCGGGCGAAGCGCGGCCCGTCGCGGATCGCCCACGTCACCCCCAACATCCTCGGCACCGGCGAAGACGCGCAGCTTGTGAGCGGCGCGGGAGATGTGGTGCAGGGTTTCGACCTCGCCACCGGCAAGCGAATCTGGTCGGTGCGAAGCGAAGGCGAGGGCGTCGTCCCCTCGGTGGTGATCGGCGATGACCTGGTCTACACCGCCTCCGGGTTTGGCAATCCAACCATCCGCGCCATGCGACCGGGGAGCCGCGAAGATCCCGACCGCGCGAAAGTCGTTTGGGAGCAGTCGAAGAACGTCCCCTCGATCCCGTCCTTCATTCTCGACGGCAAGCACCTGTTCTCGATCAGCCAGGACGGCATCGCCATGGCCATGGATGCCACAAGCGGCGAAATCGTCTGGCGCGAGCGGATCGGCGGCAAGCACTCCGCCTCGCCGATTCTTGCCGACGGCCGGATCTACTTCCTCTCCGAGGAAGGCGAGTCGGCGATCATCAACGCCAAACCGCCGTTCGATGTCGTCGCGCGCAATTCCATCGACGAGAAATGCCAGGCCTCCTACGCCGTCTCCCAAGGCCAGATCATCATCCGTTCCGCCAGCCACCTTTACTGCATCGGGAGCAAAGACTGACCGTCGCGAGGCGCCCCGGCGTCACCGGCCGGCCGCGGGCTCGTCGAACGACCATTCCTTGATCACCTTACCCGAAGCATCACGGAGGCGAATCCAGTCGATTGCAGCCCGTCCGGCGGCCTGGCAGGGATCGATCCTCAGCCCCAGCAGCGGTGCGCCCACGTCGAGCGGCATTTCGTACTCGTGCCACTCGCTGTCGTGCTTCACGTCGAATGCCGTCGAGCGGTCGCGGTGCGGCCCGCGATGCTCGCGCGTGAGCCAGTACGCCCGGCCCTCCAGCCGCGCGGCCGCCTTCATCCGCAGTGCCAGCGTCAGCCTGCCCGCGACCGACGGCACGTCGCTGGTCGTGATTTGCGGGTCACCCCCCGTCGCCGTAACCACCAGCAGCCCCTCGGCCGCGGCGATCTCGGCCTGCTCGCTCCCCTGCCAGCCGCCAATCGCCAGCCGATACGCCGGGTTGCGCCGCGGCACGAGCGAATCGGTCTCCTTGAGGAACCGGTCAATGAGCGCATCCATCTCCTTGACCTTATCCGGCATCGCCCCAGCCAGGTCGTTCGTCTCTCCAAGGTCTTCGCGCAGGTTGTAAAGCTCGTAGCGGTCCTGCTGCTCGGGCCCGTCGCAGTACGCGCGGATCAGCTTCCAGTCTCCCTGGCGGACCGCCGTGGAAGGAAACCGCGCCGGGGCCACGCCGGCGTGCGGGAAATGGAAGAAGACCTCGCTCCGTTCGATCTTACCTCCCGTGAATACCGGCGCGAAACTCAGGCCGTCCTGCAGCACGTCGGCTCGCGGCTCAATGCCGAGCATCTCCAGGATCGTCGGGTAGTAGTCGATGCTCGACACCACGGCGTCGCTCGTCGCCCCGGCCGCCACTTTTCCCGGCCAGACGACGACAAGCGGAACGCGGATGCCCCCTTCGTAGATCGTCGCCTTGCCGCCGCGGAGCGGATGGTTGCTCGTGGGCGTGGTGCCGTCCACCAGGTCATACATGTTTCCGCCGTTGTCGGAAGTGAAGATCACGAGCGTATTCTCCGACAATCCCAGCCGATCGAGCGCTTCCACCACCCGGCCCACGCAGGCGTCCATCGTGTTGACCATGCCCCCCATCGTCGGCGACCGCTGCGGATTGTCCGGATCGACCTTCGCCCGGTAACGATCGATCAGTTCCGGTTTGGCCTGAAAGGGCGCGTGGACCGAGAACAGCCAGTAGTTGAGGAAGAACGGCCGATCGCGGTGCTGTTCGAGAAAGCGGATCGCATCCCGCGTGAGCCGGTCGTCGATGTGCTCGCCCGCCGGCGAGTCGCGGAGCGTCTCCACCGGAAACGGCGCAAAGAAACCGCCCGGCGGTCCCGGGTAGGAGCCGCCCGGCAGGTTGAACTCGAACCCCTGGCGTTCCGGCTCGTAGGGTGGCCAGCCCAGATGCCACTTGCCGAAGTGGGCCGTGGCATAGCCGGCGTCGCGAAGCGCTTCGGCCAGCGTGTAGTAGTCCAAGGGCAAACGCGTGCGCGTCTGCGGCAGCACCCACTTGCTCCCCGGCGCGGCCTTCTCGGGCACGATCGGATCGAGCACTTCTTCCTTCAGGTGCCCGGCTGGCGTGGTGAACCGCAGCCTGCCCGGATACTGCCCGGTAAGAATGCTCGCCCGCGTAGGTGAACAGAGCGGATTGGCCGCATAGGCGTTGGTGAACCGCGTTCCCCGGGTTGCCAGTCGGTCGACGTTCGGCGTTTCATGAAACTTGCTGCCATACACACTCGCATCGCTCCAGCCGAGATCGTCGGCCAGGAAGAACACCACATTCGGCCGCGGTGTCTCGGCGGCCGAGACTATCGCCGAAAGCACCATCCACAAAACGCCCGTCAAGCCAATCAGCCGCGCCCGTCTCACGTTAAACCTCGCTGCGTTGTCAAGGATGAGTAATGGGGAACTGTCGCCTCCATTGTGGTGGAGGCGGCTTCCCTGCCACAACAGGGCAGGTGAATTTCCGGCCCGGCCCACCCCCCCCCACCACAAGTCTCGAAACAGCGTCTTAGCTCTGAAACCGCGGGCGGTCACCGCCCCGCTCGCCCGGAGTCAGGTCCAATATCGTCTCCCGTATCGTTGAAGTCCAGTACGCACTGGCGGCCGTCCTTCGCAATCGTTACGACGCCGCTGTTCCAACCGCTCTTGACGAACGGGCTGTCGAGAACCATCGGTGGCGCGTAGTCGATTGCAGTGCCGTTGACTTCCGGGTTCGTGCTCTGATCGGCGTAGAAAGTGAACCGGTCGCCCGACAGCCCCTGGTAGCGGAGGATCTCATTGGCATACGACAGTGGCAGCGCGACGACCGCCTCGCAGAACGCATCGAAACTGGCGAAGTCCTCCTTCGAGCCCACTTCGAGAATCACCGGCGCCCACTCGTCCTCGCAACGCAGCCATGTGCCCGCCGGGCCGAAGGGTCGCTTGGCGCCGGCCGCATCCTTGTCCCATTCCGCTCCGCCTCGGACCACGCGCACTCCCGCGTAGGCGCCGGGCGCTTCGACGAAGAACCAGTCGTCTTGACGGCGAACGTCGCTCAGCCCCGCCTTGGAGAACCACACCCGCATCTCCCTGCCGTGCTTGTGCGTCTTCAGCTTCTGGCAGATAAGCGTTCCGTGGCGCTGCACCGACCACTGCGTGTTGAACGCGGCGCGATCGTCGCGTGCCCTCACCTGGGGCACGATGCGGGCGTCGACGTGGCCCGCAAAGATCACCCCATGCCAGCGGTTCTGCGCGCTGATCGCCGCCCAGTCGTCGCTCGGGCGCGGCTCGACCATCGGCGTTCCCAGGATGAACTCCGGCGTGCACCAGCTATAGCACAACAGGCAGCCCCCTTCCGGGTGAAGCCGATACCAGTGAAGCTGATGGGTGATCCGTCGCTCGTTCGGATCGACCGACAGGCCAAGCGGGCGATGGTTGATCTCATAGCGGCCCCGCCCGGCAACGTCCACGGCCAGGTCGACGACCACGAGCGGCGGCCGGTAACGGCTCATCAGCGCCGGCAGCTTCGGGCTGGTCGGCCGGCTCGGCCCCCCGATGCCGAAGTAGAACCAGGCCAGTTCCCGCAGCGTGGAATGGCCCAGCCGGTCGCCTCCCGTCTGGTACATCCGCGCCTTGCCGCCCCCGCGCACTCCGTCGATCTGCTCCTGCGCCCACATGGCCCAGTGCAGGTCGAGCAGATGCCCCATGCGGCGGCGCAGCACCGGATCGTCGGCGTAGTCGTAGACGTTGTAGAAGCCGCGGATCCCGTCCATGTTGTAGTTGCTGGCGAACTCGACAAAGAGCCCCTTCTTGGCGCGCTCGGCGCAGTACGTCTTGAGAAACTCGCTCCACGCCGCGTACTCGGCGGCGGCCGTGGTGCCTTCGGGATACTTACGGTCGCGAAAACCGGGCGCGTCTTTGGCCAGCCTGGCGAAGTGCCACTTCGCGACGACGTCCATCACATGATGGTTGTCGGAACCGAGCACCAACCACTCCGCCCCCGCCTCGATCTGCTTCTCACCCGGATGGATGCACCCGCTGGCATAGCGCCACAGGATCTCCATCGAGGTCGCTTCGGCCTCCGGCGAGAGCCTCCCCGGCGCCGTGGTTCCCTTGGCCCCGTACTCCTCGATGAGCCGGCAGAGCATGTCGGCGTGCCAGTGGAAGCTGTCGCGGTCGTTGATGTCGTCGGGATGTTCCAGGTAGTGCCGGGCGTTCTCGACGATCGCCGCATTCGCCTCCTCGATCTGCTCGTTGAGGCGGAAACAGCGCGTCGCGAAGTCAACCAGCGACCAGGAATACCCGCGGACATAATTGCCGCGCCCGGGACCCAGCGGAGGCTGCTTTGCCGCGCGGACCAGTGGTTTGCCCCGTTCGGCGTCCAGTGCCGCCTCGACGCGTCCGTCGAACCCATCGCGGATCGACTGCAGTTCCGCATCAGTCAGCTTCCGCGAGCCCTGGGGCGTCTCGTCTGCCGGGATCATCGCCGGCAGCACCGCCCATAAAACCCCCGCCAGCCCAATCAGCCGCGCTTGTGTCACGTTGAACCTCGCTGCGTTGATCACCGGAGAATCAACAACTGTCGCCGTCCGCTCCGCGAAAGCAGCGTCCTTTCACCGGACCTGCGGATGTTGTTCTCCCGTCGCTTAGCTCTCCATCTGCGGTCTTGGCATAGTGCAATGCTGCCTGGACATCGTCTCCAGTCAGGTGCGGGTAGTTCGCCAGGATCTGCTCGTTGGTCCAGCCATTGGCCAGAAGGTCTAGCAGGAATTCCACCGCAATCCGAGTCCCCCTGATCACGGGTTTGCCCACGAGGACCTTCGGGTCTACCACGATTCGATTTTGCCAATCCATTTCAAAGCCCTCACTTCACGTCAAGCACCGTGAGCAGTACCAATTCTACCCCCTTGGCAGCGGGACTGGAATCGATTCGGCCTCTCCGTCGACGAATTCTGCATGAGCGATCGCGTTCCCGCCCCCGCTTCTGATCACGAGGGTCACGACGGCGTAGTGAAGGATCGGATCCATCCGCCCCCAACCCCCTCCAGAATCTCTGGAAACCTGGCCGGATACTCTCTTGACAAGAAAGCATATCCATATGTATACTAACCTCCGGCTGCGACGGCACGCCGTCCGCCGGCACGGCCTCGCCGTGTTCGTTCCTTGACAACCCGACACACCCACCACTGCCCTCGCACGGCTGGTCTACGCCCATTCCCTGCGCACACCGCCCCTTACCCCTCTACGAACTTCAACACTCAAGCCAAAAGAGTGGAATCACTTGCGCTTCGCCTCGCATCGGAAACATCTTTCTCGTCATGCACTTGCACCGACCAGCCGCGACGAAGACCAACCGAAACACCCTCAAGGGCGTTTCGCTTGGCGCCCCAATCCGGCTCGAGACCCGGTTCGCTGGCATGACGGCGTGACGGGAAAGAAGCAAGAGGTGTTGCGTTATCGACCCAAGTGCCAGCATAATGGCCGTTTCCTTCCCTTCCGCCACTTGCTCGCTGTCGCCCCATGCCGCTCGTTGTTCGCCCGTTTGCCCCGCCGCCGCTGCCGCTTCTGATCACGGGGATTACGGGCGTGGCGGGGTACAACGCGCTGGACTACTTCCGCACGCGATATCCGGGGCAGGTCATCGGCATCCGGCAGGTCGATTCCGTCGCCTTGAGCGGGCCCGGCGTCGTGCCGTGCAACGTCGAGGACCGTGACGGAGTCGCCCGGCTCTTCGACCGCTGCCGCATCGCCTCGGTGCTCGACTGCGCGGGCAACTGCGCGCTCAAGGCCTGCGAGCTGGACACCGATCTGGCCCGCCGGTCGAATGTCGACGGGGCGCAGAACCTCGTCGAGCAGACCGTGCCGCGCGGAATTCGCCTGGTCCATCTCTCGGTCGACCTGGTCTTCTCCGGCCTCCGCGACGGCGGCTACATCGAAGACGATCCCACCGATCCGGTGACGATGTATGGCAAGACGATGGTCGAGGCCGAACGCATCATTGCCGCAGCCGACCCGGCCGCCTGCATGCTGCGGATCTCGCTGCCGATGGGCTGGAGCCTCAACGGCCACGCCGGGGCCATCGACTGGATCGGCTCGAGATTCAAGAAGTCTCGCCCGGCCACGCTCTATACCGACGAAGTCCGCACGCCCACCTATACCGACTGCCTCAATGAACTGTGCGAGACGGTCCTGGCAAGCGATCTGGCCGGACTCTTCCATGCCGGCGGGCCGCGGCGACTGAGCCTCTACCAGATCGCCCAGATCATCAACCGCGTGGGCGGCTTTGATCCCGATCTGCTCTACGGCATCCCGCGCGGCCAGGCCGGGCCCATTCCGCCGCGCGCCGGCAACGTCTCCATGGACTCCACCAAGCTCCAACGCGCGCTCGGCTACGATCCATTTGATCCCTGGCCGCTCGATGAGTCGCTCGTCCCCACGCACGAACAGTGGCATCGCCACCGCCATCCCGGCGAAACCGGATCCCTCGACCACATCCACCGCCTGCTGGCCACAAATCCCGCCCGCCGCCGCCGCGAGAGTGCCTGAAGAGAGCTCTCAGCAGTCAGCGATCAGCCAGAAGGTGCCGGCATTTTGTCGCCATGGCTCACGGCTGTGGCCACTCGGGATCCAGGAACCGGCCGTTCTCGCTGATCAACTTGCCGTCGGCGAAAATTCGTCCCCCCTGCCGAAGATCGCACACCATGTCCCAGTGCAACCCCGACTCATTCTTGCCGCCCGTCTCCGGATAGGCCGCGCCGACGGCCGCGTGAAACGTGCCGCCGATCTTCTCGTCGAACAGCGTATTCTTCGTGTATTGTCGCACCGAGTAGTTGGTGCCGATGGCGATCTCGCCCAGCACACGGGCGCCGGCGTCCTGGTCGAGCATGGCGATGAGGAACTCCTCGCCGCGAGTGGCTGAGGCATCAACGACTCGGCCGGCTTTGAACGTGAGTCGAATGCCGTCGACCTCGCGCCCGCCATGAACGGCCGGGAAGCTGTACGCGACAACGCCCTCGGTGGCGTCCTCGACCGGCCCGGTGAAGATCTCGCCGTCGGGGAAGTTCTCATGGCCGTCGCAGTTGATCCAGGCCCGGCCATCCACGCCGACCTTCAGGTCGGTTCCCTGCGGAGTGGTGAAGCGAACCTCGCGGCACTCGTTGAGAAAATCCGCCACCCGTTGCTGGCGGCGGCTGATTTCCCGCCAGGCGGCGGCCGGGTCGTCGAGATGCAAGAGTCCGGCCTCAAAGACAAAACGCTCGTATTGAGCCAGCGACATCTGGGCGTCCTGGGCTGCGGAGTTGCACGGGTACTGGCTCCCCACCCAGCGCAATTCTCCGGCACTGGCTCGCTCCAGAAAGCGGGCCATCTGCTTCTTGCGGGCCTGGCTCACCAGGGCCTGCCGGGCCGGATCCGTCCCACTTAACGACTTGGTATTGTCTTCGCCCCATAGACCGATCGACACATCGACCCGTTCGATCGTGTAGAGGGCGATCGGGTTCTCGAAGCGAAGTTGTTCCTCGCTCGCCAGGTCGAGCTTGATTTCCGCGCACTCGTCGGGAACCAGCTCGACATGGGGATGGCCCCCCGCGGCGAGCACCGCCCGGTAGAGGGCGACGACCAGCGGCCGTGTTACCGGGGGGCCCCAGATCCGCACCAGGTCGTCAGGTCGAACCGCCGTTGAGTAGTTCACCAGTACGTCGGCCAGTTTGTCGAGTCGTGGATCGCGCATTGTGTACCTCTACAGGCTGGCAGTAGTGGAACGCTGAGGGCCAAACGCTGACGGATTTCGTGGTTTGACATGACGTCCCGGTGAGCTAAGTTTTTTGATGGGAGAGGCTACCGTCACGTCCTCGGCCGGCTGGCATGGGAATCGAGCCATGGCGACTGCATTCGCAAAACAGTTGTGGAACCTGATCCGGACCGAAGACGCGGTCACGTCGGTGGAATATGCCGTCATTCTCGCGCTTATTCTGGTGGCCGTCTTGGGGTCCATTGGCTCATTCGGACAACAGCAGGGAGCGATGTGGAACGGCATTGAGGCCAACTTGCGGGATCATGGGTTCGCCGCTCAATAGCTGATGCGGTTGCCGGCGCCCCGGTTTCTCCGCTCACGCCTTCGGGCCAAAAGCGTCGTACCACAACAGCGTAACCAGCGTTTTCGCATCCTGAATGCGACCGTCGCGGGCCATCTCCAGCGCCTGCTCCCAGCTGACGGTCAGTAGTTCGATGTCTTCGCCTGCTTCCAGCGCGGTCGGCCCCGGCGTCAGGTGACGGGCCACAAACAGATACATCCGCTCGTCGAGCACTCCCGGTGAGGAATAGATCACCGGCAAGGGCTCCATGCTCCCGGCCCGATACCCGGTCTCTTCGGCCAGCTCGCGGTGCGCCGTGGCGATCGGTTCTTCGCCCGGATCGAGCGTCCCCGCCGGGATTTCAATGAGCCGCTTGCCGACGGCGAAGCGGAAAGTGTCGATGAGCACGATCCGGCCGTCGTCCAAGATCGGCAAGACGGCGACCGCGCCCGGATGCCTCACGACCTCGCGGCTCCGCTGTTCGCCGTCGCGCGTGGTTTCCTGGGTCCGAACCACGCGAAACTTACGGGCTTCCAGCAGTACCTCCAAATCGCTCATCAGCGTCTCCTCGCTCACTGGTGTGGCCCTACGGCCGTCACAAGCCGCACCGCCGACCCATGCGCCCGGCTGAAGCCGCACGGCGGCTTGCCGGCAATTGTCCGCCGTTGGTGACGTCCTGGCAAGGCGGTCGAGCGGCGCCCAAGCGGGTCATGACGTAAAGTTTGTCTGAGGCTCAGTGAGCCGGGCAGGCCGCCGATGCGACCGACGACGGGCAAGGCAATGACCATAGCGACGACCCTTCAACAACCATTGGAACTCGCGTTCGAATCGGAAGTCCGAATCCCCGCTTCGACAGCCGCGATTCTACGCCGCGGCTTCGGCGCCGACTTGCACATGGTCGACGCCGCCAACGGCCGGATCGCGCACGTCTCCGCCGAACAGCCGGCCGGCGACTGGTCGCCGTGGATCGAGTTGTGCCGGCAGGCGGCCGATCGCGATCGCGTGGAATTCCTTGCCGATGAGCCGCCGCTGGTAGTGCTGGCCGTCCCCGTCGCTTCGACCTCTCCATACGTGGCGCTGGGAGTCTTCGTCACCCGAACCGCCAGGGTCGATGACCTTCGCCGCGCGGCGACCACTCTGGGGCTCAATCCCAACGAAACAGCCCGCTGGGCGCGAGGACAATCGCCCTGGACGCCGGAGTCGCTGCTCCGCGTGGCGGGGCTCGTGCAGGACGGAGTGATCCAGAGTCAGCGGCTCGCCAAGGTTGAGATCGAGGCGCAGAACCTCTCCACTCATCTTGCGGCCACCTATGAGGAAATCAGTCTTCTCTACCGGCTTACGCACAACCTGAAAATCTCGCAAAGCGACGACGACCTGGGACGCATCGCACTGGAGTGGATGGGCGAGGTCGTGCCGGCCGAAGGCTTTGCCCTGTACTTGGCGCCGATCGGCGGACAGGCCGGCACGCTCGATCACCATGCTCGGAGCCATGTGCGATGGCTCACCCACGGCCAGTGCCCGATCGACGACACGCAGTTTGGCCGGCTTGTTGCCGAACTCAATCTGAATGCTCGCAGCCGCCCCGCGGTCGTCAACCTGCCCGTCACCGCCCGCGCCGGCTGGACGCTGCCCCAAATCCGCCAACTGGTAATGGTACCCCTGGCCGAAGGCGAAAACCTGTTTGGATGGCTGGCGGCGCTGAACCACGTGGCCGGCGGCGAGTTCGGCACCGTGGAGGCCAGCCTGCTCAGCTCCGTGGCGGCGATCCTCGGTATCCACAGCGGAAACATCGAGCTCTACCGCCAGCAAGCGGAATTGATGTCGGGGATCATCCGCGCTCTCAGCTCGGCAATCGACGCCAAAGACCAGTACACGTGCGGCCACAGCGATCGCGTGGCGAGGTTTTCGGTGCGGCTGGCCCGGGAGCTGAATTGCTCGCACGACCAGCTCGACACGATCTACCTCTCGGGACTCCTGCACGACATCGGCAAGATCGGGATTAACGACAGCGTGCTTCGCAAGCCCGACAAGCTCACCGACGCCGAGTATTCCCACATCAAGACCCACGTCCAGGTGGGGCACCGGATCCTCGTCGACCTGAAGACGTTGGGCGAAGTGCTGCCGGCGGTGCTGCACCATCACGAATCGTGGGACGGCAGCGGCTATCCTCTCGGCCTGAAGGGAGAGGCCATTCCGCTCTCGGCCCGGATTATCGCCGTGGCCGACTCGTACGACGCCATGGGAAGCGACCGTCCCTATCGGAAAGGAATGCCCGGCGAAAAGATCGACGAGATCTTCCGCGGCGGCTCGGGCAAGCAGTGGGACCCGCAGGTGATCGACGCCTACTTCCGCGCCCGCGACGATCTCCGGCGGATCGCGAGCGAGTGAGCGCGGGGCGTCGCGGTTCCCGTGTCACTCGATCTCAATGAGCGGGTCGATCTCGCCGTCGGCGCCGAATCGCGCAATGAGCATCTCGGTGATTAGGTTGTGGCCGAGCACCGTGCGATTGCCGACCTTGGCCAGCGAGCGATAGATCAACCACTGGCGGCGCCCGGCCATCGCGCGGTAGCCGGCAGCCGCATCCGTTGGAAGAATGCGGCGATTTTCGGCCACCGTCAACTGCCGCCACGTCGCCGGCCGCGACATCCGCCGTGGATCGAGATCGATGAACCACGGCGCGAAAAGCCCGCTCCCGTGAGACGACTGCCGAAGCTCAAGCTGACGCCCCGATACAGCGGCCTGCCCCACGCGGGGATCAATCCGCCATTCCGGCAGCGCCAAAGGCAACAGGACCGCTGCCGGTTTGCCTGCAGTGAGGACGATCTCCCGGGTTTCGTCCGCCTCTTGCGCGGCGATGCCGTCGGCCAGCGTCAGGCTGCCGCGGTACTCCAGCGCCGCGGGCCGGTCGCTGAGCACCGTGTCGGCCAGCAACAGGAACCGATCCTCTCGCGCCATTGCCATGTGCCGTTCCACCCGCAGCCCCGCCCCAAGATCAATCTCCAGTTCCAGGTAGTCGATGTCCTTGTCGCTCACCCAGCACGTTTCGGCCCAATCGCCACTCGGCGCGAGCGTTTGCCCGTCGCGCTTGACTTCCAGGCCCCAACTACCCGAGAAGATCAGCTGGCGCACCGCTTCAAGTTCCAGCCGCACGTCGCCAAGGTGGTAAACGGCGGTCAGCCGAGGGTCTGGTTTCGACCAGGTGGGACGCAGCACGCTCATTCCCGCCCATTCCGAATGCAGCGAGGGGGCCGGCCGACGCGGTTTGGGCTCCGCGGCGTCCAACTTGGGCGGCTTGGGCAGCGCCCGCTCGGCAATCCAACGATCGTCGTCGTCGCCACCCAACTCCAGCGCGGCCGCAAACATCGCGCGGATCGTCCCATCCGGCGGCATCGGATCCAACGGATAGCCGCCATCGGCTCGGGTAAGGTTGATTGCCTGGCGAACAGCCCAGCAATACTGGCTGGCCGACCGGCTGCTCCAGCAACCCCTGGTGATCTGCCGGCCCATCGCCGCGGACCGCGTCCAGCACGCCACGAGCGACCGGAAAATCTCGAAGTGTCTGCCGTGCGGAATCCCCTGATCGAGCATCTCGACCAGACCGGCCGACAAGGCCCGCCGCGACTGTGCCAGCAGGTTTGCTGCAATGCGCAACTCGGGAAACAGGTAGCCCAGCGTCAGCGGCAATTCGCCCGCCAGAAGCTGTTCGAGGAGCGGCTGGTCGTCCAACGAAAACTTCGCGGCCTCGGCGGCCGTCGCGGCCAGCCGATCCACGGCCGCCCACCATGTGGCTGACTCGACCCGAGTTGCCAGAATGGGCAGCGCATGGCACCATGCCAGGCTCTCCAGAGCGGCCCGCTCGTCGCCCGGCGGGTCTGATTCCAGCCATGCCGCAAGCATCGACTCGCCGGCCGATGCCGCCGGCCGGGTAAGGAACTCGTCGATCCGGCCCAGACACCGGGCGACCTCCGGCCGATTGCCGAAACCCCAAACCAGTGCGCTCGGGCCACCCGCCACGAGCTTGTCGAGCGGAAGGGGCCGCCGCCGGCGTTCCAGATGCCGGCACCAGGCCCGCCATGCTTTAGCCTCGTCGCCGACCCGGTACGCACCGCGGACCGCCAACGGCGCCGAGGCGTGCCATCGCGAGGTAATCGACGACGCCACCCTGCCCGCTCCCGAAGAAATACTGCTGGCCATGCCTGCCGCCATCGAAAGTTATAATGTTGCTAAGAATCAGATGCCCCCTTCGACAGAAGGCAGGCGGTCGGCGACCGGCGCCGACAAGGCAAGCCCCCGATTGTACGCCGTAGAGCCAAGTCATGGAACGGTCCCAATCGACCACCTATGTCGCGGTGGCAATCGTCTTCGCAATGATTCTCGGCCTGTCCGCCTGCCGGCAGGAAAGCCGCGATGAGCCCCGCGAGCCGCCTCCTCCGTCTCCCGCCGAACCGATTGCGCCGTCAGTCCCTGCCCGAGATGAGCCGCTCCTCCACCCGGCCGAAGAGGACCGCGCGACCGGCGACGCCGAAGCAGTCAAGCCGCCCAGCGCCTCGAACCCTATCGAAGTCGAGCTTACCGGCCCCCCAGAGTTGATGGTCGGCGAGGAAATACAACTTGAGTTGACAATCACCAATCGCGGCGCGGACGTGGCTACGGGCCTCCAGTTGCGCCAGCAATCGGATTGGGGACTGGAGCGGGTCGGCGAAAGCACCTCGCCATTGTCCGATCTTTCGCCCGGCGAGTCCCGCAAGATTCCGCTCGCCGTGCGGCCGGCGCGGGCCGGGTCGTTTACCCACAGCATCGAAATCCTCGACGGCAGCGAGGTGCTCGCCAGTGACTGGCTGGGAACGGCGGCGCTCGATCCGGAGCCTTACGAGCCGCCCGATCCGGAGCAGGAACTGGCAGCCGCCATCGCAGCGCTTGGCGAGCCCTTGGTCGAAAATCCTGCCGGTCTCGAGCGGCTCCATCCCCGCTACCCGATCTGGTTCGACAAGACCGAACGTCGCGTGGTCATGCTCGGCTCGGTGGTGCAGCGCGAGGTCCCCCTGGAACTGTTCGCCTGCATGCGAGGCTCCAAGGAGCACGAGGCGATCATTTCGATCCCGGTGCAGGCCTACCTCCTGCACGCCGGACTGCTGGCCACCGGAGTCGAACCGGGTAACCCGGTGCGGTTCATTCCCGAGTTCATTCCGGCGAGCGGGCCGGAGATCGAGGTCCTCCTTGCTTTCAAAGACGCTTCGGGCCAGGTGCAGCACGCGCGGGGCCAGGAGTGGGTCCGCGACATGCGAACCAAAAAACCGATGGAGCAGCCCTGGGTGTTTGCCGGCAGCCAGTTCCTCAGGAATGAAGAGACCGGCCAGGAGTACTACCAGGCCGATAACGAGGGAGATCTGATCTGCGTATCGAATTTCCCCAGCGCCGTGCTCGACGTCCCGGTGAAGAGCACCGACGCCAACGCCTCGCTTCTCTTCGAAGCGTTCACCGAACGCATTCCGCCGCGCGATACCCCGGTGACGTTGATCCTTACGCCGCGGCGCAAACCGCCGGCGGGCGAGCCGGCGCCGTAGCGAGCCCATCCCGCCCGCGTTCCTTCCCGCGACAAAAAATGCAGCAAGCGCTCCAGACCGTCGAATCTTTCGTGGCCCCGGTGGTAATGATCTCCGCCAACGGGCTGCTCTGCCTGGCGCTCTACAACCGGCTGGCGGCGGTGGCCAGCCGCACCCGGGCGATCAACAAGGAACGGTTCGACCTCATCGCCCGTCTGGTGACGATGCCGCCCGGCACAGCCGAGGGAGACCACTTGAGCAAGCGGATTCAGATTCTCGACGAGTTGGGGCACCGCTTGTTCGTCCGCGTCCGCCTGCTGCGCGATTCCCTGGTGTGCCTCCTCATCTCGGTCCTCGCGATGCTTGGCTGCTCGCTGGCGCTGGGGCTCGCCCCCATGGCCGAGTTGCTGGGCGTACTGGCGCTGGCGCTCTTTGTGGCCGGGGCGGGGGCCATGTTCTGGGGAATCGTCAAAGCCATCCAGGAACTCCACGGCGCCCTCGATCCGCTGGCGTTCGAGCACGACCAGATCGAGCGCTGGCTGCACGACCCCAACGGCAAGTGAGCGGCGTCTCCGAACGACGCGATGCCTTTCGCCTGATAGCGTGCCTCACCCAGGGCAATTCGCTTGCAGCCGGGTGGGCAAGCGGGGTAGAAAGAGAGGGGGCGACGAACGCGAGGCTCGTTGCCTGCCGCACTCCCGCTCGCTGCGAAATCCCGCAGAGTGCCCCAAACCCTCGCCGCTCATCTCATGGGGAAGGACCAGGCATGAACACTGCCGCCCGCATCGCCATCTTTGTTGTGCTGTCCGCAATGGTGTCAGAAGCATCCCGGGCTGGCGAGCCCGTCGCTCCGCCAGACGCGCCCGGCCGGGTGACACAAGTCACCCTCTACAGGGAGCAGGCACTGGTTACTCGGATGATTTCGCTCAATGGAGCTGCCGGCGCACAGGAAATCATCATCGGCAATTTGCCCGAGGCCGTGGTCGCCGAGAGCCTCTTCGCCGAAGGCGACAAGGGTGTGGAAGTCCGCGCAGTGGGGTACCGCACTCAGGCCGTGGGCGAGGAGCCGCGTGAGGAGATCCGGAAGCTCGACGCCGCGATCGAGGAGACCCAGCAGAAACTGGATGTCAACCGCAAGAACGCGGAGCTCCTTGCCAGACAGAATGCATATCTCGACCAGTTGGAAGGCTTCGTGGCCCCCACGGTGAAGACCGACCTTGCCCAAGGCGTGCTCGACGCCGAGGCCCTGCAGAAGGTCACCACTTTCGCCTTCGAACAGCGATCGCAATTGAACGACAAGGCGATTGTCTTGGAGAAGGAGGAAAAGGACCTCGCCGAACAATTGGACCTACTCGCGCGAAATAGAGCCGAGTTGGCCACCGGTGCGTCGCGGACCGTCCGCGAGGCAATGCTCTTTGTCGACAAGCGAGCCGAGGGGCCGGTGTCGCTCAGGCTGAGCTACCTGGTCGGCAAGTGCGGATGGTCGCCAGCCTATACGGCCCGCGCCGAGGCCGAGGGACAACCGATCTCGCTCGAGTGCAACGGCCTGATCCATCAGATGACCGGCGAGGACTGGAATGACGTTGCACTGACGCTTTCCACCGCTTCGCCGGCCGTCAGCGCGTCGCGCCCGGCCCTGGCGCCGCTGCCGATCGTTCTGGTGCCGGAGAACTCGCAGACGAGACTCGGTCCGAACGAACTGATGGCTCGGCTGGAAGAGATACGCCAACGCCGTGCACAGGCCATCGCCGAGAGCCGACAGGCGGCGACAACCGACGCCCAATCAAAGGCGAACTGGGCGCTCAACGCAGCCGCTAACCAATTCCAGAGCCTGGAACTCGTCAGCGGCCGGAACCTTGTCGACACGCTCCAGTCGGCCGATGAGCTGGACGAGGGCCCGAGCCTGAGCTACACCCTGGCCGCGCCGGTGACCTTGGCCAGTCGCTCCGACCAGCAGATGGCGCAGGTCTTCGCCCGTCCGTTCGAGGGGCAGTTCTACGACGTCGCCTCTCCAGTGCTGACCCGGCACGTCTACCGCGAGGTTGAGCTGACTAATTCGAGCGACCAGGACCTGCTCGCCGGACCGATATCGGTCTACTTGGCCGGGCGGTTCGTGGGTCGGGGCGAAATTCCCACCGTGGCCCGCGGGCAGCGCTTCGTGCTTGGCCTGGGGGTTGACCCCCAGTTGCGGGCGCGGCGCGAACTCGTCGACCGGACCGAGAGCATCCAGGGCGGCAACCGGCAGGTGGAAATGAAGTACCGCATCGTCCTGGAGAACTACAAGGACCAGGACTCCGCCACGCGGGTGTACGACCGGCTGCCGTTTGCCGAGGGCTCGACCGACATCCGCGTGACCATGGCCGATCTCGCCGATCCGCTCGACACCGATCCGGTCTATCTCAGCCGGCAGCGTCCCAAGGGCATTCTGCGGTGGGCGATCTCGGTGCCCGGCGGCGCGGTCCGCGACAAGGCCCGGCATCTTGAATACGGTTTCACCATTGAGTTCGAGCGTACTTCCCAGTTGGGATCGCTGGAAACTGGCCAGCAGCAGGCGGAATACGATCAGTTGGAGCGGTTGATGGCTGCTCCTGCTCCGGCGGAGGAAGCCCCCGCACCGCAGATGCCCGCGCCCTGATTCGGGCGGCGAGAACCCAAGCCAACCTTGAGCGAGTAGAGCGGGCGTTACGCGTGTGGCTGGCACATCTTCGACGGACCAGCCTACGGTGCGCCTCCATTCGCGCCCGCGTCGAGCAGGTTCGTGCCCATTTCCACCCCTTCCGTGGCTCGGATCTCCACCGGTGGCTTGCCGGCCGCTTCGGCCGAGGCGTTGACCCCGGTCACGATGTTGCCCGTTATCAAGATCCGCCGGCATTTCTCATCGGCTTCGACCGCCTGGTTGGCAAGGCCCGAGAACAGGTTGCCCGAGATCACAATGTCGGTCGTCCCTTCCAGCAGGATCCCCGTGGCAAGGTTCGGCTTCCCCTCGCGTTTCGTCTTGTCGCCGATGTAGCTGTCCGAGAAATTGTTGCCCGTGATCGTGATCCGGCCACTTGCCGCCCGCACAATGATCGACCGTACCGGGTCGATGGTGAACGTGTTCGCCGAGATGGTGCAGCCCCACGCGTCGCGCAGATCGATGCCGCCGCCGAAATCGTCGGCCAGTACATTGGCGCTGATCGTGATGCCGTAGCAGTCGCGATCGAGAATGATCGCCGTCCCCTCGCATTCCTCGATCATGTTGCCGGAGAGGACCGAACCGTAAGTGTTCTCGATTACCACGCCGTTGCCCAGGTGGTCGTCGATGTTGTTGCCGTTCATGCACAAGTTGAAGCTGTCGCGGCACACCAGCGCATCCTGGTTCTCTTCAAACTGGTTCGCGTTCACCACGATGTCGTGGCCCGCGTCGATGTTCACGCCCGCCTGGCGGTTGTAGGTGAAAATCGAATTGCAGATTCGCGGGTCTTCCGTGCAGCGGACCAGGTTCGCGCCGTGGCCGCCGTTGTGGTCGATGCTCAAACCGTGCAGATAGATTTCGTTCACGTTCTCCGCCAGCAGGCCGTCGCCCCCCTTCGGCTGCGTGCTCTTGCCGTCGACGGCCTCCGGGTCGCCCTGGATGCGAAAATCGGCCAGTTGCACCCGCCACAAGTACGCGCGCGGGTTCTGCTCCAGATCGGCCGGGCGGACTACCAGCGCCGGCTGTCCCTCGACGTTGGTGTTGATCAGCACCGTCGCCGCGCCGGAGCCGATCACCCGCGTATTGCTCCGCGACAACACCAGTGGCTTCGCCAGCCGGTATTCGCCGGGTGGAATCTTCACCAGTCCGCCGGCTTCGGGCAGCGCGTCCATCGCCGCCTGCAGATCCGGAAACTGCGCGGCGTCGATCACGGCCGCCGCCTGAGGCGCGTCGGCGCCGGAAATGATCGCGGCGGTCAGAGAAAGAACCAGTGCAATCGCGATCAGGCTGACGAATCTCATGGCAGGCTCCCTGGCGGTTCAAGAGGGTCTCAATCCGCCCAACTTGTACGCCGGGAGCCGCCCCAGTGCAAGAGGCCGCCGCCAAATCCCCGCCGTTGTCGCGCTGGCGCGGCGGGATGCCGAAACCTGCAGCGCCAAGCGTTGCAGGCGTGGCGGGTATCAGTCGAGCTCTTCGATCGATTCCAGCCATAGCCGGATGTCGTTGTCGTATTCGCTCGCCAAGTCGCCTTTCACCAGTTGGCGCTGGATCGCGGCCGCGCCTTCCGGGTCGAGGTCGGCCTCGCCGGCCCCCGGAAAACGCCGCGCCGGATCGGGCGCGATCAGCCGCCGGCAGAAGTTCATTAGCAGTTCGTTGCGGACCACCTCTTGCGGAAGGATGGTATGCAACTGCTGGGCGAGCAGTCGCTTCGCCTGCAAGAGCTCGTGGAAGTCGGTGAGGCCGAGGAACGGCGGCCGCCCGGTGAGCATCTCGATGAGCACGTAGCCCAGGCTCGCCAGGTCCGACTGCTGCGTGCAGGCGCTCCGCTCCAGCACCTCCGGTGCCGCGTAGGCCGGCGTGCAAACCGGCTGCGCCGGCGGCGCGTCCAGCAGAAAAGCCGAGCCGATGTCGACCACCTTGGCGTTGCCCGTCCGCTTCAGCATCACGTTCGACGGCTTGAGGTCGCCGTGCACGATCCGCCGGCGGTGCAGCGCCGCCAGCGCCGCCAGGCAATCGCGGACCACGGCGATCGCCACTCCCGGCTTGAGCCGCGGCTGGACCGGCCCCGAAGTCACCACAACCTCGTTCACATACCTCCATCGCTTGTTGCTCACCTTGCTGAACACGCGGTCCAGCATGCTCGGCGTCAGGAGATGCCGCAGGTCGAACCCGTCGATCCACTCCATCTCCATCACGCGGATGCGGCGGCGGTCGAACCAGTTGTGCACATCCAGCAGATTATCCTGCTGGATCTGCGACACCTGGGCGGCGACATGCGCGATATGCCCCATCGCCTCGTCGTACTGCCGTTCGCTCTCAAACCGCTCCGGAGAGAAAATCTTCAATGCCGCCGGAATCGTGAAGCTGTCGATCCCGCGGCGCTCGCTGAGATAGACGACGCCTTGGCCCCCCGACCCCAACAGGCGGATCAGGTGATAATGCTCCGTGCGGCTGAGCCGCTTCTCATCCAGGATCGCCCGATAATGAGGCATCAGCGCCACGGGGCACCTCACTACGGAATGGCCGCCCCGAGTTCGTGTGGCGGTCGCGTCGATGAACGTCGTTGTCGACATAAGAAGTCCGCTTTCTTCCGGCAGTCATCCTGGCCAACCGGTAGGCGGTACATGTCTCACCCGGACACCGCCTCCGTGTCACCGGGCCTTCACCAGCAACAATATACCGGCCAGCTCTCGTTTCTCCTATCGAATTGCTCGGCCAACAGTAGCCGGAAAAAAGCCACAACCACCGTCGTCCAGGCACAACTGTGTTGACCAGCCCGAATTAGTGTTTCGCTTCGGCAAAGCGCAAACTCCGCGCAGCCGCAGCGGACATCGCAGTCCTGCATACCCCCACCGCGACCCAGTCGAACAGCGTCGGCAGAGGCCGAAAGAGGGGCTCGACGGGCTCGACTCCGCCCCCTTACGTCCCTTGTCCTGCCGCCCCTTTCAGGACAGAATTCCAGATCCAGACACTTTTGCGGCCAGTCTATTGGTGGCGGCGCCTCGGAGAACGTTTGATGAAAATCGTTGCGGCCAAGAAAATTCTTAAAGCCAACGATCAGCTTGCCCAGGACAATCGCGAGGCCCTCAACGCCATCGGCGTCTTTGGCGTCAATCTCGTCGGCTCGCCCGGTTGCGGCAAAACGACCCTCCTTGAGGCCTTGTTCGCCCAGATCCGCGGTCGGCTCTCCCCCGCCGTCATCGAGGGAGACATCGCCGGTTCGATCGACGCCGAGCGGATCGAGCGGTTGGGGGTGCCCGTCGTTCAGATCAATACCGAGGGCGCTTGCCATCTCGACGCTACGATGATTGCCGCCGCCAAAGACAGCCTCGACCTCGCCGGAGTAAACCTGCTCTTGATCGAAAACGTCGGCAATCTCGTCTGCACCGCGGGGTTCGATCTCGGCGAGCACTTGCGAATCGTTGCCTTGAGCACCACCGAGGGACACGACAAGCTCATCAAATACCCCACCATCTTTCAGCGGTCCGACGCCCTGGTCATCACCAAGATCGACCTGCTGCCGCACACTGATTTTGACGTCGCCGAGGCTAGCGGCGACATGAAGCGGCTGGCCCCGGAAGCATCCATCTTCCAGGTTTCGGCCCGCACCGGCGATGGCATCCCGGAGTTCGCCGACTGGCTGGCGAAGAAGGCCGCCCATGGGCCGCGTTCCGCCTGAGAGCCCTGCTGGCGCCGCAACGCTCCGCCGCGCGATTTGTACGCCATGAGCGTGGCCGATTTTTGCCAGCCAGACGTTACAAATCTCCCCGGTGGGGGCTAAACTGGCGGTAGCGGATTTCGCCCCTGTCCCTCCAATGAGCCATGAGCCAACCCGTCGCCACCCCTCAAGCCACCGAACGCCTGTCGATCACGGTCCGTGGCGTCGTTCAGGGGGTCGGTTTCCGGCCGTTTGTCTTCAATGCCGCCCGTCGCCTCGACCTCGCCGGGTGGGTCCGCAACGAAGCCGGCGTCGTCCGCATCGAGGTCCAGGGAACACCTGAGTCGCTCGAGGCGTTCTGCCGCTCCCTTCGCCAGCCTCCCGCCCAAGCCCGCATCGAGAGCATCCACATCGAACGGCTCGCGACGCCCAACCCGGCATCCGGCCCGTTCGCGATCCTGGCCAGCATCGACGACGGTCAGAGACGGCCCACCATCCCCGCCGATCTGGCGACCTGCCTCGACTGCATCGACGAGTTCCTCAGACCCGACGAGCGGCGGTACCGTTATCCGTTCACCAATTGCACGAATTGCGGACCGCGCTGGTCGATCATCAGTGGCCTGCCGTACGATCGACCGCGAACTTCGATGGCCGCGTTTCGCATGTGCCCGGCATGCGAGGCCGAGTACTCCGATCCGCGTGACCGGCGTTTTCACGCCCAGCCGATTGCCTGCCCCGCCTGCGGCCCCTCGCTTGAACTGCTCGATCCCGCCGGCAACCGCGTCGCTCGTGGCGACGACTCGCTCCGGCAGGCAGCCGAGGCTGTGGTAGCCGGTCGCGTCGTGGCGATCAAGGGCGTGGGTGGATTCCAGTTGCTCGTCGATGCCACTAGTGCCGCAGCCGTTGCCCGCCTGCGGGCGCGAAAGCGGCGACCGTCCAAGCCGCTGGCGGTGATGATGGCCGGCGTCGACGACGTCCGCCGCTACTGTGATCTCTCCGCCGACGAGGCGGCCGCCCTCCGCTCGCCCCCGGCGCCGATTCTCCTGCTGCGCCAAAGGCCCGACGGCCGCTCGCCGCTGGCCGAAGGCGTCGCACCCGGCAATCCGTATCTGGGGGTGATGCTCCCCTACAGTTCGCTTCACCACCTGCTCATCGCCGAGATCGGCCGTCCGGTTGTCTGCACCAGTGGCAATCTCTCCGAAGAGCCGATGGCGATCGAAACGGTCGACGCGCTGGCGCGTCTGGCGACAATCGCCGACCAGTTTCTCGTTCACGACCGCCCCATCGTTCGCCCCGTCGACGATTCCGTGGCCCGGATCACTCCGCGCGGGCTGGAACTGCTCCGCCGTGCCCGCGGATACGCGCCCGCTCCCATCCCGCTCGGTTTCGAATTGCCGCCGATCCTGGCCGTCGGCGGACACCTCAAGAACACCGTGGCGCTCAGCTTGGGCGATCAGATCGTCGTAAGCCAGCACGTCGGCGACCTCGATACCGTGTCCAGCGTCGAACTGCACGAGCGTACCATCCACGACCTCGTCGAGTTCTTCGCTGCCCGGCCGGCGGCCGTTGCCTGCGATCTTCACCCCGACTACGCCTCGACTCGCACCGCCGAGCGGCTGGCCCAGGCCTGGCGTGTGCCGCTCATCCGGGTGCAGCATCACCACGCGCACATCGCGGCGGTGATGGCCGAATGTCGACTCGACGGCCCGGTGCTCGGCCTGTCGTGGGACGGCACCGGCTACGGCGCCGACGGCACCGTCTGGGGCGGCGAAATGCTCGTCTGCCGCGGCGGCGAGTTCCAACGCCTGGCCCGCCTGCGCACTTTTCCTTTGCCGGGCGGAGACAAGGCGGTCCGCGAGCCGCGGCGGTCGGCGCTCGGTCTGCTCTACGCGATCTTCGGCGAGCAGTGCGTCCGCTACGCGGGCGAGTGGTTCACCGCGGCCGAACTCCGCGTCCTGCTCGCCATGCTGCGGCAAGGCCGGCACTCCCCGCAGACCAGCAGCATGGGTCGGCTCTTCGACGCCGTTGCCTGCCTCTGCCGGCTCGGCACGACAATCGACTTCGAAGGTCAGGCCGCCATGGCGCTGGAGTTCGTCGCACGCCCGGCCGGCGAGTCGCCCTACCCCTTCCCTTTGCGCCCGGCGCCGGCCGTGGCATCATCGGGCGAGGGCACGCCGTACGTGGCCGACTGGGAACCGCTGGTCCGCGCCGTGCTCGACGACCTCCGGTCCGGCCTGCCCGTCGCGGTGATTGCCGCCCGCTTCCACCGTGCCCTGGCCGAACTGGCGCTGGCCGTGGCCGAACAATGGGGAGGCCGGCAAATCGCCCTCGGCGGAGGCTGTTTTCAGAATGCGTTTCTGACCGACTTGGTGCACGATCGCCTTGCCGGCTTTGAAGTCTACACCGCCAAGGAGGTTCCGCCTGGCGACGGCGGCATCGCGCTGGGGCAGGTTTTTGTCGCCGCCTCGGACAGTTCAACCCACGACAGGGCATAATCATGTGCTTGGGCATACCCGGCAGAATTCTTGAAATCTACGAAAAAGACGGCCTGCCGATGGGACGCGTCGAGTTCAGCGGCATCGTCAAGGAGATCTGCCTCGCTTACACGCCCGAGGCGCAGGTCGACGACTACGTCATCGTTCACGTTGGGTTCGCCATCAGCCGCATCGATGAACAGGAAGCTCAGGAGGTCTTCTCCTATTTGAATGAGATCGGCGAGGCGGGCGAACTGGAGGATGCCGAGGCCGCCGAACGTTCCGCACCGCAGGAGCCGGCGCCGTGAAGTACGTCAACGAGTATCGCGACGCCGACAAGGCCCGGACGCTGGCCGACGCCATCCGCCGCACCGTCACGCGGCCCTGGCACATCATGGAGATCTGCGGCGGGCAGACCCATTCGATCATCCGCTTCGGCCTCGACGAACTCCTGCCGCGCGAGATCACGCTCATCCACGGTCCCGGCTGCCCGGTCTGCGTCACTCCCATCGAGATCATCGACAAGGCGATCGCCATCGCTTCGCGCCCCGGCGTCGTCTTCTGCTCGTTCGGCGATATGCTCCGCGTGCCCGGCTCGCACAAGGACCTGCTCACGGTGAAATCCGAAGGGGGCGACGTGCGGATCGTCTACTCACCCATGGACGCCGTGACCCTCGCCCGCAAACACCCCGACCGCCAGGTCGTATTCTTTGCCGTCGGCTTCGAGACCACCGCGCCGGCCAACGCCATGTCTGTCGCCCAGGCCGAGCGGCTCAAGCTGGAGAATTTCTCCATCCTTGCCTCGCACGTGCTCGTCCCTCCGGCCATCGAGGCGGTCCTCTCCTCGCCGTCGTGCCTCGTCCAGGGCTTCCTTGCCGCCGGGCACGTCTGCACGATCATGGGCGTCGACCAGTACCGGCCGATCGCCGAGCGCTACCGCGTCCCCATCGTCGTCACCGGCTTCGAACCGCTCGACATCCTCCAGGGCGTCGCCATGTGCGTCGAGCAACTCGAAGCGGGCCGCGCCGAGGTCGAGAATCAGTACACCCGATCCGTCCGGGCAGAGGGCAATGCCGCGGCGATCCGCCAGATCGAAGCCGTTTTCGAGCCCACCGCCCGCAAGTGGCGCGGCATCGGCGAAATCCCCGCCAGTGGCCTCAAGATCCGCGAAGCCTACGCCCGATTCGATGCCGAACGCCGCTTCGACGTCGGCGCGATCGTCGCCGAGGAACCGGCCGAATGCCTGGCCGGCGAAGTGCTCCAGGGACACAAGAAGCCCCACGACTGCCCGGCCTTCGGCGTCCGTTGCACGCCCGACCACCCCCTCGGCGCGCCGATGGTCTCTTCCGAAGGGGCCTGCGCCGCCTACTACCGTTACCGCCGCCATGCACTATGAGGGGACTGGGCCATTTTTTCGGCTCGCTCGCTTGTTTTGCGAACATGCCCCGCCCGAAAACATGGACCTGTCCCCTTCAGCAAGAGCGTGGAGAGAGCGTCCGGGGACTGGTCCATTTTTCGGCTCGTTCGCTTGTTTTGCGAACACGCCCCGCCCGAAAACATGGACCTGTCCCCTTCAGGAAACCATAAGAGGTTGCGTGCACCATGACCGACACCCCGCGCGGCGATTTCTCCCTGAGTTGCCCCCTTCCCATCGCCGAGCACACCACCGTGCAGATGGCCCACGGCGGTGGCGGCCGGCTGATGAAAGGGCTCATCGATGGGCTCTTTCTGCCGGCATTCCGCGGCGCGGCCGACGCGCCTTCGCCCCCGCACGATAGCGCCGTCGTCGGGTTCAATGGCTCGCGGCTTGCTTTCACCACCGACAGCTTCGTCGTCAAGCCGCTCTTCTTCCCCGGCGGCGACATCGGCAAGCTGGCCGTCTACGGCACGGTGAACGATCTGGCCATGGCCGGGGCGAGGCCCGCATGGCTCAGCACCGGCTTCATCCTTGAAGAAGGGCTGCCGATGGACGTGCTCGCCCGCATCGTCGACTCGATGCGTTCCGCCGCTGACGAAGTGGGCGTGCGGATCGTCACCGGCGACACCAAGGTGGTCGACCGCGGCAAGGGCGACGGTGTGTTCATCAACACGGCCGGCGTCGGCCTCGTCCCGCCCGGCGTCGACATCTCGCCCGCCCGCGTCCGTCCCGGCGACAGGATCCTCGTCAGCGGCGACCTCGGCCGGCACGGCATCGCCATCATGTCGCTCCGCGAAGGCCTCGAGTTCGAAGGCGCCCTGGCCAGCGACTGCGCCTCGCTCGTCGGACTGGTGCAGGCGATGCTCGACACCGGTGCCGAGATCCACTGCCTCCGCGATCTCACCCGGGGCGGCCTGGCCGCCGCGCTCAACGAGATCGCCGGCGACGCCCGCGTCGGCATCGCGCTCGATCAGGACGCGATACCGGTGACCGATCCCGTAGCCGGCGCCTGCGAGTTGCTCGGCCTCGACCCGCTCTACGTCGCCAACGAAGGCCGCCTCGTGGCGTTCGTCGCTCCCGAGTCGGCCGACGCCGTTCTCGACGCCATGCAGGGCCACCCCGCTGCCTCCGGCCCGGCGTTCATCGGCACCGTCACCGACCGCCATCCCGGCACCGTCGAACTCCGCGGCCTCATGGGCGGCCGCATCCTCGATCTCCTCTCCGGCGAACAGATGCCCCGCATCTGCTAACGTACTCGGGACACTACGTGTGCCACTGGCTTGCCAGTGCTTTTCTCTGCCGTTCCTTGCGGTGTGAATTGCCTAACAGCCATCCGCGCTCCGCGGCTCGACTCCGCCTCGGTTGGAAATAGAAGTTCGGATCACCAGTACGGAACAGTGATGGCTATCTACGACGCGGGCGCATCGGTGGCCTGATATCGAATTCGGACCAGGAACGGACGCGAAATATGTTTCCGTTACAACGTTTCATTGCCAAACGCTCTTTCCCGCGTTCCGAACCCACGCTCTCTCCGACTCTCAACTCTTGACCCTCAGCTACTCCTCCCGCCATGGCTGTCCCGAGCGATACGCGGCCAGGCGCGCTTGCGTCTGCGCCCCGGCGGGCCCTTCGGCGGCCTTGGTCTGCCAGGCGATTGCCCGGACGAAATCGCCCGCCTCGGCGTGCGCGGCCGCGAGGATCTCGAGCCACTCGTCCACCTTCCAGTCGGTCAGCTCCATCGCCCGCGTGGCGTGGGCCACGGCACTCGGACCGTCTCGATACTGCCCGTCCGGGCACGTGGCCTGGAGCCACGCCAGATTCTTGTAGGCGTTGGGATGCTTCGCGTCCAGCGCAACGGCCCTCTCGTAATCGGCCACCGCCCGGGCGTACTGGCCGGTCTTCATCCAGTAGAAGCCCCGATTATTGTAGCTGATGGCACACTCGGGGTTGAGACGCAACGATTCCTCGTAGTCCGCCAGGGCCTGCGGGAGGTTGTCCTGCCGCTGATGGAGGAACCCTCGATTGCTCCAGATCGCGAAGTCCGTCGGATCGAGGCGGAGCGCCTCTTCGTAATCGGCCATGGCGGCGTCGAGATCCCCTTTCCTGTCGTAGGCAATTCCGCGGGCCGCGTAGGTTCCGGCGATCCGGGGATTGATGCGGATCGCCTCGCTGGCGTCGGCGATGGCGAGGTCGTACTCTCCCTGGCCAAATCGGCAGGCCGCCCGCCGCCAGTAGACCTCAAGGTCTCCCGGCATCAACGCGAGCGCCCGGTCAAAGTCGGCAATCGCCTGTTCCCATTGGCACAAGTATTGATAAGCCGTGCCGCGACCCAGGTAGGCCTCCATGAGCGCCGGATCGAGTCGCACGGCGTGGCTGTAATCGGCAATCGTGCGGTCCGTCTCCCTTTTCTTCGTCCAAACCACCGCGCGGTTGCTGTAAAGGAGCGCGTTCCGCGGCTTGAGACGAATCGCCTTCTCCATGTCGGCGAGGGCCTGGTCGTGCTCGCCTTTCTCCGACCAGGCCAGGGCGCGATCGTTGTAGGCCGCCACGTTTCGCGGGTCCAGCCGCAGGGCCTGGTTGCAGTCCTCGATCGCCCGGTCGTGCTGGCCCACCCGCTCCCAGGCGGCCGCGCGGTTGACATAGTAGAGAGCCACGGCCGGGGCGAGGCGAATGGTCACGTCATAGTCGGCTAGTGCGCAAGCGATCTCGCCTTTGTCGCACCAGGCCCGCGCGCGGTTGTTGTACGCGCCGGCGTGGTAGGGATCCAGCTGCAGGGCCTGGTTGCAGTCCTTGATGGCCCGGTCGTGCTCTCCCTTCCCGGACCACGCAGCGGCCCGCGACGCGTAGGCGCCCGCTAGCCCCGGCGCGCGGCGGATGACCTCGTCCCAGGCAGCGATCGCCCGGTCGTACTCCCGCCGCTGGTACAGAGCCTGGGCCCGCCGTATCGCTCCCGCCGAGCCGCCGCGGCGCAGCCAGCCCAACGTGCCCGTCACGGATCGGACCGCCTCCCAAGCCATGCCTGGCTCCCGATGACGCGCTGTGGCCGGTCCGCCGACCAGCCACCCGAGACGACGTCTCCTTTCAAGTTGTCGGATAGCCGCGAAAGAACTGTTTCACACCTTCCCTCACCGTTTACGGCGCGCAGGGCAGGTAGCGAGACTAGAACGTTCTGAAACAGCCCCTAAAACATCCCCCCTCCTTGTCCAGCTGGATTCCCGCCGGTGCCGCCCTGCACCCCCGTCCCGCCGCCGAAGCCGCCGCGACAGCCGGACCAGTCAAGCTCGTCGCAGAGGACTCGAATCTGCGCGTGAACCCGCGGCACTTGGCGGACTACCAGCCCTCCCGAGACTGCCCGGATCTTCCCCTCGCCTCCGGCAGTCTCCCACGTCTCCGGTTCGATAAGCTCCTCGATCGCCTTCGCCAACTCCCCCTTCAGCTTAATCCCCCCAACCTGCTTGGCAATCGGGGGGGCCACATCCGAACGGGGCAAGGCGAGCAGTGGCACCACACACTCGTTGCTCGTGTCCGACCGCCAACAGCTCAAATCCGAGAATCCGGCCGCTATTTCCTATTGACATGGAGCAATGTACTACAGTATACTATAGCCGCAGCCAGGCTCGCCAGCAGGTCTTTCCGTCCGGCGTGGTGGAACCGCCTTTCTGAGTTAGCTTAGCGCCAGCCGCCCCCGGCGGCCTGCGATCGCTCTCTGAAAACTCGATGAACCCCGTGGCTCGGGCATCCTGCCCGTGATCGCCCTGGTGTTCTGCGCGCGTTTCCACTCGCCGTGCAGCAATACCCCCAACCCCTCTGCGAACTTCAACACTTGCCCCAAAAGGCGTACTAAAGTTGCGTTCGCAGTCGCGGTGCGAAACCCCTTGCCGCCATGCACTTACAGCCGCCCCTCATCGCGCAACCAACTGCAACACCAGCGCATATTGTTTCGCATCAACGGGGGGTACACCCTTTTTCCGCTTTGGCTGACCGCTGATAGCTGAAGGCTGAAAGCTTACGTCGCTTTCTACCTGAACACCGGCTGCAACCGCAGCCGCGCCAACTGGTCGAGTCTGGTCGCGTCGTCCGCGTCCGGATTGAACGAAATCCGCCGCCCCATAAGCGCCTCCAGCCGCTCGGCCGCCAGCCGCCGCGTCGCCGGATCATCGCGCGCCAGAAGTGCCAGCCATACCGCCCGATCCCCCGCCAGCCACATGGCGACCTGTTCGGGTGCGTCGTCCGATGCGTTGAGCGCCAGGGCCGCCAGAATCCTCCGCACCCGGTAGTCCTGCTCGGCATCCAGTTGGCCGCGGTCGAACTGCTCCAGATACGCCGCCACGATCCGGCCGCACGCTCGCAACTCGCGGTCGGCGGCCTCACGCCGGGCGTACTGTGCGTCTCCCAACTGTTCCACCAAGCTGTCCCAACGCTGGCGATCGGGCATCAGCCCGTCGCGGGCCGATGTGATCAATGCCTCCTCCACGTCGTTCGCCAGCGCATTGAGATGCCACTGCGGATTGAGCACCTCGAGCACGGGTAGAAGATGCTGTCGGCACGCCTCCGGCTCCGTGAACAGCAGATGCCATAGGCTTGCCGACTCGAAGGCTCGCCGCTCGTCACCCGTACCGATGGCCAGCAAGACCTTTCCCCCGTACGGCTGCCGATACTCGACGGCCGCGAATGTCACGCCTTCTTTAGGCTGCCGGACCAGCCGCAACCCGTCCGTGCCGTCAACATGGAAGCTCATCCGTTCGCGTTTCGACGACAGTTCGTAGCCCACTGTTGGAACGGCCTCGTTCGACTGGACAGTTAGTTGCTCCGTAGAGCCGTTCCGGTTGATATGCGGATTGATCAGCCCCACCCGCGAACCCGCTACCTGGATCCGGCCAGACACCAAGCTCACCTGAATCCACCCCGCGCGAACCGCATCGGCCAGAAGCATGGCCTCCGGCGCGGGTGATTGAGCCGTCGCCGTACGCGACAACGACCAAGCAGTGGCAGCCGCAAGAAACACCCACGACGGCCACGACGGATCTCGAGACTTTGCAGCGATCACCGCACCGGCTCCCAAATGGTTGTTGGGTCTTCGCCTCGGCGCGCACCTTGAGCGCCAAGGGTATAGGGAGACAAGAAACCGCGACCCTGATAAGTTGTCTGTGAGGAGATTTCGATCTCGCCGACCGTATTCTAAGCCCCGGCCTTCATCCTGTAGCAAACCGCGGACCAGCGAGCCGGAAGAACTTGGTAAATATCACACCGGCCAGACCATCGCACTGTCGCACGGCAGCACGCGAATTCTTGTGCTGTGCAATCGGTTCGCGATCGCTGAAACGATGGGAGCCCGCGCAAGGGAGATGCCTGTAAAACAGCACGTACCCACGACCGTCATGCCGCGCGTTTGGGCATCTCCGCCCGAACCATGGGCGGCTCAACCTGGCATGGCGGCTCAACCTGGCATGGCGGCTCAACCTGGCATGGCGGCTCAACCTGGCATGGCGGCTCAACCTGGCATGGCGGCTCAACCGTTCGGCGACGGTAATGCCATACCGCGGCGCCCGACAGAACGACCAGCACCACCGTCAGGCTGGCAATCACGCCTGTCTCGCGGAGCCAGAGGCAGACCGTCGGGCCATAGCGATAGGCGAGGAAGAAAAACGTGCTAACCACCACCGACGTGCAACCCAGATCGATAAGTAGAAACCGCCGTAACGGCATCCGCAAAATCCCGGCCGCTAGATAGAGTGCCGGGCGGAAGCCGACCAGAAACCGCACCATGAAGAACATCTTGACGCCGTGGTCAACGAGGATTCGCTCCATGCGGCTCTCACGCTCCGGCGTCACTACTCGAGCCCAGTACCGGTGCTCGCGGAGCACGCGATGTCCGAATACGCGGCCAATGCCGTAAAGGATGCTATCCCCCGCAACGATTCCCAGCAGGCAACACGCCAGCGCCCACGCCGGATCGAGCCGCCCCGTCCCGGCAAGGACTCCCGCTGCGACGACTGCCGCCTCTTCCGGAAGCGGCAGCCCTACACCCGTCAGCGCAAGCAGCAGAAAGATCGCTGCATACGAGCCAGGGGTTGCCAGGAGCATGATCATCGGAGCGAGTCAAAGAATGGTCGCGGCAACCGGCCGTTTCAGGGTTGCCCAAGCTTCCTGCCACAATCATCCCCGCTATTGGGCAGGGTGCGATTCTAATGGAGTTTCGTCGGATCTGCCAAAGCCAATTGATGAGCCGAAGATCGCTGCGATGGCCGTTGTGGCCCTTCTGTGGTACCGACCACGTGGTTTGGGTGGAGCTGGAAAGAAAACGCGACCCCACAGTGGCAATAGAACCGCCCAGAAAGATCCATGCCGACCCGCCCCTGCCCGCGACCTCAATCCGCCAGCATTTCGAACTCCCCTTCCGCCAGCCCTACGGAATGCACCTCAAAACCTCGCCCCCCCGCATCGGGCACCACAAGCAGGGCAGCGATTTCCGGATGCGCCTCGCAATAGCGTAGCGCCGCCTCATGGCCCATTACAAAAAAGGCCGTGGACAGGGCGTCAGCCTGCGCCCCGCTTGGCGCCAGCACCGTCGCCGAGAGCGTCTTTTCGGCGGGCCAACCGGTCCGCGGATCGAGAATGTGACCGTAGCGGCGGCCCCGGTAGCGGAAGAACTGCGCCGCCGAGCTCGACGTGCCGAGCGCCCGGTTCCTCAGCCGCAGTTCGGCCAATCGCAGCGTGGGCCGCAAAGGATGGGGCACTCCGACGGACCAGCCCCCCGGCTCGCCGTTCGGCCCCGCCGGCGCGCCGTCCAACCTCGACCCACGCGCCAAAATGCTGCTCGAGCCCGCATGAAAGAGGAAATCGCTCACCCCGGCGGCTTCGAGACGCTCGGCCGCCCGGTCCAGGGCATATCCCTTGCCGATCGAACCAAGGTTCACCTCCAGGCCGGGTTTCAAGAAACGCACCGTTCGGGCTTCGGCGTCGAGTTCCAGCCATCGGCTCCCCACCTGCTCGAGCGCCCCCGCCAGATCGGCCTCAGCGGGAATGGCTCCCTCGCGGCGGGCGAAGCCCCAGGCCCGCCACAGGGGACTCGCCGTGATGTCGTACGCCCCCTCTGTCTCGCGGTGCAGGTCGACGGCCAGCCGAAGAAGCTCGAACAACCCCTGTTCCACCGCGACTGGCCCCTCAGCGGCCAGCAGGTTCAGCCGGCTGATTTCGCTTCCGCTACGAAAGACCGACATCTGGTCTTCGAGCGACTCAACGATGTTCAACGCCTCCAAGGCCGCCTCGGTGCCGTCGGGGTACTGGCCCGCGTTGAGGATCACCTCAAACTCGCAGGCCATCGCCCGGCGGCCGATCTGAATCGTGTACGACTGCGGGCCGGCCGCCGGCGCCGTTTCCGGTGCGGAGGCAGAGACTTCGCCTCGGAGAAAGTCGCGTCGGCTGGGACGAGTCATGGTCGGAAATCGGACTCCAGAACAGGACGGGTTCGCGCCCACTCCTGCTCCATACTACAGTCTCACTTCTTCTTCCGCCGCGCCCACGGCAAGGCTTTGAGTTCGACCAGTTCCGCCAGGCCGGCGGCAGCCAGTTCAGGGCCGGCGATATAGCGGCCCGGCGAGCTCCACTGCTGCAGCTTTTCGAGTTCCAGCGGAAGCAGGTCGGAGAGGAGACGGTCCATGTCGCCCTCCAGCCGGCCGAAATGCCGCGCCCACTCGGCGGCCTCGTTGAGGATTACGTTTTCCTCGCTCTGCCATCGCATGGGATGGAAAAGAAACACGCTGTAGGGCGTCACCAAGCGGCGGCGGCAGGCGGCGAACGGCCATAATGCCGCCGAAGAGCACTCGCCAGTCACTACCGCAGTTGCATCCAGACCCCGGAGCAAGATAAGCGATGTCAGGGAGATCGCCACATAAGGACTGCCGCCCACGGAATCGATATACAGCACGCATTGTCCACCCGGCTCGACATCGAGCAACTTCTCGCAAAGGTCGGCTTCGTTCTCGGTCAGATCGCCGATCAGCGCGATCTCGACGGGTCCCTGCGGTTCGCGTGGGGGCATACGGTCATCTCCGGGCGGCGGTCGGCGCATCACAAGCCGCCATGATAGGTCGTGCGTCCGCCGCCGGACAAGGGCCGGCGGGCAGATGCCGGCGGCAAGAAACACAAGCGGCGGATCGCGCAAGGCTATCCGCCGCATGATGGATCGGTCGATGCCAGTCGCGCTTCAGCTCACCGTGATCGCCTCGGTCGGGCACACATCGACGCACGCGCCGCAATCGCCGCAGGTCTCCTGGTCGACCAGGGCCTTGTTCTCCTGGATCTCGATGGCGTCCAGCGGGCAAGCCTCAACGCACTCACCGCAGCCCGAGCACTTCTCTTGATCAACAATCGCTGCCATGGAAAACTCCCTCAGGGAAAGCCGAAGGTCCAGATTATTGGTGCCTGCCCTGGACAAGCTCGCCGGCGCAGTGGACGTTGCCGTTCGTCCGGCTCCGCTGCGCCTGGACTGTTTCCAACGCAAACCTCAATAGCGGGACTTGTCCGCTGTATGTCCGACAGCACGGCTCGTCGCTGCCGACACACTCCTAT
This sequence comes from Thermoguttaceae bacterium, assembly GCA_040766885.1. Lineage (GTDB taxonomy): Bacteria > Planctomycetota > Planctomycetia > Pirellulales > Thermoguttaceae > JAXGPP01. Next base: position 75,842 of record JAXGPP010000023.1, on the reverse strand, counting down.
TACGAAGCCACACACACGTTTGTTTGCCGCCGCCTGGTACGCGGCGATTGCTCCCGGCGCACGTCAGTCCCAGGCGACCGAAACGCCAATAATAGCACCAACCTGGCGATTTGAAAAGAACTAAAAGCGCGCAGCAGAAAAACACAATTCGCGCTTATTTTATTCCAGAATTCAGCACCCCGGGGAGCGGCCCGCCGCGCGGCTCAGCCGATCGGCCCAGTAGAGCGGTTCCGGCAGACGCCGCCCAAACAGCACCCGGCGAACGACCGTCTCGGCCATGGCCAGCCCGATGCGATGCCCCGGGGAAACGAATATCGGCCGCGAACTACCCTTTGAGGGACGGATCGCACTACCGATCCGGCGTGCGCCGTCTAACACGGCTCGCGACTCCAGGGGGAGCATACCGGCGACGTCGACCTCGCCGCAGAGCAGCTTCTTGGTGACGCCGACCGTGGCGACCGAACCGGCCACGCCGAAGTGGCTGGCCACGCCCACGTGGCGCGGGTGGAGAATGCCGCTGCCATCGACGAGCAGCGGTTCGAAGAGCTTGCCCGCACGAAGCACCACTTCGAGGAGGTCGAGCAGGATCGGCAATTCGCGGAACGTCAGATAGGTCGAAATGTACGGGAACCGCACCGGGCGGCGGACTGTAGTAGACCAGACAAGCTCGCCGCCCTCCAGGCGGACCAGCGCGTAGGCTGCCACGCCTTCGTCTTTCGCTGGGTACGAAACGTCGACGCCGCCGACGTACTCCGGCACCGCTTCGATCCCCTCGAGCGACACAAGCCGCATCGCTTCTTCCTGCATGCGACGGAGCTCGTCGAGAGGGCGATCGCACTTGAAGCCATCGAAGCCGAAACGTTCCATGTCGACCTTATTTCCGCGAACCGGAACCCCTTCGGAGATCAACCGGGCGCCCTTCGCCCTCGCACCACCCGCGATGTAGAGCCCAACGTCACCGTCGCTTCGCACGACGCGATGGCAGGGGCAATGCGCATCATGCGGGTGGTGTAGCGTATAGTCGCCGACCCATCGTGCGGCCACACGATTGCCGAGAGCCGTTGCCAGACCGCCATAGGTCGCGACGCGGCCAACCGGGATCTGTGCGAGCAGCTCCCGTAGACTCTGTGAAAGATCGGGCGGATCGGCGAATGAGGAAGGCACGGCGGGTTCAATCAGCGGCTTGCGTGGGCAATGAGAATGGCTATGCTGGAGGGCTCACCTCCGACGAGCGAAGAGGTATCGATATGAGGCAAAACACGAAGTGCTGGGTCTGGTACTTCCTGGCGTCGGTTTGTGCGGGTCAAGCCTTTGGCGAAACGTGGCATCATCCGCTCTACCTAGACGGAGGTGGTTGGTGGGCCGGCCGAATCGGCATCACGATCAGTAATGATAAGACGATGGCCCTGGAAGGTGAACCGGTCGCTGTCGCCATCGGTGATGAGGCGGGCCAGGCTCCGCTGGCAGGCAAGCTGGCGGAATCGGTTCGCGTGGTTTCCGCTGCAGGGGCCGAAGTGCTGTTCGCCGTGCGCGGACCCGATGGACAACCGATCGAGCAGGGCCCGATTCCCGCCGGCAGCCGGTTGATCGTGCCGGCAGAATGCCCGGCCAAGGGAGATGCCCGCTATTACGCCTGTTTCGATAATCCGTCGGCCGGCCGCTTGCCCGATTTTCTGTCGGCCCGAACCGAGGTGGAAAACGGCGACGTCGAGCGAGGCGATGGCGAAACGCCGACCGCCTGGCATCATGACGCCGCCGACGACAGTCATCGGGCTAGCTGGACGAGCGATCGCCCGCAGTCGGGCCGCCGCTGCCTGAAGACCGTCGTGGCTCCGGGCGCTGAGGCGACCTGGATCTCCACCCGGCAGACCGATATCCATATCGTCGGCGGTACGAAGTATCGCATGACGGGATGGGTTCGAGGCGAAGACGTTGTGGGCGGTGCTGGTTGGTACATCCACCTCGGCAACGAGCAGAACTCGATGCTCACTTCGCCGATGCTCATGGCCGGCGAAGGAACGTTCGACTGGAAGCAGGTCAGCGCCGAGTTCACCGCTCCGCAGGAGGCGACGCGGGCCGATCTGGGCACGGTGCTCCGCGGCACGGGTACGGCATGGTTCGACAACGTAGCGGTGGAGCGTTTGGAGCCAGGCACAGTCCGGGCGGTTGCCGATCGACCCGAGACGATGCGGTTGCGAGTGCTGGGCATGAAGGAGGAGTGGCACCGCGATTTGTCCCAGCCGGCCGCCGAATGGAAGCACCGGGCAGTGGTCCGCGTGTACCATTTCGGCGACGAGCCGGTCGAGAAATCTCTGGTAGCGGTCGATTTGAGCCTGATTGCGGCGCGGGCGCGAGCGCGACTCAACCGCGACTCGCTGATAATCCGCTCACTGGGACGCACGGTGCCCTATGTGATCCATGGGAACTCGATGCTGATCGATGCGGCGCTTCCGCCCCGATCGGTGCAGACCTTCTTCATTTATTTCTCCGACGATGCCGAAACCCGGAGTGCCGCGACCGCCGGCGACCGAACGCTGGCCGCGGAGAAGGGCAATCTTGCGCGGAATGCCGGCTTCGAATCAGGCGAACCGCTGCCCGAAGGCTGGTCGGCCAGTGGACCTGCGCAAGGCTCGGACGGCGTGACGTACACCCTCGATCCGGCCGGAAGATCCGGCCGTGCGGCGAAGCTGTACATTCCATCGGATGCAGCGGAGGCCTGGCGCGGCTGGCGGCAGGATGTGGCAGTGAAGCCCGGCGGCACCTACCTCGTCTCGGCGTGGATCAAGGGTGAGGATGTTGGCAAGGGCGGGGTCCGGATCCACGCGCATCTGCGCGATTCCGAGGGGCAACTCTCGGCGACTGGCGGATACACAAGCGTGGGCGACTCGCTGGAGGGGACGTTTGACTGGACGCTCGTTTCGGGCAAGCTCACGATGCCCGAGGATGTCGCCAATCTGCAGATCCATCTCACCGGAAATGTGAGCGGCACGCTGTGGCACGACGAGGTGCTGGTAGCCGAGGTGACACCAGGATCGATCGCTTGGTTTGAGGGGGCGCCCATGGAGAGCGACCGTCTGGTAGTATGGCCGGTTCCGGCTGTGGAGAAGGTCTTTCCAGACACTCCGGCAGGCGAAGCGGTGTCGACTGCAACTCTGAATGCAGCGCGGAACGAGGAGGAGCCACTGCAACTCGCCCTCCGGGCAGGACGAGCCATCGATGGGGTGAAAGTCGAAGTCGACCCGCCTGCCGGCCCGCAGGGTGCCAAGCTCGAAGATGTTCGAGTTAATGTCGTCGGCTACGTGCCGATCGACTATCCGACCAACTATTACCAGGCTGATACTCCAGCCTGGCGGCGTAAGGTCCCGATCTCGGGAGCGGCTTGCGACGGCTGGCCCGGGCTGTGGCCCGATCCGCTCTTGCCACGCGATATGTTCGACCTGGCGGCCAACGTAACTCGCTCTGTGTGGATCACGTTCAGAATCGGGAAGGAGACGCCGCCGGGAGACTATGCCGGCAAAGTGCGACTGATCGCGGCCGGGGCGGCATTGGCCGAGATTCCGCTGGCCGTCCACGTCTGGGATTTCGCGCTTCCGGACGAGAGTCACGTCAAAGCGATTTATGATGTCCGGCTGGGACGCAGTGGTGCCGGGTGGGGGCAGTCGATCGAGGAGGCGTACCCGGAGATCGTCCGTTTCATGCACAAGCACCGTCTCTGCCCGGACGAGATCCGCCCCTATCCGACGTTTCGCCAGGAGAACGGCCGCGTGGTTGCCGATTTCGCGGCTTACGATCGGGCCGCTGAATGGTACTTCAACGAGCTGGGGTTGCCGCACAGTTACACCCCGTGGAACTTCTACCTGTTCGGATGGGGCCACCCGCCCAAGGCGGTCTTCGGCGAGCGGCCCTATCCCGGCGATTCGCCCTTCGAAGGCGCTGACCGTAGCCAGCTTCGTCCCGAATACAAACGGGTGTATCAGGAGATGTTGAGGCTGTTTTGGGACCATCTCAAGGAAAAGGGCTGGCAGGACAAAGTCGTGTTATACATATCCGACGAACCCTATGATCAGCACGAACACATCCGCGAGCAGATGAAGGCGCTGTGTGCGATGATCCACGAAGTGGACCCGGATATTCCGATCTACTCGAGCACCTGGAAGCATGTGCCCGAATGGGATGGCGCACTGGACGTCTGGGGGATCGGCCACTACGGCAACGTGCCGGCGGAAAAGATCGGTCAGATTCGATCCCGCGGCGACCGCGTGTGGTTCACCACCGACGGGCAGATGTGTACCGACACGCCGTACTGCGCCGTGGAACGGTTGCTGCCGCACTACTGTTTTCGGTATGGCGCCGAGGCGTACGAGTTCTGGGGCGTTGCCTGGTTGACGTACGACCCCTACCGGTTCGGCTGGCACGCCTACATCAACCAGAGCGGCGAGCCAGGAAAGTTCACCTGGGTCCGTTATCCCAATGGCGACGGCTACCTACTCTATCCCGGAAAGCCGCTCGGCCACGACGGTCCGGTCAGTTCGATCCGCTTCGAGCAGGCCCGCGAGGGAGTGGAAGACTACGAGTACCTGTATCGGCTGCGCCAGCTTGCTGAAGAGGCGAACGCTGCGGGCCGCGACGCCAGTGTCGCCGAGCGGGCGCTGTCGGCGGCCGCGTCGCTGATCGAGATTCCAAACCGCGGCGGCCGCTATTCGACGGCTATTCTGCCAAATGCAGAATGCCTGTACGAGGTACGGCGAGAGGTGGCGGCAGCGATCGAACAGTTGAAGGACGATTGATATTCCCGCCATCCCAGGTATGCACATGAGCCCGCCAAGCAGAGAAGGCCGGAACCTGCTGGCCGTGAATATCGGCCTGGCGGCCAACGTGCTCTTGGCCGTGCTCAAGACGGCCGTGGGCATCGCGGGTCACAGTCCGGCCCTGCTGGCCGACGGCATCAATTCGACGTCCGACGTGGCCTACCTGATCATCGTGCGGATCTTCATGGGCCTGGCCGGCAAGCCGCCGGATCGGGAGCATCCGCTCGGGCACCGGCAGTTGGAGAGCATCGCCGCGCTGGTAATCGGTGCGTTTGTGATCGCCGCGGCTATCGCCATCTTCTGGAATGCGATCGATGATGTATTTGATATGCTGACCGGCGGCAATGATCGGCCCGTGGCCGAACCGGCGGCGCTTTGGGTGGCCCTGTTCACGTTCGTCGTCAAGGTCGGGTTGACCGTGTTCACCTATCGCGTCGGGCGCAAGACAGGAAGCATCGCCGTCCTGGCGCTGGCTCAGGACCATCGCAACGACGTGTTTTCCATCTCCACCGCCACGATTGGCATCATGCTCGGCCGCACTGGATACGCCTGGCTCGATCCCTTAGCTGCGGCCATGGTGGCGCTGGTGATCCTTTATACGGGCATCAGCATCCTCCGCGATTCGTCGGCCGACCTGATGGACATCCTGCCCAACCAGAAGATTTATGAACACATGCGGCAACTCGTCCAGTCGGTCCCCGGTGTAGACGAACTGGAAGAAATTCATGTGCATAAGATCGGCTTCTACTTGCTGGTGGACGTGACGATCGGCGTCGATGGCCGGTTGACTGTCCAGGAGGGGGATGGCATCGCCAGTCGCGTCGAACAAATCCTCACCGACAACATCGAATACCTCCGCCACATATCGGTCCACTACCATCCCAGCCGTGCGCACGTGAATGACGCGGCTGCAGTCCGTTCGCCGGGCAAGTCACCTTAGAGCATGCGTTTGGGACAGGAATCGCATGGCCGGGCCTCCCACTTTGTGGGGTGGGTTGGCGGAGTCCAGTGGCTGGCGGAACGTCGATTTCGCGGCGATGCGACCGATCGTAGCGCTTGGCGCGATGTCTCGGTGGAGTACCGGCGGAATGGAGGGGGCTGTTCTCGGCAGGGCCGGAATTCGCAGCCCTGCCGGCGGTTTTCTCAGTCTATCCTTTCAAAGCGAAGGACAAAACGCCCAGTCGGGCGATTGACTCCTGGGACAGTCCATGGCCAGCCAGCCGACCTCACATCGCATTCTCCTCATCGCCTCAGCGGGTGCGGTCCGCGACGAGCTCCGCCGCATCCTGATGGCGGGGAGCGAAGGACTGGCGGGGGAGTCGCGGGTTGAGTGGCCGACGCTCGGCGACTTGCAGATCGATGTCGCAGCCGGCTTGAAGGAAGGGCTGGATCTGATGCGGCACGAGGCCTCCGGGGCACCCTACGCGCTGGCTGTCATCGATGCGCCGGATTGCGACCTGGCGGAGTCGGTAGCCGGCATCCGGCGGTTGCGGGAGTTCAACCAAGCCCTGCCGCTCGCGGTGATCGCCGCGGCGGAAGTCCGTTCGCAGTGGATCGCGGCCCTCGCGCTCATGGAACGGGCCGCGATGCTCGCCCGGCCAATTCACGATTTGGATATGCGCCAATTGGCCGCCGCGCTGATCGATGCGCACGGGGCCCACCGTGCCGCGGCCGACATGCAACGGCAATTGGCCGCGACCCGTCAGGAGGTTGAAGAACGGCGCAAGGAAGCGGAGGAGGCGAATCACGTCAAGAGCCATTTCATGGCCAACGTGAGCCACGAGATCCGAACGCCGTTGAACGCGATCCTCGGCTTCTCACGGCTGCTGATGAGGGAGCCGCTCGCGCCCCATCAATTGGAGAAGCTGCGGTACGTGCACGACGCCGGCAGCACGCTGCTGGCGATTGTGGACGACGTGCTCGATTTCTCGCGGCTCGCGGCCGGCAAGTTCGTGCTCAGGCCGGTGCGATTCTCGCTGGAGGAAGTGTTCCGCGAGATCGATGCGGCGATCCGTTCGTCTGCCGAGTCCAAAGGCATCGACCTTCTGCTGCGGGTCGACCCCGCGGTTCCCGTCAGCCTGGAGGGGGATGTCTTACAGTTGCGCCAGATCCTGTTGAAACTCGTCGACAACGCCATCAAGTTTACCGAGCGGGGGTCGGTTCAGGTCCGAGCGGTGCTCGAAGAACAGTCGGCGGACGAGGCACGGGTGCGGCTGAGCGTGACCGATACCGGCGTGGGAATTCCGGCCGATCGCCAGTTGGTCATCTTCGAGGCCTTCCGACAGGCCGACGGCTCGAACACGCGCCGCTACGGGGGGCTGGGGCTGGGGCTGACGATCGTCAAAGAGCTGACGGATCTGATGAGGGGACAGGTCGGCTTCACCAGCGCCGCCGATCAGGGGAGCAGCTTCTGGGTGACGATTCCCCTGAAGCAGGTTCCACAATCGGATTCCGAGCCGGCCCGATCCTTGGCGGCGGCGATGGAGGTGGAAAGGACCGACCAAGTCAATCAAGGTGAAAACCGGCCGCGGATCCTGGTGGCCGAGGACGACCGGCTCAATCGCACGCTGCTGGAGGCCGTGCTGGTGAAACTGGGATGCACGGTGGATCTTGTGGAAAACGGCTCCGACGCGCTGGCGGCAGCGCGGCGGGGCCGCTACGACCTCATCTTCATGGACGTGCAGATGCCGAAAATGGATGGCCTGACCGCCATCCAGCGGATCCGCCGCCGCGAACATGGCGGGACGCGGGTGCCGATCGTGGTGCTCACCGCCATGGTTCGCTCCGAGGACCGGCAGCGGTGCCTGTCGGCCGGAGCCGACGAGTTTGTGACCAAGCCATTCACCGCTGAGTTCATTGCGCGTGTGCTCCAGCGTCACGTCCTGTCGTGGTCGCGCTTCGGCCAGGACCGGCAGCGAGCAGGAGCCGCGGAGCGGGACTCCGAGTCGACGGCGGTGCGTCTGCGCCAGGCCTTGCGGCGGGGCGCGTTTCCGATCGTCGAGTCACTTGCGGGCGAGTCGCGGCAACGGGCGCTGCGGCTGCAGATGCGCGAGGCGGCCGACCACGCGATGCGGGTGCAGATGGCGGCCCGCGCGCGCGATCCGCGCCGGGCTGCGGCGGCGATCGACAAGCTCGACTTCGCGCTCCGCTCGGCGGCGGCCGAGTGGAGATGCCCGGACGCAACCGTTCATTCTTCCCGAGTAGCAGTATTAGAGGAGGTCGCCGAGCCATGAAGTGCCTGATTGTTGACGATGACCCCGCTTGCCGGCGGCTGATCAAGTGCCTGCTCTCGCCCTACGGCCACTGCGACCTGGCGCACGACGGACACGAGGCGATCGGGGCGTTTCGCATGGCCCTGGAAGCGGGCTACTGCTACGATCTCATCTGCCTCGACATCATGATGCCGGGGCTGGACGGCCACGAAGTGCTGGCGGCACTACGCGAGCTGGAGCGCCAGCGCGGGATCCGCGGCAGCGATGCCGCCAAAGTGGTAATGACCACGGCGCTGATGGATTCGCAGAATTGCATCCAGGCATTTTCGGAAGGTTGCGAGAGCTATGTGACGAAGCCGATTGAGGAACAGCAACTGCTGGCCGAAGTGCGCAAGTTGCTGGGCGATCTGCATCGCGAAGCACCGGATCCCGGCGCCTTGCGGCAGCAGGGAGGCGTGCCGCGATACCGCTTCGTGCGCAACACGCCGGGCCGCTTCCTGATTGTGGACGACGATCGGGTGTGCCGCGAACTGCTCAAGGAGATGCTTTCCTCGTACGGCCACTGCGATTTCGCCTACGACGGGGCCGAGGCCGCCGACGCTTTGCGGCTGGCGATCGAGGACGGCACGTCGTACGACCTGGTCTGCCTGGACATCATGATGCCCGGCACGACCGGCCACGACGCCCTGATGGCGATCCGCGCGCTGGAGGCGGCGAACGGAATCTACGGCTCGGACGGAGTCAAGGTGGTGATGACGACCGCGCTGCGCGACCCGAAACAGTGCATCCAGGCTTTCCGCGAGGGCTGCGAGAGCTTCGTGACCAAACCGGTCGACGAGCAGGTGCTCCTCGACACGCTCTGCCGCCTGGGGGTGTTGAAGGAAGACACCACGGGGTAGTTGCGGCCGCCGGCACGCGCCCGATGGTACATTGTTGCATCGATGCGCAACAATAGACGCATCGTTCCATTTCGTGCGTCGCGGGGCACGGACGCAAGTGCAAGGGCGCAAGGAAGTTCGCGCCGAGCGATTCGGCGCAACTTGGTACATACTGTGAGGTACGTGTTGAAGTTGGCGCCCAGCGTCAGGCTACCCCGGAGCCGCACGGATGGGTTTGTGCATTGCGCGAATGTGCGCCGTGCAAATGGGGCTTTGCATTGAACCGAAACGCCCTTTGAGGTGTTTCGGTTGGATACGTCGCGGCGCGCGGCCGCAAGTGCAAGGCCGGTAGGGTTTTCTGCCCAGGCCACTCGGCGTAAGTGAATCCACCCTATTGGCTTCGGTGTTGAAGTCTGTAGAGGGGGTGGAGGAGAAGGTAGGAGTGAGGAGTTGGAAGTTAGGAGTTAGAAGAGAGGAACGATGCGGTTGTTAGTCTGGTGCTTCCAGGGCAGGGAACGGGCGCGAGCCATGCCGGAGGCTGGCGGTGGCGAGTGTGGCGAATTGAGAAAGAACGAACGCGGGCGGGGCCCGATCTGCCGGGCGCGCGCGCTGGCGGACGGAGGTCCATCGCCGCCGGGGTATAGTATACCCACGTTCATATAATCTTGTCAATAGCCAACCGGCCGGAGTTGGCGAGTTTTGTTGGGGTTTCTGGAGGGGGTTGGGAGAGCGGTGCGGGGTGTCTCACGCGGGACGCCGGAGGGAGCGTGCGCGGGATGGCGAACCGAGAGGACGGTTTCTGTGGCTTGAAAGGCCGAAGTGGCGGCCCGAGTTAGCAAGTTCTCGGGGAGGGACCACAGAGAGCACCGAATCATCGAGGGAGGGGAGATTCGGAAATCCGGGGCTGCATGGAGGTGGCGGGGTGGTTGGCAGAAGGGACGCGGAAAGCACGAAAGAAGGAAAGCACGAGAAAGGGGGGAGGGGTGGCGGGCGAAGACGTCGGACAGGCGAGAGTAGCCCGATACGGTTGGAGAGGACAGTAATCGCCGCCGATTCACACTAATCGGAATCGGGCGACCTGCCGCCACTCGGTGACCTGCTGGCCGGCGTGTCGATGAAGCCCGCTACACCCGGGGCAGCGAAGTACGCCCTGTTCTTTGTCCGGTCAAGGGTGTTCGGTTCTCAACCAAGACGCGCTCCGGGCGTTCGGTGCAGGCGACTTGTTCGAGATTCAGAAATATCCTCCCTTCGCCTCCAGCCACATCCTGTATCCCTCAAGCTCGTCCTCTTTGACGGCGGACTGCTGGAAGAAGACCGCTCGCCACCCCTGAAAAGACTGTTTGGAGATGGGCAAGTGCCCCATCCCCAAAGACTCGTCGGGCTTCCGGTCGACACCGCCCATGTAAAGCGTGCTCTCGTCCACTTTTGTGGGAGGCGTGGAGAACTGATTGCTGTAGAGCCGGACATGAACGCCGCCGTCATCAAGTCGGAGAATCTTCAGCACGGAGTAGGAGCCGTTTTCGTTCTGCGTGTAGTAAAGCCCGCCCTCGATCAGCCGTGAGCTGGACTGAGTGCAGCCGAGAAGATAACTGAAAAGGCCCATTGTGAGAATCGCTGAGACGTGGGGATTACGTGTCATGTCGAGCGACTGCAACAGCCAGCCAAGTGGCGGCGAGTGACGTTGACTTCAGGGCGTGACCGCCAAGAGTGTCCCCGCACCCGTTTGGCATTCTGCCAGTTGGCTCGATCGGTGTAAAGAGAGTACCCCGGCATAGTTGGCTGCTTGAAGCAAAGAATGTAAGCGACCACCCCTTCCTTACGCGTCTCGGGCGAGCGAATCAGTGACGATGTCCCATGTTACTGGCTCTTGGCTCGAATGTTTCGATGATGTCGTCCTCAACGTTTTCATAGGTGACGACACCCGGTTTTCTGACAGTGTCAACAATGCTCTGAAAGAGCTCGGACAGGGCCGACCATTTTTCAGGCGTGCGGTAATCCTCGGGTCGAAAATCGAACTCGATCTGGTGGTGACAGAAGAAGTGGCAACATGCGTACGCGCCCGCGACAGGAACAGCCAGGCAAAGGCTTGCGTGTGCGCGTATCCGCTCAATCTCCTCAAAGGTCTCCGGGATCTCGCGTGTCTCTCCATCCACATCGAAACGGCCGGCTCCGAATTTCCGCCTCACCAGGCGGAGGAGGGCGTTCCAATCCTGTCTAGTGGTGTCGTGGATGTAGAAGTCGCGCAACGCTCCATCCGACCGAAACGCTTCGGCAATCTCTTGGAAGCTACGTTTCATGCTATTGTCGAACGCTCAAGCTGAACGGCCCGGTGCTGAGGGCTGGATGGCTTGGTGGAAGCTTCGGGCGTGGTTGGCGGTACTACCCTGCGATGCTCGACGGCGTGCCCCATTGGCTTCCAAAGACGAAGTCGCCCAAGGCCTTCCGTTGCCTCGAAGCGAGGTCGCGTTGCCTGTACGCCTCGGGGAGGACGCTCGGATCGGCAGCATAGCCAATCGCCAGGCCGGTCAAGGGCTGCACGCCGTTGGGAATCTGATACACCTCGCGTGCCTTGTCGGGCAGGATGCCGATCATCTGGTGAACGAACAGGCCGCGGGCCGTCGCCTCGAAGGTCAGGGTTGCGCTGGCCAGCCCAAGGTCGTGAATGGCGGCCGCATTGGGCTTGCCATTGCGGACGAAGTTCAGGCTGGTGCAGCCAAGGGCGAGCACCGGGGCAGCTTGTGCCCACGCCTGATTCCCCTCGACGAGGCAGGAGAGAATTCGCTCAAACCCTGCCGCATCGGCCTTGGTCGCCACGATGTAGCTCCACGGCTGCTCATTGTAGGAAGACGCGGCCCAGCGAGCGGCCTCGAACAGCGAGCGAAGATCGTCGTCCGACACGGGCCGGTCGGCAAAGGCGTAGGGGCTCCACCGCCTGGCGATCAGTTCGTGAATGGGATGGTCAGGGGCGGCGTGTTTTTCCATCGACATCGTTCACCTGCTCCTTGTGCTGGTGGATCGATCATGTTCCCGTTTTCGGCGACGTTTCGGTCTTGCCGAAAAGAACGGCGTCGAGCGAGATTCGCCCCGGCCCCAAGAGCAGGAACAGAATAGCGCAGGCGAGGTAGACGGCTGCCAGTTCCCAGGATGGTCCTCCCTGGCCTACAAAAGGGTCTCCTTGCGGCACGTGGACCATGCCGATGGCCACGACCATCACGCTCGCAATCCCCAGGGACGCAAGCCGGGTGAGAAGTCCGATGATCAAGGCGATGCCACCGCCGAACTCGGCGAGCGCCGCCAAACCCTGAAGAACCCCAGGTACGGATGCTTCCGGTGGCATCCAGCCAAACGGATCCTGGATTTTCGGCCACCCGTGGAGCACAAAGGCCGCTCCCATCACCAACCGCAGCACGAGAAGTCCGACGGATCCGATTCGTCCTACCGAGTCGCAATAGAACAAGTACCGCATCGATTGTTTCCTTCCGTTATTCAGTTACTTTTCGGTAAGGGCCTGGTGGCTGGCGATCAAGTTCTTGTAGGCGGGGTGGCAGACGATTGAGCGGTATTCATGGTTTCTTTGCTCAAGCCAAGTCAAACAACATGATTTCCGCAGGGGCGGCCGCGCGGACGGTGAGCGATTTCTCACCGGTGACGGCAGCGCCGTCGCTGCTTGCGAGGGCGTGGCCATTGAGCAGCACCGACCCGCGAAGAACCTGGAGCCATGCACTGCGGCCTGGCTCTAGCTCGTGCCGGACCTCCTGGCCGGTATCCAGCGTGGAAAGATAGACTCGAGCGTCCTGGTGGATCAGAAGCGACCCATTGCGGGCATCGGGCGAGGCCACCAGTTGCAGTCGCCCCTGCCTCTGGTCTTCAGCGAACGCCTTCTGCTCGTAGCTGGGGGCAAGACCCTTTTCGTTCGGCAGGAGCCAGATCTGGTAGAGATGGACCGGTTCGGCGGCGGAAGGATTGAATTCGCTGTGACGGATACCGGTTCCGGCCGACATCCGTTGGAACTCGCAGTGCCGGAGGATCGAACCCGTCCCCAAGCTGTCACGATGCTCCAGGGCCCCTTCCAGGACATAGGTAATGATCTCCATGTCGCGGTGACCGTGCATTCCGAAGCCCTTGCCTGGGGCGACCCAGTCTTCGTTCATCACCCGGAGGGACCGGAAGCCCATGTGGGCCGGGTCGTAGTAGGTGTTGAAGGAAAACGTATGCCACGTGTCGAGCCAATCGTAGTTGGCGTGGCCGCGCTCGGCGGCTGGCCGCACACGAAACGTTTCGGATCGCATGTTCACTTCGTTTATGGTTGACATGGCGCTCTTGTCCTCGAATAGGGAATGTTATTCCTCGGCCGACAGCGGCCCGCGGGCCTTCTCCAGGAGCCGGATGAGTTCCTTGAGTTCGGGCTTGGTCAAGTGCCCGATGAGTGTCTGGTGCAGTTCCTCCAACGGCTTGTCGAGGGCCGCGAGCGTGCGGCGGCCCTTGTCCGTCAGGGCCACGTAGACCACCCTGCGGTCTTTCGCACATCGCTCCCGGGCGACGAACCCTTCCTTCTCCAGGCGGTCGATCAGGCCGGTGATGCCGGGAACGACGGTGATCGTCCGGTTGGCGATCTCCAGGATCGGCAGCGGCGCGCCCTCTCCCCGCAGGATGCGGAGGATGTTGTACTGGGAGGGCGTCAACCCGAAGGGGCGAAACAGCCGGGAGAACCGGATCTGGTACTGATCGTTGGTGCGGAGGACATTCAGGATGGCCTCCTGCGCCAAGGATTCAAACGGCTTCGTTTTCTTCAGTTCTCGCTGCAACGCCATCGGTCACCTCTCGGCCGGGAAAATAGTATACATGTCAATTATTGACGAGTAGATAAATGGCGGTATGCCGGGGGCTGGACCGTCGGAGAGCAGAAGGCGGCCCGCGTCCGGAATTGACGCAAAGCCGTTGGGCGATGAGATTTCGGGAGCTGCCGCCGGCGCGATTCAGCGGAAGGGGCGCAGCCGCACAGGGCCATGCGGTGAGATGGACACCTTCGCAGGTCGTCTCTCTTACTCGACTTCGATCCAGCGGATGTCCCAGGGCTTGAGCTCCAGGGACACGTCGCCCAGTTGCTCGGCACGGCCGAAGTGGATGACCTGGATGTTGTTGACCGGGGCGCCGGGGTCGAGCTTGACCACGCGGCTGTTTCTGCCGCGAACGCCGGTCAGATCGAGCCGCACCTCGACATCCTCCGCACCGCCGTCTTCGTACCGCCACACGATGAGGTGCTTGTAGCCGTCTCCGTCGCCGGCCAGCGCGCGGATGTTATCCCGTTCGCCGTCCACCGCGTAGCGCGGCCCGTCGAGCTGGCCGAGCAGGCGGAAGGCATACCAGGCCGAGCGCACACGCCCGTGGTGGTCGAACAGCGCGCTGTACTGCGGCATGGTGTTCCACCAATGCGCCATGAACCGGCGGCCGCCGGGCGACATCCAGTCAAAGTCGGCCGGGTCGACAAAGCAGTCGCGGATGTGATAGTAGGCTGCCATGTCGAGCTTCGCCTCGGCAAACCGCCGCATCGTTTCCAGCACGAAGCACGGTTGAAATCCCGGCGCGAGGTTCGGACGCATGAGGTCCATGTTCCACTCCGAGATGAACAGCTTCACATCCTTCAGTGCAGGGTACTTCGCGAGCCGGGCGCGCTGTTTGGAGATGTTGGCGGCGTGCGCAGCGGGCGAGTCGGAGTAGAGATGCCACGAGAGGAAATGGAGCGGTACGCCCTCGGTGGCGCAGTGCGCGATCAGTCCCTCCACGAGGAAACTGTCCGTGGAGGCGACAGCGGGCCCACCGACTTTGGCATCGGGGTCGCCGCGCAACAGTCCGGCCACGGTGCGGGTGTAGAACCGGTTGTAGTCTTCCGGATTGCGGAACAGGTGCGGCGTGCCGCCGCTTTCGCCGATGTCCGGCTCGTTGCAGACTTCCCAGGCCGCCACTTCAAACTGCTGATCGCGGCAATGCCTCGCCAAGGCTTCGACGAGCCGTTCCCATTCGTCGTAGTTGTTGGGATGCACGATCGCGTGATCGACGCGCGGATAGAGGACCGGCGGCTTCATTGCCAAGGCCAGGGCCGGCCGTGCGCCGGTCGCGCGGACGGCCTGCAGCTCGCGGTCGAGTCTCGTCCAGTCGTACGTGCCATGGGCGGGGTAGATGCGGTAGTACTCGCTGAGAAACAGGCGGATTGTCCTGGGCCGCAGAGCGCGGATCTCCTTGACGTGCGGTGCGAGCATCGGATCGCCCTGCAGCCCGCCCTGGCCGAGGGCCAGCGCCGGCATGTCCCACTTGCCGTCCGGCTGCGAGAAATCCACGCGCAGCCGGACTGGCTCGGCGGCCGGCAGCGAACCGGTGAGAGTCCCCAGAAGCAGTGCGAACAGCGCGGGAATTACACGGCTGCCGATCCATCGTGAAGAGCAACGGCCGAAGCACGGTGTCGCGCGAACCAAGGTGCAGCGTTTCATCGCGAGGGGTCCTCAGAAATCGCTGGTCCGCTTCCTTTCGAGTGGCACTGGGGCAGACGCCGCCTTTCATGCTATGACAGTCGCCGGGCCAGAGCAATTGCACGCTGCAAGGTCAGGTGTTTCGGGCTTCTTGCGAGCTATGACCGGGTGCGGGCGCTTCCCGCGTCGAGGGCCGCCATCCGTTGGAGTTCGCGCAGTTCATAGCCCCGGCGTACCGCCGGCCAGGTCCCGCCACAGGCCACGGTGAGGATCAGTCCGCCCAGGAGCAGCGGGTAATACACGGCGTACGGCTGGCCCAGTGCCAGGGCAATGACCCCGCCCGCCAGGCATGCCACGCCGAATACGGCCAGGCAGGCGGCGAGAGCGAGGACGAAGCGGCGGGCCTTGCCGAAACCGGCCAGCGTGCCGATCAGCCCTCCCAGCAGGCCGACCGTCGTACCGCCGATGGCGCCAATCCAAGCACTTGCCTGGTCGCTCCACCAGCCGCGCTGCGGCCGAGCGGCCGGTTTGGCTGGCGCCACTCGGTGGCCCTCCGCCAGCGAGTTCTCGGCGGCCGCGATAGTGGCTCCGGCCACGGCGCCGGTGGCGTCCGGTGCGACCGCCGAGGAAGTGCCGGCCCAAAGAACGATTGAGACTGCAATGCTAAGACTCACGGTGTTTCTCCAGTTCTTCTCGATGAGCCGCCAGCAATCGCTGGAACGTATCGGGCGCAATCTTGCCTTCCGCGTACTGAGCCCGCAGAAGCCGTTCGAATTCCGACACCTCCTCGTGAGCGTCGACGACCTGGATCTTGGCGATCAGCCGGTCGAGCCTGAGCCGGACGGTCGGATAGCTGATCCCATACTCTCCCGCCAAGTCTTTCAGAGAGCCGGAACAGAGCACGAAGCGTTTGATGAACGCCAGATCCTCGTCGTTGAGGAAGTCCAACCAGGTTTTCGCGGATGCACTTTGAATAGGCACGGTTTGTGGCGGCGCCCCCTCCCGACGCGTTCTTTCGTTTGGACACTTCAATTATATATTGAATAAAATGAATGTCAAAATAAAGTTTATTCAATTCTCCATGCTCTCTGAGCGCGGATGCGTGTTGCGGCGCGGGGGTGGATGGGGGTCGGCCTGAGGCAGCAATCGGCAAGCCTGTCAGGGGGTCGCCGCTCGTTCTCCGTTGGCCAGCAGTCTGACGAGGCGGAGGACCGGACGGTGCTTGCGCCACGATCAGCACGGCCGCCGACAGGGACGGGTGGAGCGTTTGCCGATGATTTCCCGCGGGCTGATTTGGCGGTCTGCGCCGCTTTCCCGTCTTTTGCGGCCGGAGCGCCGGTGGTGGTCAGGGGGATGAGGCGGGGAAGGCGAGTTCGGCGGTCACGGGGTAGTGGTCCGACGGATAGCGACCATCCTGGTTGGTGCGGACGATCTCGGCCGAGAGGACGCGGGCCGCGGGAAGCGTGAAGATGTAGTCGATCTTCGCGCCGCCGACATCGCCACGGAATCCGCCAAACGTGCCCACTTCCACGGCATCGGGATGAGCGACGCGGAACGTGTCGACCAGGCGAATGGGCGGTTCGGGCATTTCGCCGCGGAGGAGACGAATCGCGTAGCTGTCTTCCGGCGCGTTGAAATCGCCGGTGACGACTACCGGTTCCTGTTTCGCGCGCCCGGCCACAAACCGCGCCAACTGCTCGGCGCTCTGGCGGCGAGAGGGTTCCGAACGGTGGTCGAAATGGGTGTTGACCACGGACACGGCGCGGCCGGTCGACGCCTCGATGAACCGGCCCCACGTCACGATCCGGGGGATCTCGTTGCCCCAGGTTCGCGAACCGGGGACGTCGGGCGTGTCGGAAAGCCAGAAGGTCCCTTGCTGTTGGGGGTCGGGTTTCCAGCGATCGTGGCGATAGTACAGGGGGGTACCCTCACCCGTGCTCGGGTCTGCCTCGCGGGACCGGCCAATGGAGCGGTACTCGGGCAGGTTTTCGTTGAGGAAGGCGATCTGGTCGGCCCAGGCCTCCTGAACGCCGACGAAGTCGCCGCCGAACTGGCGGATGGCGTCGGCCACCATCGGCTTGCGGAGTTCCCAGCGATCCGGCCCGTCGTTGGCGGGGCTCAGCCGGATGTTAAACGTCATGACTTTCAAGGCGAGTTCATCGGCGGCAAGGCGAGGGCCAAGCAGGGCGACAAGGCAGACGGCGACTATGGCACGGACGAGGGTGTTGCGCATCGGTTCTCCTCGGCTGATTCGTTGGGCAATTCTTGGTGTTCAGATTGAGAACGCAACACCTTCGAGTCAGTATTCCCTCAAGCCGGGCTCCGGACCGAGCTTCGCTCGGTGGCGCGTCGCCCTCGTTGCACTATCAACCTGAAGTTCAATAATCGATCAGGCTACCCCCGCTTGTGCGGCGATGCAAGTCGCATTGCCGGGTTGCGGCGGAGTGATACACTAACTGGCCTCCGCATTTATTGGCGTCTGCATTGAAAGCGAAGGGCGTACGCGCCGCGAATCCCGGCTGTGCTACGCTGGAGTCTCATTTCTCTTCCATGCCGGGGTCAATAGAACGTGCCAGGCGGACCTGTTCTACCATCAACTTCGGAACCGATGGAGTCGGTTCTACGCCGCCGGAGGGATCGCCGTGCAGCCGTCGCTGGTTGCTGAGCTCGTATTCAACTTACTGATCGTGCTCGCCGGGGGTTTGATCGCGGGGATGATCTGCCGCCGGTTCGGCGTCTCGCTTCTGGTAGGTTACCTGGTCGTCGGCACTATCATTGGCGGCGGGGGGCTGGGCCTGGCTTCGGATGCGGCGGAGGAACTCGAGTACTTGGCGCAAGCCGGCGCGCTCTTGCTGCTGTTCTCGGTGGGGATCGAGTTCTCGCTGGCCGAACTGTTGCGTCTGAGCCGCTACTTTCTCATCGGCGGCAGCGTGCAGATGGTCTTCGTTGCCGTACCCGTGATACTCGTGGAAGTGGCGATGGGCATGTCGTGGCCGGCGGCGTTTCTGGTGGGGGCTGCGATCGCGCTCAGTTCGACGGTGCTGGTCTACAAGGCGCTGGAGGAGCACGGCCAGTCGGCGACGGGACACGGTCGGCGGGCATTGGGCATACTGCTGTTCCAGGATTTCGCCCTGGTTCCGTTGATGCTGCTGGTTCCGCTGCTGGTCGGCGGCACCCCGGCGGTCGCGGAGGTCTGGCTGACGCTGGCGGCCAAGAGCGTGCTCTACGTGGCGGTGGTGCTGGGGGTGCGATGGGCGATCGGCCGCTGGGCGGTGCCGGCGCTGGCCACCCTGAAAAGCGTGGAGTTGCTGGTGGTATTTGCTCTGCTGGTGCTGGGCACGGCGGCGCTGGGGGCGTACGCCGCCGGGCTGCCGCCGGTGTTGGGCGCGCTGGCCGCAGGTATAACGCTCAGCGGAAATCGTCTGAGTGCACAGGTGGACGCGCTGATCTTGCCGTTTCGTGAGACCTTTTCCGCCGTGTTCTTTGTCAGCCTGGGAACGCTGATGCGTTTCGACGTTCTGCTTGCGGAACCACTCCTGACAATTGACTGGTTGGTGGCCGCGCTGGCACTGAAGACCGCCGCCGGCGCGGTCGCGCTGCGGCTCACCGGCCTCACGTGGC
Organism: Thermoguttaceae bacterium; assembly: GCA_040766885.1. Classification (GTDB taxonomy): domain Bacteria; phylum Planctomycetota; class Planctomycetia; order Pirellulales; family Thermoguttaceae; genus JAXGPP01. The sequence continues at coordinate 56,859 of JAXGPP010000023.1, read as the reverse complement.
GCGGCGCCTTGGGCATGGGGCTGGGTCTGGCGCAACTCGGCGAACTGTCGTTTGTGCTCCTTTCCGCCGGGGTCAGCGCGGGCGTGGTTCCCCAGCACACTTATAATCGAATACTGTTTATTGCGCTGGGGACCTTGGTACTGACCCCTCAATTGTTGAAGATCGGGCTTCGCTGGGTGGGCGACAGCGTTGCCACGGATCACGCTCCCCAGGGCCCCCACTGGTCTGGTGGCGACGTTGATCGGGCACTGGTAATTGGTCTCGGTCCGATTGGCGGCCGCGTGGCGTCGCAACTTGAAACCGAGGGACGCGACGTGTGCCTGATCGACCTCAGCCCGGTCAATCTCCACTCCTTTGCCCAGCAGGGATTCCGCACTGTAGCGGGCGACGCCAGCGACGAAGAAATTCTCCGCCTGGCCGATGTCGAGCATTGCCATCTGGCCGTGGTCACCGTGCCTGCGGACCAGGTTGCCATCGACGTGGTCGTGGCGATCAGGCGACTCAACCATCGTTGTCAGGTGGTGGTGCGATGCCGCTACCAGGCCAATGTCGCGGCAGTGCGCCGGGCAGGGGCCAATGCCGTGGTCAGCGAGGAAACGGAGGCGGCCGGCGCGCTGGTGCGGCTGCTCGAGCAAGTTCAGTCGTCGAACCAAGCCATTCCGCCCAGTGCTCCGGCTCCAGCCGCCTGACCCCCTCCGTTATTGACCGGAACTTGCCATCCGATGACGGCGACTAAGCTCTTCCGGGGCCAGCGCGGCAGTTTCTCGCCAAGAGCTGTCGTAGTATTAGGGGGGGCGTAGGGTTCCATGTCGCGGTATTCTGCTATAATATGTGAATCGGCCTCAAGTAGAGACCACGGGAGGAGCAGGCGGTGGAAATCGGCGACGACGCCAAGACCAGGCAGCAATTGATCCACGAATTGGTCGAGATGCGCCGCCTTGTGGCGATGCTCGAGGCGTCGGAGGTGCGGCGCGAGCAAACGGAACGGGCGCTGGAACGGGAACGAAGCTTTACCGCTCAGGTCGTCAACGGAATCGATGCCATTGTCTGCGGTCTGAGCCCCGATGGCACTACCCGGTATATCAACGCGACGGGTGAACGGATCACCGGCTACCGCAGCGAGGAAATGCTCGGGCGCAACTGGTGGGAGGTGTTCTATCCGGGCGACGAGTACCGCCAGGTGGAGGAGTTGTTCCGCGCATTCCAGCAGGGCGATGTGCGCGATTATTCGATGACGCTGACTACGCGGACAGGAGAGAAGCGGAACATCTCCTGGTGTTCGATCAACCGTTGCGACGAGCATGGCGCGATCGTCGAGATCACCGGCATCGGCACGGACATTACCGAGCGGCAGCGAGCCGACCTGGTGGCGCGGCAACTGGCGGCGATCGTCGAATCGTCTGACGACGCGATCTACAGCAAGGATCTCGAAGGCCGGATCACGAGTTGGAACGGCGGCGCCGAGCGGTTGTACGGTTATAGCGCCGCGGAAACGGTCGGCCAGCCAGTGAGCATGCTGTTGCCCAGCGGACACGCCAACGAGGTGCCGGGCATTCTCGGGCGGTTGCAGCGCGGTGAACGAGTGGAGCGGTACGAGAGCATCCGCCGCCGCAAGGACGGCGCGCTGGTGACCGTTTCACTGCGAGTCTCGCCGATCCGCAACTCCGCCGGTTGCGTCGTGGGCGCTTCGGCTATTGCGCGCGACATCACGCAGCGTTTGCGGATGGAGCAGACGGTGCGGGAAAGCGAGGCCCGCTACCGGATGCTGTTCGAGACGATCCCGCATGGGATTCGGGAGGTCGATCTCGGCGGGCGGATCGTGGCCTGCAATCCGGCCTACGAGCGGATGCTCGAGTACGGGCCGGGGGAGTTGATCGGACGAAGCATGCTTGATCTTATCGCCGACGAGGATCGCGATCGAGTGCGGTCGATGCTGGAGTGGGTTGTTGCGGAACACCCGGCCCCGCAACCCTACGTCGTTCGCACGTTCACCAAGAGCGGTCGCGTGATCGAGGGCGAAGTCACGTGGAACTACGTTCGCGACGACCGCGGGAGCGTGACGGGACTTGCAGCCGTGATGACCGATGTGACCGACCGCAAACGGGCGGAGCGGGCGGTGGCGGATGAACAGCGGCTGTTGCGGCAGATGCTCGATCTCTACGAGCGCGACCGCCAGTTGCTGGCGTACGAAATCCACGACGGAGCGGCCCAGCATGTCACGGGAGCGCTGTTTCACCTGCAAGGTTTTGAGCAGCTTCGCACGACTAACCCGGCGTCGGCCGAGGAGTCGATCGAGCGGGCCAGGCAGTCGCTCACGGAAGCCGCGGGCGAGATCCGCCGCCTGATCGGCGGACTTCGGCCGCCGATCCTCGATGAGTCGGGAGTGGTAGCGGCGGTCGATCACCTGGTTGACGAATCTCGTAGGGCGGGCGGACCAGAAATCGAGGTTATTACGGACGTTCGCTTCGGGCGTCTGGCAACGCCGGTCGAGAACACGATCTTCCGCATCGTGCAGGAGGGGCTCACCAACGCCAGGCGATACAGTCAAAGCGATCGGATCCGCGTCAGCCTCGTGCAGAGTAATGGCACGGTGCACTTGGAGATTCGCGATTGGGGGGTGGGGTTCGACCCCAAGAACGTCTCGCGAAGCCGGTTTGGCTTGCGGGGAATCCGCGATCGGGCCCGCCTGCTCGGAGGCAAGGCGGAGATCAGCAGCCAGCCTGGCGAGGGGACCAGAATCAAGGTTGAGCTTCCCTGCGTACTTCCCGGGGAGGAGGGCGGATCTGAGGATTAGCCCCGCAACTTGCTCTGGGGCGAGGTTTGCCCTACGATTGGGTGTAGCAATCCCTCATCCGGACCGACGATGCACTTCGCGACCGTTGCAGTCACGATCTTCAGCTTGACGGTGTGCCCGTTCATCTGCCAGTCGGCCGGTGTTCGCGGGCTCGGCGACCGTCGCGATGGCGCCGCAGCCGAAGATTGTTGCTGTTGCGAAGGGCAAGCCGACGAGACGGCGCCGCAGCCGAGCGATCGCTGTGATGGCAATGATGGGGACTGCATCTGCCACGGCGCGACGGTGGCAGCCAAGCCAGACAGCTTTGCGCCGGCAGACGACGGAGCGGTCGGGCTGGCCATGCCGCTGGGATCGCCGGCGAGGATCCTTTCTTCTCCGGGCGCGCTGCGGCCCGTCTATCAGACGGCGCGACCGCCTACGGCGGGCCATCGGCTGCGGATCGTTCTCGAGTCGCTCGTGATCTAGGCTCCTTCCCTCGAGCAGCGCGGATAGCTTCAGTGTCTGCCGCGCGCCGCGCCTGGCGTCCATTCCGACGTCCCGCAGGGGAGGAGTTTCGTGTATCGACCGCGATTGTTGCCGTGGGAATACGGCATCCGCAATCTGTTTCGCCGACCGGTCCGCAGTCTGCTGACACTGCAGGCGATCGCGATCGTCGTGCTGCTGATCCTGGCCGTCGTAGGCTTCATCCGCGGTCTGAATCAAACGCTCGCGGTGAGCGGCGATGCGGACGTGGTGCTGGTCTATTCGCTTGGTGCAGGCGAGAACATCGAGAATTCGGCCATCGAAGCAGGGACAGGGGGCCTGTTAGCTGCCAGCCTCGACTGCATCCAGCGGCGTTTCGATATTGCCCATGCCTCGCCGGAACTCTACCTGGCAACCAGGGTCGCCCCGGGAGAAGGGATGAGGCCGATGCTCGGCCTGGTGCGCGGGGTGACGGCCACGGCGCCGCTCGTTCGGCGTCAGGTGCGGATAGTTGAGGGGCGCTGGCCGGCGACGGGTGAAGTACTTGTTGGCCGCCTGGCCCACGCCAAGCTCGGCAGTCCGGCGGAGACACTGGCAGTCGGCAGGTCGATCTTTCTCGAAGGGCGACCGTGGCGGGTGAGCGGGCGTTTCGTTGCCGCCCACTCGGCGCTGGAGTCGGAACTGTGGTGTCCGCTGGCTGAGCTTCAACAAGCGACGAAGCGCCAGGATCTGAGCCTTGTGGCGTTGCTCCTGGCACCCGGCGCTTCGCCGGGAGAAGTTGACTTGTTCTGCAAGGAACGGGTGGACCTGGAACTGCAGGCGACGGCGGAAACCGCCTACTACGCGTCGCTCGAGCGGCATTATCGCCCGGTCCGGGTGATCGCCTGGCTGGTGGTCGGATTGGTTTCCGGCGCGGGGTTGTTTGCGGGGCTGAACACGATGTACGGGTCGGTGGTCGGCCGGGTCCGCGAGATGGCAATGCTTCAGACCACGGGCTTCCGCCGCCGGGCCATCGTGCTGAGCGTCATCCAGGAGGCCGCCGTACTAGCTGCGACCGCTTCGCTCCTGGCCGCGGTCGTCGCTCTGAGCCTGGTGAACGGTGCGGCGGTGCAATTTACCATGGGGGCCTTCACCCTGAGAATCGACAGCACGACGATTCTCTTGGGGTGCGCGATCGGGTTGGGACTCGGGGTGATCGGCGCCATTCCGCCGGCGATTCGGGCCATGCGCATGCCCGTGTCCGAGGGGCTGAAATCCGTGTGAAAGAAGAGTGTCGAGGATTCCTTGGAACCATGATAAGGAGCGCGATCATGCTGAAGCAGTGTGTCCTGATGGCCGTCTCTGTCGCTTTGTTGAGCGCGCCGGGGTGCGGCCGAACGGAAGGGCCCGAGCAAGCCTCGTCGATGCCCGCCGCCGGTGCGAGCGCAAACCCGTATCGCTTGACGGAGGCTCCCGCAGGAGCGGTGGGCGTGGTCGAAGCGAAGGAGTCGAGCCAGAACGATGATGAAGTTGTCGTAACGGGCCGCGTGGGGGGTGAGAGCAAACCATTTGTCGATGGCATGGCGGCGTTCCTGATCGTCGATCCATCGCTCTCTCCCTGTCCGCCCGACGAGGGCTGTCCCACGCCGTGGGATTATTGCTGCAACCCGGACGAGACGGCCGCCCGGCGAGCGATGGTCAAGGTGGTCGATGAGCGGGGCAAGGTTGTGGCCACCGACGCCCGGCAACTGCTTGGCCTGGACGAGCTCGCCTCGGTCGTGGTTCGTGGAAGGGCGCAGCGCGATGAGGCGGGAAATCTGACGGTGCTTGCCAGCGGCGTCTACGTTGAACCCTGAGAGGTCGTCATGAGCAGCCAACTCGACCTGCGCGAGCTCGCCGTGGACCGCGGTTCGCCAAGCCCACTTGACCCGGGGCCGCCGCGCCATATCTGGACTCGCTTCGCGCTGCCAGCCATGGTGCTCGCCGGTTTTGCCGCGACAGTGGCATGGGCGGCGCGCGAACGGTTTCTGCCCGCGCGGCCGGTGACGGTCGTGCCGGTGCTCGTCGCCCGGGCCGAGGCCCGGGTGGCCGGCACGGCGCTATTCCAGTCCGCCGGCTGGATCGAACCGCGTCCGGCGCCGGTGATTGTCTCGGCGTTGGCTGAAGGAGTGGTGAGCGAACTGCTGGTTGTCGAAGGCCAATCGGTCGACGCCGGCCAGCCGCTGGCAAGACTGATCGACGTCGACGCGCGGCGAGCTGTCGCGCGGTCCGAAGCGGATATCAGTCTGCGCCGCGCCGAGTTGGCGTCGGCCGAAGCGGAATTGGCGGCCGCCGAGGCGCGGCTGCGAGAGCCCGTGCATCTGGAGGTCGAACTGGCCGAAGCCGATCGATTGCTCGTTGAGGCCGAGGCCGAGTTGGAGACGGCGCCGTTTCGCCAACAGATCGCTGAGGCGCGCCTGCGATACGCCGAGCAGCAATGGGAGGCGAAACGGGCTGCCGGTGGCGCCCTTGCCGGGCGGGCGCTGCAGCAGGCGCGAAGCGACCTGGACACGGCGAGGGCAGGCGTGGAGGAGGTCAGGCTGCGCCGGCCGCGACTGGAGCAGGAAATCGAGGCCCTCCGGCGCAAGCGGTCGGCGGTGGCGCGACAACTGGAGCTCAAGGTGGAGGAGTCGCGTCTGGTGGCCGAGACCAAGGCGAGCGTGCAGGCGGCCCAGGCGCGGCTTCGACAGGCTGAGCTTGCTGTGGAGGCCGCCCGGCTGCAACTCGAGCGCATGGTGGTCACGTCGCCGATGCCCGGCCGGGTGCTTCAGGTTGTCGCCCAGCCGGGAAGCCGCTTGATGGGACTGGCGCCCCAGGCGGTGCATGACGCCAGCACGGTTGTCACGCTCTATGACCCTGCTCGGCTCCAGGTGCGAGCCGACGTTCGACTGGAGGACGTGCCGCTGGTCGAGCCCGGCCAGCCGGTCCGCATCGAAACGGCGTCTGTGGCGAAGCCAATGGGTGGCCGGGTGCTTGACATCACATCGCGAGCCAGCATTCAGAAGAACACGTTGGAGGTTAAGGTCGCGATCGACTCCCCGCCGGAGAGCGTCCGTCCAGAAATGCTCGTCCAGGTCACTTTCCTGGCGCCGGGAGGCAAGACGGCGCCCTCCGCTGAAGAGCACGATCAGGAGCGAATCCTGGTGCCGCGCCAACTCGTCGAACGGCGAGGCGACGAGGGGCTGGTCTGGGTCGCCGCTCCCGACGGCAAAGCGCGGCGCAGCGCGGTGAGGTTGGGGCTGGCGGGCACCGAGGAACTCGTCGAGGTCGCCAGCGGCCTGACAGCCACCGACAAACTGATCGTCAGCGGTCGCGAGGATCTCGTCGAGGGACAACGGGTCGCAATATCGGGCGAAGACACCACCATGGGAACCCAGACAGGACGGCGGCGATGAACCTGATCAGCGTGGAACGAGTCACGAGACGTTACCGGAAAGGGGATGAGTGGATCATTCCGCTGGAAGACGCCGACTTTCAGATGGCGGCCGGCGAATTCGTTTCGCTGATGGGCGCCAGCGGCAGCGGCAAGAGCACGCTGCTGAACCTGATCGCCGGCATCGACCGCCCCGATTCGGGCCGCATCATGGTGGGAGATACCGAGATTACCGCGCTTTCGCGGACGCGAGCGGCCGATTGGCGGGCCGGGCATCTTGGCTACATCTTCCAGACACACAACCTGATCCCGGTCCTCACCGCCTATGAGAATGTCGAATTGCCCCTGTTGCTGCTGCCCCTCTCGCGGCGAGAACGCCGCCGCCGCGTGCAGGTCGCGCTGGAGGCAGTTGGGCTCACCGACCGTGCCGGCCATTATCCGCGACAACTATCGGGCGGCCAGGAGCAGCGAGTGGGGGTGGCGCGCGCGATCGTGGCCGGGCCGACACTCATTGTGGCCGACGAACCGACCGGCAGCCTGGATGCGCAGACCAGCCGCCAGATCCAGCAGTTGCTTGTCAGGCTCAACCGCGACCTGGGCATGACGATGCTCATGGTCACCCATGACGCCAGCGTCGCCGCCATTGCCGGCCGCCAACTGGTCCTGGAGAACGGGCAGGTCGTGCCGCCGGCAGAATGCGGCGAAACGGTCGAATACAAACGGGCATAGAAATAGCGATGTACCGATTCATTCCTTACGTTTTCAAGAGTCTATGGCGGCATCGCACCCGGAGCCTGCTTACGTTGAGCGGGTCGGCGGTGGCGTTATTTGTCTTCTGCGGAGTCGCCGCGGTCCAGGAAGGCCTCCACCGGCTGGTGAAGGACCCCGAGTCGAACCGACGGTTGATCGTATTTCAGGAGAACCGTTTCTGCCCCACGACCAGCCGACTGCCCCAGGATTACGCCCGGGCGATAGCGACGATCGACGGTGTTGCCGAAGTGGTGCCGATCCAACTGGTGACGAACAACTGCCGCGCGAGCCTCGACGTGGTCGTATTCGAAGGAATGCCGGCCGACAAGATCCCGCAATTCCGCGACCTGCAGCTCGATGCTGGCCAGTGGAACGAGTTCAGAAGCCGTCGCGACGGGGCGTTGGTTGGTCGGAGCGTGGCCCAGCGGAGGCAGTTGCAGGCCGGATCGCAGTTCACGCTGGGGGAGATTTCGGTTCGCGTTGCCGGAGTGTTCACATCGACAGCGCCAGCCGAAGAGAATCTGATCTTCGCCCACCTGGAGTACCTGCAGCGGGCCCCGGGCGTCGATGCGGTGGGCACTGTCACCCAGTTGGAGGTTCGCGTCGCCGATGGAGCCCAACCCGACACGGTGGCCGCGGCGATCGACGAGCAACTGCACTCCGGGCCGGTGGCCACGGTGACGCGGCGCAAAGGCGCGTTTCAGTCGGGTTCACTGGCTGATCTTCTCGACCTGATTGAGTTCTTACACTGGCTGGGCTATGCCTCGATCGGGTTGGTGCTGTCGTTGGTGATGACCACCACCGTGATGGCCGTTCAGGATCGGGTGCGGCAGTACGCGGTCATGCAGACGCTTGGGTTTCGGCCCGGGCGGATCTTCCGGCTGGTGGTTTCCGAGAGCGTGTTGCTTTGCCTGGCGGGCGGCCTGATCGGGACCGCCGCAGCCCTGGGCGTGCTGGCGTCGGACCGTTTGGCCATCGGCGCTGAAGCGGTCACGATCGCTTTTCGTCCGTCGTGGCGACTCGCGGCGGCGGGATTGGGCGTTTCATCGGCCGTGGGCCTTGTCGCCGGATTGGCGCCCGCCTGGCAGGCGGCACGACAGGAGATCGCGGCGGCGCTGCGGAACGAGTAGCCGACCTTTCCGGACAGGACGCACCACGGCCGGGTGTCTTGCGGCACGGCTTCGATTGCGGCATCCTATAGAAGCCCGTGCTTGATCCGATACCGCTCGCAGGGACTGTCCACGTGATCGACAAACAATTCCTGGATTTGCTGGTATGCCCCGAAAACCACATGTCGCTCCGGCTGGCCGACGAGGCGCTGGTCGCCCGGCTGAATGCGTCGATCGCGGCGGGCACACTCGTCAACTGCGGCGGGCAGGTGGTTCGGGAGGCAATCCAGGGCGGCTTGGTGCGGGAGGACGGCCGTCGGCTCTACCCGATCATGGATAATATCCCGGTATTGCTGATCGACGAAGCGATCGTGTTGGAGTCGTCGGCCAGCGACCAGCCGGGGTGATGTCAGCCAGTAAGCGGATAGGTCGTTGCCGATTTCGCGCGGTGCGACTGTTGAGGAGGAGTAATCGATGGCGGACAAGACTGTGTTTCAGCGGATCATCGACCGCGAGATTCCCGCTCAGATCGTCTACGAAGATGAAGTCTGCCTGGCTTTCAAAGATATTCATCCGCAGGCCCCCACGCATTTGATTGTAATCCCGAAGCGGGCGATCGCCCGGCTCGACGACCTCACTGGCGAAGATGAAGCGACGGTCGGCCATCTGTTTGTGGCAATGCGCAAGATCAGTGAGCAACTTGACTTGGACAGCGGCTATCGGGTGGTGATCAACAATGGCCGCGATGCCGGCCAGGAGGTGATGCACATCCATTTCCATATGTTGGCCGGTCGCAAATTCGGTTGGCCGCCCGGCTGAATGAAGTGGGCGGCGCATTTCCGATTGTGACGAAGAACGCCCGTGCCGGAACGCGGGCGGCGAGACGACTCGGCCTGCGAACGACGTATTCCGATTGCGGAACCCCTCTATGGGCCTGACGTGGCGGTCGCTTCTCAAGCGAAGCCGGCTCGGCTACAATGCGGCCGCGGGCCTTTCCCGCAGCAGAGTGGAGGCAGAGGTTCATGACGATCCAAAGCGGGGCGAACCGGCGACCGCTGTCGCAACGGCGTGCGATCCGGCCCATACTCCCCCAAGCGATGGGCGGCGGAGCGTATGTCGACTGCGAGCACGCTCCAGTGATCCGTCGCGAGGTCCGCCAGCATATCGCGCCGGAACGGACCACCTCCCTCGAAGAAGAGCTGATCTCCATATTTGCCGCCACTTCGCACCCGCGGAATCGTGCGATCGTCATCGGATATTACGGGTGGGACGACGGAAAGACGCACACCCTGGCCGAGATCGGCGCTCGCCACGGAATGACGCGGGAGCGGACGCGGCAGATCTGCGCCAAGCTCACTCGGCGAACCGATCCGGCGTCGATTGCCGCGCCGGTGTGTGACCGTGTGCTGGCGATGGTGGCCGAGCAATTGCCGGCAGCCGTTGCCGTCTTAGAGCAAAAACTCCTCAGCAGCGGCCTCACTGCGGTGGGCCTGGGCCTTTCGCATATCGAGACGGCCGCGCGGTTGCTGGGGCGTCCAATGCCCTTTGCAGTGGTCGACGTGGGAACGAGCCGCATGGCTGTCCGGGCCGAGCAGGCGCAACTGCCGGCGGCCGTGATCGAACTGGCACGGCGGGAGGCCTACTACCGCGGACTGGCCAGCCTCGCCCAACTGCTTCCCGCGCTTCGCGACGCGATTTCTGGTCAGGTTGACGAACAGTTCGTCCGCGTGACCCTTGGGCTGGTGCCCGGCTTTCATTGGCTCGACGAGCCTGCCGGTTGGTTTCGATTCGATCCCGTGGCCCGACATGGACTGCCCAAGACGGTCGAGAAGATCCTCGCAGTCGCGCCGGAGATCGACATCGACCAATTGCAGTCGGCTCTGGCGAGACACCGTCGGATGTGGCCGGCGACGCCCTCGCCCGAAGTGTTGCTGGAATTCTGCCGCCACCTGACGGATGTGCGAGTTGTCGGGCGGCGTGTGGCGGCCCTACAGCCGCGCGACTGGCGCGAAGTGCTGACCGGGGTAGAACAGAGGCTGGTCGACATTCTCGAGCGACACGGGCCGGTGATGGAACGGAGCCAGCTCGAGGACCTGTGCGTGCGGGAAGGAATGAACCGCTTCAGTTTTCACGCCTTCATTGCCTGTTCGCCGGTGATCGCCCAGTATGGCCACAGCCTCTATGGGCTGATCGGCGCCTCGGTCACTCTGGAAATGGTTCGCCAGTTGCTCGACAAGCGAAAGGCCGAGCGAACCCCAAGCCGCGTGCTCGACGGGCACGGCTCGACCGACGATGGCAAGATCTGGCTGAGTTATCGCCTCTCACGGGCTGCCAGCACCTACGCGGTGATCACGGTGCCGGCGGCGCTGAAACAGGTGGTCAGCGGCCGCTTCGACCTGCTGGCCGACGATGGTCGCCCGGTGGGTACGTTGGCCGCCAAGGACGGCCGCGCCTGGGGGCTGGGGGCTTATTTGCGGAAACAGCATGCCCGGGCCGACGATCGCATCCGGCTCATCTTCGACCTCGATCGACGCACGGCGGTCGTCGAGTTGAACCAGGATTCCGCCAAACAACCGAAAGCCGCTTCGCCGCCACTGGCTGGCCCGCATTTCGAGGTCGGCGCCGGTTAGTCCCGTTGGCTCGCCGCATCGTCGCGGCCCTGATGCGACAGGTTACCCGGGGGCAACGCCATGGCAAGAACTCGCGGCCGTCGCCGCTTCATGCAGTTCAGCATCCGCGCAATGTTGCTCGTGATGCTGCTGACTGCCCTTGGCCTGGGAACCTGGCGGCGATTTGCCCTTCAGGAGCGGGCCGCGCAGGCGCTCGTTGCCCGCGGCGCGAAGATTGAGTGGCGCGCGGTCGGGCCCGCCTGGCTGCGGACGACTACCGGGTGGACTGTCGAGCGGAAGCTGTTTCGCGACGCGGTCGTGGTCAGGGCGGAACACTGCCGGATCGGCGACGATGATCTGGAGAACTTGCGGCGAATGCCGTGCGTCGAGCGGCTCTACCTGGCCGGTAATCGCATCACCGATCAAGGGCTCGAACACCTGCGAGGTCTCAAGCGGCTCAAGCGTCTATCGCTATGGCACACCGCAATCAAGGGTGAGGGTTACCGGCGGCTTGCCAACCTCAAAGCGCTCCAAGTCCTCGATATCCACGATGGCCACGCGGTTTTCGGCTCGACCGTAGGGTTGGGACCGCGACACTTTCCCGTGCTCCCCGACAATGTGGCCTCGCCCGACTCCGGGATGAACTGCCGGATCCTGGAAAGCCTCGCCGGCCTGGACAACCTTCGCGCGCTGTATTTCTCGTTTCCTGTCGACGACCGCGGCATCGCCGCCTTGGCTCGACTGCCGAAACTCCGTGTGAAATCGCTGCGGCTGGAGAAAGTCAGCAACTCCGGGCTCGCGCCGGTCGGGAAGCTGAAGGATCTTGATACGCTCGTAGTCGATCGAAGCAGCTTGACCGACGATGGGCTTGTGCACCTGGCGAGTCTGCCGAATCTCCGGCGGCTTTCGCTGGCGGAGAACCGGATCACCGATGCCGGGCTCGCACACCTGGCCCGGCTGAGCCGGCTGGAGGAGTTGGTGCTCGACTCGACGCAAGTCCGCGGCAGCGGACTCGCGCAATTGAGCGGTCTCGGGCGTCTCAGTAGTCTTTCGCTGAGGCACACGCGGATCGACGATCGCGGACTGTCAGCAGCCAGAGAGCTGGTGCGTCTTGAGGAACTCAACCTGCTCGACACTGCCGTGACCTGCAACTGCCTGGAGCACCTCGTCGGAATGCGGCGGCTGAAGCGGTTGTTCCTGCAGCAACCGCTCGACGACACCGCCATGGCGCACCTGGGGCAGCTTTCGGAGTTGAGGGAACTGCATCGCGGCGACCGCCAGACGCACGAACTGTACCTGACCGACGACGGCCTGGCGCGGATCGCGAACACCCAGTGTTTCCGCCAGCTTCGAATTCAGGAGGCACGCGCCGGCAAAAGCTACAGGGCGATCGACCAGCCGCGCACATCGGCGGGAATCACCGAGGCCGGCCTTGTTCACCTCTGGGACGTGCCAGGACTCACGCACGCCAGCGTCGCCGTGGCGAATTGGGAGCCGGTCATGGTCCAACTGCGGCAATCCTTTCCGCCGGCCCCAGAGCGCCGCATTGGCGACTCCGTGGAATCGGTGCGAATCAACGGCGGCGCTTTCTACGTCGAAGCTGCCACACCGGGCGGCCGCCGAAGCCTGTCCTTCTTGGGTCAGGACGGCTCGTTCAGCCTCGGCGTTCTCAAATCCACCCCGCACGTCAAGCGGATCGAATTCACCGCGTGGCCCAGGGAGAGGGCGGGCGAGAGCGCGGCGTCGGCAAGCGATTGGGATGTGCTGCGGTTCGTCCCCGAAGTCGAGGAACTGCAGGTCGGCGTGCATGATTTCCGCGACGGTTTCGAAGCAACCGCGCTCCGCCACGTCGGCGACATGAAGAATTTGCGGGTCTTGAGGTGTTGTTTGGCCGAGGACGTACTTCCAGAACACCTGCTGCCTTTGGCCGGCCTGAAGCGGCTTGAGGAACTGGAGATCCGATTGAACCCGTTCAACGCGGAGCACTTCAGGTTCCTGGCCGGCCTGGAAAATCTGCGGGTACTGCGGCTCTTGGCCCGGCCGCAAGCGCCGGAAGATGAACGAGCGCTCGAGAGCCTGGTTGGCCTGAAGCGTTTGCAGGAGTTGCGTCTGAACGGCTGCGGCGACCTCGCGCTGAGCCATGTCGGGCGGATCGAGAGCCTAACCCGGCTGCATTTTGAGGAGGGCAGCGCGACCGACAAGGGACTGCGGTACCTGCTCAAGCTGCCGTCGCTCAGCTACCTCGATATGCGGCCTTCGCGTAACACCCCGATGGCTCTCAACGCCCTCCGTTCGGCACATCCGGGGATCAAGATCCGGACCCGTTGAAGCAGTGCGGCCATCCGGCGGGCTGCTGAATTTGAGTACAACGGATGGCCTGTGCCACGGGCGGATCGGGTGAAACGGTCGACACGGTTGCACGGCCGCCCGAGAGCAACGATAATCGGCACCGGGTGGGGAATGCCGCACCTGAGCTGTCTGGCCTTTGAATCGGAGTTTCGATCATGTGGAAAAGAATCCTTGCCGTCTCTTGCCTTGCTGTCTTCGCATTCCTTCCCGCAGTGCTCGCCGAAGGTCCGGTTGAGTTCGCCGTGCAGAAGGTGGGGAGCTTCCGCAGCGAGGTTTGCGGAGTGGGCGACTTCAACGGCGACGGCAAGCTCGACATCGTCGCCGGCCCTCACGTCTATCTCGCCCCCGACTGGAAGGTCTGGAAGATCCGTGAGCTGAAAGGCGAGGTCGACGAGCAGGGCAAAGGCTATTACTGGGATTTTGCCAATTTGCCGCTCGATGTCGACGGCGACGGGCGGCTCGACGTCGTCTCTTGCGACTGGTTCCAGAAGTGCCTCGACTGGTACCGCAACGTCGGTCCCGATGGTCTCTGGCCGCGGACACTCATCGAGGAAAGTACCAACCATGAAACGGCCGACATCCTCGATATCGACGGCGACGGGCGGGCCGAGGAAATCCTGCCGCACATCCAAGCCACGGTCTGGTTCGAGCGGGTGCGGGGCGCCGACGGCAAGATGAGCATGGTCAAGCACACCGTCTCGACCAAGCCGCTCCAGCTTGGCGGCGGAGCGGGCGATGTGAACGGGGACGGCCGGCCCGACATTCTCCGCCCGAACGCCTGGTTCGAAGCTCCCGCCGATCCGCGTAAGGGCGAGTGGATCGAGCATCCGATCGCCTTGGGAAGTCCTGAACCGGGCCAGTGCGAGCATACGGCCCAGATCCTGGTCTACGACGTAAACGGTGACGGGCTCAACGACATCATCGCCAGCTCGGCCCATCGGCACGGCATCTTCTGGTACGAGCAAACCCGTGACGCCAATTCCCCCTGGAAGCAGCACGTGATCGACAATACCTGGACCCAGGCACACAGTCTGACGCTCGCCGACTTGAGCGGCGACGGTCTGCTCGACCTGGTCACCGGCAAGCGGTTCATGGCCCACAACGGCAGCGATCCCGGTGAGCTCGAGCCCCTGGGCGTGTACTGGTACGAACTGAAGCGCGGCCCCGAGGTCGCATGGACCAAGCACATCGTGAGCTATAACGAGGGAATCGGCTCCGGCCTCAACATTCCGGTCGTCGACCTTGACGGCGACGGTGATCTGGACATCGTCGTCACCGGCAAATGGGGCGGCCCGGTGTGGTTCCAGAACAAGACGAAGCCCTGAACGCCGTTCAAGGAGCACTGAAGTGACTCAGACTTCCCTCGTTCCCACGCAGAGCGTGGGAACGAGGGGGCGGCCCGGTGTGGTTCCAGAACAAGACAAAGCCCTGAACGCCGTTCAAGGAGCACTGAAGTGGCTCAGACTCGCGAGGTGACCCGCCGAGATTTCCTGCGAGCGTCGACTGCCGGCGCGACGGTGGCCTGCGGGCTGGCGCTGGCCCGTTCGGCGCACGGCGCGGGAAACGAGAGCATCAGGATCGGCATGATCGGCTGCGGCGGCCGCTGTAGTGGAGCGGCCGCCCAGGCGCTCAGCGTGGGAAAGGACGTGAAGCTGGCCGGTATGGCCGACGTGTTCGAAGCCCGGATGCGGGCGAAACGCGACTATTTCCGCACGACCTTTCCCGAGCAGTTCGTTGCCACCGACGACACCTGCGGCTCGGGCCTCGACGGGTACAAGGCGGTCATCGCCGCCAGCGACGCGGTGCTCATCGCTTGCGCGTCGAAGTACCACGCTTTCTACGCCGAGGAGGCGATCAAGGCCGGCAAGCACGTGTTTATCGAGAAGCCCCACGCCATCGATCCGGCCGGCTGCCGGCGGCTGGTGCGGGTCTGCCAGATGGCCAAGGAGAAGAACCTCTCGCTCGTTTCCGGTCACGAGAGCCGCTACTCGCATGCCTACCAGGAGCAGGTCAAGCGGATCCACGAAGGAGCGATCGGCGACGTCGTGGCCATCCAGTCGATGTTTCTCCGCGCGCCGTACCAGACCGTCGCCCGCGACCCGAGCCTGAACGAAGTCGAATATCAGTTCTCCAACTGGTATCACTTCCGCTGGTTGTCGGGCGACGACGTGACCCAATCGCTGGTGCACAATCTCGACCGCATGCGGTGGGTGCTCCACGAGGAGAACCCGGCCTGGTGCTTTGGCCTTGCCGGGCGATCTACTTCCTTCGGTGAAGTCTACGGCGATATGTTCGACCACCACACGGTCACGTACGAGTTCGCCAGCGGGCCGCGGCTCTACGCCCTCTGTCAGACTCGGGTGGGCTGCTACAACAACTGGGACGACATCGTCATGGGCACGAAAGGCGTCTGTCACTGGACGGCGTGCCGCATCGAGGGCGAAACGAAGTGGCGGTATGAAGGGCCGCAGAACGATCCGCACACCGAAGAGCAGAAGATCCTCATCGGATCGATCCGCGCGGGCGTCCCGGTCAACCACGGCGACACCATGATCGACAGCACCACTACCGCGATCATGGGACAGATCGCCTGCTACACCGGCAAACCGGTCCAGTGGGAACAGGTCCAGGCGGCCGACTTCGAGTTCGAGCCCAAGCTGGCCGAGGTCAGGCTGGACCAGGAACCCTCAGTCAAACCCGACGCGACCGGCAACTACCCGTTGCCCGTGCCCGGATTGACGGACTACCTGGCGTAGCGGACTGTGCCCTCGCCGCCGCGCACTAGCGCGGGGTGAGCCGACCGAGGCTCGCCTTTTGGTGGGTTTGCACGCAGGCCGCGTGCGTCTCGATGTTCCGGCGCACTGGGCGGAATCCAGTGCCGGCGATTGTCGCCCGCCTTACCGCAAGATAGTATGCTGGAAACAGGGGCTGGGTTGCGCGCGTGGTGTGAGCAGAGGTTGACTAATGGCCTTCCGTGTCTCGGCAAACGGCTCTTCTGGAAACAGCCCCCCTCCGCTGGGCGAACCCGCCTGGGACGTAGCGCTTTTGTATCCGGTCCAAGGCAGTTGGACCGAGAGCGACTACTTGGAACTCGGCACGAACCGGATGGTTGAGTTTTGCGATGGTGCAATCGAGGTCCTGCCCATGCCCACCAGGATGCACCAGCGGATCGTGCGGCAAGTGTTCCTCGTGCTCCAGGCGTTTGTCTCGGCCCATGCACCCGGTGAGGTATTCTTCGCGCCGCTTCCCGTCCGCTTGCGCCCCGGGAAGTACCGAGAGCCGGACATCATCTACGTGCGTCCGGATCGGGGAGAGCACGCGGGCCAGCCCGATGGCGCCGATCTGGTGATCGAAGTGCTCAGCGAGGGCGAGGCAAATCGCCGCCGCGACAAGGAAATCAAGGTGGAGGAGTACGCGGAAGCCGGCATCCCGGAATACTGGATTGTCGATCCGGAGATGCGACAAGTCATCGTACTTGTCTTGGACGGCACGGCGTACCGGCAGCACGGAGCCTTCGGACCGGGCGAGACGGCGACGTCCGTTCTGCTGCCCGGTTTCAGCGCCTCGGTTGACGAAGTGTTTGCCGGGGCGCAGGACGGTTAGGGGGCCGGACAGAGCGGCCCCCGTGTTCGCCCACAGCATTGCCAACGCGCAGGCCGACGAAGCAGCGGCTCGGCCTGTTGCCGTCGCCCCGCTGGCTCAGATCCACTTGTCGATGTTGGCCAGGGTCCACGGTTCCCGCTGCGGACGCGAGAGCATGGCGTTGGCGTCGGCATCGTCCACGAACTGTTCATTGTCCGGGTTCCACCGGAGCTTGCGCCCCAGCAGCATGGCGATATTGCCGATGTGGGCGATCGAGATCGTCCGATGGCCGATCTCGGCCGGAGCATATGTCGGCTGCCGGCTCTTCACACAGTCGTAGAAGTTGCGGTGCTCGCCCCCTTTGCCCTCGGTCCGGCCGACGATCTCGCTGGGGCGATAGAGCTTGACCTTGTCGGGGTCGATCTTCACATCGAGCATCTCGCGCCGGCTGGCCTTGAGCGTGCCGCGCCACCCCTTGCACTCGATCCAGCCGTCGGTCCCCTCGAAGCGGATGAACGGCTCTTCGGTGGAGAGGTTCAGTGTTACGCCATCGGCGTACTTGTAGCGCGCCGAGAATGTTGCCGCAGTATTGAAGATCGCGTCGCGCGGCGGGAAGTCTCCCTTCCCCTCGACCTCCACAGGGCCGGTCCGCTCGGTGTCGTGTCCCCACTGGGCGAGATCGATCATGTGCGCTCCCCAATCGGTGATCACCCCGCCAGAGAACGCCAGGTTCCAGCGAAACGCTCCGTGCACGCGGGCCGGCACGTAGGGCAGCTCCGGTGCTTGCCCGAGCCACATGTCGTAGTCCAGTTCCTTGGGCACCGGGACCGCGTCGCGCTGGTTGAAGGTCTCGCGATACTGCGGACCGAGGCGCATCTCGTTGTTCCCCACCGGCAGCTTGACTTCGATGTGCGCAAGCTTGCCGATCACGCCGCCGCGCACCAGTTCCACCAGCCGGATGTAGGTCTCGATGGAGCGGTTCTCCGAAGCGGTCTGGAAGATCCGCTGGTTGTCATGGATCGCTTTAACCAGCGCCTTCCCCTCGTCGATGAACAGGGTCAGTGGTTTCTCGCAAATCACGTCCTTGCCGCACCTGGCCGCCATGATCGCCGGAATGATGTGCCAATGGTCGGGCGTGCAGTTGGCCACTGCGTCCAGGTCATCGCGGAGCACGAGCTTGCGGAAGTCGCCGTACGGCTCGGAAGGTTTGTATGCACTGCCGTAAATCGGCGCGTAATGCGCATCGACAACTTTCTTGCCCTCGGCCAGGTGATTGGCGTCGACGTCGCAGACGGCGGCAACGACTACCTCCGGGCAGCGGAAGATCTGCGCCAGGTTCCAGTACACGCCGTGGTTGCCGCAACCGATCAGGCCGACCCGAATCCGCTCGCTGGGCGCGGTTGCCCCGTCCAGCCCTAGGGCCGATCCCGGTATCAGGCTCGGCAAGGCGATTCCGCCGGCCGCGGCCGCTCCCCGGACCAGAAATCCGCGGCGTGTTGTACGTGTGCTGCCAATCATCGTGCAGTTCTCCTCTGTCGCCCATAACCGTGCACTGGCCACTACCACCACCGCCGAGCGGCGATGCCACCAACATAATCGCTCGGCGACGTAATGCAAACGGTCAACGGCTGCTGCCGGACGCGCAACATCTGGACAACTTGACCCGGTTCGCTGACAGCGTGTCAGCCTGGAAGTCAAGCCACGTTAAGCCGTGACCACCCTGGTCCGCGGCGCGCGATTTGCACCTAAGACTTCAGTATGTCAGCAGAAATCCATGGCTCGGCTGTCCGCCTGCCGGTTCCGACTCGACGAGGCGACTGATGGCCCGGTATTCGCTTTTGGGAAGTAGATACGCATAGAACCAACAGAAAGGAAGTTGTCTCATGGAACCAAACGTGAGCCCTTTTCCGCGGGAAGTCCCGACGACCTCGCCACCTCCATTGCCTGTCGGCAGCGACGATACCGAAGTATGCGCGACCGGCTTCGAATCGTCCGAGACGGCGAGTGACAAAGCTCGCCGCAATCTGAAGGAAGTCGGCAGCGAGGTTCGTGAACAAGCTCACAAGCTTGCCGACAAAGCAACCGAGGCGGCCGAACACGCCCGCCGCCAGGGTGAGGAAGCTATCCACGAACAGAAATCGAAGGTGTCGGAACACGTTTCGCGCTACAGCTCCGTGGTCCGCGGAGTGGCCGAGAAGTTCCGCGAAGAGGAGAACTCGAACATCGCCGGGTATGCGGATCAGATGGCCGACCAGCTCGATCGGCTGGCCGGCTACCTCTCGTGGCGCGATATCAACGGGTTGCTGGACGACGCCCAGGAGACGGCGCGGCGGCGGCCGGATGTCTTCTATGGTGGCATGTTTGTCGCCGGTCTGGCCCTCTCGCGATTTCTCAAGGCGTCGCGGCCCGAGCGCCGTCGCCTGGATCACCGCGAGCCCAGCAGCGGCGAGTTCGCTTCGGCGGGCAGCAGGCAGTGGCAGCGGACGGAAGTGGTCGAGCAATCGCGATCCTCGGAGGACTGGGACGCGGAGACTCCAGGTCTCCAACCCCAGAAGCCGGCCTCGTCCGCCACAGGCTTCTCCCCCTCGCCATCTCCCTTCGGACCGTAGGAGGCACACCATGGAGAACTCCGAAAGATCAACTCGTTTCGCCGATGGCGAGGCGAATCGTGATGAAACCAGCATCGCCGGGCTGATTCGGCAGCTTCGCGACGAGACGACTCAGCTTCTGCGCCAGGAAGTGACCCTGGTCAAGACTGAGATGTCGGAAAAAGGGGCGCGGATCGGCCGCAACACAGCTTACTTGGCCGTGGGCGGTCTCGTGGCCTACGCGGGCGCGATGCTGCTGCTGGCCGCACTTAGCGTCCTCGTTTCCTGGCTGCTGACGCTGGCCGACGTCAACCCCTGGATTGCCGGTTGGGTCGGACCACTGATCGTCGGCGTGATCGTGGCGGTGATCGGCTACAGCCTGGTCCAGAAGGCGATCGCCACGTTGAAGAACGAGACACCTGTACCCGAAAAATCCATCGAGTCATTGAAGGAGGATAAGCAGTGGGTCCAAAACAAGATGGCATGAACGGCGGGACCACGGCCCTGGGCGAAGAGCGGAGCGACGAAATTCGCCGCGACATCGAGCATACCCGGAGCCAGATGGACCGGACGCTCGACGAGCTTGACGAGCGGCTCCAGCCCCGCAATCTTCTCAACGATGTGCTCGACTGGTTCCAGTCGAGCGCCAAGAGTGGCAGTGGTCAGGCGGCGGAATCGCTCCAGTCGATGGGCAAGTCCCTCGTCCGCCAGATGCGCGACAACCCGGTGCCCACGCTGCTGATCGGCGCGGGACTGGCCTATCTCGTCTTCAGCAATGACGAAGACGAGGATCACGGACGGCCTCTTCGCCGGCATACTGACATCAACCCCGAAGCCATGGAAGGGAGCTATAGCGGTTCGTTTGTCGACGCCCGCACGGGTGAGCCCTACGAGGCAGCCTTCGCGGCGACCGAGGAGGAGGTGTACTGCGAGCTCGACGAGCCCGAGAATGAGGAGACGAGTTCAGGGATGGCCGCCAAGGCCGGCGCACTGGGAGCACGCGCCAAAGATATCGGTCGCGGCGCAAGCGAACGAGCGCGCAGCGCGGCATCCTCCGCCCAGGACGCCCTGTCCCGGGCTGCGGG
Organism: Thermoguttaceae bacterium; assembly: GCA_040766885.1. GTDB lineage: Bacteria > Planctomycetota > Planctomycetia > Pirellulales > Thermoguttaceae > JAXGPP01. Next base: position 36,140 of record JAXGPP010000023.1, on the reverse strand, counting down.
CGGCGTACGTCATGCGGCCAGCTCGGCCGGCCGCTCCGCCGGGCGAGGCAGCCAGCAGCTTAGCCACGGCGTGCGCGCAGGCGGCGCTCGCGTCGGCGAGAGCCTCCGCTCGGGCAGCGCCCGCCAGGCACTCAGCCCGTTCGGGATATGAGACCCGAGCGTCGACCGCGTTTCGCCGAAGGCGAGCGACGAATACCCTGGCGATCGGCCTCCGGGTCCTGGCCGCCTTGGCCGTGCTGAGCTTGGTGTTCCGTCGACCAGGCGGAGGATCGCTGGCTCGGCGAGCAGTCCGACGAGCTGGAAGCACCGCCTTCGTGAGAAGGGCGAAGAGCTGATGGATCGCGGCCGCGAGTGGCTGGGGGCACTGTTTCAGTGGCCCGCGACGAGGCTGGCTCGCGCCAGGGCCTGACCATGGGCGATCTGGGCGAGAAAGTGAAACGCGTTGCGTCCCGCGTGGCCGAATCGGCCACCGACGCCGCCAGCGACGAAGGTCTCGCCGACCAGCTTCGGAGAAGGCGAAGGAGGTCGCCCACGCAGTGCAGGAAACGGCTTCCGACGAAGCCCGCCGGCACAAGGAAGATCTAACCGGCTCCGCCCGACCGGAGTCGGAGAAGTCGGAGCACACAACCGGAAGCTGCCCATTACCGTGATTCTCCGGCGGGCAACCGCCAGATGGTTCGGCTCGCAGCCGTAAGGGCAGCGCGGCCCCGGCGAATCCTGTGTTCGACGGGGCCGCCGGTTTGCGCCTGCGCCAATCCCTTGGTATCACGAATTGGGCATGTCGGTAATAATCGCCGCCGCGGCCTGGCCGGCTGGCGCGGCCGGCGTCTCGGCGCGGAAAATCGTCGCCAGCACGAGAGTGCCGACGAGCGTGATTACCAGCGGCACAACCCAGATCTTCCGCCACTGGAACTGGCCGTTCACGCTGTACTTGTCCATGGTGATGCCCGCCAGTTGCGTGCCCAGGAACAGGCCGATGCCCGTTGTGGCCACGAAGATCAGACCCTGCATCGAGGCTCGCGGATCGACCTTTGCGGCGAACATCTGGCCGGCGATGATGAACAGCACATACGCCAGGCCGTGCAAAGCCTGAGAGACGACGATCAGCGAGCGCGGTTGGCCCGCGACGTAGGCTAAGTACATCAACAACCAGCACGCCGCCCCGATGACCAGTGTCCACTGGTACCCGAGCTGTTGCACCGACCATCCAAGCACCAGGAACGTGGCAATCGCTTGCGCGGCCTGCGCGATTCCCATCGTGGCCGGAACATTCTTGCCGGGTATTCCCATGTCGGTCATGAAACGGGCCGATCCGAGGAAGTAGAACTGCATCATCCCGGCGACTGCCATCGAGGCCAGCACAAACACCAGGAAATCGAACCTGGCGAGGTGGCCGAGCGCGCCAATGATCGGGATCTCCCCCGTCGATCCGGCTGGTGGAGTGGTCGGCGCGAACACGCAGGCGACAACCATCAAAGCTCCCAGCACCGCCGAGAGCAGCAGGCAGTCGCTGCCGTCTCCCTCGCCTCCCCGCACGTTTCGCCAGCCGGTAAGGAAGTAGCCGACCAGGGCCCACGCAACCGGCGCCCAGAGGAAGACCAAACCGCGCTCGGCCTCGGGTACGTGCCGGAAGAGGATCGCGTTGACCAGGGGCAGCGTCGCGGCGTAGAGCAGCGACCACAGGAACATAACCGTAAACATGCCTTTGAAGGTTTGCTGCTTCACGGCGACGAACATCAGGATCGCCGCCAGCGCATGGCATCCGGCGAGGATCCACTCGGTGTTGATGTACTTGTCGGCCAGCCAACCGGCCACGAGTGGCGAAATGATGCTGGCGATGGGCAGCGTGCCGTAGATCCAGCCCGTCTGCTTGCCGGTCATCTTGAGCGGCCCCAGCAACCGCGCTGCCAGCACGGGGGCCCACGCACCCCAGATGGCGTACTCCAGAAACATCACCGCGCTCACGCGGATGTACACGCTGGTATCGACACTCAAATCCACGGCTACCTCCCCGGTTCAAACGCGCTTTGAAGTGACCTGCTGCTGGCAGCGCGAGGCGGATGCCGCCCCCGCCCCCCAAGCGTGAGCCGCATTGTAAGCCGGTTTTCACCGCGACGGAAGCCACCGGCGCGAGACAATCCGGTGCGGTGTCCTGACTGCCACGAAATCGCTTCTGTGGGACTTCGCGCGAGTCGCATAATCTCTGCGCGAGGGGATCAGACAGTCCGCCGACGCGATGTTTCGCGCCTCTCTGCCGTGGTCGGGGCCCATCGGCCTCTGGGCGTCGCCGCCAATTCTCCAGCTCCGAAGCGCTCACGGAGTGCTACAGGGCTAAAGACACCGGGTTGTTGCTGTTATTGTCGTGTAGTTCTCTGCCAAATCGCTGCAACCCGGTGGACAAGAAACGGTCTCCGATCCGGAACGTGCCTCTGCGGCTGACCCGTCGCTCAGCGAGCCCTTCCGTCGAGTTGTGCCTAGCGCCTGCACAGCACCGAGGTAAGCGGCCGAGAGTCTCGTCTCACAATCGCAACAAGAAAAGCCTTGTGCAACTTTTTGTCGCACAAGGCTTTATGTCTAGTGGAGGATAGCGGGCTCGAACCGCTGACCTTCTGGCTGCCAGCCAGTGGCCGACATCCCATAGAGTGGTGTCTATCAATAGGTCACTGTTGACGACTGTTGACCACGTAACGACTTACGGCTATAACTCGGTTGCTGGTGCAGCACAACAGTTGACGCGAATTGACACCGCGTGCTGCACCAATGCTGCACCAAACCGATTCTGGAAAAACCAGAGGGTCAACGCCGTGGTCCAGGAAAACCGCATTCCGTTCACGAAGCGGCTGCTCGCCAGCCTGCCACCACCCGAGCAAGGGCGCGAGTATTGGTATGACGCCGGATGCCCCAACCTGGCACTCTGCATTACCCACACCGGCGAGCGGACGTTCTACCGGTCCGGCCGGGTGCACGGCCGCTATGTCCGGCTGCTGCTGGGCAAGTTCCCGGCGATCACCGTCGACAAGGCGCGGGAGCTGTGCACCACCGCGGCCGCCAGGATCGCGGAGGGGCAGGATCCGCACGAGGCCCGCAAGCTGGCCCGGGAAGAGGCGACCCTGGGCGAGCTGTTCGACTACTGGCTGGAGTGGGCTCGGCAGCACAAGCGAACCTGGCAGGAGGACCAGCGGCAGTACGAGGCGTTCCTGAAGCCGTGGGCGGGCCGGCGGCTGTCCTCCATTACCCGGCGGGACGTCGAGGCCCTGCACGCCACGATCGGTGAGAAGCGGGCCAGGAGCGACGGGAAACGCGGCCGGAAGCTGGGAGGCCCATATATCGCCAATCGCGTGCTGGGCCTTCTACGGGCCGCCTACACGCGTGCGGACCGCCTGGGCTACCAGGGGAACAATCCGGCCGTCGGCATTGAGAAGTTTCCGGAGGAGCAGCGCGACCGGTTTCTATCCGGCCAGGAGCTGAAGGCGTTCTTTGCTTCCCTGGCCGCGGAGCCGCAGCTCTACCAGGACTTTTTCACGCTGGCACTGCTGACCGGTGCCCGCCGCGGCAACCTGCAGGCCATGCGATGGGATGACCTCGACCTGGCCGCGGCACTCTGGCGGATCCCCGGCGAGGAATCCAAAAACGGCCAGGTTATCGTGCTGCCGCTCATCCCGATGGCGGTCGACATCTTGCGGCGCCGGCAGTCCGAGCGAGACACGGCTTGCCCGTGGGTCTTCCCTGCCGGTCGACGCGACTCCAAGAGCGGCCATCTTGTGGAACCCAAGCGGACGTGGGCCCGGATCTGCAAACGGGCCCTGCTCGAGGATGTTCGGCCGCATGATCTGCGGCGAACCCTTGGAAGCTGGCAGGCCGGCGCCGGGGCGAGCATGGCCATCATCGGGCGTTCACTCGGACACCGGCCAGGCAGTCCGGCGACGGCCGTCTATGCACGGCTCGAGCTGGATCCTGTTCGGGCATCGGTGGAGACAGCGGCGGCGGCGATGCTCGAGGCGGCGAACGGGGAAGAGGAGGGTGCATTCAATGGCAAGAGCTAGGGCACGAGAGCACCCGGCCGCGAAGAAATGGCACATCTGCGATGATTGCCTTGAGCCGTTGTCGGCATACCTCTTTGACCTGTCTCGTCAGTGGGACAGAAGCGACTTTCACCCGCCGGCGCCGTACCGGATCCAATGGGAAGTGGAACGGCACGAATGGCCGTTTGCCCTTGAGTGGCTGAAAATCGCGGTTTCTGTGGACTACGCGAAAGACTTGGACAACGCGATAGCGAACCCCTTGGAGCGATACTGCCACCTCTGGCGGCGCGCCCTCCAGGTCATCCATGGCGATCTTGACGGACAGTGCCAGTCGATAACGGCACATCACGACGCGCTGACCGTCGCGCTGGGCATGTTGCTCCCTGATGGGTATTACGCTGACGAGGAGCGAAGCAAGCCTCTCTACGAGGAACTGGGCGAAGAATCTGCGGCCGTTGTCAATGGGCTACAGGACGCCGCGCGGCGCATTCGGCACGCCTCGGTCATCCTGCGCGCCAAGATCGAACGGACGGACATCGAACAGGACGACATAGGAGAATGGATCGAACTGAGCCCACAGAAGATTGTTGCGCACTTCAAGAAGGCGGGCATGATGACTTCGTGGGATACGCTCAAGAAGCGTCTCGAGGACCAAACCTATCCGAACAAGAAGGTGCATGATCGGCTGTACCGGTTTAGGCCGGGCGTGCTTCCCAACGGTGCGAACAAGTCCGAATAAGTCCGCAAAGGTCCGAATATCTCCGAACAAGTCCGAAAACACCGTCTTGTCATCTTGAGCGTGTAGGGCGTTCACGTATAACTCGGGTAGACGTTCACTGACAACGTTCCCCGAGGTAATACGATGAAAACCGAGCCTTCTCTGCTGACCCGTGCCGAAGCTGCGGACTATCTGGGCGTCCGCAAGCAGACTCTTGGAGCATGGGCGACCACCAACCGATACGCCCTGCCCTACATCCGCGTAGGGCGAAAAGCCATGTACCGCCGGGCTGACCTCGACGCCTGGCTGGCAAGCCGCACGGTCACTCACCCCGGCGAGCTGGCGACCGCATAGGAGGCCGGCCATGACGGCGAGCAAGGAAGCCAGGCCGCACGAGGCGGGCAACGGTTCAGGCCGGCTGGAGATCCTTGACCGGACTCCGCCGTCCGACGTGGCATCATCAATGACCCATCCCCGGCCGGCCCGTGCGTGGACTCGCGATCCCGCGCGGGTCGGCCATTTTTCGTTGGGGATGCAGACCAGCGCAGGAGCGATATGCAGGGGATGGAATCGTGGCCGAAGTGCAGCAGTTCAGAATCGCGGAGACGCTCGATCAGGAGTGGCTCAAGCTGGCGGTAGCCGTAATGCAGGACTGCGGGCCCGCCGCGCAGACGCTGGCCGGGCTCTGGAAGATCACGCAGAAGGAAACCTTCGTTCCGCTCGGCAAGATCTCCTTGGCTGCCAGGGTGCCCGAGGGAACCGTTCGCAAGCATCTCGTGACGCTACACGATCACGGTTGGATCGTGATGAAGGGCCGGCAGGAGACCCGCAAGGGACGGACTCGCAAAACGTCGACGATCACGCTGACCACCAAGGCCAAGCACGCGATGGGAGTCTATACCGTGCTGCCGTGGTGGGCGTGCTGCTCCATCGGCCAGTGCGGCAAGATCAAGCGCGTGGGCCGGCTGTCGTGGTCGACGCGTGCTGTGCTGTCGGTGGTCATGGCGCGGCTGATGGCGCTGAAGGCCGCGGCATTGTCGCAGGAGGAGCCGGTCGACACCTGGGAGGACATCTTAGGCGCGTGCGACAAGATGGGCGGGCGGGATCGCTTTCGGTTCTCACTGCGGGCGCTGGAATCACAGACCGGGTTGACCCGCGATTCAATCGTGACCGCCAAGCGGAGCTTGCACAGACTGACCATTTGTCAGTGGTTCGGCGGCCCCGTGGAGAACGGTCGCGCCGATACTCATCTGCTCGTTCCGTCCTTCCGGTTCCGCATCGTTGTAACAACAGCCGGCGAGCACAAATGCTACGTCCATTTCAAGCCGCACGCCTAGGGTCGAAAAGTGGACGATACGTGGTCGAAAAGTGGACATCGACAGTGGTCGAAAAGTGGACATCGACAGTGGTCGAAAAGTGGACATCGACAGTGGTCGAAAAGTGGACGATACGTGGTCGAAAAGTGGACACCACCCGTGCTTCTGTCCTTATATCTTCTTTATCTTTAAGCCTTGTCTTTAACCGGATTGGTCTTGAACAACGTGATCACCAACAGCGTCGACGCGGAAGCCGCGTCACCGCCGCCGCTCTGGTTTTTGTCCTTCGGACTTCGGAAGGAACAGCCATGAAGAAGACCTCCAGACAGCGCGCCCGAAAGCCCAAGCCCGACCCCTGGCCCGACTGGCAGGCCCGGGGGCTGACCCTGCCCGATGACGAGACCCTCGAGCGACTCAGTCAACAGATCCTGATCCCGATCGGCGGCCGGCTGGTGCCCGTCGACATCGAACCGAAGGAGGAGACTCAGTGACCATCGACCAGGAACGCGCGAAGATCGAAGCCGAGATTGCCACTCTGACCGAACGAATGGCCAGTCGTTCCAAGCGGCTCAAGAAACTGGACGCGGAGCAGGACGAGGACCGTTCCGCCAAGTTTCGACTGCAAGACCGACTGGAGGCGCTGGCCATCAAGGAACTGATCGGCCAGCCCGGCGCGGTCCGCATCAAGTACCGTCGGGCGGAAGGGCACCGTGAAGCGCACTTGAACGACGCACTCGGCACGGTCGAGAGCGTGGGCCGAACCCTGGCCGCGGTCCTGTTCCACCTGGACGACCGCGAGGATGAGCGCTGGCGGTTTCCTTTCGGCATGCTCACCAAGGCCAGCGAGAAGCAGGGCGCCGACATGGGCGTGGTGCTCATGCCAGCATTTGATTGACGCAAGGAGACCCAAACGTGAAGCCAGACCCCAAACTTCTCGCCGTCCGCAAGCGAATGATGCAAGACTATGCCCGGATCGCGCGCGAAATGTCGCAACTAATCGCGGACACAGACTACTGGAACCGCGCCAACCCAGACGAGCGCCCTATCGACCGCGAAGGCGCCATGGTCATACGCGACCTGGCTCTTCAAGCCTACGGCCACGTCCAGCGGTGGGAGGTGATTCCTGACGACGTGATGCGACGGTTGACCAACGCGTTAAAGGAGCCCGTTCGATGAAGCCTGGAACTTTCCCCTTCTGTTCTTCGTGCATCCACCAAGCCCAAGCCATGGCCGCGGCTGGCCATCCCGCGCCATGCCATCGCCAATTCTGGGAGAACTCGAAGCTGATCAAGCCGGTGGTCGACGCCAACGGCTGCGACGGGTACGCGGCGGTGGAAGCGGAGCAGGCCAGCGCGGATGACCCACCCGGGGCGGTCAAAGTCCTCCCAGAGTGACAACAGGGGACCGCATCCCCCTGTTCCGCGTTCGAAATGAAGGATCTCCTTTGAGAAAATCGCCATGAGACCCCCATCTGACCTATCGAAAACCAGCCGGGCGCTTTGGAAGGCGATTGTCAGCGAGTATGGGCTGGAGGACCCGGCGGGGCTGAAGATCCTCGAGGTGGGGCTCCAGGCCCTGGACCGGGCGCAGCGATGCCGGGAGCAGATCGACCGCGACGGCGAGCTGGTGGCCGATCGGTTCGGCCAGAAGAAACCGCACCCGCTGCTCCCCGCCGAGCGCGACAGCCGCGCGCAGTTCATGGCGGCGATGAAGGCGCTGAACCTCGATCTTGAACCGCTGCAGGACGGGCCGGGTCGACCGGCCGGGAGGTAGTCATGCCGACGAACAGAAAGCGCGTGAGGCGATCGCGGCGTACCTGGACCACGACCCATTTTCACCATCTTCAAACCGGGTATGACTTCCTCCACGACGCCTTCTCCAAAGACGCGGGCTTGGAACCACACCAGGGCGGCGGCGAGGTACTGCCGGGAATGCGTGAATGCTGGAAGCAGCACGGCGACCAGATCACGGCTGACAGGATCGCACGGCACCCGGGCACCAGGCCGTGGTACTGGTGGATTCACAAGGGTCTCATCACCGAGGGAACCGACATCGATGAGCAACTGGGCATGACGCAAGCCGACTGGCTGGCCGCGCACCACGAGCTGGGCCCCGACGAGCTGCGGCGCGTCAACGAACCCTCGCATCTACTGCACCTGGCGAACATCCGGCGGGAGCTCGCCTGGCTGGCCGGCGACCCGGAATCGCAAGTCGAGTTCTGCGAGGAGTGGGACAAGTACGCCTATCCGGTGACCGAGAACGAGACCGAGGAGCAGTCATGAGAAGCGGCGATCCATGCCCGAGGTGCCCCACCGGCCGGCTGCTGACCGTCCATACGACCCGGCTCCGCGGCACGGACTTGGCGAAGCGCTACCTCAAGTGCGCGTGCGGAAACAAGGGCGTGGAAATCGTGACGGCCGGTCCGCCGCAGCGACGGCGAAAACCCGCTTCCAGTCTGGAAGCCAGCCATCTCGGCACGGCGCGCAGACGCGGGAAAATGAAAACATCACCTTCGACCCGAGATGAGGTATCACCCGTGGCGGAACTTCTGACTCTACAGCAACTCGCCGAACGCCTCGACACCGACTTTCCGACGGTTCTAGCCCTCGTGCGTGACGGTCACCTGCCGATGCCGACGATTATCGGCGATCGATTGGTGCGGTGGTCCAGCGCCGACGTAGCGGCGTGGATGGGCATGGGGTGCCCATCTGCCGAGCCGCCGAGCCGCCGAGACTTCTACGGCTTCCAGCGGCTGCACTGGGCCGAGCAGAAGGCGAAGGACGAGTTTGCCTTCCAACTACTGAACGAAAGGGACAACGAATGCGACTGAACGCTCTGAGAGGAAAGAAAGCCGCGCTCGTCCGTGAGTGCGACGCGTTGCTGGTCGAGGCCGGCGAAGCTCCATTGGCTGCCGACGCCAAACGGCAGTTTGACGCGAAAATGGATGAAATCGACGGGCTCAATGCGCGTATCGCCGATGAGGAGCGGCACGCGATGGAGCAGCGCACGACCGTCGGCCGGGTGCCCGAGGACGTGTTTGGCCTGGGCGGCAACAGCCACCAGGTTCCCGACAGCGGCAGCCTCCGCCGCAACGGGCGCAAGTTCGCGCAGATGTTCTCCAAGGTCGCGCTCACCGATGACGGCTGGGAGAAGCATGGCGGGTTCAATGCGTTCTTGGAAACGCTGACTCATAATCAATACCATCCGGCCTTGAAGGCCGCGGCGAGCGAGGGCAGCGGCCCGGGCGGCGGGTTTATGTCGCCAACGCAATACGCCTCGCGGATGTGGGACAACTCGCTTGAGGATGGGATTGTTCGCCCCCGTGCTGACGTCTGGCCGATGACGAGCGATACGCTCAAGATCGCCGGGTTCGACTCGAGCGACAACTCCACCGGGTCGCTGTACGGCGGCATCACCGGCGAATGGTTGCAGGAAGGCGGCCCGGCGACGGACCAAATCCCGCAGGTCCGCAAGTTGGAGTTGAAGGCGAAGAAGTTGGCCGTGTTCACCGCGTCGTCCAACGAGTTGGTGGCCGACGGCATCGACTACGTCACCCAGCTTGAAGCGGCGATGACGAAAAGCCTGGCGTGGCATCTCGATTACGCTTTTCTCCGCGGCACTGGCGTAGGTCAACCGCTGGGCGTGTTGAACGATCCGGCATTGGTCACCGTGGCGGCGGAAGGCGCCCAAGCGGCCGACTCGATCGTCTACGAGAACATCGCCAACATGTTCGCGCGGCTCCACCCGTCATGCATGGCCAACGCCGTTTGGGTTGCCAACAGCACGACGATTCCGCAGCTCCTCACGCTGTCCGTGACGATCGGTCTCGGCGGCCAGCACGTTCCGGTACTCCAGAACACCGGCGGCGAATTTCGGATGCTCACCCGGCCGGTACTCTTCACCGAGAAGCTGCCGGTGCTCGGCGACGAGGGCGACATCATCCTGGTGGACTTCAGCCAGTACGCCATCGGTCTCCGTTCAGAGATGGCTATCGAGGCTTCACGCCATATCTATTGGTCGACCGACCAGACCGCCTACCGCACCATCGTCCGCGTCGACGGGCAAGGCAAGTGGTCTTCGGCCTTCTCCCCGCGTAACGGCGACTCGCAATCGTGGTGCGTCGCTCTGGCCGCCCGCTGATCACCACGGCCTGGAAGCCCGGTAAAACCGAAAGGACATGGAACCAATGAAGTTTCTCGATGAAAACACCATCGTCAACGGCTGGGTTCACGCCGACATCAACGGCGCTGGCGCCGCGTCGGACATCATCAGCCTGAAGAACTGGAACCGCGTGGCGATCGTGCTGGACTTCGGCAACACGGCTCTTGCCGGTGACGCCGACATCGTCGTCAACGCCCACGATGACGTGGCCGGAACCCACACCAAGGCGATCGCAACCTTGAAGTTCCGCAAGTCGCCAGCGACGACCAGCGACGACCTGTTTGCGGCCGAAGTGACCGTGACCGATTCGAAGCTCGATTACGTGCTGGCCGGGGACATCGTGCCCAACACGGACGACAACAAGCTCGTGGTGATTCAACTCGACGCGGCCGAAGTCCGCGCGGCTGGCACGGATTACGAATACGACTGCCTGGGCGTCACGATGGGCGACCCGGGCCAGGCGTGCCCGGTGGGCTGCAAGTTCATCTTGAGCGAACCGCGCTATGCCGGTGCCGCGGTGCCATCGGCGATCGTCGATTGAAGTATCGGTAGAGGTCGCGTGCCAAACGCCCTCGTAGGGCGGCACGGAAACGAAACCCGGCATCGTTACGCTACGGCGAGCGAGCCGGGTTTTTTCATAACCGGACATCGAAAAGGAAGCGGCGCTGGCCAATGCCGGGCTGCCGGCCTTCCCCGCGCACCTGGTCAAGGTCTCCGACGCCTGACGCGCGGTTCACTTCCACGTTCACTTCCACCGCGGCCGATTCACTTCCATGATCCTGTACCCTCGCCCACCGCTGACGATCGACCTGGACCGCGGGCCGCTACGGGTGGCGCTGCGGCGGCCGCCCGCGATCTTCCTCCCGTCGCACAGGACCGCCATGGATGCGAGCAAAGCTAGCAACTCGACTGCCGAGCCGTCCCGAGGCAAGGAAGGCGTCAGCGGGGCTGCTAGAGGCCTTCCTGGGCGTTGTGAAGATAGGCAAGCGACGCGCCAGAGTGAAAGCCTATGAGGCCAGGCACGCCGACAAGAGCCTGCGAGTGGTAGCCGAGTGGTGCGGAGTGGCACCGAACACCGTGAAGACGTTTCGTGATGAGAGGACTTCAGTTGTGCAGAACTGCACAACTGCCGAGCCGTCCACCACCATCGGCCGCGACGGCAAGCGACGGCCGCCCCTGGTTGAACGCTGGGGCCCGCGCGGTAGATTGGCCCCCGGTGGCTGCGAGGCACGCGGCCGCCAAGGGCTGATAACCCTGAAAACTGGTGATTCTTCCATGTTGTGCCAGAGACCGAGCCAAGCGATTCGTGACCGTGCTGAAGCTGTGACCCGCATAGGCGGGGAGCGACGGCAGACCGGGCGGCTTCCACAGGCCGCTTTCGAAACGGGTGCTCTGGCTCGCGGTCTTTCTTGCTCGCCCATGGATCCTACGGACCGGGCGCGCAGAAGGGAGTTTCCCCGATGTCTCTTTCTTCCCGTCGTGAGTTCCTCGCTCGTTCCACCACCGCCGCGGCCGCGGTAGCCCTGCCAACCTGCTGCGACGGCGCCGAACTGCCCGTGCGCGTGCTCGAGCCCAAGGAGCAGGAATACTCCGTGGTCCGGCTGCCAGACTACAAGCTCATGTGGCACGCCCTATCGCACGACCTGGCCGTGTCCGCGTGCCGGTACTACAACGAGTTGCCACACCCCTACGGCCGCCGGGCCGTCATGGTCCGCGAGGTTCGAGAGGTCCGCCTGGTGGGCGAGCCGATCGAGGTCAAAGGCCGACGTCAGTGAGCATGTGACCAACACCCCGCCGGTTTCGATCGGCGGGGTTTTTTGTTTCTTGTCGCAATGCTGCACCGGCGCTGCACCGGCCGAAATGGCACGGGGTAAAGACTTCTATTTGCGGCAAACAAAAAACCTTACGCAACTCATTGCTGCGTAAGGTTTTGCGTCTTAGTGGAGGATAGCGGGCTCGAACCGCTGACCTTCTGGCTGCCAGCCAGACGCTCTCCCAACTGAGCTAATCCCCCTCGTGGGCTATTGCAACTGCCCAAATCCTCTTGAAGATCGCTAAGTTTATCACTCGACCCCGCACGCCGTCAAGCATCACTGATTCGTCGCCAAACTGCCGGATCGGCAGGGTCGCGCGGCAAATGAGGATCAGTCCCGCATCCCTCCAATATGGGTATGGGCTTTTCTCGCCTTTACACGGGTGGCTCAACTTGGGTATTCTCCGCAACCGATTCCCTCCCCCTTCCTGGCGCCTGAGAGCAGGGAAGAACGCAATGTTTCAGTACACCCGTCTGAGCCTCATCATGTCGATCGCCGCGATCGTCGCAACATGTGGATGGTCGACTACCACGGCGGAAGAGTTCCGTGTCGAGAACAAGGTGTACGTCGACCGGGAAGAGGAGCCCCGCGCCACGAGCACGACGATCTTCGTCGATGGCGTGGTCTACGACTACCTGAACCAGCCCAACGAGATCACCATCTTCGACAGCACCCGCGGGCGCTTCGTGCTGCTCGACGTCACCCGCCACGTGCGGATGGAACTCACCGCCGAGCAGGTGAGCGCCATGAGCGAGCGGATCAAGGTCTGGGCAGAAAAGCATACTGATCCCTATTTGAATTTTCTCGCCCGTCCGCAGTTCGACGAGCAGTGGGACGAAACCTCCGGTGATCTGAGTCTGGCCAGCAAGTGGATTACCTACCAACTGAAGACCGCGGAGGTTGAGAATCCGGCAATCGCTCGGCAGTATCGAGAGTTCTCCGACTGGTATTGCCAGCTCAACACGGCCGTGAATCCGGGCTCGCGACCGCCGTTTTCGCGGCTGCTGGTCAACGAATCGCTGGCCCGGCACGAACGGTTCCCGACCGAAGTCCAGCTCACCGTTCGCTCGCCAGGGGGGGTGTTCGCAAAAAAGATGGTCATCCGCAGCGAGCACCAGCTCATCAGCCGTCTTGTCGAGTCGGACCGGGCCCGCGTTTCCCAGACGCACCAGTACATCGCCATGTTCCCCCAGATTGGCCTGGGAGAGTATCTCAAGTCCGACCGCTAGTCCGACCCATTGGACTATAGAAGGTCGGCGATGGCGGAGCTATCATAGGCCGAGTTGCCTGACAGGTTACTTTGGCCGATTGAGGAGCTTCCACGATGCTGCGTCGCCTGTTGCTGCCCGCCTGGATCGCATTGGCCGGTCTCTGCGTTCTTGCACCCTCGCTTCTGGCCGAGGTGACCATCGAAAAGTCGGAACAAGGCGTCGTGATCAAGGCCGACGGGCAGCCCTTCGCAGAATACGTAGTTGAATCGGGGGGAAAACCGATCGTTTGGCCCATCATTGGACCGACTGGCAAGCCGATGACACGGGCCTATCCGATGCGCGACGATGTCGCGTCGGAGAAGCACGACCATCCCCACCACCGCTCGTTGTGGTTCACGCACGGCGACGTAAACGGCCTCAGCTTCTGGGACAAGGACACAACTCGCCATCGCGAATTCGTTAAGCTCGAAAGCGGCAAGCAGGGGCTGGTGGTCACCCGAAACGATTGGATCGATCGGGAAGGCAAGACCGTTCTGGAGGATGAGCGGCGGCTGAGGTTCGGCGCCGATGCTTCAAGCCGGTGGATCGACTTTGACATCACGCTGACCGCCCGTGGCGGGCCGGTCACGTTTGGTGACACCAAAGAAGGGTCGTTCGGGGTGCGTGTCCCCGGGACGATGAAGGTCGACGCCAAGCTCGGCGGCAGGATTGTCGACAGCAAGGGCCGCGAGAATCAGGCCGCCTGGGGCAAGCAGGCCGAATGGGTCGATTACTACGGCCCCGTCGACGGCGAGACCCTTGGCATCGCCATCATGAACCACCCCACGAGCTTCCGTTTCCCCACGTTCTGGCATGTCCGCACCTACGGCCTGTTTGCCGCCAACCCGTTCGGCATTCGCGACTTCACCGGATCGAAGGATAATGACGGCTCCTACAAGCTCGACGATGGAAAGTCGATCACGTTCCGCTATCGCGTATTGTTCCACAAGGGTGACGAGAAACAGGGCCGGGTGGCGGAGAACTACGCCGCATATGTGGCGCAGTCGCCCGATTAGTCGGCCTTGGCTCGTATTGCTCGACTGGCGGGAAAGCGCCTGCGTGCCGCGAAGCCTGCAACCGTTTTGGCCGTGCGTTGCAGGTTCATTGGCCAATCAAACCGACGGCCCGCCAGCTCACCTCGCATAGTGGGCGAGTTGCACGGCTTAAGCCGCTTTAGCCAAAGAGAAGCTTTTCTTTCCTGGCTTGCCGTTGAGCAATCGCCATCTTCTTGCCTGAACACGATTTAGCAGCGTGGCGAAAAGCAGTCACACCGCCACAATCTGAAATAGATGTCCGAGAGTGGCCAAATCTTGCTTTCCCATTTTGCCGATAGCTAATCTCGTCGGCACATATCCCATTCTTACCAGATACGCGAGACTGCCTCGTCGGCGCAGTCATTCATACCCCGACGGAGAATCCGCAGACAATGGAAACTTGTGAACAAGAAATTCACACGTTTGCAGAATTACATGACTACGTAAATCAAACCTTCTGCCAGCAATACGAATTACAGCCAGGCGCCTACCCGTTGACCGAACGCGTGCTCAACCGCGGCGGCAGGCCCTGTGGGCTTTATTTCTGCCTGCACGGGCCGCGGGCCGTCAAGTTCATCGCCATTTGGGAGACCGACAGCAACTCGATCCTGTTCTATGGCTCCAATGGCGAGCGGTTCCTGAAGACCCAACTAATGGAGGCGCCCAGCTTTGAGTCGAACCGTGAGAGGGACTTCGAGGCCGCGGCCGCTTGACAGAGCAGCATGCCGCGCCGAACTCAATACCCGGGGTTGACAAGCCGTGCCATTATATATACCTTTATACACTATCATCACCAACAAGGAGGTTTGTGCATGCTAGTCCTTTCGCGGCGTGAGAGCGAACGAATCCGGCTCGGCGATTCGATTGTCGTCACAGTCGTTCAGGTGGCAGGCGACCGGGTGCGTCTGGGCATCGAAGCGCCGCCGGAGATTCGAGTGCTGCGTGATGAGTTGGAACCCCGCGCGCGTTCCCAACCGGTCGGACGTATCGCCTGAAGAGCGTGACTTGCCGGGGAGTCAGTAGCGTCCCGCGCCAGCACAACCAAGCGGCCACCGCGGAGCCGGCCGAGCCAGTTCGGTCGGCTCCTGTCGTTTCCTGCAGGATGGCGATTGCCGGCGGACTTCCTTTTCCTCTCCGCCCTTTCTGCCGGCAAATCAGAGTCGCTGCCGGACTGGGCGGTCGCGACCACTCGTCGCACTGCCCCACTTGGCGCAACGCCGAGAGGCACTCACTCGCGCGGCCGCACTGCTCCAGTCAAACCTGCGTAATCGGAGCGGTCGGAAGGATGCCATAAGGGAAAGCCACGCCGCACGCGCTCGGCCAGAATCTCCACCTTGTTTCGCGACCCGGCCGGTGCGTCGGTGGCGAGAAAATCTTCCGCCTCAGCCGGGACAAAGTCTTCGTCGTGACCGCACTCCAGAATCGCCTCGAACACGTTACGCATGGTGTCACTCCACAGTACAACAAGCACGGGCCTGCCCAGCGCGTCGCTACATTCCGCACCACATGAGAGGGCACGGGCCGAGCCCTGAAAGCCACACGCGGGGTCCACGTCCGGGTGGCGTGTTACTAGCCTTTTGGGTGGGTTTTCCCGCCAGTAACAAGACCCATCATTTTGACGAATCTTTTCTGGATGTCAAGTACCTCCGGCTCCGGTTTCCCCGAAGCGGCCGCCCCCCAGACACCGCTCCTCGCCCGGCGTCATTCCGCCGCTTGTGTCTCGTCCGCGGTTGCATCGCCGTGCCGCGTCTCGTATTCATCGCACAGCACGGAAGGACAAACCTCTTCGACCCCGCAGGAGGGGCAGACAATCCGGATGAGGTCAGTACTGCTCAGGCGAAGGTGGTGCGACTGGCAGATGTCGAACAGCTCTTTAAGATGTTGGCAGGTCATCACGGGTCTCCCGGTGCTTTATCGGCCTTTGCATGATATGGGAACGGCGCGTGGCGGGGCCGGATTTCCCGACGTCAACCGCCGACTCAGTTCTCGTTCTCAATCCAAACGCCCGCAATTGGCTCCAAGTCATTGTAGCACCGGCCGCCCCAAATGCCGCCCGCTGAGTCCCCTTTGCATCCAACCCAGGAATAGCATACGTGAGCTGGTTTCAACGCGAGATCCAACTTCCCCGCTTCTCCCGCGGCCTGCATCCCATCACACGGCACGTGGTCGAGGCGATGCCCGAGATCAGCCGGATTCAAGTCGGTCTGCTGCACTTGTTTCTCCAGCACACGTCCGCCTCGCTGACGATCAACGAAAACGCCGATCCGGACGTGCACCACGATCTCCAGCAGGTCCTCGATCGGCTCGCCCCGGAAGATTTTCCCTATGTGCACACCATCGAAGGGGCCGATGACATGCCCGGTCACGTCAAGGCGACCCTCACCGGCGTCTCGCTGATGGTGCCGATCGCCAACGGGCGGCTGTGCCTCGGCACATGGCAGGGAATCTTCCTCTGCGAACACCGGGCCCATGCCGACCGCCGGCACCTGGTGCTGACCGCTCAGGGCGAGGTCGTCGCCAGGTCGTCCTGAAGCCGCGGCGAGTCGCCCGCCCGATCACGCCCGTGGCGGCGTGCTTAGTGCCGCCAACCGGTCGAGCCAGGCTTCGATCAGCGTCGGCTGATAGGCGTTGCGATCGACCTGCTCGATGGCCTCCAGGCAGCGATCGAGGCAAGCCGCTGCCGCTTCTTCACGCCCCGACCAATGGGCGGCTGCCGCGAGGATCAGCATCCGCAGATCCTCTTCCACCCGGCTATCGTCGCCGGCCAGCGCACGAAGCAGTTGACGGTAGAAATCGGCGGCGAAGATCGCGACTTGTCGCAGCCGCTCGCGCCGGGGAGCGGCTTCTTTGCCCGCCTTCTCGACAAATCCCGCCACGGTCTTCGATACCCGCACACTCTCCAGCACCGGCTCACCGAGCCTTGCGAAAAGCTGCTGGCGGAATTCCCACAGATCCGCATCGGCCAACTCGATCGCCCGCGTCAGGCTCCCTTCGGAGTACCGCGCCAATTGCGCCGCCCGCTCCGGTGCGTCGGCGATCCCTTGAGCCACGAGCAGGTCGGCAACCGTCTCGTCCGCCAAGGGCCGGAAGCGGATCAGTTGGCATCGCGAACGAATCGTCGGCAATTGCTTCGCCGGACTTGTGCCGATCAGGATCAGGCAGGAACTGGGCGGTGGCTCTTCGAGGGTTTTGAGCAGGCAGTTGGCCCCTTCCGCATTAAGATGGTCGGCATCGTCGATGATGGCGACCTTGCGCCCGCCCATGAACGGCCGCAGCGCGATGTCGTGGCACAAGCCCTCGCGCATGCGGTGCTCCTTGTCGCCGATCAGCAGTTCCAGCGGCAGGAACGACTTTTCGGGTGGCTTGGAGACGACCTGCAAATCGGGATGGGTGCCTGCCTTCACCTGGACGCAGCCCGGGCACTCCTCGCACGGATCCATCGCCTGCTCGGGGTGCTTCTGGCAAAGCAGAGCCTGAGCGAACTTCAGCGCAAAGGTCTTCTTTCCCACCCCCGGCGGGCCGACAAACAGGAAGCTGCTCGCCAGCCGCTGGCGTGAAAGCGCCCGGCGGAACTGTTCGACGACCTCGTCGTGTCCGTAGATGCCGTGCCACATAGCATGGGAGTGGAGGGTGGGGGATCGAACCTGCATTCTCAACGACCGAACGTCACTGGGCAAGCCCGGTCTCACCCATTGCGGCCTCCACCACGCGGCAGACATCCTCATGGACCGCCGCAATCGTTCGCGCGGCGTCGATCACCACGATCCGCTGTCGACCGCGCGCGGCCTCGGCCAGGAAACCGTAGCGGACACGGGCGTGGAACTCCGCCCCTTGAAGCTCCATGCGATCGAGTTCGCGCCGCAATCGCCCCGCAGCTACTTCTGCCGGCATGTCGAGCACGATGGTCAGATCAGGCACCACACCTCCGGTGGCAATGCGTCCCACTTCCCAAAGTGACTCGATATCGAGGCCGCCGGCATAACCCTGGTACACCACGTTGGCCAGCAGGTAGCGGTCGCAGACCACGGTCCTTCCTGACTCCAGTGCCGGACCGATCACCTCATCGACCAGTTGCGCCCGGGCGGCCATGTAGAGTAGCATCTCGCTGCGGCGGTCAATGCGAATGTGCGACTTCTCGAGGAGTAGACCTCGCACCGCCTCTCCCAACGCCGTGCTCCCCGGATCGCGGCACGTGACGGGCTCCACACCCCGCTGGCGCAGCCACTCGATCAACAGCTTCAATTGGGTGCTCTTACCTGTGCCATCGCCGCCGTCGATCGAAATGAACATCCACTCCACCCTGATCAGAAGCAGGAAAGTCGCTGCCGGGCGCACACTCGCCCCCAAAGAATGGCCGTTGGGCCGGATGGCCCAACGCGCCCAAATCGTACGATTTCCTTCGGCCGCTCACCGCCCGACGCTCTTCCAGCCCGTGGCGGACTTACCCGCCGCGGAATTACCCGTCGATTGGCTCGACGCAGATGCCGTGGCGGGGGCTGTCGTCGCACGCGTGGCATTCTCCGACTTGGCGTTCTTCCAGCCGTTAGCGGTCTTCCTCGCCGCAGCCGGCGAAGCCGACGGGCTCTCACTGAAACTCGCCGGCTTGACTGCTGCCGCGGCAGTGCTGGCCGAATTCGCCGGGCGAGCCGCCACCGAGTCGCCCGGCGAATCGAGTTTCAGGCTGTCGAGGTCGATTCGGGCCGCCTTCCGCACCTCCGGGCTGGGTGTTGTAGTCGAGTTCGCGGCGCTGGTCTGAGAACCGGCCTGCGGTGCGGCTGTGGCGGGCGCCGGAGTCACACCCGGTTCCGTGTCCGGCGAGCTATCCATTTCCAGCGGAGCCGGCGTCGGGATCTCTTCCGGCAGCCCGTTTCCTCCCATACCGGGTGGCAGCGGAGCCATCGTCTCATCGCCGAACAGCGACGCACCCATCGACTCGTCCTGGGAGATCGGGCCGCGGCTGACGACCTTGGGCATGGTGAACCCATAGTCGAGATACAGGCTCGCATCACGGGCTCGGGCACGCCGCAGGGCGTCGAAGTACGCCTTGTCCGGCCAGGGACCTTCGGCCAAGAACACGCCATTGTACTCCAGCAGCGAACCCTTGCGGAAGTGAACGTTCATGATCGACTGGTTGTAGTCGACCAGCCGGCGATAGTAGTCGTTGACCGCTTCGGCCAGCCGCCGCTGGGCATCGAGAACCTGGTCCAGCGTCGTGGTCCCTTGCTCGTAAGCCGCCAGAACGGCATCCACCTCGTCGCGGGCGGCCAGGTAGCGGTTGAAATTCGTCTGGCTGATGTGGTAGTTGTCGTCCAGCTCCCGCATCGCGATCGTCAACTGGTGCGACATTTCCAGCTCAGCTTCGCGCAACACTTCGCGCTCGCGGGCCAGCAGCAGCTTGGCGTTCCGAACCCCGGCCAGCTCGCGGCGGAACCCGAGGGTCATCTCCATCTCCAGCCCGATCTGCCATTCCTGGTAAAGACCGTCGGTCAGCGAGCTGTAGGCGTTGCTCTCTCCCTTGTTGTAGTCGATCAGATTGTCGCCCCAGCCAAGCCAGCGGTAGCGGCCCACCGCGTCCAAGCGCGGCAGGAGGTAGTTCTTCGAGGCAATCAGTTCCAGCTCGCGTTGCTTCACGCGCCACTTCTGCTGGCGGAGCTCGATGTTTCGGGCCAGCGATTCGGTGTGCGACTGGAACCAGTCGAAATTCACCTTGGCCGTCGTAGGCTCGTTTGCCGGCCGGATGAGGCGGCCGTCGGTGGCGGCCAGGCCCATGATGTAACGCAGCGCGTTCTCGGTCCGGTACAGATTGTCGAGCGACTCCTTCAGCGTGCTGTCGAAAAGGAAGTACTGCTGCCGGGCCTGGGCTTCGTCCTGGGCCGAACCGCGGGCCTGCCCCTCACGGCCGCGAACACCACCAACGTCATACTCGGCCTTCGCCTGCCGCCAGGTCTGCAAGGCGCTGTCGCGGCCTGCCTTCACCGCGTCCAGTCGGCGATACGCGTAGTACAGCTCCCAGTACGACCGCTCAACGTCGCGAACCAGGTTGCGCACCGCCGCTTCGAAATCGCCCAGGGCGATGTCGGTGCGGATCCGGGCGATCATCACGCCGTTGTTGAATCCCGGAATCGCGCCCGGTCCGGCGATCCGGTTGTACATCACGCCGGCGCCGCGCATCAAAGGCTGGCGAAATTGTGCTTCGACATTGGTCCGCCAGTCGCTCGGGAACAATCGAATGCCGACGTTGCTCCACTCGTAATTCACGTTGTGCGAAAGCGAGAACACGCTGCCCGTCGGATAGACCTTCGACAACTGGGCCTGGAATGTCCCCAGGTCCTGCTCCGAGACCTCGGGGCGAAACGCCGAAAACGGCCCGGCCTCAACGTTGGTCGGGCTGTCGACCTTCTCCCAGAACACGCTCGTCTCAAACTGCGCGTCGAACGCCGACAGCGCCCCCTCCACGCCGAACCGCGGGTCGGTCTCGGCAATCGCCGGATCGAACATCGTCGGAATCGACGCCGCTTGCGCGGTCAATGACGACGGTTCGCCCTGGCTGCCGTTCGCCCCAAACACCACGCCGCCCAGATTGCGAATCACCTTGGCGTTGTCCAAGGCGATCTTCATCGTCTCTTCCAGCGACAACTCCCAGACCTCTTTCGGGTCCGGGTTCTCCAGCGTCAGCGGCGCAAGTGCCCCCTGGACTTCGCCCAGCCTCTCCGCTTCCACGTCCGGGTACTCGATGTTGGTCGCTTCCCCGATGTAGTGCGACAGGTCGCCATCCTCGTGAAAGTAGAACGGCTGTTGGGGACGACAGCCGAGCGTCGTCGCAATCGTGGCAGCCAACCAGATTACGCCCAGAATCGAGAACTGCCGACTCATGAGGATTGCGTTCCTGCTTTGGGGGGTACGATTGCCGATTTCCGCGCCGGGCAACGGCCCGACCAGCCCCCTTCGACTCCATGCGCGGGACTGGAAGGCCGGAAAATCCGCGCAACTGATATCGGCACCCTAATCCGCAAACTTTTAGAAATCCGAATAATCCGCAGTGTCAGCGGATTAGGAAAAGTTTGCGCAATCTATCTATGCTTCCCGTTCGGCGCATTTGAATGGGCTTCGGACGCCCTGGCGGCAAGAGCAGCCGCTGATTGCCCAAGAGAACAGCTAGTGCGGCCTCTCAAAGCCCCATGCCCAAGAACCCCCCTTGAGAGTCAATCTGCGCCTCGGTTCGCTCGATTCGTTCAATCGTCTGACGTAGATCGCCCGCCGCGATGTAACGATCGAACTCCACTCGCACCGCCTGCTCCACGGTCTCGCGGAACCAACTCACCACGGGCTCGGTGAGCCATTCGCACGTTTCTCGCCGCAGTTCGACCTGCAAGTCGCAGTGGAGCGTCTTCAGATCCTCGGCATCGGTCAAGACAGTGCCTTCGAAGGCGAACTCCACCATCCCGATCTCAGGGTCGTTGGTCAGATGGTACACGCACTTGGCGTTATGCAGGTAATACGTATTGTGGAGTCCGTGCCGCTCCGCCGCGTGCTTCACCCGTTCACAAAGGGCTTTGAACCCCGGCGACGCGTCGAGGGGGGCATCGAACCGCGCCACTGAACGCAACGGAACACAATCGAACGAGATCTGCACGCACGCCTCCATAGACTCCCCCTGGCAGTATGGAGATTGAACAGGCGGACGAACCTCCTGGATTAGATCGTCCGCGCCCTCCTGCGGCAAGCCCCAATCGGGTCGCTGCCCGCGCCGCTAGCTCGTCCCTGCTGGTCGTTCCACTTCCTCAGCCAGCCGCGGTCTGAATCCTCGCGATCGCCCCCGCTACTGCGGCTGATAAACCGGCATCGAGACGGTTGTGATGGGGGAGGCCGGTGCTCGCTGCCACGACATCACCAGCCAGCCTTCGGCCGTCTTCCACTGGACCAGGTTCAGCGGGCCGGCCGATTTCCACTCCTCGGGCAACTCAACCGGGTCGGGGATGATCTCCGCCGGGAAAACCTTCTGGAACCGCCGCTGGATCAGATCGCGCAGCACCTGCTGGCGGACCGACAACCGCCGTCCGCTGCCTGGCGTGAAGCCCGGTGGGTAGATCTGCAGTTCGCCCTCGCGGACCGCTCGCGGGCCTTGCTCTGTCCGGTATAGCTGATAGACCGCGGTCACGTTCATGCCCGGATAATTGTCGCCCCCACGGGTGTAGCGCCGCCCGCGGAGCGTGACACTGAACTGGTTGTTGTCGAATTCCACCGAAATGGGCGACTGCTCGGCCAGCAGGATCGACCAGGGCTGCTCGCCTTCCTGCGGCTGGAGCGATTCGGGGACTTCGCCGAGCAAACGCTCCGCTTCATCGCGCGCCCGTACCTCGTCGAGCACCATGCCGCCCAGAACGCGTGCAACCGAGTTATTCACCGCCGATTCATGGACGCGAATCGCCAGATCCGCGCCGGGCATCGCTGGGGGTGCCTGGGTGGCCGCGGCCAACTCGACCGGCCGACCCTGAAGCCCGATCGCGTACAGCATATCACTGCTGGAGCTGAAGCCCAGCGCGGAGGGAAACAGGCCTCGCTCCAGAAGCGGCCGGCGGAACTCCTCCTGGTAGTTGCGGTTCGCCTCCTCGAGTTCCTCCACAGCCTGCTCATCGGCGCGCTGGCTCACCTGGTCCTGCGCATGCTGCTCGGCGATTCGCTCCGCCTGTGGTTTCTGTTCGCGCGCCCTCCGCCAGGCGATTCGCTCCACAATAAATGGCAGGCGATCGGCCTGGATGTTGTGGATGTTGGTCCGCGTCCGGGCGCCCGTCGTCGCCGGTCCGCTCCAGATGCGTTCCGCGTCGATGTAAATCGGCTTGTAGGTCACCAGCGACGTCGTGCCCGTGCTGTAAATCCGCGCCGGCCCGTTGTAGCCCACCGTGTTCGTGTTCAGTGTTCCTCGGAAGACCGTATTGATCTGGGCGACCATCGGCGACGGGGTCAATTCCACGTCGATCAGGCCTGTGGTGTGGCCGTTGCCGAAGATCGACGTTCCGAGAATGCAGTCGCGTACCGGACGAACATCGTCTACCGCTTCCACCATTCCCGCTGCAATCAGGTTGTCGGAGACCTCAACATAGAGGTTGGGGTATTCATACGGCTGCCGAACGGAACGGACGATCCACGACGCCTGATTGAGCGTGACGAGCCAATCGAGCAACGCACTCACCGCCGCCGCATCGGCTGCCGATCGGCTAGACTCGTAGGCCGACAGTCTTTCCGGTAGGGCGGCCAGCACCTGCCGGTAGCTCTCCCGGATGTTGGGATCGCTCGCCGCCTCCGATATCGTCAGGTAGCGGCGGAGCGTCTCGCGAAGATCGTGGAACCAGACGAGTTCCAGTCCGCTGTTGCCCGACGAAAGCCGCTCGTAGACTTGGCGAAGTGCCGCCAGATCAGGCTGTGGCTCGGCAATCTGCTGCCGAAACGCGTCCCACATAAGGTAGCTGCGCCACCCGGCGGCATTGGGGTCCGAGGGTTGAAGCCAGGCGTCGAACCGGTCGGCGGCGTCCTGCACCGCCGCTCGCGCTGCTTGCCGATCCGACTCGGTCGGGGGAACAAACGCCTCCTGTGCCGCGGCAATGGCTGCGGCAAGTTGCTCGCGATCGACCCGAACCTCGCCGGCAAGCCACTGCTCAAGAGCCTGCCGCATCTTCACGAATTCCGGTCGTTCCGCTGTGCCGCCCGCACCCGCAAACCGCGCCAGCACCCCGGCGATGATCGCCGGGTCGGCATGCTCGCCTCGCGCCATCTGTTGTTTGAGCTCTTCAAGCCGCAGAAACTCAGCCCATTGGGGGCCCGTGGGGCTGACTTGAAGCACGGCGTTCACGTCGTTCATCGCCGCCCAGACATCCGGAGAGACCGCTTGGGCGCGGACCGCCACCGGCCATAGTGCCAACACGAATAAGAGCGCGATCCCGATTCTGAGGCGTGTCATTGATGCCGCTCCTGGGAGTGTTCGTGGCGAGGGACCATCACCACGATGATCGCTATGGGGGGCCGAAAGTCAATGGACCGACCTCCGGCAAACCTCTAGCCCCCGCCTCCGGGGCACGCGCGTCGCGGCGGCGTCCATCGGCCACTCCGGCTATCCCGGCCCGGTGGCGGTGGGAATAATGGTCTCAGGCCGCGGTCCGATCCCCAGTCAATTGAATACCCGATGACGCCCGAACTCAAAGCTCTCAAACGGGAGATTCTCGCCCGTGGATCGATCGCGGCCGCCGACGTCCAGACGCTCCGGCGAGCGATCTTCGGACCCGGCAGTTCCGCCGGCAGAGGCGTCAGCAAGACGGAAGCCGAACTGCTCTTCGAGCTGAATCAGGCCACCGACGCCAACTCGAACCATGCCTCCTGGTTCGAGTTGTTTGTCGAGGCCATCAAGCGGCACGTGCTTGAAGACGAGCAATCGCCCGGCCTGGTCGATCCGTCCGAGGCACGGTGGCTCATGCGCCAGGTCGAAAACGACGGCCGCATCGACCCCGGCGAGCGGTCGCTCCTCTGGAGCATCCGCCACGATCTGCACCATAGCGAGGTCTGGGGCGGCATCCACGGCGGCGATCTCGAGGCCACCACCAGTTGCCTGAACGCCCACCTCTACTGCCGCCCCTGCGAAAGCGGCAAAGGGGGCGACATCTACTACTTCAGCGTTTCCGCCAGCGAGATGCTCACCCGGATCGCACTGGCCGACGTCTGTGGCCACGGCCAGCCCGTCTCCGACATCAGCCACTGGATCTACGAGGCGATGTCGAACCGAATGAATATCGCCGAGGGCAGCGCCGTGCTCGCCGAACTGAATCGCCTGACCGCCGGCACCGGCTACAGGGCGATGACCACCGCGGCCGTGGTCACCTTCGACCGCACCGATTGGCACCTCGACTACTCCTACGCCGGCCACCCGCCCATCTACTTGCGCCGCCACTCCGCCTCACAATGGGAAGCAATTCTCCTGGACGACGACAAACGCGTGGCCAACCTGCCGCTCGGAGTGCTGCCCGAAGCCGAGTACGAGCAGGACCGTTTGCCCCTCGCTCCGCGTGACCGGTTGCTGCTCTACACCGACGGCGTGATCGAAGCTCCCAATGCGGCTGGCGAACTGTTCGGCATCAACCGCGTGCTGGAAACCATGGAAGCCCGCGCCGGAGACGACCCGAAGACGCTCAAGGACGCCCTTCTGGCCGCTTTGTGGAAGCACACCGGAGGGAAAATGTCGCACGACGACGTCACCTTTATGGTCGTCGAGCTTGCCGCCGGTCATTCATGAGCTGGTCGTAGCCCGAAGCGCCAGCGTGCCGCACTTCTAATTTTACTGTCCGAAGCTATCGGCGTTGATTTATTCGCAGTGGTGGCAAACGGTTACGCGCCTTGTAGTGATAGAAGCGTGCTTGTTCGTTGCGGACCAAGCGACGGGTTTTGTTGTTGGCGATTTTCGTCGGCGTGTCGCAGTAGTGGGCAGCCCGTAGGAGCATGGCTACCCCTTCGCGGATTTGCGGGACGGTGATTGCCGGTGTCCATTTTTTTTCCGCGGTGCGACTCGCACACCAGAAACCAGGTGGCCAGCAACGAAAGAACTTGATGGTGATGCCAGCCGCCCCAATTGCGAACCTCATAGTCGGCAAGCCCGGCCTCGCTCTTGCCGCGCTTGATCGCTTCTTCGATACGATGGGCAGCCAGGGCGACGCGAGCGAACTCCTTGGTCGGGGTATCGCCTGGGTCGTTCGCCAGATAGAAGTCGTACTTGGTCGCACCGTGTTCATCCAAGCAGCGAACGACGACCAACGTCTCCTCGTACTTCATCACCCGTTGGCCGATCTTTGCCTGGACGCGGCAAGTGGCCACTTCCACTTGTAAGGGCCCTTTTTCTCCGTCGCGGACGTTGATTCGTGTCCAAGCATCGTCGGCGATCGAGTCCCGCCACTTGTCGACGCGCTGAAACGGTGGCTTGGCAATCGCGCCCCGTCCTTGATGAGGCTCCGCCTCCAGATCGCGGACCAACGTGTTGCACGGAACGGCCAGCAAGTAGTGCTCGCCGCGATCGTGCAAATCCCGGCGAAACCCGGCGTTTCTGCCCATTTCGTCATCGCCGGCAATCCAGGCATGGGGCAGCAGATGGCCTTGCTCGTCCAGCATTTCCAACGCCTGTTCGTGACGCGTCTGGAAACGCACGTTCTTCGGAACGCCGGCGGCTCTGCAGCGCCGGCGGTCGCCCGTCCACTCCTTGGGCAAATAGAGCCGGGTGTTGACCAAGGCGTGATCTATACGCGAAACGTACGCCATGTAGACCGCCACCTGGCAGTTGTCGACCTTGCCCAACCGGCCACACCATTGCCTGGCCACGCCGACCGACTGTTTCCCCTGCTTGGGAAATGCCGACGGATCGAAGACGATCACTCCATCCGCTTCGCCCACCCGCTCGCCCACCTGCCGAGCCAGTTCCATCATCAGCGGTTGATGGTCCCACTGCGCACAGCCGACGAAATGCTGCAAGTTCTTCCGGTCTTGATCATGCCGATAGGCGATCGACTCCACGTTCTTTCGCTCCAGATCCGAGACCAGGCCCGCCAGGTAATCGCGGGTGTGCGCCCGCTGGGCCGGTTGCATGAGCAGTTCCGCGAACGGCTCCACAAACTTCGCCAGCCGCTCCATCACACCACGAAACACATGAGGCGACACTTCGCACTCAGCAAGCATCGCCTCCTTACGCAACTCAAACCGTCGTTCCATGACAGCAACCTCCTGAACAAGTCCGTGTCCAGAAAGTCAAATACCAAAACCACTTACGCGCCGCAATACGGCTTGGGACAGTAAAACTAATCATCCGCCGCGCACAGCAAGTCTCTCAGCGGACCGGCGATTTCCCCAGCAACCGCCGCAACAGCCCGATCTGGCCGGCGTGCAGCATCTCGTGCGCGGCGCAGAATAGTAGCGATCCCAGCGTGTTGTTATAGACCGCGTATGGCTCGACGACCGTGGTCTGCAACTGGTCGTCGCGATACTCCGGCAATTCGCGCATGAGCTGCGCGTAGACGGCGTCGAAGGTGCCGCGAATCTCCGCCGGCGAAGGGTATTTGGACGGATCGGCCTCCGGGCGGCTCCCTTTCACGAAACGCTTCAGGAACGCCTTCGGAATGATCTCCTCATCCGCCGGCAGCTTGCCTCGCAGGCGAAACAGCGTCAGCATGTACTGCGCCATCGACAGGTGCCCGATCTGCCACGCCAGGTGCGTCACGCCGCTCGGCTGCTGGAACCAATCGCCGGGTTCGATGTCGCCCAGCAGCGAGAGCGTGTAGTTCCGGGCAAACTCGATCTGCTGCCGGGCCAACTCGGCGTAGGCGTTTTCTGAGTGCGGAAGCATGTACCCTGTTCCCGAAAGCCTTGCGAGCCTACCACCACGCCAGCAGCAGGCCGATGCGATTGATGAAGATGATCAGGCCGATACACACCGACCCCAGCGAAGCCAACAGCACCGCGGCGCTGCTCACGTCCAAGGCGGCTTTCACGTAGCGGTCGTACTCCTTGGTGATCGCCACCGCAAGGAACTCCAGCGCGCTGTTGAGCATCTCGGCCGACAGCACCAGCGTGATGCACAGGATGAGCAGGCACCATTCGATGAGGCTCACGCCGAATGCGAAACCGGCGACAATCACCGCCGCCGCGATCGCGAAATGGACGGCAAAACTGCTCTGCCCGCGTACTCCTTCGACAACGCCGCTGAACGCCACCGAGAACTTCTTCCGCCAGGGCCGCTGGAGGCGTGGAGAATCGTTCGACATGCGCCTGGCTCACCGCAGAATATCGTGCCGTAGGGATCGCCCCGAAGTCGCGTCCCGCATTCCCTCGCCGGCCGATGCGCCGCCGGAAGCGTGACGAGTACGGGCAGCAGAACGGGCCTATTCTAATCCAAACGCGCCCGACGGGAAAATGGTCGCGCCAGTCTCGTCGCCCAACCGCGAGCGGCTCAGGAATCGCGGCTCGATCGAGAGCATCGCCCCCACGTTGTCCTGGTTCGCGTCCACCACCACGCCGGCGCTCACCAGGAACGATTCGCCGATCCGCGTCACCGACAGGCTCTGGCCGATGTTGCGGTTGTCGCCCAGATCGAACGACGTGCCGAACGTCGAAATCCATTTCGGGCTCAGCCGGTAGCTGAACGACGCGTTGAGCACCGTGCTGGAGACCGGACCGTCGAGCACCCGGATGCCGAGATACAGGCTGCCGCGCGGCGGCCGGTGCAGGAATCCGCCGACGTTGAACACTCGTTGCCCCTCGTCGAAGAAGTCGAAAATGCCCGACGAGGCCAGCGTCAGCCGGTCGCCCACGTGCCACTTGAAGTCGTAGTCGGTCAGACCGAACAGCGCGCCGAAATTCTGCTCGTCTTTCGGGAAAATCACCGTCTCCGTGTCCAGCGTAATCCAATCGACGATCCGCTGCTCACCCGGCCGGCCGCGCTTCGTCTGCCAGCGATGCCGCATCCCCATCCGCAGCGCCACCAGGTCGCCCGCCACCTCGTGGCTCGGAGCCGTCACCCAACTCCCCATCCCATAGCGGATCGCGTAGAACCGCGGGTCGAACCTCTCTGGCAGGAAACCGCCGTACACCTCGTCGATGAACCGATGACGGAACTCCTCGATCGGGTTGTCGTCCAGCGGATCCCAGAGCGGCATCTCCTCCGGGTCAACGTTTGTTCCGCTCACCGACAGCTCGGCGTCGAACACCACCTTGTGCGCGATCCCGTTCAGGTTCCAGAGCACGCTCGATACCGAAGGATCGACCCGCCAGATCGGCAGGCTCGCCCGTATGCCCGCCTGCCCGTACGCCCGCTGCTCGCTGTCGTAATCACGCAGCTCTCCCCAGTGCCCCAGCTCGCCTAGCGCGTAGGGAACCACCTTCACCACGCCGAGTTGGAAGGGGTAATCGAGCTCTTGCCGGGTGAGAAGCCGCTCCCCCTCGATGTCGAGCGGTAGTCCATCGGTCCCCAGTTCCCATGGATCGTACGCGTACGGCACCGGGGCGTCCGGCGGTTCGCCCGCTCGAAGCTGGCCGTAACCCAGGCTGGCAAACTCGTACCAGGTGAATGCATCCGCCACATCCTGCCCCAGCCAGGCCTGGTCCAGTCGCAGCCAGGACGTGTCGGTGAACTCCCGGTTCAGTTGCGCCTCGCCGTACAGGCTCCACGAGGCGTTGCCAAGGATCTTCTTGAGCTCGAGGCTGTTCGTCAGGTCGCTCAGTTCGTCCCACTCCCGCTCGAAGTACTGCTCCAGCAGATAGCGGTCGCTTAGCCAGTGGAGCGAGGCCGAGAGCTGGTAATCGCCCGGCAGGAGCTGGCGGTGCTGCCAGAACAGCCGGTAGCGATAGTCCTTGAGCGGCTCGAACTCCGGGTAGTCGCCGATCCGGTCGAGGCCGTTGTCGTAGATGCCCCAGTAATCGAACAGGCCGACCGCCGGGCCCGGCAGGCCGAGGAAGTCGTCGCGCTTGTAGGTGAACGTGGTGCCGTGCCCCAGCCCGCGCCGGCTCATGTAGTCGAGGCTGAAATCCCAATCCGTCCCCTCCGGGCGGTTGCGGATGCCCAAGAGCTCGTAGGCGTCGAAATCGATGAGCGCCTGGGTGCCGAAGATACTGTCGTTCTTGAAACGCACGCGGCGGATGTAGAACGATGGATCGTCGAGATTCGTCGCCAGCACCGGCCAATAGAGGATCGGCAGGTCGCCGAGGTACAGGAAATTGTTCCGGGCCACCGCCATGCGGTCATGTTCCACCGCCGCGTCACCCTCGGCATCGACGAGCGGGCCGCCGGTCGCCGGATCGATCACCGGCCGCTCGGTGTCTTCAAAGAAGACCGAATTCGACTGCACCCGGTAGCTGGGAAATCCCATCCGGCTCGAGGTGATGAACGCGTCTTCGGCGAAGAACCGCCCTTCGCCGGTCTGCTGCAGGGTCGCCGCCCGCATCCGCAACAGCCCTTCGAACGACGGTGCCGGCGTGAGCAGTTCGGCGTCGAGCACGGTGCCGATGCGGTTGCCGACGTCGTAGTACATCCGGTTGGCGTAGATCGTCCGCTCCCCCTCGCGAAAGACGATGTTGCCTTCCATGTAGATCTCCAGCGGCACCTCGGCCGACTGGAGCCGCTCCCCGAACACGTCGGGCTCATCGAGCTCGCTCGTCCAGATCACCAGCCGATCGGCGTCGACGTCGATCGACGACACTCCCAGCGTCATGAGCTCCGTGCCGCCGAGCCCTTCAATGACGATGTTCACGCCGCCCGTGACAATGCCGATCCACTGGTTCGTCCGCAGGTCGTGATCCCACGAAAGCTGCGGCGCCACGCTGCTCCGCCCGTAGACCCGGATTCGCCGCGCGCCGTCGGGAACTGTCTGCGCCGCCGGAGCCGAGAAATCGTTGAACTGGGTGCGGCGAATCGCGTTGTCCTGGACCGGCTGACGCCGGGCCATCCCGCGCTGGTAGATCGGCGGTGGATCGGCCGGGGGCCCGCCGACCTGCGGAACCTCCACGGCGACCGTGCCGGACGTCTCGAATCGCCCCAACCACGTCCGATCGGTGAGTCTTGACGGCGCATCACCCCGGGCGATGTTCACCGCCACGTCGCCTTCCAGGTAGGCGATCACCTTGCTCGGCCGTTGATCCGTCGATTGGGTCCGCTCGATCCATAGGGCAGCCGACTGGCCGCGCGCCATGTCCGCCCCCTGTTCGATCGAGCAGTTGCCGCTGAGGACCCAGACTTCATAAACCCCTTCGGTCCACCGGGTGGCGGTGTCCGCCGCGATGCGGATCGGCTGCGTCGAGTCCGACCGCGGCAGTTGGATCTGGGCTTGAGCCTCTGGCGCGACGCCGGTCACCATTGCCACCATGAGCAGAAATGCAACGGCTGCGGGCGCGGACCTTGATCCAGCGCGCAGTGTCGAGGCTGCGCGCCGAGCGTCGGCCGGTGGCTGACTGGTGTATCGATTCAGCGGACTGGCATCCGTGCGCACCCGGGCGGCGGCCTCGCGGCCGGCGGCCGGGCAACCCGTAAAACAAAGCGGTACAAGCCGTTACGGGGGGATCCTTCCCCAAGCGGGCCGGATTATAGGAGTACCCGCCCGCCGGATCAAGGCGATTTGGCCCGCCCCCTTCCGATCAGAAGTCTTGTCCACGTCACCGTTTACATCACCGCCCCGCCGCGTTGCGGCCCCGTTCGCGCCGGGGACTGGTCCATTTTTCGGCTGGCAAGCGCATTCGGCGTCGAGACGTTGCCCGAAAACATGGACCTGTCCCCTTCACTCCCGCTTGTGGTGCAGGCGTCCCGCCTGCTGGTCTCCCGCCGGGTGCCATGTCTCACGGCCCTCGGCCGTGAACATGCCCCTTTGACCTGTCTTGTGGTGCAGGCGTCTTGTGGTGCAGGCGTCTCGCCTGCCGGAAATGCAGCCAGGACCCTGCACCACAACGAGTTTTGCGAGACTACCTGCCCGCCATCATCAATACTCTCCCACCACTTCCCTGCCGGCCCGGGTGGTCAGCGAGCGCCATCCGCCGAGTTCCACGGTCTCGCTCACCAGCCGAACCGACCCGTCGGTCAAGAGCACCTCGGCGCCGCCCGGATGATAGCTTCGCGACGTGACAACACTGTAGGTCAGCCCGGTCAGGGTCTTTCCTTCTCGCGAAGAGGTGAAGTCGATGTCGTAGGTCTGGCCGGCGGCGACGCCGAGGAACGATCGTGTTGGGAAGGTCCGGTAGGCCGCTCTGGGTACCGCCCGTCCACCACTCGTTGTGACCGGAATTGCTCTTGAACGATCCGCCGAATGTGCCTACGACGGCGGGGTCCGTCGGAATGGCTGCGCCGGCGGCCGCCGGGTTGCCGCCGTCGCGCAGGTACGGATTCCATCCCTTCACTTCGGCAAACGCGAGCGTGTTGCTCGTCCCATCAGTGATGCTCGCCATGTTCACCGTAGTCCGTTCGGATACGCCAGGCCGTCCCTCCGCGCTCGTGGTCGGATCGTAGACGAACCAAGTGCCCATGTTGATGCCGTAATTGATCGGGTAGTGCGTCAGTGCGCCGTCCGGACGCTCGCGATCGTTGATCTCCGACGGGCAGAGGTACGTAGGCACCCGGGTCCGGGTGACGGCCGGTTGCACCGAGTAGGCAAGCTTCCAATCGATGAGATCCTCGAGATTCGCCTGCTCGATGAACGGCAGCAATCGCGCCGGTGCCGACCACGAGTCGTAGGTTGTGCCCAACGTGATTGTGGCCGACGGCGGAAATCGCTTGTATGTGTCGTGGTAGTTGTGCAGTGCAAGCCCGATCTGCTTCAGGTTGTTCGAGCACGACATCCGGCGGGCGGCTTCACGCGCCGCTTGGACGGCGGGCAGTAGCAATCCGATCAGGATCCCGATAATCGCGATCACGACAAGCAGTTCTACCAGGGTAAACGCAGCTCTTGGCCGATCCTCTATCATCGTGCGATCTCCGCAAGGAGTCTGTGGTTGTAGTAGAGAACAGAACGTCATTTCTGTAGGGTGAGCTTGTTGGTCACGTGACCCAAACTTCGTCCTTCATTGATCGCGTGGGAATCGCAAGCGCGGCGCGTCGTCGCCGGCATCGCGGCTAGCCCTGCGGCCGGTCCCGACGCGCGTTTCCCGACCCGAGCCACGGCGGGTGCGTGTGGACACGCGGACGCGGCAACGGCCGCCCACGCGAATTGAGAGCTGGATGGCTCGCCCGGCTCCTCGAGAAGGAAGCCGGCGCTGGCTGTCGGGCAGAATCTGTCTGCTGGCGGAGCCGGGGGCCCCGACTCTGCCCTCGTCACTTCGTCTTCAGGCCATCCACGTACCCGTCGATCGAGCCCCGGCGACAACGCGAAGCGAAGCGAGTGATATCGAGACTCATTCTCATCCCAAGCGTCCAGGCTACCACATCGCCCATCCCCGTCAAGCCCCTTTTTCCTACTCCCGCCGCTCGTACGGCCAAACCCTCGCTCGTAGTCCCGCCTTCAGGCGGCCTCCTCGCCGCCCGCCAAACTTCCTCATCGAAAGGCATTTTGGACGGCCGTTCACGGCCGTTAGCCGCCGCAGGCGGTCTTCGGCCCGAGCGTTTACGCCGGGTTGACGAAGCCGCACTCACCCCGTCCCTACTCTTCAATCTCCACTTGAGCCCCGTTCACTTCATCCGCCGCATCCATTCAGCCGCCGCTCGGTTCGCCTCTCGGATGGCCGCCAATGCTCCTTCGTCCGGATCTTCCGCTGCGTCGCGCAGGCCCCGTTTCCGGCATTCATTCCGCAGGTAGGCTCCGCACAGGTGATAGCCTACGCAGCCGTCGACTTCGCGCAGCCGTTGCAGTGTCTCAGCATATCCTTGGCCGTCATGGCGCAGGCTGCCATCGGGCCCTTGATGCTCACGGCGTGATCGGCCAGCAGCACCGGTTTGCCTGTCTTGCGGTGCCACTCGCGGAGGTTCTCGGCGACCTTTTCGGCCGTCGCGAAATGCTGAAAACTCAACACGTCAACGAAGGGCTTCGCAGCTTCGATCACTTCGTCGGCGATCGGCCTGCTCGCCTCGTAGCGATCGCCGAGAATCAGGTGGTTCTTGTCGTAGCGGCGGATGGCCTCCTGCGCTGTCCGGTAATAGGCAGTGGCCAGCGCGTGAAGTTCGCGGCGGCCGGCTTCCGTCGTGAGCCGCTCGGGGGCAAAGATCGGCCCCTTCCACTCATTTTCGGGGCGCGTGTGAATCCACGTCGGGCAGTCGAGGTAGAAGTACCCGATCAGCTTCGGATCGTCCTTCATCCGCGCACAATGCTCGCGGGCGACGTAGTCGCACCACTCGGCCCACTCCGGCTTGGAAAAGTCCGCGTGCCGCACCTCGGCGTCCCATTGGTGGAAGTCGGCAAACGGAAGCTGATGGCAATAGGGCAGGCCCAGCCACTGGTATTCTTCGAACGTAAACGCCCGCGAATGGCGGTGATTCGTCAGCCCGCGCGTGACAACCTCTTGGGTCCAGCCGACCGAGTTGAAGCCCCATTCGCGGAGATCGGGCGCGACGGCTTCCTTCAGCCAGCGTTCCATCGAGTTGCCGTATTTGCGCTGCCAGAGGTCGCCGTTCGACGCATAGCGCAGCGGTGACGGGTCGATGTGGTTTAACGCGAGCGAGAAGAACGCGTCGCCGTGCGGCGTGATGAACCACCAGCGGCCCCGGCGTTGACCGACGCGAAAGAAACCCGGCCGGTCGCCAGCCAAAGCATACGCAGAAGCGCCGGATGCCACCACAGCGGGAATGACGCTGAGAAAACTTCGCCGGTTCATAGGGTCATTATCCGTAAACGGCTGCCACACCTTCTTTCGATCTCGGCCGCGGCGGTTGACGCTTACTCAGCGTGCCGTCGCGCTCGGCCAGTCATGCTTCTTCTCAACGTAACCCTCGGGAGCTTCGCATGCCTGGAAAGGTTTGTTCGGATCCCCAATTCCGTCTCCATCCTCATCCCTGTAGAAGGTCTTTACCTCACAGTCACCAGCCATCACCGTCTGGTGGACGGCTCTCAGGAGCGACAGTTCACCCGGCGCGTCGTAGGAAATTTCCCATATCATCACGCCGCCCACCTTCTTCTTCGCCAGTTCGGTCTTCTTCACGATGGTCGGAATCCCATTGTAGTACTTCGACTCGACAACGTCTTGATAAGCGCACGATGGATCTGCCTCCACGATCTCTCGATAGGAAACATACCTCGCCGGCGCAGTGAAATCATATCCATAGAACGGCACGCCAAGCACGATCCGCTCGGGAGCTATACGCCTTTCCTCCGTCCAATATCGAATGGCGTCCTCGGCATATGAGTACGGAGAGTGCGGCCCTGCGTCCTGCGGCCTCCATACTCCCGTCTTGTCGTACGCCATCACGTTAATGAAATCATACGCTTCGAGAGATTCCTGACTGACGGCTTCATGCAGGCCCGTAGCCCCGAGGGCGGCAGTAATGCCCCAGCCCCTCGCATGCAGCGCTTCTTTCAGTTCGATCACAAACGGTGTGTACAACTCGCCGAGTGTCGGCAACAGATTCCATTCGATATCGACATCCACTCCGTCCAGGTTGTTTTGTTCCACAAATACCAGAATGTTCTTGATGAAGTTCGCTCGGTTGGCTGGCTGCAATACTTCTTTCCACACCGCCTTATCGGGTCTGCCGCCTCCGGCCAGCGATACGTAGACCTTCAGCCCTGCCTCATGCCCACGGGCCACGACCGGCTTGACATCGACGTTTCTGCCGAACACGAGACGACCTTCTCGATTCGGGTTGGCAAAAGCCAGGTTCAGGTGCGTCAGCTTGTTCAAGTCAATCTCGTCCAGCTTTGAAAAATTGCCGCCGGACAGATAGCCGACGACTTTGACTGCGTCCTCGGCCAGAGCGTCCGAAAACGACGACGCGAGAATGACGAGTGCCACGAGGAGACCGCAACGATGGCTAGACCTTTGCATTCTTCACGCACCTTTCGCGTTAGAAAGAAGGATGTCCTGGAAACAGTTCCCTCAATGAGCTGAAGAACCGCTTCATCTGTAATCGGTCGCCGGAATCGAATGGACGACTCTGAGAAACTCTCACTACTCGGACGTGAGGCCGCCTCGGCGACGGCGGAAACTCGGAGGCGCACACCGTTCATTCCTGTTGGTCCACCATTATGCCGTGTCGCGCAGCCAAGGGAAACCGGACGACTCCGTGTCCGCCGGCCCACCCGTGCTGCCTCTGACTGGTGGGAGGCAGGTCGTAAACCGACAGTGCAGCGGTGGGCTGTCCAGCCTTCACGCCTTTTCCAAATGGCTGTAGTAATCGAA
>JAXGPP010000022.1:0-135604 GCA_040766885.1 Thermoguttaceae bacterium | reverse complement strand
GGGGGGGGGGGGCCCCCCCCCACCACAACGGTTTTCGCGAGGGCCGTGCATGGGTCTGGCCGCCCGTGCGGGCACGCCGTCTGGGGGTTCTCGCGGCGCTGCTTTCCTCTGGCGTGGCGGGCGCAAATCCCGTAGAATACGGCAATTAGGGGAAAGTTGCCGCTGTCATGTCGTATCGCTCCTCGATCAACCGGGCCCTTGGCGAGACGAGCCTGGAGTTGAAGTGCCTGCTGTTGTTCGGCATTTCGCTCCTGCCGGTGTTCGTCGTCAGCTTTCTGCTCTATTGGCGGGTCACGGAGCAGGTGGTCTACAAGCCGAATGCGCCGACCGCGCTGTTGCTGGTGCAGCAGGCTCTGTTGACCCGCCACTCGGAGGTGTTTGAGACCGACCGCCAACCGCAGCCCTGGAGCGAGCGGGAGACAGACTTCTTCGCCGACATCTTCAAGCCGGTGGTCCAGGACATCGCCAAGCAGACTTACACGCAGAAATGGAAGTGGGAGTTTATCGACAATCGCGAGGGGGCCTCCGGCAGCGGCGTCGACTCTGAAGAATCGAAGATCATCGGTGAATTGCTGCAGAGCGGCGCCGAAGCAAAGCCCGACGAGACCAACTTCCGCGAGCGGCTGGTATCCAGCCGCAGCGAGTACCACTACTACCAGCCCATCCGGCTGCAGCAGTCGTGCGTCGACTGCCACAAGGCCATGCCCGGTCCGGCGTTCGACGCCGCGGCGCTGGGTCTGAGCATATCGAGCCATTCGCCGCAGGCCGGCGACATCATGGGGGTGATGAAGGTCATCATCTCCAGCGAGCAGATCCAGGCCGACGTGAACTACTACTGGAATCTGCTGCTGGCCGCATCGATCCTTACCGCCTTCCTGGCGATCGTTGCCTTCTATTTCACAATCCGCTATGTGATTGTCCGCCCGCTCCGCCACTTGCGCAATGTGAGCGACGCGATCAGTCACGGCAACATCTCGTTGCGGGCTGACATCCATACGGGCGACGAATTCGAGTCGTTGTCGATGGCCTTCAACCGCATGCTTGGCCACCTGGTCGCCGTGCAGGAGGAATTGCGGCAGGTCAATACGAGCCTCGACGCCAAGGTTGACGAACTGGCCCAGGCCAACATGCAGCTCTACGAAATGAACCGCGTGAAGAGCGACTTTCTGGCCACGATGAGCCACGAGTTGCGAACGCCGCTGAACAGCATCCTCGGCTTCAGCGATGTTCTGGGCTCGATCAGTTCGCTGGAAGACAAGCAGAAACGCTACGTCGAGCACATCCGCAAGTCGGGGCGGATGCTATTGGACATGATCAACAACATCCTCGATCTGGCGAAGATGGAAAGCGGCAAGATGGAGGTGCGTCTCAGCGACTTCCACATCGGCCACGTGATCGAGGCGCAGTGCGACATGGCCCGGCCGCTGTCGGAGAAGAAGAACATCGATCTCGATTGCGAGATCGATCCCGAGTTGCCGATGATGCACCAGGATCAGGCCCGCGTGCAGCAAATCCTCAACAACCTGCTGTCGAACGCGATCAAGTTCACGCCGGAAGGCGGCCGCGTGAAAGTCGTCGCGCGGATCAACGCTTCGGGCGACCTCGTGCTCCAGGTGAGCGACACCGGCGTGGGGATCGCCGAGGAAGACCAGCAGACCATTTTCGAGAAATTCCGCCAGGGCCGCACCGCCATGCCCGGCGGCGACGCGATGACGCGCGAGTACTCGGGTACCGGGTTGGGGCTGTCGATCGTCCGCGAGTTGTGCCGGTTGCTGGGGGGGGAGATCACCGTGCAGAGCCAGCTTGGCACCGGCAGCGTGTTCACCGTTCGGCTTCCGTTCTCGCTGGACCGCCAGCCGCGCCTCGACGACGTTCTGGGCGATGGTTTCGACGAATCGGGCGCCGGCCGGGGGGAGCGGCTTCGCGACGGGCGGTCGGTGGCAGCAGCCGGAGTGCGGGCTCCAGGTGGGAGTTCCGAATGACGCCGAGATCGGTTTCGGACGGCGACAAGGCCGAAGTGCAACTGTTTTCCGACGGCGCTTGCAGCGGCAACCCGGGGCCAGGGGGCTGGGCGTTTATTCTCCGCCATCCCAAGTCGGGCAAGGAGCTGGAAGGCTCGGGGGGTGAACGGGAGACGACGAACAACCGCATGGAACTGACGGCGGTCATCCGCGGGCTGGAGTTGCTCAAGCGGCCGACCACGGTGGAAGTGGTGACCGACAGCGCGTACGTCGGCAAGGGCATGAGCGAGTGGCTTCCGAAGTGGAAGGCCAACGGCTGGCGGCGCAAGGAGAAGGGTCGCCTCGTCGAGATCAAGAACGAAGACCTGTGGCGGCGGCTGGATGAATTGCTTCAGATGCACCGCGTTCAGTTCGTCCATGTCCGCGGCCATTCCGGGCACCCCGAGAACGAGCGCTGCGACACGTTGGCGGTGGCGGCGTATCAGAAATACAGGTAGCTTTCAGCGATCAGCTCTCAGCCTTCAGCGATCCGCTTTCACCTCTCGACCCTCAACTCGCCGGCATGAGCGCGTCTGACCCCACGGCTGCCCAGCGGCTGGGCACTCCGGTGCAATTCCTGAGCGGCGTCGGTCCGCAGCGGGCCGAGCTGTTCCAGCGGCTGGGATTGAACACGGTTCGGGACCTGCTGTTCTTCTTCCCGCGGTCGTACGAAGACCTGACCGACCGCCGCGAAGTGGTCGACCTGGAGCAGGGCAAGCTGCAGACCGTGCTCGGCGAGGTCGAAGATATCGACATGCGCAATACCGGACCGGGGCGCTGCGTGCTCGGGGTGCTGGTCCGCGCGGGCACGAACTACCTCCGCGGGCTGTGGTTCAATCAACCGTTCATGCGCGAGCGGTTTGCATTGGGACAGCGAGTGATGCTTTCGGGCAAGCCCAAGCAGAACGGCCTGATGTGGGAGATGTCGCATCCGCGCGTGGTGTGGCTGGAGGTTGAGGAGGAAGCGCCCGAGGCGCGGATTCTGCCGGTCTACCCGCTCACCGAGGGCTTGCCGCAGTGGCGGGTGCGGAAGATTGTCGGGCAGGCGGTCGAGGAGCACGTGGGGCTGCTCGAGGAGGTGTTTCCCGCGGAATATCTCGAAGCGCACGACCTGTGGCCGCTGGAGCGGGCGCTAGTCGAGATCCACGCTCCCACCGATGGCGAGAGCCTGGAGCGGGCCCGGCGGCGGTTGATCTACCAGGAGCTTCTCATCCTGCAACTGGCGCTGGCGATCCGGCGCGAACAGCAACGCGTTCAGCACCAGGCGCCCGTGCTGGAGGCCACCGCCAGGATCGACGCCCGGATCCGGCGGCTGTTTCCGTTTGAACTTACTGCGGGACAAGAGAAAGCGATTGCCGAGATCGCCGCCGATATGGGCGCCACGGTACCGATGAACCGGCTGCTGCAAGGGGACGTGGGGAGCGGCAAGACGATCGTGGCGGTGTACGCGATGCTGCTGGCCGTGGCGCACGGGCACCAGGCGGCGCTCATGGCGCCGACCGAAGTGCTCGCCCGTCAACACGCCCTTACCTTGCGGCGACTCCTGACCGGCAGCCAGGTTCGCCAGACGCTCTTGACCGGCGGGCTTTCGGGCAAGGAGCGGGCCGATGCAATGGAGAAGATTGCCAGCGGCGGAGTGGACCTGATCGTCGGCACGCATGCGATCATCCAGGAGGGAGTCGTCTTTCACCGGCTCGGACTGGTGGTGATCGACGAGCAGCACAAGTTCGGAGTCCGCCAGCGGGCGACGCTCCGCCAGGTGGGGCTCGATCCGCATTATCTCGTGATGACGGCCACGCCGATCCCTCGCACCGTCACCATGACGCTGTTCGGCGATCTCGACGTCTCGGTGCTGGCCGACTCGCCGCCGGGCCGGCAGAAGGTTCATACGTACCTGACTCCCGAGTCGGAGCGGCCGCGATGGTGGAAGTTCTTCGGCGACAAGCTTTGTGAGGGTCGCCAGGGGTACGTGATCGTGCCACTGGTCGAGGAATCGGAGCAACTGGCGGCGACGAGTCTGGAAGAGATGTTCGAGTCTCTGGCCAACGGACCGCTGGAGGCTTTTCGGCTGGGCCTGATCCACGGCCGGATGAGCGCCGAGGAGAAGGACTCGGTCATGGACCGCTTCCGCCAGGGCGAGATCCAAGTGCTCGTTTCCACGTCGGTGGTGGAGGTGGGGGTTGATGTGCCCAACGCCACGCTGATGACGATCGAGAGCGGCCAGAGGTTCGGCTTGGCCCAGTTGCACCAGCTTCGCGGCCGGGTGAGCCGCGGCAAATTCCCGGGATTCTGCTCGATCTTCGCCGAAGAGTTGACCGAGGAATCGCAAAAGCGGCTGGATGCGTTCGTCGCGACCAGTGACGGCTTCCGGCTGGCCGAGCTCGATTTCGAGATCCGCGGCCCGGGAGAACTGTTCGGCACGCGACAGCACGGCCTTCCGCCGTTCCGCATCGCCGATCTGGCACGCGATGCGGCGATCCTGGAAGAAGCCCGTCGCGACGCCCGGGAGCTAGTGGCCGCCGATCCGGGCCTGGCGCTCGAGCAGCACATCCGTCTCCGCCGCATGGTGCTGGCGCGTTATGGCAAAGCGCTCGATCTGGCGGACGTGGGATGAGTCGCCAAAAGGGGGCCGGATTCGGGATTGTTGGTGTTCATGTTGATAACGCAACACCTTAAGCCCGTTCCCCCTCAAGCCGAGCTCCAGACTAACCTTCGCTCGGCGGCCGTCGCCATTGTTGCCCTATCAACCTGAAGTTCAATAGACGGCATAAAAATTGCGGCTGTGCCCGGAGTTTTCTGTGCTTGGGGGCTAATCGCCGGCACGCGGGCATGGAGTTGATCGAATATGTCGTCTTCGAATGGTACTTCCTGGCACCAGTTGGATGCCGACGATGTGTATGCGCGGCTGGAAACCGATCCTGACCGCGGTTTGCCACCGGGTGAAGTCGCTCGGCGACGGGATGAATACGGCCCCAACGCGATGCCGGAGCGCCGCGGCCCAAGTGCTCTCGTCCGTTTCTTGCTACAATTTCATCAGCCGCTGATCTACATCCTGCTGGCGGCAACACTGGTGACGCTCTTCCTGCAGGAGTATCTCGACGCCGCCGTGATCTTCGGCGTGGTAATTCTGAATGCCGTCATCGGCTTTCTCCAGGAGACGCGTGCGGCCCAGGCCCTCGAAGCGCTGGCCAAGACGATGACCACGCAGGCCAACGTGGTCCGCGACGGCAAACGGGAGCAATTGGATTCTGAGGACCTCGTACCGGGGGACGTGGTGCTGATCCAGTCGGGCGACCGGGTGCCCGCCGATCTCCGCGTGGTTCACGTCCGCGAACTGCAGGTCGATGAATCGGCGTTGACCGGTGAGTCGCTGCCGGTCGGCAAGTCGACCGAACCGATTGACGCTGAGACGCCGCTTGCCGAGCGGACGAATATCGCCTATTCCTCGGCGCTGGTGACCTCCGGCCAGGGCAAGGGGGTGGTTGTAGGCACGGGAGAAGAGACGGAGGTGGGCCGGATCTCCGAGATGATCTCCGGCGCCGAAGACCTGGCGACGCCGCTCACCCGGCAGATCGCCCGCTTCAGCCACATCCTGCTGGCCATTATCCTGGTACTTGCCGCAGCGACGCTGGTGGTCGGAGTGCTTCGGGGCGAGTCGTGGATCGACATGTTCATGGCTGCGGTCGCTCTGTCCGTGGGCGCGATCCCGGAAGGCCTCCCCGCTGCGATTACGATCACGTTGGCGATCGGTGTCGCCCGCATGGCCCGCCGCCGGGCTATCATTCGCAAGCTTCCGGCAGTAGAGACTTTGGGGAGCACCACGGTCATCTGCTCCGACAAGACCGGTACGCTGACCGAGAACCAGATGACCGTGCAGCAGGTTCACACGCGCGGCGGGCGCTACGAGGTTCGCGGCGGTGGCTATGCGCCCGAAGGCGAAATCGAGCCGGTCGAAGGCAGCGCCGATGTGGCTTCCGATAAAGGCTTGCGAGAGTGCCTGCTGGCCGGCCTGCTCGCGAACGACTCTGCGCTGGAGTCGAAGGATGGGCAGTGGCTGGTGCGCGGCGACCCGACGGAAGGGGCCTTGATCACGGCCGCGGCAAAGGCCGGTTTGAGCCACTCCGAGGTGCGGCAGGAGTATAGCCGCATCGACGTTATACCATTTGAATCAGACCACAAGTACATGGCGACTCTGCATGCGGGTGAGTCTGACTCGTCACGGGTCGTCTATGTTAAAGGGGCCGTGGAAGCAATTGCTCCGCGGTGCCGCGAGGCGATCAACGCGGCCGGAGAGGTGGAGGCGTTGGAGCCGGACGATATTCAGGCGGATGCCGAAGAGATGGCCGCTCGCGGGCTCCGCGTGCTGGCATTCGCACGGGCGGAGGTGTCAAGCGAGACGGAACACATCGATCATGAGATCGTCGAGAAGGGGCTGACTTTCCTGGGCCTTCAGGGAATGATCGATCCGCCGAGAGAAGAGGTGATCTCGGCCATTCGCGAATGCCATGCGGCGGGTGTGCAGGTGAAGATGATTACCGGCGACCACGCCCTCACTGCCGCCGCCATTGCGGAGCAGGTCGGCCTCGACGGCAAGGGGCGCGAGAACGCCGGCGGCTTGCCCGAAGTGCTTACCGGCCGGCAACTGGAAGAGGTCTCCGACGACGACCTGACGCGCGCGGTGGAGGACACCACGGTGTTCGCCCGTGTGAGCCCGAAACAGAAACTGCGGCTGGTGCGGGCGCTGCAGGGGAATGGCCACGTGGTGGCCATGACGGGCGACGGCGTGAATGACGGGCCGGCGCTGAAGCAGGCAAATATTGGCGTGGCGATGGGGATCACCGGGACGGAAGTCGCCCAGGAGGCGGCCGACATGGTGCTCACCGACGACAACTTTGCCAGCATCGAAGCGGCGGTGGAGGAAGGGCGGGGGGTCTTCGACAATCTCACGAAGTTCATTGTATGGACCCTGCCGACTAATCTCGGCGAGGGATTGCTGATCCTCGTCGCGGTGTTTCTCGGGATCACCCTCCCGGTGCTTCCCTTGCAGGTGCTGTGGATCAACATGACGACCGCCGTGCTGCTGGGGCTGATGCTCGCTTTTGAGCCCAAGGAGCCAGACCTCATGCGGCGGCCGCCGCGGGGATCGCACCAGGCGATTCTCACGCGGGAATTGATCGGCCGCATCGTACTGGTAGGCGCGATTCTGCTGATCGCCTCTTTCAGCATGTTTCAGGTCGCGCTGGCCAGCGGCGAAAGCCTGGAGACGGCCCGCACAGTGGCCATCAATACTTTCGTGCTCATAGAAATATTCTATCTCTTCAACTGCCGCTCGCTGACTGTCCCCATGTTCCGCCTGGGGCTGTTCTCCAACCGCTGGCTGTTGGTGGGCGTGGCGGTGATGGTCGTGCTGCAGTCGCTCTTCACCTACGCACCGCTGATGAACCGACTGTTCGCGACCGCGCCGATTGGGCTTCGCGAGTGGGGCTGGATCCTGTCGTTTTCGGTCGCGGCCTTCGTCATCGTCGAGATTGAGAAGTGGCTGTGGCGGATGGTGGTGTCGCGGAAGAAGAGGACTGCAGAAGGCGACGGCGCCCAGTTGTCGGCGACAAACTGATGGTTGTCGTCGCACCGAAGCGCTCAGAACATCATCATCTGGGTGTTGGGCATTCGGGGCGGCGTGAAGTGGGAGGAGTCGAGGGGGGGCGGGTCGCCGTCGAGGTGGTAAGCCTCGGCGAACACGCGGAACAGGCGGCGGATCTGCTCGGCGATCTCGCCCTGGCCGCGCATGCGGCGGCCGAACCGGCTGTCGGTGAGCTTGCCGCTGTGCGTGTCGCGGATGCGCGCAAGGATCCGCTGCTGGCGATCGGGCTGCGTGCGGGCCAGCCATTCGAGGAAGACGGGTTGGACCGGTTCGGGCAGGCGCAGTAGCGTCCAGGCGGCGGAGCAGGCGCCGGCCTCGCTCGCCGCCCGAAGGATTCGCGGAATTTCGCTGTCGGTCAGGCCCGGGATCACCGGCGCGACAAGGACGGAGACCGGGATTCCCGCCTGGCAGAGTTGCCCCATCGCCCTCAGGCGGGCAGCCGGCGTGCTGGTTCGCGGTTCCATCACGCGGGCCAGCGGGGCGTCAAGCGTCGTGATGCTGAACGTGACATGTATGGTATCGTGCGACGCCATCTCGCCGAGGATGTCGATATCGCGGCAGACCAGCGCGTTCTTCGTCACGATGCCGAGGGGCTGCCGGCATTCCCGGGCCACTTCCAGGCACCGCCGGGTAAGCTGGAACTCGCGCTCGGCAGGCTGGTAGCAGTCGGTAGCCCCGGAAAAACCGATTGGCTCGGCCGTCCAGCCCTTCCGAGTCAACCACTGGCGCAAGAGGTCCGGGGCGCGATGCTTGACCAGCACCTTGGTCTCGAAGTCCAGGCCGGCACTGAAACCGAGATACTCGTGCGTCGGCCGGGCATAGCAGTAGGCGCAGCCGTGGGAGCAGCCCCGATAGGGATTCAGACTGTAGCGGAAGCCGACGTCGGGGCTGTCGTTTTCGGTCACAATCGACTGC
The DNA here is from genome assembly GCA_040766885.1 of Thermoguttaceae bacterium. Taxonomy (GTDB): domain Bacteria; phylum Planctomycetota; class Planctomycetia; order Pirellulales; family Thermoguttaceae; genus JAXGPP01. The sequence continues at coordinate 127,048 of JAXGPP010000022.1, read as the reverse complement.
GATTCGTCGGGCAGGTATTCAGTCTGGACCTTGCGGTCGGCGGCAAGGTATTCGTCGTCAGGGGCAAGCCCGGAGAGGTCGTCCTCGATGTGACGCTTATCAAACCGATTCGCCGGATTGACGTGCGCCCCGCGACCGGCGCCCACCGGCCGGTTGGCCGCCGGCGATCGAGGAGCCGGATTGTTCTCGCATTGGTCCATGGCCGCGCCCGCGCGACAGTTCTTTCTGCACGCAAGTATAGATGGCACGCCGCCAGGGACAAGCCCCGCGATTCGGGCGTTCTGCCGGGCTTCAGGGGTCCGCATGATGCCAGGCTGCCCGCTGGGCGAGTCGGCCTGGGCGATTCGGCACCGGCATCGCCGGCAGCTACAATGTCGTGGTCAGGGTTTCCCGGTATGGCGATCGTCTGGGAGAAGGCACGATGCGATGCTTTCTATTGGCTCTGGGCATCCTGCTCGTTGCATCCCGCGCGGCTGCAACGGAGGCTCCTTCCGTGGAACTGGCACGCCACGGCGAGGCGAAACTGCCGATCGTCATTTCGGCCGGTGGTTCCGACTCAATGAAGGCGCTCGCCGGCACCCTAGCCGACTACCTCGGGCGGATCTCGAAGGCCACGTTCGCGATCAGCGTCGGCGACGGGCGGCACGGGATCGCGCTGGGCACCGCGGCCGATTTCCCCGCGTTGGGGCTGGCAGACGAGCTTGCCGGCGAAGGTTTTGAGGCCGACGAGCAGTATCTTCTCCGCTCGCATGAAGCTGGACTGCAATTGATCGGGGCAAGCGAAGTCGCGGTGCGGCATGCTGTCTGGGACCTGCTGTATCGCCTCGGCCACCGGCATTACTTTCCCGGGGAGGTCTGGGAAGTTGTGCCAAAGTCCGATGTCGTGCAAGTGGCCGTCGACGTGATCGAGAGGCCTGATTACGCAAGCCGGCGGATCTGGTACGGTTTCGGCACCTCCGACTACAACGAGGAACCGTGGCAAGAGTGGCAGATTCACAATCGGGCCGCCAGCGCGTTCGAACTCCGCTCGGGCCATGCCTATGACCAGATCCTCCGGCAGTATGCCGACGAGTTCCGCGAGCACCCGGAGTATCTGGGGCTGGTCGACGGGCGGCGAACGTCGAGCAAGTTCTGCACGTCGAATCCGGGTTTGCGCAAGCTTGTCGTCCGCTATGCAATGGACTATTTCAATGAGCGCCCCGAAGAAACGTGCGTCTCGGTCGAGCCGAGCGACGGCGGCGGTTGGTGCGAGTGCGAGGTTTGTGCCAAGATGGGGAGCGCGTCGGATCGGGCGTTGACGCTCGCCAACGATGTCTCGGCGGCACTCGAGGCGCACCACCCGGGGCGCTATGTCGCCCTGTACGCCTACAACCAGCATTCGCCGCCGCCGAAGATCCGGGCCCGGTCGCGGGTGATCGTGAATGTCGCGACTTCATTCATCCGCGGCGGCTATGCGACGGAAGACCTGCTGGCCGGCTGGAAAGGGCAGGGGGTGGAGCGATTCGGGATCCGCGAATACTACAGCGTGAACACCTGGGATCGCGACCTGCCGCATTCGGCCCGTGGGGGTGACTTGGAGTATCTCACGCGGACTATTCCCGCCTTTCATGCCCAAGGCGCCCGGTTCATGTCGGCCGAGTCGAGCGACAACTGGGGTCCGAACGGGCTGGGATATTATCTGGCGGCGAGAATGCTCTGGGATGTGGGCGAGGCTGCGCGCGTCGAGGCGTTGACGGCCGACTTCCTGCAAAGAGCTTTCGGTGCGGCGCAAGCTCCGATGGCCGAGTACTATCGCCTGTTCCACGCGCCGGATGCCCTGCTCATGTCGCATGATCTGCTCGGGCGGATGTACCGGCTGCTACGGGAAGCCGCCTCCGTCAACGGCGATCCGGCGATCACCGCGCGAATCGAGCAAATTGTGCTCTACACGCGGTACGTGGAACTCTTCCGCGCTTATCAACTCGCTGAGGGGGAGAGCCGCCAGGCGGCGTTCGAGCGACTCGTCCGGCACGTCTATCGGATGCGAAGGACGATGATGGTGCATGCCAAGGCCCTCATCCGTGATTTGCCCAATCGCGACAAGGCGGTCCGGCTACCGAGCGAGGCGCGTTGGGAGACGCACGCCGACAGGAATCCGTGGTTGAGCGACGCGCCCTGGACGCGCGGCGAAGTCGATGAAATGGTGGAGCAGGGGATCGCGGCGAACAAGACCGTCTCCGCCCGGCCGGTCGCGTTCAGCACCACACTGAAGCCGGCTGGTGGCCTACTGGATGATGATTTGCCGGCGCTCGACGATTCGCAGAGCGGTCGTGGCGAGCAAGAGTTCTGGACATGGCTCGATTCGCCCGGCACGCTCGAGCTCAAGGTTACGGGCGGCCTGATTGCCCATTACCGCGATCGGGGCGACGTGAAGATCGTCCTCGCGGCAGTGGACGAAGGTAGCCCGTCGGTGGTGGATCATGCGGCCGTTCCGCCCGACGGCACGGCGCGCGAGGTGACGCTCCGCACGACGCGCTCGGGTTTGCACCGGCTCACGGTGAGCGACGGCAACGATCGCACCGCAGTCGTGTGGCCAGAAGGATTTCCGCGGACGATCGAGATCAGCCGGCGGTATTCACCCGGCGACGCCGGACGCCGTTCGGGTTACTTCTACGTGCCGCGAGGAACCGCGGTGGTTGCCGGCTACGGCAGTCGGGCGGGGGGCGCCGAGATTCGCGTCGGCGGCAAGCCGGTGTTCCGTTTCGATTCTCTCGATGGTCCGGATTACTTCGAGATCGCGGTCGAAGACGGGATGGACGGCAAGTTGTGGAGTTTCCACGACGTGGCCGGCCGCTTCTTCCTGCTCACGGTGCCTCCGTATTCGGCACGGCATCCGCGCGAGATGCTGCTGCCGGAGGAGGTTGTCGGGCCGTAGACCGATTTCCAACAGTGTTGAAGACGGATCAGAAGTCCGTCCTACCGTCGGCTACTGTGCGGCAGAGCCGCCGGGCTTCGTCGGGATCGATCGTGCTCTGGAGTTCTTCCGGCCGGGCGCGAAACCAAGCGGTTACGAGGAGCAGCGAGTCGAGGTCGTCGTGGAATTCCAGCGGAGGTCCCGACGTTCGGTAGACGTTGTCGAGCACTTCGAGGCATCGGCGGGCGTTCCGCTTGCCACCTGGAGGCCGAACGGCGCCGATCACCTCGCCGCCGCGAATCAGGTGCCAGCTTTCGCCGCGGCCGTAGGCCGGCAGGGGATAGACGAACGAATAGTGGCGCTGCGCTTCGTCGACGCGGGCGATCTGCTGCCGCAGTTCATCGAGTGCTGTGAGGCTGTCGCGGAGCACGGCTGCCCGCTCGAACTGCCGCGCCGCCGATGCGCACCGCATGTCCTTTTCCAACCGCTCGAGCACGTCCGGTTCGCCTCCGGCGAGAAACTGGCGGGCTTTGCGGACCCGATCGTTGTAGGCTCGCTGCGAGCACTGCGCGGCGCAGGGCGCCAGGCAGGTACCCAGCTCGTGGCGCATGCATGCGGGATTGTACTCGCCGGGAAACATCTGCGGCTGATCGGAGAAGAGTATCGGCACTCGGTCGGGGCAATCGCGCAGGCCGAAGGTATGGTTGAGCGCCCGCACGGCCGTCCGCCAGCGGCCCGGTCCGGCCAAGGGGCCGAACAACGCGTCGTCGCGGGCCGATGGCCGAGGCGCGATGTAAGCGTACGGGGCAGGCGCCCGTCCAAGGCAGATGTAGGCGCGCCGGAATCGTCCCGGCCGCCCGAGTACATTGAACCGCGGCAACCAGCGGCGGATCAATTCCAGCTCGCGCAGCAGAGCCGAGAACTCGTGCGGCGCCGGTTCCCACAACAGCCGACGGGTGTGCTCGACGATCCGCTCGGCCTTGGTATCGGCGGCCGATTTTGAGAAGTAACTCAGCAAGCGGTTCCGCAGGCACTTCGACTTGCCGACATAGACCAACTCGCCATCGGCGTCCACCATGCCGTAGACGCCGGGCGTGCGCGGGCAGTGTTCCCGGACCACACGCCGCACGGCTCGGGCATCGGCGGGAACGATAAACGATGTGCCCGGAGGTTGCCGCTTTCCCGCCCAACGGCAGGGGCCGAAACCGTGAAAGCCCTTGGGAGTTGACCGGGCGCGTTCCGCCGTACCTGGTACGGGTGTACCGGGTTCCGCAGATAGTACTCGATCGGCCAGCCAGCCCGGCCCTTCCGTGGACACGTCGTGAGACTCCGTCGCAAAGCGTGATTTCCGTTGGCCTTCCGGCCACTCCCGGGGGTGGGCGCGGCGGTGCGGACATCGGCCATTGTAGAGCGGCGGCGAAATGCCGTCGAGCCACGGCCAGCTAGCATCGGCAGCGGCAATTCGACTGCCAGTGGCTTGACGCGGTTACAGATGCGAATAGCATGATGGTATTGGATCATCCTCGGGAGCCCTCTTCTTTGCACTTCGTCGGCCGCCGGCTATGGGTGCTGCTGTTCGTCGCCAACTATGCGTTGGCGGTGGCGGTCGGACCGCGCTTCCACAGCCACGGTCACCTCGACCCCTCCAGTAGTCGAGTTGGGACGGTCGAGGCGGTGGTCTCGGCCGGCGTCGAGGGGCCGGTCGATTGTTGCGGGCATGAAGCGTCGCACAGCGGCCACGATCGCGGCCAGGCGGTTTACGAGCATCATGACTGCCCGGTCTGCGAGTTCCTCAGTCACCAGCCCATCCCGCCGCAACTGGTACGGCCCACTCACTCGACGATCCTGACTTCCAGCGCGCCGGTCGCCAGGGCCGTCGCCAGCGCGCAGGCCGTCTCTTCACCCTGGCTGAGCCGCGGTCCGCCACTGAACGCCTGAACGTTCTGTTCTGCGTTCGGGTTTCGTTTGTGCACCCCTCGCGTCGCCTTGCGCCTGTAGCTTGCGCGGTTTTGTGCATGAGGCGTGCGGGATCGGAACCTGTCAGGTCTTGCCTTGGTTCGCGCGTTGGAACAACGCCGCGGCCGGGTTCACTCAGCCATGCCCAACAGGATGCATCATGTCCAGGACGAATAGGGGCTTTACACTTATAGAACTGCTGGTCGTCATCGCCATCATCGGCGTGCTCATTGCGCTGCTGCTGCCGGCGGTGCAGGCCGCCCGGGAGGCCGCCCGCCGCGCTTCCTGCAAGAACAACCTCAAGCAGATCGGGCTGGCCCTGCATCTGCACCACGACGTCCACCGGCGGCTGCCGTCGGGATGGAACACGCTCGACAAGCACACCGGGCTTGCTGATCCAGACGGTTGTCCGGGTTGGGGATGGGCTGCGCAGGTGCTGCCTTTCATCGAGCAGAACAACCTTCATGACGGTCTGCACTTGGACGACCCGATCTGGTCGCCGGTGAACGACCATGCCCGCGTGGCCAAGCTGCCCATTTTCCGTTGCCCGTCGGATGCTGGCGAGGAGTTGTTCGAGTTGCATGAGGAGCACGACCACATGCATCTCAATGCCGAAGACGGGCACGGCCACGATCACGATCACGCCGTCGAGTTTCCGATCGTTCTTTCCACGACGAATTACCTCGGCGTGTTCGGCACGCTCGACATGCACGAGGAGTGCGAGGAAGGCGCCTGCAAGGGAAACGGCATCTTCTACCGCAACAGCAAAACGCGATTCGCCGATATTCGTGACGGCCTGTCGCAAACGTTCGCGGTGGGCGAACGGGCATCACGGCTTGCGCCCTCAACTTGGGTGGGGGTGGTGCCGGGTGGGGAGCATGGGCCGGGACGCATTCTCGGCGTGGCCACGAGGCCGCCGAATTACAGTCTGGATGAAGAGGTCTTCCACAATTTCAGCAGCGAACATCCGGCGGGAACGCAGTTCCTGGCGGCGGACGGCTCGGTGCATCTGGTCAGCGAGACGATCGATCAGGCCGTATATCAGGCTCTCTGCACGCGTGCCGGGCGCGAATCAGTGAGCGGATTCTGACCGCTCACTGCGGGTGGCGGCCAGCCATTCCTTGAGTGCCATGGGCCGCGGGCGGCATACCGCCCGCGGCCCGCTTGCTTAACTCACCCGCTTGGGGCGCTACAATAGATTGGACCGCACGGTGCTCGTGCGCCGGGGGCGAAGGCGGGCCAGCGAAAGGCACCCAGCGAAAGGATGGCACGAGATCGCTATGGCGACAACTTCCAGTAAGCCCGGCACGCTCCGCGAACTTCGCGAAAGCGGTTGGGTTTCCCGATCGGTGAAGCAGGAAATCCACGACAATTTCATGCGGGCGCTTAGCCAGGGAGACGACTTGTTCCCTGGCATCATCGGCTACGACGATACGGTTATTCCTGAGATCAGCATCGGGCTTCTCGCCAGACACGATCTGTTGTTCCTGGGCGAGAAGGGGCAGGCCAAGAGCCGGCTGATGCGGCTTCTGACACGTTTTCTCGACGACGAAGTGCCCTATATCGACATGCCCGGGATTCCGGTTCACGAAGATCCGTTCCATCCGATCACCTCGCGGGGCCGACAGGCGGTCACCGAGATGCCGGAGGATGAAATTCCCATTGGCTGGTGGCCGCGGAGCGAGCGTTATGCCGAGCGGCTGGCCCCGGGCACCAAGTTTGCCGACATCATCGGCGAGATCGACCCGGCGAAACTCGCCGGCGGCACGAGCATGTCGGCCGAGGACGCACTGCATTTCGGGCTCATCCCGCGGATGCACCGCGGCATCTTCGCGATCAACGAACTGCCCGAACTCGACGAACTGGTCCAGGTGGGCCTGTTCAACATCCTTGAAGAGCGGGACGTGCAGATCCGGGGCTATCCGATCCGCTTCGACATTGATGTGATGATCCTGTTTTCGGCCAACCCGGCTACCTACAACCGCAGCGGGAAGGTGATACCCCAGCTCAAGGACCGCATCGGATCGGTCATCCACACCCACTATGCCCACGATCGGCAAGTGGGAATCGAAATCATGGAGCAGGAAGCCAAGATCGAGTTGGAAGGGGATCATCCGGTATTTGTTCCGTACTTCATGCGGGAAATCATCGAGGAGATGAGCCGTGCCGCGCGGCGGTCGAAGTACATCGACCACAACTCGGGCGTATCGGCACGGTTCAGCATCGCCAACTACCGGGCAATGGTGGCCTCGGCGCGGCGGCGGGGGGCGGTGCTTGGAGAGAGTCCGGCGGTGCCGCGGATCAGCGACCTGGGGCATCTGTATGCTTCATCGCTGGGCAAGCTGGAGCTCGACATGATGTCCAGCCACCAGTTGTCGGAGCGACAAGTCCTCGACTCGATCCTCGCCGAAGCGATCCGCAATGTGTTCAATGAATACGTGGAGCGGCACGGCCTGGCGGAAATCGCCGAGATCTTCTCACGGGGCGTGAAGATCGAGGTCGGCGATATGTTGCCGTCGAAGGTCTACGCCGACCGGCTGAAACGCGTGCCGCCGGCATGGGAAAAGGCATTTGAGGTCAATGCTTCGAGTGATGCGGCAGTGCGGGCCTCCTGCGTGGAGTTCGTACTCGCCGGACTGTACGCTTCCGACGCCATTTCCCGCACGCAGCATCACGGAAGGATCGTTTATGAAGTCTCCTGAGCGCTCGGTTGGCGGCGTGATTCACACGTACCAGAGGTACGATCCCAGGAACATTCCCAGCCCAAACACTCCCCCGCCCGACCTGCTCTCCGGGGCGTTCAACCATCTGCTGGCCTACGGCAGCCTCCGCGAGTTGACCGACGAGGAACTCGCCCGCGCGGTCAAGCTCGACCCGAGCCAGATTGCCGGCTTGGGCCCGAGCCTCGAAGCGCTCATGGAGATGCTCCGCGAGCGGAAGCGGAAGATCCTCGAAACCTACGAGACGGACAAGGTGAAGCGAGAGGCCACCGAACAGTACAAGCAGTTGGGGCGGCAGATGAAGCCGCCCCGCGACATGGCCGACCGTTTCGACCGGGCCTTTCGCGAGGAACAGCTCTACGACCTGGAACGATTGTGGTACCGGGTCGGCAACGAGCGGAACCAGTTCGCCCGGCAATTGGTTCAGCTTGTCGACCGCTTGGGCAACAAGTACCAGATCGACGAACTGGCTTCGAAGTACGAGTTCACCGGCCACACGCCGATGACTATTCCTCAGGCGCTTGAAATCAAGGAAGAACTGGAGACGATCGACCGACTGCTGAAGCAACTGGAGGAGGCGTCAAAGACCGCGCAGATCGGCGTGATCGATATGGAGGAACTCGCCGAGTTCGCCGAACCGGGCGACCTCGACCGGCTCCGCGAACTGGGCCGGCAGATCGAAGATTACATCCGCCACATGGCCGAGCAACAGGGGCTGGAAAAGACGTCGCGGGGCTATCAGCTTACCCCCAAGGCCTATCGCCTCTTCCAGGGACGCCTGCTGGAGCGGATCTTTGCCAACATTGAGGCTGCCCGAACCGGCCGCCATCAGGGCCCCATCCTGGGTGAGGGGGCGGTCGAGATGCAGCAGACCAAACAGTACGAGTTCGGCGATTCGGTCGCCAACATGGACATCCCCGGGTCGATGATCAATGCCATGATCCGCGGCGGTGCGCAGTTGCCGATCCGCATGCAGCCGGAAGACATTCAGATCCATCGCACCCGGAATACTCCCAAGTGCGCCACGGTGGTGCTCATGGACATGAGCGGTTCGATGCGTTACGACGGGCTGTACATCAACGTGAAGCGGATGGGACTTGCGTTGGAAGGACTCATCCGTCGCGAGTACCCGGGCGACTACCTGCAGTTCATCGAGATTGCGACCTTTGCCAAGCCGCGGCACGTGAGCGAACTGGCGGCACTGCTGCCCAAGCCGGTTACGATTTACGACCCGGTGGTGCGCCTGCGGGCCGACATGAGCGATCCGAAGATGAGCGAGTTCGACGTCCCGCCGCACTTCACCAACATCCAACACGGCCTGCAGCAGGCGCGCCAGTTCCTCGCCGCCCAGGACACGCCCAACCGCCAGGTGATCCTGATCACCGATGGCTTGCCGACGGCGCACTTCGAGGAGCAGTTCCTGTACCTGCTCTATCCGCCGCACCAGAAGACGGAAGAGGCGACGATGCGCGAGGGCATGTGCTGCCGGCGCGAGGGAATCACGATCAACATATTCCTCTTGCCAAGTTGGTCGCAATCGAGCGAGGACGTCCAGTTTGCCTACCGGCTGGCCGAATCGACGTCAGGCCGGGTGTTCTTCACCGCCGGAAAGGACCTCGACCGCTACGTGGTCTGGGACTATCTTAACCACCGCCGCGAGATCGTGGCGTGATCGTTCATCGGCATACCGGCACGCATCCCGGTGGACAGACGACTTGCTGCTGCGGTTGGGCATACGCCTGGGGAACGCAATATCCTTGCTGGGAATACTGCGGGTAGGGAGCCACGGGCGGGTAATAGGTCGGCGCGCGGCATCCGGCCGTGCACAGGCTGGCCACGACGAGTGCGGCGAAGGCGGCCCGGAATCGCATCACGGAACTCCCTGAGTGTAGGGCGGCGCCGGATGAGAAGACTGCAGACGCCGCCTGTCTGCCGATAGCATGTCCCGAATGGGCGCGGCGAACATAGCGAGCCGCCGCGGAACCGTCAATCGCAATCGGTCAGCCCGCGACAGCAAAGCTGGCGATGCTGGCAATGATCGACCCGGCTGATAGGACGAAGTCCGCCGCGATGGTAATCTACTCGTGGAGGACACCAAGCACACCTGGCCGGCGGCAAATCAGTCATGTACAGCAACTGGCTTCTCTACGGCGCGAATGGCTATACCGGGCGGCTGATCGCCGAAGAGGCGGTGCGGCGCGGCATGCGGCCGATCCTCGCCGGACGCTCGGCGGAGAATATTGAGCCGCTGGCCGGTGAACTCGGTTTCCCGAGCCGCATTTTCGCGCTGGACGCGCCAGGGCAGGTTGCGGGCCAACTCGACGGCTGCCGGGCGGTGCTTCACTGCGCGGGGCCGTTTTCGGCCACGGCCGAGCCGATGATGGAGGCTTGTCTCGCGCGGCAGGTCCATTACCTCGACATCACCGGCGAGATCGACGTCATCGAGTCGGCCGCGGCGAAACACGAGCGCGCCGTTGCCGCCGGTGTTACTCTCCTTCCCGCTGCCGGCTTCGACGTCGTGCCCAGCGACTGCCTGGCAGCCATGCTCCATCAGCGGCTTCCCGATGCCACGCGGCTTGAGCTTGCCTTTACCGGCACCGGCGCGGTGAGCCCCGGTACGGCTCGGACCATGCTCCAACGATTGCCTGGTGGTGGCCGCGTCCGCCGCGACGGCCAGATTGTCGCCGTGCCCACCGCCTACAAGACCCGCGAAATACCGTTTCGCGAGGGCTCTCGCCCGGCGGTCACCATTCCGTGGGGCGACGTCGCCACCGCCTGGCATTCGACGGGCATACCCAACATCGAGGTTTATCTGGCGATGAGCCGCCTACAGATTCGCGCGCTTCGCAGCATGGCTCCCGTGCTTCCGCTCATGCGCCGCTTTCGCGGGCGGCTGATGGAGCGGGCCATCCGCCTCTTCATCGTCGGGCCTTCGGCCGAAAGCCGTCGCACAGCGCGAGGCTCGTTCTGGGGCCGAGTTACGAATCCCGCTGGCGAGACCGCCGAGGCGACGCTCATCACGCCCAGCGGCTACACTCTCACCGCTCTGACGGCGCTGGCGTCGCTCGAGAAGATCCTTGCGGGCGAGGCGCCAGCCGGGTTTTGCACGCCATCGAAAGCGTTCGGAGCCGAGTTCGTGCTCTCGATACCCGATACCGACATGCAATGGCAGGACGGGTGACGGGCCGCGGATTCAAAGGATCTCGGAAAGCTCATCCTGGCCGTCGATGCCGAAACTGTGCTCGACCGGCTTGACGCCGGCATTCAATTGTTCGAGAGTCCAGCGGTACTTGCGCCGGCCGATGATCTCATCGGCGGAAACGAAATACTCTTCGACTCGGTCGCGATCGACTTCCTCGATGCGGTCCGTCTCAGCACGGTCGGTGTGGCGTGAGATAAGAAGCATCCAGTATCTGCCCGGCTGCGGCACGACAACGGTGAACCTGCCCTCCTGGTCGGCCCGCGCCAACACGCCGCCCAGTTCGGAGAATCGTCTCCACGTGGCGTCGCTGGGATCGGGCGGCGGGTCGTGCGGACGAAACGGCTGGGCCGTGAAGCGGATGTCGGGCCGCATTCCCTGCGGCAGAAGCAGCATCACCGCATCGTGGTCACCCACGAGTTGCGAGCCCGTATCGTAGAGGAGTCTGCCTTCAACCAAAACTTGTTCCACCGCGCCGGGCTGCCTGGGGGCGACCGACTGCCGGGTCGAGGCCCCGCCGCGGCCGATCAGGTAACCCGCTCCCAGTCCGCCCAGCGCGACAACGGCGAGGATCAGGCCTTGGACATAGAGCGTCTGCCGCGGAAGGATAATCCATTCACCCGGCGGCGCACCCGGTGAGGCCGAAACCCGGACCTCGGCGGCGCGCCCGGCACGATTGGCGTGCGGGGCGTCCAGCGGCGGGCCGATCACAACGCAAGGAGCATCGGCGGACTCCGAGTCGGGCAAGGTTTCCTCGGGCGTGATCGTCACGTGGGCCGCCGCCAGGCTTGCCGCGGCGGCCTCGGGGCCCGGCACCGTTTGTGTGTAGCCGCACTTCGGGCAATCGATTGGCGTACCGGCTTTGCGCCGGCCGATCGACAGCATCCGATTGCAGCCAGTGCAGAGAAAGCGGATTGGCATGGAAGCGTTCTATCAATAGAGCTTCCATCTACGGTACCACGACGGACGGCACCTTGCACGTCTAACGTTCGGGCGCAGGTCGGCGCTCACGGGCGAGGAGCGGGATCGTCGGAGTCGAACAACGCGTTCACTGCCAGGGCCAGCACCAGGCAGACGAGTCCCAGCAACCATACCACTCCCAAACCAACGGCGATCCAGCCCAGAGTAGTGCTTCCCGCCGAGTCGCCCATCAGCCCAAGCAAGCTGGCCAACGCCGCCAGAAGCAGGCAGCCGATCGGCAGCACGACCGTCGGGGCCAGCAGCAGGAGAAGGATTCGGGTGGAAACCGGTTTTCGCGGCATAGTGGTTGTTGTCCAGAAAGATCGAACGCCGGCCCCGTCGCTCAGCGTACCGTTCCCCCACTCGATGGTGCGCTGGTCGTTAAATCCTTCCCAGTCCGGCCATTTTGCCTGTCTGGGACGTTAGTGTCAACACGGGCTTGGTGCCAAATGGGCCGACATACCCCTGTATAGCCAGGCCTTGCCTCGACCGGGGGGCGGGTTTTCTTGACTTGCCCCTGGGGTGGAACAAAATGGAGAGATACTGTTGCGCTTGGAAAATGAGCCGCGGGCGAGAGGTCTTGCCTCCAATCTGGCTCCGCTCGGCTGGAGCCTGACTCATTTGCAGTGCAGGGGTCTTCAAGAACCGCGGATCAGCCTTCGGCTGGTTTGCGCGGCGGGATGGGGGCGGGAGAGTATTGGTCGCGCCGGAATGGAGGAAGGGCTCGTCATGCGTCGAATCGGCTGCTTCGTAGTACCCTGGCTCCTGTTGCTCTGCCCGGGGGACGTCTTACGGGTTCACGCGGCGGAGATACTTCTCAAGGATGGACGCATCCTGTCCGGCAAGCCGGGTGTTACTGCGGGAATGGCCGAGAAGCCGGTGCCGCCGAGTCCCGACGGGAGTGGGCCGCTGCAATTGATCGTCTTCGTCGACGATGATCTGCGCCGCACGTTCGTTCCCAAGCGTCAGATGCGCGAGGTCCGTCAAGATGCTGCCGGGCAGGTCCTGGAGAAGTTCGTTATCCCGCAACGGGTGAGTCGAGCGGGGCGATCGGTAGCCGCCGTGGGACCCTCGGTTCGAGTTACGCCGTTCGACGAATACGGCCGCCGCATCTTCACGATGAACACCGCCCAGGGGCAGGTCGACGTGATCCAGGGGATTACCGAGATCACGCCCCAATGGATCAAGGTCGAGGGGCTGGTGGCCGAAGGGATGAGCGTTGTCTGGGACATGCGACTGGCCACCAGTTCGCTGCCACAGGAGACGCTCGCGAGAATCCTTGCCCGGCAGATTGATCCGAAGAACCTCGAACACCGCAAGAGGATCGCGGCATTCTATCTGCAGACGGGAAGACCGGACGACGCGGCCAAAGAACTGGAGCAGATTCTTGCCGAATTCACCCAGAATCCGGAGGTCCAGCAGCAACTCGATCGCCTGACACGCTTAGTCAAGCAGGTGGCCGCGCAGAAGCTTTTGGAGGAACTTGAGCTGCGCCGGGGGGCGGGCCAGCACGGGCTCGTCCTCGCGGCGCTGAAGAGTTTTCCTTCCGAGGGCGTAGCAGGCGAGAACCTGCAGCGGGTTCGCGAGATCATCGGCGAATACGAGAACTGGGATTCCCAACGGAAGACGCTGGTGGGGAAGATCGACGCGCTTCTTGAGCAGATCAACGAATCGTCGCTGCGCGAGGCGGTGCGTCCGATCCGCGACGAGATCGAGCGCGAACTCGGCCCCAACACGCTCGGCCGCATGGCGGCCTTCAACCTGTCGGCCGACGACGACGCGCTCACGCCGGGCGAACGGGTGTCGCTGGCCGCCAGCGGTTGGCTGCTCGGCAGCGATAACGCCACGGAGAAGCTTCCGGTGGCGATCTCCTCCTATAAGACACGCGGATTCATTCGCGACTACCTCTGCACGGCCGATAAGCTGGGACGCTCGGGAATCCTCGAACTTCTGGCGGCGGAAGAAGCGGGCATTCCGCCCACGGTGAGCAAGATTCTCGCCCACATGAAACCGCCGGCCGAGTTGCCGGAGGCCGACCCGGCGAAGCCCGGTTTCTACCGCGTGGAACTGCCCGGCGCGAGTGCGGGTTCGCCCCGCTCGTACGCGGTGCAGCTTCCGCCCGAATACGACCCTGCACGCCGCTACCCGGCAATAGTGACCCTGCACGGACTGGGACGAACGCCCGAACAGCAGATCGACTGGTGGGCGGGAGAGTGGGACGACAAGGGACGGCGTCAGGGGCAAGCGACCCGCCACGGTTACATCGTAATCGCCCCTGACTGGGCTGTGCCGACCCAGAAAGACTACCGCTTCTCGCTCCGCGAGCATGCCGCCGTGCTCGACTCGCTTCACGATGCCTGCCAGCGGCTGTCGATCGACGCCGACCGCATATTTCTGAGCGGCCATTCGATGGGGGGCGACGCGGCGGTCGACATTGGCCTGGCCCATCCACACCTCTGGGCGGGCGTGATCCCGATCGTCGCCCGGATCGACCGCTACGGCGAGCACTATTGGCCCAATGCGGAACTGGTGCCGTTCTATTTCATCTGTGGCCAGCTTGACGGGCCGGCGATCGTCAATAACGCGATGGTCTGGGACCGCTGGATGCTCCGGGCCTACAACCTCACCGTTGTCGAGTTCCTGGGCCGGGGCCACGAGGCATTCTCCGACGAGATCCAGCGGCTCTTCGACTGGATGGGGCGTTTCAAGCGGGATATTCGGCCACGCGAATTCACTTGCGCCACGATGCGTCCGTGGGACAACGTATTTTGGTGGGTCGAGCTGTCGCAGTTACCGCCCAAATCGATGGTCGATCCGGCAAGCTGGCCACCCGGCCGGGGAGTGCAGGCAGTCAAGACCAAAGCCAGTTTTACCGAGGGCAATGGCGCGTACATCAGCACCGGTGCGGGACAGGTGACCGTCTGGTTGTCGCCGGAATTGCTCAATTTCGAGCAGCCGATCAGTGTCGTGGTCAACGGCAACCGAATCAACCGCAAGCAGCCGTACCTGGAAGGCGATCTGGAGACTCTGCTCGAAGACGCCCGCACCCGTGCCGACCGCCAGCACCCCTTCTGGTTGAAGATCGACAGCGCAACGGGTAGGCTAGCGCCCGGTAGTTGAGTAGTGCAGGGTGGGGCGCGTAGCGAGTCCCATCAGAACTCTTTCTCCGGAGCCGCAGCCATGAGTCGACAGACGAGCATCGCAACCGCCGCGTGGGTCGCAGCAGTATTGGTGGGCGTGAGCGTCACGGCCGCCGCAGAGGGCCAGATGGCCAGGTACGTCCGCTTTCGCGCCGGCGATGTGACCGCGTATGGCGTTGTTGAAGGCGAGCGAGTGCGGCAGCTTGAGGGAAGCCCGTTTGCTGCCGTCAAGCCGACCGACAGGACGTATCCGCTCGCCGAGGTGAAGTTGCTCGTGCCGACTCAGCCCAAGAAGATCCTTGCCGCGGCGGGCAACTATAAGTCGCACCTGCAGGATCAGCCGGAGCACGAGCATCCCGAGCTGTTTCTCAAACCGGTGTCGTGCCTGATTCCCGATGGCGCCAGAGTCGTGCTTCCGAAAGGGAGCGAGCGGATCGATGCGGAGGCGGAATTGGTGATTGTCATCGGCAAGCGGGCGAAGAAGGTGCCCGTGGACAAAGCGATGGAGCATGTGTTCGGCGTGACCTGCGGAGCCGACATTTCAGCGCGCGACTGGCAGGACAACGACGTGCAGTGGTGGCGTGCGAAGGGGACCGACACCTTCGGCCCTTGCGGCCCGTACATCGTCTCCGGGATCGACTACGACAAGCTCATGCTCCGCGGCCGAGTCAATGGCGAAGTGACGCAGGAGCAGAGCACGGCCGACATGGTCCACGGCGTGGCCGCCATGGTGAGCTACGCCAGCCAGTACGTGACGCTGGAGCCGGGCGACCTGATCTACACCGGCACTCCGGGACAGACGCCCCAGCTCAAGCCGGGTGACATGATCGAGGTGGAGATCGAGCACGTCGGCGTGTTGAAGAATCCGGTCGTGGGTGCGAAGTAGTCCCAGTCGGCGCGAGCTATCTGCGGGTCCCTACAGGCTCGGATGCGGGCCCGCGAAGCTATGGCAGGAATTGCAGTTCATAAGTGCGCTGACATCGGCCAGTTCCCGGTCCCCATGGCACGAGAGGCAGGATCGCACCTCCTCGGACGGCTTTGACTGCGGGCACCCGGTCGCCGACGCGGTGTTGAGAATCTGGACGACCTTCCGCGCCACGTCGGCCGTCAGTCGGCTGCAGCGTTCCTTGCGCTCAGGGCTTGACGCTTCATACCCCGACTCCTTCACCCAGTTGCCCATCGAGAGGTGGCACAGGACAGAGGCCGAGACGGTTTGGCAGGGCGATTCGTGGGCGCCGTCCCGGGGGCTGTGGATTGGAAGCTTGGCGGCTTCGTACCAGGAGAAGAGCTGGGCGATCAGTCCGTCGCAACGTTTCTTATCCGGCTCCAACAGGCCAAAGACGGCCGCGCCCCCGTTGAGCGCTCCGCATAGCGACCCCCAACCGCCCGTGCCGCCGTGCCCGTACCGCATCATGCTGCAAGGAAACGAACGATACGGCTCGCCGAGCTGATCGGCCAGGGCCTGGATGACACTGGTGAAGATCGCGTACATGCAACTCCCCTCGCGGTAGAGGTGGTACGCCTTCTCGGCTACCTCATCCGGGTTGAGAGGTACATAGCGCCAATGTGAGGCCGTTTCACGGGCGTCGACACCGCGACCGCTGCTCAGGATGTGGTACAGTCCGCCGCCGGCGATCGCGCTGGCGGTGGCCAGC
Source organism: Thermoguttaceae bacterium (assembly GCA_040766885.1). Lineage (GTDB taxonomy): Bacteria > Planctomycetota > Planctomycetia > Pirellulales > Thermoguttaceae > JAXGPP01. Next base: position 110,525 of record JAXGPP010000022.1, on the reverse strand, counting down.
AAGCCTCTGCGGGATAAGCTCTGCATAGGATTCTCCGTGACCTCACTGGCCGTGATAGCGGCGGGATCCGGCGCGCTAAGAGCCGCGCTCCGCTGCCGGATCAGGCAGTGGTTCTTCCGGGATGGATACGCCAAGAAGACGGGAAAAAGATTTCGGAGTCAGCTCCACTTGAGCACAGCGCCAGTGTCGGCGCTGGTGGCCATGGCGGCGTATTTGGCGAGATAACCGGTGGTGTAACGGGGGGCGGGGCGTTTCCAACGCTTCGCCCGTTCGGCCAGTTCCTTTTCGCTCAGGCGGACGTTGAGCTTGCGTCCCGTGATGTCAATTTCGATGATGTCGCCCGGTTCCAGCAGGCCAATCGGGCCACCGGCGGCGGCCTCGGGACTGATGTGGCCGATGCAGGCCCCCGCAGTGCCGCCCGAGAACCGGCCGTCGGTGATCAGCGCCACCGAGTCGTCCAGCCCCATGCCCTTGATGGCGGTCGTCGGGGCGAGCATTTCCTGCATGCCTGGTCCGCCCTTGGGACCTTCGTAGCGAATCACCACGACGTCGCCAGACTTGACCTTGCCATTGACGATTCCCGCATAGGCGTCGGTCTCGGCGTCGAAGATTACTGCCGGGCCGCTGTGGCGGAGCATCTCCGGCTTGACGCCCGCCGTCTTCACCACGGCCCCCTGCGGGGCCAGATTGCCGTAGAGCATCGCTAGGCCCCCCTCTTCGCTATAGGCGTTGTCGACTTCGCGAATGCAATCGTAGGGATCGAAACCAAGCTGGTCCTTGTCCAACTCGCGGATCGATCGGGCCTTGCGTTCGACTCCCATGCCCTGGGGCGTCCGCTGTCCGCCCGCGGTGACCGCCGCCAACTCCAGCACTTCTTCGCGGACCGTCTTGGCACGCACGTCGTAATCGGCGATGTTCTCGCCGAGCGTCTTGCCGGTGACGGTAGGGCAGTCCAGATGCAGCAATCCCGGACGGCCGCGGGCGACGCTGCCGAGAATGCCGTGGATTCCGCCCGAATTGTGCACGTCCTGGACATGGAAATGGCTGCTCGGCGCGACCTTGCAGATGTTCGGTGTCTTGCGGCTGAGCTGGTCGATCCGCTCCATGTTGTAGGGCACGCCCGCTTCCTGAGCCACCGCCAGGATGTGAAGCACGGTGTTGGTGCTGCCACCCATCGCCATGTCGAGGATCATGGAATTATCGATTGATTCGGCGGTGACGATTTCGCGCGGCAACAGACCGTGGCCTTCGCCCACCTTGTCGAACTGGCGGACCATCTCCACGATCCGCTCCGCAGCCCGGCGGAACAAACGCTTGCGTTCGGCGCTGGTGGCCAACAGTGTGCCGTTCATCGGCAGGGCCAGCCCGAGCGCCTCGCAAAGGCAGTTCATGCTGTTGGCGGTGAACATACCCGAACAGGAACCGCAGGTCGGGCAACCGGCCTTCTCGAGTTCGGTCAGTTGTTCGGCGGTGAGCTGGCCGTTCTGCTTGGCCGCGGCGCCGATGAAGACATCGATCAGGTCGACCGTCTTGCCGTCTTCCGTCTTGCCGGCTTCCATCGGGCCGCCACTGACGAAGACCGTAGGGATATTGACCCGCATCGCCCCCATCATCATGCCGGGGACGATCTTGTCGCAGTTCGGAATGCAGATCATGCCGTCGAAGCAGTGGGCTCCGATGACGGTCTCGACGCTGTCGGCGATGATCTCACGGCTGGGCAACGAGTACTTCATCCCCGCGTGCCCCATGGCGATGCCGTCGTCGACGCCGATGGTGTTGAACACGAAGGGCACGCCCCCCGCCTCGCGAACGCACTCCTTGACGAACTCGCCCACGACATTGAGGTGGACATGCCCCGGGATGATGTCAATGTAGCTGTTGCAGATGGCGATGAACGGCTTGCGGAAATCATCGTCCCGCACGCCGGTGGCTCGCAGCAGGCTGCGGTGGGGGGCCCGGGCATCGCCCAACTTGATCATGTCGGAGCGCATTGATCGTCTATCCTTTCGCGTCAAGAACTGGCTAATCTGAACATTGTAAATCCTGTGGCAGTCGAGGCATAGGGGCGAAATGAGTCCACCTGGCAACGCGACAGGGTGTGGAAAACGGGCTCCCGGATCAGTATTCTTATCGAGCCGCAGTTGTCGAACGGCTGGGGCAGGCCGTCCGAGAGGAATCCGTCGAACCTTCTCATTGCCGGGAGATCTGCCGTGAAATACCTGCTTGCGACCCTGTGCATGACGACCATTCTGATGGGAATTGGAGCCGGGCGAGCCGCGGAGCCGGACCAGTGGGTGCGGCTGTTCGACGGCCAGACGTTGACGGGCTGGGAAGGAAGCCGGGAGGCGTTCCGCGTCGAGGACGGCGCGATCGTCGGCGGCAGCCTGAAGGCGGCCGTGCCACGGAACGAGTTTCTGTCGACGAAGAACCAATATGGCGACTTCGAACTGCGGCTCAAGTTCAAGGTGTTGGGGCAGGGGGCCAATGCCGGGGTGCAGATTCGCAGCCAGCGGATTCCCGATCACCACGAGATGATCGGCTACCAGGCCGACCTGGGCGACGGCTGGTGGGGTTGCATATACGACGAATCGCGGCGGCGGAAGGTGCTCGCCGGGCCGCCGGTCGAACAGCGCGGCCGTAATGTCAAACGGGATGACTGGAACGAGTACCTCATCCGCTGCGAAGGGCCCCGGATCCAGCTCTGGATCAACGGCGAGCAGACCGTCGACTACACGGAAGCGGATCCGGCGATCCCGCAGAAAGGGCTGATCGCGGTGCAGATCCATGGCGGCCCGCCGAGCGAGGCCTGGTACAAGGACATCGAAATCCGGGTGTTGCCCTCCAGCAAGTAAGCCCGGTCTCAAAGCAATGCCTCCCCAATTCATCTATTTCGATCTGGGTCGGGTGATCCTGAACTTCGACGTCGCGCAGATGTGCCGCCAGGTGGCGGAGGCGGCGGGCATCGAACCGGCGGTGGTGATGCAGACGGTCATCGAAGGACCGCTGCAACGCGATTTCGAGACGGGTCGGCTGTCTCCGCAGGAGTTTCATGAGGAGTTTTGCCGGCTCACCGAGACCTGCGCCGAGTACGACCTCTTCACCCGTGCGGGAAGCGACATCTTCACGGTGAATGCCTCGATGTTGCCGGTGGTTGCCGGCATTCAGGCCGCCGGCTACCGCACCGGCGTGCTTTCCAACACGTGCCAGACGCACTGGGAACACTGTCTGCGGCAGTTCCGCATTCTCCAGGGATTTCCTGTGCTGGCGCTGAGCTACGAGATCGGCGCCATGAAGCCCGATCCGGCGATCTACCGCGCCGCGGCCGAGTTGGCAGGGGTGAAGCCGCAGGAAGTGTTCTTCACCGACGACCTGGCCGAGAACGTTGCCGGCGCCTGTGAGGCCGGTTTCGACGCGGTGCACTACACGTCGACCCCCGCACTCGTGCGCGAACTGCGGGGCCGCGGCGTGCGGTTCAACTATTGACGCATCGCTGGAGTCCCGGCTAAAGCCGGGACTCCAGCGCACGAGGGTTTCAGAAGACGTAGCGGTTCACGATGTTCTCGAACAGCTCCTGGCGGCCGCTCTTGTTGGGCGTTACTTCGCCCTTGTCGAGCATGTACTTTTCGAGCGTCTTGAAGCTGTGCTTGCCGGTTTCGATCTCGGCGCCCATGCCCGAATCCCAACTCGAATAGCGGTCCTTGACCATGGCGTCGATCTCGCCCGAGGCCCGCATCGTGGCGGCAATCTTGAGCCCCTTGGCAAACGTGTCCATGCCGCCGATGTGGGCGTAGAACAGGTCGACCGGCTCGAACGACTCCCGACGGACCTTGGCATCGAAATTGACGCCGCCCGGGGCGATGCCGCCGTACTTGAGGAACGCGAGCATGATCTTCGCGGTCATGTAGACGTCGGTGGGGAACTGGTCGGTGTCCCAGCCCAGGAGCAGGTCGCCCGTGTTGGCGTCGACCGAGCCGAGGAAACCCTGGTGGCCGGCGTACTCCAATTCGTGCTCGACGGTGTGGCCGGCGAGCGTGGCGTGGTTGGTCTCGATGTTGAGCTTGATGCGGTCGCCCAGGCCGTACGCGCGGAGGAAGTTGATGCAGGCCGCGGCGTCGAAATCGTACTGGTGCTTGGTCGGTTCCTTGGGCTTGGGCTCGAAGTAGAACTGCCCGGTGAATCCGATCTCCTTGGCGTAATCGACGGCCATGTGCATGAAGCGGGCGAGGTGGTCCAATTCGCGCTTCATATTCGTGTTCCAGAGGGTCATGTATCCCTCACGTCCGCCCCAGAATACGTACCCCTCGCCTCCCAGTTCCTTGGTGACTTCAAGGGCTTTTTTGACCTGGGCTGCCGCGTAAGCGAAGGCGTCGGAATTGGGGCTGGTGGCCGCCCCGTGCATGTAACGGGGGTTGCTGAACAGGTTGGCGGTGCCCCAAAGGAGCTTGATGCCGGTGCGTGCCTGTTCTTCCTTGATCACCTTGACGACCGCGTCGAGATTCTTGTTGCTCTCGGCGAGCGATTTGCCTTCCGGGGCGACATCGCGGTCGTGGAAGCAGAAGTAGGGGGCGCCGAGCTTTTCGCAGAACTCGAAGAACACCCGCATCCGGTTCACGGCGTTCTCGACCGTGTCCTGTCCCTCCCAGGGGCGGAGCATGGTGCCGGGGCCAAAGGGATCGGAACCCGTGCCGCGCATCGTGTGCCAGTAGGCCACGCTGAAGCGCAGGTGGTCCTTCATCGGCTTGCCCTCGACCAGTTCCTCCGCGTTGTAGTGGCGGAAGGCCAACGGGTTCTTCGAGTCGGGTCCCTCGTATTTGATCGTCTGGATGTCCGCAAACGCCGGCATGGGCAATCTCCGTGACCTGGGTTGGCTGCCGATCGGGTTCAATAAACGACCTATCGTGCCATACGGCTTAAGCGGGGGCAAGGTGGGACAGGAGTAGGATGTTGAATACTCCTGTCGAAGGGGTGTCGAGGCGATCTTGCACAATTTCCGCCACACGGCTATTCTCCCGCGACTTTTCTCACATCACGGGATGCCATGCCCTTTCGGCGGGAGCAGTTGGGGCGGGTTTTCGACGGTGGGATATTGTCTCGAGGGGTGGTGTTTACCGGGCTTCGGCGACTGACTCAGAAAAGGCGCTCATGTGACAACTCCTCGATTCCTCGGTCGGTGTGCTGCTCGGTGCGGGCGAAATATGGGGGCCGGAGTGGCAGCTTTATGTCTGCTGGCGGCGGCCGGCGGATGCGGCGGCATGATGGCGGGGGCACGAAACGCCGAGGGGGTGAGGCTCTACCAGCAGACCCGGTATCAGGAGTCGATTGAGCAGTTTCACAAGGCTCTCAACAGCGACCCCGACAACGCCGACAGCTACTACAATCTGGCGGCCGTCTACCACCGGCTGGGGACGGTCAACAAGAGCGAGTCGGAGCTGAAGCAGGCGGAGAACTACTACAACATGTGCCGCGATCGCAATCCGGACCATGCCGACTGCTATCGCGGGCTGGCGGTGCTGATGATCGAGCAGGATCGTACCGAGGAGGCATTCCGGCTGGTGGAAGGATGGGCGGATCGCCGGCCCGACCTGGCGGCCCCACGGATCGAATTGGCGCGGTTGTTCGAGGAATTCGGCGATTCGAAGGCGGCAGAAGAGCACCTCGTCGCGGCGCTGGGGGTCGATCACGACAACGCCCGGGCGCTGGCGGCCTTGGGCCAGCTTCGCGAGCGGATGGGCAACCATGCCCAGGCCGTGGTCGATTACGAGCGGTCGCTGCTCTACAACCGCTTCCAGCCGGAAGTGGAGGCTCGGGTGGCGGCACTCCGGTCGGCGCTCAACCCCACGCAGATGATGACCACGCCCGGCAGTACACTGCCGGCCGCGCCCGGCATGGCCTCCGGCGGCACGCAGATCGCCACGGGCGCGGCGGCAGCGAGGCGGTAGGCTCTTCTCGTCGCTTCTCATGGCCGACGGGCATCCGCGTCCAGTCGTTGTCCGGTGTTGTCGGGCTTGACTACCCAATCGGATGGCCGCCCGGCGTACGTACCCGCCGGTGGTGGTGTGGTGTATGATGGATCTGCAAGAATCCGGGGCCTGGTTTTCTCGGGAAAACAGCCATGGATGCAGATAACACTTCACCGGTTGGGCGGTTTCCATCGGGTTTTCTGACGGCCGCGGTGATGCTCACCGGACTCGCGCTGGTCTGGTTCTCTTGGAGCACCTATCGATCCTGGCAAGTCGCGACGGCCGCCACGAAGCAGAACTCCAGAATCGAGAAGTTGCGCGACACGATTGTTCAGCTCGACGAAGTGCTGACCATGTCTGCCCATATGGCGGCGGCAACGGGCGGTGAGGAGTGGGAGGAGCGATATCGCGAGAAGGAGCCGGAGCTCGACAAGGCGATCAAGGATGCGATCAACGTCGTACCCGAGGCCTACCGTGGCGACACCGCAGCCAGGACCGATGAAGCCAACCGCAAACTGGTTGCGATGGAGAACCGGGCTTTCGAACTGGTACGGCAGAATCGTGCGGCAGAAGCTCGGTCTGTTCTGCTCAGCGACGAATACAAAAAACAAAAGGCAGTCTATGCCAAAGGGATGGATTCGTTGGCCCACGCACTGGCCGCGTCTTCCCAAGAGAACCTGAATGCGGAGGAGCGAAGGGCGCACCTGGCGATAGGGCTTTCGTCGGTGGTTACCGTGATTCTACTCATTGGGTGGGTGTTCGTATTGCGAGCGATGCACGACTGGCGGGCGGCGCTAGAGAAATCTCACGACGAGCTCGAACTCCGGGTGAAGCAGCGGACGGCCGAGTTGGCGGTCGCCAAGGAGGCGGCGGAAGTCGCCAACCGGGCAAAAAGCGACTTCCTGGCCACCATGAGTCACGAGATTCGCACCCCGATGAACGCGATCATCGGAATGACCGACCTGGTGCTCGACTCGCCGCTGGCTCCGTCGCAGCGGGAGTACCTCCGCATGGTGCAGGAGTCGGCCGATTCGCTGCTGACGGTGATCAACGACATCCTCGATTTCTCCAAGATCGAGGCGGGCAAGCTCGATCTCGAGGAGACGGTTTTCAGCCTCTACGAGCGCGTCGGCGATGTGATGAAGTCGCAAGCGCTGCGGGCACATGGGAAGGGATTGGAACTCGCCTGGCGGATCCGGCCCGGCGTGCCCGACGCGTTGCGCGGAGATCCGACCCGGCTTGGCCAGATCATCCTCAACCTGGTCGGCAACGCGGTGAAGTTCACGGAGCGGGGGGAGGTCGTGCTGGAAGTGAATTGCGAGGCCGAGTCCGGTTCCGACACCGAGACGATGCTGCACTTCTCGGTCAGCGATACGGGCATCGGGATCCCCGCCGACAAGCTGGGGCTGATCTTCGAGGCGTTCACGCAGGCCGATGCGTCGACAACCCGGAGGCACGGAGGAACGGGCCTGGGGTTGGCGATTTCGTCGCGCCTGGTCCGGCTGATGGGCGGGCGGATCTGGGCGGAGAGCAAACCCGGTGAAGGGAGCGTCTTCCACTTCACGGCTCGTTTCAAGCTGGCGACCGAAACGCCGCCGGAGTTCCGCAAGCTCGAACCGGCCGCGGTCGGGGCGACGCGCGTGCTCATCGTTGACGACAACGCGACGAACCGGCTGATTCTCGAGGAGATGACTCGCGGCTGGGGTATGTGTCCTACCGCCGTGGCAAGTGCCCGAGATGCCATTGAAGCTCTGCGGCAAGCTCACCGCAGCGGAATGCGGCTGCAACTGGTGCTTACCGATGTGAACATGCCCGACGTCGACGGTATCACGCTTACGGAGTGGATCCGTCGGGACAGGGAACTGGCGGACACTGCCGTCATCGTGCTCACGTCGGGGGCCAGAGCGGAGGACCTGAAGCGCTGCGAAGCACTCAAAGTGGCCGGCCACCTGATGAAGCCCGTCAAGCAATCGGAACTCTTCGACGCGATCGGGATGTCGCTGGGCCGTGTGTTTCCGGAGGCCGAAGCGGAACGCGAAGGGCACGCCGAGTTGGCTCCGCTGCGGATCCTGCTGGCTGAGGATAGCCTGGTGAACCAGAAGCTGGCCGTGGGCCTGCTGGAGAAACATGGGCACACGGTCATGGTGGTGAACAACGGCAAGCAGGCCATCGCCGCGCTGGACTCTCACAGTTTCGATGTCGTGCTGATGGATGTGGAAATGCCCGAACTGGACGGGCTGGAAGCAACCGCCGTCATCCGCGTCAAGGAACGGCAATCGGGCCGGCATATCCCGATCATCGCCATGACCGCGCATGCGATGAAAGGGGACCGCGAGCGATGCCTGCAGGCGGGCATGGACGATTACGTTTCCAAGCCGATCCGTGCGGCGCAACTGTTCGAAACGCTCAAATGTGTTCTCAGCCGCCGCCAGGCGTGAGCCGGGCAGCGGTGGGGGCGGGTTCGGGTTGTCCGCGAAGGTAGAGGACGGGACGTTCGAGCGGGGGTAGTTTGAAGTCGTCGCCGTCGTTCTTCTCTGTCAACAGGTGCCACTGGCGCGGGTCGGTGCTGCCGAGGGGATGGCTGAGGCCGCGCGTGCCGATCTTCGTAGGGCCCTCGACGCCGTTGGCCAACAGGAAGTTGGGCGTCCGCCGGAAGACATAGAGCGATTTTTCCGGCAGGGGCTTGGCGTTGCCGCCGTGGCCGTAGAGCAAAACGTGATCGCAATCTTCAACGGACAGGAGCGGCTGGCTGCCCTCGTACTTCGCGCCGAAGACGGAAATGTATTGCGAGCCGCGGAACTCGGCGGCGAAATCGCTGGTCGCGTGCTGAGGGCTGAACTGATAGAAGCGGAGCGGTCCCCGCGCTCCATCGACGAGCAGGTGGCGGTAACCGGGGACGGGCTCAGGGCCGCGGGGCCATAGCCCGGCGCGGAAGTTGTACCAGTTGCCGCCGCCGTGGCCGGTGACCAGCACGTGGACGCCGCTAATCGTGCTGGTGTGAATCTCGACGGACCGAAACACTGAGCGGCCGCCGCAACGCCAGTGCAGGGCCTGCACGTCGGGCGCGCCGCTGGTGCTGTAGAGCCCGATGAAGGCCAGGACGGTCTCCGCGTCCGCCGTGTCGGCGGTGCGGACGAGAACCGGCAGTTTCCCGTTTGCGGCGAAGTCGTTCTCATCGGTCACTACCAGAAGCGACAGGTGCTGACCGACGCCGATCAGCCTGGTGCGGGGTTTCAGTTCGAGAGTGCGGGTGAGCCGATAGCAGCCTTTCGGCAGAAAGACGATTTCGTGTTCGTTGATCGCGCGCTGGAGGGCGTCGGTGTCATCGGCTCGCCCGTCGCCTCGGGCCGCGTAGGGCGCGGATCGGACGTTGACGGCGCCGGCCGACTCGAAACTGGGGAACGGGGTCGACCAGAGATGGCGGGCCTGCAAGTCGGCGGGGGGCGCCGGGCCGCCGTGCCGAACCTGGCTGAAGCGCGGGACGGACTTGCCGTCGACGTAGACGGGGTAGCGGTACTCGAAACCCACTCCTTTCTGCGGCCCGGCGGCCTCGGCGTGCCGTTCGATGTGCATCCAGCCCTCCGGCGAGCTGTCGAGTCCCTCGGGGCCGGCGATGACTTTCGTCGCACCATCGAGGTAGACGTTTTCGAGGTAAACGCCCCGATCGGACGAAATGGCGACACGGTTCGGTTGGCGGAGCGCCTCGCCGGTAAAGCGGATTTCGCTGTCGACCAGGGTCAGATGGCCGTGGTTGGCGCCGAGGCGGGGAGGCCCACCCGGCGACTGCCCGCCGCCGGTGACCTGGATGAGCGGGCCGGCGGAGCGATCGGCGATGATCTTGAGGCCGGCGGCTACCAGTGTCTGACGGCTGCTGCTGCGGATTGCGGCTTCGGTCTGTCCGGTTAAGGTGAACCCGGTGATCACCGGCGTGGGCTGCGTGCCGGACAGGTAGCCGGTGAAGTCGAGGCCGACGCGGCCACCGATCACGGTCACGCCGGTGCTGCTGCCGCCGGAGCCGATTCCGCCCTGGATGCCGGTCAGGCCATGGGTGGCGTCGATCGTGCAATCTTCGATGGCCGATCCCTCGGCGGCCTGGTGCCGGATGGCGATCGCGCCGGGGTTGCCCTCGCCGATCTGGAGATCGAGGTTCACCAGCATCTGGTTCATGCTGATATTGGGCTGCTCGACTTCGGGCGGCAGGCCATCGCTGACGCGGTCGGCCGTGGTCGGATTGAGATAGCCGCGGGCCCAGAAGTGGACGAAGATTTTGGGCCGCGACGGATCATCGAAGCCGGGAGAGCGGGGAGCGAGGATGATCCGCGGGCGACGCGAATCGGCTCGCGAGCCGACCAGCAGGTTGGGGAAGCGATTGCCGCCGAAGACGCGGCCGTTCGAGCGGCGGTAAAGCTGCTGGACGCACTCGAGGGTGTCGGAGGCGAGATAGTCGCCGGGGGGAAAGAAGCAGGCCATCTGGTGGTCGCGCGCAAAGCGGATGGCAAACTGCAGGGCCTCGGTGGAGTCTTTGCTACCCGTGGGATCGGCTCGGAAGGGGGCCTTGGTCACATCGACCAGTCCGATCGCGGCCGTTTGCCGGTCTTCGAGTTCGGATGGGACCGCGAGGCTGAGGAGATCGGGGAAGGGCTGCCGGATCGTGGGGTGGACGTAGCGCAGATAATCCTCGTCGGCGGCGAGGCCGGAACGCCCTGCGATCAGCGTGGCGAGGAGGAGTGCGCCAAGCCGCTGCATCCAAGCCGTTGTACGCGCCATTGGAGATCTCCGCTATTGACTCTTTGACTTCTGGTTATCGATCTGCGAGGAACAGGCCTCCAAGCTAATCGTGCCGGGGCACGATCGCCAGAGGGGTCGGCGCGGCCGGGTGGAGGGGGCGGGCGGCGCCAAGCGAAACGCCCTTTGAGGGTGTTTCGGTTGACTTCGTCGCGGATGACGATCACAAGTACAAGTGGTGAAGGGTTTTCGGACCATGTGGCTCGACGCAAGTTTTCTTACCCTTTTGGCTTCAGTGTTGAAGTTCGTAGAGGGGGATGGAGGAGAAGTCAGAAGTTGGAAGTTAGAAGGGAGCAGATTGTCTGGTGCTTTCAAGGCGGGGAATGAGCGCGGGCCGGACGCGAGGCGGGCCGGCGGTAACCGCGGATGAGTTCGGCAAGCTCCTGGCAGGAATGGATAACGGCCGGCGCCGAGGCGCACGGCGATGTCACCCCCCGTTGATGCGCAACAATAAACGCAGTGTTCCATTTCGTGCGTCGCGGAGCGTGGCGGCAAGTGCATGGGAGCAAGGAATTTCGCACCGAGCGGGTGAACGTAACTTCGTACACACTGTGAGGTACGTGTTGAAGTTGACATGAATTTTCCCTTTCAGCGACCTCGGCGGGTGTGTCTCGAATGGTCTGCGGCACGCGCAGGGACCGAGCGCACGCGCCGGCACAGGGCAGGCGAGTTGTCAGCCGTTGAGTTGTGTAAGAACAAACCGGGAGATCGCCCGGTGTATCGGGCGGTCGCGCCGGGACGACGGAGGTTCGTCGCCGGCGGGCTATAGTATACCAACGTTCATGTGTTTTTGTCAATCCAGAAACCGGCCGGAGTTAGCCCGTTTTCCTGGGGTTTCTGGAGGGGGTCGGGTACTGATTCAGGCGGAGGCGATGGGCCAGGGTCCAGAGAAGGGGGTAACAGGAGGGAACTGAGGGAGCAGAGGCAGAGAGGATCGGTGTGGATGGGGAACGAGCGCGGGGTGACCGGGAGGCAGGCATGGCGGGTGTGAGGAATTGTGAAAGAGCCAACCGGGGAAGGGGAAGGAAAGACGGGAAGTTGAACCACAGAGAGCACCGAGATCGCCGAGGGAGAGGTGGAGGCAGGGAAGGAACTGTCACCATTTCTGGTCTATTTTCTTGTCTGACAATGCTCTTCTTGCTCTGTCTACTGCATCAAGGCTGCGCAATAAAGTCTCCAGCAACGCTGCCACTAACAGACCGACAATGGGGCCAAGAACGCACCCCGATAAGAGACTGCTGAGAAACGAAGGGGACCGCGTTTCAAAAGTGTCTCGAATAAACGGTCCTGTTACCGCAGTTACTCCAATCACTCCCAATGCCAGCGATACGGCTATAGCGGTTTTTCGCGCAATGGTCATTCGGGTGACGCCATAAACGACGAACCACGAAATCATATAGCCAGTGATTGCCATGCCGACTCCCAAAGTTCTTGAGACTCCCAGGAGCGCAGCTACTACTCCTGTCCACAAGAACATCTTGAGTAGGCTGAATTGCAGCCTTTCGTCACTTTGATGTTCAACCATCTCCAGCGGTGCTGCAATGATCCAGGGGAGTGGCACTGCACGGCAACGGCCCCAGGGGCCTGCTCGTGACCGGAGTTCAGCACAATTGACTGAGGTCAAAAATGGGCAACGGGGACAGGTCACATAATGACGTGGTTGGAAGGTCTGGGCAAGATGTGGCCATGCCTCGAACCGCGAGAGTCGCGCCCGGGTCGAGGAAGACGAAGAAGGTCGCTTTTCAGCGCGTAATCGAAGTGATGTTCTGCGTGGCTCCGATGCGCATTTGGGCTTACTGCACATCTGGGATTGAGACCAGTGCCGCCCATTTGGGGCTGGAGGCATAGGAATGGAACCAGAGGCCCAGGGGCTCACGCCCCTGGCTATGAACGATCGCCCCTCCGGGGCGGCGGCGGGGATGCGCGTACGAGTATATCTCCGCGCAAGAGTCACACCACCGGGCCGAGACGTTCCAGGAAGAGTTCCTGAGATTACTCGAACGGTACGGGATCGAATACGATGACCATTACCTCTGGGATTGAGATCACTGTCGCCCCTTCGGGGCTGGAGGCGCAGGGATGGGATCTGGTGCCCAGGGGCTGACGCCCCTGGCTATGAACGAACGCCCCTCCGGGGCTGGAGGCATAGGGAGGGGATCTGAGGACCAGGGGCTGACGCCCCTGGCTATGAACGATCGCCCCTCCGGGGCTGGAGGCATAGATGCGCGTACGAGTATATCTCCATGAAAGAGTCACACCACCGCGCTAAGACGTTCCAGGAGGAGTTCCTGGGACTTCTTGGATGGCACGGGATTGAATAGGATGAACGTTACCCTGGGATTGGGACCGGTGTCGCCCCTTCGGGGCTGGAGACATAGGGAGGGAATCTGAGGCCCAGGGGCTGACGCCCCTGGCTATGAACGAGCGCCCCTCCGGGGCGGCGTCAGCCTCTGTCCGGCAGGCCTCAATCCACACTACAGCCCCAACGGGGCGGCAGTCACCCGGAGTTACGCACATGCCGCAATCGTTCATCGCGCTGCACTGCCACATTGTTTTCAGCACCAAAGAGCGTTGCTGCATGATTTGCCCGGAATGGGCGGACCGCGTTTACCAGTACATAGGGGGCATACTACGGGCGCACGACTGCTGCCTCATGGCCGCGGGAGGCATGCCGGACCAAGTCCACCTCCTCTTGTCCCTCGGCAAAACACGCTCCATTGCCGAGATTATCCGAATTGTGAAGTCCAATTCTTCCAGTTGGATTAGCGACACGTTTCCACTTCCCGGGCGGTTTGCCTGGCAAACGGGCTACGGAGTTTTCAGCGTGAGCCGCTCGCAAATGGATCGCGTGAGAGAGTATATCTCCACGCAAGAGTCACACCACCGCGCCGAGACGTTCCAGGAAGAGTTCCTGAGACTACTCGAACGGCACGGGATCGAATACGATGACCGTTACCTCTGGGATTGAGGCCACTGTCGCCCCTTCGGGGCTGGAGGCGTAGGGAGGGAACCTGATGTCCAGGGGCTTACGCCCCTGGCTATGAGCGAACGCCCCGGAGGGGCGGCGGCGCGGCTGACCGTGCTTTACGCAAGAGTCACACCACCGCACCAAGACGTTCCAGGAGGAATTCCTGGGACTTTTTGGACGGCACGGGATCGAACACGATGACCGTTACCTCTGGGATTGAGGCCACTGTCGCCCCTGCGGGGCTGGAGGCGTAGGGAGGGAATGTGGTGCCCAGGGGCTGACGCCCCTGGCTATGAACGAACGCCCCTCCGGGGCTGGAGGCGCGGATGCGCGTACGGCGGCGAAGCGAGGTTCGATATCCGCTGCGTTATTATTGTTGACGGTCGAGCGATTATTCTCCTGGGAGGCCGTCGCCGTCCTTGGCGAGATGGAACTCTGCGGTTTGCGGGGCTCCGGAGGCGTCGGTGTAGGTTACGCGGTAGCGGCCCTTGAAGCCGCGGAAGGCAAGGGGTTTCCCGGCCTCGGGTTTCAGGGTCAGGCGGGTTTTCCACTGGTGGTTGATGAGCCGGTCGAGGGCGAACCAGGCCGGCTTGGGATTCATCTGGTTGTCGTACAACCCGGAGAATGAGGGTTCACCCGGGGCGGCGCCGCCGTCGACCAGGTTCCACCAGGTGATGCCCATGACGGAGGGGTGACTGAACCAGAGACGGTAGAGATTACGGGTGATCTCCGCCTGGATGGCCAGTCCCGTGTCGGTAGCGTCCGGCGCGCAGACGGTCACCTCGCTGACGTGGATCGGCCGCCCGGCACCGCTCAGGCAGTCCAAGGCCGCGCGGTTCGCCGCGGGAGTCAGGACATCGGCGCCCCTGGCGATGTCTGACGCCATCTGAGGGCTGTAGATGTGCATCTGGACGCCCACGTTGTCGACACGAGCGCCGCGGTCGATCAGGTTGCGGACGATCTCCACGTAGCGGCGGTGCATGTCGAGGCCGGCGTAGATGTTGTTGTCGTTGGTGTTGAATTGCACGGAGCGGGGGAAGTACTTGTCGGCCCAGGCGAAGGTCTTGAAGGTGTAGTCGTCGGGCATGAGGCCGCGGTTGGCCTGATCAATGGATTCGTTGACCACGTCCCAGCGTTGCACGCGGCCGCCGTAACGCTGGGCCAGCTCCTTGACATGCTTCTCGAAGAGCGGCTCCATGGCTTTGCGGTCTTCGGGCATCCATGCCGGATGGCCCCAGCGGCGCATGCCGTAGATGATCGCGTGGCCGTTGATGTTGACGCCGCGCGACTCCATGTAGGCGACCACCGGATCGGTTGGCGGCCGGCGGTACTCGTACGGGCTGTCTGCGGCGTACCGAGGCTTGCCCGGTTCCGGCTCCAGCGTCCTCCAGTAGAATGGCACGGTCACGGCGTTGAAGAGCGTCCCGAAAGTCTCCGCATAGCGTTGGTTCTTTTCGGGGGTTTTCAGGTCGCCAAACAGGAAGCAGTTGGCGCCGAACAGGAAGTCGTGGGAGAGTTGCTCCACCGTCACGTCGGCACCCGGCTTGAGCGACGGCAGCCGCAACACGGCCGCCGCCATGCGGTGGGAACGGATGTCGGCATCGATGCGGGCCTGCTCGGCCGGATTCCACCGCTCGCCATACGCCGCGCTCATCGGTGCGGGGTTGGCGCCGGTTCCGCCACCCGTCGCGTCGGCCGCCGGCAGTGGCTCGAGCGCAGCCCCTACGGCCAGCGCGGCGGCCGCCAGCAGTACGATCATCCGCATTTCCATCGGCTTTCCTTTCATAACTCGTGCGATCACTTCGGCGAGATGGTGACGCTGCGGCGGGAGAGGGAGTCGATGCCGTAGTTCTCGGCGCTTTTGTGGTTGATGAGCACGTAGAACTCTCCGCCGACGGTGCTCATGTCGTGCGTTTCCTGGTCGCGCTGGTGGGCTAGGAACGTCGAGTAGGGCATCCATTGACCGGGCTCTTCGTCGAGAAGATACGGCTCGTCGAAATGGACGCCGTCGCGAGACACGTTCAGATACAGCCGGCCGACGCCCTGCCCGTAGCACCAGGAAGTCACCATGTAGAGGCCGACCGCCCGGTTGAATGCGGCGTCGGCATGGAGGTCGGTGGGATGTCCACCGCGAAGCGTACTGCCGGGCAGCACGGCGGAACCGAGGCCCGTCAGTCCGGGCTCGTTCCAGGCGCCGTCGCGGTATTTACTCCAGGGAGTCACAGAGCGGTTTCGCGCGGCGGCGAGCACGTCGCCGATCGGGGCCCGCGCCACAGCCAGCCGCCGCCCGTCCGGACCGTGCTCGTTGAAATAGACATGGAAGTGCTCGCCGACTGCCAGCAGGGGAGTGCCGCCGACATTGCCCTTGGAGTTGTGGGGCCGCACGATCTCGCCGCAGTAGGTCCAGCGATCGCCGCCATCGGTCGAGTACACGAGGCCGATCGCGTAGTCCTCTCCCTGGTTGACGGCGGGCGCCTGATGGTGAAGTTCGACGTGCGCCACGCCCAGGAGGTCTCCGCTCGGGGTCCGGTAGATGTTGTTGAGCCAGACCCCGGCGTGATGAACGTCGGCGTACCATCCGTTCAAGTCGTACATCTCGTCGCGGGTTTTGTGCCACACCCGGGTCTGGAAGGGATTCGCGACCGTGCCAAGGTATTTTTCGTTGGCCTTTCCCCAATCGACGGAGTGATAGAAGAACCAAGTCTCGGCGTCCCGTCGCAGCGTGGGGAGCGAGGAGTCCATGACAAACGGCATTTTGCCGCGATCGCGGATCGGCTCGCGCGGGCCAATGTGGACTTCAATCGCTTGTCGAACTGCCTGGTCCGCCGCCGCGGGGCTCGCGGCCGACTCACCGGGCTCGTCTGCCCGGGCGGCAAGCCCCAGCAAGGTGACGGTCAGAACGGCCCCGTAAATGGGCCAGGGCAGTCTCGGGTGCCAGGAAACCGACATCATGTTGTGTCCTCCTGTCGCTGTGGGATAATCTCTGAGGATCGACAACGAAATAACTTCCGTGGTGCCGTCTTTCGTTCCGTGGAAGGACGCTGCTTTCGCGGAGCGAAAGGCGACAGTTATTGAGTCCCCAAAGCTAACGTGCAACTTCAAAGAAGATCAATTCCGACACCTCCGCGCCGGGGAGGGTTACCGGCAATCCTTGGTCCATCAGTTCCGCGGCCGATGCCACTGCGGGCGGATGGGAGCCGTCTTCAAAGGTCAAGCGATATGATTGCCGGGCGTCCAGGCCCTTGAAGCGGATCGTCTGCGTCGCGGGTTCGGCCGCCGGTTTGAACAGGTAGACCGCGCCTGTGCCGCGGGTCGGATCGTAATACTCGATACCGTCCCAGTTCCGGCCGTCGGGTCGGGGCAGGATGTGGTACAGGTCGCCGGCGCGGACCAGCGGACGCAGCCTGGACTTGTAGGTTTCGACAGACGCTTTGACGGCGTCCTTCTCTGCCTGGGTCCACGGTTCGCAGCCGTTGCCGCCGTTGGGAGCATCGATGAACCACTCGGGGGCGCCCAGCGAGGCCGAGCGGAACGCGTACTTCATACCGGCGACGCCACGCGGACGGAAGCGGCCGTCGGTGCTCCCGAGATGCCCTTCGAGCTGAGCCGGGTGAAAGGCATAGGAGCTGTCGTAGAACGCCTGCCGGACGTGCAATGCGGAATACGTGTCGGAGTTGAAAATCTTGACGGCGCGGCTCATGGCGCCATAGTCCTTGATACGTCCACCGCCGCTGCAGTTCTCCCATTGGAAATGGGGAATCCTCTTGGCCAGGGTGTCGACCATCTCGTAAAACCCGTGCGTCGCAGCGAACGAGGCCCCAATGACGTCGCCCCGCGTGCAATCGGATCGCCAGACATCGGCGTGGTACTCGCGGAACAGGCGTGCGATGCGGTCGGCCCGCTGTGAGCGGCCGGCAGGGCTGGCCATATCCAGGTTATCGGTCCAGTAGAGCCCGAACCGCAGGCCCTTGCGGTGCGCGTAGTCGGCAGCCTTTCCCATTCCCGACGGCCAGTCAACCGCGTCTGAATCGGGTTCGTTCTCCTGCCACCAGCCGACGTCGATCATCACTTCCTCGAAGCCCAGCGGCGCGATGTCGTCGATCAGGGGATAGTACTTCATCTCGACCGGGTCCCAACTACCCGGTAGCTTGCCGGTGGCGCCGAAGGCGTTCCACTGAACCTTGGGGTAGCTGGGATCCTGACGCACGATCTCTGGCACTCGATGCTCGAACAGCCAGCGTCGCAGACGGTTACCCGCCGCATCGAGATCGCCGCCGTAGGCGCCGACGAAACCCGGCCGGAGTTCGCAGGTTTCGCCGGGAAGCAGTACGGCCTGCAGGTCTCCGCGGCCTCCTCCGCGGATGCGCAAGGCGGGAAGAGGCCCGCTGTCCAGTCTCACCGCGTCGAAAGAGCAATAGCTCCACTCCAGACCCAGGTAGATGCCGTGGCGCTGGCCCGCGTCGAGCACGACGAGCGGGATGAACTCGCCGCTGGGCGCCGTCCGGATGCTCCAACGCCGCCCGGCAGGTTCCGCCGCCAAGTCCTGGCGATAGACGCCGACCGCGTCCGGCGTTCCGCCGTCGCTGTGGAAGTGCCACAGCGTGTCGGCGCCGGCCAGATCGAGGTCGAAGGTCGGCTGCTCGCCGATCGTTACCGGCTGGTCGGAGCGGTTGTGAAGGACTATGGTGTGGCGGACGGGACCGGGCCCAGGCCAAGCGCGCCAATGCGACACGGCTTCCAGCGCCGGATCATCGCAACGGAACCGCAAGGCGAGTTCTTGGCCGGCGTCGTCTTCCATGGAAGCATCGACAAATCGCCACTGGACTTCTCGGCTTTCGCCGGCGAGTTGGACCTGGGGCCAGAGGCGAAACGCGACCGGATGGCTGACCCAGTTTCGGCTGACCGCGGGGCAGGAGAGATCGCGCACGACCAGTTCGCCCGCGGCCGTGACGCCCAGCGTCAAGCGCGTATCGTCGGTGGCCAGCGTCCACGCCTCGACGAGCGGACCCGCCGCCGGGCGCGGCGCGGAGTCGAGAGTCTGGGTCCGAGTCTCCCGCGCCGCCGCCGGATCGATCCCGGCGTGATCGAAGCTGGCCAATGCTTTGTTCCAAATGCGGAAATCGTCGATCAGTCCGCGGAAGCAACGTTCCTGGGCCGTGTAGCCGAGACCGACCGCCATCGGCATCGGCGATGGGGGAGCCGGCGCGGGATTGAGAACCTCGGCCACGAGGACGCCGTTCAGGTAGAATCGCAAGACCCCGGGCGCCTTGACCAGGGCCACATGCTGCCAGCGGCCGGGAGCCAGCGAAACCGCATCGGTCGTCACCCACTTGCCGCCCCCGGCGCCGTATGCGACATAGAACTGGTTGGTGTTCGACGAGTCCTGCTGCATGACGAACCCGAGGCCCTCGCTGACGTGACTGCCAAATACGTCGGCATAGGGACTCTGTTGAGATTCCGGGTTCACCCAGCACTCAATGGTGAACTGCTCGCCGAGTTCTTGCTGCGGAACGCCCGTGTCGACCCAACTGCGGCCGTCGAACGACGCGCACCGCCCCTGCCTCCCCTCGACAAACGCGACCGAGTTCCGGCCCGTACAGGTACGCCGAGAGCCCGATGTGTCTGCCAGGTCGCCGTCAAAGCGGAGTTCCAGCACGGGTTTCATCTGCTCGCCGTGCTGCGGTGTCTGATCGCCCGGCGCGCTAGTTGGTTCCGCGGCGGTGGCCGAGACTGCGAGTGCCAGGATCGCACTCAGCAGCCAGACTGGCTGCCTAGAAGGGGCCTTCAGCCGGGCGGTGCACAACGGCGAACCGCGCTTATGGAGAAAACTGCCTGTGGCTGCCGAGGTTGCCCTGCTCGATTGCATCGCGTCGTCTCCCTGGTGCCGCTGGTGTTAGAGCACAGTCGTTTCAAAACGGTCGCCACCCTTGTGGTGGGGGGGGCGGGCCGGGGGGCAGCGGGACGCCTGCACCACAATGCTCCGCCACCGGGCGGACGATCTCGTGGAGCGAAGGTCGCGGCCGAAAACGGGTGAGTTGCGGAACCTTCATCAGGCATGTCACGCGGCGGACACGGCTTTCATTGCTTCGATCATCCGTGTTTCGGCAGCGAGGATCAAGTCCGGCGTCAGGCGGAAGTTGGGCTTCGGCGAGCCGGCTGCCGTCCAGGCGAAGCCGCGCCAGAGAACGAGAACCGCCGGGCCGTTGGCGATCCCCTTTGCTCGTTGCAGCAGGTCGTGGCCATATGCCAGCAACGAAGCGGCTTCACGGTGTGCAGGGTCTTCGAGCAAGCCGCCGATCTGGGATTCGGAGATCGGGATTGCGTTTTCGATTGCCGTCTGCTCAAGGGCCGCGACCTTCATCCTGTGCGCCCGGCGTTTGTCGGCCGGGGTAAGCTTCTTGGCCTTCAGGTGTGGGGCGTCAACCAGCCAACTGCACATCGGGCAGAAGCAATGGGCGCCGGGCGAATAGAGCTGTTTGCCGGGGTGGGCGATGAGATCGAACGAGTTCATGAGATACGTCGAGAAGAACGCCGAGAACACCCGGACATCGTCTTGTGCGGGGCGGGCACTGACCGGAATGTTCAAGTAGTGTCGGAGTATCCAGTCTTCTGCGGCCTGGGGCAGGGTTGAGTATTCGTGAGCGGTTTCGAAGCTGACAAAACCCTGCTGCACGGCAGACGCCATCCATTTGAGCAGGAGGTAACTTCGGTGCTGCATGTCAACGGCACGCCGCAATTCGTTCGCGTCAAGCATGAGTCGATGTTCGTGGTGCAAGCCGTTCGAGCTCGGCAGGCTGGTCTGCCGAGAAGAGACCTGATGCCGACGGTAACCGCTGCGGCGGGCCGGCCCGCATGCAGCGCGTGATTGGAAATCCAATGCTCAACGGGTTTCGGCGGACTCGCCGCTGGCCGCCGGTCCGTGGACGGCAGCGAGGCTCGAACGGCCAGAGCCCGGGCCTCGACGTACGACGCTCAATGAGCCGTCGGTTTCGAGGACGACGGCTTCAGCCTCGTCCATGAAGGCGAGCCCCGCCGACCGAACCGCCGCGCGGACTTCGTCTTCGGTCACCCGAGCCCGACGCAGTGCCGCAGGCAGAAATTCGCCGCGGTACAGCAGCATCAGCGGCTCACCCGTGACCACTTGCCGCACCCACCGCGCCCGGACGCTCGACCAGGTGACGACGAACTGGAGCCCGATGAGAAGGGCGAAGGCCAGGGCGCCATCGGCCAGGGCGACGTCCTTAGTCAGCAGGACGGTTGCCAGCGTTGAACCCAGGGCTACCGTTACGACCAGATCGAAAGCGTTCAGCTTCGTGAGTGTTCGCTTTCCCGAGATTCGCAGGAAGACGACGAGCACGACGTAGGCCAAGACTCCGACGACCAGAGTGCGAAGAAGGCTTTCCCATCCGCTGAAAAGCATCTGCTCCAATTCGAGCCTCCATCGGCGAATGACTTGATTCGTTCGCCGGCGCGGCGTCGTGATTCGTTATCGGGGCGAAGCGGGCGGCGCTGTGGGAGCCGCCATGACGGTCAGTCTCGCCGCGGGACGGCGGTGCGTCAAGGGGACGGCACATCCGGATTACGGCGGGCACTTTCATCGTCCAAACAATCGGCCGAAGAACGAACTGCGGGGAGGCAAGGGCACGGACGGGCGGCTTGGCGTGGTGTAGGGAAAAACGCCGTGCTGTTTGAGCAACGCCAGCAGGCGGTCGGGACCGTGACGCTGCTTGAAAGCCAGTTCTTCGGCAGTGATGCCAAGGCACAGCAACAAACCATAGCGCCGACCGAGGAACTCAAAATGCACCGCCTGCTCTCGAGGGTGGGTGAACAAGAGGGCGCGAATGGTCGCATCGCCGAAGAAAGTCTCGATGTCCATCGTCTCTCCCGGCTCAAGCTCCGCCTCACAGGTATAGCGCGCGAGATTGGAGATGAGGTCGCCTGCTTCCGGCAGTTCCTGCCGAGCACAGATCATCAATTCGTAGTTGCCGAGGGTAGATGGCCGCTGTCCGACATCCTCGCCGGTCAGTTCCGCGGTGACGTAGGTGACGCCCGGCGTGAAATCGGGAAAGGGCAGGACATCGGCAGCACCGCCGAATTGGAACGGGATGAGCGAGTGCAGAACGGTGTCGGCTGGCTTGCCGAGGATCGGTGTGAGAGCGGCAATGCGAGCGTTCCAGACTTCCTGCCACTCGTCGTTCTGTGCTTGTGAGTCGTCGGACATGCTGGAGTGCGCGTTCGGTTTTTTGGCTGTGTGCTTTCGGCCGGCAAAGGGCGACGGTTGCCGTTATTGTAGCGGCCGCCGGCGCAAGGGGCGCCAATAAAAGGGCGGTGGTCATCGTTTGCTTTCGAGGACGCGTTTAAGGACCACTGCGGCGTTGTGCTTCTCGTCGCGCGCGCCGTAGACGAGGGTGACCGCCTGGGCGCGGTTCAACTCGTGCAGCGACTGGAGCACGTCGGGCCGCCCGCGGAGCTCTTTTCGATAGCGGGCCTGGAACTCCTTCCACCTGGCCGGATCATGGGCGAACCACCGGCGGAGTTCCGTGCTGGGAGCGACGTCCTTGAGCCACAGGTCTACCGCCGCCTGCTCCCTGGTCAGGCCGCGGGGCCAGAGGCGGTCGACCAGCACTCGCGATCCGTCGTCGGAAGAAGGCTGTTCGTAGACACGCTTCAGCCGGATCATTTCGTCGGCGTCTCGCTCATGGCGCGAATCGCCAGCGCCGAGTGGGCATAGGCCGCGCCGGCCCGCATCTCGGCGACCACCCAGATCGCCTCCATGACTTCCTGCTGGGTCGCGCCGTGTTCGATGGCCTGCCGGGTGTGGCTGTCGATGCAGTAGGGACACTGAGTCGCATGGGCCACCGCCACGGCAATCAACTGCTTGATCTTGGCCGGCAGCGCCCCCTCGGCAAACACCTGCTCGCTGAAGGCGTGGAAGGCGGCAATCGTCTCCGGCGCCAACTCGCGGCGCCGCCCGGCAATCTGCCGATCGACGGTCGGATAGACCGGCTCGCTGGTCATGAGCGGCACTTCTTCCGAAAGAGGATGTTGTTCTCCATGCAAGGTGGTGACGCACCGGTCACACTCATCAATCGTATCGCTGCGGATCGATGCTTCAAGTATCGAGATCGCTATGCTCTTCCGACGCAGTACTGGGCGACGATGATTCGGCCTGTTCCGCGGTGGTCTGCGGGCCGATTTCGGTCGGCCTGAGCATGATCAGCATCGACTGACTTCCGCCGTCCCGATCGCGCCCGTCGAGCCCGCCGATCAGCAGCGTCTCGCCCGCTGGCACGCGGGCAGCGGCCTTCAAACGGGTGACTTCGACATCGGGAATCTGGATCGTGGCTCCGTTGTCTCCTTCCAAGTCGAAGGTGAACGTGTCGACATCGAGGATTCGCGACCATGTCAGCTCGCAATCGAGCTGGACGGAGTCGTTGTCGGAGACCTGCGGCTGCAGTTGGAGCTTCAGGCCTTCGTCGATCACCTGGATGACCGGCTGCAGCGCCTCGGCGAACGGTCCGCGGATACGCTGCACGGAAACGACGAATGGCGATTGCGACAGATCATTGATCGCGCACTTCTGCCCGTCGAGCACGGTAACGCGCGGAGCCTGAATTACGCTGACCCGCTCACGGACGCGTGGGCTGCTGGTGTAGCCTACGAGCCGGCCCACCTGCTGCCAGACCGTTCCGCGCCGTTGCCTTTGAAGATCGGCATCAGCGAGTCGTCGCATGTCGTCCAGAAGGTGCTCGACCTCTTCGTCTTCCAGGATAGCGAGCCTGAGCGGAACGTTTCTGACGCGAAATGACCGCGCCGTTCCGGCGGGCTCCTCCGACGTGGTTCGGCTCTCTCCCAGTGCCTTATCGGACAAACCGGCGAGTGGATCTTCCGAAGCCGCCGGGCAGACCTCTTCCAGCCTTGCCCACCGCACTTCCAGGGCGTCGATCATCGTGGTCGGCGCAGCAATCCACCGCGCATCGACGGCAATTCGACGAGAACCACGGCCGGGCGGAGCGTCTTGAGTCGCCGGGTTTTCGTTGGGCCGGGCAGCCGGCGCCGTGGCCGGCCCATCGAAGCTCGCCGTCATGTTCGTCACGTCGGAAGCGCCGGCACCGATCGCCTGTGCGCCGCTGAGACCGCTCGGCTCTTCGGCGCTCAGGTCGAATGCCGCGCCGGGCAGGGTAACAGCGGCAGCCAGCGCGATGACGGCCCAGCACCACCAGGGACTCCGCTTGTGACTTCCGTGTCCAAGTCGCATGATTCGCTCCAATCTCTTTGAAGTGAGTTCCACCGCGCGAACGCCGGGGAACATAGCCAATGGTTTCAGCATCCGCTTTCGTTCCAACACATCCAACAGGCTGCGGGCGTAACGGGCCGGGCTGCACGCCAATTGGGCAAGCACCGCCTCATCGCAGCAGCGCTCCGCCTCGCGCGACGCGGACCGGACGGCCCACCAGACCAAAGGATGGAACCACCAAAGTGCCCGCACAAGCGTGGCCAGCAGGCCGACCCAAAGATCGCCGCGCCGGACGTGGATCAGCTCGTGGGCGAGGATCGGTTCCAGTTCCTGCGGCGTCTTGCACCGCGCAATCGTCTCCGGCACGAGCACCACGGGGCGCAGCAGCCCGCATACGGCCGGGCCGAATTGGCTATCGGTGACAACAACCGGCACTCGGCGACGCAGCCCAAGTCGTTGAGCCAGCGCGCCGGCAAGCTCGTCGAGCAAAGGATCGGCCGCAGTTCCCACTCGACGCAGCCGCAGAAAGCCCGCGACCAGACCCGCGCCGGTGACCGCCAGGGCCGCGACGGTTCCCAGTAGCCAGACGCCGAACAGGCATGTCGTCAGCCGCGGGCGGCGTCCTGCCAACGTCAATGTTGCTGCGAGATCACCGGCAATCCGGCTGGCATGCGGCTCAGTAGCGACCGGCTCACGAGCAGTCCTCGTTTCCGGCGACGGCGAGTCGGTCGTCGCTATATCCACCTGTGTCCAGCGGGTCGGTAGCACGGTTTGGTTGGAAGTCAGCGCTGGAATCCAACAAAAGACGCCGAGGGTGGAGCAGAGCAGCGGCGGCGTGATGCACTTGACGAGCACGATCAGCCAGAGTCCATGCGCCAGGTGCGGGCGACTGCGCGCGGCCAGCCGCACAACCATTGCCACGGCAACGATCAGGACCGTGACTTGCCAGAGATGGGCCCACGCAGTCTGGCTCCAGCTTTCAATGAGAAGCGTCATCGCTCTCCTCCTCGAGCCTATCGAGCAACCGGCGAAGCTCGGCCAACTCCTCTTCGCCGATGCCGCGATCTTCGATCAGGTGCTGCATCAACGGAAAGGCGTCCCCACCGAAGAGTCGATCGACGAGGTCGCCGACGGTTTCGCGGATCACCGTACTCGGCTTGACCTTGGGCCGGTAGACGCGGACGCGACCCGCCAGCCGCGACTCGACGTAGCCCTTGGCCGACAGCCGCCGCAGATACGTTTGCACTGTCGTGAAGTCCATTGCCCGGTCCGCGGGGAGGGCTTCATGCACTTGACGCACGGTTCCTTCGCCCAACTCCCAGAGCAGTCGGGCGACTTCCATTTCCCCTTTGGAGAGCGGAGGCCGCTGGGTCATCGTCCGTCGGTCCTTCAATCAGGTCAGGGACAAGTGTACGTGGCGAGCATTATACGTACATTTGTCCTTGCATCAAGACGAGTTGGACGACGAGACGGAACTGGTCTTCTGGCGGTTCGCTCCGTCCGGCGATGTTGGCGCGCCGTGTTGGGGCTTTGAGATCTGTGGCTCCGCGGATTCCGGGGCGTGCGACCCTGGGCTACCGCACTCGGCCCGGCTGGGGCTCCAAGGGACGGCTCGCTTCCTGCAAGTCGCCAGTGATTCTGGGCGAAAGTACAATATCCCTCTTCGCCGGCGGCGGACGTGCTTCAAGGGCGAACTGCTGGCAGCCGCTGTGTGTCCCGTGTGAAGTGAGCCCGAGAAAGCTATGCCCCGACGACGATTGATGACGCCTGGTCCCACACCCGTGCCCGAGGAGGGCCTTGGGCGGATGGGGCGTCAGCTCATCCACCACCGGACGGAGGAGTTTCGCCGGGTGCTGGCGGAGGTAGTCGAGGGGCTCAAGGAGGTCTTTCGGACGGCGGGGGATGTTTTGGTTCTGTCCAGTTCCGGCACGGGGGCGATGGAGGCCGCAGTGGTCAACGTCGTGCCGCGGGGCGGCAAGGCGATTGTGCTGGAGTCGGGCAAGTTTGCCGAACGGTGGCGGATCATCGCCGAGCGGTTCGGCATTCGGGTGGTGAAGCACGAAATCCCGTGGGGTAAGGCGTTCGAGCCGTCTGACGTGGCGAGGCTATTGGCCGAACATCCCGACACGGCGGCGGTGTATGCCACCCTGGCGGAGACCAGCACCGGGGTCGGCCACGATATCGAAGGGATCGGCAGGGTGGTGGCGCCGACGCCGGCCCTGCTGGTGGTCGACGGGATCAGTGGCGTGGGAGCGGTCGAGTGCCGTACGGACGAATGGGGGATTGATGTTCTGGCCGTGGGCTCGCAGAAGGGACTGATGGCTCCGCCGGGCCTGGCGATGCTGGCCGTGAGCCCGGCCGCATGGAAACAGATCGAGTCGGTGGATCGCCAGGCGTTCTACTTCGACCTGGTCGCCTATCGGAAGAGCATCGCGGCGCCGGACACGCCGTACACGCCGGCGACGTCGCTGGTGCTGGCGCTGGCGGAGAACCTGCGGCTCATGCGGGCGGAGGGAATGGAGCGGATCTGGACGCGGACGCGCGTGCTGGCCGTAGCGGCGCGGGCGGGGGTCGAAGCGCTGGGGATGCGGTTGGTTGCCGAGCGGCCGACCGACGCCCTGACGGCGGCATATCTGCCGGAAGGCGTGGACGGAAAGGCGTTCTTGGGCCGGCTAGAGAGCCGATTTGGCGTCAAGCTGGCCGGCGGGCAGGGGCCGCTCAAGGGGAGAATCTTCCGGTTGGCGCACATGGGTCTGATCGACGAACTGGACGTGATCGCGGCGCTGGCGGCGATTGAACTGGTACTTGCGGAGATGGGACAATCGGTTACTTTGGGAGTCGGCGTCGCGGCCGCCAGCCGGGTGGTGGCAAGATGGCGCGGCGACCTGCAGGGGTAAGGGACGTTCTCGATTGGGCCCTCGCTTTGTCAACAGGACGCGTGTATGGCTACTACTCAGGACTCGCCCAAGGCGCAAGCGCTGGCCGTGATCGAACGGCTTCCGGACGATGCCACGATGGATGACATCCTCCGCGAATTGGCCCTTGCGCGAATGATTGCCCAAGGCCTGGTCGATGTTGACGCGGGACGCATGATCAGTTCGGAAGACATGAAGCGAGAGATCGAGGGAATTCTGGAGTAACGAGCGATTGCGAGACCCCGCAATAAGGCAGTAACCAAAGCATCAACGGAGCCATCCCATGCCACGAGTGATTGTTCTTGACCCGCTGTCGCAGGACGGCTTGAACCTGCTCGAATCGGCCGGCAATATAGAGTACGAAGTCCGCACCGGACTGAAGGGCAAGGACCTGCACGACGCCTTGCTGGAGTTCGACGGGGCGATCTGCCGCAGCGGAGTGAAGATCACGGCGGAAGCGCTGGAAGGCAATCGCCGGATGAAGGCGATCGCCCGGGCGGGCGTAGGCGTCGACAACATCGATCTCGATGCGGCCACGCGGCGCGGCATCGTGGTGATGAATACGCCGGGGGGCAACACGATCTCGACCGCCGAACACGCGATCGCGCTGATGATGGCCCTGTCGCGGAACATCCACCCGGCGTACCAGAGCCTGATCGAGGGGCGGTGGGACCGCAAGAATTTCACCGGGACCCAACTGGCCGGGAAGACACTGGGCATTATCGGGCTGGGGCGGATCGGACAGGCGGTGGCCGCCCGGGCGCTGGCCATGGAAATGACGATCCTCGGCTACGATCCGTTCCTCTCGGCGCAGCGGGCCAAGGAACTGGGCGTCCAGGCGTGCAACTCGGTCAAGGAGATGCTCCCGGCGGTGGACTATCTCACCGTTCACACGCCGTTGACGGATGAAACCCGGAACCTGATCGGCCCGGCGGAAGTGCAGATGTTGAAGAAGGGCGCCCGGCTCGTGAACTGCGCGCGGGGCGGGATCTACAACCAGGAGGCGCTGGTGGAGGGTCTGAAGACCGGGCACCTGGGGGGCGTGGCGCTGGACGTGTACGAGGAAGAGCCGTGCACGAAGAACCCGCTTTACGGCATGCCCAATGTCCTCTGCACGCCGCACCTGGGCGCAAGCACCGAGGAGGCCCAGGCCAACGTGGCGCTGGAGGCGGTGGAACTGCTCGTGGACTTCTTCACCACGGGCGCGATCAAGCAGTCGGTGAACATGTCGCCGCTGGACCCGAAGACGCTCGAGGCGCTGCGCGGTTACCTCAACGTCGCTTACCGGCTGGGGCTGTTGCTGGCCCAAGTGCACCACTCGCCGCCGGTGGCCTGCAAGATCCGCTATCGCGGCGAGGTCGCCAAGCGCGACACGCACTTGTTGTCGGCGGCGTTTGCCGCCGGGCTGCTGGAGACGGCGATGGCCGGCGACGTGAATATCGTCAACGCCGAGGTTCTGCTCCGCCAGCGCGGCATCGAACTGGTGGAGGAACGCTCGACCGACGTGGGCGACTTCAGCTCGATGGTCACCGCGGAGGTGGTCAGCGAGGAACGGGCCGCGACTGCTTCGGGCACGCTGTTCGGCAACAACATGCCGCGGCTTGTGCAGAAGAATAACTGCCGACTGGAGAGCTATCTGGACGGCATTCTGATGATCTTCCTGCACCGCGACCAGCCGGGTGTGATCGGCCGCGTGGGCAACATCTTCGGGAAGCACCAGATCAACATCGCGCAGATGTCGGTTGGCCGTCCGACGGACCAGCCGGGCGGCATCGCCACCGGCGTGCTTGCGCTGGACGCCGCGCCGCCGACTGAGGCTCTCGCCGAGGTGCTCGCCATGGAGTCGGTGACGCAGGCATGGATCGTCAAGCTGCCGCCGGCCGGCAAGTATCCGGCATGGATGGGCGGCTGAAAAACCGGCATGGTCGCGTCAATCAGCACGAGGGGCCCAAGGTCCGTAGATGCCGCTGCATATCCGGCTTAACGCCACGCTGCGGAAAAGCCGATAGGGGGTATAGCCGCGCGGGGAAGCGCCCGGCCGCCCGATCCGACACTGGGCGACCGCGGTGCTCCGATCCGCCCGCGACGGCAATCGACCCAGCAGCAGCGTTGACGCTCAGCGAGGCAGTGCAAGAGGGCCGTTCGATCCGGCGGCCGCGGTTTTCCGGGCAGAGCGATTGCCCGTGATTGCGTTGCCTTTGCGAGCGTCGCGGAAATCCTGGCCCGCCTCCCCGGAAACGCGAACATGATTACGGAAATCCCGCTGAGCGACCGAGTGCTCTCGGCGCTGGCAGACAACCCCTACCTGGCTGGTCGACGTCTGCGATTCGAAGCCGAAGAGGGGCGCGTGACGCTGCACGGCGTCGTGCGGACCTACTTTCAGAAACAGATGGCACAAGAAGCGGTGCGGCGCGTCGATGGAGTCGACGAAGTCCGCAACGAACTCGAAGTGCGACGACCGCACGCGCGGACGCTCGCATGGGAAACCGCAGGGTAGGTCCATCGCTTGGACCATCTTCAGCCGTGCCGCGCGCGTACGCCAGTCCCGCCGTCACGTCACCGTGCTGCATGTGACGTGGTCGCGCGACGAAGTGCGCCAAGGCTCAACGCGGCTTCCGGCGGCTGAAGCCCATCACCGCCTCTTCCGGCGATTCGTGCGCGGGGAAGAGACCGCTCAGCCCGCGGAGCCGGAGCAGGCGACGATTGTGAGGATTCAGCCCGCAAAGCCGCATGCAGCCGCCATGATCGTGGCAGCGGCGGTAGAGCTTTACCAACTGGGCCAGTGCGGGCGGATCAAGATCGCCCATCTCGTCCAACTCCAGCACCACGCGGTAGACGAAGTGCTGCTCCAGCAATGACCAGATCTGGTCGGCGAGAAAGTGGACATCGGGCGATTCGTCTGGCTCGGACCAGCGAGGTTTGACGAAGAGCCACCCCGGGCCCCGCTCGACTTCCAGGTCCCAGCCGGCGATTGTCGTAGGCATTCCCTTCCTCCTTGTTCGTCCTGTGTCAGCGATCGCTTGTTTGGTATCTGCCTCGAGTTCGAGAGTGGCGCGACGTTACCCGCCGTTGGCCGGCAGTTCCGTTGCGCCTAATTCGAATTGAGTGCAAACCTCAACAGAAGATGAGAGGCCCCGACCGATTATCATAACCCAACTGATGACGATTTCAACACCCGGTGGGGCATGAAACCAAAAACTAACCGGTTTCAAAACCGTCGCAAATCAGGAGGTTTCTTAGGTCTGCGGGCGGGGTCAGTAGGGCGTTTAGTGACGCCCGGAGAATGCCCCGTGAGGGTGGTGTGGTTCAGAACAGGCTCCCCTGCTCACTGTCGGCAGAGGGGGTGAGGCCGATGTGATCGAAGCCCCGCGGGGTGAGGCGTCGGCCCCGGGGCGTGCGGATAACCAGTTCACTGCGGAGGAGAAACGGCTCGACCTCATCGATGAGAGTGTCGGGGGCGACGTTCATGGTATGAGCGACCGACTCGACCCCCACCGGTCCGCCGCCGAATACCCGGGCGATGGTCAGGAGGTATTTCCGGTCTTGGGCATCAAGCCCCATGACGTCGATCCCCTGCATTGCGAGGGCGTCGCGGGCGACGCGAAGCGTGATGATGCCGTCGGCCCGGCTTTGTGCGTAATCGCGGACCCAGCGGAGGCGATTGTTAGCCAGTCGCGGTGTGCCCCGGCTGCGGTTGGCGATCTCGGCGGCGGCCTCATCGGCGATTTCCACCCGGAGTTTCTTTGCGTTGCGGCGGACGATTTCGGAGAGTTCGTCGGCGGTGTAGAAGTCGAGGTGCTCGCGCATCTGGAACCGGTCGCGGAGCGGAGCGGAGAGCAGGCCGGTTCGCGTCGTGGCGCCGATGAGCGTGAACGGTTTGAGCTGCAGGTTGAGCGTTCGCGCGTTGACTCCTTCACCCAGGGTTAGATCGATGCGGAAATCCTCCATGGCGGGGTAGAGGAATTCTTCCACTGCCTTCTGCATACGGTGGATCTCGTCGATGAACAGCACGGAGCGTTCTTCGGCGTTGGTGAGGTAGGGGATGAGGTCCTTAGGGGCTTTGAGCGTCGCGCCGCTGGCGATCTGGAAATTGACGCCCAGGTCGCGCGGGATGCAGGTGGCGAAAGTCGTCTTGCCCAGGCCAGGGGGGCCATCAAAGAGGATGTGACCGAGAGGTTCACTCCGTTTGGAGGCCGCGTCGATGGCGATGTGGACGCGTTCGAATACTTCGCGCTGGCCGATCATTTCCCCCATTCGTTGGGGTCGGAGGTCCCGATCCTCGTCGGGATAGTCAGGCGTCGGCTGGAAGATGGCTTCGCGTGGCATGACGAGGAGGCAACAGAGGAGTAAGAATAAGTGAACGGGCGTTGACTACCCGCAAGTATACCAAATCCGATGATCCGCTACTGCATCAGTGCGGCGAAACCGGCGAGTACGAGGACCGCCGCGATGGCGACCATGATGGCCACGGCCACCTTGGTCCAGGACGTGGGGGCCTGGCCGGTGGCCCGGCCGGTTTGCCCGTTGACGAGGAAGCGGAAGACCTGGTCGCGGTAGCGGTACGCCATGATCCAGACGGGCAGCAGGACGGGGATGCTCGTCATGCCCTCCACGAGCACGTTGACGTGCACATTGCGAGCCCGACCGGGGACGTATTGCTGCTGGCACGCCTGTGACTCGGACGCTTCCAGGGCTTGCTCTGCCAGGGGGCGGGCGTATTTCCGAGGCATCGAGAACTGCTCGACCGTGACGTTGTCGAGGTCGACCTCTTCCGGGGCTGCCGCAGCCGAGAGGTCGAAAGGGCAAATCTCCGATGTCTCCCAGGTCGACAGCACGGCGCTGGCGCCGATCAACAAGCCGGCGTAGCGGCCGCGATGCTCGCCCGCCAACGGATACCAATCGGCCGACGCGCCGGGGGGCGTCTGGCTGGTGTCGGCAGTCCAGAAGGTGTGCGTTCGCGCCTCGAAGATCCAGTACGGGACGTATACCGGCTGCATGGCGAGCAGGCTGGCGGTCTGCGAAAGGTCGCCGGGCCGCCAGAAACCTTTTCCCAGCCATTGCCGCAAGGTTGTTTCGGCCGTCTCCTTCGAGACGCGGAACGGCACCACGCTCTGCGGCCGCAGCACACGGGCATCTTTCTGTTCCACCATGTCGACGGAACTGCAGAACGGGCAGCGCAATGCCGAGGCCTGAGCATCGTAGCTCATCGAGGCGCCGCAACCGGAGCAAGTGAAGTTGTGCGTTGCCACCCGGGACGATCCGGCGATCGCCTTCTGCTCGGCGCGGCGGGGGGCCTCCGTCCCGCAGTTGGCGCAGAACAGGTCTTCCTCGTCCAAGAGGCTCTGGCACGTATCGCAGCGGATCAGGAGTTCAGGCATGGCAGTAGGCAAAGCTGTCAGCGACCAGCAGTCGGCTTCGGAACGCCGATGGCCGAAAGCGGAACGCTGAGGGTGAGTCAGAACTGGCTCATCATCAGGGCAATCAAGGCGAAGGCGATCACCGCCACGGCGACCGCAATCAGGATCTTCCACCAGGAGACCGGTTTGTCGCCGTCGGCCTTGCCGGTCTGGCCGTTGACGAGAAAGCGGAACAGTTTGTCGCCGTAGCGATAGCTGAGCAAGTATACGGGGAGCAGGATGAGGTCGGAATTCACCCGGCTGAACCGCGTTTCGACGCCCAGGTTGCTGTAGGTATCGCCGGGGAGGAAATGGACGACCGCCTGCTGCTCGCGGCGGTAGAACTCCTGCTGGCAGAGTTCCAGTGCCTGTTGACGCTCAATCGAGTATTCTTCGCTCAGCCAACCGGCGAGGAAATAGGGTTCATAGCGCTTCAGCGCGGCGAGGTGGAACGGCTTGATCCGCTCGGCATCGGCCTGCGCCAGGCCGCGACTGCCGGAGATGAGATAGCCGCTGTAGAAGCGGTGGTGGCGGCCACTGAGCGGCCACCACTCGGTCTCCGTCACGGTTCGAGTCTTGGTAACCGTCTTGCCGTTCTCGACGGTAGTATAGGTCTCGGTGCGGTACCAGTACTCGCCGATCGAGGCCGACCAGTCGCTCTCGGCGAGCATGGAGAAGGCCCAGAACGGCAGGTACACCCCCCGCAGCTTGTCTTCGATCTGGGCGAGTTTCAGGTCGCTCGGGCGAAACCAGGAGTTGCCGCCCAGCCATTGGCGAAAGCGGTCGAGCGCCTGCTGGGGAGTGATCGAGAAACCGATAACGAACTCGGGAGGCTGGCGGCCGGTCTGGGCGGGAGTGAATTCGACGACGTAGGTTGAGTCGCAGAACGCGCAGACGTAGCTTCGCTGATCGGGATCGATCGCCACTTCGGCGCCGCAGTTGTTGCAGCGGAGGTGCCGGGCCAACGGGGGCGGTTGATGCACCTCGGCCGCCGCAGGCTGTTCGCGGCCGCAGGCGTTGCAGAAGCGGTCGGTCGGTTCCACCGGCGCGCCGCATTGCTCACACGCCCGGGTGTGAATCACGGGCGGCGCGTCGCGCAGTGTCGGCTCATAGGAGGTAACGGCGGGCATGGCGAGCGAGCGGTTCTCAGGGGCCTGCTTTGAGCGGCTGGAAGGCTACGGGTTTTTCTGGGACTGCTGGTAGATCGCGCGGATGAGGCTGTCGACGTCGGGGTACTTCTTCTTGACCGAAAGCGCGGCGTCGACCAGGCGCCGGGCATCGCTTTCGGAGTGGCCGAGCGTCCGCAGGGCCTCGAAGGTCTGCGATATCACGTCGGATTCGACCTCCGCTTCGTAGGCTTGCTTCTGGATCGCGATGAGGGCGAATTTGGGCACCTTCCGGCGCAGTTTGGCGATGATCCGTTCTGCCGTGGCGGCTCCCACGCCGGGCAACCCCTCGAGGGTCTTGGTGTCCTGTTCTTCGATCGCCGTGGCAACTTCTTTGACCGGACGGATCATCGCCCGCAGCGCTTTCTTGACTCCCACACCGTCGACCGAGCAAAAAAGCTCGAAAAACTCGCGTTCGGGCTCGGTGAGGAACCCGATCAAGCGGGGCGTCATTCGGCCCTGCATCGGATTCCCCTCGATGAATTCGATGGTGTGGAGGCTGATTTCCCGGTTCAACTCCCGCTGGAGTTGCCGCCTGGTGAACTCGGGAATCAGCACCTCGTATTCGAACGGCCCAACCTTGAGCGTCAGGGTGTCGTTGGCCAGGGCGGTAAGCTGGCCTGAGATCTTCGTGATCAAGTCATCCCTCCGGTGATCGAAAACGAGGCATTATTGGTATTCAGGTTGAAAACGCAACTCCTTCAAGCCTCTTCCCCCTGAAGCCGGGCTCCCGTTGGTCGCCCTCGTTGCACCATCAATCTGAAGTTCAATAGATCGGCAATGGGCGGCCCGGCCGGCAATGCAGCGGCGGCCAGACAGGCCGGGCTATTGACGCAGCGCGCTCGGCTTGTCCTTAAGATAGTAGTGGCAAAGCGCGATCGCCAGGGCATCGGCCACGTCGGGCGGTTCAGGCAACCGGTCCAGGCCGAGTTCGTGCTGGATCGCCCGTTGCACTTGTCCCTTGGGGGCCCGGCCGGCACCGGTCAGGATTTTTTTGATCTGCGTCGCCGAATAGTTGGTAATGGGGAGGCCCGCTTTGGCAGCGGCCAGGCAGATCGCTCCCCGGGCGTGTCCCATGAGGATCGCCGTCCGCGGGCGGTCGTAGTGCGAGTACAGCTCCTCGATCGCCATCATCGCCGGGTGGAGCGATGCGATGACTTCGCAGACGCCGTCGTAGATCTCGACCAGCCGCCGGGGGAGCGATCCTTTGGTCCGGCCGCGAACCACGCCCGCTTCGCAGAGCTTGGGACGCCCGCAAGAGACTTCGATCACCGCATAGCCGGTGATGTTCAGCCCCGGGTCAATACCAAGGATGCGATGCGGAGATGGTGAAGCCATTGGCCCCGGAGCCGATTTCACCGGCTATTTGCTGATCGTCCAGTCGGTCCCGCCCGGCCGGTCTTCGAGTGTGACGCCCAAGTCGGCCAGGCCTTTGCGGATCGAGTCGGCCATGGCGAAGTTCTTCGCCTTGCGGGCGTCAGCGCGGACGGTAATGAGCAGTTCGACCAGCTTGCCGGCCAGTTCATCGCCGCCGGCCGATTGAGCCTGCGGCGGCTGCCGGAAGAGCCCGAGCGTGAGCGCCAGTTCGCGGAGCGTGGTTGCCCCGGTTCGCAGGGCCGCCAGCATTTCTGCGGGGGGCGAAGCCGTGCCTTCCAGCTTTTCGTCATCGACGTACTTGTTCAGCCGGCGGACAAGCTCGAACAGGTCGCCGATGGCACCGCCGGTGTTGAAGTCGTCGTCCATCGACTCGAGGAAGCGGTTCCGCAGATCGGCGACGGCTTTCAATAGCGAATTGCCGCCGGCATCGATGCCGCCCTCCGTCCGGAGCGAGGGAGCCTTGATTTCGTAGAACGCCTCGCCGGTCACCCGTTCGTATCGCTTGAAGAAGCGGTAGAAGGTTTCCAGGCCGGTGCCCACCTCCGCGATCCGTTCGTGCGAGAAATCGATGGGGCGGCGGTACTGCGTGGAGAGGAGGTAGAAACGGATCGTCTCGGGGGCGAATTCGGCCAGCAGTTCGCGGAAAGGGCTGGCGCCTTTCGATTTGCTGATCTTGCCGGCCTGCTGGGCGTCGAAATCGCCTTCCGACGGTCGGGTGTTGCGACCGCCGACCTTCCCGACTTCTTCCGAGGCCTGCATCAGCCCATTGTGGAGCCAGTACCTGGCCATCGGCTGGCCGTGCCGCGCCTCGCTCTGAGCGATCTCGTTTTCATGGTGCGGGAAGACGAGGTCGAGGCCGCCGCCATGGATGTCGAACGTTTCGCCGAGAAAGCGGCTGCTCATCACCGAGCACTCGATGTGCCACCCCGGACGGCCTTTTCCCCACGGGCTGTCCCATGACGGTTCACCCGGCTTGGCCGACTTCCAGAGGGCGAAATCGGCGGCAGAACGCTTCCGTTCGACGGTGTCGCCCCCTTCGCCCTGCATCGCCTCGATGGTGCGGTGGCTCAGTTTGCCATAGTCTTTCGACTTGCTGACGTCGAAGTAGACGTCTCCTTCCGAATCGTAGGCAAAACCCTTGGCGACGAGTTCGGAAATGAAACGGATGATCTCCTGGATATTGTCGGTCGCCCGCGGAAACAGGTCGACCGAATCGATCCCCATGGCTTCAAGGTTCCGCATGTAGTCGGCGGTCATCTCGGTGGCCAACTGCGACATCGGCATGCCGCGCTTCTGCGACTCGGCAATCAGCTTGTCGTCGACGTCGGTGACGTTGATTACGAGCGTGACCGTGTAGCCCGAATAAGCCAGGTAGCGTTTGATGGCGTCGAAGATCACCGGCCCAACCATGTGGCCGATATGGCTCGGCTTGTAAACCGTGGGGCCGCAGAGATAGATGCCCACCTGGGGCGGCCGCACCGGCTCGAACGGTTCCTTGGTCTTGGTGAGCGTGTTGTAGACGCGAATCATGGCTTCTCGTCGATCGGTGGCGGGGCAGGGGGGAGAGATTGGGATGTGGCGTGAAGTCGATTATGGGCGGCTCACCAGCAGTGCAACGCACTCGGCGGCGATCGCTTCCTCGCGGCCGATGGGGCCGACGGCCTCGCCGGTCTTGGCCTTGAGCCCCACAAGGTCGGGATCAATGCCCAGGATTTCGGCGATACGACGGCGGATCTCGTGCTTAAGGGGGGCCAGCTTCGGTCGCTCGGCAAACACGATGCAATCCAGATTTCCGACTTGCCAGCCGCGCTGGACCACGGACTGGTACGCTCGGCGGAGCATGTCGGCCGAATCGCGGCCCCGGTTGTCCGGGTCGGTGTCGGGAAACATCTCGCCAATGTCGCCCAGCGCGGCCGCACCTAGCAAGGCGTCGGTCACGGCGTGGAGCAAAGCGTCGGCATCGCTGTGTCCGACCGCCCTCATATCATGAGGGACGGCTATCCCACCCAATTGAAGCGGTCCGCCCGGCGTGAGCCGGTGGGTGTCGTGGCCAATTCCGACGCGGAGTGACGACGTGGCGAGCTCTCCTTCCTGGTGGCTGTCTCGCATCGAGCCAAGCATCGGCGGATTATATCCCGAGTGGCATATTGCCACAACGTGAGGCGGCAAACCGTTTTTGGAGCCGCACAGCTCCGGCTGGTGATGTGTCTGTCGTTTGGAGTCGAGAAGCGAGGGCGGCAAGAGATAGTCGTGTGGCTTGCTAGAATTGCTGTTGCTCTGGTGTTTCGTGCGCGCTTCGAAGACCAAGACTCCCTTCGCGGCGGGGGATGCGGTAACATTGAGGACTATGGACGTCATTGAAATCGAAGGACTGGCGAAGTCCTATCAGGTGTATCAGAAACGCGAAGGGCTGAGGGCCTCGATCGGCGGGCTGTTTCGCCGCGAGTACCGCAGTGTCGAGGCGGTGAGGTCGATCGACCTCCGTGTGCAGGCGGGGGAGTTCGTGGCGTTTTTGGGGCCCAACGGAGCCGGGAAGACCACGACGCTCAAGCTGCTGTCCGGCGTCATCACGCCCACGGCAGGCACCGCCCGGGTCATGGGGCACATCCCATGGCGGCGGGAGAACGCTTACCGGCGGCGATTCGCCTTGGTGATGGGCCAGAAAAACCAGCTCTGGTGGGATCTGCCGGCGGCCGAATCGTTCCGCCTGCATCAGCAGATCTACCGCATCGAACCCGGCCGGTTCGAGCAGACCCGCGACGAGCTGACGGAACTGCTGGGCGTTCGGCACCTCCTTTCGCAGCCCGTCCGGGAACTGTCGCTGGGCGAGCGGATGAAGATGGAACTGATCGCCGCGCTACTGCATTCGCCGGAAGTGCTGTTCCTCGACGAGCCGACGATCGGGCTGGACGTGATCGCCCAGTACAACATTCAGAAGTTCCTCCGCTACTACCAGGAGCAGCGGAAGATCACGATCCTGTTGACGAGCCATTATATGAAGGACGTGGCGGCCCTCTGCCGGCGCGTGGTGATCATCGCCCTGGGACGGATCATCTATGACGGGTCGCTGGGCGGGATCATCGACCGTTTCGGCGGCTACAAGGTGATTTCTTTGCAGTTCGGCAACGGCCACATACCCGAGGACTTGTCGCGCTATGGCGAGGTGCTGTCGCTGGAGATGCCGCGGGCCAAGGTCCGGGTCGAGCGGCAGGAGGTATCGGGCATCCTGGGGGAGATTCTCGCCCGGCACACGATCGACGACGTGAGCGTGGAAGATCCGCCGCTGGAAGAGGTCATTGCCGAGTTGTTCTCGCTGAGCGACCAGATCGCGCGGGAGCCGGCCGAGCCCCAGTTGCTTAAGGGGAACTCATGACTGCCGCCATGGCCCGGGTGGCGACCTGGTGGACGATCCTGCGGATCAGCATTGAGGAGCGGCTTGTCTATCGGGGCGACTTCGCGCTGGGCACGCTGATGCGGTTCCTGCCGATCGTGACGCAGATCTTCCTGTGGGCAGCGATCTTCGACGGATTGAGCACCGAGGTTCGCGGCGAACCGCAGATTGCGGGCTATTCGTTTCGCGAGATGGTCGCCTATTACCTGTTGACGATGGTCACCCGGGCCTTCTCCAGCATGCCGGGGCTGGCTTCGGGCATTGCGCGCGACATTCGCACGGGAAACGTGAAGAAGTACCTCATTCAGCCGGTCGACATGGTCGGCTTTCTGCTGCTCTACCGGCTGGCCCACAAGCTGGTCTACTACG
Source organism: Thermoguttaceae bacterium (assembly GCA_040766885.1). Classification (GTDB taxonomy): domain Bacteria; phylum Planctomycetota; class Planctomycetia; order Pirellulales; family Thermoguttaceae; genus JAXGPP01. The sequence continues at coordinate 71,961 of JAXGPP010000022.1, read as the reverse complement.
CCGTGGCGCTGGGGCCGTTTGTGCTGGTGTTCTTCCTACTGCGGGACTTCTTTTCCGGTTGGCCGGAACCCAGGGTGCTGCTGGCCTACCTGGTCTCGCTCGTGCTGGCGTTCATGCTGGGCTTCTTTCTGGAGGCGACGATCGGCATGGCGGGGTTCTGGTTTCTGGAAGTCAGCTCGCTGCTGTTCGTCTACATGCTGTTCAACTTCTTCTTCTCGGGCCACATGTTTCCCCTCGATATGCTCCCGGACAGTCTGCGATTGCTGTTCCAGATCATCCCGCTGCAATACCTGGCCTATTTCCCGGCGGCAGTCTTTCTCGGCAAAGTGCAGGGGACCGACCTCGCGGTCGGGTTGGCGGTGCAGTTCGCCTGGGTGGCGTTCTTCATTGCCGCGAGCCGCGTCGCCTTCCATCGAGGGGTGCGGCGCTACAGCGGGTTCGGAGGATGAGCAACGTGAGCGAGCATCCGTCGTATTCCCGCGTGTTCCTGACTTTTGCCCGCAACAGCCTTATCCGCGACATGACGTTCCGCGGTAATTTCCTCATCGAGACGGTTTCCTCGATGTCGTGGGTGCTGATGAACATTGGCTTTTACATGCTGATCTTCCAGTACACGCCGCTGATCGGAAGCGAGAACGGTTGGGGGAAGTACCAGTTCTTCCTGTTCCTGGCGACGACGCTGCTGATCAACAGCGTGATGGAAGCCTTGTTCATGACCAATGCGGACGAGTTCAGCGAGTTGATCCGCACCGGCGAACTGGATTTCGCCCTGCTCAAGCCCATCGACACGCAGTTCCTCGTGTCGTTCAAGCGGATCGAATGGTCGGCGCTGGGAAACGTGGTGGTGGGGCTGGCACTCATCGGCTACTCGCTCTACCGGCTGCACCACGTGCCGAGCGTGGTGCAGATCGTGCTCTATCCGCTCGTCCTGTTCTCGGGCGTGGCGATCTTCTACAGCCTGATGTTCACGCTGGCGACGTCGAGCATCTGGCTGGGACGCAACCAGACGCTGTACGATTTCTGGTTCTACATTACCACCTTCTCTCGCTATCCGATGGAGATCTACCGCGGAGCGATCGGGACGCCGCTGAGGTGGTTCTTCACGTTTATCATCCCAGTGCTCGTGGTGGTCAACGTGCCGGCCCGCCTGCTCGCGCGGCCGCTCAGCCCTGGCTCGCCGCAAGAGTGGCTGTTGCCGCTGTTCGCGATTTTCGCCACGGTGGTGTGCGTGCTGGGGTCGCGCCGGGTGTTCAACTGGGCGCTGGCGAGTTATCGTAGTGCAAGCAGTTAACCGACACCGGAAGCAGACTGTATGAAGCTGGCCTACAGTTCCAACGCCTATATGCGTTACTCCGTCGAGGAGACGATCCAGCGGATTGCGGCACTGGGCTACCAGGGTCTGGAACTGCTGGCCGACGTGCCGCACGCCTGGCCGGCGGGGCTTCTGGAGGAGCGTAAGCAGTCGATCCGCAACGCCCTCGAGCGGCATGGCCTGGGGATTTCGAACATCAACGGATTCATGATGAACGCCGTGGCCGATCCGCGGCAGCCGTACTGGCATCCGTCGTGGATCGAGCCCGACCCGCACTACCGCGCAATTCGCCGTGAACACACGAAGCGGGCGCTGCTACTGGCCGCGGAACTGGGCGCGCCGGGCATTCAGACCGAACCGGGCGGGCCGCTGGCTGCCAGCCAGTCGTGGAACGACGCGGCGAGGGTCTTCTACGACGAGATCATGCCCTGTGTGGAGGTGGCCGAGCGGAACAAAGTGAACCTGCTCATCGAGCCCGAACCCGGGTTGATGATTGAGACTTTCGAACAGTATCTGGAATTCGCCGGGCGGATCGATTCTCCGCGCCTGGGGCTCAATTTCGACATCGGCCATGCGTTCTGTGTCGGCCAGGAGCCGTCGGAGTGGGTGGCGCGGATGGCGGACCACACGCGGCATTATCACATCGAGGACATCGCTGCCAACCGGGTCCATGCCCACCTGATTCCCGGGCGCGGCGCGATCGACCTCCGCGCGACGCTGGCGGCGATCGCTGCCACCGGGTACGACGGCTGGGTTACCGTGGAACTCTACCCTTACATCGATGATCCCGACGCCGCCGGGCGCGAAGCGCGGGAATGTCTGCTCGGAGCAGTGTTGTGAACGACGATCTTGATATTCCTGAGCGACCGGAGCGGACACCGCAAGGGCCGCCGCGGTCGGATTCGGCGCTCTTTTCCTGGCTCGAACTGGTGCGGCTGCCCAATGTGTTCACGGCCTGGGCCGACGTGGCGATGGGCTTTCTCATTACCCGCAGCCAGTTTACGGTCGACGACCGGTTGCCGCTGGGGCTGTTGATCGCGGCGTCGAGCAGTCTGTACATGGCCGGGACGGCATTGAACGATGCCTTCGACGCCGAGCTTGACACCCGGGAGCGGCCGGAGCGGCCGATTCCATCGGGGCGGATCTCGCTGGCGGCGGCGCGCCGGGCGGGCTGGTCGCTCTTGGTCATCGGTATTGCGCTGGCTATGGCGGCGGGGGTCGTGGTCCAGAGCGTCTGGCCGGCGGTTGCGGGATTGGTGCTTGCCGGTTGCGTGGTGCTTTACGATCGCTGGCTCAAGCCGACCCCGTTTGGGCCGCTGGGAATGGGGCTCTGCCGGACGCTGAATGTGGTTCTCGGAATGAGCGCCGCCACCGTGACGCTTGAGTCGGTGCACGGAATGGCCGCGGCGGCGATCGGAGTGTTCATCGTCGGCGTGACATGGTTCTCGCGATCCGAGGCCGAGAAGAGCCGCCGCGGATGGCTGCTGGCGGCCTTGGTGGTGATTCTGGGCGGCTTGGGACTGATGGCCTGGATGCCCGCTTGGGCGGAACCGGGGACGCTGGTTGTCGACGCGGGGCAATCGCGATGGCAGATGCTGATGGGGCTGCTGGCCGCGTTCATTGGTTTCCGTTCGTTGGTGGCGATTGCCGATCCGTCGCCGCGGTCGGTGCAGGCGGCGGTGCGGCAGGGGATCCAGACGCTTGTGTTTCTCGACGCGGCGGCCGTTTTCGCCTTCCACGGCCCGTACCTCACGCTGTGGGTCCTGCTGTTGATCGTGCCGGTGACCATCCTTGGGCAGTGGTTGCATTCAACCTGATCGCCGCATGCTACTGGGCTACAACACCAATGGACTGGCGCATCACCGGCTGGAAGACGCCGTGCGGCTTCTGGCCGGCCTTGGTTATCGCAGCGTGGCGATCACGATTGATCACTATGCACTCGCGCCCGAGGCGCCGGATCTTGCTCAGCAACTCGCTCGGCTGCGACGGCTGCTTGCGGAACTGGGCATGCGCTCGGTGATCGAGACCGGAGCCCGGTACCTGCTCGATCCGCTAAACAAGCACGAGCCGACGCTCGTATCGGCCGACCCGGATGCGAGACAACGGCGGATCGAGTTCTACCGCCACGCCATCCGATGCGCGGCCGAACTGGAGAGCGACTGCGTGTCGATCTGGTCGGGCGTGTTGCGCGATGATGCTTCGCGGGAAACGGTTCTTGGTCGCCTGGTGGACGGACTTCGCTGCGTGCTGGACGACGCGGCAGGGCAGGGGGTGGCGGTGGGATTCGAGCCCGAGCCGGGCATGTTCATCGACTCGTTGGAGTGCTTCGAGGATCTTCTTTACCGGCTGGGGGACGATCGGCTGGGGCTGACGTTCGACATCGGGCACTTGCAGTGCCAGGGAGAAGTCCCGATTGCCGACCGGATCTCGCGGTGGGCTGACTGGCTGGTGAACGTGCACATCGAGGACATGCGAGCAGGAGTTCACGAACACCTCATGTTCGGCGAGGGAGAGATCGATTTTCCGCCGGTGATTGCCGCGATCGGAGCGGTTGGCTATCGGGGCGGCGTGCATGTGGAACTGAGTCGCCACAGTCACGAAGGTGCTGAGGCGGCGCGAGCGGCGATGGAGTTTTTGCGGCGGGTGGGAGAGGCGAATAGTGAATGCTGAATGCTGAATACTGAATAGTGAATGCTGAATACTGAATGCTGAATACTGAATAGTGAATAGTGAATAGTGAATAGTGAATGATTCCAAGAGAGCGCTGTGATGCGAGTGATATTGCTTTCGATACCGGGTTTGCGCGAGAAGGATGTGGCTGTGATGCGTGCGCTTCGCCGCCTGATGGCGGGCGGAGAGATCGCTGAGCTTGTACCGGGCTTTCCCGGCGTAACCTGCCCGGTGCAGGCCAACATGACGACCGGTGCGCCGCCGCGCGACCATGGCGTGGTGGCCAACGGGTTTTACTGGCGCGAGCGGGGCGAGGTCGAGATGTGGACATCGCCTAACGACTGCATCGAGCGGCCGCAGATCTGGGATTTGCTCAAGCAACACCAGGAAGGGATTGCGTCGGCGGTGTGGTTTCCGCTGCACAGCAAGGGATGCGAGGCGGACTATGTCTGCACGCCGGCGCCGATCCATAACCCCGACGGGTCGGAGTCGCTGTGGTGCTACACGCGGCCCACGGAGCTGTATGGCGACCTGCGCGACCGGTTGGGTCACTTTCCGCTCCATCATTTCTGGGGGCCGCTGGCGGGCATCCAGTCGACGAAGTGGATCGTCGATTCGGCCGTCTACGCTGCGGAGACCTTCCGGCCGCATTTCTTCTACATCTACCTGCCGCACCTGGACTACGCGGCGCAGCGGACCGGCCCGGAAAGCGCTGCCGCCGACCAGGCGGTGGCGGATCTCGACGAGCAGATCGGGCGGCTGGTGGAGGGCTTTCGCAAGGCATACGACGGCGAGAAGCTCATCTGGCTCGCCGCGGGCGAGTATCCCATCTTGCCGGTGTCGCATGTGACCTATCCCAACCGCGTGCTCCGCGAGGAGGGGATGCTCGCGGTCAAGGAGAAGGACGACGGCGAAGTGGTCGACTTCGCGGCCAGCCGGGCGTGGGCGATGGTGGATCACCAGTTGTCGCATGTCTTTGTCAAGGGCGCCGATGCCGAAGTGGCCCGCCGCGTGGCCGATGTCTTTCGCGGGCAGCCGGGCATTGCCGACGTGCTCGCGGGGGATCAACTCAGCCGCTATAGCCTCGACCATCCGCGGAGCGGCGAGGTGGTGCTCGTATCGAAGCCGGACAGTTGGCAGGCGTATTACTACTGGCTTGCGGACGACCGGGCGCCGGCCTGGGCGCGGACGGTCGATATCCACCGCAAGCCGGGTTACGACCCGGTGGAACTGTTCTTCGACGCGGCCACCAAGAGCGTGCCGCTGGATGCGGCGCGGATCAAGGGCTCGCACGGCGCTCCGGCGGTGGAGAACCGCCAGCGGACCGTGCTACTGGCCACGCAGCCGAATCTGTTTCCGCCGGGCCAACTTCGCGACACCGACGTGTTCCGGATAGTGCTGGAGGCATTCGGGTTGAAGATGCTCGCGCGGTGAGATGGCGGTGAGCTATCGGCAATCAGCAGTCAGCAGTCAAATTTGTTCTCCTTTTCGGCTCTTCATTCTGACTTAGACTCCCATCCCCCCTTTGATGCGAAACGCCCTCAGGGGTGTTTCGGTTGGATTGCGTCGCGGAGGGCGGTCGTAAGTTCAGGCATGGCTGCAATTTCCAAATGGGGCAGTAAACGCAAGTGGTTATACCCCTTGTGGCCGAAGTGTTGAAGTTCCCAGAGGGGTGTCCAATTCGCTCCGGTTGCACGCGGACCGGCGGCACGCGGTCTGGGCGCCGAGCGGCCCATGAGGGCGGGCCGCGCGGAATCGCCAGATCCAATGTGCGTATAATATACACAAGTTCAGTATACCTGTCAAGAGCCAATCGGGCCCTGGGAGAAGAAAAATCTCGCTGCCGGGTAGGGGGGAGGGCGGGGGTGCGATAGCGGAGGGCGCAGGAGGAATGTGGTGCGGAGTTGTGGCGAATGGATCAGTCGCTGGGGCGACGGCCCATGATTCCGCTTGTTCAGTATCGTTCGTCGGAGGCGAGTGGCCAAGGCGGCCGGAGTCGCTCGCGCGGGCCTATCCTCCGCGCTGCCAGCGTGAGCGCGCGACTACCTCGTTGCGGCGGCAGTCGTAGAGCACGGTCCGCGACCGCGTTCCGAACCGCAGATAGTCCCAGAAGGGTGGAACCGCAAACGGCAAATGCCGATCCCGACGCCAGTACAGTGTCGAGGATACCTGCCGGACCTGCAGCATCCCGCTGTCGGACAGGAATCCCGCCTGCGTTCCGGGCAATTGCGCCGGCGGCGCATGGGCGGCAAATAGATCGCGCCCGCGGGCGATCCACTCGCCGCTGCCGCAAACGGACCACGCCAGGTGATCTATCTGACGGGTGTTCCATGCGCCATTTGCGTCCGCGACCCAAACGTACCCGCCAGACCTCGACGGTCCGAGGCCAAAGGGCAGGCCGCCCGATGCGATGGTCGCCGACGCGAACGCCCGCGGCGCCAGTTCGTCGGCGGCCAGGTCCGCCGTGAAGATCTCGATCCGGTCCTTGCCCGCTTCGGCAACGCGGCAGTAGGCAATCACCAGCCACCGGTCGAGGAAGTACGAGACGCCGCCGCCCGGCGGGTACCGATCGAGCCACTGGTCGAGCGGAATAGGTTTGCGCGGCGTCCAGTGGGGCGCATCCCAACGCACGACTTCCGGGCGTGCGCTCCTGGAGAGACGCAGCGCCGCCAAGCCGTTGCCCTTGGCATAGAACGTTACGTCCTCAAACCAATCGTCCTTGGCAGCGTTGAAGCGGGCCGCTGGTTGGCCGGTCGCGGTGTCGACCACCAGCATTCGCTGGCTGCCATTGAGGATCACCGCGCGGAACCTCCCATCCGGGGACGAAACGACCTGTTGCCCGTCGAAGTCCCGCCTCACGAGGTCCGCCGGCACCGCGCGGAGCCCGGCCTGTGCCACGGGGTCTGCCGAAGCCGCCGGGCGGGGCTCCCAGTACTGAGGCCGCATAGTCGTTCCAGCAATTCCCGCCAGGGCGGCGAGCGCGAGCAACGAGAAGGCCGAAGCCACACGTCGAGAATGTCCTGCGCGAAGCCACCACCGCGCGGCCGCACGTCCGGCCTCGATCGCGCACGCCACCGCCAGCGCTGCCGCGACCGCAGCCAGCACCACGATGAACCCGTGGGCCGCGACCTCCCCGATCTCGGGTCCGCCCCGTCTCTTCGGCGAAAGAGCGTATACGGAACCGCACAGCATGAAGATGCCCCAGACGACGGCAACGGTTCCGATAGTCCGTGCGATCTGGTGCCATCCCTTGGCCGACGATCTCCAGTAGGCGGGCAACAGCGAGGCGATCCAGAGGGGATACGGCGTTGCCGGCGACCACCATTCGCCGGGCAAGGAAAGGGCCAGGGCCACGACGACCGTCGCCGCCATCAGGTCGGAGATGGAGAACTGGATCCGTTTCATGGCAGAAAACCTCGCGGCGGCCGAGCAAGCCGCCTCATCGCCCATTCCATCCTAAAGGCTTCCCGGGTCGTGGTGCAACACGGGCGAGAGACTCCGACGGAAGCTGGTCGGGAGGCCGCATATAATTCAGGGTGTTTCCGATTTATCCTTATGATGCAGTTCTGGCCAGGGCGGCGAGTGAGACCTGATGAGTACTCCACTATCGGAAGCGCTACGCGACGTTGAATTGCAGCCCGGGCACACCTATCGTTGTGAGATCGGGGGCTACACGGTTGAGGTGCGCGTGTTGCCAGGCTCACCCAATACGGAGAACGACTTACCAGGAATACCCGAATCGGACGTGATGCTTGATCCATGGCTGGAGCTTCCCGATCTCCGCCGCCGAGCGTCCGGCTTCAGCCGCTTGGGGCCGCCGATCGTTCCGGATGTTCCGCTGATTCCTCACGATGAGGATGCCCCGTGATCTACACCTGCCCGGCCGCCGAGGAACCGATCGATCAAGGCGACAGTTCTACCGCGAGCATCTGGCGAGACATTTTGGCGATACGTACAGCCGGATTGGATTACCCGAGCCGTACGGCACTACAATGTGATCTGTTGGCCGCCAGTTCTTCGTCTTTGACGAGTCACACCCCGTTGGGGCATTATTGGAATTGTGTGCGGGGTGGGGTCCCAGGGCTGCGCCCTGGGCTGTAACACGTCGCCCCGTTGGGGCTGAGATGTTCTGGCCTGTTCTCACGCTGCGGTTGGGGCGGGGCAGGGGAGGGGGAGTGGGGAGAGCATTTGTTCGATCACGGAAAGTGCTTTCGGGGTGCCGTCGAGTTGCGTGTCACAGGGCGTGCCGCGGTACTGGTCCGTGCGGTCGAGGAAGGCGCGGAGGCGATCGGCTGAGAGGTCGGTGAGCGGCAGGAAATCGCCCCGGGCCATGTGGCGGAGGAAATGGGCGTTGATGAGCTGCTCGTGGTGGCGGGCTTCGGGAAGGGCGAGGACCGGCTTGCCGAAGTAGAGGGCTTCACCCAGGAGCTGATTGCCGGCCGCGGTGATCACGGCACGGCAGCCGGCCAGGTCGGCGACGAACCGCCGCTGGTCGATGGGGCGGAACTTGAGGCAGCCTTCGTCGGGACGCGGCCCCAGTCCGTAGATCCGAGTTTCGATTCCGGCGGCGCGGATCGCCTGGAGCACGTGTGGCGGCGTGGCCGGGCGGAGATACGAGAGGAGATAGTCGCCGTCGCGCGGCGTTGCGAGGGCGACTTCGGGGCGGAGCAGCGGGCCAATCTGGATCACGTCGCTATAGCCGGACTTAAGCGGCGGCCGGTAGAAGGCCGACACGACCGTCCGATCGGGCTCAATTCCGTATGCATTGACGGCGATAGCCATCATGTTCGCATAACACCGCAGATCGAACGGCAGGCTCGACAGTTCATAGGCGACGAGGAAGTGCTGGTGGTCGATGCTCAGCACGGGGACGCCAAGTTCCTGGGCCGCCCGGGGCAGGGCCGGCTCGAAGTCGGTGATTGCCAGATCGACGCCTTCGACAAGCATGCGACGCCTGAGGCCTGCGACCAGGTCGGCCAGGTGCCAGCGGTAGTCGAGACCGGCCCAGGCGGTCTTCACCAGATCGATCTCTCCGCCGCTATAGTGGAAACGCAGGCCCGGTATCCGCTCCACTCGAACACTGCTGCTGGCCGAGTAGAGGGGCGCGAGGAAGTCGTACGCGTCGTCGGAGGTGAAGATCACGATCTCGTGCCGGTGCTTGAGACGCTCGACCAGGGCGCGCACCCGGGCGGCATGTCCGCGGCCTTCACCCGCCAGGCTGTAGAAGATCTTTGCCATGACAGTGCTCTCGAAAGCTCTTTGGGGAGACGCCAGGTCAACCCTCAAACGTATGGGTCATCCACCGACACAGGCGTACTCGGCCTTGCGGGTATAACGCCGGCGCATGGCGGCGTGGGCACTGGTCGCGAGTGGGGGATGTTGAGATTCGGCGGCCGGGCGGTTAAAGTCGCGGCACGGAAGCGGGAATCCTTTCGAGAAGCGAGGAACGATCATGAAGTCGGTGCGTCTTCTGCGTGGTTGCGTTTGGGTCACACTGTGGACCGCTCTGGCGCTGGCTGGCAGGCAGGCGGTCGCGGCGGAGCCGTTCGATTCGGCGCGGGTGGCGGAATGGGCCGCCATGCTGCCCAAAACGCCACAGGGGGTGGGGCGACCGATCACTGACCGGGCCGCGTGGGAGGCGGCCGCCGGCGAGCGCGAGTTTCGCGACGTGATCCGAAACGCGGAACGGTTGCTCGATGAGCCGATTGCCGAAGTGCCCGACGATCTGTACCTCGAGTTCTCGCGGAATGGCAATCGCACCCGGTACCAGCGGGCCGCTGGCCGGCGACACGGCCGCGTGGGCCGCCTCGTGCTGGCCGAGTGCCTGGAGAACCGCGGCCGGTTCCTGCCGGCGATCGAGGAAGCGATCGCCGCGGTGGCTGAGGAGAAGACCTGGGTGCTGCCGGCCCACGATCGGGCGCTGGAGAATTTTCGCGGGACGACCGTGGAGATCGATCTGGTGTCGTCGGCCATGGCCTGGGAACTGGCCACCGCCGCGTATTGGCTGGGCGACCGCCTGAGTGAAGATACGCGGAAGCTGATCCAGGGCGAACTGGAGCGGCGAGCGTTCCAGCCGTTCGAGGGTTACATGGTCCGCGGCCAGCCGAAGCTGTGGTGGCCGGTGGGCGACAACAACTGGAACTCGGTCTGCCTGGCGGGCGTGGCCGGGGCCGCGATGGCGGCGATCGAGTCGCCCGAGCGGCGAGCGCGGTTCGCGGCGGCCGCCGAGGCGTATGTCCAGAACTTCCTCAAGGGGTTCACTTCCGACGGGTATTGCTCCGAGGGCATGGGCTACTGGAATTACGGCTTCGGCCATTACATCCTGCTCAGCGAGACGCTCCAGCAGGCTACCGGCGGCAAGGTCGATCTGTTGGCCGATCCCAAGGTGAGGCCGGTCGCCGAGTTTGCGCGGCGGCTGGAGATCACGCCGGGCATCTTCCCGGCTTTCGCGGATTGCCATGTGGGCGCCCAGCCGGGTCGCGTCATCATGGCGTTTCTCAGCCGCCGCTTCGGCTGGGGAATGAAAGAGGTCGAAGACGGCGGTCTGCTGCTGGCGAGCGGAGCGAGCGGATCGTTGTTCGAGATCGGCGTCTACGGGTTTGCGAACTCCGCCAGCGCCCGCCCGGCGGCCGACGGGGCAGGGGAGAGGGCGCCGCGGGATTGGTTTTCCGAGGCGGGCATTCTCATCTGCCGTCCCCGTGATCAGGAAGGGCTGGCGGCGGCCTTGAAGGGAGGCCACAACGCCGAGCAGCACAACCACAACGACGTGGGTTCGTTCGTCGTGGCACTGGGGGGCCAGACGCCGCTCTTGGATCCGGGCGCCGAGGTGTACACGGCGCGGACTTTCAGCGGGCGCCGCTACGAGAGCAAGCTGCTGAATTCGTACGGCCACCCGGTGCCGCGGATCGGGGAAGTGCTGCAAAGCTCCGGCCGTTCGGCGCAGGCCAAGGTGGTGAAGACCGAGTTCACCGACGAGGCCGATACGCTGGTGCTCGACCTAGCCTCGGCGTACAAGGTGCCGGGTCTGAAGAGACTGCAGCGGACGTTTGTCTTCTCGCGAGCGGGCGCGGGCAGTCTGACGGTGACCGACGAGGTGGAGCTTGAGTCGGCGCAGCCGTTCGAGACGGCGCTGGTCACGCTTTCGAAGTGGAGCCAGGCCGACGACAAGCGGCTGCTGGTGGGCGAAGGGAAGAGCCGGGTGGAAGTGCAGATCGACACGGCCGGGCAGGCGTTTACCGTGCGGGCCGAGGAGATCAAGGAAGATCGCAATGGGGAACTGCCCACGCGGCTGGCGATTGCCCTGCAGAAGCCGGTGAAGGGGGCGGCCGTGCGGCTGACGATCCGCCCAGCGGCGGAGTAGGAAGGAAACGGAGCGGGCTGGCAGTCGCTTGGGGGCGGACTCGTCGCCCAAGGCGACGAGGATTGCCGCCGACGGAGCGGCGGCCTACTTTGGATTGCCGCCGACGGAGCGGCGGACGACTTTGGGCGTCATAGGGCAGGCTGGCACTCGCTTGGGGGCTGTTGAGTTGGCGTCTCGCCGCGGCTGTGGGATGCGACGGGACGTCGCATCTACGGGTGCCGCCGACGGAGCGGCGGACGACTTTGGGGACGGCTTTGGGCGATTGCCCGTGGGCCCCGATTGGCGATAATAGGGAGAGAATGCCTATTCCGCGCCGTCGCGGTATCCTCGCCGGGAACGACCATCCATGAGTCCTCAGCAAGTCCTCGACCAGTACTTCCTCGACAACCGCTGCATGCTGCTGGAGATCGCCGCCATGCTCGACCGGTACGACCGGGCGGCCAAAGGGGGCAACGGCCGTGCTGCGGGCGATCCGCGGCTGGAGAAGATCTATCAGTCGCTCGATATCCTGGCTGATCGCCGCGCGACGCCTGACCGTGCCGAGCGGCTGCTCAGGTTGTATTCCGACCCGGCCGATTGACGATGTCTGGCATGAGTAGTGGCTGACACGATCGTCTATGGTGCAGCCGGGAACGGCTGCAACGAGGCAGGCGAGACGCCTGCACCACAAGCCATGAGGCAGGCGAGACGCCTGCACCACAAGCTGCGTTTCGCAGGAGACTGAGTTATGCATATCATCCAGCCGCACTATCATGGGATCGCCCGGACGGCGCAGGACTACGAGCGGATGGCGATGTCGGGGGTGGTGGCGGTGGCCGAACCGGCGTTCTGGGCCGGCTTCGATCGCCTCTACCCGGAGACGTTTATTGATTATTTCCGCCAGATCAGCGAATTCGAGCCGACACGGGCTGCGCAGTACGGCATCCGCCATTTCTGCTGGGTGGCGGTGAATCCCAAGGAGGCTGAGAACCCCGAGTTGAGCCGGGCGGTGATGGCCCGGATGCCGGAGTTCTTCGAGAAGCCCAATGTGCTGGGGGTTGGCGAAACGGGTTTGCACAAGTCGACCGACAACGAGTGCGAGATCTTCCAGGCCCAGGTGGAACTGGCGATCGAGCACGACCAGCTCATTCTCATCCACACGCCGCACCTGCAGGACAAACTGCACGGCACGCGCCGCGTGATGGAGATCCTCAAGGGGCTGCCGGTTGATCCCGGCCGGGTGTGGATCGACCACATTGAAGAACACACGATCCGCATGGCGAAGGACGCCGGTTACTGGGTGGGGTTCACGCTCTACCCGATCACTAAGTGTTCGCCTACGCGGGCGGTCGACATGCTGGAGCAGTATGGGACGGAGCGGACGCTGGTGAACTCGTCGGCGGACTGGGGGCCGAGCGATCCGTTCACATTGCAGCAGTGCGTGCTGGAATTCCGCCGCCGCGGGCATTCGCTCCAGGAGGCGGTGGAAGTGTTTCACAACAACCCGGCCCGGTACCTGGGGCAGAACCCCAAGTTCGACATCGCGCCGATTCGCGTCGAGACGCTTATGGAAGCCGAACCGGCAGGGACGCGGCGGGTGCGATAGACTGCGGCGGCGAGTCAGCGAGGCGGCCAGCGGGGCTTGCCGCGCGCCGCCTCGAATCACTTCTCAATGTAATCCGAGCTGTCAGGACTCCTGCTGGCGAAGCGTCTCAATTAGGGCGGTGGCCTGGGCACGCTGGCGAAGAAGCAGGGTCCAGTGCTTGTCGCCGTTGCTGTGGCTTAAGTACAATAAACTGAGCTGTCTGTGCCGGAGATGCGAATCATGGCAAGCGTGAATATTAACGACGCCAAAGCCCATTTGCAGGAGATCATTTCCGGGCTGAATCCTGGCGAACAGATGCTCATTGTTCGGGAAGGCGAACCGCTGGCCACCCTGACGCGGACTCACCCGAACCAGTGGCCCTGCAGAGCCGGTAGCGCGAAGGAGACAACTCACTGGATGGCGCCCGATTTTGACACTCCGCTCGAGGATTTCCGAGAGTACATGGAAGATGTACGACGGTGAATGGAGGGAAGTTGCGGAGACCGAAGGGCAAGGACAAGAAGCGGTTGATGGGAGGCCAGGAGGTAGAGATCGACATGCAGTCGGGCCAATGGGCCGCCGTGACGGCTGATTGACGGCGGCCGACAGGGCACGCGTCCAGGAGCTGAATACAATGTCGATTCGACAGGTACGTTGTGCGGCTGCCACCTGCGGTTCCGTCGGCAGCCGGATGCTGGCGGTCAGCGTGATCTTGTCGTTGCTGGCCGCGTGCGCCCTCGCGGATGAGAAGGCTGCCGCACTGACTGGCGGGCAGGCGGGCGAGACGCCGACCAGCCGCCTTTTCGCCTACCCGGCGGTGGGTAATGCGGACGGGCGCCGCATCACTGTCGGCAGTGGAGAGGTGCAGTTGCCGCTGGTCGTGGTTCGCGGCACGCCCTACGAGATGGGGTGGCAGCTTGGCCGGGCGATGCGTGAGGAGATGGCCCAGTTCGTGCCGGCGGTCGTGGAGCGGATCGCGCATGAATTGAAGGTTTCGACTGATGATCTCGGCGAGGTGTGGAGCCGGTCGGCCGCCTTTGGCGACGACCGGGTGGAGCAGGAACTGGCCGGATTGGCCGACGGTTCGGGGCTGGAGTTGTCGCTCCTGCAGGCGATGCACGCGGCGCCGCTGGTGATGCCCTATTCCTGCAGCAGCATCGCGGCCTGGGGGGAGGCGACCGAGGACGGGCACCTCTACCAGACGCGGAATCTCGACTGGAGCCTGGAGCTCAAAGCGCAAGAGTTCCCGGTGATTGTCGTTTATCTACCCGAACGCGGCACGGCGCACGTGGTGCCGAGTTTTTCCGGGATGATCGGCGCGCATACGGGCATGAACGGCAAGGGGATCGTGTTGGCCGAGATGGGTGATTCGCCCGGCCGCGAGATGCCGTACCAGGTCCACGCGCCGCATTTCACCGTTTTCTTCCGCACGATGCTCTACGACGCGGCCTCGCTCGACGAGACGCTGAAGATCTTCGCCGCGCAGCCGCTGACGAAGCGCTACCACTTCGTTTTCGGCGACGGGCAGGTTGAGCGACGGGCGGTGAAGATCCGCGCCCACGCCCCGGAGCCGGCCGGCCAGCAAGTGGTCGTCTGGAACGACAACGACCCTGAGGATGAATTCGCACCCAACGTTCTGCCGTGCGTGGTCTACAACGACGAAGGGCGCGGGGCGTTTCCCACGTTGAAGAGCCAGTTCGGCACGCTGAACGGCGAGAGACTGGTGCAACTGGCGAACCAGATTCCGATCAAAGGGGGCAACGTGGTGAACGTCGTCTACGACGCCACCGCGCTGCGGCTCTGGATCTCTTACGCCAAGGGCGAGCAGGAGGCGTACCAGCGGCCGTACGTCTTCGTTGACTTGCGGCGCCTCGATGCTGATGGGGACGGCGAGCCGGACCTGCCGTGAAGGGAGGGGCGGGTGCGACGGGGCGGTTCCGCGTGATACAATGAAAGTGCCGCCACAATTGGCGAGGTTCACATTCGCTCTGCCATGCACTTGCGGAGCATCATGCAGTTCAAGACCTCTAAAGGACGAGTCAAGCACGAGATTTCCGGTCCGCTCTCACAGGCTCAATTGGCCGGAGTGGATCTGGCGGGGGTCTGGCTGTGCGAGCAGGACCTGCGGAGCGCCCGGTTTGCCGGCGCAAACCTGCCGGGAGCCAACTTCTTCGACTCCGATCTCCGCGGCGCCTCCTTCGCCGGCGCGAATCTCGAAGGAGCGTGCTTCGATGGCGCGAACCTGGAAGGGGCGGATCTTGCCGACGCCGATCTCTACTGGGCCAGCTTTTTCATGGCCAATCTGCGGCGGGCAAATCTCGCGCGAGCCAGCCTCCGCGGCGCGGACCTCGAGGAAGCCGATCTGATCGGCGCGGTCCTGCGGAACGCCAACCTGGGTCGCGACAATCTTGGCGGCTCAACGCAACTGCAGGGCGCTGACCTGAGCGCCGCCGACCTCGGCGGCGCATGCTTGGAGGGCGCTGAATACAATGAAGATACCCGGTTCCCGGCTGGGTTTGATCCGGTGAAGGCAGGGATGATAAGAAGGTAATCCGCAAGCGTCCGTCGACCACTCGATCCATTTCCCATTCGGCTGCCGCTGCCGACGGCGGCTTCGTTTCCACCAGTGGACGCAGAGCAAATCCAGGCCAATCGATCGCCTCCGAAGCGTCGCTGGCTGCAGTACAGCCTGCGGACGCTGCTGCTGGCGACCGCCGTCACCGGCCTGCTCTTCGGCTGGCTGGGAAAACACATCCGCCGGGTCCATGTCGAGCGTCCTGTCATTGCCCGGATCAAAGGCGCCGGCGGGAAGGCGTACTATGACTACCAGAAGCGACCTGGGTGGGGCGTGGGCGACGCGCCTCCGCCGGGACCGGCGATGATCCGATCGGTGCTCGGCGACGACATCTTCGCTGCGGTAGGCACCGTGTTTCTGAACGATCCAAAGACGACGGACGCCGTCGTCGCCCAGCTTCCGAAGCTTCGGGAGTTGCTGGACCTGGATCTGAGCGGCAAAGGTGTGACAGATGCATGTGTGGATGACCTGCTGCGACTCGAGAAACTTCGCAGTCTGTCACTGGGCAGGACCAACATCTCGCCGAGAGGTGTGAGGCATCTGGCGGGTTCGAATAGCATGCAGTACCTGAGCCTGTGCGGGACAAGTGCGACGGACGCGCACCTCGGCGAACTGGCGCGATTTCGGAAGCTTGAGGGACTACAGGTCCTCAGTTCAGCAGCCACTGACGACGGGATACAGGCGATTGCTGCGATCGAAACGCTTCGCCGACTCGACATCTACGAGGCACCCTCCGTCACCGATTCCGGGATTCGATCGCTAGGCCGACTGACCGGGCTGGAGAGCTTCGAGGTTCTTGGCACCGGGTTGACCGACGCCTCGCTGCCGACCATCGCCAGAATGGTGCGGCTCAAGAACCTGCGGCTCCAAGCTTGCCCAATTACCGATGACGGGTTCAGGAACCTGAGCACACTCAAGCGGCTGGAGTACGCACGCCTGGCGGGCACCCAGATCGGTGATCGCTCTTTGGCCGTGCTGTCTACTCTTCCGCGGCTCCAGGGCCTCGACCTCTCGGTGACGGCCATCTCGGACGCCGGCATCGCCGAACTGGCCTCGCTCACCAGGCTCGAGAGTCTGAACATATTGCGGACGGAGGTGACCGATGCGGGATTGCTGCATCTTCGCCGAGTATCGTCGCTTCGCGCACTTGATGTCGAGATCAACGGCAAGATTACCGGGGAGGGTGTCGACGCTCTGAAGCGGCACCTGCCGGACTGCGCCATTGGCTGTTGGAAGCGTTGGAAGCGTGGTACCGTGGGGGCTACGCTGATCGAGACTCGCTGAGTACCTGCCAACAGCGGCCGCTTGCGGGACAGGGCAGGTGGCCGGTCTGACGGTAGACAAGGTTTGTCGAGTGTTATGAAGATGGAGCAAGAGACGTCCGCGAGTGCCGAGAAACGCCGCGTGCGGCGGGTGTTCCGCCGAAGGGCGGCGGCTGTGGCTTCGGCTGCGCTCTGCGTCGGCATTTGGCTGTGTTACTTGCGGCAACCCGACTGGCTGGCGCCAGTCACGCTGGTGCCCGCAGGGTTGTGGCTGGTGCCGGGTTTGGCGCTGACGGCGCTGGGATACAACGGTTTCCCAAGGCGCTGGAGTATGGCCGCGGCGGCGCTTTGGGTTGCTTATGCGGTGGTGATGGTTGAAGAGAGTCACAGCCTGGCTCGGAGCGTGGTTCGGCCGGCAGCGGCCGACTGGGAGGCGGCTCGACGCGGTGGCCGCGCTCTGCGCGTGGTGTCGCTCAATTGCGGCGCCGGAAACCCGCGCGTGGTTGAGGATCTGGCGGCTTGGCAGCCGGACATTATCCTGCTGCAGGAATCACCGGGCCGCGAGCAATTGGAGGAGATCGCAGATAGCTTGTTTGCAGCGGACGGAAGTTTGGTGTGGAGCAGCGACACCTCGATCATCGCCCACGGGCACGTTCGGCCGCGGAGCGTCCGGCGCGGATTACATTTCGTGCAGGCCGAGGTCGAATTGCCCACCGGCGTCCGGGCAGAGGTGATCAGCCTGCGACTCAGCCCACCCGTCTTCCGCCTCGATTTTTGGAGGCGAGGCTTCTGGACCGATCACCACGACAACCGGGTGAGACATCGCCAGCAGATCCAGGCGATCATGCGACGGATCGCAAGCGTCGCCCCCTCGACTCCGCTGATTGTGGGTGGCGACTTCAACGCGCCGCCGCACGACGGCGCACTGGTTTCCATGCGCGAGAGACTGCGCGAAACATTCCGCGGAGCGGGGCGTGGCTGGGGAAATACGGGAACGAACAGCCTGCCGCTGTTCCGCGTTGACCAGGTGTGGGCGAGCCCAAATCTCCGCGCGGTGTCGGTTGCTGCGAGGAAGACGCTCCACTCGGATCATCGGCTGGTCGTCTGTGACCTGATTCTTGGCAGTCGATAGCGGTATGCTTTATGGCCACTTCTGGATACTCGCTACGGATCCGCCTTCTCGCGGCGCGTGTAGTTTGTCAGCGTGATCCGCTGCGGCTGGCCAAGCGAGAGGATGTAGCGGGTGAGATCGGCGAGCACGGCGTCGCCGGCTGTGGAGGCGGAAGGGTGCGAGGTGCCGGGCATGCCGGCGGCAACGCGGAGAAAGATTGACTGCGGATCAAGGCCGCCTTTGAACGGCTCGAGAACCAGATCGCGGGGCGGCTCCGGGTAGCCGCGATCGTCGTACCATTGTTGCTCCGGCGGGCCGGAACCGCTCGGACCGTGGCACTTGTTGCAGCCCAGATCGACGTAGGCCTGCTTGCCACGCCCGATGGTTGCCGGATCGGGTGGCGGGAACTGCGGCGGCTCGATCGGCTCACCGGGCGTCATGCCGAGTTCCACCGCCGCGAGCAGATCCTCCTCCTCGGGCTCTTCGCCCTCCGCCCGGAACGCTTGAGCGACCTGTTCCGTCAGCCCCTCGCGGCGCAAGCGGAGCACCTCTTCGGCCAGGAGGGTAATGTCGCGGTCGTTCAACTCCGGCCGGGCGGCCATCGCCGTGCCAGGGATCCCGTTGCGGAGCGCCGACTTGATGTCGTCGAGGGTGGGTACGCCGTTCGGCGTGCTGACCAGCTTCACCGGTCCGCCGCGGAGAATGCTTGCCGGCGGGAAGAGGTGGCGGTCGGCACGGCCGCGGCCGTCGCCGTTGTGGCCATGGCAAGCACTGCAATGGAACGCATAGAGCCAGGCCGTGCGGGCCTGGGCGTCGCCGTCCTTCGCGGGCAGCGGCGGGATCGGGGGTAAGTGGTCGCGGGGATAGATCGGAGCTGTTCCCGCTGCCATCCGCCGCATCTCGGCGGCCGCCGCCGGATTGGTCTCGGCGCGGATGCCGAGATCTCTCATCCGGCCCGCACGATACACCTCGGAGCGGAACTGCCGAAAGAGTCGGTCGCCATCGAGCACGTCGCCGGCCAACGCTACAGCGATGGCCATGTTGTTGAGCCGTTCCAGGTCGAGCGCCAGTTCGCCGGGGAGCGAGCGCAACCAGCGCTGCGACTCGAGGTATTGACCGGCATCGAGTTCGATCTGAGCCATTTCGGCTCGAGCGGCCGATCCCGGATCGGGCCGCGAGATGATCGGCGCCAGCACGGCGCGGGCCTCGTCGATCCTCGCCAGCCTGCGCAGCACGCGCGCCAGGCCGGTCGATGCAATTTCGCCTCCCCCAGAGCGCGTCACCAGTTGAGCATAGTGTTGCCGGGCCTCCTCCAATCGCTCAGCGGCGGCGAGCATTTCGGCCAGGCCGGATCGCGCCAGTTCGTGGTGCGGCTGCCGGTCGAGAACGCTTCGCAGCCGCTCTTCGGCACCTTTCGCGTCTCCCTGGCTGTATGTGTAAAGGGCCCACAGATAGTCGGTGTGGGGATCGTCCGGATACATAGCGGTCCACTGTTGGAGCAGCGCCAGGGCGCGCTGCTGCTCGTTCCGCAACAGACACCCGGAGAAATATGCCCCGGCCACATCCCACGGAGCCGCCCCCGCATCGGCAAGGCTGTCCATCACCTCCTTCGCCGTGTCGAGGGCGTCGCCGAACTGCAGCGCCTGCAGCTTGAGTTCGACGTCGAGAGCGGCCCGCGGCGCACCGTTTCGTTCGGCGGCCTCGATGGCCTCCTGCCAGCGATCCATCTGCCGCAGTTGCCGCTGGCACGAGGCATTCATCAGGTCGGTTCGCCAGTCGGCCGGTTGGAGCCTGGCGGCGCGATCGAGCCACCACAGGGCGGTATGGGTGGCGAGTTCATTGATCCGCTGGGCGGCCATGCGGCGGGCGACGAAGGCCGCGATCCGCGGGCTCGACCAGATGATTAGCGCCAGCAAGGCGAGGGAAACGATCGCGAGCGTCAGCCGCCGCCACAAGAGGGCCGGAGCACGGGCCGCTGGCCGGTCGGAGGTCTGGTCGTCGTGTTCCATGCCCAATGCCTGAAGCCGCAAACGCCGCATCGCCGGCGAGCCATTCTATTGGCGCTCGGGTTGATAATGCAACTGCTTCAACCTCTTTGCCCGGAAGCCTTACTCCCGCCGGTCGCCCTCGTTGCACCATGGGGGAGACATCATCGGCGAGAGTGGTGCGACGTCCTGCCTGGGCGGCCTGTGCAGCTTGCTGCTGTCTGGCCAATGAGTGATAATCGAGGGCTATGGCCAAGCGAACCAAACGCCGTGCGACGGCGCTACTTCTGACAGCCGTTGCCGGAGCGATCGCCGTGCTGGCGGCGTCGGTGGCATGGCATCTCTTGCCGGACGCATCCGAGCGTGCAACGAAGCTGGATCCGCGGGAAGGCTATGCCAGCACGGTGAGCGCGGAGGACCAGGCGCGCATCGAGACGTTCTGCAGCGATTGCCACGCGCTGCCGCAACCGCGGAGCTTTGTCCGGAGCGACTGGCACGCCCGGATTCGCCTGGGCTATGAGTATTACGGCCGTTCGGGGCGAACGGACCTCGATGCTCCGCCGATCCAGGCGACGGTGGCGTACTATACGGCTCGCGCCGCGGAGACTCTCGATCATCCGCAGGCTGTTGAGGCCGAGAAGCCCTTCGGCGTTGCGTTTCGCCGCCAGGAACTGGCGCTGGAACCGGGGCGTGCGCAGCCGGCGATTGCGCATCTGTGCTGGAGCGAGCTGAGCGCTGAGGGGGCGCCTTTGCTGCTGGCAAGCGACATGGCCAGCGGCGAAATTACTGCGACCGAATTGCCGTCGGGCAGCGTGCGGAGGCTCGCGCGGCTTGAGAGCCCGTGCCTGTTCCATCCCTGCGACCTCGACCAGGACGGCCAGATGGATCTGGTTGTCGGCGACCTGGGGGGCTACACCGCCATGGACCAGCCTCACGGCCGGGTTGTGTGGCTCCGGCAGCGAACCGTGGGCAACTTTGAGGAAGTGGTTCTCGTCGAGGGGCTTGGACGCGTGTCTGACGCCCGTGCAGCCGACTTCGACGGCGACGGCGATTTGGACCTGGTGGTTGCGGAGTTCGGCTGGGAGTTGACGGGCAACGTGGTGTATTTGGACAACGTCGCTTCGGGCGATGAGCCGCCGCGTTTTGAAGCCCGCCAACTCGATCCGCGACCGGGGGCGATCTGCGTGCCGATCCACGACTTCAACGGGGACGGTCGGTCCGATTTTGTCGCCCTGATCAGCCAGGAGCATGAGTGCGTCACGCTGTTCATGAACCAGGGTGAGGGGCGGTTTCACCAGGATACGCTCTGGAGGGCCCCTGACCTGGCTTTTGGCTCGAGCATGCTCGAGCTTGCCGATCTGGACTCCGACGGCGATGTTGACGTGCTCTATGTCAACGGCGATGCGTTCGACAATAACCGCATCACGCCCTGGCACGGGCTTGGATGGCTGGAGAATCGCGGCGACGCCGGCTTCGAGCGCCGGCAGGTCACTCACCTGGCCGGCGCGTGCCGCGCTCAGGTAGGGGATTTCGATCGCGACGGCGACCAGGACATCGTGCTGTCGGCGTTCGTCCCCACGGCCGTGGATGAGCGGACCATGCCTCCCGGCCCGCGGGCATCGGTGCTGATGCTCGAGCAGACTTCGCCGGGCGAGTTCGCTCGCCACACACTGGAGGACGGCACGCCCAACCACGCCGCGCTCGAAGCCGGCGACTTCGATAATGACGGCGACCTCGACTTTGCCGTCGGTATGCACCGCTCGGGCTGGGGGCCGATCACGCAGCGGATCACGGTCTGGTGGGCTGAATAGCGTGTGAAGAGAATCCGGCCCGTCTACAGCGACTCCCCGGAGCCTTCCGTCAACACGAGCGATTGATCGGCGGGCTGATCGGCAAAGACTTCGGTTGCTCCGCCCACCCAGCGGACTTCAATCCGCTCAGCGCGATCGTGCTCTCCCAGGCCGAAGTGCAGTTGTGTGCCGAAATGGCTCTGGTAGCTGCGGCCGCTGTGCACCTCGGCCAGTTGCGTCCGTCCGCCGGCCGTCACGCGGACTTGCGCGCCGATTGCGTCCCGATTGGACTTGGTACCCCGCAGCTGGATCTGCAGCCAGTGCCGCTGGTTCCGGGTGTCGTTGCGGATGAGCGTCGGCGCTGCGGCGGAGTTGAGAACAGCCACATCGAGATCGCCATCGCCATCGAGGTCGTCGAGCCCCACGCCGCGGCTGCTTTCGACGGCCGCCAGTCCGCTGCCGCATTGAGATGAGATGTCGACAAAGCGGCCGTCGCCGGTATTCATCAGCAGGAGATTCGGCACTTTGAAGGCGGTGCTCGGGTTCCAGCGGTGGACTTCCTGATCGAGGTGACCGCACGCGATGAACAAGTCACGGTCGCCGTCATTGTCGAAGTCGGCGAAACCGGTTCCCCAATTGACGTGTGGCAGACCGCCGCTCCCCGCGCCGCTTTTCAGGGTGGCATCTTCAAACAACCCGCCTCCAACGTTCCGGTAGAGCACGGGGAGTTCGCGACTGTAGTCGGTGGTGAAGAAGTCGAGCCAACCGTCATTGTCGTAGTCGCCGCAGTCGACAGCCATGTTGCCCTGAGAGCGGCCTTCGAGGTTGTAGGCGAGCCCGCGAAAGACGCCGACCTCTTCAAAACGGCCCGAGCCGTCGTTCTCGAACAGGAAGTTTGCCATCTCGTCGTTGACCACAAAGACGTCGGTATCGCCGTCGTTGTCGTAATCTGCTGAAACCATTCCCATGCCGGTGCCGGCCACGCTGGAGATGCCCGCCGGTTCGCTCACGTCGGCAAACGTCCCGTCGCCGTTGTTGCGATAGAGAACATCGGCGGCCGGCCCGAAATCGAGCGGGCCGGGATAACAGGGGAAACCATCGATCGTGCGATGCACGTGCTCGTCAAAGCGAAAATCCACGTAGTTGGCTACGTACAACTCGAGGTCGCCGTCGCCGTCGCCGTCGAGGAACGACGCGCCCGCTCCCACCTTTTCGCCACAAGCGACGCCGGCCCCTTCCGTTACATTGTCGAACGTCCCGTCACCGTTGTTGCGGTACAGAACATTGGGGCCGAAGTTGTTCACATAGAGGTCGGCGTCGCCGTCGTTGTCGTAGTCGCCGACGGCCACCCCGAGGCCAAACCCGGCGTCGCCGACGCCCGCCTCATGGGTCACGTCGCGAAAACGCATCTGTCCCTCGTTACGGTACAGCGCATTGGTCACCGTCGGATTGTGTGCTGCCGGCGGCAAGGGCGCCCCGTTGAGGAAGTAGATGTCGATCCGCCCGTCGCCGTCATAGTCGAACAGGGCCAACCCGGCGGATACCGCTTCAACGAGGTATTTCTGACCGGCTGACCCGCCGTCGTTGTGCCTGAATGCGATCCCGGAATCGGCGGTCACGTCCGCCAATCGAATGCCGGTAGGCGGAGAGGGTGACGCCGGCGCCGGTTGATCGTGCTCCGAGGGAACGGACGGACGAGGTGGGGCCGTTCGGTGCGGTGTTCGCAGCGCCGTCACGCTTCCCAATCCCAGTACAAACACACCGGCCGCCAGGGCGATCCAGCGCCACGCCGCGAATCGCCGAGGAGTGAAATTCATGGAGGAATTCATTTCGACGGCTCTTGTTGCAGCGTTCTTTCCGCACAACTGCCGTTGATTATCTTGGAATTTCATGGGGCGGGTCCAGGCGGGACGGTGGCCGGCGGTGTGTGTGAGTGGGACGATGCGGGGCGCGGGGCGTAGCGCCGGGCAAGGGCGGAGGCAGGGCAACCGCCGGCCAGGTTCGGCAGCGGCGCCGCGCGTTGGGGGCATTCTTCATCCGGTCGTGCGACGCGGCAATGTCCGGCGCGCGGTCCGCATTCGAGTTCGCGATACTTAGGGCGAAGGCTCTCGACGTAAGTCGAGTCGGACTGGACTTACGTCGATGGTCCGTGTCGTAAGTGTTCACACCCTCGGCGGCGCGCCTTGACGTTGTGTCGAACGCGACATTTCCTTCCTGCGGCACTTTGCCCGTCGCGGGGCGGCCGACACTGGCCGCCCCGCGCGGCCACACTCCGCCGGAAAGGGTTTTCACGATGAAGAAAGCTTCCCGTTCGACTCGACGCTCCACCACCTCCCGTCGCCCGCGCAGCCGATCCTCCGGACACGTCGCCCGCCGCGGCCCGGCCGCGCTGCGGTCCTGGACCACCGGCGCGCTGCCGATCGTCGAGG
Source organism: Thermoguttaceae bacterium (assembly GCA_040766885.1). Classification (GTDB taxonomy): domain Bacteria; phylum Planctomycetota; class Planctomycetia; order Pirellulales; family Thermoguttaceae; genus JAXGPP01. The sequence goes on along the minus strand of JAXGPP010000022.1, from coordinate 47,903 downwards.
ACTTCCTCCAGCGGATGAAGCTCGAAGCGCTGCTCGCCGAGTTCCTCCCTGGCGACGATCGCCGCACCAAGATCCCCACCGCCCGCGCGGTGGTGATCCTCGTCAAGCAGATCCTGCTCTCCCGCACGCCGCTGTATGCCGTGGGCGAGTGGATCGCGGGACACGATCCGGCCGGCCTCGGACTGAAGCCGGAACAAGTGGCCGCCTGGAACGACGACCGCGGCGGCCGGGCCCTGACGGCCCTCTTCCGCGCCGACCGGCCGTCGCTCGTGCTGGCCCTCATGCGCCACATCGTGCGCCAGTTCGACCTCCATCTCGACGAGCTGCACAACGACTCGACCACCGTCTCCTTCTGCGGCCTGTACGCCAGCGCCAGCCAAGGGGCCGCCCGTCACGGCAAGCCGACGGTGGCCATCACCTGGGGCCACAACAAGGACCATCGCCCCGACCTCAAGCAACTGCTGTATATCCTCACCGTCACCCGCGACGGCGGGGTCCCGGTGGCCTTCCGCGTGGCCAGCGGCAACGTGACCGACGACCGCACCCACGTCGAGAGCTGGGACTTGCTCTGCCAGTTGGCCGGCCGGCGCGACTTCCTCTACGTGGCCGACTGCAAGCTGGCCACGGTAGAGAACATGAACTACATCGCCCAGCGCGGCGGCCGCTTCGTGAGCGTGCTGCCGCGCACCCGTCGCGAGGACGGCGACTTCCGCCAGCGGCTCCGCGCCGGCCAGGTCGCCTGGGAGCCGCTCGGGGACAAGGCCGACGATGAGGGGGAGGTGGTCGATCATTATGCCGTCGTTTCGCCGCCGGAAGCGCTTCCCGAAGGCTATCGGCTGTGGTGGTACTCGAGCACCCGCAAGGCTGAGCTGGACCTGGCCGCCCGCGGCCGGCGGCTGGCTCAGGCCCAGCAGGAACTGCGTGACCTGCAACAGCGGCTGCGGTCGCCACGGTCGCGGCTGCGGGAGGAGGCGAAAGTACTCGCCGCCGTGGCGGAGATCCTCGACCGCCATCAGGCCGCGACCTGGCTCCGGGTGCAGATCGACCAGCGTGTGGAAGAGACCTTCCGCCAGAGCCGCCGCGGACGTCCCGGCAAGGACACCACCTACGTCCGCGAGGAGTCGGTGCGCTTCGATCTGGAGTACACGATCGACGAAGCCGAGCTGGCCCGGGAGCGGCTTACCGACGGCCTCTTTCCCCTCGTGACCAACGACACGCAACTCGACGCCCGGGAGGTGCTTGAGGCCTACAAACGGCAGCCGCCGATCGAACGCCGCTTCGAGCAGCTCAAGACCGATTACCGCGTGGCCCCGGTGTTCCTCAAGGACGTGGCCCGCATCGAGGGCTTCCTCTGCGTCTACTTCTTCGCGCTATTGGCGGAGTCGCTCATCGAGCGTGCGCTGCGGCAGGCGATGCGCGACCACGGCCTGGCGGCCCTGCCGATGTACCCCGAGGACCGCGACTGCCGGCGCCCCACGGCGCGTCGCCTGTTCGACCTCTTCGACCCCACCCAGCGTCACGTCTTCACCCGTCCCGGCAGCGAACCGATCCAATTCACCACCAAACTCTCCCCGCTCCACCGTCAACTCCTCCGCCTCCTCTCCCTACCCGTCACGCTCTACCGCTGAACTTCCCCACCCTGCGATATTCGGAGAATATGGGATGCAGTTGTGCGGAAAGAACGTTGCAGGCGTGCGTAACCTTCCCGATAGCGAGGATCGGTGGGATCGAGTTTCATCGCCTGCGCCATGGCCGCTCGCGCGCTGGGGCCATCGCCGGCGTTCCAGAATGCCGCCGCCAGGACAAAGTAATGGGGTGCCGTCGCAGCCAGCTTAACCGCGGTCTGGGCGAGCTCGATGGCCTGCTGTGGATCTCGACCTGGAAGGAGATAAATCTCGGCCAGCGCGGCGTAGCCATCCGATTGCTGTGGAGCCAGTTCGATTACGCGGCGGAACGGCGCCTCCGCCTCGGCCGGGCGACCGCAATGGATGCTCAACTTCCCCAGACTCAGCCAGTTTCCCGGATCGTCTGGAGCGAGCTCGCAAAGCTCCTGCCGGGTCGCCAACGCCTCTTCGAATCGCTGCTGCTCGAAGTACATCTGGCAGAGCCGTTCGCGGCTTTCGCGATGGCCTGGGTCGAGCAGGGCCGCCTGTTTCCATTGTTCTTCGGCGTCGCGCATCCGGCCACGAAGCGCGTACACCCGGCCGGCGGTCATCCGTGTATTGACGACGGTCGCCCGCATGCGGCTCTCGTCGGTGAATCCTTCTCGCGCCTCGCGGACGGTGTGGTCCTGGTGCGAGGCCAGTTCGCGGAACTTCTCTCGATGTTCGCGTGCTGGCCCGGTTTCCCCCAACTGCTCCAGCGCAATCGCCGCCCCGTAGTGAGCGTCGGTGCAAGCGGGGTCGATCGCGACGGCTTTAAGATGTGCGCGTTTCGCCGCGGCATAGTCTCCCAGTTGCTGATACGCCTGACCCAGACGGCACCATGCCTCGGTCGACGTTGGCGAAACCTGCAGGAACGCTTCGAGTACGTCCACGGCGTCGCGGATCTTGCCTTGATTGGCGAGTGCCTTGGCCAGAGGCAAGGGAATTTCAGGCCAAGCGGGGTCGATCTGGTGCGCTTTGCGGAGGTGACGCTCGGCGTCGCTGAAATCGCCCTTCTCGAGGGCAGCCAAGCCGAGCGAATGATAGGCATCGGCGAAGCGGTCGTCGATCTCGATACATCTCTGCCAAAGCCGCACCGCTTCTGCTTCATTGGCGTGGCGATGGTGCACGGTTGCCAGCAGGCACAGCGCGTGAGGATCGCCTGGCAATACTCTCACCAGGCCCTCCGCCACGTCGAACGAATCGTTCCGCAATTCAGCGATCCGGCGCGATGCCGGCGAATTGTCGATGGTACTCCAAACCGGGCGTTGGGGAATATCCGACCGCGGCTCCTCAATATGCACACTGACAGCCGGCTCGTCGGATCCTCGATGATAGCCGAGAAAGACGGCGATGGCCGCCAGGGCGAGGCCCGCTGCAATAATCCAGGGGATAGTCGTTCGCCACCTGGTTGTGACGGGTTGCGATAGCGCGGCGACTGCGTGGCGATTACCTCCGGAGGTGCGCGTCGGCTTCCCCCGCTGACCCCGACCGTCGCGCTTCCGGGATCCCCATTTCGCCATGGGACAATGACCTCGAAAATGTGGCTTACCGCTGCTTCTTTCACGCCGACAACCGCGTGCCACGACACCTGCTTGGCTACAGCGCCACGAGCGGGAATTCTGTCGCTCGATGGGCCCGCCGGCTGGGTTGTATTCTACCTTTTTCGAGGGGTATGGTTTTGCCCCGGCGGCCGACGCTTACATTCAATGTTGACCGGCGGACCGCCTGGAGTGCAACACCCCGCTGGTGGCGAATCAATACTCTCGGTTTGGCGAGTGGCCATAAAGTTCATCCAGCCTTGTCCTTACGTTCGCGCGACTGCAATGAACGTTGAGGCGACGAAATGGAACGGTGTTGCACTTCCCGGAGCGTCGTCTTCTCACCAGCGCGGCCTTGTCTTAAGGCCAAAGTTCCTTCTTCACGATGCCGATCTGTGCAGACAGGGAGAACTGCGCAGTGAGTAACGGCCTCGAAACGACATTTCGGGTGCTTCGCGAGACATCCAACGAGGCGGCGACGTTCGTTCTGGTGGCGGCGCTCGACTCGCCCCAAGCGGCCATTCGCGAGTCGGCGCTGGCGGCGATCCTGGCCCGCCGGAGCGCGAGTGGCTGCCGGGCCGTGGTCAATCGCCTGCACACGTTGGCCGAGCGGCCGCGGCGGATCGTTTATCAGCATCAGGAAGCCATGGCCGAGGCGATTCGTGAAGCGATTCTGTCAGCGGATGAACAGGCCTGCTCCAACGGCTGCCTCGCCGCCGCATGGTTCCGCGAATACGAGGTCATGCCAACGCTTGTGCACGCCCTGGAATCGGGCAGCCGCTACGGCGAGATGCTGGGCCGGACCCTCGTGGAAACGGCCGACTCGCTGTGCCGCGATCTGGCGGATCCGAACGTCGACCTGCGGCGCGGAGATCCGCAACTCGTCCGCTGGCGGGTGCTCGAAGACCTGGAGCGGTCGGTCGAGCGGTTCCACCTGCATCAGCGGGCGGAGATCGTGACGGCCTTCCTGCTCTTGGTGAATCGCGACAACATCACGCTCAAGCGGATCCTGCTCGAGCCCCACCACGTCGCCTTCGCCGCGGTCGCCGAAGAGTTCTCGCAGAGCGCGTCGGCCGGGGTCGTTCGGCTGCTGCTGAGCTTCGTCGACGATCCTCAGGCGCCATCGGCGGCGTTGGGGATGATCTCCCGTCGCTGCGATGAGCGTTTTCTCGCCAGCCTGTTGCACAAGCTGGCCCGCGAATCGTCGCCCGTGCAGGCGCACAACCTGCGACGGATCAACTCGCTGGCGTGGATCGAGGATTCGCTGGGGATTGTCGCCGGGTTGGATGAGCAGGCGCAGCACGGAGCCGTGCGGCTGTTCATGGGGGCGAGCGTCGGGCGGAGTTACGCCTTCGAAATCATCAAGCACCTGTTGCTGGTCGGCAAGCCCGCGGGGCGCCGCGCGGCGGCCGAGGCCCTGGCGGATTTCCGCGGCGCCGAGGCCAACGAACTGGTGTTGCTTGGCTTGGAGCACGAAGATCCCTACGTGCAGGCGGCGCTGGTGTCGCAATTGCGGAGCCGCGGCATGCCCGGGGCGCTACCGCGGTTGCTGCGCCTGGTGGACAGCCCGCACGACGTGGTTCAGAAAGCGGTTCGCGACAATCTTGCCGAATTCAGCTTCGCCCGGTTTCTGGCGGCCTTCGACACGCTCGACGCCGAGGTCCGCCGCAGCACGGGCCTGCTGGTCCGCAAGATCGATCCGCAGGCGATCCCCTTGCTGGCGGCCGAACTGCAATCGAAGCTTCGCATCCGGCGGCTCCGGGCGCTGGAGATCGCCGAGGCGATGGACGCGGTGGCGGCGGTCGAGCGTTCGATCGCCGACCTTCGATTTGATCAAGACATCGCGGTGCGGACGGCGGCTGCCGCGGTCCTGGCGCGCAGCGCGGCCGAGTCGCACCGCCGGCTACCGGCCGATTCGGGACTGGCAGGCCCAGAGAAGTCACCGGCGGACCTGGGGCCGCTCGACGTCTGGCCGCTCCCACCACCTCCGCACCCCAATTCGTTCATCTGAGGCCGCGGCATGTCGTTCCACCTTTGGCTGGCTGCCGCTTCCGACGAACGCATGCAGTCGATGGTCCGCGCCATGTCGCGGCGGCAGACGCACCTCGGTGCGAGCGAGCGGATGACCGGATTGCTGGTCCTGGTGGCAATCCTGCTGGTGTTCTGGCTGGCGGCCCGTTTCATGGACCGCCCGCGGCGCTCGCGGCCGGTAAATCGCCCGCGGAGGCTGTTTCTCGAACTGTGCCGCGCGCACCGTTTGCGCTGGTCTGAGCGCTGGCTGCTGTGGCGGGTCGCGCGCCGCAATCGGTTGCGGGAGCCTGCAAGGCTCTTCGTGTCACCCGAGTTGCTGAAAGCCCGCTCCGGTGCGCCGGAGCCGGAGGTGCGACGTCTGGAATCCCTCGCTGCGCGGTTGTTCGGCGCCATCGGCGACCCGACATAGTTGCTCGCCGCAGAGCGGATCATGGCTGCGGTGGCAGCGCGCCGCGCGTGCGGCAAACGGGGCCCGCGGGCATTACCCGGACTCGTCTCGGGGCGCTGAACCAGTGCGCGAGGTCAGTACGCGGTTCGGGTCCGGCGTGCGCCGCGCGACGGCTCCTCCGGTTGATAGAGGGAACTGACGTTGCCCGTCGAGACTCGGGAGCCCCCCTCAGGAGCACGCGGCCGGAACTCCTCGAGGTTGCCGCCTTTGCCATAGTGCACGACAGGCGTCTCGTTCTTCCAACCCATGCGGCGGAGGAAGACATCGAGATTGATCATCTCGACGCCCAGCTTGTTGGCGTCGTTGATCATCTGCGACCGCGCTTCGAGTAGTTCGCGCGGCGTGTTCTCGTCCTGCTCGCGGCCGATGATCAGATAGCGGGTTCTGCCTGTGATCTGGCCCACCCGCTTGCCGTCCTGTGCAAGCTCGGCATCAATCACGCCGCCGTTCATCGAGATCAGGTTCTTCAGCACCTGGGCATCGGGCTTGCCGTCGCGATCGAGATCCATCCCGTCGGTGATTGCAAAACGCTCCTGGCTGCCCGGCACCCATACCGGCGTATGAATCAGGTCGCCGCGGAGAATCGGATCGGAGATCTTGTCGTCGACGATGCGGGCCTCGGCGAGGTGATCGCGGAGGATCCGGGTGACTTCGATACTCCCTTTTTCGGCAGCCTTCTGCACGTCGTTTGTCCCGGCCGCGTAGACCGCGAAGCTTGTCTGGCGGCGGAGTCCGTCGGCCGAACCGAGGTTGATCCACACCGTGCCGGAACGCTGGTCCACCTGAGTGATTTCCCCCGTCGCCTGCTCGAACACCGGATTGTACATCTCGTTCACCTGGTCGACCTTCTGACGCAGGTCTTCGCTCATGCTCTTCAGATTCTCGTCCTTGCTGGCAAGCAGCTTGTCTTTCTCCGCCAAGCGATTGCGGGCGTCATTGACAAGGGTATCCCGCTGCTTCATCAACTGGTCCTTGCCCTGGTTGGCCGTCTGGAGGGCGCTGTCGGCCTGCTGGCGGGTAGCCATCAGATCCTCTGAAGCCTTGTCCGCAGCCTGCTTGTACTGATCGATCTGCCCTTGCTTTGCCTGGTCAAGCGTCTGGGCATAGGTCTTCAGGTTCTGCACCTGGACGAGGGCGTCGTCGAGCGTCGCGTTCTTGTCATTGAGGGCGGATTGGAGGTTCTGCAGAACCTTGCGGTAGTTGCGGTCAGCCGCCGGGAAATTCGGGGCGTAGGTATCCATGTCGCGCTTGACGTTCTGGCTGACCACGTCGAGCTTGTCGGTGCGGGCGTCGCCGATCCATTCCTTAAGCTGCATGTTCTCGTTCTGCAGCTCGCGCGTCGTCGCGTCGAGCGTGCTTTTCTCCTCGGTGAGCGAGGCCACTTTGATGGTTTGTTCCTGATAGTTTCGATAGAAAAGGAAGCTCGCGACACCCAGCACGATCGTCAGAAAGACGAAGATGATAAGGGTGATTTGCAGTCCCTGGTTTTCGCGCGCCATGACTGAGGGTGCTCCTTTGCCGCAGTGGACACCAGAACCGGTGCCGAGTGGGCCAGTGATGTGACGTATGCTTCTTCACCTTCGCGACGCCCGATTGAGTCGGGATCTTGGGAAAGACCGGCCGCAAAGGTTCACTATTCTTCGAACGACAACAACCTACTTTCGATTGTAAGTAGGGCAAAATGCGCTGTCAACGAAAAACCCCCGCCGAAGGATGGTAGAGGTCAACAGGGGCTCAGTCGCGGGGCGAAGCGAGGGAATCGGGAACTCAGGCGGACCGTTCAGGGCGTTCTGCCGGCCGGCGTGTCTTTCCTTAAGAGCTTGGCATTTCCCGCGATAAGGCGCAGGCGTGCGCCGTGGAAGACCATTGTCGACTGGTTGGCCCCCAGCCCCGGGCGGTTGCCCAGCGGAAGGCTCCATCCGCCCGGCGTCATGAGCGAGGCCACGGGGCCCGACCAGGAGATGCTCGGCTGCCCATTGACCCGGGCGTCGATTCGAGCATTGGTGCCGTCGGTGCGGACGCTGACCAGGAGCGTGTAGCGCTGTCGATCGACGACTGTTCCGGGACGCCGCGTCGCCTCGTTGTTGTTTCCACCCCGACCATTGATGTACTCGATCCCGCGGAATCGGCCGCTCCAGCCGCTTACAAACGTCAGGCACGAGGTGGATGCGACGGGGAGAACCAGCCCGATCATGTCATCCCCTGCGGTGCGAGTGAAGGTGATTTCCAGGTCGTAGTCGCCTTGAATCTCGACCGGCAGCATCAAGCGGTTGGCGGGACCGGAGGCAACGGCCAAACCCGCCGGGGTCGGCAGCCAGCGCCCCTGGACGCCATCGCGCTCGACGTCGACCCAACGGAAAAGGTCGAGCCAGCGACCTGGCAGTACGTTGCCGCCGCCGGTCGTGCGGCCGGGCTTATCGCTACTGGTGAGTTCATCGAGCCGCTTGCCGACCTTGGTTTGCAGCAAGCCACTGGGCAGACCCGCGGCCGCCTTTTCGTACCACGTGCCAGCGCGGGCCAGGATCGCTTCGCGATCGTCGCCCTGATATTTGCGGGCCAGATCCCACCAAAGATCGCCCAAGGCGGCTTCCGCCTCCGCATCGGCCGGCCGGGCGTCGAGTTCCTGTTGCGCGGCTGCCGCGAGTACAGCATCGCTCCCTTTGGCCAAGCATGGCAAGCCCCGCTCCCAGTCGTCGAGCGTGAAAGCGTGCCACTTCCCGGCTTCGAGATTCGCTGCCGGATCGTCGGGATTGGTGGCAAGCAACTCGAGCGATTCCTGCACGCTCTGCCAGTGGGAGTGGATCTTCTCCACCGCCTTCTGTCTCTCGTGAACCTGCTTGCGGAGGCCCTGCCCCGCGGGACGCTGCGACGCGCGGTAGGCGGTTGTGGCAGCCTCCAGCGCGGCGGCATACTGTCCGGAATCCAGGGCGTCGTCGATAACCGTGTCGGCCGCGGTTACCAGCGCCGCGATTTGCGATTCGTCGCGAGTCGCGCCCGTTAAATCCTTGAGCACGCTCAGCCTTGCCTGGACTGCATCGATCTGAAACTCGGCCGCAATGCGGTCGGTGGCCTCAATCGCGTGCTGCGCGTTGCCCGCGGCAACCGCCAGCTTGATCGCTTCACGCCACAGGACGAATCGTTCGTCGGGCCGATCACGGGCCTGATCCGCCAAGCCAAGCAGCGAGGTAAGAGCTGCCTGTTTCTCTTCGGCCGTGCGGGCGGCGTCCACATTGACTACCTCGCGAACATGCGCGGCGATCTCTTCCTGCCTGGCGACATCCGGGAGCGGCAGTCGCGGCGCGGTCGTATCGTCCGAGGTGCCCTCGGGAGGCGACTCCGCGGCCACGGTCGGCGGGTTCGGGGGAGTGCCATCTGTCGGCGGGGCGCTGGGGGGCTGCTCGACCAGCGGCGGCATCAGAGCGACGCGGCCGAAATCGATCGGTCCCGCGGGTGGCGCGATCGTGATCGCCGTGAAGCGATACTCGGCGTTGGCCAGTGCCAGTGCAAGCCGCTTTGGATCGGGAACGGTCCAGATTTCCCGAGTCGAACAGCGCGCGTAATCCCCCTGCCAGGTGAAGATTGACCCGCCATCGCGCTCCACGCTCAAGCCATTCTTGCGGATGCGATAAGTGAGCGTGAACGGCTGCCCACGAGGCAGGAATAGTCCCTGTCGCTGCGCGGCGTTGCGCAGGGCCAATTCGCCATCCAGCAATTCAATTCCCGCCACCCCGCCGCTGGTAAGGTAGCCGTCGATCAACACCAGGAAATGTCTGCCGCCGGCAACCGCCCCAAGGTAGATGCCGCTTTGGCCTCCGACGTGTTCAGCCGTCAACGAGAGATCGTATTCATCGGGCGGTGCGAATGGGATCTGAAGCAAGCTGGTGCCCATGCCGGCAGCCAGGGCCCCGTTTTCCCTGCGCCAATTTCCCCGCACCGCATGCGTTTGTGGATCGATAAGCGCTAGCAGGTCGATCGCAGCGTCCAGTCTGTCGGTCTCGGAGACTGCCGCCGTCGCCTCAGCGACGCCCGGTGCTGGTTGCCGCCCGGACGCGTTCTCGGAGGACGCGTCGCCATGGTTGCCGGACAGAGGCTCTCCGCCGACCGTGGGCAGCGGCGGATGCTCGGTGCCTGACGTTGACTGGGCATGTTCAGGATCGGGCGGCTTGCCCGCCCAGAAAATGGCTCCCACAGTCGCTGCCACTGCGACCGCGATTGTGCCCAGGAGCACTGGTAAACGCCGACGGGTTCGCGTCTGCCGCGCCGGCCGCTCCAGTTCGAGGGGCCACGCCGACGGCGGACTGTTGGACGGCACTGCGACCGGGGGTTGCAGCGGCGGCGGCGCGGTGGGAGCCAGCCAAGTCTGCAACTGTTGATCGTAGGCCGCCTTCTTGTCGGGATTCAGCAGTGTCACCCGGGCCGACGCCACCTCATTGAGCAACCGCTGCGAGTCGGCGGTATGTTTCCCCGTCTGGAAGGTCCGCAGCAGCGTCATCCGCTGGTCGGCCGCGTGACCGATCGCCTCAGCGTTGGTCTCAAACGCCCGGAGGCCCAGCAGCCGGTAGTAGTGAGGCGGCTGTTCCTCGGGCGGGATCCCCAGCCAGATGTAGTAGGGATCAAAAACTTCCGACATGAGGCCTTAGCGGGTTTCGGGGGGGATGGGATGACTCATCGAGGACTCAATACACAATGATGCTCGATTCCGCCGGAGATGGCAATCTGAAGCCGGGTCAGTAAAGAAGCGAGATTGTGGTGCATGCCTCTTGGCAGCACTTTCCGCAGGCGCGGGTTTGTGCCACATGAAGTGCCAGGGCAGCCGTCGATTCTTCCTTAACCGTTAGTCGTCGCAGACAGCCCACCAGTTCTTCGTCGGCTCCCGGGGCTGTCTTGACAGCCCCCGACAGAGGTTTAGGATATCGGCGGCCACGTGGCGAAAATGTGAGGGGCACTCCGCTTTGGCTCCGTCTTGGCGGCGATTCTCGAGCTTTTCGTGGCCGATGGCTCAGGCGGTGCTCCGCCGTTTTTGAGGGCGAGACCTTCCACGTCATCTTCTCCGATCAAAATACCTCATAGCTCTCCCTTTGGCCTGCACACGATGGTTGAACGCTCTCGACAGCGATTGTTCTTTGAGGAGGGGGATGAGCCGGCTGAAACGCCGCGAGAGTCGGCTGCCGAGATGCCGCACGAGCCGATCGCCGAGATTTCGTCGCCGGGTCTGCTGCCGGTGAGTTCCGTCGACGCTCGGCCTCCGGAGAGTCTGGCCGGGCAGACGGTATACGTCGTCGACGCGCATGGCCTCTTGTACCAGCTGTTCCACGCCCTGCCCGAGATGACCAGCCCGCAGGGACAGCCCGTGCAGGTGGTTTACGGTTTTGCCCGCGACATGATTTCGCTCGTCGAGAGCAGGAAACCGGATTATCTGTTCTGCGCTTTCGACATGCCGGGGAAGACCTTCCGGCACGACCTGTATGCCGACTACAAGGTCAACCGACCGGCCATGCCTGACGATCTGGTGTCGCAGATTGCCGGCGTGCGGCGCTTGGTCGACGCTTTGGGAATTCCCGCCCTGGGGCTGGAATCGTATGAGGCCGATGACATCCTGGCCACCGTCGCCCGCACCACTTGTGAGCGTGGCGGCAAGTGCGTGCTGGTCACCTCCGACAAGGATTGCCGGCAACTCATCGGCCCGAATGTGGTGCTCTACAACCTACGCAAGAATCAGTTCGTCGACGCCGGCGTCCTCCGCGCCGAATGGGGGATCGCGCCGGAACAGGTGGTGGATTTTCAGGCCCTGGTGGGCGATCCGACCGACAACGTGCCGGGTGTGCCGCTCATCGGCCCCAAGCTTGCCCAGCAGTTGCTCCAGCAGTACGGCACGCTCGAGAACATCCTCGAACACGCCGAAGAGGTTGCCGGCGCCAAACGCAAGCAGAATCTGATCAACTGCCGCCAATCGGCGCTCATGAGCCGCGAGTTGGTGCGTCTGAATTGCGATGTTCCGGTGCCGATCGATTGGCCTTCGGGGCGGGTGCGTGGCGTGAATCCGGAAGCGCTGCGGGCGCTGTTCCGCGAGTTCGGTTTCCGCACGCTGGCGGAGAAAGTCGACACTCTGCCGACCCAGGAACCGGCCGCCCCGGCCGACAAGGTCGAGGCGACTTACCATCTGGTCGACACGGCGGAGGCGTTTGCCACGTTTCTCGACCAACTCGGCCGCCAGCAATGGTTTTCGATCGACCTGGAGACGACGAGCATCGCACCGCGGAGCGCCGAAATCGTCGGCTACGCTTTTTCGTGGAGCGAGAAGGAAGCGTGGTATGTGGCGGTCCGCACGCCCGAAGGCCAGCTGCATCTCGATCCGCAGGCGACACTCGATGCGCTCAGGCCGATACTGGAAGACCCGGGCGTGGCGAAGATCGGCCAGAATCTGAAGTACGACATGATCGTGCTGCGCGCGGCGGGCGTTGCGTTAAAGGGCGTGGCGTTCGACACCATGGTGGCCAGCTACCTGCTCGACGCCGGCAGCCGCAGCCACAACCTGGACGAACTCGCCAAGGTCCATCTTGGCCATACCACGATCAAGATTACCGAGCTGATCGGCACCGGCAAGAACCAGAAGCGGATGGACGAGGTGCCGGCGCGACGGGTGGCCGACTACGCTGGAGAAGACGCACTTCTGCCGGTATATCTGCGGCCGATCCTCGATCGCCGGCTCGAACAGCACGCGCTCAAGACGCTCTTCCGCGACGTCGAACTGCCGCTGATCGACGTGCTGGCCGAGCTGGAGTTCACCGGCATCAGGATCGACGTGGCGCGGCTGGTCGAGTTGAGCCGGCAGTATGGCCAGCGGATGGAGACGCTGGAGCGGGAGATTTACGACCTTGCCGGCCGCGAGGTGAACATCGCTTCGCCTAAACAGCTACAGGAAGTGCTGTTCTGCGACCTCAAGCTACCGGTGGTGAAGAAGACCAAGACCGGCTCGAGTACCGACGCCGAGGTGCTCGAGGAACTAGCGCGCGTTCACCCCTTGCCGGCGAAGATCCTGGAATACCGGCAGTACGCGAAACTCAAAGGGACGTACGTCGACGCCTTGCCGCAAATGGTGAATCCGGCGACGGGTCGGGTACACGCCTCGTTCAACCAGGTCGTGACGGCGACCGGCCGGCTCAGCTCGAGCGATCCGAACCTGCAGAACATACCGGTGCGTCAGGAGGCGGGCCGCGAGATCCGCTCGGCGTTTGTGCCGGGTGGGGCCGGCGAGGTGCTCCTGGCGGCCGACTACTCGCAGATTGAATTGCGGGTGCTGGCGCACTACTCCGGCGACGAACAGTTGCGAGAAGCCTTTGCTCGCGATGAGGACATTCACGCCCGTGTGGCCAGCCAGGTTTACGGGGTGGCGCTGGACGAGGTGACACCCGAAATGCGCCGCCAGGCGAAGACGGTCAACTTCGGCGTGATCTACGGGCAGTCGCCGTTCGGGCTGGCGAAGCAGTTGGGGATCGACCAGCGGGAAGCGGCGCAGTTCATCGACGCCTATTTCGCCGGCTACCCGGGCATTGAACGATTTCTCGCCAAGGTGCTGGCCGAGTGCCGAACGAATGGATATGTTGGTACTATCCTCGGGAGGCGGCGTGCGATCGAAGGAGTTCGGACCGACGCCGGTCGCCAGCGGAACCTTGCGGAACGGACGGCAATCAACACCGTCATCCAGGGTTCGGCGGCGGATCTGATCAAGCTGGCCATGATCGCCATCCATGCGCGTCTGCGTCGGGAGGGATTCCCGGCGCGGATGTTGCTGCAGATCCACGACGAGCTGGTGTTTGAGGTTCCCCTTGCTCAACGCGACGAACTCGCTGCCCTGGTGAACGAAGAGATGGTCGGCGCCCATCCGCTTGAAGTACCTCTGAAGGTGGATGTGAAGGCAGGGCCGAACTGGGCCGACGCCGAGCCGTGGACCCGCGGGTGATCCGCAATGGCCGGGAGGCGAAAGGTGCCGGTTAGGAGCAGCACCCAACAGACTTCAGCCGCGCAGGCTGCGAACGACATGCGCGTCATCGGCATTCTTGGCGGGGTCGCCAGCGGCAAGAGCTTGGTAAGCCAGCAACTAGCCCAATTGGGGGCGGGGGTTCTGGACGCCGATCGCGCCGGGCATGACGTATTGCGAACGCCACAGTTTGAAGCGGAAGCGCGAAACCGGTGGGGGCTCGGCGTTTTTGGCCCGGACGGGCACATTGATCGGGGGCGTCTGGCCGAAATCGTGTTCGCCGGTACTCCCCACGCGAAAGGTGAAAGAAAATACTTGGAACAATTAACCCATCCGGAGATCGGTCGCCGGCTTGGCCAGCAGGCGGATGCGTTGGCCGCCGCCGGATGTCCCGTAGCGGTGTTGGACGCGCCGCTATTGATGGAGGCCGGATGGGACCGACTTTGCGATATGCTGGTGTTTGTCGATTCGCCGCGAGAGTTGCGCGCCCGTCGAGCGGCTGCCCGGGGATGGACCGAGGAGCAGTTTGCGGCCCGGCAGCAGGCTCAGGAATCGCTGGACTGGAAAAGGGGGCGGGCCGATGTGATAATAGACAACTCCGGTTCGACGGAGTCTACCCTCGCCCAGGTCCAACGACTCTGGCACACCCTCGTCGGTTGAGCTTTCCTCTGAATCGGGCCCCGGCCCGCCGATCAATAATCGGCTGAAAATAGTGCGTTCCTGCCTCCCTGTCTGATCCGCTTTTCGAGATACTGGACAATCCTCCCCACCCTCCGCCGGTTCCTTCCGCGTGCCGGCACGACATCTTTTCAGGAGCAGTACCCATGGCTGACGCCCGAGAGAGCAAGCCTCCGCTCAAGCAGCGCCGATATGCCGCCCGCACGCCCCGGCCCAGCGACGGTGAGCCGATCGATTTCGACCGGGAAGAGCCGCTGTCGCTGGCCGAAGAACTTGTCGATCGCAACGGCATTCTCGACGACGAGACCGACGAGCACTACGAGCAGATCAAGCAGTCGGGCGATACGCACATCGCCGAGCTGCAGCGGATGTCGATGGCGCAGCTTATCGAGGAGGCCCGCAAGGACAACCTCGCTGATTACGCGGGGATGAAGAAGCAGGACCTGATCTTCCGCATCCTCAAGGAGCGGGTAAAGCTCAACGGCCTGATGTACGGCGAAGGGACGCTGGAGGTGCTTCCCGACGGTTTCGGATTCCTCCGCAGCCCCGATTACCATTACCTGTCCTGCCCCGACGACATCTACGTATCGCCGAGCCAGATCCGGCGGTTCGGCCTGCGGACCGGAGCGACTGTTTCGGGCCAGATTCGCCCGCCCAAGGAGAACGAGCGGTACTTCGCGCTGTTGCGGGTTGAGGCGATCAACTACGAAGATCCGAACCTGCTGGTCAACAAGGTGTTCTTCGACGATCTCACGCCGCTCCATCCCGACGCGCGGATCGTCATGGAAGCCCCCGACGGCGACATCAACACCCGGGTGGTCGACATGATCGTGCCCGTGGGATTTGGCCAGCGCGGGCTGATTGTCAGTCCGCCGCGTGCCGGCAAAACGATCCTGATGCAGAAGATGGCCAAGGCGGCGCTGGCCAACTATCCCGAGCTGTACGTCTTCATGCTGCTGATCGACGAGCGGCCGGAAGAGGTCACCGACATGGAGCGGCAGGTGAAGGGCCGCAACTGCGAAGTGATCAGTTCCACGTTCGACGAGCCCGCCGCTCGCCACATCCAGGTCTCGGAGATGGTCCTGGAAAAGGCCAAGCGGATGGTAGAGTACGGCAAGGACGTGATGATCTTCCTCGACTCGATCACCCGGTTGGCGCGGGCCTGGAACAGCGAGTGCCCGCACTCGGGCAAGATCCTCTCGGGCGGCGTCGACGCGAACGCGTTGCAGCGTCCGAAGCGTTTCTTTGGGGCGGCCCGCAAGGTGGAGGAGGGGGGCTCGTTGACCATCGTGGCCACGGCCCTGGTCGACACCGGCAGCAAGATGGACGAAGTGATCTTCGAGGAGTTCAAGGGGACGGGCAATCTGGAGATCGTGCTGGACCGCAAGCTGGTCGACAAGCGAATCTGGCCGGCGATCGACATCAACCGCAGCGGCACGCGGCGGGAGGAGTTCCTCATGGACCCCGAGGAGCATCGCCGCGTCTGCATCCTCCGCCGGGTGCTTAACGACATGAACCCGCCCGAGGCGATGGAACTTCTTACCGGTCGCCTGGTGAAGACCAAGACCAACGCCGAGTTCCTGATGAGCATGAATATGAAGTAGGCAGGACCGCGCGGTTCCTCCCGGGCGGTGTGCGGGGCGGCCGGAAACGGTATGATGTGGTATTGCCCGGCGTCGCTGCCGCCGGGGCAGGGGTTGCCACCCCCGGACCGCTTCTCTGGCCCCCGGATCGCCAGCCGTGCCTACAATCTACGAAGGTAAGATCGGCCCCGTCGACGGCCGCTTTGCGATTGTCGTCGCCCGGTTTAACGAAACGATCACGTCGCGCCTGCTCGCGGGTGCGGTCGAGACCCTCCAGAAAAACGGCATTGCCGACGAGAAGATCGACGTAGCCTGGGTGCCCGGGGCGTTTGAGATTCCGACGGTCGCCAACCGCCTGGCCGCCAGCGGCCGTTACGCGGCGGTGCTCTGCCTGGGGGCGGTGATTCGCGGCGAAACCAGCCACGATGAGCACATCAACCGGGCGATCAGCCTGGCTTTCAGCCAGATCGCCGCGCGCTATGACGTGCCGGTACTGTTCGGCGTGCTGACGTGCAACACGTTGGAGCAGGCGGTGGCACGTTCGGGGGGAGAGGCTGGCACTCGGGGCAAGGATCGCCCCGACAGCAAGCTTGGCAACAAAGGGATTGAAACCGCTGAAGCAGCCCTGCTGATGGTCGACCTGATGTCGAAGTTACCGACGAAACGAGTGGAGTTATGACGCGCCGCAGCCGAGCCCGAGAAGTGGCTCTGCAGGTTCTGTTTCAGGACGACCTTAATCCGCGAACCAATCCGGCGGTGGGCGATATGTTCATCGCTCGGCGTCTGGAACAGGAAGAACTTGTCGACTTTGCCCGAGCGCTGGTTGCCGGAGTTCGCCGCAACCGTGCGGTGCTGGACGGCGAGATCGAACAGGCGGCGGTCAACTGGACGCTCGGGCGCATGGCGGCCACCGACCGCAACGTGCTCCGGCTGGGGGCGTATGAAATTTTGCACACCGATACACCGGACCGCGTCGTGGTGAACGAAGCCGTCGAGCTGGCAAAACGTTACGGTACGGCGCAGTCGGCTTCGTTCGTCAACGGCATCCTCGATCGGCTGATGCGCGCCAAGGGCAGACCGGGGCCCGACGGCGACCCTCAGCCGGCCTGATCCACTAACCCGTCTCCCCTTGTGCTGACTGCCGCCATGGGCTTCTTCGATAAACTCAGGGAAGGTCTTCGCAAGACCACGCAACTCCTCAATACCGACGTCCGCGACTTGTTCAAGTCGGAGGGGCGGCTGGTCGACGAGGTGTTTCTCGATGAGCTGTTTGCCTGGCTTATCAAGACCGACATGGGCGTCAAGGCGGCGCGGCAGACCGTCGACGAGGTGGGCGCCGCGTTCCGGGCTCGCGTAGTGCAGACGTCCGAAGTGATCGGCCACATCAAGGCTGATCTGAAGCGGCTGATGCAGCAAGATCCGGATCCGATCCGTTTCGCTCCCAGCGGCCCCACGGTGATCATGGTTTGCGGTGTGAACGGTTCCGGCAAGACGACTTCGATCGCCAAACTGGCCGCGATGTTCAAGAATGACGGCAAGAAGGTGGTGCTGGGAGCCGCCGATACGTTCCGCGCGGCCGCGGTCGAGCAGTTGGGCATCTGGGCACAGCGGCTCGGGGTCGAGATTGTCAAGGGACAGTCGGGGAGCGATCCGGCCAGCGTTGCACACCGGGCGGTCGCGCACGCGCTGGAAGTGGGCGCCGACGTCTGCATCGTCGACACGGCCGGGCGGCTGCAGACGCAGCACAATCTGATGCAGGAGCTTTCCAAGATTCACCGCGTGTTGGGCAAGCAGGTGGCCGCGGCACCGCATGAGGTGCTACTGGTCCTCGATGCCACGACCGGGCAGAACGGGATCAGCCAGGCCGAGCACTTCACTGCGGCAGTCCAATGCACCGGTATTGTGCTGGCGAAACTCGATGGCACGGCCAAAGGGGGCGTCGTTGTCGCCATCCGCCAGCAGGTGAAGCTTCCGGTCAAGTACATCGGTGTGGGCGAAAAGCTGGAAGACCTGGCGCTGTTCGACGCCGATTCATTCGTCGACGCTCTGTTTGCCGACGTCGACACAGGCCGCTGACAACCGGCACGCCCGCGCCGCAGTTGCTCTCTCCGGGTCGCAAAGTCTGCCCAGATAGCCGGTTTTGCCATTGCCGCTCTGACCGATATGCCGCTTATTCCGAGGCGGTAGATTCTCTTCATCGTGACGTTCCATCCCGTCCGATAGCAGGAGCAGTGCCGTCCACGGCGGAGCTGACGGCGCGCTGAAGACCGAGCTGCGGTTCGGCCAACAGGAACGGGTGAGGCGGAGTCGGGCGGAGCATCCCGTCTCACGCTGCATCAAGGAGCCTGGTATTCCCGTCCGGTTTCCACATTGGAGTAGCAGGATCATGAGGATTGCGAGTCTGGCAATCGGTATCGCTGTGCTGGCCGGCCCCCTGGCTGCCGCGGCGGACGGCGCTGGCAATTCGGCCTATCCGCCGGCGCCGGTCACTCAAACGGAGTTCTTGTTCGACGACTATGCGCCCATGCCGCCGGAGCCGGGCAAAGCCGCTGCCGAGCAGGGCGCGCCGGCCGCCGGCGAGAGTGTTGGACCAGTGGCCGACCAGGCGTACGGGGCGTGTCAGCCATGCGAGCCATGCGGCCCGCGCTGCCCGGGTGAGGATCCCTGGCGGCTGATTCGCTGCAAGCCGGCGGGCTTCGACATCTACGGCTGGATCAACGGGGGAATCATGATGAACCCCGACGACCCGTTGAGCGATTTCAACGGGCCGGTGTCGTTCGCCGACATGGACGACTTCCAGATGAACCAGCTCTACCTGGTCGGCGAGAAGGTCATCGACACCGGCGGATGCCCGTGCTGGGACATCGGCGGCCGCGTCGACGTCTTGTTCGGCACCGACGCCCGGTTTACGAAGGCTGCCGGGTGGGAACTCGACCCTGCGTTTGGAGACGACTGGAACGATCCCAACCACGACTACCAGTTCTCGGTTCCCCAGGCATACGGCGAGATCGGCTACGGCGACGTGTCGATGAAACTGGGCCGGTTCTACACCATCGCCGGCTATGAAGCGGTGGCGGCGCCGGGCAACTTCTTCTATACCCACAACTACATGCAGACCTATGCCGAGCCATTCACTCATTTCGGCGGTCTGGCAACCTGGAAGGCCAGCGATCGCTGGACGCTCTATGGCGGGCTGGTGAACGGCTGGGACGCTGTCGACCGCGTGGACGACGACCTTTCGTACCTGAGCGGCGTGACGTACACGGCCGAGGACGAGGCCTACACGGTCGCCCTGGTTTACATCGTTGGCGAAGACCCGAACGCTCTTGGTGTGAACACCGATCGGTCGCTATACACCGTGGTGGTTACGATTCCGCTCTCGGACAAGTGGGAGTACGTGTTCCAGCATGACCACGGCTGGCAGAAGGACGTATTCGGTGGACAGGCGAACAACGTCGACGACGTTGAGTGGTACGGCTTCAGCAACTATCTATACTACACGATCAACAACTGCTGGCGCGCCGGCGCCCGCCTGGAGTATTTCCGCGACGACGATGGCGTTCGGGTCGTGGGCATCGACGACGACAACCCGTACGACGGCGGCAGCGCGGGCAACTTCTGGGACCTGACGCTGGGTCTGGTCTGGACGCCGACGGCCAACTTCATGATGCGGCCCGAAGTTCGCTGGGACTGGTACGATGGGGAAGGGACGCTGCCGTTCGACGACAATACCGACTCGAACCAGTTCCTGGTCGGGACCGACATGATCTGGCAGTTCTAGGGTCGATACGCGATTAAGAGTGACCACGTGCCGGCTCTGCCGCCGGTACGTGAGAAGACAGGACGTCCTGAGAAGGGCGAAACACGGGGGTGTCCGATAGCGCGAGCCGTCGGATACCCCCGTTAGTTTGCGCCCTTGCCGATGAAATTCGGAGCTGGTAGCAAGCGGCCCGGCTTCGCCGAGGCGCCGTGCGGGCGCCGCCGCGGCCGGGTTGGTCGCCGGAAGAGATCCGGAAAAAGTCCGCTTGACCGAGGCACGAAACCCTTTACGATTGCCCAAACGTGTCTGTGAAGACTCTCTCTACTCCTCCCCCCGGGCAAGTGAAATGATTCGAGGAAGAGCGATAACTGGTTGCTCGCGAGCGATTCACTTGCTGGTCGTGGCCTTGCTGTTGCCGGGCATGGCGGGGGCCGTTCCCTTCTCCGGGAGCGGCGCGGCTTCGGGCCGGTTTCGTCAGGAGGAGGAGCAGTCGAGCCACGATGTCAAGCAAGGTCAGGCGAAGCACTGCAAGTACCTCAACCGTCGGCGGACCGCTCGGCTGAGCCTGCAGGTGCATCTGCCGGCCTCCTGTTCTTTGACGAGCGCTTCTTGGCTGCAGCCACGCGTGTTCGCCTCTCGGCCGACGGCCAATTGGCGAACCGATGCGGAGCAAGGAATGCGCAACGGCTGCGGCGCGCCGCTTCTTTGCTAGCCCATTCTCGCGGCTAGCTGTTTCGCCTCTCTGCAGGCGTACTGTCGCAACGGTTGCCGCTCACCCACGATTGCGTCGTTGCGTTTGCGGGCAGTTCCTGTGAAAGAGAACGTGCGCGGCCGATCGCTGTGCAGAGTCGGTGCCCGTCCATGTCGGCGTTCCGTTCAGCCGAACCGCAGCCGTCGTGCCGCGCCGCGCTGAGCGTGGTTGACAGTCAGGGACGCTGCACCGGCATCATCCGAATTCGTGTTTTTCATCGACATTCACCCGCGGCGGCGCGGGAGGTTCGCACTGCGCTAAGGATGAGCGAGCGATCCGTGTGCAGCCAGCCCGTTCCGCCGAATCAACATGCGAGGTGCAGCATGCGAGACTTCCTTGACGGCATTCTGAGATTCCAGAATGAGGTCTTCCACGAGCGGCGCGAGTTGTTCAAGAGGCTGTCTGCGGGACAGCAGCCGCAGACGCTGTTCATCACTTGCAGCGATTCGCGGATCGATCCGGCCCTGCTTCTGGGCGCGGATCCAGGCGATTTGTTTGTGCTGCGCAACGCCGGCAATATAGTGCCGCGGGCCGAAGCCCATGGCGGCGGTGAAGCCGGCACCGTGGAGTTTGCCGTTCGAGCGCTTCAAGTGCGGCACATCGTGGTCTGCGGGCACACCTGTTGCGCAGCCGTGGCCGGATTGCTCGAGCCGAACCGCGTCCGGGAACTGCCCGCGCTTGGCGAATGGCTGCGTCACGCCGGGACTCGCGTCGACGATCTCCGCAGCACAGCCACCCGGTCGAAGCAGCCTCCCGTCGCTGCTTTGGAGCGGCACGTGCTGGCGCAACTCGACAATCTTCGCACGCACCCAGCGGTGCGCGACGCACTGGACGGCGGGAAGCTCGAACTGCACGGTTGGGTTTACCACCTCGAGCGCGGCCAGATCACGGTCTTCAGCGAAGAGGATGGAACGTTCAAGGGCGCGGACGTGGCGTACGGGGCTTCGGTGGTCTGACGGCGGCGAGTCCGATCACTTCGCGATACGCATTCTTGGCAAGTAAAGGAAGACACATGACTGGTAATCGAGGGCTCTTGGGATTCGGTCGCAGGCGAACCGCCACGGAGGGCGGCGGCGCTTCTGGCCACTTGCGCGAGGATTTCCTGGCGTCGATCGTCGTGTTTCTCGTCGCGCTGCCACTGTGCATTGGCATCGCGGTCGCGGTGGGGGTCAGCCCCGCGCGGGCGCTGATCACGGGCATCGTGGGCGGTATTCTCGTCGGCGTCTTGGCCGGTTCCCCCCTGCAAGTCAGCGGCCCGGCCGCCGGCTTGTTTGTCATCGTGGCGGATCTGCTCAACACGGCGCGGGCGAAGTATCTCGCCAGTCAGGGGAGTCTGGAAGGGCTCGATGAGGCGGCGCTAGCCACTCTTCAGGCCGAAGCGAGCGAGTACGCCCTGCTGGCGCTGGGAATGGCGGCGATGATCGGCGGCGGATTGCAGATTGCCGCGGGTTGGCTCCACATGGGGCAGTGGTTCCGTGCCGTTTCGCCGGCAGTGATCAAGGGAATGCTCGCAGGCATCGGTGTCCTGATTCTGGCCAGCCAACTGCACGTGATGCTCGACCACAAACCCGTGTGGGGCGCGGCGCCGGCGCACGGCGGTTTCCAGTATCTGGCCACCATCCCCGATGCAATGTGGAAGACGCTCAGCTTCGGGGGCGAGCAGTCGCATCATTGGGCCGCCGTGCTCGGGACGGTCACCATTGCCATGATTGTCTTCTGGCCGAAATTCGCTCCGGCGCGCTTGCGGGTTGTCCCTGCCGCGCTGGTCGCCGTGTTGACCGCTTCCCTGTTGGCGAATGTCCTGCAAATGCGCGTCGAGAAGATCGTTGTTCCGTCGAGCTTCCTGGCCGAGATCAGCCTGCCCAACTGGCAGAGCTTCGGGATGCTTTTCGACTCCTCGATCGTGCTGGCCGGCGTGGTGATCGGAATCGTGGCCAGCGCTGAAACGCTGCTCTGCGCTGCGGCGGTGGACCAGATGCAAACCGGAGCGCAGACGAACTACGATCGCGAACTGCTGGCCCAGGGAGTGGGCAACACGATCTGCGGAATCCTGGGCGCGCTGCCGATGACGGGCGTGATCGTCCGGAGTTCGGCCAACGTCCAGGCCGGAGCGCGAACGCGCCTGTCAACCATTTTGCACGGCGGCTGGATCCTGCTGTTCGTGGCGGTCGTGCCCGGCGTGTTGAGCTATATCCCCAAGGCGAGCCTGGGCGCGATGCTGGTCTACACCGGCTGGAAACTGATCGACATGAAGGCTGTCCGCGAGCTGTGGAGGGTGCATCGCATCGAACTCGGCATCTATGGCGTCACGATGCTGGTGATCGTCGTCCAGGACCTGCTCCTGGGAGTGATCACTGGGGTCGCCCTGTCGGCCGTGCGGCTCCTCTATGTCTTCACCCGTCTGGAAACCGATCTCGCCATGACCACCGATCTGGCTCAGGCGCGGATTCGTCTCAAGGGCGCGGCGACGTTCGTCCGCCTGCCGAAGCTGGCGGCTCAACTGGAGCGGGTACCCGCCGGGGCCGAGCTTCATGTCGACATGCGAGGTCTGCACTACATCGACCACGCCTGCCTCGATCTCTTGATGTCGTGGGCCAAGCGGCACGAATCCCAGGGAGGGCACCTGGTGATCAACTGGAACTCGCTCCAGGCGCGTTTCACCGCTGAACCCCAGTTGATGCCGCAGGCGCTCCCCGAGCCCGAGGCTTCTCGACCAGTCGATCGCAACGGGAGTTCGCCGCACGGCGAACATCCACGCTCCGCGCCGCACCATCGCAACGGCCACACGTCGGGCCGAAAGGTTGGCGCCGGCGTTGAATAGCCGAGGGGGGCCGGTAGCGGGCGGCGTGACGCGGCGTCGCCGCCGCCCTCCACCGTGGCCCCACCGCCGAGTGCGTTGCCCGAAGGCGTCTCTCGGGGGCCGGCCGCGCCGCATTCAGGGACCGCCGAAAACCCAGGGCGGCCACCGGTCGGGCGTTCTGCCCGGCGGCGCGACGACGAGTGCACGAAAAATGTGCAACGGGCATCAGCCGCTCGCTCTCTTGAAAGCTGGGTGACGGATGGGCGGTTTGTCGTAAGTCCGGTTGGCGATTGCTGCTGCGCTCGATCATCGCGGTTGTTGCCCAGTCAGTCGGCACGTCGGTTGCATAGCGTCAGCCGTCAGTCGATCGGGCTGCCGTGCGCGGAGCGAGGCGTGGCAGGCCACGGAGTGTGATGGCACAGCGCGAGCTGGTGCGGAAAGAGCGGTTCTGAAGCGATTCGGAGACGAACGTACGTGCCAGTGTGTCGCGGGCCGTGTTCGGGAAACCTGGGAAGAGTTTACAGGCTCCTACCCAAGCTCCGCACCTCCCGGCCGGCCCGTGACACTGGCTCTTCTCTGGTTATCAATCACGGGCAAGATCTTCACGTGCTTCGCCTCACTTGAGCCCGCGGTCGCGGAAGGCTACCATCAGTTCGTCCGTCCACCGCCACCGAGGGAGCGCGCCGATGAAGCTCATTATCGCCATTATCCAGCCCAATCGACTGGAGGCCGTCAAGACCGCGCTGGCCGACGTCGAGGTGTTTCGACTCACCGTAATGGACGTGCAGGGCTTCGGGCGGCAGCGGGGGCAGACCGAGGTCTATCGCGGGCACGAGGTGGCGGTGAACCTGGTCCGCAAGGTCCAGCTCATGATCGCTGTGAATGACGACTTCCTCGAACCGACCATCGACGCGATCATGAAGGGCGCCCGCACCGGTCCCACCGGCGAGATCGGCGATGGGAAGATCTTTGTTCTCCCGCTGGAGGACTGTATCCGCATCCGCACCGGGGAACGCGGTGGCGAGGCGATCTGAAACGCAAAGCATACCCGTTGTCGTCGCGATCAGGAGCAGTCGCAAGTCCTGCGGGAAGCCCGTCTCGTTCGAGTCGCCGGCGCCGTGGCCATCGCCCGATACCCCTGAAAGCCGCCGGCCGATCGCTGACCGGTGTCAGTCCGCCAGCGCCACGTCGTACGGACTGCGTCTCCGCGGCATGAACATGCACAACAGCACCCCGCCAAAATAGAGGAAAGTCAGCGGGATCGCCATCAGCGTCATGCTGTAGGGGTCGGAAGGGGTCAGGATCATCGAGATCACGAAGATCACCAGCACCGCCATCCGCCATTTTGAAATGTAGTCCTTCACGCTGAAGATGGTGATTCGTTCCAGGAACAGCATCACGAGCGGCAACTGGAAGGAGATTCCGAAGCCCAGCGGAAGGATCAGCACGAAACCAAGGAACTCGTTGATTCGCAAGTCGGGCGCGATGTCCAGCCATTCGTTGAACGTGAGCAAGAAGTTCAACACCGGTTCAAACACGAACACGCAGGCCAGCAACACTCCGGCCAAAAACAGGCCGATGCTGAACGGCAAGAAAACGTGCACGTAGCGTTTCTCGTGGGGGTAGAGTCCGGCGGCCACAAACGACCAGATCTGGTAGAAGATCCAGGGGCTGGCCAGGATTGCCCCGACCACCAAGGAGACCTTCATGTAGATGGCGAACGGCTCGCCGAAGCTGAGGCTCGTCACCTTGATGCTGTCTTCAATCGGTTCCCAGATGAAGATCTCCCGCAGGTTCGGTTTCTCGAAACCCCCGGTCGTTGCCTCGTCGTGCTCGAAGTCGCGAAACTGTTCGGGGTACGTCGCCTTGAGGATCTGCGCGAGTTCGAGAGGATTGATGTAGAGCGAACGCGGCTGCAGCCCCATCGCGGCTACTTGTTCGGCCAGTTCATCCGGGTCGGCGGGGAGTCGGTAGCCCTTTTCCTGCAACTCTTCGAGCCGGGCCTGGACATTCTTGAGCGATTGCCTCTGGTAGTAGTTTCCCAGGGCGTTCTTCAGGGGCCGCTCGATCAGATGCACCATCGGCTGCCCGACAGCCAGACCGAAGAGCAATCCGACGACCAGTCCAAGGATGGCTTTGAACAGGCACACCCGAAGCTCTTCGAGGTGCTCCCCAAAGGTCATCGTTGAACCCTTGAAGAGGTCCTCGTCGTTGTATTTCTCGCTGGGACGGAGCATGGGCATGCCGCTATTGTCTATCGATTCTCAGGTGAAGTGGGGGATCGAGGCGACGAAGGCAGCGGCCTCGGCTTCCCGTTTGAGCACGCCGAAAGGGCTCCAAGTCAACCACGAAACCTGGCAATCCTGATTTCACTCGCTGGTCACCAGCGAATTCTCCATGTTAGCCTTCCGGCACCGGCTTGGGCAACCTATAATCCGCACCCCCTGATTGCGAGGTTACCCCACGTTCGGCGAGGGTTATCAGATGAGGCGTGTCTCTTGGCTGCTCGTGGCGAGCGTTGCTTTCTCGCTGGTCGGGTGCAGCAGCATTGCCCCGCCAGACTGGTCGCACCCTGGATCCGCCTACGACCAGCAGGGCCGCGCTCAGCGGTTCGACCCCTTCCCCGCGCCTGATATCGGTCCCGACGTGACCGAAACTCGGCCACGCGATTTCACCCAGCCGCTGCCGGAACCGGTCCGCGCTCAGCAGCGTCCGAAATTCCCCGCCACTTGGTAGGGAGGCAAGCGCGCGCCGGTCGCAACTAGCGTTCGTTACCGTCTTATCGCGGAAAGGGGTAAGATTACCACAGTCAACACAATACTCCTGCCGCGCGCCTGCCATGAGACGCCGCCCCGGTCCAAAATCGCGACATGCCCCCAAACCTGCGGCCGGCGGATCGCAACCCGGGTTAGGGGAGCGTCTGCAGAAGTATATCGCAGGCGCCGGTGTGGGCAGTCGTCGCGAATGTGAAGAACTGATTCTCGCCGGTCGGGTCGAAGTCAACCGGAAGGTCGTCACCGAATTGGGGACACGGGTTGACCCGGAAGCCGACGAGATCCGCGTCGACGGAGAATTGCTGAAGCCCCGCCGTCCCGTCTACTACGCGGTATACAAGCCTGACGGCGTGGTCTCGACCAACCGTGACCCGGCGGGGCGCCCCCGGGTGATCGACTTGCTGCCAAAGCAGGAACGGCTGTTTCCCGTCGGCCGCCTCGATTTGCACAGCGAGGGGTTGATTCTGGTCACCAACGACGGTGAATTGGCCAACCACCTAACGCATCCTCGCTACCACGTGCCGAAGCGATATCAGGTACTGGCCGCGGGCCGCGTCGAGCCCGAGCTTCTGGAGCGACTTCGTCGAGGCATTCACTTGGCAGAGGGGGTCGCCCGTGTCGCGGAAGCGCGCATCAAGCGCCACTACAAGAAGGCCACTGTGCTGGAGATGGTGCTGGAAGAGGGGCGGAACCGCGAGATCCGGCGCGTCATGGCTCGTGTCGGGCACAAGGTATTGCGACTGGTCCGCGTGGGGGTGGGGCCGATCAAGCTGGCTAATCTGGCCCCCGGGGAATATCGCCGGCTGACTCCTCCTGAGGTGGCCTCGCTTCGTCAGGCGGCATTCCGGAAAGAACCGTAGCGATTATGGCCGATCTGCCCGTCTTCTACGCCGACTATGCCTGGCACGGCAAAGTCACCATTGAGGCCAATGCCCGTATCGCGCGAGATACGTATTTGCTTCGATTCGGTTGCCCGGAAATCGCCTCCCGCATCGTTCCGGGCCAATTCATCATGATCAAGATTGCGGGTAGCGATGATCCACTCCTGGGGCGGCCGTTGGCGGTCTACGACGTGGTGCTCGATGCCGACGGCAGGCGTTGGGGCTTGGAGATCGTCTACCTTGCCGTGGGCAAGATGACTCGCCGCTTGGCCGTGATGGCCCGGGGAGAGCCGCTGGAGACCTGGGGACCGCTCGGAAATGGCTTTCCGCCAATCGCGACCGAACATCTGGTAATGGTGGCGGGCGGAATCGGCCAAACACCGTTTCTGGCACTGGCCAAGGAATACCTCGGTCAGAGGGAATATGGCCAGTCATACCGGCAGGCGGCTCGATCGCGGAAAGTGACGCTCTGCTATGGCGCTCGCGCGGCCGAATACCTTGCAGGAGTCGAGGACTTTCGCAGGTTGGGGGTCGAAGTCCATATCAGCACCGATGACGGCTCCGAAGGATACCACGGCCTAGTGACCGACTTGATCCGCCCTGTGGTGCAACAGTCGGGGATGTCGTGCCGCATCGTGTGCTGTGGCCCCGAGCCGATGATGGCCGGAGCAGCGCGCATTGCGCGAGAATTGGGCGTCCCGTGCCAAGTATCTCTCGAGACTCCGATGGCGTGCGGGATCGGGATCTGCTTCAGTTGCGTGGCCAAAGTGCGCGACGAACTGGGCGGCTGGGATTACCGCCGCACCTGTGTCGAGGGCCCGGTGTTCGACGCCGAGAAGATCGAGTTCTAGCCCCGCCACAAGGTGGCATGGAAGGCGGGGCTACCCGGCCTGCTGTGCGGTCTGCTTAAGAGCCTTGATCCTGGCCGAAAGGCGCGACTTGACGCGGGCCGCGGCATTGCGATGGATCGTGTTGTGGGCTCCAGCCTTGTCGAGTTTCTTGGCGGCCAAGCGGAACTGCTTCTCTGCCTCTTCCAGGTTACCCGACTTCAAGGCATCGCGAACCTTGCGGATTTGCGTCTTCAGGGCGCTGCGGACAGCCCGGTTGTGGTCTCGCCGGACGATGCTCTGACGGAGCCGTTTCTTGGCACTCTTGGTCTGCGGCATAGTGATTCGTCTAAGATCTTGAGTCGTACTGACATCCGAAAGGCCGGCACGCGGGCCTGCTAGCTCCCGCCTCCTGCGGCCTCGCCCTGGTCATCGAATCCCTTATCTTCTCGTAATTGGTTGATCTTGTCCAGTAGTTCCGAGACATCGCGGTACGAGAAGTCGAGCCGAGCCAGGGTGGTCAAATGCGTTTCGGCCGTGTCGAAGTCCTTCAGCCCGTAGGCCAGTCGTCCGGCGTAGTAGAGGGCGCGTTTCTTTTCGTCCAGGTCGCGGTCGGAAATCTCCTTGACGGCTTCCTGATAGTGGTCCATCGCCAAGCGGTGCTGGCTGATTTGCTGAAAGCACTGTCCGAGACGCAATAGGCATGCCCCTCTTTTGCGGGGCTCTCCTTGAGCTCGCTGGAACTCGGTGATCGCCTCCTTGTACTTGCCGCACATCTGGTAGCGGGTTCCCAACTCGTAACGGAATGCGAGGTTCTGGGGAAACCGCTCGCATCGCGACTGATAAATCTCGATCTCCTTGAGAACCAGCTCCTTCTTCGCCTGCAGCAGTCTCTGTTTGGCCTCCTCACCCCCTCCCGCCGCGTCCTTCTCTGCCTGGGAGAAGCGGCTGCGGAGCAGGCGGAGCTGAGCATCTTCTAGACGCTCCCGAATCGTCGTGTCTCCTTTGGAGACCTCCACGGCCTTCGACAGCAATTCCACCGCCTGATCGAATCGCTCGTCGCGAAGGTGGATCTCGGCTAATTCAAGGTAATTCGAGGCCTCACCGGGATTTCGCGCGATCTGCTTCTGAAGGCGCTGTTCCGGAGTAAGCTCCCGGCCGCCCGCCGCTCCGGCGACGCTCTCGGCGAGCTTCTTCTTGCCGGCCTCCGCGTCCTCATAACCCCCTTTCTGGATCGTCTTCTCGACCGTGATCTTGGAAGTCTCGTGGACCGCTTCCTCGTCGTCCGGCTTGAGCTGCAGAACGCGGCCCCACATGATCAGCGCCTGGTCCAAACGACCTCGCTCGTAAAGGGCCTTGGCCGTCCGCCGGGCGACGTCAATATCGTTGGGAGCCGCCTCGCCCGCCGCCTTCAGAAACACCAGCGTAGCGTCGCCAAGCTCCATCTCGTCGGCCACATCGGCCAGTTGCACGAGTGTGGCGACATCCCAAGGGTTGACTTTGAGCGCCTCGGCGCCTGCTTTGATCGCGCCCGGCCAGTCCTTGTGGCCGGCCGCCTTGCCGATGCTGCGTCGCAATCCACCAAGCTTGATAAACGCGAGGTTGTTGCCCTTTTTGTTGTTGTTATACTTCTTCTTGAGGTTTCCGATGAACGTCTGGAGGTAGACGACGTTGCCCGGATCGCCGACGAAACATTGGGTGAACAACTCCTCGGCGTATTGGAAGTTCCCCTGAACCATGAGTTGATTGCCGCGCTCGAAGCACTGCTGGAGACGCTTCCGCTGAGCTGGGGGGAGAGAGCTTTGGGGTTGTGCGTCGTCGGTCATATTGCTTCCCATCGAGCGTGGAAACGGGCCACTTCTGGAGAGGGCTCTTGCGGGCCGCAGGCAGGCCACAGTAGGGCCGTCGCATCCCAACCTATTCTACCAGCTTGCCATATTGACACAACCGCCGACCCCTCACCCGGCGCGGCGGCGTGCTTCCATGGTGGTGGTTGGAGGTAGCAGTTCAGCGTATGGCCCAGCAAACACGTCAGGCCGGCATGGTGTATCTGGTGGGCGCCGGGCCGGGCGATCCGGGGCTGATTACGGTTCGCGGGGTCGCCTGCCTCCGCCGGGCCGATGTCGTCTTGAGCGATTACCTGGTGAATCCGGAATTGCTTACCCTCGCTCACCCGGATGCTGAGGTGATTGCCCTCGGAGGGCACCGCTCCCGGCGGATGGAGACCCAGGAAGAAATCAATGCCCAGATGGTTGCCGCCGCCCGGCAGGGCAAAACCGTGGTGCGGCTCAAGGGGGGCGATCCGCACGTCTTCGGGCATAGCGCTGAGGAAACCACGGCGCTTGAGGCTGCGGGGATCGCCTATGAAACCGTGCCGGGTGTGACTGCGGCGCTGGCCGCAGCGGCCTACGCGGCGATCCCGATTACCCATGGCCGGCATTCCTCGGCGGTTGCCCTGGTCACCGGCCAGGAGCGGAGCGACAAGACGGAGTCGCGGTTGGATTACGGCGCTTTAGCCGAGTTTCCGGGCACGCTGATCTTCTACATGGGCGTCACGTCAGCCACGGAATGGAGCGCCGCGCTCATTCGCCGGGGCAAGCGGCCCGAGACACCGGCGATGATCGTGCGCCGGTGCAGTTGGGCCGACCAGGAGACGATCCGCTGCACCTTGGGCACGGTTGGCGACGTGATTGCACGGCGGCGAGTCCGCCCGCCCGCGGTGGTTCTTGTGGGCGAGGTCGTCGGACTCGCACCCGAGACTTCCTGGTTCACCGCGCGGCCGCTCTTTGGATGCCGGATTGTGGTCACTCGTCCGCGCGAGCAGGCCAACGACCTGGCTGAGCGGCTTCGGGAATTGGGTGCCTTAGTCCTCATGCAGCCGGCGATCGAGATCTCGCCGCCCTGCGACGAGCAAGCCGTTGACGAGGCATTGGAGCGAGTTGGCGATTGCGACTGGCTGGTATTCTCCAGCGCCAACGGCGTCCGCCATTTGCTCGATCGACTGTGGAGCAGGGGAGGGGATCTCCGCCGTCTGGGAGCGGTAAAGCTCGCGGCGATCGGCCCCGGCACCGCCGATGCCCTGGCACGATACCATCTGAGGGCCGATCTCGTGCCCGACGAGTTCCGGGCCGAGTCGCTCGCCGAATCCCTGGCCGGTGGCGCGGCGGGTCGGCGGTTCCTGCTCGCGCGCGCCAGTCGCGGGCGGGAAGTGCTGGCCGAGCAACTCGCGGCGGCCGGGGCGCGGGTGGAACAGGTGGTGGTTTATCAGAGCAGCGACGTTGTGACTCCCGATCCGGCGGTGGCCGAAGCGCTGGCTGCCGGCCAGGTCGATTGGATCACGGTGACCAGTTCGGCGATCGCTCGCGCGCTGGTGAACCTGTTCGGCGATCAACTGCGGCGCGTTAAGCTGGCGAGCCTGAGTCCGATTACGTCGGCCACGCTGCGGGAATCGGGGCTTGAACCGGCCGCCGAGGCGACCCAGTACACGATCGCCGGGCTGATCGAGGCGATTGTGGAGAGCCAGACACCAGCGAGGCGATGAATAACGCCAGGGGAGCCCGAGTCAATTTCAGACCTGTTCGCGATACGTCATCCAGGCCAGATAGGCGAGCATAACCGCCGCAATGATGAAGCCGATGTCCATCAGCTTGCTGTAGCCGCGGAAGGGAACTCCGGCGGCCAAATCGAGCCCGAACACGATCAGCAGCAAAGCGGCGACGACCAACCCTAGAAGACAGAGGACCTTGGGCATTGCGGCTGTTCCTGCGGCGACCATTTCCACGGCATTGCAATCTAATGCTGTTAAACCGGTTGGCAATGCGAGCCTCAGTAGTATAGTTCAACGACTCCGCCGTCTCCACCGCCATTTGTAGAGATTTGGCGCGGGGCGGGTGGGGCCAGGAGAGTGGATGATGGTGTTGCCAATGGGCTTTACGACCAGAGATGAGGGTCTGCCGGAGGCTTTCCGGCGGCAAATGCCCATTTCCGAAGAGTGGGCTTATTTCGATCATGCGGCCGTCTCGCCCCTGCCTCGGCCGGCCCGGCAGGCAATTGCCGCCTGGGTGGAAGAGGCGACGTGCCAGGGCGATACGGTGTGGCCCCAATGGAGCCGGCAGGTCGAGGATCTCCGCCAGCTTGCCGCTCGGATGATCGGCGCTGATTCGGCCGAGATTGCCCTGGTCCGCAGCACGTCCCACGGCATTAGCCTGGTGGCCGAGGGCTTTCCCTGGCAGCCGGGGGATAACGTGGTCACGCTGGCTGACGAGTTCCCGACCAACCAGTATCCTTGGTTGAATCTAGCCGATCGGGGGGTGGAGACGCGGCGTGTGCCGGTGGGGGACCGCGGCGTCGATCTCGATCGACTGGCCGAGGCCTGCGACCGACGGACGCGGATCGTGAGCCTTAGCTGGGTCGGCTATGCGAGCGGTTGGCGGAGCGATCTGGACCAGGTGACCGACTTGGTCCACCATCGCGGGGCGCTGTTGTTGGTTGACGCCATCCAGGCCCTCGGAGTCTTTCCACTCGACGTGCGGCGTACACCCATCGATTTCCTCGCCGCCGACGGGCACAAGTGGATGCTCGGACCGGAGGGGGCTGGCATCTTCTACCTCCGCCGCGAGCATCTCGACCGCCTGCGACCCGTCGGCGTCGGTTGGAACAGCGTTGCCCATGCCCATGACTTCGGCCGTATCGAACTCGTATGGCGGCCGACTGCCGAACGCTTCGAAGGGGGATCGCAGAATATGGTCGGCATGATCGGTTTCCGGGCAAGTCTGGAGCTGCTGGCTGAGTATGGGGCGCCAGCTCTGTCGGCCCGGGTGCTTGAGATTACCGATTTCGCCTGCCGACAACTGGAGGAGGTCGGCGCCGTGATCAGAAGCGACCGGCGGCCGGAACACTCCAGCGGCATCGTTTCATTCGACCTGCCGGGACGCGACCTGGCTGCGGTTCGCCAGCATTGCCTGGAACGCAAGGTAGTGCTGAGCCATCGCGGCGGGCGGCTGCGGATCAGTCCACATGCCTACAACAATGAGGAAGACGTCGCCCGGCTGATCGACGCGCTCAAGGAGTGAGAATCCGGCGATTGCGCGGCCGGCCTCCCTTCTGTCGAGCGGGGGGGCGTGATATAACCGACTCTCCGCCGGCCGGGTCATGGCGGATCTTCAGACGCCCGGCGGTGTGGAATCAAGGCGCTGCAACATGAGCGAGACTAGCCCGCGCGTGGCGGTTTACCCGGGGTCATTCGATCCGATTACGTTGGGGCACCTCAATGTGATGGAGCGGGCCAGCCGGTTGTTCGACCGGTTGATCGTGGCGGTTGGAGTGAACATCGAGAAGAACCCCTTGTTCACCGCGGAAGAACGGACCTCGCTCATTCATAGCGCGACGCGCCACCTGCCCAACATCGAGATCCGCACGTTCACTGGGCTGGCGGTCGAATTCGTCCGGCAATGCGGGGCGATGGTGATGATTCGGGGCGTGCGGCCGATTACCGACATACCCGCCGAATTGACGATGATGATGGCAAACCGGCGGCTGGCGCCCGACGTGGAGACGCTGTTCATGCTGGCCGATGGCGAACTGGCGCACGTTTCCAGTTCGCTCATCAAGCAGATTGCGCCCTTGGCGGGTGACGAAGCGCTCGCCCGTTTCCTGCCGTTGGACGTCGTGCACCACCTGCGCAGTAAGGTGGCAGCCGGCCGCGATCCGCGGCAGTAGATGCCCCGGCAGGGCGGTCCGAGAGGGTACCCGCGAGACTGCAATCGGGCTTCCGCAGGGCGTCGAAGACGGATCCCAGAACCGAGCGGGCTCAGTTCTTTTCGGCCACGTCGTCACCGTCTTTCTTGTTGAGATGCCGGCGCAGGTAACGCGCCCGTTCGATGTTGCGGTCGGCCGTGTCGAGTTCCACCCCGCTCAGCTTCTGCAGGTGGGCCGGCTGGGTGTGGATGAACAACTCATTGATGAGCGGAATCTCCACGTTCTCAATCAGTCCCAGGTTGATCCCCATCCGCACGCTCGAAAGGAGGTGCATGGTCTCTTCCGAACTGATGGTCTGCGCTGTCCGCAGGATGCCGTATGCCCGGCTCACGCGGTCGTGCAGGTTCTCGTGGCTCTCGCGGATGAGGAAGTCGCGGGCCTGGCGTTCGTAGTTGATGATTACGGGAACGATGTCGCCGACCTGCTTGATGAGGTCGACTTCGCTGCGACCTAGCGTGATCTGGTTGCTGATCTGGTAGAAATCGCCCATGGCCTGCGAGCCTTCGCCGTACAGCCCGCGGACGGCGAGGCTGATCTTCTGCAGGCTGCGAAAGACCTTTTCGATCTGCCGCGTGATGACCAGGGCCGGCAGATGGAGCATGACGCTCACCCGCATTCCGGTGCCCACGTTCGTGGGGCAGGCGGTGAGATATCCCAGCCGTTCGTGATAAGCATAGGTGACGTGCTGCTCGACCACATCGTCGATGCGGTTGATCCGCTCCCACGCCTCATCCAGCGACAGGCCACTCTGCATCACCTGGATGCGGAGATGATCCTCCTCGTTGATCATCACGCTGAACTTCTCGCTCTGGTCGATGGCGACCGAGCGGGCGCCGCGTCCCTCGGCGTGCTCGCGGCTGATGAGCTGGCGCTCGACGAGGAACTGCCGGTCGAGCGTGGCGAGCTGGTCCACGTCGACGTAGAGCAGGGCCTGATCGCCGTTCTTCAGGCCCAGGACGCATTCGCGAACCGACTGCTCGATCTGCGCGCGATCCTGCTCGCTGGCCCGGCCGACAAAGGGAAAGTCGGCCAGGTTGCGGGCCAGCCGAATGCGGCTGGAGATGACGATATCCGATTGGGGGCCCTCGCCCCTCAACCATTCACCGCTCTTTCGCGTCAGGTCGTCGAGTTCCACTGGAGTCACATCCACGATTATTGGTGTTCGCCGATGCGAAGCATCTTGGCCCCGGCAGGCGGCGCGTCCTCACGCCTCTTCGCCCGATACGATACGGCGGATCTGGTCGCGCAACTGCGAGGCGCGTTCGTAATCCTCTTGGGTTACCGATTCCTTCATCTCGCGGCGCAGCCGTATCAACTGCGTCCGCCGCTCGCTCCCGGTTGCCGACCGCTTGGGCGACTTGCCCACGTGCTCCGTTTCGCCGTGGATGTTGAGGATCAACGGGTCCAGTTGTTTCTGGAAGCCGACGTAGTCGTAGGGACAGCCCAGCCGCCCCTGATTGCGGAACTCGTAGAAAGTGATTCCGCACACCGGGCAAGTCTGCTGGTCAAGCCGCGAAAGCTCTTCGGCCGCCTGACCGACGGCCATCTGTTGGGCCAACGTGACCATGTTGCCGCTCGCCGGCGCCGGCTCGTCAGACGATTGGGTCAGGTACTGCCGGGCGTGCTCCTCGCAAAGGTGCAATTCCTGCGGCTTGCCGCCGGTCAGCTCCGTGATATGAAAAGTCGCCGGTCGCTCGCACTTCTGACACTTTACCGGCATGATCAGCTCCGCAGTCTATTGGGGCCCCTGGCACCGTCAGCCGCCACGAACAAGTCGAACCAGCAAGAGGGCCCGTCCGAACCAAGCGTGGGGGAGGGGTACCTCCCACAGGATTCTAACACCGGTCGACACCCTGTCAATCGCGGCGCGCCGACGCTCGTTTCGTTGCCCAAGTCCCGTCTGTGGCTTGCCTTGGAGCTCGTCACCCGAGCTCCGCGACGGGTTGCCGCACGATCGGCAGCCATCTTCAACGTTATTCTAATTCTACGTGAATGTCACGCTGTCGGGTTCATGCGCCTTCCGTCGACCGTCTGCGGTCGAGACATCATCACTCTTGCTCCTTGTCCTGCCGATCCGGGGGTGTTAAGCTGACTCATTCTCGCGATCCCCCGGGGCGACCGGTCCGGCGATCGACCGGACGCTTCTGCCATGAACCAACGCAAGCCCGCTGTCCAGCACTATCCCGACTTCGATCGCTTCTGCCAATTGGCCGACACGGCGCAACTGGTGCCTGTTTATCGCCGCCTGTTGAGCGACTCGCTGACGCCCGTCACGGCGTTTCACAGGATCGACGCCGGACGCTGTTCCTGCCTGTTCGAAAGCGTCATCGGCGGTGAGAAAGTCGGGCGCTACAGCTTCCTCGCCACGCATCCGTTCTTCGAGATTGAGGCCTACGGCCATCGGGTGACGATCAACTCGCCCTCGGGAGTCTCCGCTTCGGGCGCGCCGCTGCTCGAGACCCGGCAGTTCGACTCCCCTAACCCGTTGGAGGAGCTGCGGCGCCGAGTAGAGAGCGTCCGTGCGGCGGTGATCCCCGAGCTGCCCCCCTTTACCAGCGGCGCGGTCGGCTATGCCGGCTACGACGTAATCCGTTACCTGGAGCACCTGCCCAACGCTCCGCCCGACGACCGCCATGTGCCCGACATGTCGTTCGCCTTTTACGACCAGATGGTGGTGTTCGACCATGTCACCAAGACGACCGTGGTTGTGGCCATGGCCCGACTCGACGCGGCCGGAGCCGACCGCCGCAAAGCGTACGACGACGCCTGCCGCCGCGTTGACGATCTGGTGACCGAACTGGCGAGCAATCCCTGCGACTTGCAGCCGACCGACATCGTCACGATGAGTGAACTGGCCGAGCGGGAAGTGAAGCTCCGCTACCAGTCGAACTTCACCGCGGAGGAATTCGAGGCGGCCGTCGAGAAGTGCGTCGATTACATCCGTGCCGGCGATATTTTCCAGGTGGTGTTCAGCCAGCGCCTCGAGGTGCCGATCCGCGTCCACCCCTTCGAGATTTACCGCACGCTCCGCGTAGTCAACCCAAGCCCGTTCATGTTCTACGTGCGGACCCCCAGCGTGACGCTGGTCGGCAGTTCGCCGGAGATCATGGTGCGGGCGCAGAACGGCCTGGTCACCACGCGGCCGTTAGCGGGCACGCGTCGCCGCGGCGCGACCGAGGAAGAGGACGATCGGCTGGCCGAGGAACTGCTGGCTGATGCCAAGGAGCGGGCCGAGCACGTGATGCTGGTCGACCTGGGCCGAAACGACGTGGGTCGCGTGGCCCGCTACCGCTCGGTAAAGCTGAGCGACGTGATGACGATCGAGCGATACAGCCACGTGATGCACATCACGTCCAACGTAACGGGCGAACTGGCTCCCGGACGAACCGCCTTCGACGCTCTTGAAGCATGCCTGCCGGCGGGGACGGTTTCCGGGGCGCCGAAGGTGCGGGCGATGCAGATTATCGACGAGATCGAGCCTCACCGTCGCGGTCCCTACGCCGGCGCAGTCGGCTATTTCGATTTCAACGGCAATATGGATACCTGTATTGCCTTGCGGACGATCGTCATTCACGGCGGCAAGGCTTATATTCAGGCCGGGGCCGGCATCGTCGCCGACAGCGTCCCGGCCGCTGAATGGCAGGAAACCCTGAACAAGGCCCGCGGCATGCTCAAGGCGATCGAGATCGCCGAAACCAGCGTGTAAGACCCATAGCAGTCATACCATGCAGATCGACTCGATTCAGATCTTTCACCTCGCTCTGCCCCTGCGGCAGCCGCGGAACACGCCGCAAGGCAGCCAGGACCGGCTGGAAACGGTACTGGTGCGCGTCGACGGTGGCGGGCGGAGCGGCTGGGGCGAAGCAAGTCCCGGCAATGCGCCGTTGGCCGGCGCCGAGTGGGCGGGGGGCGTGTTCGCCACGATTCGCGACTGGCTTGCACCCGCGCTCATGGGCCGGATGATCGACACGGCGGCGGGGCTCGACGAGCGCCTGAAGCCGTTCCGCGGCAACCGCTATGCGAAAGCGGCTCTGGATGCTGCCTGGTGGGATCTCAAGGCCCGCAGCGAGGGCAAGCCGCTCAGCGCCGCGCTGGGAGGCAAACGCGAGTCGATTGAGGTAGGTGTTAGTTTCGACCAGATGGCGACGATTGACGACCTGTTCTCGTCGCTTCGCCGCGCTTTCGACGAGGGCTTCTCCCGCGTGGAGCTCAAGCTGCGGCCGGGGTGGGATCTGCAGATGCTCAATGCCGTACGCCACCAGTTCCCCACCCAGACGATCCATACCGATGTGGAAGGTGCCCTGGGACTGAACCACACCGAGCTCATTTGCCGGCTCGACGACTTCATGCTCGCCATGGTCGAGCAGCCTTTGCCGGCCGACGATCTCGTGGGACATGCGATGATCCAGGAGACGATTCGCACACCGGTCTGCCTCGATGAGGGAATCACCACGCCCGAACAGGCCGAAATGGCCATTGACCTGCACAGCGCCAAGTACATTAACATCAAGCCGGGCAGGGTAGGGGGCCTCACCCCAGCGGTGGCGATCCACGACGCTTGCCATCATGCCTGCATTCCCTGCTACGTGGGAGCGACGCCGC
Organism: Thermoguttaceae bacterium; assembly: GCA_040766885.1. Lineage (GTDB taxonomy): Bacteria > Planctomycetota > Planctomycetia > Pirellulales > Thermoguttaceae > JAXGPP01. The sequence goes on along the minus strand of JAXGPP010000022.1, from coordinate 9,849 downwards.
AGACCGCGGTGGGCGCACGGATTGGCTATGCGCTGGCCGCCAAGGAGAATTTCTCTTACCCGGCCGACTACGTGGCGGCGGAGGGACTGCTGGCCGTCGACGTGGCCGAATCGCTCTCTCCGGTCCGTGATCCCGGCGACGGCAATCTCCGCGTCCCGCTCTGGTCGGAACCGGGGCTGGGCATCGAACCCGACACCGAAGTGCTGGAGAGATACGCCCTGGCACACGCGAAGCTCAAGCTCTGACCGCTCGGCCGAACTCGTTCTGCATCCCATAATCCGTCATTTTGCATTCCTTCTCCTATGATCTCCGTTCTTGCCACCATCGAACTTGCTCCCGGCCGCCGCGACGACTTCCTCGCCGAATTCCGCCGTATCATGCCGCTGGTTCGGCAGGAGCGCGGCTGCATCGAGTACATCCCGATGATCGATCTTCCCACGAGCATCGGCGCGCAGATCCCGGCCCGTGAGAACGTGGTCACCATCGTCGAGAAATGGGACAGTGTGGAGGCCCTTCAGGACCACCTGATGGCGCCGCACATGAACGAATACCGCAAGGCGGTCAAGGGCCTTGTCGTGCGAACCGAGCTTCTGATCCTTGAGCCGGCGGGATAGGGTGGACTGCCGGCTGGGGCTCGACATCCGCGTGCACTCCTTGCCCCTCGGGGGCGGAACGCCTAAACTCAAGGCGGGAGGTTCATCGGAACATGGCCCACGTTGGGGCGGAAACGCGCTCTCAAGCTATTCGTCTCGGACTTTCGCCAGCCGGGCTCTTCTTACGGCTGTTCTTGCTGTCGGTCTTTGTCCTGGCGCTGCCCGGTTGCCGCGGTTGCTGGTGGTGGGCCCGGCCGAAAACGCCCGAGGAGATTGAGGCCGAGCGGGCGAAGGCGCTGGCCGAGCTCAAGAAGAAGAAAGAGAAGAAGCCCGACTACCAGGTCGGGCCGCTCATGGTAGCCCCCTTTTCGCTTCGCAAGGAGGCCGCCGAGCAGTCGCAGGAGACTCCGGCCAGCCGGCCCACCGTGCCCTTCAAACGGGGGCATTGGAGCACAGGCACTTTCTTTGCCAAGACCAACAACTTCGACCACGTGTTGGGTGACTTGCGGTTCAAGGTGTTGGCCGGCTCCAAGCCGATGGAACTGCTGGGCTCGCCATTCACGATGACCGTCACCCGGCAGGTGGCCCTGCAGAAGGGGCAGCTTAAAGGGCTGGAGCTCCAATTTTTTATTCCGCCCCACCGTAAGACAGGCCTGGCCGAACTGCGAATCGACCCGCGCCGCGGAACGACCGTGGGAGTTGTCGACAGCGAGAGCATGATGTCGATGCAGTCCCACCAGTACCATTTGGTCGTATTCGCCCGAATGCCCGAGCAGTACGTCTATTTGCAGTCGCTCGATTCGGTGAAGCATCCTGGCGAGTATGCGCCGGAGCCGACGTACGGTTACTACCGGGTGGTTCTGCTCGATCCGCCCGCGAAGAACCAGCCCGTACGCCTGCCGCCGCACGCGCTCTACTGGACCACGATCGCCTACCTGTTGTGGGACAACGGCGATCCTGATCAGCTTTGGCCGGAGCAGAAAACCGCGCTGTTGGACTGGCTCCACTGGGGCGGTCAGTTGATCATCAGCGGGCCGGAGACGCTCGACACGCTGCGCGGCAGCTTTCTGGCTCCCTACCTGCCGGCAACCGCCGAGGGAACGCGGCAGCTTGCAGCGGCCGACCTCGCTGAATTGAACGCCCGATGGGTGCGCGGCCGGCTCGGGACGCCGCTGGCGGCGGTCCGTCCGTGGTCGGGCGTCGAGTTCAAGCTGCACTCCAGCGCTCGCGAGGTGCCTGGCACCGGAGGGCTGGTCGTCGAACGCCGGGTCGGCAAAGGGCGGATCCTGGTTTCAGCGTTCCGCCTCAGTGAACGGGAAATGCGCAACTGGCCCAATCTGGATGGCTTCTTCAACGGCTGCCTCCTGGGGCGGATGTCGCGGAGGTTCTACGAGCCGGAGGGGGGCCTGTCGGCTTATGTCACATGGGATGGCAGCCCGATCAACAGCCTGAGCAGCATGGAACTGTACAGGACCGCGATTCATGACCCCGCGCTCGACCCGGAACGGGTCACCAAGTTGCGCTATTTCGCCCGCGATACCGGGCGCCGCGCTGTCAAGCCGGAAGGGGACTCGCCGGTTGACGCGTTCGGATTCGACTCCGCCTCGGGCGAGTGGAATACCGACGTCGGGTCCTGGTGCGACTACAACGAGGTGGCCGACACCGCACGCAGCATGCTTCAGGATGCGGCCCGGGTCGAAATCCCCGACCGCTCATTCGTGCTCTGGGTTCTGGGAGTCTACCTGGTAGTGCTTGTGCCGGTGAACTGGGCGTTCTTCCGCTTGATTGGCCGCGTGGAGTGGGCGTGGGTGGCCGCGCCGATCATCGCGCTGGTCTGCGCGGGCGCGGTGATTCACATGGCGCGGTTGGACATCGGCTTCGCCCGCTCGCAGACCGAGATCGGCGTCGTCGAGTTGCAGGGCGAATACAACCGTGCCCATCTGACGCGTTACACGGCCCTTTATACCTCGCTGGCTACCGAGTACGCATTCCGTTCCGCCGACGCGGGCACGCAGGTCCTGCCGTTTCCGGTTGGCGATGAAAGCGCGGCCAGCCGCTTTGGTGTCACCGAGCTGACCTACCGCTACGGCGAAGGGGTGGAAGTGGGTGGTTTTCAGGTGTCGTCGAATTCAACCGCCTTTGCCCACGCGGAGCAAATGATCCCACTCGGCGGTCCGTTGCGGCTGGCGCGTGGCCGCGACGGCGCCGAGCAACTCGTCAACGGCACCAAGTATCCGCTTTCGGGTGTGGGGATCGTGCGCATGCTGGGCCCGAATCGGCCTCGCGGGGCGCCGGGCGGTCAAGGCGGCTATGAGGTAGAGACCGCCTGGGTGGGGAGCGTTGAGCCGGGCGGTGTCGCGCGTGTGAAGTTCGCGCGCAAGATCGTCTCGGCGAAAGACAGCGATTCAGGCAGTGTCTCGTTGTTTCAATCCGAGCGGCGCCGGCTTGCCACCGCCGCCGGGGTCAGCCTCCAACGCATGTGTGCCCTCGCCGAGCGTCCCAGCCAGATGGAACCGAGCGAGGTGCGGCTGGTGGGCTGGGTCGAGGGGCCGCTGCCGGGGCTGACCGTCCGGCCCGCCGCGCCGCAGGCGCGCCACGTCAACGTGATGCTGGCCCATCTGCGTTACCCCCACGCGCCTGAACCTCAGGTGGACGTCAACACCCGAGCCGATGTCGATGCGAATATTCCATCTGGAAGGATGCCGATAATCCAATGATCGAGTTGGTCAATTTCACCAAGCGTTACGGCGACTTGCTGGCGGTCGATCATCTGAACCTGCGGATCGAGCCGGGGGAGATGTTCGGCTTCATCGGCCCGAACGGAGCGGGCAAGAGCACCTCGATCCGGTTCCTGGCCACGCTGTTGAAGGCTACCGACGGTGAGGGGTTCGTCAATGGCAAGAGCGTCACGAGCGATCCGTTGGGCGTGCGCCGCTCGATCGGCTACATGCCCGACAGCTTCGGCGTCTATGACGGGATGAAGGTCTGGGAGTTTCTCGACTTCTTCGCGGTGGCTTATCAGATACCCCGCACCCGCCGCAAACAGGTCATCGGCGACGTGCTCGAACTGCTCGATCTCACGGGCAAGCGCGACGACTTTGTGAACAGCCTGTCGCGCGGCATGAAACAGCGATTGTGCCTGGCGAAGACGCTGGTGCACGATCCGCCGGTGCTCATTCTCGACGAGCCCACCAGCGGACTCGATCCGCGGGCCCGGGTGGAGGTCAAGGCGCTGTTGAAGGAACTCCGCCGGATGGGCAAGACGATCCTCATATCAAGTCACATCCTCACCGAACTGGCCGACTGTTGCACGTCGATAGGGATCATCGAGCGGGGCAAATTGTTGATGCACGGGCCGATTGAAGACGTCTACCGCCGCATCAATCGCAACCGGATCATCAACATCAAGTTTCTTGATAAGGCCGAGGTCGGACTGTCGATCATCCGCAGCCTTCCCGAGACGCAGCAGGTGGAGGTCGAGAACAACCACGCTACGGTGGAGCTGGCGGCGGGCGATGAGCAGGTGGCCGCCTTGCTCGAGCGGTTGGTGGGGGAGGGGGTGCGGATGCACTCCTTCTCGGAAAAGGAGCCGACGCTGGAAGATGTGTTCATGACTGTCACCAAGGGGGCGGTGGCGTGATCGCCGCCTGACAAGGCAGCCTGCACTTCAAGATTTTGCCATTGGGCCCCTGCGATGTACCTGCTCGAGAACCCCGTACTGCAGCGCGAATTGCTGGTGAATCTGCGGATGCACCGGGCATTTGTGTTGCTCGCGGTGTACGTGTCCATGCTGGGGGCGGTGGTCTTTCAGGCCTGGCCGATGGAGCGGCGGTTGAACCTGGCCACCAGCCCGGACGAGGCGATCCGACTGATTAACCTGTTCTTCCTGGGGCAGTACGTGCTCATGTCGCTCCTGGCGCCCAGCTTCGCCGCCGGGGCCGTGGCCGGCGAGAAGGAGCGGAAGACCTACGAGTTGCTCCTGGCCAGTCCGATGAAACCGGCAGCGATCATCACGGGCAAGCTGCTGGCGTCGCTCAGCCACCTGGCGGTGCTGGTGTTCTGTTCGCTGCCGATCGTGATGCTCTGTCTGCCTCTGGGCGGCATGTCGCTCTACGAAGTGCTGGCGACCTACATCGCCATGGCGGCCACCGTGATCACGTTCGGCATGATCAGCCTTGCCTGCAGCAGCTACTTCACGCGGACGGCCGCGTCGCTGGTGGTCTCCTACCTGTTGATCCTCCCGCTGGCGCTGGTAGCCATCGTCTTCTATCGGCTGTTCGCCGAAGCGGCGACCTTCCGGTTGACCGTTTTGGCGCTGTTCGTGCCGGCTGGTTGCCTGGCGTTGTGCGTGCTGTTGATGAAGAGCATCCACGCCCGGCTCATGCACCCGCCGGACGTCGGAGCTGAAGCCCAGGAAGTCGTCGATATCGATGAGGAGCAGCGCGAGGCGGTGGGGATGGTGATCCGAAGCGATCAGTTCCCCGACAGCCTGTTTGCCCCGCCCAAGCGCGACGACTTCATGGAAGACGGGATCAACCCGGTATACGACAAGGAGATGCGGAGCGAACTATTCGGCCACGGCACGCTCATGCTGCGGCTGGTGATCCAGTTGAGCATGTTCCTGGCCCTGATCGTGATGGCGTTCTGCCTCTACATCTGGCCCGAACTGGCTCCCTGGTATACGAGCTACGTGCTGCTGTTCAACATGCTCGTTGGCCCCGTGTTCGCCGCCGGCACCATCACCAACGAGCGGGAACGCCAGACCCTGGAACTGCTGTTGACGACGACCTTGAGCCCGTGGCAGATCCTGTCGGGCAAGCTGGTATCCAGTCTGCGGATTTCGATCGTGCTGACGAGCTTCCTGGTGTGGCCGCTGCTCTTGGCATGGCTCTTGCCGCCGTGGACGTACTGGAACGACACCGTGACGATGGTCGCCTACTTGGCGATCATCCTGATCACGGCGCTTACGACGACGACCATCGCCACCTTCTGCTCGGTGATGTTCCGCCGCACTCCGGTGAGCATGATGACGGCGTACCTGGTCATTATCCTCCTGTTTGCGCTGCCGATCGCGGTGAAGATATTTGCCGATGTGTTCCGGCCTGACGATCCGTCGACGCTGCAATTGCGCGATTATCTCTTCATCAGTCCGTTTGCGGCGTCGTTCAGCCTGCCGCTGGTGGCCGAAGCCTCGACCGAGACGCTCACTCAGCCGCTTTGGGCAGCGCACACGGCCGCGGCGTTTCTGGGGTTCTACTTCGTTCTGGACATCGTGCTTTTGGGTTTCATCATGTGGCTGTTCAGTGTCCGCTGGCGGGTAGCGCTGTAGGGCGCAGTACGGCCACCGGGCCGCCGGTGATAGCGGCGGTTTGATGCCGCGCCGGACGCTGTGATGCGGGCCGCTACTCGCCGATTGTCTGCTACGCGGCGCCCTGCGTACGGTTCCGTCCCGCGCGCTTGGCGCCGCCCAGCGCCGCATCGGCGGCGATGAAGAGGGCGTCCGTTGAAGTAGAGCCCGGTTTGCCGGCCTCAGCCAAGGCAAAACCGGCGCTGGCGGTGATGCTGGGGAGCCCGGCAGCAACCAGACGCGCCGGCAGCAGGCCGCGGACTCGGTCGACGATCCTCGGTGCACTGGCCGGCTCGGAGATCGACAGCAGCAGACCGAACTCGTCGCCGCCAAGCCGCGCGACGAAGTCGCCACTGCGCAGTCCGTGAGCGATGGCCTTGGCGGCAGTTCGCAGCACAGTGTCGCCCACCGCGTGTCCGTGATCGTCGTTGACGCGTTTGAAATGGTCAAGGTCGAGGATCGCCAGGCACAGCCATCCAACGGCATGATCAAGCTGCTCCAGCCGGGCGGCCAACTCGCGGTCCCATGCGCGGCGGTTTGCCAGTCCGCTCAACGGGTCGGTCAGGGTCTCTTGCGCCAAACGCTGATTGGCCTGTGCGGTCGAGTGCTGCGTTCGCCGCAACCTCGCGATCTCCGCCATCAGTCGGCAGGCCAACTGCAGTTCGCGGTCCGTCGTGTCGCAGGGAAGACTCAGGTCCCCGCCGTCGCGGCCGTCGACGTAGATCACGCCTGGCGAATGTCCCGCGGGCAATGCGAACTCCGAGACCTCGATTCCTCCTGCGACGACGACGTCAAGCGTGGAGCCCTGGGGCACTTCGGCCGGTGAAAACCAGAGGTGGATGTCCGGGCCGTTGATCGCCGATTTCAAACGCTCGAAGAGCCGGTGGTCCTCGGCCATGAGCAGGACGTGCAGTGTTCCAGGATCCTTCATCCCTTGATTATAGCGGCCGGGGGCTGCTTGCAGTGGTTCCATGCCTTGTTAGAATCACGCAGACGCGCAGCGAACCGCCAGGCTTTGAGGGGGCCAAAGGGATGACAACCGAGTTGCAGGATATTGGCGTGGTGCCGCGGACGTGGAACCGACGCCACCTCTTGGGACTGGAAGAGCTTTCAGCCGAAGAAATTACGCTCATCCTCGACAAGGCCGAGGGCTTTCGGCAGGCGCTCGATGACGGTCAGCGCCGGCTGCCCTTTTTGACCGGCAAGACATGTGTCAACCTGTTTTTCGAGAACTCCACGCGAACGCGGACCAGCTTTGCGCTGGCTGCCCGTCGGCTGGGGGCCGACACCGTCGACTTCTCGGCGGCCACGAGCAGCCTCTCCAAGGGGGAGACCGTAATCGATACGGCCAAGAACATTGAGGCCATGGGTGTCGATCTGGTCGTGGTTCGCCACCGCACTCCGGGCACGCCGCACCTCCTTGCGCAGAATCTGCGCTGTTCCGTGGTCAACGCCGGCGATGGCCCTCACGAGCATCCGACCCAAGGCCTGCTTGACATCATGACCATCCGGCAGCGGCGCGGCCGGGTGGAGGGGCTGACGGTCGCCATGGTGGGCGACATTGCCCACAGTCGAACCGCCCGATCGAACATCTGGGGGCTGAAGAAACTGGGCGCGCACGTCATCGTTTGCGGGCCGCCAACACTCGTTTCCCCTCGGTGGGAGGAGTTGGGCGTTGAGGTGTCCTATCGTCTCGACGACATCCTGCACCGCGTCGACGTGCTCAATCTGTTGCGGATCCAGTTTGAACGGCAGACGACCCGTCCCTTCCCGTCGGTTCGGGAGTATGCCCTGCTCTACACAATGGATCGAGCGCGGCTGGCCCGGGCCAAGAACGACATCCTCATTCTGGCCCCCGGGCCGATCAACCGCGGGGTTGAGGTTACCCCCGATGTGGCCGACGGCCCGCATTCGGCGATCCTCGACCAGGTCACTAATGGCGTCGCAGTGCGGATGGCCGTGTTGTGGCTGTTGATCGGAGCAGGCGGGCAGTGACCTCGGAAGCACTTTTCATCCCGCGGACACGCTGTGCGAGCGTCCGCGGCGCCAATCAGACACCTTTACGGCAACTTAGATGACCCGCCTCGTTATCACCAATGGCCGCGTGATCGACCCCAGCCAGTCTATGGACCGGGTGACCAACCTGCTCATCGTGGACGAAAAGATTGCCGGCTACGACGTTTCGCCCGGCGGCCAGGACGAGGTGATCGACGCGGCGGGCAAGATCGTCGCGCCGGGCCTGATCGACATCCACGTTCACCTTCGCGAGCCGGGCCGTGAAGAGGACGAGACGATCGAGACGGGGACCGCGGCGGCCGTCGCCGGCGGATTCACCTCGATCGCCTGCTGTCCGAACACCGATCCACCCATCGACACGCAGGGAACCGTGGAGTTCGTTCGCCAGAAGGCCACTCGGGCCGGCAACTGCCACGTGTTTGTCATCGCCTGCGCCAGCAAGAATCGGGAAGGAAAGGAACTGGCCGAGATCGGGCAGTTGGTCGAAGCCGGAGCGGTGGCGGTCAGCGACGACGGCAATCCGGTTTACGACGCCGAGTTGATGCGCCGGGCTTTCGAGTACTGCCGGATGTTCAACATCCCTGTCATGAACCATTGCGAAGTCAGCGAGCTGACCCACCAGGGAGTGATGCACGAAGGGCTTACGTCGATGGTACTTGGGTTGGGCGGTATCCCGTCGGCGGCCGAGGACGTGATGGTCAGCCGGGACATCACCCTGGCGGAGACCACGGGCGGGCGGCTGCATATCATGCATATCTCCACCACCGGCAGCATTCAGGCGCTCCGCCGCGCCAAGAGCCGAGGTGTCAACGTTACCGCCGAGGTCACTCCCCACCACTTCACGCTCACCGATGAGTCGCTCCGTACGTTCGACTCGAATTACAAGATGAACCCGCCGCTGCGGGGGCGGTCGCACGTCGAGGCCTGCATCGAAGCCCTGCGCGACGATACGATCGACGTCATCGCCACCGATCATGCCCCGCACGCCAAAGAAAAGAAGATGCAGGAACTGGACCGCGCCCCGTTCGGCATCATCGGGCTGGAGACCGCGCTGGGCCTGGTCGCGACGAAACTCATCGAACCGGGTCACCTCGATTGGCCCAAGGCTTTGGCCAAGATGACGATCAACCCGGCGCAAGTTTTGCGGATCAACAAGGGCACGCTTCAACTCGGCGCCGATGCCGATGTGACGATTATCGACCCCGACCTCCGTTGGACCGTCGAGGCCGAGCAGTTCCGCTCCAAGAGCACCAACAGCCCGTTCATCGGCTGGGAACTCAAGGGCCGCGCCACCACGGTGCTCGTCTCCGGGCGGGTCAAGTACCGTTTGTAACCCAGGTCCATGGCTCTGCTGATCGACGGATACAATCTGCTCAACTCGGTTGGCATCACGGGAAGGCCGGGTCGAGGGACAAGCCTGGAGCGTTCACGGACGGCGCTGCTCAACTTCCTGGCTGCCACGCTCGATCCAGGCGAACTTCGGCAGACAACGGTCGTATTCGACGCCGCGGAGGCACCGCCCGGATTGCCGCGGACCGCTGGCCACCACGGGATCAGCGTCCGCTTCGCAGCGCGTCACTCCGACGCCGACAGCCTGATCGAGGAACTGATCAATGCCCATTCGGCGCCGCGACGGCTGACTGTGGTCTCCAGCGACCACCGCGTGCAGCGGGCGGCCCGGCGACGGCGGGCCCGCGCGGTCGATAGCGACCTCTGGTACATGGAGATCGTCCAGCAGCGCCGGCGACGCGAGCGACCGCCCCCCGCGCCGCTGCGGAAGCCGGGACCCCTCTCGGAAATGGAAGTGGAGGAGTGGCTGGCCCGCTTCGGCGGAAACGACCTGCTCGATGAGGTGCTGGCGGAAGAGCAACCCGGACAGGAGAGTCCTGCTCA
>JAXGPP010000021.1:0-151851 GCA_040766885.1 Thermoguttaceae bacterium | reverse complement strand
AGCTGCCATGGGATCCACTCAGACAACTGATCTGCCTCCAGCGGTCATTCCGGAGCAACCGGACACTCCGATGGAACCGGCGCGATTCTCGTGGCGCAGCTCGGCCCACCAGGGAACGATCCTGGCGGCGGCGGTGCTGGTGGCGATGCTCGCCTGGAGCTATGCCGACCCCCTTTCCGGCCTCGTGCATCGCTGGTGGAACGAATCGGACTACATCTACTGCTTCCTCGTGCCCATGTTTTCCGGGTACCTGCTCTGGAAGCGGCAGCACATGATGGTCTTCGAGCCGATCAAGGGAATCTGGTGGGGTCTGCCGCTGGTGGCGCTGGCGGCCGTCATGCGCTGGGCCTCGGCGTACTACTATTACAGCCTGCTCGATCCGATGTCGCTGGTTCCGTGCCTTGCCGGGCTGGCGCTGTTGCTGGGCGGCTGGAGGGCCCTGGCGTGGTCGTGGCCGGCCATCGTGTTCCTGACGTTCATGGTTCCCTTACCGGGCTTTCTGGCGGGCACACTGAGCCATCCGCTGCAGCGGATCGGCACCCTGGCCAGCACTTATATCGTCCAAACGATCGGCATCCCCGCCGTATCGCAGGGCAACATCATCGTCTTGACCCACGGTGAAATCGGCGTCGTCGAGGCCTGCAACGGGCTGCGGATGATGATGCTGTTTGTAACGGTGTGTACCGGGGCGGCCTTCCTGATGACCGGTTCGCCGCTCTTGCGGGTGCTGGTCGTGCTCAGTGCAGCCCCGATTTCCGTGGTGGCCAATATCGCCCGCATTACCTTGACGAGCATTCTCCACGAGACGGCCAGTCAGGAAGTCGCTGATTGGGTGTTTCACGACCTGGCGGGCTTCTTCATGATGCCCCTGGCCGTGGTCCTGTTGTGGCTGGAAGTGGCCTTCTTAAGCCGCATCATCCTCGAGAATCCCCAAGGACCGCTGGCGCTGGAAATGGCGGGGAGCCCATCGCAGGGCAAGAATCCGCATCCGCGACGCAAGAGCCGGACTCGGGGCGGCAACGGGCAGGGAGGACACCGCCGCGCCGACAAGCATGCGCGATGAACGCGTTGGCCAGGCAAGAATTCAGTGCGGAAATGAATTTAGGCCAGTGGCGGCTGCTGCAAGAGAAACGAACACCTCTGATCAAGCTACAGGGCAAGTCTTTCGGAACGGAAGAAGGCAGTGAGTTGTTATGAGTGATGAACACCATGAAGCATCGCCTGAAGGCCGGACGCGCGAGTCGCTGCCGGTAACGCAAGCCGGCGCCGTGGGGCCGTACGGGTATCCACCGTACCCGGGCACGTACGACGTGGCACCGCATCCGCACAGTGCGGGAGTGTCGGCGTATTTGCACGCGCTGCGCCGGCGGTGGTGGATGGCGCTGGCCGCCGGATTGCTGTGTGCCGGGTTGGCGGCACCGGCGGTGTGGTTTTCGCAGATCCCGCAATATACGGCGGCAGCACTGCTGCGGATCGCTGCCCAAGAGCCCACGCTCCTGGGTGGCGCAGGCGGATCGGTGGGGCAGAATTTTGATCTCTATAAGAATACGCAATCCCAGTTGCTCAAGACCGACTTCGTGCTGATGGCGGCGTTGCGGAAATTGTCCGAGCAGAAGAACGACGGCGGGCAGGCAGAACGGGAGACTGCCGCCGCGGCACTGGCCTTGGCGGCCGAGCAGCCCGATCAGGTGCGTTGGCTGAGTGAAGAGATTCGCACGGACATTCCCGGTGGGGGCGAACTGTTGCGAGTGCGGATGTCGGGCGACAATCCGAAAGCGGTGGCCGGGCTCGTGAATGCGGTGGTCGACGCCTACATGAGCGAGGTCGTGACTCGCGAACAGAGCGAGCGGCGAACGCGGCTGGACGAGTTGGATCGGGCCTTCAATGCCAAAGATGTCGAGGTGCGGGCCGCCCAGAAGACGCTCAACGATCTGGCGGCCCAACTGGGCACCGGCGATTCGAATGCGCTCTCGGTGCAACAGCAATTCCTGATGCAGCAACTCGGCGAGATTCGTGGAGAGTTCCTTCGCGCCGGTCGTGAAGTCCGCCGTTTGGAGAATGAACTGCGGTTGGCCAAGGCCCAGTTCGCCGCACTCTATCCGGAGGCGGTGACCGAGGTCGAGACGTCGCCCGCCGAGGACGGCCAGCCTCAGCCGCAGGGCGCGGCGATGCCAGCGACTCCAACGCCCGCTCCGCCGGCAGTCGAGCCGGGGCAACCAGCCGCGGTCACTCCAGGGCCGGCCGGCGATTCGGCTCCGCAGCCTGCGGAGCCCAAGCGTATTGCCCCCGCCGAGATCTTGCCCTACGAACTCGATGCGATGGTGCGTTCTGACGTGACGTCGCTGCAGTTGATGGCCAGACGCGACGCCCTAAAGGCCGTGCTCGCCGAGATCGGCCAGACAGTGCGGCCGCAACTGGCCACCCAGTACACAAAGAACCACCAAGCCGAATTGAGTGTGGTGGAAGGCCAATTGACCACTCGCCGGCAGGAGCTCGCTACGGAACTAAAGCTGCGAAAGCAGCGGGAATTTGAGTCGAGGATCAGCAACCTCGAGATGCAGCTCGACATCGCCAAGGAACTCCGGGCAGAGTACGAGCGCGATCTCGCCAAGGAAGGCTTCGAGGTCAAGGAAGCCGGTGGCAACTCGATCGACGTGGAGATGCAACGCGCCGAGCTGGCTCAGCTCCAGGCGTCGCTCAACAGCCTGGCCAAAGAACGCGAGCAGCTCCGCACCGAGCTCGGTTGGAGCGAAACGCACAAGCGGGTCCAGATCCTGGATTCGGCGGTCCCTCCCCGGAGCCCCGACGGGACACGGCGAATCCAGCTTACGGCGCTGGCGGCAATGGCCGGCCTGGTGCTCCCGGCTATGGGTTTCATCTTCTGGGACGTGCGGGCCAAGAGAATCAACAGTTCCGAGCAGGTTTCCGAAGGGATGGGGCTGATGGTGCTCGGCACGATACCGGTCATCCCGGTGCGGGCGATCCAGCATGGTGGATCGCTCTCGCGACGTCACCAACACTGGCGAGGCTTGCTCAACGAGGCGATCAACAACGTGATCGTCCGCCTGCTGCGCGAAGCGCGTGAGGGCCCCTTGCAGGTAATGCTCATCACCAGCGCCACCAGCGGCGAGGGAAAGACAACGCTCGCCACGCACATGGCGATGAGCCTGGCCCGTTCCGGGCGGCGGACGCTCCTGGTCGACTGCGATCTCCGCCGACCGGCGCTCGATCGGGTGTTCAATGTGGCGCAGGAGCCGGGTGTCGCTGAGCTGCTACTTGGCGAAATGGAACCGGCCGACGTCGTCCATGAAACCACGGTCGACAATCTCTATCTGGCCACCGCCGGCGGCTATCTCGAAGAGGGGCTGGAGGTACTGACCAGCGGTGCGGTCGAAACCCTGCTGGCTCGGCTCCGCGAAGAGTACGACTTCATCGTGCTCGATGGCAGCCCGGTCCTTCCAGTGCCCGACTCCCGGATTCTCGCCCAACACGTCGACGCGGTGATCCTCTCGATCATCCGCGATGTCACGCAGGCCCCCAAGCTGCAGGCGGCATGGCGGATCCTGACCGCCCTGGGTGCCCGCGCGATCGGCTCGGTCGTCACCGGAACCTCAGAAGAGGTCTACTATAAGGACATGCACTACGCCAACCGCGTGCCTGCGTAGCGACTCGGCTTACGGCCACTGGCTTCTCTTGACGGTCACCACGGTTCAATAGATCTACTACTACCGGTCGATCAAGATGATTCTCGCCGCTATGATCTGTTTCGTCGCCGCCTGCCTCTTGAGCATGCTGCTGACGGTCTTGATCCGGCACGTCGCACCCCGCATCGGTCTTGTCGACCGACCCGACGGCCATCGCAAACTCCACAGCCGGGCGGTCCCGTTGGGCGGCGGAGTGGCCGTGTTCGTGGCCACGGGACTGGTGCTCGTTGCGATCCTCGTGCTGCCCAATCCCTGGAACCTCGTGTTCGAACAGGACTGGATCGACGTGCTGGGGTTCTTTTTCGGGTGTGGAAGTGTGGTGGCGCTGGGGCTCTTAGACGATCGCTTCGGCCTTCGCGGCCGCCACAAGCTCCTGGGCCAGCTTCTGGCCGCGGCGATCCTCATCGCCAGCGGGCTGGTGATTCGCGGCTTCGGGTTGTTCGGCTGGGATATCGAACTGGGTTGGATGGCGATCCCGGTCACAATGTTCTGGCTCGTCGGCGCGATGAATGCGATTAACCTCCTGGACGGCATCGACGGCCTGGCGGCCACCCTGGGGGTGATCCTCACGCTGACCCTGGCGGCGATGGCCGCGATCGGCCATCATCCGGCAGTGGCCGTGATCGCCGTGGTCTTCGCGGGCAGCCTGCTGGGGTTCTTGCGGTTCAACTTTCCGCCGGCGAGCATCTTCCTCGGCGACGCCGGCAGCATGCTCATCGGCCTGATGATCGGTGCGCTGGCCATCCGCTCCTCGCTCAAAGGGGCGGGGACCGTGATCCTCGCGGCGCCGCTGGCCGCCCTGACGATCCCGGTGCTCGATTCGGCCGCGGCGATCATCCGCCGCAAGCTGACCGGCCGCAGCGTGTACAGCACCGATCGCGCCCACCTGCACCATCGCCTGCTCGACGCTTTGGGCACCAATCGCAGGGTCCTGGCCGCGGTTGCTCTGGCGTGTGCGGCGACTTCCGCCGGCGCGTTGATTACGGCGGCTACGAAGAGCGACTCGGTGGCCCTGCTGGCCGCGGCCGGGGTGGTGAGCACGTTCGCGATCACCGGCTGGTTCGGTCGGGGCGAGATGAAGCTGTTGGCCAACCGTTTTCGCCGCGCCACGGTTTCGCTCGCCCATCCGTTCAAACCGCGGCCCAATGGGGTGCTTCAATTGACCGTTCGCCTGCAGGGGACCGAACAGTGGGATATGCTCTGGGAAGATCTCACGGCGACGGCCAACCGGCTGAACCTCGACCGCCTGCATCTGGACGTGAACATCCCGTCGCTGCATGAAAGTTACAACGCCACCTGGGACCGCCCGTTCTCCGACTCGCGCGATGAACGCTGGGAAATTGATTTTCCGCTCATCGTTTCCGGCCGCCCGGTGGGCCGCTTGGCCGTGTCGGGCCGCAGCAATGGCGAAGGCTCCAGCCAGCATATCGATCAGATCCACGAGCTCATCCGTCCGCTGGAGAATCGCCTGCTCGTCCTCACCGAGGTTGGCGACTCGGAAACCAGCGAGCAATCCGACTTGGTGGCGGTTGCCGCGACGTCGAAAGCGTCGAACGGCCACGGCCGTGGGAAGAATGGCCGCGGCAACGGTCTTCTTGGCGTCGAACCTTTGCCGCATGGCCCGGTTGCCGCCCATCTTCGACGCATGACGAATTGACGAGCCGTACGACGCGACGTCAACCAGTCGCCTGAATTCATCGATCGAGCGAGCATGACCACCACCGTACGTTTGCTCCTTGCCGCCGCGCTCCTGGTCATAACACAGACCGGCGTCGCGATGATTCACCGGGCGTATGTCCCGGCCGAGGTCGCGATTCCCAGCCAGCCGCTGAGTTCATTGCCGATGCAGCTTGGCGACTGGACGGGTGAGGACATCGAACTCGACGAGCGGCTCTTCAATGCCATCGGCGCCCACTCGGTCGTGAACCGGGTGTATCGCAACCCGGCGGGCCAGCAGGTGAGCGTGCACCTTGCCCTGATCACCGATCCGACAGCCAACCCGTCGCACTACCCCGAGGTCTGTTACCCGAGTTCGGGCTGGGGAGTGGTCGAGCGCGAGAAGAGCAAGATCGAAGCGCCCGGCGCCGCGCCGGTCTCGGCCCGGCGAATGGTGTACGAACAGGACAGGCAGCAGGTCCAGATCCTCTTCTGGTACCAACTGGGCGAGCGGAGCTTCGTCGACCGCGACAGCTACCGCGACGCCCGGCAGGCCTACTTCGGCCGCCGACAGTGGCCGCCGGCGATCAAGGTGCTTTTGCAGGCTCCCACCGCCGCCCGCAACGAGCCTGCGCTTCTGGACGTCGCCGAGCAAATCCGCGTCTGGCTGGCCGGTTTCGGCAAGCCCGCCGCGGCCGGGCCGGGGGCATAACGGCGGCTTTGCGGCCGGGTACTCTCGAGGCGATACGAACAGGAAACTAACGGGAAGATCGCTTGATGTACGACGTGGAAACCATGGCGGAAGGGCCGGAAACAGGATCGCTTGCCGACCGGCGGCCGGCGGCGAAAAGCGGCGGCTCGCCGGCCGACAACGGCGCGGTGCCCGTTCCGGTGCTCATCATCCGGCCGACGCACGGTTGGCGGGCCATGGATCTGCGCGAAGTGTGGCGCTATCGCGAGTTGCTCTTCGCCCTCACGTGGCGTGAGATCAAGATCCGCTACAAGCAGACGCTGCTCGGCGCCACCTGGGCGATCATCCAGCCGCTCATGACCACCGGCGTCTTCGCCGTGCTGTTCGCTCTGCTCATGGGACGCGGCAACGAGCCGACCGTGGCCGGCATTCCGTACGTGGTCTCCACGTTCTGTGCGATGTTGCCCTGGCAGCTTTTCGCCAATTCGCTCTCCCAGTCGGGCATGAGCCTGATTACGCATAACCACATGATCACCAAGATCTACTTTCCGCGGCTGATCTTGCCCTTCGCAGCCGTGTTGGCGGCGCTGGCCGACTTTTGCGTTGGCCTGGTCGCGCTCTTGGGCCTGATGCTTTGGTTTGGCGTGGTACCGTCGTGGGCGGTGCTCACGCTCCCGCTGTTCGTTGTGCTGGCGATCACCGCCTCGCTGGCGGCCGGGCTGTGGCTCTCGTCGCTGAGCGCCATCTACCGCGACTTCCGCTATGTGATCCCGTTCTTCGTCCAGTTCGGCATGTTCATCAGCCCCGTGGTCTATACCACCGCACGGCTGCAGAGCAAAGTGCCCGACTCGGTCCTGACCGTCTACGGGATCAATCCCATGGTCGGCGTCATCGAGGGCTTCCGCTGGGCGCTCTTGGGTTCCGCGCCGCCGCCGGGCGCCATGCTCCTGGTTTCGATCCTGATGACGTTCGTCTTTCTCGTCGCCGCGATGTTCTACTTCCGCCGCATGGAACGCACGTTCGCCGACGTGATCTAGCGCGAGCGATCTCGCCTGCCGTTCTGGCTCCGCTTTCCGCTATTCTCTCCTCGCCCATCATGTCCGACATCGCCATTCGCGTCGAGAATCTTGGTAAGCAGTACCGCCTCGGCGAACAGGTCCGCTACCGCACGCTCCGCGAGTCGCTTGAGAACTCGTTCCGTTCGCTATGGGGCCGCCGGACGGCCGCCAACGGCTCGTCGAACGGGCATGCCGGCGATCGAAGCGGCGGCGAAAAAGAGACCCTCTGGGCGCTGAAGGACGTCTCGTTCGAGGTTCCACGGGGCACGGTGCTCGGCATTATCGGCCGCAACGGGGCCGGCAAGTCGACGCTACTGAAGATCCTTTCGCGGATCACCGAGCCGACGACCGGCCAGGTCGAGATCCACGGCCGAGTCGGCAGCCTGCTGGAGGTCGGCACCGGCTTCCATCCCGAGCTCACCGGCCGCGAAAACGTCTACGTCAACGGCGCGATCCTCGGCATGTCGCGAAGTGAGATCAAACACAAGTTCGACGAGATCGTCGAGTTTGCCGGGATGGAGAAGTTTCTTGATACACCGGTGAAACGCTACTCCAGCGGCATGCAGGTCCGATTGGCCTTCGCCGTGGCCGCACACCTGGAACCCGAGATTCTCGTGGTTGATGAAGTGCTGGCGGTGGGGGACCAGGCTTTTCAGAACAAGTGTATTCGGAAGATGGAGGACGTGTCCCAGGAAGGCAGGACGGTGCTCTTTGTGAGTCACAATATGGCGGCGGTAGAGGCGCTGTGTAGCCAGGCAATGCTGCTGGAATTGGGGAGGCTCGCACAAGCTGGTGACGTGTCCAGGGTGATGTCTCAGTATGTCCAGTCGTCGTCCGAGGCACTGAGCGATATCGATCTCCGAAATCATCCTGGTCGGCGGCGTGGAATGCAGGTGGTCATCACGCGACTCCGAGTACAGGACTGTGATGGTCAAGTGATTTCGGGCGCGCCGCTTGGAGGCGACGTCACGTTTGAGATTGAGTTACAGCCTTCCTGTGTGCTGCAAGATGCATCCGTGGTTCTTATCATATACGGATCGCGTGGAGAACGGCTGGTAAGCTGCAACACGTCGCACCAATGTCCTGGCGAACTGACCGTGGCCCCCGGCTCGATTGCACGCTGCACATTGCGTAATTGCAGACTTCTCCCGGGTCGCTATGGGCTTGGACTGGTGGTGAGGTCTCGGAAGCAGATTCTTGACTGGATTGACACCGGACTTGGTTTCGACGTTATCTCTCGTGACATTTTCGGTACTGGAAGGCTGCCGTCAGGTAAGATGGGAGTCATAGTCCCTGAAGCTGATTGGGGAATCAACACGCCGCAGATTCAGTTTGAATCTGAACGGTGAGCAGGTCGCGACAGACTGCTTGCACCCGACGCACGTCGAGTCCGCCTATGACCACCATCGAAGGGGTGGGAGGGACGAACGGGAAGAAGCCTATCCGTGTCCGGGGCGATAAGTTGACGTCTAGGCATTCACTCAAATACCGCGTCGCGCGGGCGGTCGACCGGCGATTGCGTCCGTTGCGGATCCGCCTGGATCGGTGGTTCATCTCCGCCGCCGCCCGGTCCGGGATCCTGAACCGCGTATACTACACGTTGCATCGCGGCGAGTTTCGTCGCGAGCAGCGAGCGGTGATTGCCGGGCTTGCACGGTTCGCCAGAGACGTAGAGAATCCGTCGCAGAGCGTGGCTATGCTCCGCCGCAATACGCATCGGCTCGAGAAGGGGCTCTTGATGCGGCCGCGGCGGCCGGTGTTCGCGCTCGATTACATCGAGGAAACTGTGGCTGGTTACCGGCGGCTGCTCGCCGATTCGGGCGCGTGCGACCCGCCCAGCGAAGAACTCGTCTGGGCTCACGACGTCCTCGAAGCCTATTTCGACACGGTAGAGAAGCACCCGAAGATCGACCGCCTCCGGGAGGAGTATTGCTCGCTGCCGGTGCCCGGCCGCAACGGCTCGGGGCATTTGGTGCCATACCGCCGCGATCTGTCGCAGCCGCCCTCGGTTGACTACGACGCGCTCTTGGAGCTTTCGATCCGTCGCCGCTCGGTTCGCTGGTTCCTGCCGACGCCCGTGCCCCGCGAAGCGATCGATCGTGCCATCATCGTGGCCGGCCTGTCGCCCAGCGCCTGCAATCGCCAGCCGTTCGCTTTCCGAGTGTTCGATAACCCGGAACTGGCGAAACAGGTAGCACGGTTGCCATACGGCGCAGCGGGTTACAGTGACAACATCCCGGTGATCATCGTCGTGGTGGGCCGGTTGCGGTGCTATTTCGATGAGCGCGACCGGCACCTGATCTATGTCGACGGGTCGCTGGCCTCGATGAGTCTGCTATACGCCCTCGAATCGCAGGGCCTAAGCTCTTGCTGCATCAACTGGCCGGACATCCCGGAGCGCGAGCAGGCCGTGACCGATTTGCTCGGCCTGGAGCCGGACGAACGCGTGATCATGTTCATCGCCGTGGGCTACCCGGACCCCGAGGGGCTGGTTGCTTGCTCGCAGAAGAAGCCGCTCGATCAACTGCGGCGGTACAACTTCGAATGATCGTCGACGTGAATGGCTGCGGCGCGGCCAATAAGGGCGCCGAGTTGATGCTGGTGGCGATCCAGCAGCACTACCAGAACGTGAATGGGAGGGTGAAACTGGCCGTCGAGCGATGGTTCGGCAGCTATGAGCAGCGTGCGGCGTACGGCCTGTACCACAAGCTTTCGGCAACTAAATTCGGTCGCTCAGCCCTGGCGATCCGGCTCATGCCAAGCTCTTTCCGCAGGGCGTATGGACTGGTGGCCGAGTCGGATATCGACGCGGTACTCGACGCCTCCGGATTCGCCTTCGGCGACCAACACGGCTCGAAGCCGTGCGAGCGGATGGCGGAGAACATGCGGCGTTGGAAGCGGCAAGGGAAGCCGGTGGTGCTCTTGCCGCAGGCATTCGGGCCCTTTTCGTCGCCGCGGATACAGGACAGTTTCAGGCAGGTCGTCGCGCTCGCCGACTTGGTGTTCGCTCGCGATCCGGAATCACTGGAACACGTGCAGACACTTTCGCCCGGCAACGATCGCGTCAAGCTGGCCCCCGACTTCACCTGTCTCGTTGCAGCTAGGGCCCCCGCGCAGCCTTTGCCGGCTGGTCGGCTGGCTGTGCTGGTTCCCAATCACCGGATGGTCGAAAAGACTGATGCTGAGACCGCTGGGCAGTATGTCAAGTTCATGACCGACTGCATTGGTGCCGTCTCGCAATGCGGCCTGGAGCCGTTGCTCTTGATCCACGACACGGGCGCCGACCGGCCGCTGGCTGAGCAGATCGCCGGTGAGTCGGGCCGCGCGGTATCGATCATCGAGGAACCGGACCCGTGCGTCTTGAAAGGCATCTTGGGCCGTGCCCACCTAGTGATCAGTTCACGGTTCCACGCCCTGGTTTCGGCCCTCTCGCAGGCGGTACCCTGCCTAGCGACTGGGTGGAGCCACAAGTACCAAGCCCTGCTGGCCGACTATGGCTGTCCGGAGTGCGTGGTATCGGTGGACGTGCCTGTTGACGAGTTTGCATGCTCGATTCGAAAGTGGACGGAGGAGCCTTCGCGAACAGAGATTGTTGTCCGTCTGTCGGCGGCGGCGGAGCGGCAGCGTCGGCTAACCGAGGCTATGTGGCTTGATGTGGACCGGATGATTGGATTCGCCATGGTTCAGGTGTCAGTTCCATGACGGCGGTTACCCGCGTGGCACAGGTGTGGCGACGCGTCGCTGCTCTGCAACGTCGCGTTCGTGCACGCGCCGCATACTGCCGCACGATCAGCCTGCTTGTCCAGCACGGATACCGCCTGGACGGTATCCTGAAAGAGGGCAGAGTTTATGGAGTCCAAAAACACGGACAGCGATTTGTATTCAAGTATGTGACTCCGGCCGGTCTCACTTGCCTTCGAGATGTGCTTCCTCGCGTTGGGCCGCTGTTTGCCCATATCGCTGTCCCGGGACTTGTGCAGTGCGGCAGGTGCGAATCTACCACGCCGTGGGTCGTGCTGACGTGGCTTGAGGGAGCAGCATTTAATCATCGGTGGGATGAGCGGAATCCAACAATCGCTGGCGGCCGAGCGATCGGTAAGGACACCATTTCAAAGATACTCGCTGCCATTCAGGAGCTACACAAGCTGCCACCTGCTGAATTTGCGGAATATTGTAGTCTCGAACTGACGCCGGCGATTCTGGAGTCCCGCCTGGGCAAGTGGCTATCCCGGGCAGAGCAGGAGGGATGGCTGACACATAAAGAAATCGAGAGTGCGACCCGCCAAATCGATTCATCAACTTCGGGTTCGGCGGACCGGGTGATGCTTAGCAACGGCGATTTTCAGTTCCGCAACTTTGTTGAGATGCCTGATGGCCGACTCGGGATTATCGATTGGGATACGGCCCGCTATTCCACTTTCGAGCTCGAGCACTGCATTGCTTATCAGTGGCTGCTGATGTGGAATAACCCGGAGTGGCAAAAGTCGTTTTTGGCGGCCGCGAAGTCTTGCCTTCCTTTAGGCATTGAAAGATTCCGGTCGGCGATGCTGCTGAATGCCCTTCTGCGCGCGGCCACATTTCGCCATCTGCCAGAAGTGAAACAATTACAGCTATCCTACTTCCGCCAGATTCTGCGGGACGATTGGTTCGGCATGCTGTGGGATGGCATTGTTTAGCCCCAGCTTTTGTATTGTTGTTTAACCGGGAACATCTGGGTCGCACGGGAGACTAATTGCAGAAACCAATCGCGAGACATTCGGGTTGGCCCTTCGGTCTGCAACTCGGCGGTAAGCCGGCAAGCGAGCAGCACCCCTGCGACGATTGTGAGGAGACTCCGAAGGCAGCCCGGCCTCGCGGCGTAGCTGGTTTCGTCCAGTACGACGCCCAGCCGGGCGGGTCGCCGATCAGCGGGTTGATGGTCGTAAAGGCCCTGCGCGAGGCGGATTGGCGGGTCGAGGCGGTGTTTGCCTCGCCGGGACCGATGGTCGCCCAGTACGAAGAACTCGGCTGCCGCGTACACGTGCTGCCGCACGGGCAGTGGCTCGGCGGCGGCTCGGCGTGGCGCCGCATACGGCGCTGGGGGAGAGATTGGCAAGCGACGGCCGCGATGGTGCGCCTGATGCGGCGACTGCGGCCGGAACTGGTCTACATCAACACGCTCACCGGCTTTGCCGCCGCAGCGGCCGCCCGGCGGCTCCACATTCCTGCCGTGTGGCATGTCCGCGAACTGTTCGACGACGCGGGTGGCGAGATGCACCCGCCCGCCTTCGGCGGCAAGCGGCTGGCGCGGTGGCTCGTAAGCCGATTGCCGGCGCGGATCGTGGTCAACTCTCGGGCGGTCGCCGAAAACGTGCTGGGATCGGCGGAGCATCCGAAGCTCGCGATCGTGCCGAATGCTGTGTCGGATCGCCTTTTTGAGCCACACGCCGCGCCAGAGGAGTGCCGCCGCCGGCTGGGCCTGCCGCTCGGCGTTTCTCTGGTCGGCGTGCCTGGCACGCTACGACCAGTGAAGGGCCACCCGTGGTTTTTGGAAGCCGCCGTCCGTGTGGCGGCCACCCTGCCGGCGTGCCAGTTCGCGATCTGCGGCGACGGAACACCCGCCTATCGCCAGGAACTGCAAGAGCAGGTGCGACGGCTCGGCCTTGAGGAGCGGGTTCATTTCGTCGGCACGGTCGCCGACATGCGCGACTTCTACGGCGCGATCGATATCGCATGCGTTCCCTCGCGGTCGGAGACGTTCGGCCGTGTGGTCGCCGAGGCATTTGCGACGGGCCTGCCGGTGATCGCGTCTGCCGTCGGCGGGATCCGCGAGATCGTCGACGACAGCGTAACGGGACTGCTCGTGGACTATGGCGGCGTGAAGGGACTAGCTTCGGCGGTGATTCGATTGCTGAACGATGCCGGTCTTCGCGAGAGTCTCGCTATTCAAGCCCGCCGCAAAGCGGAAGATCATTACCGCCAGCAGGTATACGCGGACCGGATTCTGGCAGTGGTGAATAAGGCGGTGGCCGGCTGATCCAGACGTGAGCACGCAACGCATACCCGACACCACCATTATCCTCGTCGCCTACCACGGCGATCGGTGGATCCCGGCCTGCGTCGACAGCCTCCGCGAGTCGGCTCGGGCGATCCGCCTCGTGCTGCTCGACAATGCTGGCAACACGTGCATTGACGGGCTCGATCTGAATGCGTTCGACCATGTCGTGCTCCGCGCGCCGCGTCCCCTGGGCTTCGCCGAGGCGAACAACTACGCCCTCCAGCAGGCCGGACTCGGTACCGACTTTGTCTGCTTCCTCAACCAGGACACGGTTGGCACCCGCGATTGGATCGTAGCTTGCGTCGACGTGCTGCGAGCCGAGCCGGAGATTGGAGCAGTAAGTCCACTGCTCTTTGCCGCCGATGGCGCAAGCTGGGATGAGGGATTCTGGGACTGTGCCGGGAAGGCGGGTGTCCGCGAGGCATTGGTATGCGGGACCGACATCGAATCATGGTATGAGGTGCAGCTGATCACCGCGGCCGCCATGATCGTGCGGAGCGACCTGTTGCGCGAGGTCGGACCGTTCGACCCGATTTTTGGAAGCTACTATGAAGACTACGACCTCTGCTGGCGGATCCGCGAGGCGGGGAGCAAGATCGCCGTCTGCACCCATGCACGAGTCAACCATTTCTCCGGGTCGGCAACAACGACGCCCGAGGCCCGTCGCCGACGCATTCGGCTGATCGTCCGCAATCGTGCTATCCACCGTATTCGCTCTGCCGGCCCACAGCGTTTACGAACGGTTGCCAAGTACTTGGCTCACGACGTGCCCTATAACCTCGGCCGGAGTCTGGTGCGAACGTCTTCCGCCCAGCCGCTCCGGGAATACTGCGCCGCGCACTGCGACTTGCTGCGGATCGCCGGCCGCCTCCTGTCGGAAAGGCAAGATAGGACAGCATGGCTTCGTTACCTCGAGAGCGTGGGATGGCGGGGTCAGTCCGCTGACGAGACGATGATCGCGCCCGTAGCGGCTTCACGATGAGAGTCGTTCACGTCAACGCGAAGCTCGCTTGGTCGGGCGGGATTGAGATTTACATGCTCTCACTCTTGCCGGAGCTGGAATCGCGTGGACACGAGTGCCACGCGCTGTACGCCGAGGGGGATGCCGGGCTTTGGCCTCGATCGCACCGCGTGCCGGTAATTGACGACGTGAAGTGGAACGCCTCGCGCCGAGGCTACCGCGAGGCAACAGACCTATTTGATGCCATCCAGCCCGACGTCATTCATCTTCACAACATCCACAACCTGGGCACGCTTCGGGCCTGCCTTGAGTCGGCTCCCACGGTGCTCACCGCGCACGATTACCGCTATGTCTGCCCGGCCTCCACGTTCTACTATCGGCGGGGCGAGGATGTGTGCCGGCGGCGCTGCGGGCCACGTTGCTTCACGACGACGCTGGCCCGGCACTGCATGTCGCTGCGGCCAAATCGCGCCTGGCATCAATACCACCGAGTCCGCTGGTTCGCCCGCCGACTGGGCGACGTCGCGCACGTCATCGCCCCGAGCAAGGCTGCCCGGCAGCGGTTCCTCGATGCGGGCGTGCCGGCCGATCGCGCGACGACGCTGCCGTACTTCTGTCCACTCGAGCCGCTATCCGAACCGAGGCCTCTGCCGCCGCAGCCGAAGATCCTGTTCATCGGCCGTGTCCGGCCCAACAAGGGTTACCGCTATTTCATTCAGGCACTCGGAATGCTGCCTTCGCACATCTCCGGCCTCCTGGTAGGCGATGTGACGCCGGCCCGCGAACAGGAGCTCCGCCAGTTGGCTGTCCAGGCCGGCTGCGCCGACCGACTGGAGCTTCGACCGTGGGCGGATCGGGAGGATGTGGCAGAGGTCTATCGCGAGGCAAGCGTGTTCGTATTCCCCTCTGTGTGGGATGAGACGCTTGGAATTGTCGGGCTAGAGGCCTTGGCTTGTGGCGTCCCCGCCGTCGCCAGCGATGTAGGCGGCGTTCGCGAGTGGTTGCACAATGGCAGGACGGGGCGCCTGGTACCGGCTCGCGATCCCGGCGCTCTGGCCACGGCAGTGCAACAGATCGTCAACTCCAGCGGTCGGGCCCAGCAGATGGGCCTGAATGGAATCCGGCTGGTGAAGGAGAGATTTTCCCGCGAGGGACATATCGCTCGGTTGCTCGAAATCTACTCGAACGCGAGCAGCAGCAAAGCGGCATAAGGACAGTGGACAATACGGGAGCGGCCAATCCGATTCGGGTAATGCACTACTTCGCCTTCCCGGGCGGAGGCATCGGTCGCTATGTCCACGAATTGCTCACCTGTATGACTGGAATGCCCGAACTCGATGTTGAACTCGCATGCATTCCCAGCTATGCCTATCGGGCGCAGGCAACATATCCGCTTTGGCCCCATTTGCGAGAGATCACTCATCCGACTCCTTGGCGGCGTCGAATGAGATTTGCCATCAATCTAATGGTAAACCCGATTCGGGCGATTCGCTTCGCCGCTGAATCGGGTGCTCGCGTCTTGCATCTCTCGACTATCCCTCACGTGACGTTCGACCTTTGGTCGCATGTCCTGAAACGAACCGATATCAGACTCGTCGCCACAGCCCACGATGTGCGTCGATCCAAGGGTTTGGTGTGGCATCGATATGAAGTCGAACGCATTCGGCGACTCTATCGTCGTTGTAGCGCAGTCTTCGTCCACAGCCAGCATCAGAAACGCGACCTGATCGATTTTGCCGGCGTTCCTGCCCAGAAGGTAGTAATCGTACCACATGGCCCGTATTACCATGGAGTGCCCCGTGCCGACCAGCAAACGCTTCGCCGACAATATGGCATTCCGCAAGATAAGCAGGTAGCACTATTCTTCGGTGATATCCGTCCGGACAAGAACCTTGATTTGTTGTTGCGGGCGTTGGTTCCGTTCAAAGATCGCATGTTCCTACTTGTGGCCGGCCGTCCACAGAACCGAGCCCGAGATGGCGCGACGGATTACCGCGGGCTGTCTGACTCGCTCGATCTTTCAAACAGCGTGTTTTTTCATTCGGAGTACATTCCCGATGCGGAGGTGCCGGATTACTTTGAGCTTTGCGACTGGGTAGCCATGCCGTATGGCGGCCGGTTCAGCTCACAAAGCGGGGTGCTGAATTTGGCAATGGCCCATCGGCGTCCGGTGCTTATCACGGGGACCCCCACCATTTCCGAGACTCTGGCGACGTTTGACGTTGGCGTCATGGTCGCACCGGATGATCTGGAGGCTCTCAGAAACGGGATCGCCGGTTTGCTCTCGAAACGTCCGGGTGCATTTGGCTCGTCCATCGAAGATTATTTGAAGTCGTACTCGTGGGAGAAGAACGCGCAGCTGACGGCCGACACATATCGTGCCTGTCTCGCGGCACCACAGGACCAGGATGGTGTCTGCAGATAACTCCGAATCGGTTCGTCGCGCCGACTCACGACGTCTCCGAATTGCCGTGGCGCAGATTGGCGCCAGACGCCACTATGCAATACCAGCAATTTTGCATCGTGCCGGGCTACTGGAGGCCGTATTCACCGACGCAGCGGGCAACACGACGGCTTTGAGACTCGTCGACCGTTGCGTGCCAGCTTCGTTGCAGCCAACACCTTTGAAGCGTCTTCTTGCGCGGCGCATTGACGGAGTCCCGTCAGGGCGGATCGTGACTTTTCCCATGTTCGCGCTCAGTCGGGCCTGGGAGCGACAACGAGTTCTCGCGCCGGGAGCCATTCGCCAGATGTACGTCCGCCGGAATTCACAGTTTGGCCGTCTGGTCGTGAGGCGAGGGCTGGGAGAATCCAATGCCGCTTACGTGTTCAATGGGGCGGCGCTCGAAATACTTCAACACGCCCGTGATCGCGGGCTCAACACTATTCTGGAGCAGACTTCAGCGCCAGTAGCTGTCGAGGAAGCCATACTGAGTGAGGAGCGCGAAAGATGGCCCGACTGGGAAGGAGCCTCGATTTCGCGCGAGGAATGGCTGCCGATGGCCGACCGCGAAAAAGCGGAGTGGCAGTTGGCAGACAAGATCACTTGTGGGTCGGTATTCGTAGCTGAGGGTATTGAGAAAGAGAAAGGGCCTTCGGAACGGTGTACCGTAGTCCCATACGGCGTCAGCGACACCTTCTTTCTGGCAGCTCGCGAGACTCCTCGCCAGCGTCCGCTCCGCGTGCTCTTTGTCGGGGCAATCCGGCTGCAGAAAGGGATTCAGTACCTCATGCAAGCCGCAAGGCTTCTCTATGGGAAGCCTTTTGAGTTTCGCGCTGTCGGACCGATCCGAGTATCCGATGGGGCAGTTGCCCAACTTCGCGAGGCGCTGGAGGTGATCGGCCCCGTGCCGCGTTCGCAGATCATGGACTACTATGGCTGGGCCGACGTCCTGGTCTTTCCTTCGTTGTGCGAAGGATCTGCCAATGTCTGCTATGAAGCCTTGGCTGCGGGCGTTCCGGTGATCACGACACCCAATGCCGGGTCGGTGGTGCGAGACGGAATCGACGGATTCGTCGTTCCTCCCCGGTCGGCGCAGGCGATTGTCGACCGACTGGTGACGGTCGAATCCGACCGTGACTTGCTGCGTCAACTTTCGGAGAATGCTGTTCAACGCGCCCGGCAGTTCACCTGGGAGCAGTACGCCGCCCGAATCATCAACGCGATTCAGGAAAGGCGCCATTCCATGCCGAGCGTTGCCGGAACCGAAAGCTCCTCGCCTCGAGTAGATCCGTCCAGCGCGACGTGCTGAATGAAGATCGCCGTCGTTACTCCAATCCCAACCCCCTATCGTGATCCGTTTTGGAACACCGTGTCCCAGCAGGATTCGGTCGAGTTGCATGTCTACTATTGCTCCGCGGGCAAAGGCGATCGACCTTGGAAGGGCGAATGGTCAAGAGACTTCCGCGCTGAGGTGCTGCCGGGCACCAACCTTCTGGCGTGGCGAGGGCGAGATGCTTCTTGCTTCTGGAATCCGGCACTTGTCAACTGCCTCGACCGCGAACACTACGATGCTGTGGTGATCGGCGGCTATAACCACCTTACCATGCTGGCAGCCATTCGGTACTGCCTGCGCCGCACAACTCCCTATTTTCTGATGTGCGAGTCTCACCTACGATCCCCTCGCCATTGGATCCGCACTTGTGCCAAGGACCGTTTCGTGCGATGGGTTGTGAGGAACTCCGCCGGATGCTTCCCGACAGGCATACTCGCACGTGATTACTTACTCCACTACGGAGCGGACGCCAATCATCTTACCTTCCTCCCAAATGTTCCTGACGTAGAGGACATCTCACGCAGGGTTGAGTTGCTCCGCGACAATCGCGATACGCTCCGTGCTGAGCATGGATTGAACGGCCGCCCTGTGGTCCTGTTTGTCGGGCGCCTGATATCAAAGAAGAACGTCGATACGCTAATTCGCGCATTTTGTCAATCGCAGACAAGCGTGCAGGCTACGTTAGTCATAGTAGGTGATGGCCCACTCCGGTCTGAGCTAGGGACACTTGTTAACACGCTAAATCTACGTACCACAGTCCGCTTCGTCGGCTTCGTTCAGCCGTCAGAAATGCCGAAGTACTACGCCATGGCGGACGTCTTCGTGTTGCCGTCGTCAGAAACATGGGGAGTAGTTGTCCTAGAAGCTTTGGCCGCCGGCCTTCCAACGATTGTGAGTGATGAGGTTGGTTGTCAGCCAGATGTTGGTATCGATCCCCGAATCTGCGATGTTGTGCCTGCCAAGTGTGAAGAGTTGTTGGCACGCGCAATCAGCCGAAGAACGGCTGTCTTGATTGAGCCCGAACTGGTGCGTCGCATCTGGCAACCTGTCGCTGAGTCTCTATCGTATGGCGGTCTAGCCCAGGGGTTCGTGGCGGCGATGGGCTCCCGTCGGCAAAATGATGCGACAGAACCAGTCCCAATCGCGAGAATCTCGCCGCGGGGAGTTCATTCCAAGACGCTTCTGTGATTTCAGTGCGACCGATTTCGCCTTTGGATCCGACGAATATGTTGAATGCTCCCGTAAGAACGGGCGAACTTGCTGCAACCCAGTATCGATTCTGGCAAGACAGATATGCGACATTGCTGTTTGTGTGTTTTCTATGTCTCTCGGGGCTGACAATCCCCGGGCTCTCGGGACTCTTGATGTCTTTACGATGGGGATTCCTTGCCGCAGCATTGGTCGCCGGGCTGTATCAACTTCAGCGCGCGGGCGCAGTACACTTTACGTACGAACATTACTGTCTCTTGGGGCTTATCATTGTCAGCCTTCTATCCTGCACGTATTCTCTGGATCCGTGGTATAGCATTCAACGTCTTGCTTCGTACATTATGCTGTGGATTGCTGTCTTCCTGGGTGCATGGAGCTGGCTGCAGTCACGTAAGAACGTACTCATCGGGGTCGATGTCATCTATAGCCTCGTCTGCCTGCTGACGGTCTTTACGGCGTTCAACTTGGCTCAATCGGACATCATCAATAGAACCGAGCGCGCTGATGGCGGAATCGGCACTGCAACAGGAGCGGGTGGATTCGCAGTGGGTGCGCTCCCTCTTGTTGTGTGGCATTTTCGCTACTCCCATGGGCGCGCTCGTCAGTTCGATGCTGGGCTCGCTCTCGTTTTGAGTTATCTTCTACTCTTCTCGGGTGCGCGGGCTGCGATACTGATGTGGACTGCTGGCTTTATTGTAGTTGCGTGGCACCAATTCGCGCGGTTCCGCTTGGCGATGCTGCTCGCAGGAGGGGCGATCATAGGGGTGTGTGCCGGCGGATTGTTAGGTCTGGATATGCTACCCGATTTCATCGTGCGGAAAGAGAGTATCAGCGATTTTACGGGCAGAGGCCAGCGCTGGGAACTGGGCCTACATTTGTTCCGGAAGCAACCGATCCTGGGCCATGGTTACGGCTTGTCACGTTACCTTGTCTTCATGGACCCGGAAACTGCCGAGTTATACGCCCAAGCGGAACCAAATCCCAAGATCGCGGCCTGGGCACGTCGCGCAGCAGAAAGAGGTGATCGCGTCCCGTACAATCTTCACAATGATCATATAGAGCGGCTGGTTGAGACTGGTATCATTGGACACTCTTTCTTCGCGGCGTTTTTTCTACTTCTGCTTCATCGCACTTGGCAGGCGTTGCGTTCACCGGTCTCTCTTTTAGGCGATCTTGCCCGCTGGCTGTGCATACCGGTCTGGTATAAGTTCGCAAACTCTTTCTCGCATTCAGGCATGTTTGCTGTGGGAAATGGGCCGTGCCTATCATCATGGTACGCGCTAGCGTTATTCATGGCCGCCGTGACCGCGGCGCGACGAGAGGGCGCAAGTGCTCCGACATCACCACTCCAACCGGAGATCGAGAACGATCGCAGGAAACGAAATATTGGTGATCATTGCGCACTAGAACGTAAAAGGTTGTTTGGCTGCACCTTGCCAGAGTCTCAACGGTTGTGGGATTGGCCACAGCGGCGAGAGCGAACGCTCATTTCCGTTGACGACATTGACCATTCCAAGCGGATGTCTTGATTTGACATGGCGGGTCACCGGGATTGGCAAGATGGCGGCGAATGCACACTAGCCGTGCGTGTATTCGCGGGAATCAGTGTTTGTGGATGCGTAAGTGTTCGCGCATGTGAGCCGCCTGTGGGATCGGTTCGACCGGTTTATGTGATCACGAGAACGGCTTGCTTGTCGCAAGAGCCTACAACTGCTGGATGGACTGGCGATGCCTCTGAACAAGAACTGTTCTCGGCTGGTGTTGGACGTGCGATAGGATGGTCGGGATGACACGACATCAGCCATCCACATGGGGCTTCCATAGACCTGTCTTGTTGAGTATTTATTGAGAGTGTCTGCTGGCAGGTGATCGCAGTGCTGAAGTCCATCATATGTAGTCCGCCACTAGGATCGCTAAAGAACGTCTGCAGTAATCGGCGGTGCCTCTGGGTTGCGGACTGCGCGGTGATCATCACTTTTCTCGCCCTGGGCGCGGCGTTTCAGGTCGTTCGAACGGAGGGTGTCAGACAATTCTGCGAACTCACTTCAGACGCCGCCAATATCGCATCTTTTGCAGCCGCCTGGGACCACCCCGAACTTTTCGAGCGCGATCCCGTGCTCAGCGAGCCGCGCAACTTCCGCTGGTATGCGACCGTCCACGTGCCCCTCATCCGCGCCCTGGCTCGAGTGACGGGGCATTACGGCGACGCTTTCATTTCTGTCTTGGGCGTGCACGTGTTCGTCTATATGACGGGATACTACGTGCTCGGCCGATTGTGGCTGGGCTCGCGGTTGTGGTCGTTTCTTTTCGCGTGCATGAACCTTGTTGTTGTCCCTGCAGCCAGGGCCGAACTGTGGGGGATGTTTGTTGATCCGCTACCGCGCGTGACGTTCGGCGCGCTGTTCGGATTTCTGTTAGCCGGTGTGCTCTGGCTGAAAGCTATTCCTCGTGCTTGGCCGGTCATTATGGTGATTGCTGGTCTTATGAGTTACGTGCACCCAGTAAGCACACCCACGGTCGGACTGATGCTGTGGATGGGGTTTTGGGGGCTTATACCTCGCGAGTGGTCGACGGTACGACGTCTCGGATACATGTTGTTTCTGGCAGGAGTCTTTCTCGTCGCCGCGGCACCATTTGCGGCTCATTTTGCCCACACCTGTCGTTTAGGTGCAAAGGACAAGCCGCCGGAAGTGAGAGAGGCTCAGCAGCATCGACTGGCCGGTTCAATTGAACCGCTGAAAAACCTCGAGAGTTCGTTGAAGAAGTCTGTACAGTACCTCGTCCTGCCCATGGGTGTGATTGGCGCAGCACTTCTCTTCAAGCTTGGGGGCGAAGCGCGGCGCAGCATGCTACTGCCAAGTCTATGGCTTTCAGGGGTTCTGCTGGCATCGGCGGTGCTTCCTATTGTGCTCCACGCCATTAGCCGCCTTCCGGCAACCGAGATGCTTCAATTACAGGTAGTGCGAGCGATCCGCTTCGTCTACCCGATGATGTATTTGTTTACCATGCGTGCCATCGTTGAGCTGGAAAATCGGATAATCGCGCGACGCGATGCACCTCCGTTATGTGGATCTAGGTTAATTCAGGTCGCCATTGTGCTGCTTGTGGGCTGGATTGCAGCGGTCGGCGCTAAGATCAACGAGGTCACGCTAATTCCAACGCATCTGGCCTATCTGGTTCAAGGAAAGATCGACCCGGAGAGCCCTTCCCGCGTACGGAGCATCGTTGAAGCTGTGAAGTCACATACCTTGCCGGGCTCGCGGATTCTGCCTGTGAATGTGGATGAACTCGCAATCCGTTATGCCTCTTTGCGACCCGTGGCGTTCTGCTATAAGGATGGTGCCGTCGCAGTCAATTCAGATACAGAGAAGGCATTATTCTGGTATCGAAACTACAAGGAATTGGAGCGGATCACCCAAGACCTTGAGAAGCCTGAAGCGGCCGCGAAGCTGGTTGCGCTTGCCAAACGGGTAGGCGCGGATTACGTGGCAGTACGGCGGGCTACGCATCGTCCGGACGACTGGCCGTCTAACTGTGACGTGGTGTGGGGTAACGGCCATTTCACGCTTCTTCGGGTGTCAGCATCGGCTCCTAATTCATCGACGCGTTCGCTGCCCTAGTTGCATGCACATACTTCACATCATTCATAGCCTCGATCCGCGTTCGGGTGGTCCTAGTCACGCGATTCGAGAGATGGTAGCGGCACAGGTCGCAGCGGGCCATAGTGTTGCGGTGGTTGCGACAGATCGACAGTCCGCTGAACCGTGGGAGGAACGCACGAGGTATGTAGGGCACATTATCCAGGATCCGGCATTCGCCGGAGCGCGCGTTTGTATTGAACGAGCGTTTGGGCGGCGGCGACCGTGGTTGCGGTTTGGGTTTGCTCCCACATGCCGACGAACACTCCGAGAAGTCCTTAATACGCGTGGCACCCGTCCCGACGTGATTCATATCCATGGCACTTTCAGTCACCTGACCAGCTCAGCGGCGGCAGTGGCAAGATGTCACCGCATACCATATATCATACGACCGGCGGGCAGCCTGGACCTTGCCTGCTACGGTACAGGTCATCAATACCTCAAGAGGCTGTTTAGCCAGTTATTCTTATATCGCGACATTCGTCGAGCAGCATGTGTTCAAGCGACCGCGAGAAGCGAGGCCGAACAGATTCTCCACTGGTTACCCGACGCCAAGGTGACCGTCATACCGCTTGGCGCTGCGATGCCAAAGATCGAGCTGGATACTGCCAAAGCGGCCTTTATCACGCAATTTCCGGAACTAGAGCACCGACGTCTTCTTCTTTACTTGTCAAGGATCGCGCCTAAGAAGCGATTAGTACTGCTAGTAGAAACAGTTACCGCGCTTCGCGAGGAGTTCCCGGACCTGACACTCGTCGTTGCTGGCCACGACGCTGGCTGCTTGGCAAACGTCAAGGAAGCGATTCGTAGACATCGACTTCAGGATCGTGTTGCCTTTACAGGATTCCTGCAGGGCAACTTGAAGCATGGTGCCTTGGCGGCCTCTGACTTGTTTGCACTTCCGTCTACCGATGAGAACTTTGGAATGGCGGTGGTCGAAGCTATGGCCCACGGCGTTCCCATCCTGGTTACGCGAGGCGTGGGCTCCCACGTGTTTGTCGACGATAGCGGGTGTGGAGTGACCGTGAGCGATGATGTCGCGGCAATTGCCCAAGGGGTTCGCTCGCTTCTCACACAAGATCGCGATATGGTTGGTAGCCGCGGCAGACGATATGTGGAAGAGCACCTATCGTGGACCGCCGTAATCCGGCAGCTCGACGATCTCTACCACAGCGTCTGTGTCACTCCGATGTGTGACGCTTCCGACCAGAATCAGGGCAGAGCAGTCGGTCCTCTTCTCGCGGAATAGCTCTGGAATCGAGACGTTATAAGGCTCCTCATGATGCAGTTGAACGATCAGCTTCCGGTCTCCGTCGTCATCCCTGTGCTCAACGAGGAGCAGAACTTGCCGGATTGCCTCGCGAGCGTCGAATGGGCTGACGAGGTGTTCGTCGTCGACTCGAGAAGCACTGACCGCACCTGTGCAATCGCCGAGGAGCGGGGGGCGCAAGTCGTGCAGTTTCATTACCAGGTGGGCGGGCCGCGAAAGAAGAACTGGTCGCTCGACAATCTGCCCTTCCGCAATGAGTGGGTGCTGTTGCTCGACGCCGACGAACGGATCACACCCGAACTTTACGAGGAGATCCGGGCGGAGTTTTCCCGCGGGCCGCGGCACGACGGCTACTACCTGAACCGCAAGCAGATCTTCCTCGGCCGCTGGCTGCGGCACGGGGGCAACTATCCGAGCTGGAATTTACGCCTCTTAAAGCGCAATGCCGGTCGTTACGAGACGTTGGCCACCGAGGACCTTGCCTCGGCAGGAGACGTCGAGGTGCACGAGCACGTCGTGCTCCAAGGCGCGGCCGGGTACCTTCGCGAGCCGATGCTCCATTTGGATTTCAAGGACCTGTACCACTTTATCGACCGCCACAACCGCTATTCGAGCTGGGACGCCAAGCTCCGCCAGAACCTGCTCGACGGCAAGGAGTTCTCGCAGGCGATTCCGGCGCGGCTCTTCGGCTCGGCCGTGGAACGAAAGCGATTCCTGAAGCGCCTCTGGGTCCGCCTGCCCTGCCGGCCGCTGTTGCGATTTCTGTACATGTACCTCTTCCGCGCCGGCTTACTCGACGGCCGCCCCGGTTTTGTCTACGCCTGCTTTAAGGCCGTGCAGGAGTTTCACATCGCCGCGAAGATGTACGAGAGGCGATTAGGCGATCGCTCCGCAGTCAAGAGCGGGAACAGCGGGAGTAGACGACCAGCGGATTGTCGTAATAACGAGCAAGACGTGGCTCTTTCGGCTGACGATCGCTGTGTCGAAGTAGGATTGAGTCCGTCGCACCCATTAACTGAATCGACTCGATGACGTCCGAGAAGTAAGTCACGGTTAAGCATTCGTGAAACAACTTATCCAAAACATCAAGAACGGCCAGACTTCCCTAGCTGACGTTCCTCCTCCTGCTCTACGTCCCGGCGGTATCCTCGTCCGCACCGAAGCGTCGCTCATCTCGGCGGGGACGGAGCGAATGATGCTCAAGCTGGCCAAGAAGAGCCTGTTGGGGAAGGCGAAGGAGCGGCCGGACCTGGTCAAGAAGGTGCTCGACAAGGTCCGCCGCGATGGGCTGCTGGCGACGCTGGAAACCGTTCGGCAGCAGTTGGATCGCGACGTGGCCATCGGCTACAGCCTGTGCGGCCGGGTGGAGGACGTGGGGGCTCAGGCGAACGAGTTCAGCATCGACGAGCGAGTGGCCTGCGCGGGGGCTGGCTACGCGAACCATGCCGAGATGAACTACGTGCCGCGGCTGCTCACCGCCCGCGTACCCGAAGGCGTGTCGAACGAGGCGGCGGCCTACACCACCGTCGGCGCGATCGCCCTGCAAGGGATCCGTAATGCTGACGTTCGCCTCGGCGAGACGGTCGCCGTCATCGGGCTGGGACTCCTGGGCCAGTTGAGCGTGCAGATCCTCCGCGCGTCGGGCTGCCGCGTCATCGGGATCGATGTCTCGAAGGAACGCGCCGAACTGGCCGCCCGGCTCGGGGCCGATCCGGCGCTCACGCCGCAGGATCCAGTCGAAGAGCGCGTTGCCGCCGCCACCTGGGGACGCGGCGTCGACGCGATCCTCATCACCGCCGCCACGGCGAGCAACGCTCCCATCGAACTGGCTGCCCGGCTTGCCCGTGACCGCGCCCGGGTAGTGATGGTCGGCGTCACCGGCATGGAGATCCCACGAAAGCCCTACTTCGAGAAGGAGCTGACCTTCCTCGTCTCGCGATCCTACGGGCCTGGCCGCTACGACCCACAGTACGAGGAGCGCGGCCACGACTATCCGGCAGGCTATGTCCGCTGGACGGAACAGCGGAACCTGGAGGCCTTTTTGGACCTCATCGCCGCGGGCACGGTCCAGCCAGAGTTGCTCACCACGCACCGCTTCGCGATCGGCGACGCCGAGCAGGCTTTCGAGCTGATTCTCACCGGCCGCGAGCCGTACCTCGGCGTGGTGCTCACCTATCCGCAGCCGGCGGAGAAGTCCCCCGAGCCAATCCGCATTCCACTTCCCGTCACACGGCGGCCGAGTTCCACGGGCAAAGTCCGCGTCTCGTTCCTGGGCGCCGGCAGCTTCGCGCAGTCGGTCCTCTTGCCCAACCTGGCAAAGCTCCCGCAGGTCGAGTTCCGCGGCGTGGCCACTGCCTCCGGGTTGTCTGCCCGATCGGCGGGCAAGAAGTTCGGATTCGCCTACTGCACGTCGAGCACCGACGAAATCCTTGGCGACGACCAAACCGATCTGGTGTTCATCGCCACGCGGCACTCACAGCATGCCGACCTCGTCTGCCGGGCGTTGGCGGCGGGCAAGGCGGTATTCGTCGAGAAGCCGCTGGCGATCTCGCTTGAGCAGCTTGTGCAGATTCGCGAAATGCTGGCCCGCAAGAATCCGGGCCTGATGGTCGGCTTCAACCGCCGTTTTGCCCCGCTGGCCGCGAGGCTCAAGACGCACCTCGCCGGCCGCGGCCCGCTCACGGTTCACTACCGCTGCAACGCCGGGAAGCTGCCGCCGGAGCACTGGCTCTCCGACCCGGCCGAAGGGGGCCGCATCATCGGCGAGGCGTGCCACTTCTTCGACTTCTTCGCCTACCTGACCGACGCCCGGCCGACGACCGTCTTCGCCGCGAGCCCCGGACCCGGCGCGAACCACGACGACGCCCAGGTGCTCGTCCGCTACGACGATGGCTCGGTCTGCCACTTGAACTATACCACTTCCGGCCCGACCTCCTATAGCAAGGAGCGGATCGAAGCCTTCGCTGGCGGCAACGTCGGCGCCCTGGAAGACTTCCGCACCCTCTACCTCGAATCGGCCAACGGCAAGCGCCAGCGGCAGCGGCTGTTTCGACCGGATAAAGGGCATCTCGAAGAGATGTCGGGGTTGATCGAAGCCATGCGGCTCGGCAGCGAAATGCCGGTTCAGCCCGCTTCTCTCCTGCTAACAACCCTCACCAGCTTCGCCGCCGTTGAGAGCACGTCGCGCCCGCGGCCAGTAACAATCTCCGACCTCCTCACCGTTGGTAGGGTCGTGGGACAGCAGGCCTGATGCTCCCTCGGGTATCGCTGCTAACACGCCCGGTGCATACATCGGCGCAAAGATCATTTGGCTTACCTTCTGGTCCCCCCGGAAACATTGGCCATGCTTCTTGACGAAGGCTTTCACCTCGTTGTGGTCATTCCTGCTCTGAATGAAGAGGCCACAGTGGACACAGTCATCCGACGTATTCCTCGAAGCATGAGAGGGTGTACCCGCCTGAGCGTCATTGTTGTCGACGACGGCTCCACCGACTCGACGGCAAGGCTTGCGAAGGAGGCCGGAGCGCACGTCGTATCACATCCACATACGCAGGGTGTGGGCGCGGCTTTCATGACAGGTATCGACGCGGCACTGCGGTTTGGCGCCGACGTGATCGTGAATATGGATGCCGATGGGCAGTTCTCTCCCGAGGACATCCCGGACTTAATTCGCCCGATTGTAGAACAAGGCTTCGGATTTGTAACCTGCACCCGCTTTGCAGATCCACAGTATGTCCCCGATATGCCCGCCATAAAGAAATGGGGCAATCGGATGATGTGCCGGTTGGTGAACCGTGTTATTGGCCGTGGACGATTCACTGACGTGTCCTGTGGATTCCGAGCCTATACTCGAGATACGGCTCTGCGGCTGAACCTCTTTGGCAAGTTTACTTATACGCAAGAATCCTTCATCGACTTGGCGGCCAAAGGTGTGCGAATGGTGGAGATTCCGCTTCGAGTGCGAGGTGTTCGCCAGTTTGGGGAGAGCCGGGTCGCATCTAATCTGGTCCGCTACGCATCTTCGACTCTGCCGATCATCTTGCGCGCAATGCGCGATACTCAACCGCTGACCTTCTTCGGAGTGATATCGTTGATCTTGTTCGCACTGGGACTGCTCCAGGCAGGATTTGTCTCCGTGTGGTGGCTTGCAACCGGGCACACGTCACCATGGACATCCCTGATTACGATAAGCCTGGGCTTCCTGCTTATGGCAACTCTCGTGGGGGTGATGTCCTTGGTCGCGGACCAAATCGGTCGAGTAAAGAAGGTCCAAGACGATATCCTGCGATTACATCGTATCGAGCATTATCGCGACGCTATCACGCCTCGAAGAACCGATGTATACTATAGTCAGGGCACGCCTGCCTTGTGCCAGTCGGATCAAGTTCTTGCTAGCCAACCTTGCCAGGACTCATGACTGCGACAGGCCGCATTGGCGAAATAATCCGCTTCACCAGACCACCCCAGCTGAGCTATCCTTCTTTATATAACTGCCCAAGTGTCGGCAAGAGTCGAGAGAACACGAGCCCGTGCCTGCCAGTCACACCTCCAGTAGCCCTTAGGACTGCATGAAAGTCCTGCTGATCTCTAACTCATATCCTCTCTCGCCCTCGCCCACAGCACTAGGCGCGTTCTGCGTGCGGGAAATGGCCTTGTCGCTTCTGCGGGCTGGCTCACAAGTGCACGTCTTGACTCCGGACCGCGCAGGGGAAAAGATTCCGGATCCCGGACTACCGGTTCGGTGGTTCTCCTGGACCGGCCGAAATGAGCAGGCACTAGCCTCGTTGAGCATGCGCAGCCCGGCTGGGCTACGTCACGCTGCGAGCGTGTTTCGAAACGGTAGGCGGGCTGCGATCGAGGAGTGCGATCGCTTTGCTCCTGATCTCTGCCTCGCTGCCTGGGCACTACCGAGCGGGTACTTCGCTCGACACGCCTACCGTCGTCTCGGCGTGCCTTATGCCGTCTGGTGTCTGGGTTCAGATATCCACACCTGGGCAACGAAACCTATGTTTCGAACCATGACGCGCTGGGTGCTCCACGACGCCTCACTTGTGTATGCCGATGGCTTCTCACTGGCCAAGGAAGTGGAACTACTTGGCCAGCGGCCGTGTCGGTTCATGACGACGGCCGTGTCGCTCAAAGGGTGTAAGCACCAGTTTCCGGTCTTGGATGCTGGTAAGAAACACTTCCTGTATGTTGGCAGATGGGAGCACGTCAAGGGGTTGGATGTGCTCCTTGACGCATGGCGACTTCTGGTAGACGAGATCGGCTCCACTCGCGCGGTGCTGCATATTGTTGGACAAGGCCAAGGCCTGGAATCATGCGTGCGCCAGGCGCAGCAGCACGCCGGCGTCAGAGAATCGGTGCGTATCGAAGGCTGGTTGTCGAGGGAATC
The DNA here is from genome assembly GCA_040766885.1 of Thermoguttaceae bacterium. GTDB lineage: Bacteria > Planctomycetota > Planctomycetia > Pirellulales > Thermoguttaceae > JAXGPP01. The sequence continues at coordinate 122,456 of JAXGPP010000021.1, read as the reverse complement.
GCTCGTCGGATTCTACTATGCTACCGACTGCGTGGTTATCCCGTCCCGCAAAGAGAGCATACCTGTCGTTCTTACCGAGGCCATGGATGCTGGCAAGCCACTGATCGTGACAGACGTTGGCGACATGGGCGACTTGGCTCGGCGATATCAACTCGGAGAGGTTGTGCCGCCGGAATCGCCAGGTGCTTTGAAGGCCGCATTAGCCCGTTTCATTCGCGACGGATACGCCTTCAACGCGTCCAAGCAGGAGGAGGCACGGCGGCTGTTTGACCTGGATGCTGCCGCACGATCGCTTCTGGCCGATGCGGCATCGCTCCGCTCGGTTTCGGAGCCACCACGCAGAATCGCTTGTTCAGTATAGTTATGCCGTACGATATGCACAGAGCGCTGGTGACGGGTGCGGGCGGATTCATCGGAAGCCATTTGACCGAACGGTTGCTGGCTGAAGGGGTCCAGGTCCGTGCCATGGTTCACTACAACAGCCGGAATTCGACGGGGAATCTCGAATTCCTCCAACAGAAGTTCAGCGAGGGCGTCGAGATCATCGCGGGCGATGTACAGGACCCATTCTTCGTCCGTTCGGCTGTCAAGGGAATGGATACGGTCTTTCATCTAGCGGCCTTGATCGGCATTCCATATTCTTACATCGCACCGGCGCACTATGCCCACGTGAATGTCCTCGGCACGCTTCACGTGCTCCAGGCATGCCTTGAGGAAAACGTCCAGAGAGTCGTGCACACCTCGACTTCGGAGACCTATGGCAGCGCCCGCTACACGCCCATGGACGAGGCTCACCCGCTCCAGGGGCAGTCCCCTTACTCAGCCAGCAAGATCGGGGCCGATAAGATCGCCGAGAGCTACCAGCTCGCGTTCGACCTGCCGGTGGTGACGGTGCGACCCTTCAATACCTTCGGCCCGCGGCAGTCTGCCCGGGCTATCATTCCGACCGTCGTGAGCCAGGCACTGACCGGCCAGGGAGAAATCAAGCTTGGTTCGCTCGATCCAGTGCGTGACCTTACCTATGTCGTTGATACGGCGCGCGGCTTCATCGCCGCGGCGCGCTGTGAAAGGGCTGTTGGGCGTGTTGTCAATCTTGGTAGCGGTGAGGGCATCTCGGTGGGAGAACTCGCTTCCAGAATCCTGCATTTGTGCGGATCAGAGGCCAGAGTCGTCTGCGACTCCGCGCGCGTGCGCCCTTCCAAGAGCGAGGTCGTCGAATTGGTCTGCAACAACGGGCTAGCCCGGGAACTTCTCGGCTGGGAACCGACAGTGTCGCTCGATGAAGGACTAGGGCGGGTCATCGAGTTCGTCCGGGAACACCGCGGCTTGTACAAGCCGGGGCAGTACAACGTTTAGCAGGGAGCCCGATGAGAGCAGTCATTCTGGCCGGCGGCAAGGGGACGCGACTCGCGCCGTACACCGTCGTGCTCCCGAAGCCACTGATGCCCGTCGGCGAGTGGCCGATCCTCGAGATCATCCTTCGTCAGCTTCGACATTACGGCATCACGGATATCGTGCTGGCGGTGGGATACCTGGCCGAATTGCTCGAGGCGTATTTCGGCGACGGCGGCCGCTGGGGCGTGAACATCGCCTATTCCCGGGAGGCCCGGCCCTTGGGGACCGCCGGGCCTCTCGGTCACATCGACGGACTCGACGAGCCCTTTCTCGTGATGAACGGCGATCTTCTGACGACCCTGGACTACCGCCAGCTGGTCGAGTATCACCGGATCCGCGGGGCTGCTTGCACCATCGCCATGCACCGTCGCCGCGTGCAGATCACCCTGGGTGTGATGCAAGTCGATGACGAATGCCGCCTGCTCGACTACGTCGAGAAACCGTCCTACGATTACCACGTGAGCATGGGGGCATACGTCTTCGATCCTGCGGTGCTCCGTCACGTCCGGCGCGACGAATACCTTGATTTTCCCGACCTGATTAAGCAGCTTCTCCGTGACGGCGACTACGTGGCAGGTTATCCCTTCGACGGATACTGGCTCGATATCGGTCGGCACGAGGACTATGCGCAGGCAATGGCCGAGTTCGAGAAGATGCGGCCCCAACTGTTCTTCGAGGAGTGCGGCAATGCCGTGGAAAGTCTGCCTCTCGGACATTGATTACGGTCCGGAGGAACTCGCACGCGTCACCGAGGTGCTGAGGTCGAAATGGCTCTCGATGGGCGATGTGACTCGCGAGTTCGAGGCCCGCTTCGCCGATTTCCTCGGGGTGCGGCACGCCTTCCTGGTCGCCAACGGCACGGCGGCGTTGCACCTCGCCAACCTCGCCGTCGGCGTCGGGCCGGAAGACGAGGTGATTGTTCCGTCGCTCACCTTTGTCGCCACGGCCAATGCATCGGTTTACTGCGGCGCGACTCCAGTCTTTGCCGACATCGTCGGGCCGCATGATCTGAACGTCTCGCCAGAAGACATCCGCGCCAAGATTACGGGCAGAACGAAGGCGATCACGGTCGTGCACTATGGCGGCTACCCAGCCGATATGGACGCAATCTGCGCAATCGCACGTGAGCACAACTTGAAAATCATCGAGGACGCGGCCCACGCACCTGGGGCTACCTGGAAGGGGAGGATGGCCGGGACGATTGGTGACGTCGGGTGTTTCAGTTTCTTCTCCAACAAAAACCTGGTCACGGGCGAGGGCGGGGCGGTCGTCACCAACAATGATGACTACGCCGAGCAGATCCGGCTCATGCGGTCACACGGCATGACCAGTCTCAGCTACGACCGCCACAAGGGACATGCGTTTTCCTACGACGTAATCCGTCTCGGATACAACTATCGCGCCACGGAAATCACCGCAGCACTGGCTTGCGTCCAGTTGGAGAAGCTACCGCGTTTGAATAAGCGGCGTGCGGAGCTTGCGTCCGAGTATCGGGAGTGTCTTAGCAGGATAGATGGCATCGAGATTCCGTTCTCGACACACCCAGGGTGCTCCGCTCATCACCTCATGGCTATCCTGTTGCCAATCGGGACGGACCGGGCGCAGCTCATGGCGACGCTTCGCGATCAAGGAATCCAGACGAGCATTCACTACCCACCGATCCATAAATTCTCAGCGTTCGCCTCATCTCCGCGGGTCGAAAGTCGATTGCAGCAAACGGAATGTGTCGCAACTCGTGAGATGACGATTCCACTGCACCCGCTGCTCGTTGAAGCCGACGTCCATTCCGTTGGAGATACCCTGCACTCATGTCTGGATTCGGATAGAGAACGTCAATGATCTCTAGACAGAGGATGGAGCACACCGGCACCGAGTTTGTGCGCGCCATTATCGGACGGTCTTGTGACGAGTCACGTTTCATCGAACTACTCCGCCCGTTTGTAGGTGATCGCTGCAGTTACCTTGTGCCTAGCGGTCGAGTCGGTCTGTACCTCCTGTTTCGACTCCTGGCACGACGCAAGGCAATCATTCCGGCCTACACATGCCGCGTTGTCGTTGAGGCGGCGAAATTTGCAGGAATCGAAACGCATTTTGTCGATATTGATCTCGGTACATATAATATGCTTCCTCAGCAGGTCGAGGCCTTTGCCGGGCCCGACACTGTCATTGTGGCGACACATCAATTTGGGATTCCGTGTGACATACGACAGCTCGCCGACATTGCCGAACATTCTGGCGCCCTCCTAATTGAGGACTGTGCCGGGGCCCTAGGAACCAAGTTGGAAGGAATCCCGGTTGGCAACGCGGGCTTGGCTGCGGTCTTCAGTTTCGAAGCGACAAAACTCCTGCCGCTCGGTGCTGGCGGACTTGTGACTCTAGCAGACGCGACGGATGCCGCTAAGTTTTCCGCACTGCTAGAGGAATGTGTGTGCCACTTCAGTGCCACACGCCTGGCGGCCCGTGTGATGCTCGATTCCTTTGCAACTTCCAAGGTGCTATTTCCCTTGGTTCATGCGCTGTTCTCAAATGCAAATGGTGCTACGGCGGATGACGGCCAATGTGAGGAAGTGTGGGAGGCATCTCGCTATCGCCATATGCGGCCGTGGCAAATCCGGCTGGGAACGGCCTTGGCGACACGCATTCACGATGTCATCAGCCGGCGGCGCGATATCGCGGCAACCTACCTGAAAAAGTTGGCTGGCATCCCTGGCATTGAACTGCCCGTCTTTCCTGAGGAATCTGAACCCGCATTGATTCGATTTCCCATTCGAGTGACTAACATCCCGAAAATCGACTTCTACAGGGAATGCGTGCGGCGAGGCCTCGACTTGGCATTTAGCTTCTCCTACACATGCTCGGACAACGTGAACGACTGCCCCAGTGCATCGATCGCAGCATCCCAGGTGGTAGACTTGCCGATCTATTCGCACCTTCATGGCCATGACGCGGACCTTGTCGTGCAAAGAGTACTCGGCGCGGTTAATTCCGGACTTGAGCTCGGTATTGTGAATGACCAATACGTATCTGAGCACTGAGACACCCCGCCCGAGCGAGCGGGAGTTGAGCGAGTACCTTGCCTCACTGGACGCCAACAGTCGCCGGTTCATGCCGTTGCAGCCGTCCGACATTGCTACGTCGGATGTGCTTGTTTGGAGTAAGGACGTTGATCGCATTGTAGGAGTCGCTGGCTGCATTCGACGTTACGGGCTCCTCTTTCTGCACATCTCGGTCCTAGCCGACACCAGGAAGGCGGGCGTTGGCCATACTTTGGTTAAGAGAATCCTTGAAGCGGCGCGTACGCGCCGGCGCTCGGTATATCTTTCTGTACACGCAGAGAACAAGTCGGCGATCCGCCTGTATCAACGTGTCGGCTTCGTCACGATTGCGGCCGTCCATGGAAGAATGTGGATGGTAAATCCCACGACGACTGCTGGACGGGCTCTAACGGCTCTCCTGGTTCGAGCTCACCCGCTCTTAAGCTTGGCGGCACGAGTCCGGGCAGGTAATGACAGAACACCCCGATTATCTGTTTGAGAAAGGCTGCGGATGCGAGATTTTCTGCACCGAATTGCCGCGGGATACCGGCTCTGGCTCATGCGCCGCCTCGGATGCAGGATTGGTAAGAACACCGAGGTCTATGGTTGGGTAATTGATCGAAGATGTCCGCATCTAGTCGAGATCGGTGCTGATTGTATTCTCACCGGCACATGTCAAGTATTGGCCCACGATGCTAGCACCATGGTCTTTGACAGAGACCGACGAATTCGCGTAGGACGCACAAGAATCTTGGATCGATGCTTCGTCGGTATTGGGGCAGTAATCCTGCCCGGCGTGGTTGTCGGCCCGGACGCAATTGTCGGTGCCAATAGCGTTGTGACCCGGGATACTGGGTCTGGCGTTGTGGTCGCTGGTTGCCCGGCGAGAGTGATCTGCACGATTGACGAGTACCTCTCAAAACAGAAGTCGCCAGAAAGCCGCACGAGTCTCGTATCCGCGAATACACCTCGTGGGACAGAACTGACGTGACATGCACACAGCAGCATCACACAAGAGAAAGCTCGCGATTCGTGTTAACACACGCGCGCGGAGAGTCGTCAAAAGTGTATTGTGCCTGGCCGTCGCGACTTGTGTCGGGCTTCAAGTCAGTGCCCAGTGGACTACGATACGTCTGGTCGAAACGCCTCGCCTAGGCTGGCTTGCGATTGCGTCCATGTCCTGTATTATGGCGTTTCTTGCCCAAGCTCTTGGTCTGAAGGTTCTACTGAGTTCCAACGGCATCAGGGCGTCACTTGCCACATCGGTCGGGCTGTTCTTTGTTCCGGCACTGGGGAAGTACGTCCCAGGTAAGATGTGGGCAATACCCGCAGGAATCTACCTCTATCGCAGGGCCGGCGTACCGTCGGACATCGCTCTCATATGTATGAGCTTGATGATGATCCTCGGGTTCGTATGTGCCACTCTCGTCGGCGTATGCCTTGCTGCATCTGGTATTGTCGCGGTTAGCCCAGTCTACGTTCTTGTCTCAGTGTTAAGCGTCGCTATCGCATGTTCACCACCAGTGCTCTACCCTGCGATCAACGCAGTTCTCACCAGGTGTGGTCGCAAGAGTATTGGCAATCCTCCAAGCCTGAGTACCTACTTATCAGTCAACGCCATTCTCGCGGTCGGGTTCCTCCTGTACGGAGCGGCATTCGTTTGTGTCGTATGCAGTGTTACCGAGTTATCTGGCTCTCACGTGCCTCAGGTGGCGGGCTTGGCACTGCTCGCGCAAATTGGCGGCATTCTCGCGTTCTTCGCCCCTGCTGGCATTGGCGTACGCGAAGGAATTCTCATCGCCGGACTCCGACCTTTGATCGGTCCTGGTCCCGCGATCGTCGTGACGGGTGTAGCCCGACTTTGGCAAACGGCACTCGAACTCATCATGGCCGCAATCGGCTGGTGGATTCTCCGGCGGGCCGGCAAGCCGTCTGTCGCCGACAGATATGGTTCACAGCTTTCGGGGGCAGCAACGTCACGAGACGACTTTCCATGCCAAGCAGCGGAGAGCGCTTGCGAGTAACTGTACGATGCACACCCGTGACTTCAGCGAAGCCTTGAAGGCCCTCCTCGGGCCGGAGGCTCCGGGGCTGTCGGCGACCACCGTCACGCGGCTGAAGACGGTCTGGGAAGACGAGTACCGTCAGTGGAACGAGCGTTCCTTAGAAGGCAAGCGGTACGCGTATATCTGGGCCGATGGAGTGCATTTCAACATCCGCCTGGAAGAGGACCGGCAATGCATCCTGGTGCTGATCGGGGCTACGGCCGACGGGAAAAAGGAAGTGATCGCCGTGATGGACGGCTTCCGTGAGAGCGAGCAGTCGTGGCTGGCTCTCCTCCTGGACGTCAAGGCGCGAGGCCTGGCAATCGATCCCCAGCTGGCCGTGGGTGACGGGGCCTTGGGCTTCTGGAAGGCCCTGCCGCAAGCCTATCCGCAAACCCGGGAGCAACGCTGCTGGACGCACAAGACGGCCAACGTGCTCGACCAGCTGCCGAAGAGGCTGCAGCCGGAAGCGAAACACAAGCTGCACCAGATCTGGATGGCCGATACGCGCGAGCATGCCAGCGAAGCGTTTGAGCTGTTCGTGAAGATCTATCGGGGCCAGTACCCCAAGGCGGTCGAGTGCCTTGTGAAGGACCGTGACGCCCTGCTGGCGTTCTACGACATCCCGGGCGAGCACTGGATCCACCTCCGGACGACCAATCCGATCGAATCCACCTTCGCCACGGTGCGGCTACGCACGAAGAAGACCAAAGGGAGCGGATCGCGCGTGGCGTGCCTCACCATGGTCTACAAGCTGATGCAATCGGCCGCCAAAAAGTGGCGGCTCTTGAACGGCTCCCAATTGATCCCCGATGTGATCCGAGGAGTGCCCTTCGTCGACGGAATCAAAGCCCAAGACGCCGCCTGACCCATCCCCGTACACAACTCTTGACAATATCTCCCTCCGCGTGGTCCGCGCTTGGGCCAGAGACGAAAACCACTCTTTTCGTCGAGTTCATCAGTTGCGCCGCTTGAATCCTGAGCGATGGCAGCACGTCCGTCGACACGGCATGAGTCGCACTCGGTGCCCGTACAAGCACTCGGGCTAAGAGCCAACGGATCACAATTAGAATTCGCATGGCCACTCCTCCGGAGACTCACGAGCCGATTATGACGGTCGCTTGACAAACGGCCGTCTCCAAGGATGATCGAGAGATGCGCATTCTCTTCCTCTCTCACTACTTCCTACCCGAGGTCAACGCGCCGGCAAGCCGGACGTTTGAGCATTGCGTCCGCTGGGCGAGGGCTGGGCATGATGTGACGGTAATTACGTGCGCGCCGAATTGTCCGGACGGTGTGGTTTATCCGGGTTATCGCAACCGCCTCGGCCGGCAGGTGGAAGAGATCGACGGCGTGCGTGTGGTCCGCGTATGGACGTATCTGTCGCCCAATTCGGGCACCACGCGGCGGATCGTCAACTACCTGTCGTACATGTTTGCGGCGGTGCTGGCCTCGATTCGCTTGCCGCGGCCCGATGTGGTCGTGGCCACCTCGCCACAGTTCTTCTGCGGCTGGGCCGGTGTGATCGTGTCGTGGCTTAAGTGGCGGCCGCTGGTGCTCGAAATCCGCGACATCTGGCCCGAATCGATCCGCGCGGTTGGCGCGATGCGCAGTGGTTTGCTGCTGCGACTGCTCGAACGGCTCGAGAAGTGGATGTACCGGGCGGCCGACCACATCGTGGCGGTCGGCCAGGGATACCGTGACGAGATCCTCAAGAAGGTCGATGTCCGCGACCGCATCTCGGTGATTACCAACGGCGTCGACCTGGGGCTCTTCGACCCGGCGGGGCTCAACGGCGAGGTCCGGCAACAATACGGACTCGAGGGGCGATTCGTCTGCTCCTACGTGGGCACGATCGGCATGGCGCACGGTCTGGAGGTGGTCATCGAGGCCGCCCGGCTGCTCAAGGAGGAGGGCCGGCGCGACGTGGCGTTCCTGATCGTCGGCGACGGCGCTCGGCGGCAGCACCTGGCCGATGAGGCGAAGCGGCTGGGGGTCGACGACATGGTACTCTTCACCGGCCGCCAGGCGAAGGAGCGGATGCCGGCGATCCTGGTCGGCTCCGACGCCTGCCTCATCCACCTCCGCGGTTGTGAGTTGTTCGGCACGGTGATCCCCTCGAAGATCTTCGAGACGATGGCAATGGGGCGGCCGATCATCATGGGCGTCGATGGCGACGCCCGCGATATCGTCATGGAAGCCGGCGCCGGCATCGAGATGGAGCCCGACAGCCCAGAATCGCTCGTCCAGTGCATCGAGAAGCTGACCGACTCGCCCACGCTTGCCGCGGAGATTAGCCGCTCTGCCCGATCGTACGTCTCCCAGCACTACAACCGCGACGAGCTAGCCGCCCGCTACCTGCGGCTGTTGGAGCGGATCGCCGGCACTCGCCGCAGCCGACGGGGGCGAAAGGCTAGACAGGCGAAAGGCACGCCCGAAGCCCTGGAACTGGCGGGCCGGGAATGAAAGACGGCCTGCCGCAAGCTCGCGCAGCAAGTCGGCGGCCGTACGTGGCGAACCAGACGCCAGACGGACAAGCTGCCGGCTCTCGCTGTGGCACATCGCGAAACGCTGCCGCCCTTCAGGAGTGCGGCCTCTCGATGCACGATGACGCTGAGCGGAGCACTGCCGTCGGCTGCGAGAACGCGAAGCAATCGCGACGGTTCCTGACGCGGTCGCGAGTCGCCCTTCTCCTGCTCCTCCTCGCGGTGCTCTTTCACGCCCCCGCGTTGCGATTGGCGGCCAGCGCGATGGTGGTGGATGAGCCCGGGGCGGCGGCGGATGCGGTGGTCGTCGTGAATGGTGATCGCTGCGTCGAAGTGGCGGCCGATCTGGTGCGCCAGGGCCGTGTGCGATCGGTCATTCTCATCGAGTCGTATCCAAGGCGGCTGGAGCGGTACGGCATTCTGCAACTTCGGGTGGAACGGACCCGTTCGGAGCTGCTGGCCCGCGGCGTGCCCGAGTCGGCGATCGTCGTGCTCGACGGCCAAACCCGGGACGGTTGGGAAGCCGCCCGCCGCCTCGGCCGCTGGCTGGATTCGAATCCAGACCGCCGTGTGACAGTGCTCCGCGAGCGTTTCCAGGGCCGCTACCAGCACCGCATCATCGACGCGGTGCTCGATGAATCCGCGGCAGCCCGGGTGTCGTATCGCGGCCTGCGCGATCGGCGGTTCGATGAAACGGACTGGTGGCAATCACGGGTGGGGATCAAAGAATTCTTGGGGTCCGCTTTGGACCTGGCTTCCGCCGTGATGCTCGGCCAGCGCCCGCCGGCCACCGATTGGTGGAACCCGGACGATTACGAGCGCCAGCTGGCCGCGACGCGGTCGGAAGCTGGACATATGGAACGTAGGAAATAGCGAAGGAATACGGAATGGGGAAGTCAGATCGGAATGTGGGCGTCGCACGAGGACGTTTCCGCACTTCTCGTGCAGTACTCGCGATTCTGTATTCGACTTCGCTGCCGAGAACGTGAAGCACCGCAGGTTGATGAAACGGAGATGGCTGCTGCTCGTCGCGGCCGCAGGGGTGGCTCTGGCCGCCTGGCTGTTGGCGGGAAACGTACTGGCCTTTGCCGGTCGCTGGCTCGATGTGGGCGAGAGGCCGCGCGAGGCCGATTACGCTTTGGTGTTGGGGGGCGATGAGAATATTCGCCCGTTCGTCGCGGCGGCGCTGTGGCGGACGGGCTTCGTCCGCCGGGTGCTCGTTTCGAGGACCGTGAACTCGCCGGCGGTCCAGGAGGGCTGGGAACTGCCGGTGCACGAGATTATCCGCCGCGTGCTAATGGTCCGCGGCGTGCCGGAGAGCGCGATCGTCGTTTTCGATACGCCCGCCGCCACCACTCGGGGCGAGGCGGCGAATCTGGCCCGTTATCTTGAGCGCCACCCGGCGGCGACGGTGCTCGTGGTCACGAGCGACTTTCACACCCGGCGGGCGCGGTGGATCGTTCGCAAATCGCTCGGCGACCGCGCGTCGGAGGCCAGGATGATCTCGGCCCCGACCGAAGCCTTTCGTCTGGACGGCTGGTGGCGCTCGCAGGCCGGTATCCGCTACGTCGTCAACGAGTACCTCCGCCTAGCCGGCTATGTGGTGCTCTACGATCGGAAGTTCCCGTACCTAGCCGGCGCGGTGGTGATCGTGCTTGCGGCTGCGTGCATCCGCCGCGCGCGACGCAAGTCGGCGGCCGCGAAGAGCCGTGGGACGACTGAGCCGGACCTGGGCCGCAGCGCGGCGCATGTGGGTAGCGCGTCTGGTTGACGACGATTCCAGCATCGGCCTGCGACAGAGTCCAAAAAAGAGACTATTCTCGGCAGCAGGCGCGGCACAACCAGACATCTGCCACTCTCAGCATTCGCCGACGCAATGCAACTCGTTTCTGAACCGTGGAGAACGGCGAAGATGCAAACAAGGGTAGAACCCCCGGTCTCCCACCCGTTTCTTCTCGATCACCCGCGTCTCCTCCACTGTTCGAGTTCCCACTGGCGGACCGGATCTCGGCGGCGATTTCGAGGGTCTGCGGACGATCCCCTCAAGAAAATATAGCCCGATCCCTTCTGAATAGGGGATTGTTCGGCCTTCCGGAACCGAAGAGGCGGCTTGGCACTTATCGCCGTAAATCATTGTGACAAATACAGTTACGACACGCATGTCCTGCTGATTCCGGCTTCCGTCGCGCAGGTGCTCCGCGGAAACAAAGAGACTCCTCAGACGGGGGTATTGACTACTCGGAAGCCGTAACGAAAATGCTCTGTAGTCCGTTGAGAAGGTCTATTTCCGGGCGGACGGTGCGTGAGAGCGTGTACCGGGCGATGATGGGTTCGCAAAAGCCCGGGTTATGACTGGTTATTTTGCACCAGCAATGACATCGCGAACGAGAATACTCCTGACGCTCCTGTTCACGCTGGTTGCAGCGCTCCAGACAACCTGCGCGGTTGCAGCTTATCAGCGCGTCGGGGTAGCGTGTATCGTCGGCGATCAGGCCGATCTCGTTTCCTTTGCAGATACTGCTGACAAAAGCATGTCGCAACCGTTTGGTGCGGCAGCCGGTCTGGTCGACCGCGATGATCGTCGCGGCCCAATCGTTCAGGACCGAGAGGACTTTTTGCAGGTAGTCACCAGCGACGCGAGCGCTTGCGGCACTCCCGTCACATCTTCATCGAGCGGCCATGGCGCAAGTGCAACCGCTCTTCCCAGTGCCATTTCGAACTTGCTTCCAGCCCCACTTACTGGTTTCCTTCCAACAGAGATGGGGCCCTCTTTCTCCAATCCTCCACCCTGGACTCTGCTGAAGCCGCCGCGGTATGCGCTCTAGACGCTGCGGATGTTCTTTGTTTCTTCAGCTTGGAGTATTGGAGTTCCTGAAATGCGAAAAGCATTGTTCTTAATCTTGTTCCTCGCGGCTTGGGTCGCGATGTCGTCTGCCGCATCGGCGGGTGTGGTGAGTGCTTTGACGTCGCAGAATGCTTTGGATGACAACCTCACGGATGACAGCCTGGGGTTCCTCGTCGACGCGGACTCTAGCGGCGCCCTGGGTGCCGGCGACGTGGCCTTTGGTATCGCGTGGCTCGACGATATTAACGGCGATGCGAGCGTCGCGGGCAGTGCGTACATCGTTTACTCAGTCGAGTTTCTCACTTTGGATTCGTCAACGGGAGCGGCGACTTACAAGCCAACGACGGTAGCCGCGTACAAGCTGGATGCCCTCCTGGGGGTAGACATCAACGACAACTCCGTTGCGGCGATTGTTGAGCGCACGGGGGCGCCGGTTACAGCCGATCCCTTCTATCCGAAGTTGGATGCCAGCGACTATCAATTCGGCAATGGGACTTTTGCGGCTGTCACGGCGGCGCAGATGATTGATGACATCAACGGCAGCGACGCTGACGGGTTGATGGCCGGAGCAAGTTTCTTGTTCGCTGTTGGAATTGACCCCAGTGTCGGCAGCGTTGATTACTTCAGTACCGGCCCACTCGGCTACAAGCCGTCAATTGCAAAATGGCAGGTTACGATAGACGCTGGTCTGTCAATTACTGACGCTGGAGTCTTGAGCTCGTTAGATTTCAAGCCGCTTTACCTGAACAACTTGTTCGAGGCGGCGGTGATCAGCGCCACGCAGACGTTCGAAGGCGGAACTTCCGCAGTGCCGCCAACATTCAGCGCCGCGGGTGGTGTCATAAGGACGTACGACGCTGGTAACTATGTGGTAAATTACGTCCCAGAGCCGAGTTCCGTGATCGCTCTGCTCGGATTGGGATTGGCAGGCTTGGCCATGTCGTTGGTCCGCCGCCGTAAGAGCTGACGAGTTTTCTCGTCGAACACCTCAGTTGTCTCTGGCGTCCCCTGTGGACGTCTGAAGAATGAGGTAGTTGGAGTTGAAACAGACAGGTCCGCCGAGGTCTCCGCGATCTCGGCGGACTTGTTGTTTCATGGCTATTCAGGCAGACCGTTGGTTGATCGCATTGACCAGGAGGATGCTGCGTCACGCATCATTGTGTCCGCTGAATCCTGTGGCTGTCGAAGCCTTCGACTGCAGCCCACTTCGATAGGGATAGAAACCTCTCTCCATCAGCGTGTGACTGAGCTCAGCGTAGCACTCGGCTGCCCTGGTCACTTGCCCGGCCTCGCTGGGGTCGTAGCATACACTCACTACGCCTACGAGCGCACGCGTTGTCACGGCCGAGAGCGTGATTAGGGGCTCGAAGCCATACCGGGCGAATACGGGTTCGGCCGTCGCCACCATATCGTGGGCATCGGCGCCGTGCATTGGCAGCACGGGTGAGTACCAAAGCAGACCTGCCTGGGCAACATCCAGCGGATCGGGGAGTTGCCTGTGCCGCCAGAAGACGCCTTTCAGGTGCTCGGCCGAGGGCTCCCCAGCGAGCAAACGATAGACTGAGTCGGCGCTCTCGACCGTTTCCAATACACTTCGGCCGATCCCCAGCCGTGCCGATAGCCCGAGTGCCGTCTGCCCCAGTCGCAGCAGCCCCGGGCCGAAAAAATGCACCCGTGCCACGCCGCGAAACGCGCGGCGGATGTCGCCCTTGGCGGCGTTTACCATCCGGCGCGAGCCGTACATCCCGCCCATCAAGTTCCACGCCCCGATGCCGAATTGCCGCCGCAAACCCGCGCGGACTTCGTCGGGAAGAGGAGTGCGGCCGCCGGTTCTTTCGTAGGGATACGAGCTGCGGGCCGAGATTACCCGAAGGTCGTTGGCGATGTGGACCGTGCTGCGGACCACACCGTCGAGACAGAGCGGCCGCAGGACATCGACGATGCGGCCAAGATCTTCCTCCCGCGGCACCTTGAGGGCAAACCCCGTCAGCCGCTCGGGCCTCGGCAGGAGCCACACCGTCATCCGCGTGACGATGCCACGCGATGACTGCGTGAACGCCCCGTCAAGCCATGGTCCCAGACCATACGGAAACACGTCGGCCGCCCGCGCATTCGGGAAATCGCCGAACCCGGTATGGACGACGCTGCCGTCGCGCAGGACGGCTTCCATGTTGGCCACGTGCAGGATACGGTTGCCGTAGGGTGTATGGCCGAAGCCGCGCTGGAGGATATTTCCGATGATCGAAGCGTCGGGCCCGGCGCCGGTGGCGTCGGGAATGAGCGGTAGGCGGTGCTCCCGGAGGTAATCATAAAGTTGCTGCTGGCTGACGCCTGGCTCAATCACCGCGTAACCAAGATCTACGTTGACCTCAAGGATGCGATTCATCCAGGACAGATCCACGATCACCATTCCGTCCTTCGGTGGCAGCATGCCGCCGTAGCCCCAGTTCTGCCCGCGGCTGATGGGGTGCAGCGGGACGCCAAATTCTTGCGCGATCTGAACGACCCTCACTACTTCTTCGCGCGTGGCTGGACGGACCGCTGCCGCGGGCCGAGTGCGCGACTTCTCGGGAAGCGTGGTGCGGCAGTACCGCGATTCCAGGTCGTCGCCTACAATGACGTCTTCGGGGCCCAGAACCGAAGACCATGCATTCAATGCCGCGGCGAGATCGGGGAGAGCCTCCGCCAGGTTCGAAGCCGTGCGAAGAGGTGATTCGGTTTTGTCACTCACGGCATTCAACTCACGCAGAGAGGAGATCCCAGGGTCGTCGGGGCGCCCCGCAAGCCCCATGCCTGGCAGGGCGGATTCGCCCGGCAGTAGACTAGTCATGCACCATTCCATTTTAGCGCTCCTGTGTACCCACGTCCCGGAATCAACGCGGGTTTGATGACGGGGCTGCCCCCTGACAAGGGTAGCATACGAAACAGTGGGGAGGCGGAGTCCGGCGTTCGGGTGCAAGTCCCTTCCGTTGTGGCACTTGGGGCGCAAGGCCGGTTGTCTCCTCCTTCCCGGACCGCCGATGGCAAGCAACCTTGGAGCGTTGAGAGCTAACCTTATGACCACCAAAGGCATCATCCTGGCGGGCGGCGCCGGCACGCGGCTGTACCCGGCGACGCGGGCGGTGAGCAAGCAGCTCCTGCCGGTGTACGACAAGCCGATGATTTACTACCCCTTAAGCGTGCTCATGCTCGCCGGGATCCGCGAGATCCTCTTGATCTCCACCCCGGAAGACACGCCCCAATACGAGCGTTTGCTGGGCGATGGCAGGCAGGTGGGTCTGTTGATACGCTACTGCGTGCAGGCCAGACCGGAGGGGCTCGCGCAGGCGTTCATCCTCGGACGCGAATTCGTCGGCCGCGACCATGTAGCGCTCATCCTGGGGGACAACATCTTCTACGGCCAAGGCTTCCAGGGGATGCTCAAGCGGGCCGCCCAGCGGCCACAAGGGGCCACGGTTTTTTGCTACATGGTCAAGGATCCCGAGCGTTATGGCGTCATTGAACTCGACGACAAGGGCAAACCACTCTCGATCGTCGAGAAGCCCGCCGAGCCAAAGTCGAACTATGCCGTGACCGGGCTCTACTTCTACGACAACCGTGTACTCGACATCGCCGCCGCTTTGAAGCCGTCTCCACGGGGAGAGTTGGAGATCACCGACGTGAACCGGGCGTATCTTGAGCAGGGCAAGTTGCACGCGGAGTTGTTCGGCCGCGGTTTCGCCTGGCTCGATACCGGCACGCACGAGTCGCTCTTGCAGGCGGCCAACTTCGTCGAAACGATCGAGCACCGCCAGGGGCTCAAGATCGCCTGCATCGAGGAAATCGCCCTCGCCAAGGGATTCATCGATGTTGCCCAGTTCGAAGTCCTGGCACGAGCTCAGAAGAGCAGCTACGGCCAATACATGCTCGATCTTCTGAAACGCCCGGGCGGCATCGTGCAATAGCTCCGTTTCAGGCAAACGAGACCGCTCAGCTCTCAGCAGATTGTTCGAGTCTGTAGCATCATTACAGAGGGTTATGCGGCTCGTTTCTTGCGAGCGCGATGTAGTGCGTGAGTAGTCAGATTGCGTTGCGAGGCTCGTTCCTCGCGTTGCATATCCAAGGCAATCCGCGAGGAGATGTGTGGACAGGTCCGAACGCGATACACGGTCTTCTGCATCTTACGGTGACGGCGGTTTCCCCGTTCCACCGCATTTGAGGTGGAAGGAAGGAGTTTGTCGTCCAAGAAGGTCAAGGCTTTCTCCAGGTTGGGAGAGAAGAGCTTCTGTAATGTTTTGCCGATCCACTGGAAACGCCGCACGCGACGCCGCAGCCGTGCCAGCTTTTCCAACGCAGTGTCGCTGCGGCAGCGACGATCGAAGAGTCGATACACTTCATCCATGACGCCTCGAAGCGTTCGCAGCTCGGGTCGCCCGCGGGTAATGCGCATCAGGGTCCGCCGCGGGGCTGGAGTCAGAACGTGCTGCACGAACAGATAACGATGCTGAAACAGGTCTCCGACCTTCCGTTCGATCCACTTGGCCTGCCGCGCCGCCTTGCGGGCGGCGGCCGAAGACGGACGCCCGCGGCCAAGCTTGGGCTTCGTGGCGACCAATTCCTTGCGGACCTTCGCAAGGGCGTGCAACACGGCCTTCGTCAGTTCCTTGATGACGTGGAACTCACAGAGTTGGTGAGAAACGTCACCAAACACTGTGGAAATCGGCTCAGGATAGAGGTTCGAGCCGTCGGTTGTGATACCCTGCAACACGAGGCCGCGCCCCTGAATCGCCGCCTGGAAGGTGCGGAAGAATCGCTCGATGTCGGCATGGTCTGGGTCGTGGTCCAACACTTCGTAGATGAGGCGGCGAAAGGTGTGGTTGTCCACGATCGACAGCACACAGAACGGCCCGTCGTACAACTCGTCGGCCGCGATGTACCCCGAGAAGTTATCCAGTGCGGTGTCCAGGTAATCGCCGCGGATGCGTTGCTCCGCCTTTTTTCCCCCCGGACTCCACCCAGTTCTGAATCGTGGCGTAGGGGACGAAGACCCGATGGTCCCGCCAGAGATGCCAACTCGCCGCGCGGTAGGGCAAGCCGTCCTCCACCACCAGACGCACGGCCATCGCCACGACACGGTGGGTGTAGTGGCTCTTGGACAGCGCCAAGTCCGACATGTCCACGTTGAAGTAGCTCTTGCACTTACAGCAATAATGTTGCGAGTACGTAACGAGAAGATCACGAGGCCGCTCCCGCACCAAGTCGCCGAGATCGTGCAGCGTCCGCTCAACGGTGCGAACGCGATAGCAACTCCGACCGCACGCCGGGCATGGTCGCGTCGAATAGTTGCGACTCCGCTCGACGCGCAGAGCTTGCGGCAGGTCCTCAACACGTGTAATACCCTCAGTACAATCCGCTCGATATTCTCCCGGTCCCGACATGGCCACCCTCCGTAGTGCGATTCGGGCCGGGAAAATACGGAAAAACGCTCAGCGCCTCAAGAACAACCCTCTGTAATGATGCTACAGACTCGATCTTTCGTTCATTTCTGCATCCATTTGCGACGTACCGAGGTGATATGAGCCAATCTCCCATGGTCCCTGGCGAGCCCGAGTTTCGCGACGGCCCCGTCGAGGGCGTGATCATCCGCTCCCTGCGGCGATTCGAAGATGCCCGCGGCTGGCTGGTTGAACTGTTTCGTCACGACGAGATCACCGCCGCCGACTACCCGGCGATGGCCTACATCAGCCAGACGCTCCCCGGCGTGGCCCGCGGCCCGCACGAGCACCGCGAGCAGAGCGACCTGTTCGCCTTCGTCGGCCCCGGTGATTTCAAGCTCTACCTCTGGGACACCCGGCGTGATGCGCCCACCTACGGTCATCGGCAGGCCGTGGTGGTCGGCCAGTCGAACCTGGCGATGGTAATCGTCCCCCCAGGCGTCGTCCATGCTTACCGGAACGTGAGCGAGTACCCCGGACTAGTCTTCAATTGCCCCAACCGGCTCTATGCCGGCGAAGGTAAGAGGCACCAAGTCGACGAAATTCGCCACGAGGATCGGCCCGACAGCCCGTTTCAGATGGACTGAGCCGCTGAATGGTATTTCAGACATGCGCAGATCGAGCAACTTTGCGCCAAGAGTGTCTGTCCGGCGCGACCGAACTTATGGGCGGGGCTCTACGGGCAAAGAAGCAGTCGATAGAGAATCCTCGGTCTCGGCCGCGTTATTCGCCGACGCCGGATCGATCATCACATCGACCCGCAGGCCGACCACCAGATCGCCGGCCGGTTCCAGGTCGATCCAGATCTCGCGGGTTTTCGTGTCGTAGCGTTCACCCGGGTCGTCGGTCCACATGCTCTTGCGGCTCATCCGCGGACTGAGTTGTGAAACCTTGCCGCGGAAGGTCTTGCCCACAAGGCCGTCGGCAACCACCGTGGCCTGCATCCCGGCCCGGACACGCGGCGCTTCAAGTTCCTCGACGAATGCTCGCACGCGATAGCGGCTGGAGTCGGTAAGGATAACCGCCGGCAGTGTTGCGTTGGGGCCGGTCAACTCGCCCGGTTCTACATCGATCTCCAGCACCTGGCCGCCGATCGGCGCCCGCAGGCGGCAGCGTTCCCGCTGAACACGGGCCAGTTCCAACCGGGCCTCGGCCGCCTCAACTCCGGCCTGGTGAATGCGAATCTCATCGGGCCGCGCCGGCGCATCGAGCAGTTCCTGCCGCGCCTTGGCCGCTTCGGTCTCTGCCGACAGCGACTTGACGAGGCTTCGCTGTTCGTCGGCTTCCTGTTCGCTCGTAGCGCGGGAGGCGACCAGCTTCTCGAGCCGGGCGCAAAGGGTTCGCGCCTGTTCCAGTTCAGCGACCTTGGCCCGATAAAGCGCCGCCGCTTCCGCCCGTTCTTCGGCCCGCGCCCCGTTCTGGAGCCGCTCGAGTTTCGCCCGGGCCAGGCTCAAGTCCGCTTCGGCCAGGGCTTCCTCGTGAGCGTACTCCTGGTCGTCGAGCTCCACGAGCACATCTCCCTGGTGAACCTGCTGCCCTTCTTGAACGAGCACTGCCGAGACGCGCCCGGTGAGCTGGAAGTGCAACTCGATTTCCTCGGTGGCGCCTTCGATCCGGCCTGGCGCGGCGATCGAACACTCAACGTCTGCAGGCGGCGTATGGATTGCGCCGGCCCGTGACTGGGCATCGATCAGCAGGCTCAAGGCCGCAATACCCAGCACGCCCACCAGAACCAGCAGTGTCTTCGTCACAGCTCAGCTCCGTGTTGATTCGCAACAACAAGTTCAGTCGCGTACTCTTCCGCCACGATGTGGCCGTCATCCAGCCGCACGATCCGGTCGGCGTAGCGAAAAATCCGCGGGTCATGAGTCACCACCACGGCCGCCTTGCCCTCCTGGACCGTCAGTCTCCGCAGCAGTTCCATCACATCGCGCCCGTTCTCGGCATCGAGTGCGGCGGTCGGCTCGTCGGCCAGGACGAGGTCCGGCTGGCCAACTACGGCGCGGGCCAGCGCGATCCGCTGGCACTGGCCGCCACTGAGCCGCGCCGGATGCGCCTGGGCATGCTCGGCCATTCCCACCGACTCAAGCATTGTCAGGGCCTGCCGGCGGGCCTCGGGCCAGGAGACGCCCTGCAGCACGAGCGGGATGCCAACGTTATCGACCGCATTGAGGCCGCGGATGAGGTGAAACCGCTGGAACACAAACCCGATACGGTCGCGCCGCATGGCCAGCCGCTCGCGTTCCGTCAGCCGCTCGAGATCCTCGCCGAACAGGCAGACGCAGCCTTCATCGGCCGAGAGGACGCCGCCGAGTATCGACAGCAGAGTTGTCTTGCCGCTCCCGGAAGGACCGGCCAGGAAGACGCACTCGCCGCGGCGCACCCTGAGGTCGACGCCGTGGAGTACGGTGTTCACGGCGTCGCCGCGACGAAAGCTCTTCGTGATGCCCTCCAGGAGGGCAAGCGGTGTCTCCGCAATGGCAAAGCCTGGCTGTGCGATCATGACTGCAGCACCAGCACGGGGTCGACCTTGCGGATCCGCAAATACGGCAGAAGTGAACTCGTCAGGCAGATGGCGAGAACCAGCAGAAAGCTGCCGAGTGAGAGAGGCCAGGGGATCACGATGGGAGCGCGCGGAGTGCTGTAAGCAGCCTGGATGAGCGACACCAGGATCAATCCCAGCGCTGAACCGACTGTGGCGAGCACGGCTGCCTGGGCGAGCAGGATCGCGCTAATCTGACTGTGACGAGCGCCGATCGCCTTGAGCGTGCCGAATTCGTGTAGCCGATCGAGCACGGAGCTATAGAGCGTTTGCGCGACAACGACCATCCCCACCAGCAAGCCCAGCAGCGTCGCCGCGCCGAAGCTGATCCCCAGACCCGTCCTGGTCATCCAGAAGTTCACCGAGATCCAGCTGTACTGATCGCGCGGGTAGGCATCCACTTCGGGCAATTGCCGGCGGATGGTTTCACACAGGTGTTCGACGTTGGTGCCGGGTGCGATTCGTACGAGAAAGTACGAGCATCGCTCGGGCGACAGCTTGAGGTACTCGGCTGCCCGTTCGTAGCTGGTGAAGACGTAGGGCATTACAAGAAACCCCGTAATCCCTCGGCTCGTGCCGACCAGCCGCGCCCGGCGTCCACCGATCTCGCGAAGATCTCCCAGCCGCGGATACTCGAGCTTGGGCAGCTCGCATTCATCGAGAATGATGCCATCGGGCTGCAGGATGCCGTCCTCGCGGCCGGCGACGAGATTCCACGCGTTGCCCAAGAGTCCGGCGCGGTCGACGCCCACTACGACCACGTCTTCGAAACCGCCGCTGGGGAGCGTCATCTGCGCGACGCCGATCGAGTAGGGCTCGACTTGCGCTACGCCGGGAATCGCCTCGATCCGGTGAAGCCACCGTCGCGGTATATCGCGCGGCAGATCAACGTAATGCATGCTGCGGTGGCCAATCCAGATATCGGCCTGACCGTGATCGACCAGGAGGCTTGCCTTGCGAATCAGCCCAATAAAGAATCCGCCCTGAACGTTTACCAGCACGACGGAGAAGATCACTCCGATCAACGCTGTCAGGAGCTTACCGCGATCGGCGATGAGGGTCTGAATTGCGATCAGCCACATAATACGCAACTATAGGACAAGCTTGCTGCGGCGGCAGACGGCTCAGCCGGCACGTGCGACATGTTCGCCACAATCGGCACAGACGGCGCCGGCGGCAAGCCCGCGCCGACGGCAGAAATACTCGTGATCGGCAGCATTCATCGACGGGGTCGAGAAACACCACGCCGGGTAGGGCCAGCCGAAGTAGCGGTGCCACAGAGTCGGATCGACGTTTCGCTCGAGGAAGCGGAGATCGATGCGGCAGGCGATCGCCGGGCTGCCGCACACCGGTTTGTGGTCGCGGCAGGGGCCGAAGGGGGCGGCGCGGAAACACTGCCAGTAGAATCGGTAGTGGCGCGGATGCACTAGCATCACGAGGTCATCGAGTTGCTGCCAGTACGCGTACTGGATCATGAACTCGGTCAAGGCAAAGAAAATCTCCCGCGGTCGCCGGCTGGCGCACGGGTCGACCGATAGGCCGGAGATCTCGGCCAGGACTCTTCCCTGGCGGCGGAGCGCATCGACTTCGTCGGGATAGGTCGACTCCAGCGGCAGGCCGAGACGGTTGTCGCCGACGATGCTCAAGGAACCCGCCAGCCGCCGCCCGGTATCGATGGCCACGATGGTCCGGCTCGTGGGCAACCCCAGAAGCTGGCTGTAGATCAATTCGGAGGGATGCGGCCGGGTGTAGCCTTTTGCCAGGTAGACGCGGTAGAGCAACTCGAAGGCCGCCGCGTACTCGCGGCGGGTGGAAGCGATTCGGACATGCAGAGGCGCGCGGGGGTCCGGAAGAAGTACGTCGTGCTTCATGATAAGTGCGTATGACCCTCTTGGGCGTGTCACGCCAGTCGCACCGGGACGAGTGATTGCCCACGGTGCGCTCGATGGCCCGTTCTGGCGACGCCACGACCCATAGGGCCGGAAGGTTGCCCTTCGGTGTTTGATTCAGTGTCGGGATCAGATCTGGAAAAGAACGACTTTTGCCGGCTGGCACCGATTGGGAAGCGGCAGAGTGCCCCGAGCCCTGACGAGAATACCCGGCACCGTCGGCAAAGTCGCGCCAAACTCACCAAGCTGCGATTTTGCCGTCATCGACCAGATCCGTCAAGGAAATTTGCTGAATTCTGCTTACGGGTTTTCGGGAGGCGCCAGTCCGACTCTTTCCTGTAACGCTGCCGGGGGAAATGAGTGCCCATTTGGGGTAAGTACTGACGGGAGGTAAGCGACATTTCTTGATCGAGCCGAGCCTTCACGCGGCGGAGCGAGAGACTCCCTGCCCTCCTGATTGGACGCCTTCGCACGACCACCCGCAGTCCACCTCCAGTGGGCTGTCGCGCCGAGCGATTGCGGACGGAACATGCCCTACGGGCATTCGCTCGCGAGATAAGGCGGTCGCAGGAAGCGGCATCAGTGCGCGGTGTCGAACTGTTTGAGAAGTTCCAGGCGGCTGCTCGGGAGGAGCGATTCTTCGTGTCGTGACATGGGGACGATCGTTGCGAACAACGACCAATGTCGGTATGGCAGGGGGTCGCCAGCCTGGAGAATGCTTCCGGCACGAGGATCGCTCCATGGGTCGACCACATCCATCGGCCGCCGCTGGCGAGGAACTGGTCGATGGCACGAACACCGAGACCGCTTGGGCCTGGATGCGACAGAGCAACCGGGCAATTCTGACGGGAGCGCAATCTCTCGAGTGTCGAGTAGCTGCGCGTCGTGAACGGGCGACGCGAGAAGCGAGACCGCCGGATCCAGCGGGGGCAATATGCCTTGAACGTTGAGGTGGAGGTGGTCTATCCCGCTGACTGCCCGTCCGAGGCGCGCCTGGAGCCAGCGACTATTGGTTGGCTTCACGAGTTGGCCTGCCGCGCCCAGGCTGGCCGCATCGAATTCCTCTCCGCGCCGGCCGTGTGTTCCAGGCCGTTGGGCAATACCAGGCTATCGGGCAGCAAACTAATTCAGTGTGACACTGCTAAAACCGGGAGCCAAGCGTTTTGCCGAGACCGAGCAATGCGAAGCTACCCGTTCACCAACTGCGAGCACTATCACTTCCGCCAAGGGCCGCAAAGATCATCCCACAAGTGGCCAATGACCGGCCTTCAGACCCGCGATGATCGCACTCGCCGCCGAAATCGTGCAAAGGTCAGGGAAACCGCGCCGGTGAAAGCGAGACTCGTCAGCAATGTGACGGTGCCAGGCTCCGGCACCCGGCACAGCGTCACAACGTATCCAAGGTAGCCATGTTGGCCGGTGCCGAAGTAGTCTTCCAGGTAATAGTAAGTGTGACCGCTGGCGGGGTCTTTTTGCGTTAACCACACGTAGTCATTGCGGTCGTAGCCTGCCAGATCCTGATCCGAGTCTGTGAGATACGCGACGTTCGGTTCCGGGTGGACTGCATCTTCGTCGGCGTCGTCGCCATAGATGGTCAATGCATGACCCGTCAGGCTAAAGGTGATGCTCGACCACACACCGATGCCGACGTATTGGCAACGCCGCAATTCTTCCGCGATGAATGTTGAGGTCCAATGCTCGTTCCACTTGCCATGATTGTACTCCGTGACGACCGAGTACTCGGTGCCGGGATTGGCGCTGTTTTTTATGTACCAGTCGAGTGCCGTACCCTGGAGTCCTCCGTCCAGCCGAACTGGTTTAATAGCGACTGGTAGATCGCATTGGCGTCTCCCCAGCCGCCCGAGCCCAGCATGTTTGCCGCGCTGGCAAGCCAGCAGCTATTGTCATCATCCTGAAGCGGCGTTTTCCAAGAAGGGTCGGCGCTGTCCGCGTACGGCTCTCCCAAATCCCATTGGCCGTTGCCATTCACGTCGTCGTACCAGTTGCTGCCCCAGTTGCCGGCCGTGTGCGACTTGTCGACATCGTTGATCGGCAGCTTGATGAAATCCGCATTCGCCGCCGCGACGGTGAAGGCCCACGCGGCAGCCACCTGAGTCAGAAAGGCAATAGGGTTTCCTTGCATGACACCCTCCCTATTTCGGGTTAAGCACCACTCGTTCGCGTTATTGCCATGCAATTGGCATAACGTCGCGAAATGCTCGTGTCAAGAGGTGCAAGTGCCGGTGTGTGGCCAGGGTTCTTGGCGACCTTAAGTGGAAGGGAGCCGGGCCTTTGGCCAGACTTGCCGCCATTGGCCGTTTCTGTCGAGTGTATCCAGGGCCGCAACGGCGGTGGCATTCGGCCGGTCCCAGCGGCGGCCGTAGCCTTTAAGCCGCTTGGTGCAGAGCTTGCATTGCGACTCGGTGGGGCCGCTGCCGATTTGCCAGCCACGCTGCTGGAATTGCGGATAGCGGATCATCTCGGTCCGGCTGGAGACGAAGTTGAGTAACCGATCCGCGGCTTCTCGCTTGGTTGTTCCTTTCCCCCGCAAGGCCGCACGCCACTGGACCATCTTCTCCCAGGCCGCCGAGTAACCCTCGTGCTTGAAGCGGTGCATCAACTCGTCGGCCCACGCCTGGCCTTCCGCAGCTTCCTCGCCGAACACCTTCCGGCGTGCTCGATGGACGTTCTCGCTCAGATGGTAGAAGTCCAAGCCCAGCCCGCTCAGTTCGGCGAAGTGCCACTGCATTTGCTCACGAATCCACGCCGCTCCGTCGACCAGACCCACCCGTTCATCCGCCTGCCGGAATCGCAGCTAAAGCTTCTGGAGCAGCAGCCGGTGAGTGGTATCGATCTTTCCGGCAACGTCCTGATCGTGGTCCCCCATAAAATACTGGTACGCCGGACGGGAGCCCCCAACCCGTTCCGCCGTGCCGGCGTCATCGGGAATGTCTACCGGAAGATTAGCTCCATCGTCGCCCGCGTCTTCTTGCTCAAACCCCAGTACGATTCCATCAGCTAGGTCATGAAAGAAATCAAGACCCGAGACGCTCTTGGAACTCGTCACCGCCAATTATGCCTCCCCGGTCATCAAGCAGCGCGTGAGAGCGAAGACCGCTCTTGCCCCCGATCAACTCGGCCAGCGGTTCGGGGAGTGGGGGAGGAAAACAGGCGAGGATGTGGTGCTCACAGGGGCATCATCTGCCGGCGAATATGCCGTGATGGCCCGCGAACCGATCCAATCCTTCTACTGCTCCAACCTCGATCGCCTACTGAAGCGATTCGGGGCCCAGTGTGAGGAGACATCCCGCTTCCCCAATGTCGAGCTTATTGAGACCGACGAGGAGTTCCTGTACTTCGACGCCCGTAAGAATCTCACGGCATCCCCAGTGCAGGCGTACCTCGAGATTATGCGCGGTGACAATCGCGAGCAGGAGACCGCAGAGCAGCTCCGCGAGGCGATTCTTCAGCCGCTCAAGGAGAAAGGATAGGCCGGCATGGCACGGATGGACCCGCTTACGACGAATCTGCTCGACCTGCTTTTTGAGCTGCGCGAGCATTCCGTGCCGGTCACGATCGGCGGCGGCTTCGGTCTTTATCTCAAACGCATGCGGCTTGACGAGACTCGCGAACGAAAGCCACAACGGTGACAAAGTGCCGACGTGCTCGCTTCCCTTTTTTGCACAGCTGGCCGTTGGACAGAACATCGCCGACAGACCGTCGTTTGGCTTGACGGCCCGCCCGACGGAGTGTATTCTATTATGCGTTAATTGCTTCAAACGCAATTTATCTTTAGTAGAGTACACACATGGCGCTAGCCCTCGGAAAGCTGGAGTCGCAGCTTTTCGCCTATGTCCAGATGCGACAGCGGCAAACTGTCGGCACGGGCGAACTGGTTCGCGCTTTGGGCGTCACGCCGCAGCAGGAGCGAGAACTGCTCAGCCGTCTGGCACGGCGCAATCTGATCGCTCGGGTTCGCCGGGGCCTGTATCTCGTTCCTCCCCACTTGCCGGCGGGCGGGAAGTGGGCGCCTGGTGAATTTCTTGCCCTGCGGGCACTCATTGAGGATCAGGATGGCAGATACCAGATCTGCGGTCCCAGTGCATTCTATCGCTACGGCTGGAGCAACCAAATCCCCAACCGGCTCTATGCCTACAACAACCGCCTTTCCGGAGAGCGGAAGATCGGTTCAGCGGCGATGACACTCATCAAGCTGAACGACTCCCGGCTGGGGGAGACCGAGGTCGTCAAAGTCCCCGAGGGGATCGAGGCCGTCTATTCTTCGCGCCTGCGGTCGCTGGTGGATGCCGTGTACGACTGGTCGCGGTTCAACGCCCTGCCACAAGCCTACGACTGGATCCGCGCCGAGCTAGCGCGCGATCCGGAGGCAGCCAAGGAACTCGTCCGCATCGCGCTCCGCTATGGCAATGTGAGCACGCTGCGGCGCCTCGGGAAGCTGCTTGAAATCCAAGGCACAGCCGAGCTGCTCTTGCGCCGACTACAGCGGAAGCTTGCGCCGTCGCGTGCCCTGATACCCTGGGTGCCGACCTTGCCCAAACGCGGCACGGTGGACCGACGGTGGGGGATGGTCATCAACGATGAACAGTGACCCCGTCAACTATCACGAGGACGCCGAGCTTTTCGGCGCTGCCCTGTCCTACACCCAATCCGAAAGCGGTTTCACCGCCCGGCTTATCGAGAAGGATTACTACTGCTCGCTCCTGCTCAAAGACCTGCTCGCCGCGACAACTCCCCAATGGGCGTTCAAGGGCGGCACGTCTTTGAGCAAGATCCACAGCGACTTCTGCCGCATGAGCGAGGATCTGGATTTCGCCTATTCCGTCGCCGCGGAAGCATCCCGTTCCCAGCGCAGCGCCATGGTGGCGCCGATGAAGGAACACCTGGCGAAACTGCCCAAACGTCTTGCCTGCTTCGCGGTGGTGGACGCCCTGCGGGGATACAATAACTCGACACAGTACATCGGCCAGCTATCCTACCGGTCCTCAGTGACCGGCCAGGACGAACCGGTCAAAGTCGAGTTCAGCATTCGCGAGCCGATCCTGGAGCTTGTGGAATGGTTGCCTGCCCGCACTCTCCTGTCCGATCCTTTCCGGCAGGCCACCGCCGTTCCTCCCTTTCCGGTGCCGGTGCTGTCCCTCCGCGAAACCTACGCCGAGAAGCTCCGGGCGGCGCTCACTCGCCGTGAACCGGCGATCCGGGATTTTTACGACATCGACTACGGCGTGCGTTCGCGCGTCTTGGACACAACCGATCCGCGAATCATTGAACTCGTCGCGAAAAAGCTGGCCGTGCCGGACAACGACCCCATCGACCTGTCTCAGAGAAAACGCGACGCTCTCGGAAGACAGACCCGAGGCCAACTCAGGCCGGTTCTCCGAGAGGCCGACTTCTCCGCCTTCGACCTGGCACGCGCCTTTGCCATCGTCGCGGACATCGCAAGCGATCTGCGCTAACTGCAGAACGGTGGACGCCGCAAAGCCGGCTGCGGGCGGGGGCCGAACAGACGGTGCGAGAATAACGGCCACCGGACGGTACGGATGGTACAGGCACATCGAATACTCACACCAGTCGACCGTTGAAGGGCAGCAGGAGGCACTCGGGGGCGCTCGTTCAGCAACTCCCGACCGTAGGCCAGTCGGCTGTCCTTGCGTCCCGACCGCCGCTGACCTATCCTGGCTGGGGTCCAGCCAACGACAGGAGATGCGCCATGCGATTGATCGCTCGATTGAGCACTCGACGAACCGACACGTGCCGACGGGGAACGGTGAGATCATGGGGGTGGTTTCTCGCGCTCGCCGGCGTGATGGCAGGCTTCCCGCTCGAGGCTCTAGGCCAGAAGTCCCAGGTGCGGGCCACGGTCGGAGCCTATTACTTTGACGGCTGGAGCGGCAAGACGAACGACATCCATCTTCCCAAGCTCCTCAAGACGAAGTACGCCGACCGCCAGCCGGTTTGGGGCTGGACGGCCGATACGGTGGAGATCATTGAGCAGCAGATCGACTACTGTGCCGACCACGACATCGCTTTCTGGGCCTTCGACTGGTACTACCCGGAGGGCGAGGATAAGACGACACCGCTCAACAACGCCCTCGGGCTGTACTTGAAGGCCCCTAACCTCGAGCGTCTCAAGTTCTGCCTGCTCGTGGCGAATCATGCCGGGTTTCGCATCGGGCCAAAGGACTGGGATGCCTGTTGCGAGAAGTGGATCGAACTGTTCCGGCAGCCGACTCACCTTCGAGTGGGCGGGGAGCCGCTCGTGATCTTCTTCTCACCCGAGGAGCTCAAGCAGGCCTTCGGCGGCGTGGACGGCGTTCGCCAGGCGTTCGAGAGCTTGCGGACGAAGGCCAGGCAGGCGGGCCTGCCTGGCGTGGCAGTTGCCGCTTGCACCGGGCCGGGAGACTTGAAGGAACTGGCCGATTCAGGCTACACGCTCTTGACCGGCTACAACTACAGCCTCGGTTGGATGAACGGGGCGGGCGGACGGCCGTTCGGAGAACTGATCGAGGGCAACCAGCGGATCTTCGATCAGTTCGCCGAGAAGACGCCCCTTCCCTACGTGCCGGTGATCACCATTGGTTGGGATCGCCGGCCCTGGGAGGAAGAGAAACTCCCGCCCGAGAAGATGTCCGTCTGGTATCCCGACCGCAGCCCGAAGCGGGTCGAGGATTTCGTGCGGCTGGGCGTCCAATGGCTGGACAAGCATCCCGACAAGGCCACGCCCGAGCGACTCCTCTTGCTCTACGCCTGGAATGAGAATGGCGAAGGTGGATACCTGACGCCGACCAAGGCGGACGGCACCGCATACCTCGAGGCGGTGCAGCGGGCGATCAGCGAGGATCGATGATTGGTGGGCGTTTGCGGCGGGGAGCGGGCAGGGCGGATCGCCGAAGAAGGGCAACCGCGTTCGGCTCTTCATTCCCGCTCTCTACCGTGCCTGTGGGCAGAAGTGAGACGGCCGACTCCTCAGTCGAAGCGCCGGGCGCGTCGGCGGCTCAAGCCGCACCGACGACTGCCCACTGAAACCACCCATGTCAACCGAGCACCCTTTCTCGTCGATCTCCTCGCCTCTGCAGATTGAGCAGATGGGCTCACGACTCCCAATATAACTGGTGCTCGTCGAAGAACTGCCGGCTCCACGGGGCGCCCAGACCGGGCGCCTCGGGGGCGTGTACGTATCCCTCGCGATCAATCGGATAGGGGGCCGTGAAACCGACCTGGAAGCCCTCGGGGTTCCAGAAGCCGGGGTCGTACATGTACTCCAGGTAGCCGCTGTTGGGGGCCGCACACTGCATGTGCAGGTCGGCGAGCATGCCCACGCCGCTCTTGCCATGATGGGGACCGAACAGCGTCCCGAAGGCCTCCGCCATCGCGGCGATCTTGCGGATCACCGAGACCCCGCCGCCGATCATCGGGTCCGGCTGCAGGTAGCTGAAAGCGCCCGCGGTGAGGATGCGGCGGAACCGCTCAAGCCCGATATCCCCTTCCGCTCCCGCCAAGTGCATTCGCTTGAGTTGCCCGCGGATCCGGGCCAGATCCTCCCAGGCATCGCGGTTGAGCGGCTCTTCCAGCCAGTAGACTTCCATCTGCTCCAGTTCCTTGGCCATCGTCAAGGCGCGGTTGTAGTCCCAGACGGGCGGCGGCGACTTCGCCGTCTTGCCCGCTTGATTCGCGTCGACCATGATCGCCATCTTCCCGCCGACCGCGTCGCGTACCGCCGCGACCAGCTTCAGGTCGTCTGCCATGCGGTCGTGATGCATGCGCAGCTTGATCGCACGGAAACCCTGCTCATAGAACCGCTGGGCATCTTCGGCCCGTTGGGCCGCCGTCCGGTCAAAATGCACCGTGGCGGCGTACGCCCGGACTTTGTCCGAGTGCGATCCCCAGAGCTTGTACAGCGGCTGGCCACAGACCTTGCCGACGAGGTCCCAGAGCCCGACCTCGAGGAAGAACAGCCGCACCGGCGCCTTCTGCTGCTGGAAGAACTCGGCGTTGTGCAGCTCGATGTCGAAGGGATCTTTGCCGACGAAATAGGCCGCGGCAAGCTCCTGGACGGTGCGGCCGATCCCTTCCGGCAGGCGGTAGTCACCGTCCATCGTCGTGCCGATCAGGCCCTGGTCGGTCAGGAACTGCGTGACGACGTAATCCCGCGTGTCGAGCGGCGTCTTCTGCGGATCCCAGGGCAAGACCAGCCCCTTTCCCGCCGGCACGTTGCGGATCTCGACCGTATGGACCTTGGTGATTCGCGGTCGCTTGACTCCCTCGGGCTGCAGAGCCATCGCGGCGGAGCCGGAGATCGCCGCCGCAGGCAACAGCCAGGGAGCATAGAGCAGGGTCCGTCGCGACATGCCGGCCGTCGCGCGGTCGGGGTTTCGGTTCTTGCGGTGCATAACTCGATTCCTTGCGGCTGATTGGCCCGCTCGTTATTCGAGGACAACCACTTCATGATCCACCAGCGATGGAACGTGGAACACTGCCGTGCCTTTCTCCACGACCAACGAGGGCGATTGCTGGGAAACCAGGAACTTCACCTTGCTCGCGCGTTGCCCTTCGGCGACTCGTACTTCAATCCGCAGGGGTCCAATCGGGATGAGTTCATCCACCGGCGCGCGCCAGGTTCCCGCGCTGGTCAGGTTCACCAGGTGAAGGATGAGTCGGTTCTGTTGCCGGTAGAGATGACAATCGATCAGGCCGGGCCCGTCGACCGCTAACGCAGTCGTGTCGCCCGCCGCCCAGCGGACGAGGTTGGCCAGTAAATCGCCGTGGTCCGGCAAGTTGTCGCGGGCATAGCGCCGATCGAGATCCGCCGGCAGATAGGCGATGCGGCCTCGGCTGGAAGCCGGCAGGATGAGGCCGGGAATATCGGTCCGCGGCTCGCGCATCCACGACGTTTCCGGCGGATAGATGGGGAAGGGAGGAACGAAGGTGGCGAGCACGGTCGTGCCCGCTTCGGCCTGGACGCCTCCCAGCGAACCGCCGAACGGCAGGATATCCGTCTCCTCGAAACCGATGAGAATCGGGTGCCGTGTTTCGGCAGGCGACGGCTCATTGCCGATCTTCGGGCCGTACACTCCGGCCCTCAACTCGGGCACGAGCCGCAGGTAGCTGTGGAGCGTTTCGCCCGCCCGTTTCCGATCGGCCTCAATGGAAGTGCGCGAATCTGGAGCGACGTGGGCCCCGAAGAGGTCCGCCAGGGCGAAATCGCTGCGCGGCTGGCCCGCGGGGTCATACAGGCTCGTCTGCCCGGTGGCGATCAGGTTTCCGCCCCGTTCGACGAATCCTCGCACCGCGGCGCACTGGCTCTCCGACATCGCCGCCAGGTTCGGCAGGACCAGGACCGACAGCATCGGCCCGTCGCGCTCGATGTGGTCCGCATGAACCGGAAGATAGGGGATGCGTGCGCGAAGGAGGGCGTTGGCCATCCCGCGAAAGGCCAGTTCCACGAGCTCGTCGGCGCTGTCGCGGCCGTAGTAGTCCGTGTTCTGCTGCGACCATACCAGCCCGACATTGGCGACTGGCTCGCGGCCGACAAGATACTGTTGATTGGCCTCGTGCCAGCGGTTGATCGGCTCGACGGTGCGGTATTGCCGACGATCTTCGTGGTACGCGCCGATGTGGTGCCACCAGGGCTGGATGGTGCCCGCAAACCCCTCGAGCATCCACAGCTGTGCTTCGGGCTCGGGTTTGCTCGCTTTGCGGAACGTCGGCCGGCCCGCCTGATACAGGGCCATGCTCTCCGGGGCCAGCTTGTCCCAGCCCAACAGGCCGTGCACCAGTTTTCCCGTCTCGCCGTTCTGCTGAAAGCCGCTGGAATCCGCGCGGGCCTGATGATCGAGCATGAGGATCTCCGCCCGGCGGCAGATTTCCTTGAGATCGCGGAAGCTGCGGGATTGCCCGCTCGTCGAGCCGCTGTTCATGCCGACCCAAAGGCAGTGCGGCCCACCGGCGGCCCTGGTCGCCCGGTTGTTCCGATCCCAGATCTCAAGCCGCCGCGCATAGTTCCACTCGATCCACTCGTGATAAACCGGATCGTCCCAGTTCTTCTCGCCGGGGATCGGCTTGCCCGTTCGCTCCTGGAATCGCTGCGCGCAGTTCTCGCAATAGCAGATGCTGTCGCGTCCCAGGCCGCTCCAGCTATTGTCGGTGATTCCCTCGGGATGCGTCCGTTCGATGATCTCCGTCAAGATAGCCGGAACGTACTCCTCGTAATACGGGCTGTTGACGCAGGTGACAAAAAGCTCTCCCGCGCGGTACGGCTGGCCCGCGGCGTCCCGAGCGAACCAGTCGGGATGGGCCTGGTAGAAGGCTTCGTGGGTGCGGTTGGAATCCATCCGCGCGAAGACCGCCAGGCCGTCGTCATGCGCGGCCATGGCCAGTTCTCCGTAGAGATCGCGATCGCCCAACAGCGGCGGGCGATAATGGAGCGGGTACTGGCTGGGATAGTAGGCGACGATCCCTCCCGCGTTGAGAATCACCCCTTGCACGCGCGTCCGCTTCCAGTGCGTGCGCCACCAGGCGATGTCGTACCCGGCGGGGTCGATCTCCGTGATGTTCGTCTGGCCCCAGCGGAGCGTGCGGCGATACCACGGTGCGTCGGCGGCCGCAGGCGCGTCGGGGTCGGCGTGCGGGTCGGGGTCTGCATGCGTGGCCGCTTCCGACGCGCCCCCGACTGCCAGGGCGATCGCGGCGCCGGCGGTCTGCTTGAGGAACGTACGACGGACGGTTCTGCTCATCTTCGTCACCGCCTCTTCAATTCTGGTTGGAACCCAGGGCTTTCTGCAGGTCCATTACAAAGATCCCATGCCCGACCCCGGCCGCCTCGCGCGACTTGGACAACTGGAACGCCAGGAAGCGGCCATCGTCGCTCACGACCCCGTTGGAGCCCTTGAAGCCCGGGTAATCGCTGAAGTGCGTCAGCCGCTCGGAGGCGCCGCTGCCGTCGAGCTTGAGCTTCCACAAGTCGATGTAGCCCGACCCCTTGCGGTTCTGCTTGTCGCACTCCACCAGCGTGTGCTGGCCGTCGGGGAAAATGCCCTCGGGCTCATCGTACTGGCCCGGCGTGTTGGTGTAGTTGGTGATCTTCTTCGTCGCCAGGTCGATGCCGATCACGTCGGTGCCTTGATATCCATAGGCGCTGAAGGTGAGCTCCCGCTCCTGCGGCGGGCGGTAGTTCTGCGTTTCCAGCGTACACTGGAAGGGCAGATCGCGGCTGTCGACGATCAGCCGCTGATGGGCCAGCTTGGGCTTGCCGTCTTCGTACACCAGGTCCGCCTCCTGGATCCGCGAACTACCAGCCGGCATTTCCTCAGGATACTGCGGCGCGACGTGCGTCCAGGCGATCCGCAGACGTTTGCGCGAGACGGCGGGCCCCTCGGAGCACTTCGTGCCCAGCGGCACGGCAGCCTTCGTTCCGCCCTTGTCGAGCACGTACAGCCAGCACTCGACCCGGGCCTCGCCGGGCTTCTTGAGGTCGAACTCCGCCGGACCGGAGAGGAGGATGTCGCCGTTGGACAGGTACAGGGCGCGGGTGTAGCCGTGGTGCGGGTAATGCGCGGTGAGGTTGCGGATGACCTTGGTGGCCAGGTCGATCTCCATCGCGTCGCCGAAGGTCTTCGAAAGAAAGAGAATCCGCTTGCCGTCGTGCGACCAATCAGCCCGCTCGCCAAACCCGGTGACTCGGCTGATGTGGGGCGGCAGGCGGTCGGCCGGATTTTCGCTGGACGTGGATTCGGCGGCGAGGCCACCGGCCAGACCGATCGCTAGCCAGGCTGCCAGGAAAGCATACGCCAGGTTCATCGCTTGTTCTCCCGTTTCGTGCTCAGAATACCAACGCCGCCGACCCCGCTGGCATGCCCTCGAAGTCTACACGTCCACCGCTACCACCTCATGGTCCAGAACGGAAGGCACGGTAACAGTCACGAACTCACCGGACTCACCGGACTGCTGAACAGGCAGTTCTTTATCGGCCGCCAGGAGCCGGACGTTCCGGGCGCGCTTTCCATCCCGAAGCCTCAACCGCACCCTCAGCTCACCCAGGGGGATCAACTCGCGAACGGGCCCCTTCATCATCATGGGGTTGGTGAGATTGACCAGATGAACCGTGAGTGACTCGTTCTGCTGCCACACGGTCACGTCCAGCACACCGGGGCCGGTGACGGTCACGGGCTGCTCCTCGTCGGTCGCCCACACGACGGCGTTCCTGAGCAGCTTGAAATGGTCTACCGAGAGGACTTCCCAGAATGTGCGGTCAATATCCCATGGGAAATAGACCACGCGGGACGGGCCCAGCTCGCCAAGAAAGACCTGGGGCGAGTCGGTCTTCGCCACCCTGGGGTAGACCTTCTCCATTGGCAAATCAGGATACGAGGGGATCAGCGTCAGCGGAGGGCTGGGATACGGCCGAGTCGCGGCCACCTCGACGCGACGCACGCCGTTAATGATGCGGGGCGCGTCGTCAAGGCCCGCCAGGAGCGGATGCCGCTTGCCCGTGTCCGGGTCGGACTCCAATCGCAGATACGAGTTCTGCATCGGACCCGCGACCGTTCCCTTGAATGCGACCCCCAAGAGGTCCGCCAGGCCGAAATCCGCTCGCCTCACGCCCCACTCGTCGCACAGGCTGGTCTCGTGCGTGGCGATAAGGCTCCCGCCGTGCTTGACGAACTCGCGGAGCTGCCCGCACTGCGCATCCGAAAGCGCGACGATATTGGGCAGGATGAGCGTCTTCAGCGAATCGAGATGTTCGCCGTCGAGCAGGCGATCGTGCACCATTTCGAAGGGGATCCGCGCCTCAACGAGTGCCTGGTACCAGCCCAGCGTGTGCTCCTCCTTGGCGCCGCAGAACCAAGCCGTCTGCTGGGAATAGACCACTCCGACCCGGGCCAGCGGACGCTCGTTGCGAAGGTACTTCTCCCAGGCCGCGTAACGGCGGTAGATTTCTTCGACCGGCTTGAGCCACCGCGGGTCGTGCACCACTCCGGAGAACTTGGTGAACCAGGGACGCAAGCCATTGGCCACGCCGTCGGCCACCCAGAGGCGGATCTCCGCTTCGTTTTGCACGCTGTCCTTCCACCGGTATGGCTCCTCGACGCCCACGCTGAAGATGCCGACGATCGGCTTGCGACCCATGGCGGCGCGGTATTCCTTGCCGTTCTTTCCGTTGGCCCAGGGCGCCGATAGCCCGCGACGGGCCTGCCGGTCAGCCATCAGCGTAGGAGCAAGCGCGCCGATTCGCTGCATATCGAGCGAGCTCGTTGCGCCGCCCCCGGTGTTCGGAATGACGCAGGAATCGGGGTTGATCTTGCGGACCTCGGCGTCCCACAGACGCCAGAGGTCAAAAAGCCTTTGCTGCCGCCAGAGGATGTAGGCCCGCCGGGCAGGGTCCTGCGGATCGTTCGTGCGCGGCAGCTCGTGCCCTGAGGTGGCGCGGAAGTTGTCGCGGCAGTGCTCGCAGTAGCACATCCCCGAACCATCCCAGCGGTTGATGAAGATCGCATCCACCCGGTACCGCGCCATGATCTCCTTCTTCACCTCGGTCATGAACTCGAAGTTGTAGGGGCCCAAACCGCAGGCCACCCACATCTCCGGCGAGGCCCAATGCCGGCGGGGCTTCCCGGCGTCATCCACGGCAATCCAATCCGGGTGCGCTTCGCGCGCGTCGTCGTAAGTTGCGTGCGGATCGGTTCGCGCGATGACGACCATCCCGAGCTCGCGGCAACCGACAACCAGGTCGCCAAACACGTCGCGGTCGCCGAGCCATGCGCTGCGGTGATGCAGCGGGATGTTCGTCGGGTAATACGCCACGCAGCCACCCGCGCTCAGGCAAACGGCATCCGATTTCGTCCGTCGGAAGTAATCCAGCCAGAACTCGAGGTCGAACTTGCCCGGGTCGTCTTCGACGAGCGTGAGTTGCGCCCACCGCATCGGTTTATCGATCCAGCTTGGCGACGAGGCGGGTCGCGCCGTCGGGTCAGCAGCAGCAAGCCGCGACCACGGCGCTTTCGCCAGGGCGACGGTAGCGCTCGCCGCGGCGGTGATCTTCACGAAATCTCGGCGGTCGAGCACAGCTTTCGGACTCCGATAGGTCATGTCACAGGCCTTTCACGTCTTCGGGGCGTCTGGCAAGGCTCGGCCGGCCGCCGCCAAGTTGTCCAACTGCATGGAAACCGGTCCTGGTCGCCAGATCCGCGCCGCTTCGCGTCGCACGGAAAACCGGGTTAGACGGGCTGAATTGCTCGAGGTGACAGCCGACCTGCCAGTCCAGTCGCACCCGTTTCACCGCGACGTTGACTTCCGGCAGGCGGACGGCATGTCCTGGCTCTGTAGCTCGTGATCGTCCCAAGGTCGGGGCCAGGAAGTCCATGCTTCTCATTGCCGGCGGACCTCAAGCCATGGCTCGTTCCAGTTGTTCCCGTTCGGTCCGGTCGAGCGGAGCCAGTTCACATGCCGCGGCGAGGTTGGACCGGAGTTGTTCGACGGACGCCATTCCAACCACAGCGACGGAGACAGGAAGGCCGAGCGCGTAACGAATGAGTGCTTGCGAATCCGCCTGCTGGGGCGTTTCATCGTGGTACCAGGTACCCGTGTTCGATGCCGGGTTGCCCGTGGCCAACGACCCGAATCCACCGCCCATGACCTTCATGGCGAGGATTCCCATCTTTCTCTCCGTGGCCAAAGGAAGGACCAACTCGCGGAAGGGTCGGCGCCGCGCGACCGGATTGAACGTGGTCAGGACCGTGTCGAACTCGTACAGTTCGATCGCCCGTCGCATCACCTCGGCACTCTCGTGGCCCGTGACGCCGATGAACCGGGTCACCTTCTGGTCGCGGAGTTTGTCGAGCGCTGCCAGCACTCCGCCGGGCTTGCCCCACGCTGCGATGTCCTCCGTTCGATTCGCGCCATGGATCTGGAGCAAGTCCACGTGATCGGTGCGGAGACGGTTGAGGCTCTGCTCAACGCTCCGCATCGTGCCGTCGTAGGTCCGGTCTCCGGTCTTGGTCGCAAGGAAGATCTCCTTGCGGCGCCGCGCAACCACCTCACCGTAGTTGCGTTCCGACTGGCCATTGTTGTAGGCGGGAGCCGTGTCGAAATAGGAGATCCCCAGTTCAAGGGCCGCTTCCGCCAGTACGGCGGGATCGTGGTCCTTGGCGGGGGGGCGCTGCATCCCGGCAACGCCCCCCAGCGCCAACACGCTCACGGTGACTCCTGTCTTGCCGAGCTGCCGACGAGGAAGCGTGTGCGGTCGTTCGCCCGCGACCGCAGGCCCGTCCTGCGCAGGCGATGAGGCAGCGGCGGAGCATGTGGCGGCCGACGCCAGGCACTTCAGGAAGCTTCTTCTTTCCACCTCTCCACCTCCGGTGTTGAGACACGCTTTCTTCCCAGGCCGCTAGAATGGGAGGCCACTGGGGTACGCCCAGCATCATAACCGACGCATCGCGCCGGGTGGATACGCCGCGAGGAATCAGCCGGCAAGCTGGCCGAGACGGTCAATGGACACCCCATCTTCGCCGAAGACGCTACACAGAGGGGCCTCAGTCAGACGTCAGATCTCCTCGGTCTCGGCTGGATCTCCGGCGCACTGGCGTCAATGAGATGCGAGTGGGGCGCCTCAGGGGATGCAGGACGACGGCTGCCGCGGTGGTGAAGAACAACGCCGTGCGAAGTCCTTCATCGGTGACTTCATAACGGTGCGTCTTCGGAATGCGTCGGATGAGGCCGCGAAGCCGAAGTCGCCGCAGTTGGTAGGTCAGCCGTCGCGGGGCATCGCAACGGAGAATACCGTCGTCCAGGGCCTCGAACCCAATCCCCTCCGGGGCGAGTTGCCGCTTGACGTATTCGTGCCCATTGATGCACAGCCGGGCCATGTACGGGAAGTGCGAGCAGAACTTGAGGAAGAACGGGCCGAAGTCCTTGTCGATGCAGTAGAAGTAGTAGT
This sequence comes from Thermoguttaceae bacterium, assembly GCA_040766885.1. Lineage (GTDB taxonomy): Bacteria > Planctomycetota > Planctomycetia > Pirellulales > Thermoguttaceae > JAXGPP01. Next base: position 84,796 of record JAXGPP010000021.1, on the reverse strand, counting down.
GATTGACCATGGCCGTCGAACGCACCAGCCAAGGGTACGTGCGTCCGTTTGCCGGGTTGCGCCGCTTGATGGTCCGCCAGACCGACGCCTTCTCCTGGGCGACGCCGATGAACACCACGCCTTCCTCGCCCTGGAACTGGGCGTAATGGGCGATGGCGACGTCGTCCTTCCGCTCCCCCTTGGCGAAGGATACCCAGGGGATCGCGTGCTCTTCGGCAAAGCGTTCGATGCGTGCTACGAACGCCCGGGTCGTGGGGGCCATGAGCTGCGAACTGGCGAAGGTCTGGCCGCGATGAAAGCGGAAAAAAGCGGCCGCCCCACGGTCATGCTGCAAGCGGGGCTGGTAGACGTTCAAGAACATGCGGTCGATACCCCCGACCTCCAAGGTCACGTGGCTTTGGATGACATCGGCGACGGATTGGGCTACACTCACCGGCGGGCTCCGACAACGGCCACACGGCCACCAACCGCCAAGCGGTTCAATGAACTGGGAACATGGTTTCCAGTGTGATCGGAGCCCCCTCTGATTTCACTCCAAAACGCTGCCACACAACCTACAACTCGTCGGTCTGAGGCGAAGCCTCGCTAGAGATTCCTTTTCAGTTGGCGGCGGACTGCGCGGCAGAGGAGCAGTTGCGCGCTTTGGCCGGCGGCTCGCAGCAGGGCTTCCGTCTCGTCCAGCGCCAACTCCGCCTCCGAGCGTGGAACGCACGACAATTGGGCGAGCGATAGCAAGGCATGGGGCAATAGGTCGGTCTGCCCTGACTGGCGGCAGAGAGCGACCGTTTCTTGGTAACCCGCCGCAGACTCTATTTCGCGACCGAGCTTCTTGAGCAATCCGGAGGAAAGAAACAGAACGATTCGCAGATTGGTGCAATCGGAAGTTGCACGGGCAATGCGTTCGGCTTCGCGGAGCAGTTCGAGTGCCGACTCGAGCTGTTCGGACCGGCTGAGAATGTCGGCCCGTCCGATCAGGCACAACGCGACCCGCGCCGCGATGCCTCGTTCCGCATAGAAGCGTTGCGCCAGTTCGAATAGCGGCAGGGCTCTCTGCGGCCTGCTGTTCGCCAGTGCCTGTGCCCGGAAGAACTGGCGTTCCACGTTCAGCAGTTCGCCATCGCTGGTGGTCTGGGCGAGCCGCACCAGGAACTCCTCGACGTCGCGCCCGAGTGCGGGTTCCTCTTCCTGCTGTTGCGGCACCAGACGCGTGATCACACGGTCGCGCGCGTCGCGGAGGGCATCATCGCCGGTTTCCGGATGTGTTCTTGCACTGCTTTCAGAGCCGCTCTCGGCGGGAGCCGGCCTGCCCGGCGGCAGCAACTCGGCCAGTTCAGCTGCCGCGGCCGCGGCTTCGTCGGAGCGGCCGGCGGATCTGAGCACGGTGATGTGTCTGGCAAGGGCACTGGCCAGATGCGGGCGGTCTTTGCCCGCGCGGAGCAACTCGATGAGTCGCCTGCCGATTTCGGCCGCCTCTGGCCAGTTCCCTGTCGCGGCGAGGACTCCGGCGAGCGACGCCAGCGGTCCCGGTTCGGACAACGGGGCCGATGCCATGAAGGCCTCGCGCAGACTACCGGCTCGACTGGCCTCCACCTGGCGCCAGAGCTGCGCGACCCCGCCGGGGTCGCACGTCCATGCGCGGTGAAGGATCTCCGCCCGCGCCAGCGCGGCGGCGAGCTTCTCCCACTCGGCCAGGCAAGCCAACTGCCAAAGCCATTCCGTTGCCTGAACCGAGGAGTCCTGCGCACGGTGGAAGTACGCGGCGAGCTGCTCGTGCGCCAGGCGACGTTCGAGATCATTGCGCAGATAGCGCTCGGCGACGGCGGCGCGCAGATCGGCATAGTCGAGCCTTAGACGGCCCGCGTGCGTCACGAGCCACGATCGGATCGCCAGGAACAGCGGAGTCCAAACCGCTTGCGGAAGCGGCATACCGGGCGGGCCGAGCAGCTCGAGGAGTTCGACTTCGCTCAGGCCGAGCCGCGAAGCCCAAAGCAGACTGAGCGCATCGCGCACCAGACCCGGTCGGTCGCGCTCGTAGTCGGCCTCCAGCCGCTTGAGCACGTGATCGAACAGCGCCTGAAGCGTCGCGGCCGATGCCAACTCGGCGATCTGGTGGTCGATGGCCTCGTGGCTGCCGAACAGCCGCAGCTCCTCCAGCAGCGTTCGCAGGAAGAGGGGATTGGCTGTCTGGGGATGGCTGACCAGGTAACGGACCTGATCGGGCAAAAGGCTCTTTCCCGCCGCCTGGAGGTAGCTCTCGACCAGCCGGGTCCGCTCCGCCGCGCGCAACGGCGCGACCTCGTGCCGGTTCCAACCTCGCGCCAGCACCGAGTCGAGCGTCGGCCCAGGAGCCGTTGAGGCGATGAGGCTGACGTCCGGAGGCAGTTTGGACGGCAGCCAGCACAGAGGCGTCTCCTCCCCGCTGCCACTCAACTCGTCCAGACCGTCGATGACCAGCGCGACGGGGCCCTTCGCCGCCGCTCTCGCCAGCCACTGAGAGAAAGTGTCGATAAGGCCCGGTTCATCTTCCGGCAACTCGCCGTCGAGTTGCCGCCGATGCTGGAGTTCTGCCATGATCCGGCGCAACATCGCCGGCCATCGGCCGGCCAGATCCGAGCAGCCTGCGAAATGGGTGATGGTGCAGACTCGTGGTTCGCACTGACGAAACCGGCAGGCCCAATTGGCTAGTAGTGACGACTTCCCCATCCCCGCGACGGCCGTCACCACCAAGGGCCTTGTCTCCACGGCTCGTGCGTGGTGGTCCAGCACCTCGAAGTCCTCAAGCCGGGCAACGTATGCCCCGCGTCGTGTCTGGGCGAAGGCTTCGTGCTGCAGCGCCTCGCGCTGGCGCGGGTCGGGGGCCGACTCGGCGGGAAAGAGCCGCTCGACCAGCGCCGTGAAATCCTCCAGCACGAGCTTGCCGAACTCCTCGGCGTCGGCATAGCCCTCACGGAGCTTAGCCGGACTGCGGCGGATGCGGCGTTTGAGGTCGACGAGCTTCTGCCGAGCCCGCTCGTTTTCCGCCACGAAGTCTTCTCGGCGACTGCTCGGCGGAAGGCGGTCCAGATACTTCGGATCGCGAAAGTAGAAGAACGCCTGGTCGGCATGTTGCGGGTCGCGGAGCACGGCGTGGATGATCTCCAGTTCGGTGACCGAACAGCCGGCATATTCCTCAATCCACGGAAACTCGCGATCCAAGCCCTTTTCGATCCGCTCGGGTTGCCACCCGTACCGCTCTCCAAGCATGCACAGGAAGAATGGTCGGCAGCGGTCGATGGCCGCCAGGCATGTCCGCACGACGCCGGCGCGCTGGACCTGCTCCTCATTAATTCCCCAGCGCAAGTCGACCTCGACCCACCCGACCCCGCGGGCTTCGCATAAAGTCCGGAGGCGGGGAAAAACCTGCTTCACCAGCATCTCGCGTTCCGCCATCATGTCGCGGAATGTGGAGGAGACGAACACCGCGATCGACCGTTCCGATTGCTCCTCGGCCCTGTCCTCCAGCGCCACTCCAGGATGACTGTCGGCCATCGTTCCCGTCCCGAGCTCGAGCATTTCGAGACCCACGGCAGCTGCCACCGAAAGGGCCTTGCTCTCGGGACGGGCTTTCGCCATCCGTTGGGCCAGCTCGAACAACTCCAGCGACGCTCCCGCGTACGCGCGGCTCGTCTTGCCCACGTAGCGCGCGGCGGTGTCGCGGGCCTCGATTGCCGTTTCCAGAGCGGCTTCCCAGTCGCCGTCTTCTTCCAAGCCTTTGGCCTGGGCGATGCGATAGCCGATCAACGCCTCCCACTGATGTCCCAAAGAGGGGTGTTCGTCGCCCAGCGCGCGGCGCAGGATTTCGACCGACTGGCTCTGCGCCCGCACTGCCTGCGGCCACTCACCCGCTTTGTGGTGCAGCATCGCCAGATGCGACAGGTGCGCGGCGTAATGCGCGGTGTCCGTGCCTGTCAGCCGCTGCAACTCCTCGAGGGTCTTCTGCGCCAATGCCAGTGCATCCTGCGTCCGGCCAGCGTTCTCCAGGCGAATGACTTCCTTCTCCTGTTCAACAATCGCTTGAAATCGCTCGACCATTCCGTCTGACTGTTCGCCGGGCTGAGCGGCCCAGTGCCTCGCCATCGCGTTCACCGACTGGATCGTGGAGCGAACATGATCGGATGCCTCTCGCGCGCCGGTGGCGGATGTGAACAGCCGAACCCCAACCTCGGTCGCCCGATCGTCCTCACCCCGGCGGAGGAGATAATCCTGGAGACGGTTGAGCGCCTCTTGATGTGTGGACAACTCGCCCCCGTGTGCTGGCGCCGTCCGGTCCACCGCCTCCTGAAGAAGCGGCTCGACCTGTTCCCATTTCTCCAGCCGCTCCTTGCACTTGGCCAGAAGGTGCAGACACGGGACCAGTGCGGAGAGACTCGCCGCTGGCATTTTGCGACACAGTGCAGCGGCTTCTTCGCCACAGAGTTCCGCCGCGGCGAACTCGTTCCGCTGACAGTGCAGCATGCACAGATTGTGGAGGCTCTGAGCGACTCCGCCCGGATCCTCTCCGCTCCACTGCCGGCGCATCGCGAGCGCCTGCCGATGGAGTTCCAGCGACTCGTCGAGACGGCCGGCCTGCTGCAGGGCGACCGCCAGGTTGTTGATCGCCACCGCCTGGGTCCGCGGTTCGTTGCCAAACGCCTCCGCGGCGAGATCCCGGGCGCGGATCGCGCAGTCCAGGGCCAGTGCGTACTCCTTGCGCTTCGTCAGCGACTGCATCTCGGACTCTAGCAGGTGGAGGCGGCACTGCGCGGAGCCGCTCTCGGGAAGGGGCGCATCGAAATGAAGCCCGGCCAGAACGGCCTCCAGACAGGGGCGCTGGGCGGATCGAAGTTGGGCCTCCAGGCACGACACAAATCCCGCGCGAGCCGCATCCACCTCGCCGCAGGTGAACCGCCGCGCGGCCGCGTAGAACTCGGCCTGGCACCGGCCACGCTCGGACTCGGCCGCCGCCAACGTCTCGCTCTCGCTGGCCAGGCCGGCAGTCAACTCGAATAGCCGCCGTTCCCAACTCCGCCCGGCGAGGGCCGTGTCGCCGGCGTTGATGAGATGCTCGACAGCCTGGACTCCGCCCAGTCGCTGCGCGGAGATCAGGACCGCTTGAAGCACTTCAGGCGGGGTGCCCAGCGAACAGAGCCGGCGCGTCTGGGCTTCCGTGGCGCAGCGCTCGTACTCGTGCGCGGCGAACAGATCGACCAGGTCCCGGTCGTCGGGTTCCTCAAAGGGCCAGCGCGCCAGCGCGGCGCGGAAGCACGCGGTGGCGGCCTCATTTCGCCCGGACAGGCGGTTCAGCGCGCCGGCGACGGTCCAGTCGGCCGGTCCGGCGCCGTCCGCCGTGGAACCAGGAGGACAAACGCTCGAGGCCAGGTCCAGGGCTGCTTCCCGCTGGCCGGCGGCGAACAACGCGACGGCTTCCAGCAACCGCGCGTCGAGCCCGGTCCCGGGCGGCTCCGCTGACTGCGGCCGGAAGTAATCGGCCGCGGCAAGGACGACATCCGGCGTGATTTCGCCGCCGGATCGCAGGCGCGCGGCGATCCCGTCGCCAAACGCCGCCTGCGCCTCTTCCGGCTTTCCCTGCGAGATCGCGGCGGCGGCGCGGCAGAAGCACAGCCGGTCCTGATGCGAGTCGCCGAGCTGCCTCACGTCCTGCGATGGCTGGTCGCCGAGGAGAACGGCGACCGCGCCGGTCAACGAAGGTTCGGTTTCCGCCACGCTTCTCGCCTCCGAGGCAAGCGATTCCAGGCAGCCCAGTCGCTGCGCGGCCACCAGCCGCAGCAGGTAATAGGGCGACGAGAGTTCGTTGTCGCCGATCATCTGCTGCGTCGTCGACAACAGCCGGCGATAATGGCCGGCGGCGAAGTGTTCGAGACACGCCCGCTCGTTCGGGCAAGTTGCCGGCCAGTGCTTCAGGCACTCGGCAAATAACTGCGCCGCCCGCTCATGATCGCCCGAAAGGAATGCCAGCATCGCGGTCCACAATCGGCTCAGCCCGGTGTCGGGATGAGCGTCGCCGCGGAGTCGCAGTTCGGCGGAAAAAGCCTCCTCCGCCTGGGCATACGCCTCGCTGAGCCGCCCCTCTTCAAAAGAGCGCGACGCGGCGGAGCGGCGGAACGCGAATTGCTGGTCGGTCTCGGACGCTTCTGCGACGCCGCCCGCCAGCGGCTCCAGTTCCAGGCTGGCCAGGATCAGTTCCTGGCACTCTCCCCGGCACGCCAGGCAGGCACGAAGCTCGCTTCGCCCCTCCTCCACTCGCCCTTCGCCAAGCAGCCGCATGGCGGCGTAATAGCGGACTTGGCACCGTTGGACGTCCGTCTCGGCCAGCTGCAGGACCGCATCGCGGTCGAGACGTCCCAGGATCAACCGAAACAAGGCGTGCTCCCACGGGTGTGAGGAGGCGGTCCGCTCCAGGGCAAAGCTCGCGATCTGCTCCTTCTCGGCGTCGGCTCCCATTCGCTCGAGCGCGATGAGCAGAAGGTAGTAGAAGAGGAGATCGCCGCTCGTCTGGATCAGTGAGAATGCCAGTTGACCGGCGCGGGCATAGTCGTGCCGAGCGAACGCCTTCAGGGCTTCGTAGCGATCGTCGTCCGGGGTCCGCAGTTCCATGCAGCGCCAGAACGCCCGGCCAGCTTGAACGACGTCGCCCGTTTCCTTCCAGGCCTGCGCCAGCCGCAGCAGCGTCTGATACACCGGCTCGCTTTCCGGGCCAGCAAGGCGCGCGAGGATATCGCTGGCCCGTTCATAGAGCGGAATGGCGGCAGCTGGGCGGCGGCTCTTCATGTGCAGATCGGCCTGCCGCAGCAGGACTGCCGCAAAGTCGCCGTGTTCTTCTCCATGCGCCGCACGCAGCACGTCGCCCGCCCGCTGGCAGAGAGCCTCCGCGCGAGCCAGATCGCCGCGGGCCGCACAGAGGTCGGCCCACAACAGCAGGAGCTTGGCGAACTCGGCATCGTCCTCGCCGCGATGGCTTCGGACAATGCCGGCGAGCTCTTCATAAGCCCGCTCGGCCTGATCGTACGCCTCGGCCCGAACGCAGGCCGCCGCCAGGAGGGTCAGGCCTCGCGCCAGCGGGGCCGGATCTGGTCCCGCCGCCGCCCGCGCAAGTCCGACGCCCTGTTCGAGCGATCGCCGGGCGTCGTCATATTGCTCGAGGGCGGTGAGGATCTCGCCGAGGGTCAGCAGGGCGGACACGTGCTCCGGATGGCTCGGGCCATACTGCCGGGCGGTCAATTCGCAGTGCTCGGTGGCGATGGGCAGCGATTCTCGATGCCGCCCCTGGCCGACCAACTCCCGAAGCCGCTCGGCAAGGCTTCGGATCCGCACCGCGGGTTCGACGGAAATGGCCAGTCGCTCATGCTGCGACAGGCGGCTCTCGAAGCAGTCGACCCCTTCCGCGACGCTGGCGTCGAACTCACGGCGCGCGGCCTCGACGCGGCCTTCGCTTGCCAGGCGGATCCCGCTGTAGCAGTGGGTCTGGCACCGCGCACGCTGGTCAACCGCGGCGGTAAGCGTCTGCTGCGGGTCTTCCAGGCCCACCGTCAGCCGCACGAGCCTCTGCTCCCAGGGATCCGTCATCTGCTCTGCCAGCAAGGGAACCACCACCCGGGCGCCGATGGCTTCTCCAGTCCGCATCAGGCTGACGCCCAACACCTGGATCAGCCCGTGGATCGGATGCCGATCGACAAGCGACTGGGCCAGGCTTGCCGCCTGCGGGTAGTCGCGACCGCAGAACGCTTCCAGGCAAGCAAGCAGGTCGGGCGGGCTTACGCCCGGAGCCTGTTCGCGGAGGCTGGCGGCGAGTTTCCGCGCTTCCTCAGAGATGGCGCCCTCGGGTAGAGATGCCATGAGTCGCTCCCTTCCGCGGTGCAATGCTCTGGGCCCGCGGCGCGGAACCGCCGGCGTCCGCAGCGGGCCCGTTCAAACCGGTGCGTCATGGACGCATCTTCGCCAACCGGTTCTCGGCCGTCGTCGAGTGCGTCGCCGCGCAGCGGTTGAGCGTGGCGACCGAGGCCTGATTCTGGCCGAGGGTTTTCAGCCGCATGGCAGTATAGAACAAGGCTTCGCAACGCTGATCGTCGTCCTTGGCGTTGGCCAGCACCTTGGCCGGATCGGCCTGACCGAGCGTCAGCTTCAGCAGATCCTGGTACCAGACGTCCTTGACTGACTGCGAGAGGAGAGAAGCGATCATCGGCCAAGGCGCGTTGGATTGCCCCATCCGCTGTGTCGAGATCAGCATTAATTGAAACAGGAAATGGCTGGGGCAGGACAACATGAGTTGTCGGGCCATCTGCTCGCACTGGGCATAGCGTTCGGCAAGAAATGCCTGCCCGCAGGCGTCGGTTTGCGACTGTATGGCGCGCTCCGCCAGCTTCCTTCGTTCATCCTCGCTCAGGCGGGCGACCTTCTCCTCGATCACTCGCTGAAGATCGCTCTCGAATTTCTTGAGCGCCGACTCGAGGGGGGCCGACGGAGGTGGCGCCGATCGTTGCGCGTGCTCCTCGGCTTTCATTGCGTCCTTCACCGCCTTGGTGCTGGCAAGTTCGTTCAGAAGCGTAATGAGCTCTTCTGCAAAAGCACGGTCGCGCATTGTAGCACCTCGCACTGCGTAGTTTCGGAGACCAAGGACATGCATGCCCATTCGGCGCAGAGTTATGGTCGCAACGTCGAACGTGCCACCATCGTAGCCCATGGTGCCCCTCGATGAAAGGAATAGTGAGGAAAACCGAGTCTGTAGCATCATTACAGAGGGTTGTTCTTGAGGCGCTGAGCGTTTTTCCGTATTTTCCCGGCCCGAATCGCACTACGGAGGGTGGCCATGTCGGGACCGGGAGAATATCGAGCGGATTGTACTGAGGGTATTACACGTGTTGAGGACCTGCCGCAAGCTCTGCGCGTCGAGCGGAGTCGCAACTATTCGACGCGACCATGCCCGGCGTGCGGTCGGAGTTGCTATCGCGTTCGCACCGTTGAGCGGACGCTGCACGATCTCGGCGACTTGGTGCGGGAGCGGCCTCGTGATCTTCTCGTTACGTACTCGCAACATTATTGCTGTAAGTGCAAGAGCTACTTCAACGTGGACATGTCGGACTTGGCGCTGTCCAAGAGCCACTACACCCACCGTGTCGTGGCGATGGCCGTGCGTCTGGTGGTGGAGGACGGCTTGCCCTACCGCGCGGCGAGTTGGCATCTCTGGCGGGACCATCGGGTCTTCGTCCCCTACGCCACGATTCAGAACTGGGTGGAGTCCGGGGGGAAAAAAGGCGGAGCAACGCATCCGCGGCGATTACCTGGACACCGCACTGGATAACTTCTCGGGGTACATCGCGGCCGACGAGTTGTACGACGGGCCGTTCTGTGTGCTGTCGATCGTGGACAACCACACCTTTCGCCGCCTCATCTACGAAGTGTTGGACCACGACCCAGACCATGCCGACATCGAGCGATTCTTCCGCACCTTCCAGGCGGCGATTCAGGGGCGCGGCCTCGTGTTGCAGGGTATCACAACCGACGGCTCGAACCTCTATCCTGAGCCGATTTCCACAGTGTTTGGTGACGTTTCTCACCAACTCTGTGAGTTCCACGTCATCAAGGAACTGACGAAGGCCGTGTTGCACGCCCTTGCGAAGGTCCGCAAGGAATTGGTCGCCACGAAGCCCAAGCTTGGCCGCGGGCGTCCGTCTTCGGCCGCCGCCCGCAAGGCGGCGCGGCAGGCCAAGTGGATCGAACGGAAGGTCGGAGACCTGTTTCAGCATCGTTATCTGTTCGTGCAGCACGTTCTGACTCCAGCCCCGCGGCGGACCCTGATGCGCATTACCCGCGGGCGACCCGAGCTGCGAACGCTTCGAGGCGTCATGGATGAAGTGTATCGACTCTTCGATCGTCGCTGCCGCAGCGACACTGCGTTGGAAAAGCTGGCACGGCTGCGGCGTCGCGTGCGGCGTTTCCAGTGGATCGGCAAAACATTACAGAAGCTCTTCTCTCCCAACCTGGAGAAAGCCTTGACCTTCTTGGACGACAAACTCCTTCCTTCCACCTCAAATGCGGTGGAACGGGGAAACCGCCGTCACCGTAAGATGCAGAAGACCGTGTATCGCGTTCGGACCTGTCCACACATCTCCTCGCGGATTGCCTTGGATATGCAACGCGAGGAACGAGCCTCGCAACGCAATCTGACTACTCACGCACTACATCGCGCTCGCAAGAAACGAGCCGCATAACCCTCTGTAATGATGCTACAGACTCGGAAAACCACATCACCCGTCTCGTTGCTTTCGCCTGAGCCGCTGATTCGATCACGACTCGCGGTCACGGCCGCCTCGCGGGGGTCCCCAACGCGGCAATGCCCCCTCTATCGATGGACTGTCGACAAGGCGGATGAACGCATCCTGCCGCACACTGTACGGAGGATCCGTGCGCGATTGCGATTCCGGGCTCGAGATACGGTCTTTTGTATCTTGCGATGACGGCGGTTCCCGCGTTCCGCCGCATTGGACGTGGAAGGAAGGCGTTTATCATCCAAGAAAGTCAGCGCCTTTTCCAAGTTGGGCGAGAATAGCCTTTGCAGCGTCTTGCCGATCCACTTGAATCGCCGGACACGGCGCCGCAGCCGCGCGCGTTTTTCCAACGCGGTGTCAGTGCGGAAGCGACGGCCGAAGAGGCGGCACACTTCATCCAAGCTACCTTGAAGCGTTCGTAACTCGGGTCGCCCGCGGATATTGCGCAGCGGGTTTCGTCGCTGGGGTGGAGTCAGGACGTGCTGCACGAACGGGCAACAATGCTGAAACAGGTCTCCGACTTTCTGTTCGATCCGCTCGGCCTGCCGCGCTGCCGTGTGGGCGGCGGCAGAAGACGGACGCCCGCGGCCACGCTTGGGCTTCGTGGCGGCCAACTCCTTGCGGACCTTCGCCAGCGCGTGCAGCACTGCCTTCGTCAGTTCCTTGATGACGCGAAACTCGCAGCGCTGGTGGGAAACATCGCCAGAAATTCTGGGAATTGGCTCAGGGTAGAAGTTCGAGCCCGCGGTCGTGATGCCGTGTAACAGCAGCTTGCGCCCCTGGATCGCCGCCTGGAACACCCGGAAGAATCGCTCGATGTCGGCGTGATCCGGGTGGTCCACTACTTCATGGATGAGACGGCGAAAGGTGCGGTTGTCCACAATCGAAAGAACGCAGAATGAACCGTCGTACAACTCGTCGGCCGCAATGTACCCCGAGAAATCATCCAGCGCGGCGTCCAGTTACAGGTCGCCGATGTGTTACTCCGCCTTTTTCGCCCCGCTCCACCCAGTTCTGAATCGCGGTGTAGAGCACAAAGACTCGGTGGTCCCGCCAGAGATGCCAACTCGCCGCGTGGTAGGATAATCCATCCTCCACTACCAGGCGCACGGCCATTGCCACGACACGGTGGGTGTAGTGGCTCTTGGGCAAAGCCCAGTCCGACATGTCCGCGTTGAAGTAGTCTTTGCATTTACAGCAATGATGTTGCGAGTACGTGACGAGAGGGTCACGAGGCCGCGCCCGCAGCAAGTCATCGAGATCGTGCAACACCCGTTCCAGCGTCCGATGCCGGTAGCACCTCCGCTCGCGCTGCAGGCACCGCCGGTGGCACAAATTCCGACTATGGCGGATGATCTGGGCCTTCGCCAGATCCTCAACACGCGCGATTTTCTCGGTATAATCGGCTCGGTATTCTTTCGGTCCCGACATGGCTGCCCTCCGTGGTCAGCTTGGGACCGGGACAATACGGCAGAACGTTCAGCGCGTTAATGACAATCCCCAGTAGTGTTGCTACAGCACCTGAAAACCCATAGTCTAGCGAGAACGCTGCTGGGGCGTATTGGAACGGAAGAACCCAACGCGGAAGTGCTGCGGCACAGTGCCACACGGTCGTACGGAAGCGGGAACGCCGGGCTCGCGTTGGTCGCCCTGGGATCATCGGACTGTACGAGGGCCGATCGCACACGGGAAGCAGCCCAAGGTGATTGTCGGCATGCGCGTCGGACGAGTATTGCGACTTTGCCGGTGAGGAGTTCTCGGATGCGTCATTGCAGTTTGTTACGCCAGCTCGACCCTGATTGGATGCCCCAAATCGCTCACTTATGCGATCGTTTCGAGGCCGCATGGCAGCGGAATCAAACGCCGCGTGTTGCCGACATGCTGGGCAGCGGAGATCTGCCGGAGAATGCAGCGTTCCGCCTGGCCCTGGCCGTCGAACTTGTGCTCATCGATTTGGAGCACCGCTGGCGCCGCTGGGCGGAACACCAGCGCGCGGGCGAGTGTTCCTCCGAACGTCCCCCGCGGCTGGCCGACTACGCTGCGAGGCTGCCGGAAGTCGGCCCACTTGAAAGGCTGCCAGACGACGTGCTTGCCGAGGAGTACCGCGTGCGGCAATTATGGGGAGACCGTCCGCATTGCGCAGAGTATCTGCGGCATTTCGGGCCGACCCGGCCCGGCCTGAAGGCGGCCTTGGATCGGATCGACCGAGAAATCAAGGTCCAAGTTCCGACAACGGACGGCACCGCGCCGGTCGCCCCTTCAGAGGATCTCAAACGGCGGTCACCGTCGGGCACCGCTGCCGTCACGGAAACGGAGCGGGGTGGCTACCGCGTAATCCAACCGTTCACGGAGGGCGGCATGGGCCGCCTGAGCATCGCCGAGGACCGTGCTTTGCGGCGGCAGGTTCTGATCAAGGAAATCAAGAAGGACTATGCCGAGCAATCGGGCGCACGTGAACGATTCGTCGCGGAAGCGAGAATCGCCGGACAACTAGAGCATCCCGGTGTCGTTCCCGTGTATACCTTCGGCGTCGACCGTCACGGGCAACCGTTCTACGCAATGCGGCACATCCAGGGGCAGACGCTGGACACGGCAATCAAGCAACACCGCGCCCAACCCTCGCCCCGCGGCCTGAAAGAACTGTTGCGACGATTCGTGGCGATCTGTCAGACCGTTGCATACGCACATGCCCGCGGCGTGATTCATCGTGATCTGAAGCCCACGAATGTCATGCTTGGCGCATTCGGCGAGATCGTGGTCTTGGATTGGGGGCTTGCCAAGCCCGTGGCGGATGGGGGCTCGCCCGATTCGACGATGGGCGATGTGGCGGCTCACGAACGCGCGCGGCAGTACGAATTGACGGCATCGGGGAGTAAGGTCGGCAGTCCACCGTACATGGCTCCCGAATAGGCCGAGGGCAAACCCGAAGCAATCGGGCCGGGTGTGGATGTCTACGGCATCGGCGCGATCCTGTATCAGATCTTGTCCGGAGCGGCACCTTATTGTGGCCGTTCGTCGGACGAGATTCTGCAGAAGGTGCGCACCTTGCCACCGCCAAAGCCTTCGGAAGTCAACCCGCCCGTTCCGCGGGCGTTGGAGGCGATCTGCCTCAAGGCCATGGCGCGCCGGCCGGAAGACCGCTATTCGAATGCCGTGGACGTGGCTGTTGATGTGCAGCATTGGCTTGACGATGAGCCGGTGAGCAGCTGCCCCGAGTTGCCGTGGGAGCGCGCATTTCGCTGGATGCGACGGCATCCGACGGTGACCGTTAGCGGTCTGGCTGCAATCGTCACGCTGCTCGCAGCCGTCACGTTGGGCACCGTCCTCGTTCAACGGGAACGGGTCAAGGCTCTGGCGGCCACGCGACTGGCGGCCGACAACGCCCGTCGCGCGGCGGAGGCGGAAACGCTGGCGGCGCAGAAAGAGGTGGAGGCAACCAGGTTGGCGCGCGAGGCGAACGAGGCTCGCCTTCAAGCGTCCAACTTCTCCGCGGTCGCGCGTCTGGCGATGGCAGAGGCAGACGCAGCCAGGACGCGTGTCACCCAACTGGAAACGCAACTGGAGTCGCGGACGCAGAGGGAGGACTCGCTCGAGCAGCAGTTGGAGGCCGCTCGTGGCAAATTGGCCGCCGCGCAATCCCGTGCGGCAACGGAGGCCGCCAGGGCCGCTGAAGCCCTTCGCCGCGCAGGACGCTTGGAGCACGAAACGGAGGAGCTTCGAGAAGAAGCCCGCCAACTCCGGGCGTTAGCGGCGCGATTGCTCGCCTTGTCGCCAGCCGGACAGGCTCTGGCCAACCGCAGGCACTCCGAGCAGGTTTCCGCGCAGGAGGACTTCACCGACGCGATTGACGTGCGTTTCGCAGTTGCGGCGGCCGATGGCTCGATGACGATCGCATCGTTCGATGCCGGCCGTAAGCTGGTCGGCAGCCGATCGCTTCGCGTCGACTCGCTGAGCAGGGATGCGGTCTGCGTCACGGTTTCGCCGATCCGCTTCACGAGTTGGGATCTCAGCGGCCAAGAAGCGGTCATGCTTTCCGTGCTTACGGAGGACGCAGCGGAGGAACGAATGCGCGGAATCACGCTGCGGATCGGTCATGGCTCCAACTACTTCGAGTATCGGCCAGCAATGGACCTTCGCGTGTCGAATAACGGCGAGTGGTGGCGGGCGACGATTCCGCTCACGGGCAGCAAGAACTGGTCGCGAACAACCATGAATCGGCCGCGCATGACATCCGTGGACTGGATCGAGATTCACGTATCGCAAGGTTATGGACGATTCTGGCTGGACGGCGTGGAGTGCTCGTCGGACATTTCACCCCCATTGGCGATCGCACCGTTCGATGCCGAGCAGGCGAAGCAGCATCAACATGCCTGGGCAGAGTACCTGGGCGTGCCGGCCGTGGTGACCAATTCCCTGGGCATGCAGTTCACCCTTATTCCGCCCGGTGAATTCGCGATGGGGTCGAGCTCCGAGGAAATGGCCACGCTGCTGCAGGACGCACGGGCGAAGAACCAGCCCGAGTGGTATATCAGCCGCTTGCCCGCGGAAACCCCAAAGCATCGCGTGCGGATTTCGCGAGCATTCTACCTGGGGCAGTGCGAAGTGACCCAATCGCAGTATGCACGGGTGATGGTGGACATTCCGCACCGCTTCAGTGGCGACACAACGCGGCCCGTCGAGGTGCTGGACTGGGATGACGCCTCGGCCTTCTGCCGCAGCATGAACGCACTGGCGGAGGAGCAAGCCGCGGGGGCGGAATACCGGCTGCCGACCGAAGCCGAGTGGGAGTACGCCTGTCGGGCGGGAACGACGACGTGGTGGGGCTGCGGCGATGAGGCGGCCTTGAAGGAACACGCTTGGTTCAGCGCGAACTCGGAAGGCAGAATTCATCCGGTCGGCCAGAAGGTCCCCAACCCATGGGGATTGCACGATATCCAGGGAAACGCGTGGGAGTGGTGTGCGGGTTGGTTTGAATCGGGAGACTACGAGAACGCACCATGGGAAGATCCGCAAGGCCCCTCGCAGGGGCGCAGGGTATTTCGCGGCGGAAGCTGGCACGACGATTCGCCCCGCTGCCGAGCCGCCTTCCGCTTCTGGCGGGGATCAAACCCTTTCCGCCTGGGCTTCCGCCTGGTGCGGTCCGTTCCGTAGGCGTCGCTCGAACGGGAATCATAGGATCCGGCGATTGCCCCCCAGGGGATCCGGGCTACCCGGATCAGCCCGCTGATCGCCCGACAGGGTGGGGCCTTGTTCAACGTCCCAGAGAATTGCTCGCCCGTTCTCCCGGTGGCCGGTTCGGCGATCTCGCGCAATGCGTCATCGTACTCGTGGCACTCCAACCAGTGGTTTGTGGAGCGGATGGACGTGGCTTTCGCCAGGCAGGTGGCATGCATCATACGGCGTATGTCTATAATGGAGTTTCCTTGATCAAATGAACGTCATGAACCAGTCAGGAGCGGAACGATGCGGATCGCGCTGACGGGGGCAACGGGTTTCATCGGCCGGTACATCGCCGCCGAGTTGGTCCAGGCTGGGCATCGTCTGCGATGCTGGCACCGCTCGACGAGCGATCGCGGCGGCTTCGAACAACTGGCCGGTTCGCTGGAGTGGGTCGAAGGTGATCTCGGCAGCGCTGCCAGCGGTCGGGCCCTGGTTGAGGATACCGATGCCGTGGTGCACGCGGCGCTCTACCATCCCCGCGGTGGATTCCGCGGTGGCGAGGGGGATCTCGAGCAGTTCGTCACCAGTAACATCGTCGGCACGATCCGGCTCATCGAGGCCGCTCGGGCCGCCGGAGTCGGGCGATTCGTGTTCATTTCGACCTGTGCCGTCACGAGAAGATCCTCGACGATCGACCGCTCGATGAAACCCATCCGCTCTGGCCGACCAGCCACTACGGCGCCCACAAGGCCGCCCTCGAGAAGTACATTCATAGCTACGGTTGGGGCCACGGCTATCCGATCTGCGCGCTGCGGCCGACCGGTGTCTATGGCCTGGCCCACCCGGTGGAAGCGAGCCGCTGGTTCGAGCTCATATCCGCCGTGGTCCGCGGCGAGCCGGTGAACTGCCAGCGGGGCGGCAAGGAGGTCCACGCCCAGGATGTGGCCCGCGCGGTGAGCCTGCTGCTCGCCGCCGACGGCATCGCCGGCGAGGCCTATAACTGTTGCGATCGCTACGTCTCGGACTACGAAGTGGCGACGATCGCCAGGCGGCTGGCGGGGAGCCCGAGCGAGATTGAGGGGCATCGCACCGCCGCGAAGCACGAGATTGTCACCGCCAAGCTGCGATCGCTGGGCATGGAGTTCGGCGGCGCGGCGCTCTTGGAGCAAACGATCGCCGAGTTGGTCGAGGCCGCCCGCGGACGGAGGTAATCGCAGGGGCGTTCCGCGCCCCGCCCGGTTCAGGATTGGCTGCCAACGGAATTGGGCCGTGAGCTGCCCCGCCAACCACGCGCCCACCCTGGTCACGTTCCGCCACCTCGCGAAGATTAGCGCGGAAGATCTTGCTCCGATTCTCGCGAGATACCCCATCAGCGTGCAGAAACACATCGAGCGACTACTGCCTCTCGAACCACACGCGGTGAAGGTTCGATCGCCAAGAGGTGCCTGATTTTCGCTCGCCAGTACTCTCACCGTTGGGTCCGTGGTGTAAGCGGAGTCTTCCTGGGAATGGCCCAAGTCCCAATAGCTAAAGAGAGAAGAAACGGCGCGGCCGCCATCGCGGGCGGCCGCTGCCGTTGTGGCAAGTCTTCACAGCCGGCGCGGGCGATGTCGCCGGCCGGCGGCAAATCCCTTGCGCGATCCGCACCGCTTGCCCGAGCGATAGGCCCAACTGGCCGCTACGAAGACAATCGCTAACACGATCAGAGACGACAGGATGGGCCTCCTTTCTAGCCTGCCCACTGCTGGCACGCCTGGCGATAGGGGCAGGCCGGGCATTCAAAGGGGGAGGGCGAAGGATAGAAGTGCTCGGCCTCGATGGCTTGCCAGACGCGTGCCACGGAACGCTTCGTCCGGGCGATCTGCTCGCGCGCCACCGTTACCGGAAGCATCTGCACGACCGGCGTCTGGGCCTTGGTGAGCACCACGAACTCGAGCTTCACCGGCCGATCACACCACTGGCCGACCAGCTCGCGGTAGAGCAGGAGTTGCTCGGCTGCCGCCGCGGCGTATTCCGTGCTCCAGCGGTTGCGCGCGGTCTTGAAGTCGGTGAGTGTGAGATACTCGCCGTTGTCGACCAGCAGGTCGATGCGGGCCAATAGATCGGGAACACCCGGCAGGAGTTCGCCCCGCAGTTCCTCCTCGATGCCGAGGATGCTCCCCGACGGGCAGGCGGCCGGGCTGGCCTGGAAAGCGGCGAGCATCCGCTCGGCCATCACCGTCAGGCTGTAGATACCGGCGTCGCTGCCGAAGACGACTTGCTCGAGATCGTGGCCGCGCCAGGCGTCGCGGTAGGCATCCACGAGCGCCTCCAGACTCGGTGGCTCGGCGCCGGCCATGATCGCGCGACAGTGCCGCTCGAGGGCCGCATGGATCGCCCCGCCGAAGACGAAGCTCGCCGAGATGCTCTCCGGCGGCCGCCGGGCGACGTAGCGATAGTAGTACCTGAGCGGGCAAGCGCGGTAGGTGCTGATCGCCGACCAGGAGATGTAGTCGCGTCCGGTGAGTTGGCGGGCCCGCTCGGCGGGACTTGACGTGGCCTCATTGATCATGGGCGGTCTCCCCCCGCGGCACAGGCCTTGAGATCGTCGATCAGTTCGCTGGCGTCGGCCAGGGAAAGGTCCTCCGGCCGCTCGATCTGGAACTGCTTGCGCAGCCGGCCGGCAATATCCAGGCGCAGGCGGCCGGCGATCCCGTAGATCGCCCGTACCTGGGACGCCGTTGCCCGGCGGGCGCCGTTGACGGCCGTGGCCGCGTGGCCGTTGCCGTGCCCCTCGGCGGCATGTCCATTGCCATTGCCATTGCCGTTGCCGTTGCCGTGGCCGTTCAGCGAGGTATGCGGGGCGCCGGCCGCCGCGGCTGGTCGGGCCAGCGCCGCTGCCGCCGATGAGGACCCCAACTGGCGGGCCAGTTCCTCGTGGATTGCCTCGGTGCAGGCGGAGTACATCTGCCGGATCTGCTGCCGAAAGCCTTCCAGGTCACCCTGGAAGAGCGCTTGATCCAGCTCCAACTCCAATTGGGAGTTGGCACCGATCGAACTGTAGTCGGGCAGCCCCAGCTTGCGCGAGAGCCCGACGGAGAGTCTCATGGGCATAAGTGGTGCTCCTGGTGAAGGATAGGCGAGTGAATAGCGGCCGCGGATTTAGACCCGGACCGCCTCGATCTGGCGACGCGAGGCCAAGCCATGCTTGGGCCGCCTCGCCTGCGATTTGTCACGACGGAGTTGCCGAATCAACTCGGCCGTGTTGGCGGCGGCTTCGCGCAACGCATCACGTAGCGCCACCGCCTGATCGATCGCACGGGCGGCCGCTGCTTCCTCCGCCGTGCCGCTGTGCTCGCCTTGCGAATGGCATGGTGCCGCGGCTCTCTTGCCTGCACTGGTCATCTGGGATGTCTTTCTTCGAGTTGCTGGCCGTTGTAGATCGGCTTTATCGGCTACGGGACTTTCGATGCGGATGGTCTCGTCGGTCGGGTCGATCACGGACTCCGGGTCCAACAGTGCCCAGAGATACTGCCGGTGCTCATCCTGGCACAATACGGGCGCTTTGGGGCTGACGAGTTGCACATGCTCGAAGCCCAATTCGGCCGCCCGGAGCAGATAGCGGCGGTTGGTATGAAACCGCAGCGCCTCACCGGTACGTGTTGAGCGGGAGAGCACCAGTTCGGTGACTCCGGCCTGCCCTGACTGCCGGGATCGCAAAACCACTTTGCCGTTGAGATCGACGGTCACCGGCCAGTTGTACTCCGACTCGCCGGGCATCTTTGGCAAGTTCTGCGCCAAGAACACCCGGTCGGCGCGGGGGATCTCGAAGCGGGCGGTGATGCTCGCCTTGCGGGGAACGAGATCCTCGACCTGGGGAAAACGGGCACCCGTGTTGATCCGCTGGTGAAACGTCCACGACCCGACCCGCAGCGAAAACCAGCTCTCCGTCCGGCCGACAAACACCGGCTGATCATCGGGCAAGAGCCGACAGCCGTAGAGCCTATTTGCCGGTACGAGAATGTCGCCTGCCCAATCGAACTGAAACCCCGATTGGGTCAGAAGCTGCCGGCCATCCGTGGCGACGATCTTGCCCGGTTCGCCCTGAAGCTGAATCGATCCCAAGGCAAATCGTACCGACTCCGGATCGGTGGTCTGACAGGCATCGGCGAGGGCCTTGAGCAACCTGGCTGGATTCTCCGCCCATTGTTCGGGCTCGGGCGGAAATTTCTGTTCAGGCAAATCCGGAACAGGATACTGCACCCGTTGCGGTACGCTGCCGTCCCGCCACTTAACGAGAGTCCGCTGGCCCGAACTTTCGATCGTGACCGGCTCGTCGCTTTTGCCTTCGCAGTCGCTCAAGAACTCCCACGGCAGCACGATCTGCTCGGCGGGAAACTCGCCCGGAATTGTGTACTCGACGCCCGCATCCAGTGACACAGCCCGGAGCCGCAAACCGTCGGGCCCTTGTTGGACTACAAGCGGTGGCCCCGAGCCACGAGTGACTCTGAGTGCCAGTCGCAGCACGGTCTTGAGCTGCGAGATAGTACGTCGGGAGATTGTAATCACAAGTAGTTCCTTGGATTCATTGAAAAGAGAAACGCCAGTCTGCCCGCCAGGCGTCACCGTCAGGCAGCTACCGTCAGACCATCACTGGCCGGCGTCGCTGCGGCAGGTAGCTGATACGCCCGGCATCCAGCGCATCCCAGTCGACCATCCTGGGCCTTCGCGGCAGTTGCAGGGGCTGTGGGGCATCCATTTCAACGAGGCTGAATCCGCGGGCAGCAATCGTTCCCAGTGATTCGCCGGTAGCCTGGGCCACGGCAGAGTCGAGTTCATGTTGGGTCATCGTGTCAGTCCTTGATGGAAGAACAGGGAAAGAAAGCAACGCCGGCCACCGCCATTTGAGCAGTGGCCGGCAACAAGATCAGAACGGGCTCAGAATCAGCAGCGATCACGGTGGCTGTGATTCAACCGGAACGGACGTAGCGGTTCGCCACAAGCGCGAGCAGGACCGCCGCCAAGGGCCACGGGCCGTACCATGGCCAGGCAATGAGCGTCGCGAAGACAAACACCAGCGAAAGCCGGTGCGAGTTACCCGTCAAATGCATGCAAGCCTCCACAGTGAGATGGAGATAGCAGAGCGAAACGACCGCCTAGCAGAAGCCAGCAAGAATGCCGTTCAACGGCCGCCGGCGTCGTTGAGCCAGTTGGCCTCAAGCCACAGGGCTTCAGCCGCCAGAGCCTGGCTGCGAGAGGAGAAGGGCCCCAGCTTCGGGCCACCGACGGGCGCAAGATCGGCCGTCCAGCCGCCCGCGTCGTCGGGCTCGACATGAGAGGCTCGCCGAATCTCCGCTGCACCAAAAGCCGCCAGATCAAGCAGCTCGCCGTAGAGGCAGCGCACTACGCCGGCCGGAGTAATCACGAGTTGCATGGCCGCTCACCTTGCCCGTCGCAGGATGTTGCGTCGGGGCCGGTCCACCAGAAGCCCATCCAGAACACTCTCGACCCGGGAAAGTTCCGTGGCCACATGCTGTCGCAGTGCCTGGCTGTCACGCAGTGCCTGGGGCTCGACGCCATGGATCACCCGGCGGCAGTCGGCTACCAGCCGGTCGAGTTCTTCATTGGAGCGCACGTTGAGCTGCCGAAACCGATCGAAGAACTCGCACAAGTTGCCCACCGCCGAATCGCGGAAGATCTTCGGCCGGCCATCTTCATTGCCGGAGAGCCGCTCGGTAAGGTGGCTGACAAGCCGGGCAAGTTCGCTCGTAAACGCCTCCTCCGCCATTCTTACGGCCTCGTCGAACCGTTCATGCACCCGCTGGCATTCCTGGGCGTAGAGCTCGGGATTGAGCGTCTGCAGGTAGTCGGGCGGCTCGACGGAGGGGAAATCAAACTCGATCGCAAACAGCTCCCGGAGCGAATCGGGGTAGTCGGCCGGGTTATAGAGGTCACCCAGTTTCTGGCGGGCAGCGTCCTTGAGCTCATAGTAGTGTCGATTGAGCGTCTGGACGGCTTCGGCCAGCTCCTGCTGAAATTCGCCCAGCTTTTGGACAAAGGCCTCGATCTGATCCTGGCGGATGAGCCGAATCCCGGCCTCCGGGTAGGGCAGCGACATCGAACGCCAGTACTGGATGGCCCGGTTGCGGATTGCCGTCACCGCTTTGAAGGCCGGATGGGCCGTGTCGACGAGCTTCTTACGGGCCGACAGGAACTCCTGATCGGCATCGAATGTATCGGCCGCTCGGGCCTTCTGCTCGACGGTCAAGCTGCGGCGGACACCGAACCAGCGGATGCTGAGTCGTACGGCCGCCATCGTGGTGCGCAGTCGCGCCGCCGGTGAAACGGCGGTACGCGTGCGCGTGGGTACATCAAGTAGACTCGACATGTATTGAGATCTCCGTTGCAGTGGATGTGGGGGTAAAATTCGGACGAGAGCACGCTTATGACGGGGGCCGGACCGAGTAGACTGGCTCAGTTCCGGGCGAGATAGCCGTCATGCTCTTACGCTTCCTCCCCATTCACGGCTATTGACGTAAGTCAATAGCGTGCGACAATAATGGTGGCGGATGAGGGACTGGCCGGCCCCTGACTCCAAGGGAACGTGATGGCGTGGCTGACCGATCCTGAAACCCTGGCGAAGCTCAAGCACGCCCTCAGCCAGTGGCAGTTTACGGGCTACATCACGTGGAAGCCGATTGCGCGCCAGTGGGTTGAGCAGAACTTGGAAGGGTTCACGACGCGATCCGTTGGGGCAGAGATGTCCCGTTTCGTTGCGGCCGGAGGCAAGATCGACGCCGTCCGTGAAACGAGGCCCGAGTGGAGCGGACATCGCTTCCACTACGACTATCGCATCGACATTGGTGGCCGGCTTCTCTACATCGAAACCATCCTCGTGGACGACGACCCTGACGATCCCACCGTCCATGTTGTGAGCATCCATGATGCCTGAAAGAACCACGACGACCGAAACGGCGCATCCCGAAGCGAAACCGTTCCCTTGGCGATGCCCGGAATGTGGGAAGAAGGAAGTGCGGCCTGCCACGGTGACGCATACTTCCCAGATCAGGCATGATGGCCGGGTTTACGCGATCGAGATTCCCCGGCTGCGCGTGCCGCGATGCGACGCCTGCGGCGAATTGGTTTTCGACAACGACGCTGACGAGCAGATTGCCCAGGCGCTACGCCAGCACCTCGGCCTTCTTTCGGGCGAGCATATTCGCACGAACCGCGAGGCGCTGGGCTTGAGCCAACGGAACCTGGCCGAGCATTTGGGAGTAGCCGTGGAGACGATCTCGCGGTGGGAGACCGGCGCCTTAACCCAAACCCGCGCGATGGACCGCTATCTCCGGGTGTACTTCGGCGTGCCAGCAGCGAGGGCTGCACTATTGGAAGAATCTGGGATTTCCCGTTTGGGAGTTCACGTGGAAACGTGAAGGCTGTAGCCTCTCCTCGTGTCAGGGGTGCGGTTGTTACGGTGCCCGGAGCTTGAGTGGCACGACTGCCGCGCCATCGACACGGTCAGCACTTGCTGTTGCCTCGGCCCGGTCAGGGTCAACCGGGCTGGCAGTTGGCTCGATGATCAGACCGCAGGCTTCAACGATCGCCAGTGACTCCAGTGGCGGCACCCGGCTGGGCAGGCAGGCTTGCCGGCGCTATTGGTAGGAATTACTACCACGCCCTGCCCGGGCCGGAATTCAACCTGCTCGGGATCGCAGTCGTACTTGCCTTCAGAGCGGCGGGTGTACGCAATCGCGTTATCCTGTAGAAACCGCTCCAATTGCTCGAATTCGCCCCAGCGGGCTTGGTCATCGCTGAGCTTGAGCACCAAGGCACCGTGTGAGTCAGCTCGGCAGGCTTCCAGCAGATCGCTTGCCGTGTCAGGATCGAAGCACGCTCTGCCGTAATCCAGGCCCAGACGCTCCTGTCGGATTGCCTGGCACAGCTCAGGGACTATGCTGGCCGGTATCCGGCCCCCGATCAGGATCTCGGCTGCCATGTAGTCGGCCATCAGGGTCTCTCGCTTGGGTAAAGGGAAGAAACAGAACCATCAGTTGCTCGACGGTTCACCACGCTGGACTTTTCTGCCCGACTTGGTGGCTCCAGCATCGCGGCGGTGGTAGATCCCGCCGATATCGGCATCGAGACAGCGACCATGGGCCCAGCCTCTGAGTCGCGACACGGCTTCACTCGCCGTACGGGCGACCGGCACCACGTATTGGGCGGCTTCCACCAGCGGTACATCCAAGAGCGCCGCCAGGCGGCAACAGGAGCGGATCTCGGCCCCCGTGAAATCGGCATCGACCGGTCGGGGCTGCTGCGGATCGAGCCCGAACATCGCGAGATAGATATTCCAGATCGCCCGCCGCTCCCGCACTCCTGGCAGATCGACATACCACACGGCATCGAAGCGTTCACTACGACCGAACTCCGGCGGCAGCTTGGAGATGTCGTTGCAGGTGGCCACCAAGAACACATCGCTCGTGCGGTCGTTCATCCAGCTCAAGAATCGCCCGAACATCCGGGCCGTCACGCCGCTATCGCTCTGCCCGGAGCCGGCCACCCCGGCAAAGGCCTTTTCGCATTCGTCGATCATGCACACCGCCGGCGCCATGGAATCAATGATGCTGATCGCCTGGCGGACGTTGGCTTCGGTAGAACCTACGAGTGATCCCATGAGCGTGCCGACATCGAGGATCAGCGTCGGCCGGCCGGTTTCATTCCCCAGGGCCTTGGCCAATTGACTCTTGCCACAGCCGGGCGGCGAAAGCAGCAGGATCCCCTTGGGCCGCTTGAGCGGATCGGACTGGCCCTGCTTGCGCATCGCTCGCAGACAGAAGCTCTTGATTGCCTCCAGGCCCCCCAGGTCGGCGAAACGCTCGCCGCCGCGGTGGAGCGTGAGCAGGCCGTTCTTCTTGAGCGTCTGGGCCTTGAGCTCCCAGATCGACGCGGCGGTAATCCGCCCCTGTCGCACCAGGCTCAGGCTGAAAGCGCCCTCGGCTTCATGCCGGGTGAGCCCCGCCGCCGCATCCATGATCTGCGTTAGCTCTGCTCCGTCAGGGAGTTCATTCGCTTCGGTGGCAATCGACCGGGCGAGCGTTTCCAGTTGCCCGCGGTCAGGCAGTTCGTGTTCCAGTACGAGAAACTCCCGTTCCAACTCCACGGGGATCTGCACAACGGGCGACAGTACCACCAGGAACGTCCGGTTCTGTTTGCCGAGCATGATCTGCCGGGCCACCGCCTGGACGATCTCGGCTGAATTCAAAAACCTGTGAAAGTTCACGAGGGCGAGAATCGCCGAGCTATCGGCGCTGGCCAGCCCTTGGATCGCACGGATGGCTGCCAAAGGATCGGTGTTGGAGTCGGTGCTGGTATTGGTCTGGTTCTCCTGGCCCGGTAGCTGTAGGCCCTGCTCCAGATCCCAGACGGCCAATCGCCAGTGTTGCTCGCGGCACATGCGGGCCATTTCGCTCAAGGCATCTTCAGGCTCGAACGTCTGCACCCAGAGCGCGGGGAAGCAGGCGGCGATATGCTCGCTGAGCCGTTCGGAAAGGGTCATCAGGTAGTACTCCGGTTGGGCGTTGTTATTGAGGTTGACGCTGGTGTTAGCTTCGCTGATTGAGGTTCTGGCGGGCCTGCTCCGTGGCATAGAACTCGCTGGTCAGGTACTCGCCGGAGCGCTCACCGAGCGCCTCTTCGATGAAGCGACTGGCCTTGCGGCACGAGAAACCCTGAAAACCGTGCGTCTGGACGCTGGTGCGTCCATCAGTGGTGACGATGATCTCGACGGTCTGCTTCATGCGGCACCTCCAGCCAGTT
Organism: Thermoguttaceae bacterium; assembly: GCA_040766885.1. GTDB lineage: Bacteria > Planctomycetota > Planctomycetia > Pirellulales > Thermoguttaceae > JAXGPP01. The sequence continues at coordinate 59,537 of JAXGPP010000021.1, read as the reverse complement.
CGATCGTGAGCTTGACGGAGCCGTCGGGCAGTTTCTGCTCAGTGACGCTGTGGCCTCGTTTTCGAGCTTCAATCCGAGCTTTTTCAACAGCGTACGACTGAATAAACGCTTCAAATTGTCTTTGCGCTCCCCAGCGACCACCGAAGTTGTCGTAGGAGATCCTGCCGCTGCCGGTGTCGATCACCACCGGGTATTGCCAGCCGGGCAGCTCAACAGTGAGGCCCGATGCTTCGCCGCTGAAGAGCTTCGCGGTACGACGCAGAGGCATCTTCAGTCCCAGCCGGCGACAGGCCGCTTCGACAGCCGCCGCATCGCGAACTTGGGTCTTGATCTGGACGATATGCGACATGAAGTTTTCTCCACGGGTTTCAGGATGCAGTCCTTCGGTCAGTCGTCAGGGCTTCTTGCCCGTCGTCTGGGGCGGTTTCTCGGCAGCAGGTCGAACGCTTCTGGTCTCGCGGTTGCGCACGATCAGTTCCAGCACGGTTTCGGCGAGCGACAGCATCCTCGCCAGCAACGTCAGAATGGGTTGGCTCAAGGCAGGGCCTCCGGTGTCAGGACGACAAGAAACACAAACAGCCCCGAAACTGCTATTGCTGAGCGATTTCGGGGCTTACGAGCTGTAAAAATGGCGGTTCCAGAAGCTAATCCGCCTCGTTCATCGTAACTTGACGCTTTGGGGCGAATAATTTAGCAGTCAGTGTACTCACGTCCTGATACAGATACTGGACAGAATGGTCGGTTTGGGCGCCGCTTCGGGCACCGTCACGCTATTGCGTCTGTGATGAGGTCAGCAGGCACCGGTCACCAACTGGCAGGCTACCGATCCAGTTCGCCCGAGGATCAAGCAATGCCACGCCCATCGCGAGGAGTGACGTGGCCCAAGCTGAGAAATCGGCGACGAAAAAGAAACCGCCGCGGCCGCGGCCGTTGCGGCGGATGATCGTGGCTTCCGCAGCCGGTGCTCCATCCGGCCAGCGCCGCGAGGATGGTAAGCGGACGGGCAAGACGCCTTGTCTACGGCCGGCAAACAGGGCAGGGGCCACCCGGTGGAGAAGCCGGCCGATTGCTTGATGATCGTGGTTTCGATGCCACAAGATCCCTGACATGACAGGCGCGCCGTCAGACTTTGCGCAGACTCCCCAGCAAGGTCGCGTCAATCGTCACGATTGCTCCTTGCCCTAAAGTGCGCAAAATCGGCACGTCGATTACATCCGATAGGGATTACGGGGGGATTGCGCAGAGCGGACTCCGACCGTTCATGGCTTGGTGCTTCCGCGCCGGCGGCGAGATCCGCTGTCGCCATCCGGCGCGGCGGGTGGTTCTTCCCAGACTCCCCAGGCAGTTTCGTCCGGCAGACCCGTTGCGAGAACGACCATGGCATCCCGTATCGGCCCCCACAGCACAGCGTTCCGCCTGGCGGCACTGATCACCCTCTCGGCTTTGGCCGTCTCGGCGACGAGGGGGGCCGAACCGTCGCTGCCCAGCGCCCCGCTGCCGACGGACCAGTGGTCCTCCGCGGGCGAGGCGGTCGTGGCCGATGCGTCGGCTTCGGGAGTGATTCCGGCCATCGGTGGGCGATGCCCGCCCGGCTATCGGCGCGTGCCCTATCCCTGGCAACCGCCATCGCTGGCCTATCCGCCGGCTTTCGCGACACCAGACCTGTCCGGCAGCATCACTGATCCGGGTGCGATGGTGACGAGCCCGGATGGTGGAGCGGCCGGAGCGGCCGCCGCGCCTGCGCCGGCCCCGGAAGGGGCCGCGCCCGACATGGACGCCCTGGCGGATGCCGGGTCGCCGCCGAGCGGCATTGAAAGTGCCCGCAGCACCCCCGACGCTGGGCTCGCGAGTGCGCCGAACATGTTTGGCGATTCCTTCTTCACGTCCGGGCAGATCCTGGGGATCACGGAAATGGGAATCGTGATTCCTATGGAAACCGGCGGACTGATCGACATTCCGGGCATGCGCGTGGCGAAGATTGCCGAGAACAACAGCCCGCTGCCGCGCGACCGCGTTTACTTCATGCACCACCATTTTCACAACGCAATCAGCGGCTCTGACTTTTCATGGATCAACGGTGAATATTCCCAACGGCTGGTCGATTACAGCGTCAATCGTTCCACGCTCGGCTTCGAGAAGACGTTCCTGGACGGGGTCCTCTCCGCCGACATCCGGATTCCGTTCCAGGAGTCGATCGAATTCAGTGCAGGGATGCTTGATCTGCAAGATCTGCCACCTGCGTTCACCTCCCGGACCGAATCGGGCGCGCTCGGGGATATCTCGCTCGCCTTGAAGGCCCTTCTTTTCACTACTTCGAGAAGCGCGATTTCCGCAGGCTTGATGCTCACGGCGCCGACGGCTCCAGACGTGATCGGTGAGCAGTTCTTGATGCAATACCGCCTCGAGAACGACGCCGTGCATGTCGCACCTTTCATCGGCGCGCTCTATCAACCCGATGACGACTGGTTCTTCCAGAGTTTTGTGCAGGTTGACGTGGATCCCAACGGAAACCCGTTGCTGATTACCCCATTCGACGAGGAGGATGTGCTGGAGGCCGGCGTCCTGCAGGATCAGACTCTCCTGTACGTCGACCTCTCGGCCGGACGCTGGCTCGTGCGGCGGCCGCGGCAGTACCTGCTTACGGGCGTCGCCGCGCTCGCGGAACTTCATTACACGACAACGTTGCAGGACGCCGACGCGGTGGCCTATTCGCAAATGTTCGACTACCTCGTCGTGGGCAACTTCGATAACCGCGTCGACGTGATGAACCTAACGGCCGGGCTGCACTTCGAACTCCGCAACGGGATGAACCTGCGGGTCGCGGCGGTGACGCCGCTGCGGGAATCGGAAGACAACCGCTGCTTCGATTCCGAGCTGAACGTCCAGGCGAACTGGTACTTCTGATCGAGGTGTGCTGGCCAGCGGCACGTCGAGAAGCGGCACTGGAGCCGCGGCGGAAAGTACGTGCATTTCCGCCGCCGCCCAAGAGAACCGCAACCGGGCTGTCCGCTTTTCCCCGACAAACGGTATCCCTCAGGTGGTGCTTACCGAGACGAAATCGGTTCATTGCCCGTCTGCAAGAAGGGATACTGCCGTGGGAAACCCATCGAATCGCAGGGCTTCGAGGCATTTCGGGGCTTCGAGGCATTTCGTGCTACATGCCGTACTGTGGGCTGCCGGCCTCGGGGCCGCACTGCCGTGTCCGGCCCAGGAGTCGTACTCCGATCCGCCGCGGAGCGGACCGTACGAGTTCCCGCTCGACGAGATCAGCAAGGAGATGCTGCTGATGACGCCGCGCGACCGCTACCGCATCGGAAACCGCATGCGGCGCTCGATCGAGAACGAGGCCACGCTGCGGCAGACGCAGATCTTCTGGTGGAAACGGCAGATCCACGCCGAGAGCCAGTTTGCCCTGGACGAGGCAACCCGGACGCGACTGGAGTTAAAGGCCAGCCGCCGCGACGCCTCGTCGCTCGCTCCAGCGGCACAAGAAGCACTCCCGGCGAAGACCGCCAGTTGGCACCGGGAAATCGGACTCGAAAGCGGCCAGCCGGCAACCAGTACCGCCGCAGACGGACTGCACTGGCCGGCCGTGTTGACGCACCCGTGGTTCGCGCCGGAACGGCGGCTGATCGAAGCCCGGTTCATCACCGGCGGCCGCCACATCGCCCCCGGGCCGCAGATGATCGAAGTCCGCCGGGCCAGCGAGACACTGGCGCTTGCGCTCAGAGAACTGGTCCGCGCGGGCCGGCTGGAACCGGCCGAGTACGAGGCGGCAAAGCAGTTCCTCGACGACCTCGTGCGGGCCGCGCAGTCGGCTGCGCCAGCGCCAGCCCCGACCCTGGCCGCAAACTGATGCGTGCCCCGACTTGCTGCTCAGCAGGCGGTTCGTCGGTGTGTCGCCAGTCGATGGGCCGCCAGGAGTTGTCGCGCCTGTTCGATGGGCCCGGCCCAGTCGCCTGGGCGCGACTGGCGAAGCAGGCGGACCGTGGGGTACCAGAGGCTCCGTTCGCGCGACATGCCCCACCGCCAGTTCGCGGCATGCCCCAGCAAGGCCCAGGTTTCGACGCCCAGCGCCCCGGCCAGATGCACCGTCGAGTTGTCCACCGAGATCACCAGGTCCAACGCGGCAACGCGGGCAGCAAAGTCGTCGATGTCGCCGAGCGGGCCTCCTTCCGTCCAGTCGTGCACGACAACACCGTATTCCCGTTCCATTTGAAGCAACTGACGCTGGCAGTCGCCATACTGCAGGTTGATGAACTCGACGCCGGGCAGTGTCAGCAGAGGGCGCCATGCGGCTAGATCGATGGACCGCATGCGGCGGTGCTCGGGACGCGAGCCCCCCGCCCAAGATATGCCGACGCGGAGTCCCGGCCCCAATGCGCCGAATCGCGACTTCCAGTGGGCCAACTGGTCGGGATCGGGTCGGAGAAAGCTCAGCCGCGACGGGAAATCGCTCAGCCTTTGGCGCAGATAACGGGGCACGCTGGCGGCAAAGACTTGCCGATCGATCGGACGTCCGAAGTCGGGTGCCGAGGCGGCTTCGGGCCGAAGCTCCGCACCCCGGACAATGGCCGCAGGAAGCGACCTTGCCAGCAGCCTCGCCAGCCGCGGGTTGCAGACGATGGCAATCGCGCCGGACGTGGATTGCACGAGGTCCGGGTAACAGGAGGCGTACATGATCTCATCGCCGATGCCTTGTTCGCGATGAACCAATAGCGTTTTTTCCGCCAGCGGCGCGCCGTCCCAGAGATCGCAGCCGATCCGGCGGGCCAGTGTCCAGTCGCACTCGATCGCCAGCCGGGCGTCGTACTCGCTCCAGCCGGCGGCGAAATCCTCTTTCTGCAGCAACACGAGGCCGCGATTGGCCCGCGCCTCGTGGCAGCCCGGGTCAATCGACAACGACCGCTCGTAGGCCGCCAGGGCACCATCCGGATCGCCGCGGTCGCGGGCCAGGTGCCCCAGATTGCAGTGCGGCTGAGCGTATTCCGGATCGAGGCCGATCGCCTGGCGGTAGCAGATCACCGCCTCATCGTCGAAGCCGAGTCGTTGCAGGGCACTGCCGTAGTTATTGCGCGCCAGCGCGCTCGTGGGTGCCAGCCGCAGCGCGTGCTCGTAGCAGGCGAGCGACTCTTCATAGGCTCCCAGGCGGTCGAGTATACAGCCCAGATCGCTGTGAAACGCCCAACGGCGATCGTCGATCGCAATCGCCGCGCTGATCGAACGGCGTGCTTCCTCGTAGCGGCCTAGCTGGTGATGGACAACGCCGAGAAGATGGTGCGCGTCGGCACTGCGAGGATCGTCGGCCAGGATGGCAGCATAGGCCCATTCGGCCTCGCCCAGTCGGCCGACGCGGTGGTACTGGATCGCTTCTTCCAGGGTGGGTGCCATCGCGGTCACCGTGCGACGCCGATGTGGAGGCAGGAAGAAAATCCGCTCTCGCGGAGCAGGACCTGATCGCACGCTGCCGAGACGGTCTCGACTTCGATCGCCTCCATCAGCCGCGGAGCGGCCAGCGGATGGCAATCCTGGGGCCGGGGCGGCAAGGGCGACTGGATCGCGACGTGCCCGGCACCGTAGGGACCGGTGCGACGGGCGGAGGTGGGGCCGTACAGACCCACGCAGGGCGTGCCGAGCGCCGCCGCCAGGTGAAGAGGCCCGGTGTCCGAGCCGATCAGCAGTCTCGCGCGGCGGACGAGCGCGGCCAGTTCGGGCAAGGTTGACTCGCCGGCAAGCCGGCTCCATCCGGCGGAGCCGTCGACCACCTGCTTCGCCCAGTGCAATTCCCGTTCACCCGCCCAAACGACGACGCTTGGCAATGCCCATGCCCGTCCCAGGAACTCGGCCACCGCGGCATAGCGCGACGGGCTCCAGATCCGCGACGGACAGCCGGCACCGACATTGATCACGGCGAACCCGCCGTCGAGTCCGGCCTCGCGAATCGCGCGGTCGACCGCGTCGCGGTCGGCGGGACGTTCCGGCAGATCGAAGCTGACTTCGGGCGTCTCGATTCCCAACGGCCCGAGCAGTCCCAGGTTGCCGTCAATGATATGCGAGGCGCTCATCGCAACCCGGACGGTGTTCAGCCAACGGGCCGATCCGCCTGCCTGTCGGCTGGCGAACCCGATCCGCCACCGCGCACCGGACATCCAGGCCAGTAATGTGCTGCGGCTGCGCCCTTGCAGATCAATACTGATATCGGGAGCGAACTTGCGCAGTTGGCGGCGGACTGCCTGCAGCGCGGAAACCGTGGGCCGCCACTTATACGGAACGACGAACAACTCGTCGAGCGAGGCGTGCCCGCGGAGCAGTGCCCCGGCATGTTCTTCTGCGATCCATGCGATGCGGGCGGCGGGGAAGTGCCGGCGGAGCGCGCTCAGGACCGGAATGCCGTGGATCACGTCGCCAAACGACGTAAGGCGGACGAGGAGAATGCGCGGGGGCCGACGCCAGTGTCGCGGTTCGGGAAGCATCGGCAAGCACCACGATCTGACGGCAGGGCAGGCAGTGGTCCAGGGCACGGAGCAAGCGGGCGGATGATAGACCGCCTCTGCCAGCGGCTCAATAGGGCTCGCCTCGCACGACACCGAGAAGCCAGTCGAAGCCAGAAGGGCATGTGCTGGCAGGAGTCGCCGGCGGATAGCGCTTGCGGCGATCACGGCGGAAGGTTGGGTATTGTGAGGAGACTGAGAAGCTTAATAGCGAGTAAGAGGATACCGCTCTCAAGGGCGGGAGGGTCTATGCCGATAATTTGGATTACGCGGGCTTTAGGGGTTAACCAGTCTTTGCCACACGCAAACGTCCATCGAGAAACCCGATGTCGCTCTTTCTGCTGGCAACGATCGTCTACGTTGGCCCCTTCGTCCTGGTGATCTGCCTCGTCATCGGCACAGTGATCTCGGCGTCCCGGTCTTACGGCCAACAGGCCGAGCGACTTCTCGTCGCTCGTCCCCGGGCGACCGCCACCGTGCAGGCATGCCGCTGGTGCCGCCAGTCGGACTGTCGCTGCCACCCGCCTTACGTCCGCGGGAGTGATCCGAGATCCCTTACCAGCCCCGGTTTGGCGGGGGAATCGGAGGTCGGATCGGCGATCGCCGGAGATGGAGCAACCGAAACGGGTGAAGATCCTGGCCAGCCCGGTGCGACCGACGCCAGTGCTACCGGGACGCCAGACGCCGGGATCGCACCCGGAGCGGGTGCCGGCGGGCCAGCGGCCACCGGCACCGGGTCCGGCGCTCCTTCCGGCCTGGCCAGTGCGACGGGCCTGCCGGGCGGTGTCTCGTCGCCCAATGCCTACATGTTCGGCGATTTCACATCGGGGAATTTTCCCTCGCTCTCCAACAGCTTCATGTCGCTGATCGGGTTCGCCGGCGCTACGCTGTCGGTCGCCGGCGGCGATCGCCGTTTCAAAATCTCTGAGAACCAGTCGGTGCTGCCGCAGAGCCGCGCGTACGTGAACTACAACCACTTTGAAAACGCCCTGCTGGACGTCAACGGCTACGAGCACAACCTCGATCGCTGCACCTTCGGCTTGGAGAAGGAGTTCTTCGGCCCGTCAGCCTCGATCGAGGTCCGCGTACCTTTTGCCGCCGCGCTGGATTCAACGCAGGACTACCGGGCGACGCCCGAGCAGAACACGGCCACCGAGTTCGGTAATGTCGGCATGGGCCTGAAAGCGGTCCTTTGGCAGGGTGGATCGTATGTCGTGACCGGCGGGACGACCGTAACCTTTCCGACCGGCGACGATGCTTTAGTGATCGATCCTTATGGAACCACGGTGATCGAGAACCAGTCCTACCACGTGGCGCCGTTCCTCGGGCTGGGGCTCAATCCGTCTGACCGCCTGTTCGTGCTGTCGTACCTGCAGTTCGACTTCGATACGAGCGGCTACGACGTCACGGTGACCTATGTCGACCCGGAGGATCCCCTGCTGTCGAGCACGGAGCGGGGCCGTTTGTATGACCAGAGCCTGATGTTCGCCGACTTGTCGGTCGGCTACTGGCTGTACCAGAACCCATCCGCCGCGATCGTAACCGCCATTGCCCCCACCATGGAGCTGCACTATACGACGACGATCGAGGACGCCGACGAAGCGGCCGGCATCACCAACGTGCTGAACCGCGTGGACGTGCTCAACCTGACCGCCGGAGTCCAGACGCAACTGGGAGAACGCGCCGGAGTCAACATCGCCGCCGCGTTCCCGCTGCGCGATGGCGAAGAAGCGCTCTTCGACTCCGAGTTCATCCTGCAGTACAACCTCCGCTGGTGAGTCACCGTGCCGCTCTCTGCGGTCAGACCGGACCGGAGGTTGCTGGGGGACTCGCGGCTTTCTCCGTCTGCTCGCGATCGGAGCGAAGCGCCTCCTCGTACTCGTTCCTGAGTGGCGAGTCAGCTTCGAGCTGACGCAGAGCCTGCTCCTCGAAGCGGGCGGCCTCGTCGTACTGCTTCTCGTCGCGATACAGCGCAGCGACCTGGTGGAACAATTCAGCGGTCACCCCGTCCGGTTTCTTGAGCAGGACGTCGAAATCCGCTCGCGCCGCGCCGATGCCGTCGAGCTGGCAGCAACACAGTCCCCGCAGCAGGTGGCAGAGCCCTGGCGTGTAGCTGTCTCGGTCCACAGGTGAGTAGTTCGCCAGCGCCGCGTCAAAATGTGAGATGGCCTCCGCGTACTTCTTATCGCTGAAATACGCGCGGCCCAAGGCATAGTGTGCGGCACCGTGCGCGGGATCAAGTTCGACCGCCATGGTGAGATCCTTGATCGCAAGCTCCGGATTCTTCAACAGGCGGTACGCTTCACCGCGGTTGACATACTCCTGAGCATCTTGCGGCCGCAACTCGATGGCTTTTCCGAAGGCGTCGACTGCATCGTCGAAATAGCCTTGCTCGGAATAGAGGACCCCCAGCCGGCTCCAAGCATCAGGGTTCGCGCGATTGCGCCGCACGGCTTCCTGGAGGACTTCCGCCGCCTGATCGAAAACCGGCTGCGCCTTGTCCTTGTCCTTCTGCCTTGTATCTTCAAGCAGCGCCTTGCCGTAATCGGCGAGCACATTGCCGTAATCCGGTCGATCATCGAGGCGAGGCGTCAGCGAGATCGCTCGGCGAATCTCCACGATGGCCTCGGGAAAACGGCCCTCCCGCGCCAACTCCAAGCCGTGCTCAAAAATTGCTTCGGCAGACGGCGTTGGCACAGGCGGCGGGGGGGACGGCGGCTTGACGGACGGCGACGGGTGCGACGATGACGCAGGCCCGTACCAGAGCGCTGTTGCACCAGCGATGGAAGCGACGAGAATGCCGGCAGTTATCAGATACCGCCAGCCGCGCGGGGCGGCCGGAGGCGCGATCCCCGCCACGGCCGCTTTGAGAGCGTCCACCATCTCCTGGCACGACGGGTAGCGATCATTGGGACGCCGCGCGGTGGCGCGGCGGAGGACCTTCCCTTCGGCCGGCGACACTGCCGAGAAATCGAGTTCGCCCGTCAGCACCGCCTGGGTGATCGCGGCCAGCGTCTCGGCAGGATAGGGCAGCCTGCTGGTGCGGAGTTCATAGTAGGTGACCGCGAGCGAATACTGATCGGTCGCCTGGCTGGGCGTTCCCTCCGCCATCAGTTCGGGCGCCACGTAGGCGAGCGTCGCCGCAGCGTCGGGACTGGTCGGCAGTCGGCCGACGTCGCGGACGAGGCCGAAGTCGCAGATTTGGACGGAACCACCGACGAGCATGATGTTCTGCGGCTTGACGTCGCAGTGCTGGACGGCGGCGGCGACCTCGTCCTGCGGCGAGGAGGGATGGTTCAGGTAGTCCAGCGCCTTGGCGGCTTCGGCCACGTACGGCAGCAACTCGTCAACCGGGATGCCATCCAACCCTCGCGCGCGGCACTCCTGCAGCCGATCGAAGAGCGTCTGCTCGCAGAGGTCCATCTCCACGATCAGTTCGCGAGCCTCCGCGCCGCCATAGGGATCGGCATGAGGCTCGGCCTCCGGGAGGGACTGTAAAGAGTGATGGTCGTGCGGACCCTGCGGACACTGCTGAGCCGCCGGATCCCCCTCGAGAATTCCGCCGTCCCAGCCTTTAAGCCAGAACGCATGGATGCGGACGAGATTCGGGTGATGCACCCGCTTGACCCGCTGCAGACCGCGGAACTCACGGCGTCCCTTGGGTTCATCGAAGCGGACGATCTTCACAGCGCATTCGGTTTCGCCGGATCGCACCGCCTTCCAGACTTCGCCAAACGAGCCCGTTCCGAGGAACTGCACCAGGCGCAGTCCCGGCACGGGCTGATCGCCCTCGACATACTCAACCGTGTTGCGGAGCATGGTGATGTCGCTGCCTGCGACGCGGTTCACTGCTGGAGGTCTGTGGGAAAACCGACCCTTCCAGTGTAGTTCCGACGACCAGCCCTCACAAGCTACTGCGGCTTGCTCGCAGAAGGGCGATCGGGCCCGGCTGCGGGCGATCGCGGCGACTGCGTGAGCCGCAGCGGATCAGCATACTCAAGCAGAGCTTCGGGCGACGCGGTCGGATGCTGATCCACGGCGGGATTCTGTGCAGAGATCTCCTCGAGCGACCGGTCCAGGTAAGCGATCGCTTCGCGGAGCGTGACGATACCGTCGGGGGCCGAAAGGCCGTCGGCCTTCCCCTGCAGGGCGTCGAGCAGGTAACAGGTAAAAATACCATGCTTGCGATCCGGATCCTCCGCCGCCAGTTGGTCGGCGCGGGTGGCAGTGACCGTGAAGATAACATCCTGCTGCAACTGTCGGACTCCCGCCTTGAGGCCCCAAGGACGCGGCGGCTGGATCGCGCCGCTGTGGCAGGAGTCCAGAAAAACCAGCTTGCGGCAAGGGACCTCGGCCAACAGTTGAAAGTCCTTCAAAGACAGGCAGTCGTCGAATTTCCCTATCGCCAGGTCCTGCCCGCGAGCATCGTGCCCGACGAAGTAATACCGCTGACTGGCCTCGTCGAGCCAGCCGTGACCGGCGAGAAAGAACACCACGAGGTCGTCGGGTCCAACGCGATCGGCTTCGAGTCGCGCGCGCAGGTTCTCCAGCAGCGATCTCCAGCGCGTCGGATTCACCTCGGGGCCGCGCAGGGCGAGCGATGCTGCGAGGTGATACAAGGGAGCGGCGCTAGTGTGAAACGTTTGCGTGATCGCATCGGCATCGAATACCGACGCGTCCAGCGGTTGGGCCGCGTACGCGTAGGTGGACTTGAGTTCGATCGCTTCCGCCCCCCGCGCGTTTGGCGCGTCGCCCGGTGCAGACGGCGACGATTCGTAACGGTCGACGCCGACGGTAACGAGATACAACCGCGATGGCTGGGGAACCGCCGGTTCCGCGCGTCGGACAACGACCTCGGCCGGCGCGATCGCGTCGCTGGTAGCGGCGAGGATCAGAATCTGGTTGAGCGGTTCCGCGGGCAGGGCCACATCCCAGCGACAAGTGAGCCGCGTGCCTTCCGGGGAGTCTCGTTTCTCTGTGTGATCCTGCGGGGAGAACGCACCGTTGGCGTAGGCCCTCACCGCCGTCAGTTCGACGCCCGGCGGCACCTCGATTTCGGCAACGACCGTAGTGTGGTCTTCAGCAATCGTCGTGCCGGCCCGAGGCTCGACGATCTCGACGCGCGGCGTCGCCGCGATTTGCTCGGATAGGACCGCGTGTTCGGGAGTGGCGGGCCGGTCGCCGACCTGCTCGATGGCCTCGTGGAGGCTGCCCGAGCGAAGCAGCCGCTCCATCACCCGTGGTTGTTCGAGTTTGGGGAATTGGTCGGCGCGGTAGTAGGTGGGCAACCGGTCGAGCCCGCGGTTTACCAGCCAGCCAAAGAGGGTGTGGCCGTTCTCGGAAGCATCGTAGTAACCCGCCGGAGTCCAGTAGGCCCACTGGTCGTTCTCGCCGACGAACAGCGTGGCCAGCGGTTCCCAGGCCGGCAGTCGCAGAAACGCCTGCTGCGCGACGCCGTTGCGGGCGTAGTGGAATTCGACCTGCGTCCACCACGGCATGGCGCCAAGTGCCTGGAGGATCTCGTGCGGCGCGGTCGCGGAGCGACGCTGTTGCCCCTGACGATCCGCGATCCAGCGGATCTCCGTGATCGCGTCCCCTTGCCGGACCCCTTTGCCGAACAGCGGGCCCGCCGGATGAATGCTCGCGACGACCAGCCGGGGAGGAACGGAGCCCAGTGCCAGATCGCGCGACTTCGCCGCGCCTTGCACGGCAAGCTCCACGCCCCAGCGCTGGAACAAGCCGGATTCGCTCTGGCAGTTGGCCAGGCTCCAGATCCGCACCGTGCCATCCGACGAACCGGAAACCAGGTACTTCAGGTCCCGCGAGACGCACAGTGAAGCGACGTAATCGTGATGTCCGCGAAAGTGGCGAAGGACGGGGCATTGTCCCTCATCAGCGAGCCGGCAGAGATAGATGCTGTTCTGCAGGTCGGTGCCGACGGCGACGGCGAAAGGGGCCCCTTTTGCATCAGGCAGCCAGCAATAGCTTCGCGGGCCTCCTTCGCCTACTTGCAGGTCATTGAAATCGACACGGGCTCGCGCGACCCCCTCGCGCGAAAGCTCAAGCCACTTTGCGAGTGGCTTCTCGCGTTTGCGGTGTTCCGCTTTCCAGCCCCCATTGAGCCACTGCGAATCCAGCCACCTGGTCGCGGCGACGTCCGCCTCACTGCCAAGACGGAGCCGTTCCGCATCGAAGACTTTCTGCAGAGGTCCGTAGTCGTTGAAGCCACGTTCGACATACCGGTTGCCGAAGGCGACCCGATAGAACGGTTCGTCTTGCGCAAACGCCACCTTCAGCACGCGGCGCCCTTTGCCGCGAAGCTCTGTGGTTTGTGCCGGTGTGTCGCGAAGCGGCTCGACATGCACCTGATGGTTCTCCCCACCGGTATAGGCAAGCTGGGCACCGTCGGGACTGATCGCGCAGGCAAGCACATGGTCGGGAAGCGACCGCCGGCGGATGATCCTCCGCGTGGGCACATCCCAAACCTGGATCTCGGCATGCGGCCCGGCGACCACGGTTCCCACGGCGAGCGTTCGGGCGTCGCGGCTCAGGGCGAGCGAGCAGGCGATCGACGGGCACTGGATCGGAGCCGTCTGGCCGCTGGCGATATCGGTGAGATGTACATGGCCGGCGTCGTCCGCTGAGGCAAGCCATGTACCGGCTCGATCGGCAGCCAGCGCGGTGACCATTCCGTAATGCACTGTCGCCGATGTGCGGTGGTCGGCCGGTCGATCAACACGGATGTGCTGCAACTGCCATTGCGCCCGGCCGCTGGAGTGCTGGCCCACATAGACGGGAACGACCACGTGCGACGATCCGAGAAACACCACGGGACGCTGAGGCTCCTCCGCGGCGATCTGTCTGGCCTGATCGCGCCCGTAAACCGTCTCATCGCCGGCATAGAGGACAGCCGGCGCCCAGTCGGGCCGCTTCCAGAGGACGACTTTGCCCCCCAGATCGGCCGAGGCCAGCCAGTTGCCGTCCGCCGAAAAGGCGAGCGCACTGATCGGCCGTTCGTGCGACTGGAGTACCCTGGCAAGCCGGCCGTTGCCCGGATCGACGAGCACGATCTCGCCACTGGAGCCCATCGCACCGTAGCCCCCGATCGCCACCAGACCATCCGTCGGCGCTACGGCCAAAGCATGGATGCTGCCGCGCGGACCACGGCCAATTTGCCAGCGGATGGTGCGTTCCCGGAGCACCGACACGCGAAGGTCGCGAGTGATGGCCGTGAGATTCCACACCTGGACGGTCTTGTCCAGCCCGCCCGTGAAGAGCCGCGTCGAATCCGGCGAGAAGTCCACGGCGCGGACCGCAGCGGTGTGCCCGCCGGTATTCACCTGAAGTTGCGGATCGGCGACGATCGCGACCGCGAGGTCGCGCTGCTTGACGGGTTGCGACTGCTCGGCGGCAATCGCCGTCGCGCCGATCGCCCACGCCATAAGCGCCGTCCGGCAAGTCCACGCGATTCCCTGCATCGGATCCTCCGAGCCGCTCGCGGCGGCGATCCCGCTGTTACCCGGACTCGCTGATCGACTCGACCGAACGCAATGGAATGGTTACCTGCAAGTTCTGGTCACTGGCGTCTTCTTTCCCGGTGCTAACAAGAATTCCTGCCGTCCCTTCGCCTTTTCTGCTTGCCGGCTCCTCAATGACGATCCGGTCGGCCCCGTTACGGCGTATCTGCTCCCGCATCTTCTCGTGCGTCGCCCCACCGGCGATTCCACGCAGCTTAGTAACCTTCTTGCCGGTCCGATCCACTTCAGCAGAGAACGACTCGAGTATCGCATCGCTCGTTCCATAGAGTTTCTCTTTCGTGGCGACTTGGTCAGGCGTGAGCTGCTCGGGAGCGGTCGTGATCGTGGCGGCAAGCAGATCGAGGTCAGGCACCGGCTCTTTCGCGGCGACGACATAGACTTTTTCCACGCCGGGAGGAGGGATGAACTCGATGCAGCTATCCCCCTCCGGCAATTTGACGGCACTGCCGCCCTTCACCAGCGGCGGGCTGTCTCCCGGTTCGGGCATCAAAAACGCCCGGCTGCCCCCTTCTCCTTCATGCTCGTAATAGATGTAGATATACGAGTCCTGGAAGGGTTTCACTTCCAGGCGGATACAATCGCCGATCCGGAACGTCACGATCTTGGGATCCACTGTTTCCCACTGGTCGTTCTTGCAAAGCAATACCCTGTACTCCAGCGCAAGAACGGACTTGACTTCACTCACACCCAAGGCTTTGGCCAGCTCCGCCTTGTCTTTCCGCAAGACCAGGTCCCGAAAGCGGACCTGCTGGGCGAGGGCGATTTCTCCTGCAGCGAACCAGACCAGCAATCCTACTGCTGTCGCCAGTCCACCAAGGCGATACCTGTTCGATCGCATGTCAGGGGCTCCTGCTGAGGGTGAGTGCTCGTTGGCCGCTCAATGACTCGCCGATTGAGCTTCCGACGGGTCGCAAAACGGGGCCAGCGCTGCCGGTTGGGGTCTTGCATTCCACGGAGTTAAACCTGTCACAGCGTCACTAGCGACGCAATCTAACATCACCGAGTACGGCCAGCTTGTCAACGGGTAACGAAGATCATCGTTTCTCGATCGCCAGGATACGGGACTCGACAAAAGCCGCGGTCTTGTGCTCGACCTCGGTGAGGTAGCCCGTTTCAGGCAACTGGCGCGCCAACAGCAGATCACGAGCGGCCCGGTAGCGGCTCAGGGCCGTGGCGCTCTGCTGACGGATCTCGCTCACGCGCGCCTCCTGCAGCGTCGGCCGCAGCGAGCCCATCAGCGGGTCGTCCGCCGAAATCGTGTCCTGGATCCTGAGCACCATCGCCTCGAATTGCTGATCAATACTGCTGTCACCGCTGGCCTCCGGAGACCGAGAGGTCGCCCAGACGAAGGCGAGGCTCGCGCCGAGTGCCAGCGTCAGGCCGACCAGGGATCTTCTCGGGGCGGGGGCCGTCGCCGCCTCGCCCGGCTGAACCTCCTCTTCATCCTCGACCTCCTCGAGGAAATGTGGTCGGGCGGAAGGAGTCGGATCACCGTCGCTCCAGAGCCACAAGGTCGTGGGGCCGATATGCAGTTCCCCGTCCACCGCCCACGCGGCCGACCGGCCGGGTGGCACCTCGATGCCGTCGATTTCCAGCGGCACGCTGCCGCGATTGATTACGGCATATCTTCCCTGGCGGAACTGCACCGTCAGCGCGTGCGGCTCCAACTCCTGCAGTCTCCAGTCGGAAGCGGCATCGCCTCCGACACGAAAGACCTCTTCACTGATCCAGAACTCGCTGCCCGTCGACGGGCCGGCGGTCGCGCGGAGAATTGCAGTCATGGGCCACCTCGGGGCATCTAGAACGGGTAGAGATTGATGGCATTCATCATGAACGGTGCGAGGACCGCGATCAGACAGGCGAGCATCACCACAAGATTCGGAAAGACAATCGCCGCCTGAGCCTTGCCCGCCGCCTTCTCCGAGAGTTGGCTTCGCTTCAGGCGCATTTGATCCGCCAGGTTGAGGAAGATGCGGCTCAGAGGCGTTCCCAATTCGTCGCCGCGAGTCACGTTGAGAACAAGTTCATCGATCTGGTCGTCGCGGATGCGGTCCTTGAACTCGATGAATGTCTGGCGAAGCGTCTTTCCGTGGAGAATCCCCTGCAGCACCGTATTCAATTCCGCGCCGACCGGGTGGTCACGGTTTTCGTTCACCACGGCGGACAGGCTCTCCCGAAAACCGGCGCCTGCTTCCATCATGATCGCCAGAAGATCGATCGTGAAAGGGAGTCGCTGCTTCAACGCTTCCAGGCGGGCCTCCGCACGGCGGCGCAAGGCCCTGAAGTCTTTCCAGAACAGGATGAACGCTGCCGCACCTGCCCAGAGGATCCCCGTGACCGGTCCGTTGCTTCGGCCAAGGAGCACGCCCACGGCCATCCCGACCAACCCGGCTTTCAGGCTGACGGTTGCCAGGTATTCGGCCGGCTTCCAGGGAAGCGGTTCGGCGCCCATCTGCAAATATGCCTGCACCTGCTCCAGCGGCAGGAGTCTCTGAAACAGTCGCGCCGCTGCAAGTTCATCGATCAAGGGCTCGAACCACCGGTAGATCCTGCTGCCGGACCGGATCCTGGCCCGACGCGCGGCATCGAACTGCCACGATTCGGTGGCCACCTGGATATCCCTGCCGACAATGGAGACGAGCACCATCACGAGCCACGCCGCGGCGGCTCCCATGCCTACGGCCCCCAGAACCAGGAGTCGCTGCTGCACGGGGGTGACCAGGTCGGAAGCCAAAAGGATAGAACTGGACACTTCACGCCTCCTTCCTCTCAGCATTTCACGCGCACAATTCGCCATGCCCAGCTGGCGCCGACATACACTAATAGCGCGATGGCCGCCACCGCCAACTGGCCGATGACGGTGCCGAACAAGTACACGATCGACGGTGGGTCGAAGATGGCAAACAAGCCGAGGAAGCCCACCGGGAAGATCGCCATGATGAGCACGGCCTGGACCCCGGCCGCCGTATCGGCCTCCAGCTTCCGCGCCAAGCGCTCGTTCTCCTGCAGGCTGCGACTGAGCCGTTCCAACACCTCGTTGATTCGTCCTCCACGGTCGAGCGTGACCTCGACGGCCAGGGCAAAGAGCGTGAACGATTCAAGCTGCAGCCGATGGCGCACCTGCTCGATCGCTTCGCGGATCGGGCGGCCGCGCTGGTATTCAAACGCGATGCGTCGGAATTCGTTGCCCAGCGGCCGGGGCACCTCCGCCGCCAGGGCCTCCAATCCCTGGGCGATCGACAGCCCGGCGCGGACTGAATTGGCCAGGCCGGTAGCGGCCCCTACCATCTGGTTGGCCAGCAGTCGGGAACGACGCAGTACCAGCCAGTCGAGGACATGACGCGGAGCGACGTACACCAGGCCCGCCCCCAGCACGGCCAGAGGATACATGCGGAAGACCGGTCCCAGCAGGATGCACACTGCGGGTACGGCGACGCCCCAGTAGCGCAGGAAGAGCTTCAGTTGCTGCGGATCCAGCCCGAGCCGCTCGAATCGGTCCGCCAGTTCGCCCATCTGCCGTACCGCCAGCCCATCCCAGATCGGCGCGAACCGCCACGCCCCCAGGCCAACGGCGATGCCGGAGACGATCGAACTGATTGCCAGGAGAATCGCAGTCTGGTCCATGGCTGCCTGCCGCTAAACGAAGAAGGTGTCAAGGTTGATGAGGTCAAGCTCAATCAGCCGATCCATGAACGTGGGCAGACGTCCGGTCGGATAGAGGTCGAGAACCCCGTCGCGTTCTTCCAGCACGAAGAGATCCTTGGTGCGAATCTCCCCGCGCTCGCGGTCCACGTCGAGGATCTCGGTCACCTGGGAGATCCGCCGAGTGCCGTCGCGCATCCGCGTCAGCTGAACGACCAGGTCGATGGCCGCAGCGATCTGGCGATGAATGGACGAAAGCGGCAGCGGGGCGGCGGCCTGCACCATCACTTCCATTCGCAGGATGACATCGGTGGCGCTGTTGGCGTGAACCGTCGTGAGCGATCCATCGTGTCCGGTATTCATCGCCTGCAGCATATCGAGCGCTTCGGGACCGCGGCACTCGCCGACAATAATCCGGTCGGGACGCATCCGCAGCGCGTTGCGCACGAGATCGCGGATCGTATATGCGCCGTTGCCTTCGACGTTGGCATGCTTCGTCTCCATGCGGACGGCGTGCTCCTTGTCGATCTGGAGTTCCGCGGTATCCTCGATGGTGATGATCCGTTCCTTGTCGGAGATGTAGTCGGCCAGGCAATTGAGGAGGGTTGTCTTGCCGGTGCCCGTTCCACCCGAGATCAGGATGTTCCGGCGGGTCGCCACGGCCGCCCGGAGGAAGCCGGCCACCGTTTCGGTGACCGAACCCCTGCGGATCAGATCCTCCATGCGGAGCCGCGACGCGGGGAACTTGCGGATCGTCAGGCACGGCCCGCTGACGGCCAGCGGCGGAATGACCGCGTTGACTCGGCTGCCGTCGGAGAGCCGCGCATCGACCAGCGGCTGCGACTTGTCGATCCGCCGACCGACCCGGGAAACAATCCTCTCGATGATCGTCTGCGTCACGTCGTCGGAAATGAAACGGCGGCCCGAGTTCTCGACGACGCCGCCTTTTTCGATGTAGATGTGATCGCTGTTGACCACCATGATCTCGGTGATCGTCGGCGTGCGGAGCAGATCTTCGAGTGGACCGTAGCCGAAAATGATGTCCTTGATCTGCTTTTTCAGGTAGCGGAGCGCGAAGTACAGCCGCGACTCGTCAAAACAGTTGAGCGACAGCGGCTCCCAGGCATCCCAGAATCCCTCTTCGAGCAGTTCCATCTGGCGGCTCAAGTCCTGCGCCTGGTCGAGGCCGAGCGCGGTGCAGGCCCGTTCGAGAATCACCGCCAGTTCGGTCTCCCGCTGGGGCACCGTGGAAACAAGGCGGCTCCAGTGTTTCTTCGGCGCGACTCCCGGGCCGCACTGTGCCGACCGGTCGACGAGATGTTCCACGGCCTGGCTCCGCACGCAGTGGCCGGCGGTGTGCGCCACCACGGCGGCATGCTTGGGGTCGGTGATGCCCTGCAGGCGCGCGATCTCGTCGATGTTGTTCTCCAGGGCCAGCAGGTACTCGTCGCTCCGGCTGCGGGCGTCGTCGACCGCGGTGAGATCCATCAGGGAGAGAAGCTGAACGTGAATGTCACGGATGAACTGGGACATCCGGGCGTCGAGCGCCGAGCGGGCTTCGGCCTCGAGGCTGTCGGCGGCCGCCATCGCGTCGAGGCTGAGCTGGTACGGGAAGATCGTGATCGGCTCGCCGCGGCCGACCTGGGCCTTCTGCCCGGGCCACAGCGGCCGGCCGCCAATCTCGCACGGATTCATGCCCAGGACGGACAGCTCCCACTGTTCGCCGCGCCGCTGCAGTACGGCCGCCTCTTCCGCGACGTAGGGACTGCTGAGCACGATGTCGCTTTGGGGATGGCGGCCGATGCGGATCCGGTTGGTGGGAAACTCCGCCACGCTCCGCCGCGACTCCAGCAGGCTGTTGTACCAGATCTTCATGGTTTTCTCGGCTCGAGTGGATACACGTCGAATGGTGGTCAGGCGGTGCGCCCTGGTTGCACAATCAGGCGGATACTCAATGCGTTTGCAGGGCTGCTGGCTTCGGCAGGTTCTCCTCGCTGGCGGTGCGAATTGGTCCGCGTCCCGGCGAGTGCAGCAGGATCGCCATGATTCGTTGTTGGCGACGCTCGTTCAGCAGTGTCAGGAGATGCTGCGTCTTCTCGTCGAGTTGCCGCGTCTGGGGATCGAGCTTCACCGCGATCGTCAGGACCTGGTTGACCCGGCCGCGCGCGTCGTCCGTTCCCGGCTCTCCCGGCGAGGCCCGCTCGCCGACGGCCAGGACCCTGAAGGGGCCTACGTACTCTCCTTTTCTTTCGTCCTCCTGGCCGGGCTCTGCCTCCAGCGGCGTCAGGTCGTCGTCCTCGGAGCCGGCGATCCAGAAACCGACTTCCTGCCCCACGAGGATGAATCGCGGCACGAAGGGAATGTCGCTCAACGGGATGGTGAGTTTGTCCTCTCCGTTCTTGGGCATCTCATCGAGCAGTGCGCTGGCGTCGCGCCACAAGACAATGTCTCCCGCAACCAGGTCTCGCGGGATCGACCGGTGATATACGGCCGCGCGATGCTCCCAAGGAATTGCTGCCTGCCGCAACGATCCCAGGTCGCCGCTCAGTTCGATCTGGACAAGGTTGTCCGGACGAACGGGATCACCGGCGGCGAGATCGGCATTCACGGCGACAAAGGCCTCGGGCTGAAGCTTGGCGGAGACCGCCACCCAGTTCACCACGGCGGCAATGATCCCCAGCCCGACAGGGAGTGCAAGTCTGATCCAGTGATTCATGGTTGGTCCTCGGTATCGAGCGCAACGATCTACTACTAATGAACTTCCGATCCGGTAACGGCCGCGTTGACCAGCAACAACATCGAGCGGTCCTGGGCGGGGTCGTGGCGGGCGTAGACCGAAATGGCGCCGCCTCGGCGGAGGCAGCAGAACATGACCGCACCGCCCTGGAAGACCTGCCGGTCGATCGTCCAGCCCTCGGCCCGCCACCGGGCGGCCAGCGTATCGGGCGTATCGGCACAACTCACCAACTGGCACTGCAACCGGCCCGCGGCGTCCCTTCGGCTGCCGATTCGATGGGCGGTTCCGGGGAGCGGGAGGAGTTCACACTGATCCTCCGTCGGCGACTGCGAGGCGTTCAACGGACGCGCTACGATGAGATTCCAGTTGCCGTCTTCGCAGGGGTACGCGAAGTATCCCGCCACCAGTCGTTCGGTTCCCGCGACAATCCGCGAGAATATCCGCACGCGAACGCTTTGCTGATCCATGGCATAGACTGTATGGTCCTCGGCGGTTCTGCCTGCCGGACAGTAGCTGCGGCAGAGAGTCAGGAATGGTTCACTTTCGCTCGAGGGCATGATCGCATCGGGTAGATCCTCCGGCACTCGTTCCATGCGCCGCACCAGATCCGACTGCGAGATGCGGACGATTTCCAGGCTCCACGGCATGCCGGCCACGGTCCACACGCCGGGCCCAAAGTCTTCCACCGGAGACGCGGCCGGAAACGTCGGGCCCGCCGCGTTTGCCGACTGAAGTCGAACGGGCGCGGCGAACATCGACTTCAGCAGTGTTGCCGCCGACGCGCCGGTCCAAGCGAAGAAGAGCCCCAGAACGGCCACGGCAGCAACCTGGGCCGCACGGGCGAGTGGACTCTTCCTTCCGTCGCGATCCTTGGAGGCTCTCCGGTTGGTCATCGGTCTATTCCAGGGGGTAACGGGTCAACGGATCAAGGCCACTCCATTGTGTAAGATCACGCTTTCGGTTCAGAAGCGGACGGCGTACCGCTCGTCGGCCTCCTCGGGCAGCGTTTTCAGCAACTCGTCGCGGAGGTATTCCAAGTCGGTCGGAAAGCAGTGCAACGAGACCTCGGCCAGCCCAGCGCAGAGCTCGGAGGGGGTCAGCGGGATTCGCCGCCGCAGAAACTCGCTTCGTGTGGAACCCAGCCTGTCCAGTCCGGCTTCGTCCATCGGGATGCCGGGAACCGCTGTGGCGCGGGCGAGTTCGCGAAGGCAACGCTCCTTGGTGACGACGAATCGCTGCCAGGCACGCTGCGGCAACTGTTCGGAGAACTGCAGCTCGTGCGAAAGGTACTGGGTTCGCGAGCGGCTTCCCCCGACGGCGCACGCCTGGATGTAGGCGAAGATGCAGGCGGCGTAGTGCGTGTTCTCGTCGAGCATGTCGGCGGCCATATGGCGCTGCTCCTCGGTGCCGCCGGGCCAGCCCGCGGTGGCGAAACGGTTCGACTCGCGCAGCAGTTCGGCACACTCCGCGGCGGCCCGCTGCTCTTCGCCGCGCAGGATGCGGTGCCAGATCAGTTGCCGTCGCGGGGCGAAATACGGCCACGGGATCTTGCTGGCGGATTCCTCCAGTTGGGCCACCGCTTCCTCCAAGTAGTGATGCTTCCAGAGCACCAGGGCATAGGCGTGGTTCGAGCGTGGATCAGCGGGACAGACTTTCGCGGCTGCCGCGTGCGTTTCGGCCGCGGACGCGAGCCCCCTCTTGATGCCATCCGACCAGGAGACGTCGAGCATCTGCCGCAGGTGCTCTACGTACGCAGCCTGTTCAACCGTCGTCAGATTCCCAGGCAATTCCCACCGGACCTGGCGAACACGGTAGGGTTCCAGCGGATAGTAGTGAGGGCTTTCCGAAGGCGGCTCGACAGACTTGGCGGGTGGACTGGCAGTCTCGGTTGACGGACCGCTGTCTATTCCGACTGCGGGCGGATCAGGCGGAGGAGGCTCGACACTAAGCCCGGAGGGGAATCGCGGTTGGTCTTCGTTGTGGCCACTGTCGTCGCTGTAGTCGCTGTCTTCTGGCGACTCGGTTTCTTCCGCGGCGAGCGATTCGCGCTCGAGCGTGAGTCGAATCGGCAGGCGCGTTTCGTCCGGTTGGATTTCAAACGCGTAGACAGCATGCCGGTAACCTGCCTTGGCCAGTTGGAGCCGGTGACGGCCGGGGGCGAGTGACACGGTCTGCGGAGTGGTCATCGCCGTGCGGCGGTCGTCGAGTGTGATCTCCGCCCCGGCCGGTTCCGAAGAGACCTCTACCTCGCAGCGAGCGAGCGTCGTTTCCTGGGACGAAGGCGATGACAGGATTGCCGACAGTAATGCCAAGAGCACCAGAGCGGCAAACCCGATCGCCGAGATGCGGACCGCCGGCTGTTTCCACAATGCGCGGATGCGCTCAGGATCGCGCATGCGGTTGAGCCATGTCGAAAGCACCGGTGTCGCCGAGGAGCTTCGCGCCGCCTGTCCGGACCTGGAGTACAGGCTCGGCACGCTGACGCCGAGCCCTGGGTCGCTTGCGCGTCGCCGCTCTCCCGCGGCTTCCTCGAGGCCGACCATCATGAGCGGTCGGTCTTCGAGGTCCTCCAGGGCCTCTTCCGCCGACGCGTAGCGATCAGAGACTTCCTTCCGCGTCAGGCCTTCGATAACCTGGATCAGGTCCTCCGGAAGTCGCGGCAGGATCTTCCTCAGCGGAGGAAGACGCTCGGTGGTGGAGCGATGCCACCGCATCCAGCCGAGTTCCTGGTTGCTCTCCCGATCGCTGACGCCCTTGAAGATCGCGTCGAAGTCCGGCCCCGCCAGGAGTTCCAGGGCGGCAAATCCCAGACAGTAGAGATCGACGGCCTGCCCGATCGGCCCGAATGCTTCGGAACAAAGAAGCTCCGGAGCGACGTGCCGCTGCACTCCCACCGGGATCCGAAACCCTCCCTCGGCGGTGAAGCCGGGCGAATCGCTGAGCTTCACCCGGCCCTGGTCGTCGATGAGCAGGTTGCCGGGCTTCACCTCGCCATGGATCCGG
The DNA here is from genome assembly GCA_040766885.1 of Thermoguttaceae bacterium. Lineage (GTDB taxonomy): Bacteria > Planctomycetota > Planctomycetia > Pirellulales > Thermoguttaceae > JAXGPP01. Next base: position 36,126 of record JAXGPP010000021.1, on the reverse strand, counting down.
CCTTGTTGATGCAGCCAACCCAGCCCCTCGAGGGCTTGACGGAGAATACTGCGAACGAGATCCGGGTCGAGCGGGCCTTCCGCCTTCTTCTGCTCGAGGCAGCCACTCATCAGTTCCATGATGATCCAGCCGCGCTGTTCATCCACGGCAAACACCTTGATGATGTTCGGATGCTCGAGGCTCGCCAGGAATCTCGCCTCCGTCCAGAACAACTCGCGGTGGTAGCCATCGTCGTGAAACGGGTTCTCCAGTTTCTTCACGGCCACATAGCGGCGGAGCGTCCGTTCGTAGGCCTCGTAGACGGTGGCGTATCTTCCGCGGCCGATCTCCCGGAGGAGCTCGTAGTTTGGATGGCTCGGCCAGTCCCCTCTCGATGAGGGCGGATCGATATCCTGGTGATCGCCAGCAGGGGCGGGCGGCGCGTTTGAGGGCTCGGGAGGAGTGGCCAGCACGCGCTGACGGTACGCCTCGCGTGTTTCCGGAATCAGGATGGTCGCCGCGTCAGCGTGTTCGTCGAAGGAGGGGAGGTCAGACATGATCGTGTACCTCGGCGGGAGTTCTTCCAACTGGCTCTGCCTGAAGATCACGTTTCCCGCGGACAACCGGACAGCCCCCTCGTAAAAGGATGCGCACCGGATACCTGTCCGCTTTCAGACCGGATGCGTGTTCTTGAAAGCAGAGACCTCCGCCGGCAGTAGAACGGCGGCAGGAGACAGATGAATCGACAGGATCTCAATTAGGGGAGCGACGCCGTGAGCTCAGCTGCCGTTTCGCACGCCTCGCAGCCGCCGGCGGATAGCCAGTCTTCCGCACGCCCCGCCCAGGCTCAGGGCGCCAGCCATCCAGAAGCGGCTCAACAAGCCGGTTCGGGCAACATCGGTCCATATCGCCTGCTGGAGAGGATCGGCCACGGGACCTTGTCTGCTGTCTTCCGGGCCCAAGCCGAAGATGGCCGCCTCGTCGCCATCAAACTCCTCAGCCGCTCCGCGGCGGAGGATCAGCGGCGTCTGCTCCGCTTCTACCAGGGGGCGAAGCTTGCCATGGCACTCGACCATCCGGGTGTTGTGCAGACACTCGAGGTCGGATGCCACGACGGCCGCCATTTTGTGGCCATGCAGCACGCCGAGGGGGGCAACCTTGCCCAGTACATCATGAAGCACGGCCCCTTCACTGAGGAGAAGGCGCTGGAGCTGGCAATCGAAGTCGCCACGGCGCTGGAATACGTCCACCGACATGGTGTTCTCCATCGTGATCTCAACCCGGCCAATCTCCTGCTCGACCGCGACGGTCGCGTGCTGCTGGGCGATCTGGGGCTGTCCAAGGATCTCGAGCACGACCTGCGGCTGACCTGCGCCGGAATGGGACTAGGCACGCCCGACTACATCGCTCCAGAACAGATCCGCGACACCCAGCAACTCGACTGGACCGTCGACATCTACGGCCTGGGAGCCACGCTCTATGTGATGCTGACCGGAAAACTCCCCTTTGCCGGCGGCACGCTGGCCGAGAAGTGGACGGCGAAAATGCGAAACGCCTACCGCCCGCCGAACGCGCTCCGCCCGGACCTCCATCCGGCCACCGTGCGACTGATCGAGTCGGCCATGCATGCCAATCCGCGCCGACGCCCCGCCGACGCCGCCGAGTTCTTGCGCCTGGCGAGGAATTGCCTGGCTCTTCTTCGCATTCCGGCCGCCACGCAGAAGCACCGCCCAGCGGCCCATCACTCCGGCGAAACGGTCTGGCGCGTGCTGGTTCCGGCTGGCGACGGCCGCTTCCAGTGCCGCACCGGAACCACCGGGCAGGTGATCCAAGCCATTGTCCGCCGGCAGTTCCATGCCGATACGCTGGCCTCGCGGGACGGCGCCGAGCACTTCACCCCCCTGGGCCGACTCGCTCCATTCCAGCACCTGTTCCGGAGCTCTGCGGCCGGGGCGACCTGCCCGTGCCCAGCGAGCGGCCGTGCGAGCCCTTCGAGCGGCGGACTGCTCCGCCAGGCGCTGGAGATGGTGTCGTCGCTTCCCGCCTGGGGCCGCGACGTCCTGTTGTCGCGAACCGACCCGGCGAAGCCTCCTCGCAAGGCTTCACGTTCGAGCTATGTCGTGGCCGGCAGCAGCCTCGCCACTATCGTGTTCGTGGTGCTGCGCGTGCTTGCCAGCCTGGGTTGAACTGAACGCACCCTGCGGGACCGACCGCCATGCTTGCTGCAGAAATCTATGAAGCGACACTGCGCCATTTCCTGGCCCCCATCCAGAGCCTGATGGACGACAGCCAGGTGACCGAGATCATGATTGTCGGACCCGGCGAGATCTACTGCGAGCGACAGGGCCGGGTGTATCCGACAGAGCTGAAGTTCTCCAGCAGCGCCGCACTCGCGGCGGTGGTGCAGAACATCGCCGAATATGTGAATCGGAGAATCGACGAGAATCATCACAGCATGGACGCCCGGCTGCCCAACGGCTGCCGAGTCCACGCCATCCTTCCGCCGAGTTCCCGGCGCGGCATCTGCCTCACCATTCGCAAATTCCAGAGATCCAGCTTCGACCTGATGTCGCTCGTCGCCCGCGGCAGCCTCTCCCCCGAGACGGCCGAGTTCCTCCAGCTCGCCGTAACAATGCGCAAGAACATCGCCATTGCCGGCGGAACCGGCACGGGGAAGACGTCGATGCTCAATGCACTTTCCGCCGCGATACCCGCACACGAGAGGATCATCGTTATCGAGGACAGTGCGGAACTCGCGCTTCACCAACCGCACACCGTCTATCTCGAGGCGCAGCCGCCGCGCCCGGACGGCCATGGCGAGGTGACGATCCGCGACCTGTTCGTTGATTCGCTCCGCATGCGTCCCGACCGGATTATTGTCGGCGAAGTCCGTCGCGGCGAGGCGCTGGACCTGATCCAGTCGATGCTCTCCGGGCACAGCGGCTCGCTGACCACGGTGCATGCCAGCACGCCACGGGATGCACTGAGCCGATTGGAAACGCTGTGCCTGATGAGCGATGCGGCGTTGCCCGTCTACGTGGCTCGTGCCCAGGTCGCCTCCGCGATTCACCTGGTCGTTCAATTGGCCCGTTTCGCCGACGGCTCGCGGCGCGTGCAGGCAATCAGCGAGGCGGTCGGACTTGACGACCAGCAGAGATACGTGCTGCGGGATCTCTATCGATTCACCGGTCGCGGTCGCGATGGCGACGGACGCGTGCTGGGCGAGCTTTTGCCGACCGGCCAGAGTCCCTCGTTCGCCGCCGAGCCGCAGCAGATGGGATATGGCCATCTCATCCACTTGACATGCGATCTGTTCGCAAAGGACTCGCAAGACAATTCGCGTTTTCCTGTCCGCTTATCGCCGGAGAACGTGATCTAGATATTGAAGTCCAAACGAGCGGGAGGGAGAAAAGGCGCCGATCTCCAGCTTGCTCGAACGAGAGGTAGACGTTCGCCTGTTTCAAACCCTGTCTGCCCGATCGACGCCATCCGTCACATCGTGTGACAGTCGTCAATCGGCAGCGAGCAACCTGAGGAGAGCACGATGAATTCGCTGTTCAACAAGCTGCACCTGCCCGAGACCGTTCGCCGTTTTCACCACGACGAGCAGGGAATGGCCCCGGTCGAGTCGATCATGACCCTCGGCGTGTGCGCAGTGATCATGTACGGGATCTTCCAGCTGTGGGACACCAAAGGGAAGACGGGAGTTGGCAGCTTGATCACGGCCATCTGCGAGTGGGGAGTGGAAACCCTGGGCTACTAGTGTCCGGACAAGCATGAGCGCGACCTTCGGCCTCAGTTGCCGGCCAGCCGGCACGGTTGCCGAAGGTCGCTCGTGCTTGTGCCATGACAACCCGCGTCTTCTGTCCAGATCGGTCTAACCATGAGCCTCTCCCTCACGACATCGCTGACCGCGCCCACGAGTGGCATCGAACTGAAAACCTGGCCCGCGACGGCGACAGTGCTGTTCTGCGTGGCCGCCTCGTGGGTGGCCATCGCGAGTGTCCTCTATCTTCCCGCAGGCTGGCTGAGTGGTTTCGTGCTGTCTGCACTGCTGGCCGTGTGTACATACACCGATCTGCGATGGCGGCGGATCCCCAACTGGGCGACCTACACCGCCCTCTTGTGGGCCCTGGGGCTCAATGCAGTCGGAGCCGTGGCCGGCCCCGTGGGGTCTTCCTGGCTGGGCGCAATCGGGCCGGCAGATTCGTTCTGGGGAGCAACTGCGTGTTTCTTCGCCCTGCTGCCGCTGTATGCGATCTGCCGCGGCGGCGCCGGCGACGTCAAGCTCGCCACCGCGATTGGCGCTCTGGTGGGCATCGAGCACGGGTTGCAGAGCGTGGTCTGGTGCTTTCTCATCGCCGGCCTGGCCGTCGTGGGAATGCTGGTCTGGCGCGAGGGGCTCCTGGCAACCGGCAAGATGCTTCTCCGCCGCATCCTCTGCCTGTTGCTCGGCCGCGGCAGGCTGGCACCCGGCGAGAATGAACAGCAAATGCTCCGTGAGCGAGTGCCGATGGCGGCCTTCTTCGCGGCGGGCGTCATTCTCGCCCTGATCGAGGTGCAACTATGAAACGCCGCGATAACTGCAAACCGGCAATCGTGCGGAGCGGAGTCGTCACGCTGGAGGTCATTCTCACGCTGGCGGTCACGTTTCCGATCGCCATGGGCATGTTCGTCCTGGGATCGATCGCCTGCCGGAACCTGTACCACTTGATCTCGACGATGTGCGGTTCGCCGTACCTGTAACACAAGCCTGACTATCCGCGAGGCGCGGTATGAACGCCGTTTCCGAATGCTTTCGCTCGGTCGCCGATGTCTGGATCGTGTGGGCCGCCTGTATCGTCGCCTTGGTGGTGACTACGCGGTCCGCCACGATCCGGCTCAAGAGTCTGTGCTGGAGGCGCCTCCATGCCGACGAGCGGGGCGTCGGTTACACGGTCGCTCTGTCGCTGATCATTCCGTTCTACATGGTGGTACTGGCCACGATCATCGAAAGCACGCAAATCCTCGTGGTGAAGATGGGAACCGTCTATGCCGCCTATTCGGCAGCCCGCTCCGCCATCGTCTGGGTCCCGGCCAACCCGCGCCTGGCGATCGGCAAGATCAACGCCGCCGCAGCGCAGGCGATGACCCCCTTCGCCGCCAACCACCCCCGCTACCTGGCGGCGAGCGGAGGCGGGGGCGCCACGGACGCCGCCGGCGATGAGTCGTACTATAAGGCCTACCGGCAGTACGCCGGTGCCACCTCGGGACCATGGGCTCCGCCCGATTATCTCGCCCGCAAGCGCGAGTACGCGCAGCGAGCGACCACCGTCATTGCGCACGACGATCTGTTTGCCCGGGGCGCGCCCACAGATGCCGATGTCCGGCTGACGGTCCGTTACGAGATGCCGCTTGACGTGCCGGCCGTGGGCCGCTTTCTGGGTCATCGCTCCCCCTGGCCCGGAGCGGCGTTCTTCACCCGCACCATTGAATCTACCGTCACGCTCCAGAAAGAGGGCGTGCAGTCTGACAATCCCGATCGCTTGAAACTGGGGATCGTTTATGACTCGAACAACTGAAAGACCCGCTCGCCCGGCCAGCGACGGCCCGCTCGCTCGCCTGCACGCCGATGAACGCGGCATGTTCACCATCGTGAACTGCATTGCGATCGCCTTCTGCCTGGTGCTCATGGGCCTGGTGATCAATGTCGGGCACGTGATTCACCAGAAGATCCAGTTGCAGAATACGGCCGATGCGGTGGCGTACTCCGGCGCCCTCTGGCAGGCTCGCGGCATGAACGCGATCACCGCCACCAACCACGTCATGGGAGAGTTGCTTTCGTTCGTGGTCATCCATCACGCCTTCGGCGGGAAGGAACTGGACAACCGCAGCGTCCCGGGCGGCGAAGCCGGCGCCAAACTGGCGCGCGCCGAGCGGTTTCTCGACCAGGCGTGGGCCCAGGCGGCTGGCGTCGCCTGTACGTGCGCCTACTCCACGGTCGGAGCGGACGTCCGGGCCGGAGCCACAATCCTGGAATGCAAGACCAACCTGAAGAATTGGCTGGGGATCACCTATGAACTGAAAGCGGCGGCAGCCTGCCTGCCACCGCCGTGGAACGCGGTTCTCTTGGCCGCGCTGGAGGTCGCCGAGCAGAAAATCCGCATCGAATACGAAATGCTGAACGCGATCGAGTCGGTTGCCTATTCGCTGCGGACGCTGAAGGCCGGCGTGCGCGATATCCTCCTGCCGGCCGCCAAGGATTACACACGGCTGGTTCGCCAGCAGGTGCCGGTTCTTGCTGAAGCCACGGCGCGGACGATCGCCGAACCGAACGGTGCGCGTGGCACGCTGTTTGGTTCGCTGGCCCTCGATCGCGGCATCGCCCGTGTGCCGGGGACATCTTATCCGGTCCATCTGCCCCTGGAAATCGACCCGTTTGGTCGCGCCCTGTCGCCGGAGCTTGCCAGGGATCGCTGGATTGACGGCGAACCCGACTACTGCAATTGCCCGACGGAAGACGCTGAAAACATGCGGCGGCAGATCGTCAAGACGACGCAACTGGCTCGAGCAACGTTCCCCTGGGTGATCTACCATCGTCGGCCGATCATGAAGGCGCTTGGGCCGGCCGCCTTCCTCCTGGCTGGCCAGGATCCATGGGGCAGTGGCATCAATCCGGAGGACGTGCTCTTCGGTCTCCGCCCTGGTGGTGCGTGGAAATGGGTCTCCGAGGTCTACCGCGAACATACGGCAGGCAAGAGCATCGAGCTTTGCGACGAACTGCAGATGTCGGACCGTCACGATCTCCGCCTGTTCATGATCAAAGGCTGCTCATCCCCAGATAAAGGTTACGAGCGTTGGACAAAGGATAAGGTATGGGCCGACCGGCTGTTCACTGTGATCGGCCTGGCCCAGATCGATCCGCCGCTGGTCATGGGGCTGCCGACGTTCTACCGGCAGGCGCATCCCCATGGGCGCCTCGTCTACGCGCAGGCGATGATCTACAACGGCAACCGGCAGATCCGCCCACCCCACCGCATCGACCTGACCTGCAAACGGATCGTTCCCGAGTTCCAGGCGGTGGTCGGCTGGGACACACTCAACTGGCACGTTGTGTCGGCGGCGGACCGCGTCTCGGAACTCCGCGACGGTGGCGCCGAACAGACCGCCTATCCCAAGATCCGTGTTAACTGGAAGGCTAAACTGGTGCCGGGTACAGACACCCGGCTTCGAGAATTGACGGAAAGCAGCGGCCTGCCCGACCCGTTCTGCACGATCGTCGACAACCAACTGCTGGACGACGGCGTACCCTTTTCTCTCCGAACCCACTGAGGCCGTGCCATGCATGCCATCCGACGACCTCGATCCGCCGGTCGCCGCCGCGGCCTGGCCACGGTGGAACTGGCGTTCGCCCTGCCGCTGTTGCTGGTATTTCTGTTTGCAATCGCAACCCTGGCCAGTTTCGGGCTCACCCGCATGGATATCGCGGTCGAAGTCCGATACGACGCCTGGTCCGGAAAGGACGCGCCTTGGATTCCCGATCCGCGCCAGCGCTACGAGGAAACGACGCTACCCGTGAGCGGGTGTGCCGAAGTGGGAAGCATCCTGGGCCCGCAGCCGCTACTGCCCCCCGACCGCGGTCTGCTTGTCGCGCGGACCTCGCGCGAGGTGCCCATATTCGCCGCAACCATGCAGAGCATCATTCCCGAGGTCCACGAGCAGCATTGCGTCCTGGGGGGCTGCTGGGACTACCGGAACATCCCGTTCCCTGACCGCCGACAACTCCACCCGCCCCTCCACTGCTGTAAGAAGTATCGCTACATTCCCGCCCGCCGACGCATCGATATGGACGGCTTCCTTCGGCTCCTTCCCGGATGGTAACGTCTCCCCGCGAACAGGTGCTCGCGTGATAATGATCGTCTTGTGCCCGCCCCTGGCAGGTGAGTAAAATCCCTGCCAGTAGTCGCAGTTCATGCACCACGGGTAGTTGGCATGGGTGACGAGCATCGGGAATCAGACTCGCTCGCAGAGGCTTCACCGCTGGAGTCGCTTCTGTGGCAGTTCGAAAGCGCCTGGAAGGACCGCTCAGCCCCGTCGCTCCAGGACTATCTCGATCGCGCAGATCCTGCATCCAGGAGGACTTTGCTGCGGGAGTTGCTGGTCATCGAACTGCACTGGCGCGAGCGTCTGGGAGCCACACCTGCTGTCGAAGAGTACCGGGCGAAGTTCCCCGAATACGCCCAGGCGATCGAGGAGGCTTTTGCCAGGCGGTCGAGTCTGCCAACCGCTCTCGGGCAAACGCCGTACGATGGCGCGCTGACCGAGGCACCGTCGTCCGATGGCCCAGCGGAGGCAACGCCGGAGCGCCCTGCGCACTGCTGCCCGGCATGCGGTTCGCCTTTCCCTGCCGGCGCTTCTGGTGCGGCCGAGCAGAACGGGCAGTTGATCGGGCACTACCGGCTGCTGGAGGTGGTCGGTCGAGGCGCCTTTGGTACCGTCTGGAAAGCCCGCGACCTGGAACTCGACCGCCTGGCGGCAATCAAGCTGCCGCGTGCCGAATCGCTTCGCGGGGCTCTCTTGGAGCGGTTTCGCCGGGATGCGCAGCTCGCCGCAAAACTTTCGCACCCGAACATCGTTACCGTGTTCGAGGCCCGCCTGACGGTCCAGCCGTACTACATCGCGAGCCGGTTCGTCGAGGGAATCACGCTGGACCGATGGATGGAGCGGCGGCGGGGGCTGCGCGCGGCAATTGCCATTTGCCAGGTCCTCGCCGAGGCCCTCGATCACGCACACCGCCTGGGCGTGGTCCATCGTGACTTGAAGCCGACAAACATCCTCATCGATCCGCAGAATCATCCCCACCTCATCGACTTCGGGTTGGGGAAGCTCGAGGGAAGCCGATTCCGCACTACCGCCACCGGCGATATTCTCGGCACGCCCTGCTATATGTCGCCCGAACAGGCAAACGGCCAGGGCGTCCGCGCCGACCACCGCAGCGACATCTATTCCCTGGGCGTCGTGTTCTACGAGCTCCTGACGGGCCGGCGCCCATTCACCGGCAACACCAAATGGGAAGTCATCGATGCGGTGCTCCGCTCGGCGCCTCTTGCGCCGCGCGAAATCGACCCCTCGATTTCCCGGGAAATCGAGGTGGTGTGCCTGACCTGTCTCGAGAAGGATCCCCAGCGGCGTTATCAAAGTGCCCGACAACTGGCTTCATTGTTGAAAGGACTTGCTGGTGCACCCCCTAGGCTGCCAGTCTCCGGAGAATAGCGATCACGCTGCCGATTCTCGCAGCGCGAATCCGGAGGAATCCGTGACGTCTGCCAAAGCGCTGATTGAGCGATGGCGCCGAGGCGATGATGAAGCAGCGGCCTCGCTCTGCAATCGCTATTTTGAGCGGTTGCTGCATCTGATTAACGACCGGCTTGCCAGGAGATTCCGCGCTCGTTTCGATGCCGCTGACGTCTGCCAGTCGGCAATGCGTTCCATGTTCCGCCGCGTCAAGGATCCGAAGTACGCGTTCGAACAGGATGCCGGTGTATGGAGCTTCCTGCTGGAAATCGCCCTCAACAAGCTCCACAATCGCGTCCGCCACGAAAGCGCGAAGAAATGCGATCCGCTGCGCGAGCAGGCGCCGCCCGCCAACGAAGACGGCGCCGTAGATCTGTTCGTGGGACTGAGCCGCGAACCAAGCAGCGTCGAAGCGGCTGAATTCCGCGATCTTCTCGTTCAAGTCTTCAAGCGGCTTTCCCGCGAAGAGCGGCGATATCTTGTATTGCAGATGCGCGGATACAGTCAGAAGGAGATTGCCCAGAAGCTCGAACTGTGCACGCGCACGATTCGGCGGATGTCTCTGAGGATCAGGCAGAAGACCGAAGACCTGCTCGTGTAGGCGACTCCACCTGGACCCCAGCGCCTGCTTGCGCGACGTCTTCATGCGGCTGCCACAGATGCAGTCCTGCTGCATTTGCATCTTGCCATCACCGTCGGGAAAACGGACGCCGGACTGTCCGCATTTCCCGGGCAAACGGTATCTCTCAGGTGCTGCTCAACGAGGCGGCATCGATTCAATGCCCGACTGCAGCGAAGGATAGCGCCGTGAGAAGACCGCCGGCCAAGACGGCCCGTTGGAAGCCGGTGCAAGGACGATCGACTGCCGACCGCGGCGATCGAGAGGCCCAGTCGGATTGCAAGGGCCGACGCGGCTGTTGGAGCGAGCCCGATGCATGGAGCCACACCGGGACCGCCATGAAGCGCATTTCAACTCACGTTGGCTCCAGGCACCGATCCAGGAGGAGTCCAGTCATGTCCAAGCGACGTCGTTCGAACCGCCGGCTGAGCGTCGAGAATCTCGAGTGCCGGACCCTGATGTCGGCAACCCCGTTCTCCACCGAGATTTCCGCTGCCGACACACACAACTTGGTCGCTGCGGCCGCCCCAGCCGGCATCGCGGTACCCGCGGGGGAATTCCAGGGCCTCTCGTCCGCAGAGTCAAGCCAACTGCGCGCGCTGGCGGCGAGAGGCAACGCCAATTATCAGCGTGCGACCACTCCGCCCCCCGCCTTCAAGGACGGCAGCGGCAACCTCATCATCCACGGTTGCGCGGGGGACGATAACGTGGTGGTGCAGAACCTGACGGGCAAGGCAGGCGCTGCTCTCGTTGTGCACAAACTCGGCACCAGTCGGAACCCCGTCCGCCCGCCGCAGAGCTTCAGTGGCGTGAAGGCGGTCATCTTCGTGGGCTACGACGGCAACAACAGATTCACCAACAGCACATCGGGTCGTGTTGCACTGCCCGTGCAGGCGATCGGTGGCGCCGGTAATGATACGTTCAAAGGGAATGACAACAACGACGTGTTCTTTGGCCTGGGAGGATCCGACACGCTCACTGGAGGCTTCGGCTCGGACAAGCTGTATGGCGGCACCGGCAAGGACGCGCTCAATGCGGGGCCGAACAGCAACGGCGAGATGGCGACCACCAATGTCCTCAAGGGCGGCAAGGGCGCGGATCGGCTTGAAGGCGGTGCCGGACTGGACCGCCTCTACGGTGACGATGGCAACGACTGGCTGCGCGACGATCCCGGCAATGGGATCCTGTGGGGAGGCGCCGGCAACGACACGCTATATGGTCACGACAAGCTGGGAACTCGTGCCGACCAGCGCCTTGAAATGCACGGTGGGGCGGGGGTCGACAAGCTCTTCGTGCGCCGCCACCTCCAGCGCACATATCAGCCCTGCAGTGGCGACGACTACTACGATGATGCGGTGTACGCGACTCGAACCACATTGCTGGCTTCGCTGGACACCGCCTTCGCCAACGTTGCATCCTGGCGGTCCTGAGACTCCCGCGGATGTTCCGCCAGCAGCTCTCTGAAGCGAGGCAGGCCGGGGGGCCGACAACGGCATCGGAGCAGTGCCGTGGCAATCACGCCGACGACAGGTTGGCCGCCACTCGGGAGCACTGCGGCAAGGCTCGACCGTGTGGCGTCTGTCGCTAGCAGACTGTGTTTTGGTGTGAGACGTTGTGAGCCCCCGGGATGCGTTGCGCAGAAAGTTCTGCCTCCTGTTTGCCCGGCACAGCCGGAAGGACTATGCTCAACAATATTGGTGCGAGGACGGCGCATAGGGACGAAGCCAGTGTGGCTCCCTGAGGACTGTCGAGCGTGAAGTGTGTGGTGTTCACAGGGTTCATAGGCTTTTAGTGGCACGACGGATGGCTGGAACTCAACGAGGAGACTCGAACGTGAAGACGATCGCTGCAACGATAGCCCTCGTGGTCCTTCGCCTCCTGGCAGCCGATGTCCGCGGTCAGGAGCCGGGGCCAAATGACGAGCTGCCGTCGCCGCCCCAGGGCAGGGCGTGGAAACTCGTCTGGCAGGACGAGTTTGACGGCACGAAGCTCGACGGATCGAAATGGATCGCTCGGCCCGAAGGAAAGCGGAAGGGCGGCTGGTGGAGCCCCAAAGCGATCAGCCTCGATGGCCAGGGACATCTGGCGATCAGCACGTACCAGGACGGCGAGAAGTTCGTGGACGGCTGCGTCACCACGCAGGGAAAGTTCGAGCACGTCTTCGGCTACTTCGTCGCCCGGATCCAGCTTCAGAAGCAGCCGGGCCACTGGTCGGCCTTCTGGATGACGTGCCCGGGCGTGAACAGCGTCGGCAACGAGGGCCGGGACGGCACCGAGATCGACATCATGGAGAAGCCGTGGCTCGACGAGCGGGTCCAGCACACCTTCCACTGGGACGGCTACGGCAAGGCCCACAAGTCGGAAGGAAAGGTCGTGAACGTGCCGGGCGTGATGGAAGGCTGGCATACCTTTGCCATCTGGTGGCAGCCCGAAGAGTACATCTTCTACGTGGACGGCAAGGAGACCTGGCGAAGCAAGGCAGGCGGCGTATCCCAGGTTCCCGAGTACATGCTGCTGAGCGACGAGGTCGGCCCGTGGGCGGGCGACATCACCAAGGCCAAGCTTCCCGACAAGTTCCTCGTGGACTACGTGCGGGTCTACGATCTGGTGGACGAGAAGTGAAGCAGGCTGCTTCGGCAAGATAATAGCGGAGAGCGGCGCGTGAGGACCATGAACCGGCGGTGTTTCCTCGAGATCGCAGCAGGGGCAGCCTGTCTTTGTGGCATGAAAGCCCTGGCCAGTGAGCAGGTCACGCCCTACGTCCGAGCGAATACCGACTGGCTGGCTATGTGCCGCTACGGCGTCGGCGTCCACTGGACGGCGCAGACTGTCCCGCGGAGCGGTTCCCCGCTGCGGTTCCAGAAGGCCGTCGATGCCTTCGATGTGAAGCGATTTATGGACCGGTTGGAGCATGCCGGGGCCGATTACCTGCTCTTCACCTCGACCCACGCCCTCCAGATGCTCCCCGCCCCGCATGCGGTGATCGACAAGCTCCTGCCCGGCCGAACCTGCGAGCGGGACTTGATCGGCGAGCTTGCCGATGCTCTGGCCGCCAAGGGAATACCCCTGTTGGTCTACTACAACCATTCCTGCAACGGAAAGGACGACCCCGAGTGGCGCGGCGCGGTTGGCTACGACGGCACGGACAAGACCGTGCTGGCCGAGAATCTCTTGGAGATCGTCGGCTGGATGGGCCAGCGGTACGAGGATCGGATCAAGGCGTGGTGGTTCGACAGCCCGTACTCGCTCGACGTCCGGGGCCCGCACAACAGCGTCACCACGGACATGGAGGGATTTCAGTTCCCCTGGGAACGGTTCACTGTCGCCGCCAAGCGCGGATTCTCAGATCGGCTTGTGACTTACAACGCCGGAGTGAACCAGAGCTTTCTCTACACCACGCATCAAGACTACTGGGCGGGCGAACTGGTCGATCTCGAGCATCCGCCGACCGGCCGGCATCATCCCGCCAACGGACTCCAGTGGTTCGGCTGGGCGTGCCTGGAGGACCGGGCCTGGGTTCACCACCGGTTGGACACCGAAATCCCCAAGCCGCTCTACTCCGATGATGATGTCCTCGCCTTCGTCCGCACCTGCAATTCCCATCAGGCTCCGATGACGTTCAACGTCGGCATTTACCAGGACGGCACGATGGCACCCGCCTCGGTCGAGCAGTTGCACCGCCTCGCCCAGGCACTCGGGCCGAAGCGCGCCACACACTGACACTGAACCAGAAAACGAAAGCAGCGCCATGACGATCTTCCTTCTTTCAGTCCTGTTGGCAACCGCCCCATCCTCGGCGACCAACCCCGTGCCGGTGATCTTCGACACCGACATCATGGGGGACGTGGATGACGTGGGGGCCGTGGCCGTCCTGCACGCCTTGGCGGATCGGGGTGAGGCGAAGATCCTGGCGACGGGCGTTTGTGTCAAGAATCCCTGGAGCCCGCTCTGCCTGGATGCGCTCAACACCTACTTCGGTCGTGCCGACATTCCTCTGGGTGTTGTGAAAGGTCCGGCCCACAATCGAACGTCGAAGTATGCCCAGACCATTGCTGAGGAATTCCCGCATGCCCTCAAGTCGGCCGACGCCGCCTCCGACGCTGCACTACTCTACCGGAAGGTGCTTGCTTGCCAGCCCGACCAGAGCGTCGTCATGGTGAGCGTGGGCCAATTGACGAACTTCCGCAACCTGCTGAAAACCGGCCCCGACCAGCACAGCGACCTCGACGGCCCGGATTTGGTGAAACGGAAGGTGCGGGCATGGGTCTGCATGGGTGGAAAGTTTCCCGAGGGACGGGAGGCCAATCTCATCAACGACGGGCCGGCGGCGGCCTACGCGATCGAGCACTGGCCCACGCCGATCATCTTCAGTGGCTGGGAGATCGGCAACGAGATCATGACGGGAGCCAGGCTGAGCGAAGCACCGGCTGGAACTCCCGTGCGGCGAGGCTATGAACTCTACAACGGTCTGAAGAACCGGCAGAGTTGGGACCAGACGGCGGTGCTGTACGCCGTGCGCGGCCTCGATGGCGGCCTGGCCGACTATTGGGAGGTCCATTCGAAGGGACACCTCCAGGTCAACGACGACGGCAGCAACGTCTGGCAAGACTCGCCGGATAAGGAACACTCGTATCTGGTGAAGAAGATGCATCCGGAGAAGATCGCCGCGATCATCGAGGAACTGATGCTCCACGAGCCCGAGAAGAAGCGTTCGCAGAAGGACTGAGCGTCGAGACCAAGAAAGACATGCCCATGGCAAGCACTCGCCGAGAATTCCTCGCCGCCCTGGGAGCGACGGCGGCGGCATTGGCCGCATTTCCGGCGGCGGTGGCGTCGGAAAAGACACCGAAGAAGCGGCATATCGTCACGCTGAGCTTCGACGACGGCTTCAAGAAGTCGTCGATCAAGACTGCCGAGATCTACGAAAAGTACGGCTTGTCGGCCTGCATCAACGTGGTCGCCTCAGCGCACATGAAAGATTTTCGCCCCCCGGACTATCCTGATGTTCCTCGAGCCGATTTCGGCCTGTGGAACGACCTGAAGGCCAGGGGGCACGAGATCATGCCGCACGGGTACAAGCACGCCAACAAACGGAGCCTGCCGCTCGCCGAGGCAAAAGACCTGATCCTGCGTTGCCTCGATGTGTTCGGCCAGGAACTCAAAGGCTTTGACCGCAGGCGGGCCATCTTCAACTTCCCGTACAACGCCTCGACGCCCGAGTTGGAGAAATGGTTGCCAAGCCAGGTTCGCGCCTTCAGGACAGGCGGGGGAGCGATCAACCCGCTGCCGCACGAGGGCCAATCGAGACTGACCTGCACGAGCTTTGGGCCCGGGAACTGCGAGGCGGCCATCGACCGGGAGATCGAGAGGCTGCTCGCCAACGAGTCGGGGTGGTTGATCTTCAATACCCATGGTCTCGACGACGAGGGCTGGGGGCCAATCCGTGCGAGTTACCTGGAGCGGCTTCTGGAACGTCTGGTCGCCATGGACTCCGTAGCGGTCCTTCCCGCTGAAAAGGCCTTGGCAGGGTGCAAAGAATAGCTTCAATCGGTCATCGCTCGGCGCATCAGCGCCCCCTCGCCAGCATCTTCGGCCGGGGCAAGCAGACCGCGGAGATCGGCAACCGGGTATTTGCCGGTTAATTCACCGCACCCGAGGCAGCCCCGGCTTCGGGTGCGCTGGCTGAGAAAAGTCTCGACTCTTGCGCCTTCAGTTCTGGCTCTTGTGCGCCGGCATGGGTATACCGACGCCAAGCACGGCGTGCCGGCTAGTCGTGTCGCGTCGCAACCCTGCCGTGCCTGGCGACGGCCCGACGAGCCGGGCACAGCCAGGTGGGTCACTTGCGGACGCGCGTCCACACGTCCTGATAATCGGACTGACTGGCACCGTTGACCGTGATATCGGAGACGTCGTAGACGTGCTTGTCACCGCCGTTCTGAATATCGGGGCTGAACGTGCACTGGCGCCGCGTGCCGTCGGCGGAGACATGCGTATCGCGGCACACCCACTTCCCCAACTCATTGGTGATCACCGTGTCATTGATCCCGCCGGTGGAATCGACGCCAAACCGTCGCAACTGCTTTGCGGCGGGATCCCAGTAGATCAAACCGTAGTACTGGATCTCGCCGATGGTGCCTCGCTGCTCCAGCGCCGCCCCGTCGAGGATCCACCGCGCAGATAGCCGTGCAGCCGTCCGCATGGCGGGCTTGCCGGGTTCGGATTTCGCCGAAAAAGGGACTGTCGATTCGGATTCCCAATCGCCCACCAGGACCTCGGCCTGTTTCCTGAGCAGTTCGGGAATCGCGAATTTCGACCCTGTCGGCTGAACCTTGCGGAAATGGAGTTCCGCGCCGGGCTGGGGGTTTCCGCTGCCGTCAACGCGGTCCAGCCACCGGTAGACGTGCTCGCCCGGACCGGTGAAATCGACGCGGATCTTCGCCGTCATCGACTTGCCCGTCTCGTCGGGTGTCTCCGCAGTCCCCTCCCAGTGCGACGGGCTGGAGAGTGTGTGGTAGCTCGCGTTGCTCCAACCGGCGGTCTAGTGGTCGTGCAGCGCAAGCTGCTTCCGGGCGACGTCCCAGCCGACCAATTCCGTGCTGACGCTTCGGACTTGAGGGTGTATCCAGACACCGTTTCCTACCAGGCAATGCCCGCCCGGCGCCCACGCTCGTGAGACGGTGCCGTGAACGGAATCGTCGCCGAACTTGCCTTCATATTGTTCCTATCGGCACTGCAATCACCTTTCGACCGGCAGCCCATCGCGGCGGTTGCCCAGGCGGCGGTGCATTTCAGAATCGATCTCATAGCGGATCAAGTCGACGGATCCGTCGGCAAAGACGAAGTGGCAGCCGCTCGGGTGAGCGCTGCCGAATCGGCTGGTGTCTGGGAAGGGGCCGTCACGGAGCGGAACAAGGCCCAATGTGGTGTACCGTGCGCCGTCCTGGCCGTGACCGAGATACATGTGCTGATCATCGCCCCGATCGATGCCGTGCGTGACGCAGCGTTTCTCTCCCACGAGATACGTATGGCTTGCGCCGTCGAGCACATCACTCATCCTCACTTCGCTCCGCTTGTAGAGAATGCCCGTGAGCTGCTCGAGGCTTCCCCAGTCATAGTCCGGGCGGTCGCCGTCATCGAGCGTTGCGGGGCCTTGCCCGCCGCTCTGCACGTCGCCGGCGTTGGCGGCATAATCGGTCTTGGCAACCGGGGAAACGGCAACCGCATTACGAACCGGAAAGTCGCCGGCATAGGGGTAGAGCGCCGCGACGCGCCGGCTGGGGCAGTGGAACAACGAGAGGGGACGCTGGGCGACGGCCGCGGCAAAGGCCGTCTTCTCGGCGGCCGTCGCCCCCTTGCCCAACTCGCGCAGCGATGCCTGCTCAACATACGGCAGGATGTTGTAGATCCAGCCGCCGGGTTGATGCCGATCGGTGCCGCGGTCGGGATCGCCTGTCCAGACAAACCCCCATCCTCCCGTCGGAAACCGTTGGTGTGCGCCGTGGTGCAGATGCAGGGCCAGTCCGATCTGCCGCAGGTTGTTGCGGCAGTGTGCCTGCCGGGCGGTCTCGCGGGCCGCCTGGACGGCGGGGAGGAGCAACGCGGCAAGGATGCCGAGGATCGCCATCACGATCAGGACTTCGACCAACGTGGAACCTTGGCGACGGGGCCAGTTCATGGAGAATCCGCCGGTGCATTCATCGAGTCAGAGTCCGAACGTGAACAGGGAGCCCCCCGCGGCGATGGTCACGTACTGTTGGCCGTCAACCAGATAGGTGATCGGCGCCGCGTGGATGCGGCCGCCCAGATCCAGCCGCCAGAGTTCCTCGCCGGTCGTTGCATCCAAAGCGAAGAAGAAGCCCTTGGCGGTGCCGCCAAACACGAGGTTTCCGGCCGTCGAGAGGAGACCGGAAGTCGATTTCGCCTCGACGCGGTACTCCCAAGCCAGTTCGCCGGTCTCAGGGCGGAGCGCGCGGACGGCGCTGACGTATGTCGGATCGGGATGAACGACAAAGAAGCCCGACATTCCCGCGCCGCCGTTATAGATCTTGCCGGTCCCAGGATCCGGTTCCGGCTCGCCCTCAAACACCATGGCGGCGCCGTCGTACGTCATCTGGTAAAACAGTCTCGTATCCGGGCTGAACGAGGGCGACCACCAATTCGCGGCGCCGGAGGTATCGGGATAGACCAGCGTCCCGTCTCTGGTCGGCAAGCTCTCCGGCCGCACCTTGGGTCGTCCCCTCTCGTCCAGGCCATCGGCCCAGGTCTGCTTGGCGAAAGGCTCGCCCAGGAGGAACTCACCCGTGCGGCGGTCGAGGACATAAAAGAATGCGTTGCGGTTGGCGAACAAGAGCAGTTTGCGGTTGCTCCCCCGAAACGGGATGTCGGCAAGCACGGGTATCGTGCAGGCATCCCAGTCCCACACAGATGCGGTTGTTGTCGCTGTCGACGCAAGTCATCGTCGCTTCTCCGAGGTTCGTCGTTCCGTCCCTCGTGTGAATCTCAACTTCCTGCGTGGCAACGACGCCCTTTCCATAGCGGGCGTCCTTCTTGTTCCCAAGAAAGTCGTATCGCGACAGCAAATACTCGCCCGTGGAATTGAATTCGATCACTGCCCATTTCTTCGCTACGGGGTCATAGCCGTCGATGCTTTGAGCCGCGCTTCCATCTGTGCCGATGAATCGGGTCATGAAACACAACTTCGTAGGAGAGACTGAGATCGTCCACTGTCCGTCCGTGGTCTCTCCCGCCCGAGTCAGCCGCGTCTTCCAGCTTCCGAGGAATGGGCTCATGTAGTCGAGGTAGATCTCCGACGTAAGTTCCTCGGCGATCGCGGAAAGAGGAGCGATCATCGCCGTGGCAACAACGACCGCTGCAAGCAAGCTTCGAGTCATAACTTCGCTCCAGGTATAAGAGAAGACGATACTCCGTCGCGTGGCCGTATCGAGTGACGGTCCACGCGAAAACGTCTGGGGTATTCCGGTCCGGATGAGCCGTCGCCGTGAACGGCGTGCCCGCGGAATGTCACTTCTGCGTGCGCTCGAAAATCCATACCAATTCGGGCTGCATCTTATCGCCCGCACCGCGCTGCGTGATCGAGTACTCGCACCGGTCCGGGCCGAGGAATCTCACACGGATAACTGATTTTTCGACCTTTCCATTCGGAGTGGCCAACTCGGCTGTGCCCGTGATCTGCTTGCCCACCGGATCTCCAGCCAGCTCGCCGGAGGCTACGCGGTAGAACTGCGTCAGGTGGGAACCGTCAGCGAAATAGAAGACTTCCTTCCACGCCCCGGACGCAGGATCGTATCCGGCCACCGCGCTAGCGAGTGGACCTCCGTTTGCCGCTTCTGTGAAGAACATACACGTCTTCGTTGGGCTCGGTTCGCATTTCCAAGTGCCATTCGTTCCCGTCTTGTTGCTGCCCTCCTCCTCCCCTTTGACGATCGTGGTAACCCAGTCGCCGCAGAAGTAGTCGTTCCAGAAGCGGAGATACTCCTCGGCGCTCGCCCCCTCCTGCGGGGCTCCGCTTCGAGCAGCCTTTGTCCGTTTCAGCGTGATCTTGGGCCAGTCGGGAAGCTTCTTGCCGGCGAGGCTGACGTCGACTCCCTGCCAGATCGAAGTGTCTGTGTCAACGGCCTCCATCACCGAGGTGCCCTCGAACTTGCCGTCCTGCGTATCCCACCACCAGCGCAGCACGGCCTTGTCGCCGGTCGCAAGCCACTCGCCCGCACCGATCCCGTTGGTGCCGAATATCGAGTGCACAAGCTTCTTATCCGCCGCGTCCCAATGCGCGATCTCGTGCGAACCGGGAATCCGTTTGCCGCCGACTTCAAACGACAAATCTCCCGCGATATAGACTTTGTCGAGCATCCATCGCTGCGACAGGTGGAAGACGACGCGGTCACCTTTCTTGATTGCGCCCAAGTCAAACGGCGCGGTGAACTCGCCGACCCAGTTGCCGTTGAAGCGCGCCAGATCCCGGAGCGGCTCGGGGACCGATTGCGACTCCGCGGCAACGACCCAGGAGACCGATGTGATGAGTGCTAAGCCGACGAAGAATGTGCAGTTTCGCTTCACGGGAGACTCCTTCACTTGCTGGTTTCACGGACCGCAGAGACTCGCTCAATCATAAGCAACCACCGTGGTCGGTATCCGGTTTTCGTTCGGTGAAGATTTCCTCGCCGGGCCTGACTGCATGTCGCCGCCTCTGGCGCTCGCGTTGCTTCAATCCGTACGGCGAACACGCTCACTTCGCCACCCGGCGGAAGCGGTACTCCGTCGCGTGGCCGTCTCGAGTGACGGTCCACGTGAAAAGCTCGGGGGTGTTCCGGACCACACGAGCCGTCGCCCTGAACGGCGCGCCCGCGGGGCTGACTCCCACGATCTCGCCTTCACTCACTTGATTCGACGTCAAACGGTACCGCTCGATCGATGACGCTCCATCCGAGCCGAAGTCGACCACCAGGACCTTCTTTGCCTGGCCGTCCCAGCCTTCGAACCGGGTGCCGGCCCCGGGACCGTTCGGCGTATCGGCCGCCCAATGCGTGATGAGGCAGGTCCTGTCGGGCGACCATCTCACCTTCCACGTCCCCCGATAGACCTTGCCGTCGATCTCGGCTTCCGTCGCCCAGTCGCCCAAGTAGGACTCGCATTCGGCGACAAACTCCGCCGGGAGCTTGATCTCCGGTCCTGACTCGCGCCGCATCGTGTAAGGAACTTCGGGCGGATCGGTGCTGGCGGCGGAGACATCCCTTGCCCGTGTGTACACGTCCTCAAAGGCCTCGGCATTTCCTCCGGCGACGGCGATGGTGCCTTTGTAGACAGGCTGATTGCCGTCCCTGATCAGGATGGCCATTTCTCCCTCGTACCTGGTTCCGTCGGCGTAGCTACCCGTGCCCTTCGAGATCCAGTGGCCATCCTCCTTCCAGATCCATCCTTCCCACGTGGTGCCGCCCGAATCGATCTGGCTTTGCCGGATCTTCTTCGCCACGGGATCCCAGAAGTAAAGGGCGCGGTTGGTGCCGGTGCCGAGAAAATCGGCGCCTTCCAGGGCGAGGCGGTCAGCGATCCACTGGAAGGTGACCTGCCCCGTCACGGAGTCCCCCTTCTTGCCGAAGCCGGGCCAATCGACGAGCATCGTCACCTTTCCGACCCAGCGGCCGACCACCATCTCGCCGAACTCCTGGAGCGGCGTATCGAGGGCTGGGGCCTTATTTGCAGCATCGGCTGCGGCCGCCACCGGCAATAGCGCCCGTGGGGTTACCATCAAGGCGATGACAATCAGCGCGGTGGGAACAGCTGCAAGCAATCGCGACATGGTTGTGACTCCTGGTTCATCGAGGTTACCGGTTCATGCGAGTAGCCGCATGTGGACCGCAGCCCCGCACGGTGCGGTTGGCGGACTATTGCTGATGCGGTGTCTTGCGTAAGAAACGCCCAGCGCTGAACGACTGCAGGATTTTGCCGTCGTCAGCCACCCACGTGTTTTCGCCAAACTCGATCCGATCGGCGCTGTACGTGCCGACCGGCCGCGTGGTGAAATGCGTGCCGTCGCCCGTCGTGCCGCTGCGGTCGATCACGATCTTGCCGTCCTGGAGGCTGAATACGGCGGTGGCCAGCGTGCCATCCGACTGAGCCGCCGTCTCACGCGCCTGCTTCGTGGCGGCGTCCCAGGCGATGACGCCCGAGCCGTGCGTGAGCAGTTGGCCGCCGTCCTTCGAGCGGGTTTCGGCCGTCCATGTCAGGCAGTACTTGCCGGGCGACCACTGGCAGGTGAAATCTCCTTCCACCTTCCGGCCGTCGAGTTCGTACTCGGTCCGCCATTCGCCGACCATGCACTCGAGGAACTTGAGGTGTTCGTAGCTGGCGCTCGGCGCGGCGTCTGACGGTCGCTCGTACGTGAGCTTCCAGTCGGGCAAGTTCTTGCCTTGTTCGCGGCGGTTCGACCACAGCATTACGATGCGTTGGGCACTCATTTCTTCGCAGGAGAGCGTCTCCTCGGCCGCGATTGTCTTTCCGTCGGCCGAAAAGCGAGTCTCTTTCCAGGTGCCGATCGGGCCGACGGCAATCTTCTTCCCTCTCGCCATCCCGTTGATTGTCACACTCGTCAACTGATAGGTCCCCTCAGCATCGATGCTTGTAC
Organism: Thermoguttaceae bacterium; assembly: GCA_040766885.1. Taxonomy (GTDB): domain Bacteria; phylum Planctomycetota; class Planctomycetia; order Pirellulales; family Thermoguttaceae; genus JAXGPP01. The sequence goes on along the minus strand of JAXGPP010000021.1, from coordinate 14,113 downwards.
CGACCCATGTTCGGCTGACCGGGTCATAACCGTGCAGGAACTGTACCACGGGCAGGCCCTTGAGTTCGACGGCGATCAGCATGCACTTCCCTCCGGGGCCAAGGCGCCACTCAATCGTGCCCGGATAGGTCTTTCCGTCCTCTTCAGCGGTCGCTTTCCAGGCGCCCAGGAAGGGCATGTGCCAGGCGATGTAATCCTCCGCCGTTGGCTCGGCGGCGGTCAATGGCCCGGCGAGCATTGCGCTCATGCCGGCAAGAACAAACCAGAATGTCGAACGCATCATCTTTCACCTCCCGAGAGAGAAACTGTTCACTTCACTCGTTTGAACGTGTTGAGCACGTGGCCCTTTCGAGGACCGTCGAGGAGCGTCAGGATGCAGGTATCGGCGTCGGGGCAGTCGAGGCTGATTCCCGCGCGCTCCGCTGCGATTGCCGGCGCTTTCGTCGTGAAAGTGCCGATAAAGGCGGTGCCGCGCTTGCGATGAACGGTGATCTCTTCTACCACGCCGTTGCCCCACACGGCGGCTAAGCGTATTTGTCGCGTCGCGGGATCCCAGAAGCATTGTTCTTGCAGCTCGACGCGGACGTTTCTTGCAGGAACATTAAACTCACCTTTGCCGAGCAGGACCCTGTCGTCCAAGGCCGCAGTCCACGTCAGCGGGAACGTGAACCGATCGCCCTTGGCGAGCCCCAGAGCGGGCTGATCTCGGATGATCGTCCCCGAGCCCAGCCATTGGCCGACCATGACGTCGCGCCACTTGTCCCACAGCCCCCCGGCCGCTTCACCCTTTTTGCGGTGGAAGGTGACCACGGGCAGGTCAGGCTTCTTCTCGCCATCCACGGTCACCTCGCGGACTTGCCACGTGTAGCTGTCGTCTCCCTTTTTCTCCAGGTAGGAGGTCCCGTCGACCTTGACACCCTGGTAAACGAAGTTCCACCGCAACGCGGCCTTCTCACCCACCGTGGTCCACTCCCCCTCGCCGGCGCCGCCGGGGCCCACAATGTCGTGCACAAGACGCTGCCCCACCGCATCCCACCGCATCACTTCATGCGTTTCCGGGTAGCGTTTCCCGTCGACCACGGAAATGTATTCTTCGACCATCATGGTCTTGTCCAGGCCCCAGCGCCGCGAGGCATGCGTGGTGAGGTGGTCGCCGGCCTTGAAATCGCCCCAGTCGTATTCCAGCGTGTACTCACCCACCCAGTCGCCGAGGAGCCACTCCATCGATTTGAATTGCTCGGTCACGGCGCGGTCATCCGCTCCGCGGGCCGCGATTGAGAAAGCGAGAAACGCGAGGACCAGGATTAACGCGATTGCCTGCTTCATGATGATTCTCCTGCGATTCGTGATTCACTGAACGTCATCCGGTCAATCCGTCGCCCGTGAACCGTGCCGCGCGCCAGTGTCTCGTTCATTCCGCTCGTTTCCATGACGAGAGGACCTGGCCTTTGCGTGGGCCGTCGAGGATGGTGACTACGCGCGAACGCCGATCTTCTCACCGTCTCCGTTTCCAGACATTCGTGCCCGGCTTCTGCTTTTCGCTGTTGTAGACGAATTCGAGGACTTCCTCATTGACCGTGTCGGCGTCGACGCGCGTCAGCTTCCCCCGGTAGCGAATATCTCCCTTGGGCCCTGCGCCGCGGCCTTCGAGCAGCCACACGCCATCGGCCTCGAGGGTCATGACATTCGCGCTGACAGCACCGTTCTCATTGAAATTCCACCAGGCGCAATTCCCAGTTCGAGGATCAACACCGACGATGCCCGAGTAGGGAGCAAGGCCTCCCTTACCCGAGAGCTGCATAAAACGGCCGCCATCGAGCCAGCGGTAAGTGTGCTCCAATTGCTGGCCTTCGATGGTGGCCGTCCACGTACCGCCGATCGCGTGATTGGCAAACGTCCGGAAGACCTTCTCACCGTCGGCTTGGGGCTTTGTAGGCCTCACGTACACCCACTCCTCGTCGGGTTGCTTTTCTCCGTTGAGCCTGACGTTGCGGAAGCACTGCTTCCACTCGTTCTCGGCCGTGGTGATGGTAAGCGCGCTTTGCCACTTATCGGTGGTGCCGTCGGCGTTGACGACCAGCGACTCAATATGAAAGGTGGCTTCGTTACCCTTGAGCTCCGCTGCATCGGCTGTGGAGTACGCAACGGTGTGACCGCCGTCGGAGACAAACGCCGTCCATTTCCACTTCTTCGCCGAAGCGTCGTAGCCTTCGATGGCATCGAAGGCCGGGTACTGGAGAACCTTGCCGCTCGACGACACGATCGAGCGCTTGCTGGGCGAAAGCCGGGCGGAGAACGTCGTTTCGGCGGTCTGGTCGCCGATCCGTACCGTGACGTTCCACTGGCCTATGACAGGCCGGAGGAAATTGAGGTAGTCCTCCGCCGTTGGTTCGGCGGCCGGTGCGACGGAGCCGGCCAGGAGGGCGGCAAGTGCGAGCAAGGGGACGGCAGATCTCATGGAAGAACCTCCGTTGCGGTGGCCTGAAGAGACGGCTGATGCACTGGATACGATCAATTGCTGAGCAACTGCGCTTGCTCGGCGTCGCCAACGTAACCCATCGCTGGCAAAACTGGCAATTTGCCTGAACAGCGTAGCCAAAAAGCGGGGAGGTGGGGGGCGGTCCGCGGCGGCTCCCAATCCCGAAACGGTCGTCAGACTCCGGGTGGCAGGCGGCTGCGATCAGCCTTGCTTGTGTCCCAGCAGCAGCGCCAGCAGTTCCCGCGCGCTATGCACGCGAAAATGCCGGTAGAGTTCAAACACATAATGGTGGACGGTCGCCGGCCGGACGCCGAGTTCAGCAGCGATTTCCTTCTCGCTTCGCCCGGCCAGCAGCCCGCGAAGGGTCTGCTGCAAGCGGGGGCCGAGCGTTGTTTCGTCGGCGTCTGGCGGAAGCAGTGCCTTTCCCAGGCGATGCGCCATCTCCATCAGCAGTTCCAGCCTTTGGACGTCGCGCCGATGGAACTGCCGGCGTTCGTTCCACGGCCGGTGGATGCTCATCACGAGCGTCTGATGATCCACGCCGAGGTTGCACCACGCATAGAGCGACGGACCGACATCCAGCCCGCGGGCGACCGTCTGTACGAACGGGAACCGCTGCCACTGGGTCTCGGTGAAAAACTCACGGCGATCGGCAGCCCGCCAGCAGCAATCGGCCTCGTGACGAAATACAGGCTCAATGACCGGATTGTGGCGGTACTTCCCGGAGGTGAAAAGCTCGCTCAGATCGTCGGGCCGGGCCCAGCCAAGCTGCGACAGGTTCTCAGCAGCAAATTTCACTTTCCCGCCCCGCGCCTCGCCGACCACGGCCAGCGCGGACTGCCCCCCGGTCATCTCCATCGCCCCCTTGGCGATCCCCTCCCGCCGCCGCCCCGCATCCGCCTCCACCGCGACATCGGCCGCAAGCCGCACAACACGGAGGTAATCGTCGTGAGTCAGGAGATGGTAGGCGTGAGGCATGACTGGGGTACATGTTGTGGATGAGGAATCCGGCCTTTGCGCAAGATGGCTACTGCCCCGCGCCGACCTTCTCCTCCACCGGTGCTTGTTCTAACAATTCGCGGATGTTCCACACTGTGACCATTTTCGGAACCCCCAGCGTGACAAGCCTCGCACCATCAACTGAGAACCTCACTACGTCTACTGTTCCCAGGGCAGCACGAAACTGTGTCATCTGTCGTCCCGTCTTGGCATCCCAGAGAACAACACGGCCATCCCAGCGTGCCGGATCGACTTCAACACCAGAATTCCGATTTCCCTTTCCGCCAGCCGCCGCAAGAAACCGACCGTCCGGCGAAAATGAAAGATCACGCACTGGTCCAACGATCCCGTCGAGCCTCTGGAATGCGCGCCACGAACCCACCTCCCATAAGCTGACCGTGCCCGTCGCGTCCCCGGTGGCCAACGTATGACCGTCGGGCGAGAAACTCGACGCCGTGATCTTCGAACTCCCTTCCGCCAGGGGCAGGAATAACGGAGCGTAATCGTCTAATGACCAACTGATGACCTTGCCGCTCTCTGTGCGCGCCACAAGAAGTGACCCGTCCGGTGAAAAAGCTGGCATCCATTGAAGTTTCTCTTCCGACGTCAGTTTCCGAGCAATGTCTCCCGTTGCCAGGAGTCGCAACACGAGCCCTTTGTCGCCATGGTAAGCAGCCAGATACTGTTCGTCCGGTGATAGCGCAGCGCAAGCCCAGTTGCGGCCATGTGGTATCGTCCTTTGTATCTCCCCCGATGAGACATCCCAAAGCCTTATGTTGTCCCGGCCGGCAGTGAGCAAAACCGTCCCTTTGGATAGAAATTCGAGAGCGCTTACGAATGATCCACCGTGGACGTCGCGGTCGTAGATCACTTGAAGATCTGGGAAGCTTGTGAGCGTGACCGAACCGCGATGTGCGATGGCCAGTGCTCTTCCGTTTGGTGACAGTGCGAAGTAATGAGGAGGCTTCTCGCTCGTGTATATCGACTCTAGTCGAACAACATTATTACCCAGTGCCGTCTCCGATATCTCGATGCTATCGAAATTGGCAATTGTTGGAACATCCCACAATCGCACCGTCCTATCAGTCCCCCAGCTAACGAGTGTTCGATTATCTTGCGAGAAGGCTGCATTCCTGACCCTGCCCCAATGAGCATGACACTCATCAAGCATACGGCCGTTGCTTGCGTCCCATAGTCGTATCGCTTGATCATCACACGTGGTCGCGACCTTGGTCCCGTCTGGAGAGAAGACGGCGCCACGAAGGGGGGCTCGATGGGACCCGAGTGTGTGCAAGCGATTGCCGTTCGTTGCGTCCCAAAGCTTGACTGTCGAGTCTAAGGAACAAGACAGCAACTTCTTTCCGTCCGGAGAGAAGCACACGGAGGTGATCGCTGCAGAGTGAGCGGCGACCTGCCAAATCACTTTTCCGGTAATGTCTCGAAGCGTAAGACTCCCGTCGCCGCTGCCACAACCCAGTAACTTACTGTCGGGCGAAAAGGCCACTCGGCCCCACTGCCCCAAGGGCAGCCGCATGCGAGGCTGTGCAGTTGCAACGTCCCACAAGATGGCGTCTGTGTCCTGGCCTGAAGAGACAAGTGCGCTATTATCTGGGGAGAATGTGAGCCAATACACTGGCCCGGAATGGCCTTTCAACTGAGCGCTGATCTGATATGAGGAGGTGCTCCAGACAATGATCGTCCCTGCCTGATCGGCAGCAGCCAGCTTGGAGGCGTCAGGGGAGAATTCGAGCGACGTGGCCGATTCGAACTTTCCGGCGTGCGGAAGCCTACGATACGAGGTCCAGTCCCAGATCCCAATTGTCCCTCCCGTGTCTGCCACCGCAACCGAGGTTCCATCAGGAGAAAAGCGGACATGACTAACCTTGGACTGCAGCCCGGAGAGAGTTCTTGTCGGTACAAACTCGGATTCCGATATTCGCCAGAACATTACGTTGCCTCTGTCATCCGGGATGGCACACATTGTTCGGTCATGTGAGAGATCAAGACGATTGACATCGGCGTCGGCTACGAGTTCGGTCGTCGGAGCGTGAGAACGAAGCAGAGGTATCTGATACCCCATATAGCTGTTAGCTTCAATTCGTCGTCGTTGACCTGCTCTGACACGCAGCATTCCGGCACGATTCAACTCATTCGTATGCTTGTTGCGCACCTCGATTGAATAATCACCTGGTGTAAGGTCGACGTGATACTCACCTGCATCGGTGTAAGTCTCTGTGCCCGTATCTCCGCAAACCGTTACCTGCATAGCGTCATGGAGTACGCCTTCGTTGTGCGCTTCGATCCACACATCCAGTCGCCCTTTCTCTTCCGGAATCGGCCCGGGGCCGTTCGGCGTTGTTGGCGTCTGGCGAGAAGCCAATTGCCAGCCGGTCAGCGAGAGAAATATGATTGCCGCCAGTCCGACCGCGATGGCAGCCAGCCGCTTCCAGGGCCCCGCATCGCCTCGCCCGATCGTGCGGGCCCGCCAGATCCGCTTCGGCAACTCCACCCTCGACGGCTGCTGCACGTGCGCGAGATACTGCCCAAGCACCTGCGCCACTTCATCCGCCGTCTGAAACCGGTCTGCCGGCTTCTTCTCCAACAGCCGGTCGATCACCGCGGCCAGCCAGTCGGGCAGGTCGGGGTTCACTTCGCGGATCGGGCGGGGAGCATCGCTGCAGACGCGGTGGATCGCGCCGGTGGGCGTTTCGGCGCGGAACGGGGAGCGGCCGGTGCACATCGCATAAAGCACGCAGCCCAGGCTGAACAGGTCGCTGCGGTGGTCCACGGCCTCGCCGCGGGCCTGTTCGGGTGACATGTACTGCGGCGTGCCCGCCACCAGGTTCGTCTGCGTGATCTGCGCCTCGTGCACTACCCGAGCCAGCCCGAAGTCGGTGATCTTCACCCGTTCCACGCCGTTCTCCAGCAGGATGTTTGAGGGCTTGATGTCGCGGTGCACGAGCCCCTGGGCATGCGCGGCTGCCAGGCCGAGCGCCGCCTGCATCCCGATCCGCAGGATCTCCTCCAGCCGCAGGTGGCCGCTCCGCCGGATGCGATCCTCCAGCGACACGCCGACGATGTACTCCATCACCAGAAACGGCAGTTCGCCCGCGTCGTCCACGGCGTGGATCGTCACCACATGTTCGTGGGTCACCGCCGCCGCCGAACGAGCCTCCCGCAGAAATCGCGCCCGGGCCGGGCCCGATGTGGCCAGGTCGGGATTGAGCACCTTGACCGCCACCAGTCGCTCGAGCTTGGGATCGCGGGCTTTAAGCACGATCCCCATCCCGCCGCGGCCGATCACTTCCAGCACTTCATAACCGGCCAGCCGGCCCAGGTGGCGTGGATTGGCCGAGGGGGCCAGGAAGCTCAACGACGCGCCGCCGATGCTGATCGCCGCCACAGTGGCCGTTTCGTCGGCCTGATTGGCCTTGAGCCGGCGCATCGCCTCGGCCAGCGCGCTGGAGCGGTCAGCCGGTTCGGAAACGGCACTGCCGGAGGGCGGAATCGCCACACTCGTCCCGGCCAACGCGTCGAGCTTATGACGGCACGTCTCGCAGATCTCCAGGTGCGCGGCCAACGCCGCCTGGACGTCGGCCGGGAGCGCGCCATCGATCAACGACTGCAATTGGGCATCGTTCGGGCAGGAATGCGATTCGGCCATGATCATGGTCCTTATACCGGCGTCAGAGCAGTCGCGTCGGCTCGACCGGGCTGCCGTTTACTGGTCACTGGGGCTTGGAGACTGCTCATTCAATTCGCTGGACTTCCTTCTTCAGCCGGGCCATCACCCGGCACTTGGCGATGTAGACGGCCCCGTCGGAGATCCCCAGCGACTGGGCGACCTCCCTGGTTGTCTTGCCATCGACCGTAGTGAGCCAGAAAGCCCGCCAGGTCGACTCCTCAAACTCGCCGCGGATACGGGTGGCGGCATAGCGGAACACGCTCTGGCGATATTCCAGCTCCCAAAGCTGCTCGGAGCCGTCCGCCGCGGAGATTTGCTCCAGGCAGCCCTGCACCTGGGTGTCGCCGCTGCCCGCGACGGTTCGCCGCCGTGCGGCCCAGAATTCCGTCAAGCGGCGGCGGACCACGGCCATGAGCCAGCTTCGGAAACGGCCCTTATTGCGGTCGTAGCTGCCGAGCGAACGGCTCACCGACCGCAACACTTCCTGCACCAGATCGGCGGCGTCGGCGTCTTGAAGCCCGTGCCGCCGCGCGAACCCGTAGACGACGGGTGAGTAGAGATCCACAAAATCGTTCCAAGCCTGCCTGTCCTGCCCGTCGCCGAGGCGGACCAAGAGGCTCTCACGGGTTGATTGGGGATCGTCCACGCTCATCCCTCCTCAACTGATTCCCCGGCTATGCCCCGAGTCTTTCAGTAGTTTTCAGGAATTCCACGGAATGTGGATGAGCCCCGCTTCTGTAAGGATCTCCGTTGATGGGTGCCGGATCGCGACAAGACCTCGCCGCGAGTGGGCCGGCGAGCCTGATAAGCCAGTCGATACAATGACAGTCTGTTTAGACTCCGCGATTGCACCGTTGTCAACTCGCCCCTCTTTGGATTGAGTCAGCAGGCGGAGTTGATTCCGCATCTGGAAACAAGTAAGGGGAGAAGGAAGTCTGGGACGCCGGGCAACAACAGGTCCGCAACCTGCGGTCGAACGTTGGTTGCTGGCACGTGAACCAATGGATCTTCGCCTTGGTCGAACTGTGCTGCTGGAACGTGCCCGAATCCAAGTTGACCGACCGCCGAACGCGTTCGTGGGACAATCCCGATCGTCGTCCTTCGCACGCTGACCGCCGACGTCATACTTCCCGGCAAATGCTGCACGAACAATTCCGCTCTACCTCGCAGCCCAGACCAGCGCAAAATCCGCACAGCCTTTGAGGCCCTGCTCGCACTCGTCATTTGATCCCCTAAAGTGCAGTTTGCCGAGAAGACGCCAATTCCTTACGTGCCGGTGATCACCATTGGCTGGAATCGTCGGCACTGGGAGGAAGAGAGACTCCCGCCCGAGAACATGTCCGCCTGGTATCCCGACCGCAGCCCCCAGCGGATCGAGGATTTCATGCGGCGGGACGTTCAATGACTGGACGAGCATCCCGACAAGGCCGCGCCCGAGCGACTCCTCTTGCTCTACGCCTGGAATGAGAACGGCGAAGGTGGATACCTGACGCCGACTGAGCGGGACGGCCCAGCACGCCGCGAATCTTCGCCGTGTCGCCCTGCGCGATTGCGGCAGCAAGATTGCCGTCCAACGCGGCTGCCTGCAAGAAAGCGGCGGTCGTATCCACCTGCTTCCGGTACGCCGCCCGGGCGGAATTGAGGTTCCGCTGCACCCGTTTCTGCACTTCGTCGAGCCAGGCGTAGCTCAGGTAGTGCATCGTGACGAACGACAGTAACGTGTTCGCCACCAGAATCACCGCCACGGCGATGACCGTCAGCTTGAAGCGGATACTCATTGCATCCTCCCCGCGCACCTGCGCTGGCAACGTTCGGGGTACTGGTCGTGTCTGCCTGGAAGCGAAAGCCGATTCGACAGCCGGGGTGTCGATTCTCGCCGCTCTTTGCTTTCCGGGACAAACCTCAGTCAGGCCACGCCGGGTGCATTCTAATCCAAGCCGGTACGGAGTCCAATCCGTCTCAGCGGCTGCTTCCCTGCGGCGTCGCCCGCTCGTGCCGCCATGATTCACGCCGCACGCGGCTTGCCTTTTCTGTCAGATCTGATATGCCTAGCAGTGGCAATGACGGCGAGCAGCCGTCTGCGGTGGGGGAAGGCCTGCCGAGTTTTGCATGGGGACTGGGGAGAAACGCCATGCTGGTGACCGAGCGTGATCGGCTCCGCGAGGAACTTGTCGAGTTGGGCGAGAAGTATGGCCGCGAGCGGAGCGGGCTGTTGCCCATCCTCCAGGAGATCCAGCGGCGACACCACTATATTTCACCCTATTGCATGCAGATCGTGGCCGATCTGCTTGGCCTGCACCCGGTCGAAGTGCATAGCGTTGTCTCGTTCTACAGCTTCCTCAACGAGCGGCCGCAGGGGCAGTTCGTCATCCGGCTGTGCCACACGATCACTTGCGCCATGGCGGGCAAGGATCAAGTCGCTCGTCAATTGGAGAATGACCTCGGCATCCGTTTCGGCGAGACCACGCCGGACAACAAGTTCACGCTCCAGTGGGCTAACTGCCTGGGGATGTGCGACCAGGGGCCCGCCGTGCTGGTCAACGATCAGATTTTCACCCACGTCACTCCCGAGAAGGTGCACAGCATTCTCGAACAATGCCGCCGGGCCTTCGGCGTGCATGCCGTAGCCGGCGCGAAGGAGCGATGAGATGACAGCCACCGATCCCGGCAGGCTCACATTCAGCACGATCGTGCCGGGCAGCGGCCTGGCGGTAGCCGCCGAGCGAAGCCCCGCCGAAGTACTGGCGGAGGTCGGCAACTCCGCGCTGCGGGGGCGCGGCGGCGCCGGTTTCCCGACGAGCCTCAAATGGAAGCTGGCCGCCGATAGCCCCGGTGACCGCAAGTATGTCATCTGCAATGCCGACGAGGGCGAACCCGGCACGTTCAAGGATCGCGTCATCCTCTCCGACTACGCCGATCTGGTCATCGAGGGCATGACCATCGCCGCCCGCGTTATCGGCGCCCGCTATGGCATCATCTATTTGCGCGCCGAGTACACCTACCTTCGCTCCCATCTCGAACAGGTGCTCCGCCGGCGCCGCGAGCAAGGGTTGTTGGGCGCCGAGATCGGCCGTGTCGCCGGGTTTGCTTTCGACGTCGAGGTCCACATGGGCTCGGGCGCGTATGTATGCGGCGAAGAGACCGCGCTCATCGAGTCGCTCGAAGGCCAGCGGGGCGAACCGAGAAATCGCCCGCCGTTTCCCATCGACACCGGTTACTTGGGCCACCCCACGATCGTCAACAATGTTGAGACTTTCGCCTGGGTGGTCTGCATCCTGGCCAAGGGCGCCGCGTGGTTCAAGAGCCGCGGAACACGGAAGTCGGCCGGCTGGAAACTCGTGAGCGTCTCCGGCGACTGTGCCCGGCCCGGAGTGTACGAGTTCCCCCTGGGGATCACCGTCGCCGAAGTGCTCGCCGCGGTGGGCGGCGAGGGGGCCAAGGCGGTGCAGATCGGCGGTGCCTCGGGTGAATGCGTGCCGGCTTCGCAGTTCGATCGGGCGATCGCTTATGAAGACGTGCCCACCGGCGGTTCGGTGATTGTGTTCGGCCCCCAGCGCGACATGCTCGACGTCGCCCGCAACTTCCTCGAGTTCTTCATCGACGAATCGTGCGGCCAGTGCACGCCCTGCCGCGAAGGAACGCCGAAGCTGTTGGACGGAATCGAGCGGCTGCGTCACGGTCAATGCTCAATGGACTATCTGGCCCAACTGTGCTCGCTGGGCGAGACGCTGCAGGTGGCTGCCAAGTGCGGCCTCGGCCAGGCGGCGCCCAACGCCTTCCTCTCGATCGTGGAACACTTTCAGGACGAGATCCTGGGACGGGTGGCATGAACGGCGACATCAACGACAACTCCGCCCGGCGGGCTCCCAAGAGCCAGTCGGTGCGGACCCTCGAGGCGATCCGCCAGGCGAAGGCCGCCGGCCGCATGGTTCAACTCGCCATCGACGGCAATCCGGTCGAAGTTCCGCTGGGCACGACCATCCTCGAAGCCGCCCGGCTGCTGGGGATCCGCATTCCCACGCTCTGCTACCACGAAGACCTCTGCCTGGCCGGGGTATGCCGTATCTGCGTGGTCGAGGTGGAAGGCCAGCGAACGCTGCAGGCCGCCTGCAGCTACCCGATCACGGTGCCGATCACCGTCAACACGCACGCCGCCCGTGTCCGCCGCGCCCGCCGGCACATTCTCGACCTCCTCCTGGCCAATCACGTGGGCGACTGCTGCACCTGCAGCCGCGACTCGACCTGCGAGTTGCAGGCGCTGGCCTCCGAGTACGGTGTGGATTCCTTCCGCTTCGGCCGGCGGCGCGAACCTCGCTACGCGATCGACGCCTCGAGCCATGCCGTAGTCCGCGACATGAACAAGTGCATTCTCTGCCGGCGCTGCATCCGCACCTGCATCGACCTGCAGGAAGTCGGCGTGCTCGAGGCCTTGGGCCGCGGCGACCGGATCAAGATCGGCACCTTCGCCGACAAGCCCTTGTCTGAGGTGATCTGCATTAATTGCGGCCAGTGCATCAATCGCTGCCCCACGGGCGCCCTGCGGGCCAATGATCCCACCGATGAAGTCTGGGCGGCAATCGACGACCCGCGCAAGCACGTTGTGATCCAGACCGCTCCCAGCCCGCGGGCGGCGATCGGCGAGTGCTTTGGCCTTCCGCCCGGCACCGCGGTGACGTTCCAGCTCAATACGGCCCTGCGCCGGTGTGGCTTCGACAAGGTGTTCGATACCAACTTCGCCGCCGACCTGACGATTATCGAAGAAGGGACCGAACTGCTCGTTCGGCTGAAGCAGGCCCTGGCCGATGGTCAGCCGTCCCCACTGCCGCAGTTCACCAGTTGCTCGCCCGGCTGGGTCAAGTTCCTCGAGCACTTCTATCCCGAATCGCTGCCTCATCTCTCCTCGGCCAAGAGTCCGCAGCAGATGTTCGGGGCATTATTGAAGACCTGGTACTGCCAGGTCAACGGCCTGGATCCGGCCGACGTCGTCACCGTGGCGCTGATGCCCTGCTCGGCGAAGAAGTTCGAGTGCAACCGGCCGGAAATGTGCGCCAGCGGTTACAAGGACGTCGACTACGGGCTCACCACCCGCGAGCTGGCCAAGATGATCCGCGAGGCCGGCATCGCGCTGCCCCGAATGCCCAAGAGCGACTTCGACGACCCGTTCGGCACCGCCACCGGTTCGGGCGTGATTTTCGGCGCGACCGGCGGAGTCATGGAGGCCGCGCTGCGGACCGTGCTTGAGCTGGTGACGGGCCGGAAAGTGGAGGACTTCTACGCGCACGCCGACGTGCTCCCGATCCGCGGCTTCGCCGGCGTGCGCTACGCTGAGATCCCCATCCGCGACGTCGGGCCGGTGCCCGCGCTGGTCGCCCATCTGTTCGACGACTGGGAGTGGCTCCGCGGCGCGACGCTCAAGGTCGCCGTGGCCCACGGGACGGCCAATGCCAAACGCGTGATGGAGGATATCCGCGCCGGTGGGCGGTTCTCGGGCTGCCACTTCATCGAATTCATGGCATGTCCGGGCGGGTGCCTGGGAGGTGGCGGACAGCCGATTCCCACCAGCCCCGAGATCCGTACCGCCCGCGCCCAGGCGATTTATGGCGAAGACCGCGCCTATACGATCCGCAAGTCACACGAGAATCCCGCGATCGTCCGCCTTTACGAACAGTTCCTCGCCGACGGCCCCGGCGGCCACCGCAGCCACACCCTGCTCCACACCACCTACACGCCGCGGGGGAAATACATCGAATAGAACGACTCCTGTTATTGGTCCAGCTGACGGCGAGGGGCGCAGGATCTCCGTGCCAACGGCCGGAGTTCCAATAGCTATAGAGAAGAAACGGCAGGGGCCGCCCGCGCGGGCGGCCCCTGCCGTTGTGGCGGATGATCACGGCTTCCGCATCCGGTGCTCACTCCGCCCGGCGCAGCGAAAGTGGTGAGCGCATGGGTACGCCCGGTTCGTCAATGGCTGTTTGACAGGACGGGATACTCAGCCGCGAAGCCGGTGCGATCGCCGCCGGCCGGCAGCAAACCCCTTGCGCGATCCGCACCGCCTGCCGGAGCGATGGGCCAAGCTGGCCGCCAGGAAGATAATCGCTGGCAAGATCAGAGATGACAGGTTAGGCCTCTCTATAGTGGGTTAATTTAGGCGTGTTACAACTCCCGCGGATGCCTCCGGTGTGATGCAAGCGAGGGGGGGCAGTAGCGTACAAGTACAATCATGTGGCCGGCATCGGCGTCGGCCATGCAACCATTGGCACGCCGTGGCCTGAGGTCACTGCGCCAGGAGTGAGTCGGAGAGCTTATGAGCAAAGGACTGATGGTGGATAAGCTCGCGGCGGTCGACGAAGCCAACCATGAGCGACCACACGTAGAGACTGAGATTCCAGTTGGATTCCAGTACAGCCTGCGGGCGGTCTTCGTGATGATGACGCTCACGGGAGCTACCCTGTCGGGCCTCATGGCGCCGGTTCCCCTTTCGGTGATTACTGCGTTAATCCTGCACTGCGTGCTCCTCGTTGCGGCCACGACCGCGATCGCGTATGGCGGTGGCAACTTGCGGACCTTCTTCATCGGCGCGATCATCCCGCTACTGCTTCTGATTCATGGCTTCTGGCATCCCGCCTCGTCGGCATTGTTGACCATCGTGCTTCGAGGCGGCTGGGGAAGCACTCGGTACTTCTCTTCGCCCGTTCCCGACGGCCCAACTCTCATAGTGTTCTTCACAATACTGATTGCCGTGAGCGTTGTGTCGGGGCTCACCGCGATCTGGGTTCGCTCGGCTATATCACCACTACCGCGGCCCAGCTCACCAGCTGATGGATCTTGAACCATCCAAATCGAATAGCCGGGACAGCACATCCAAACTCAACGTTCCGCTGAACCAGTACACCTGGGAGACACACACATGACTCACCACCAACCCGACTTCAAGCCGCGGACTTCCCGGA
>JAXGPP010000020.1:0-162754 GCA_040766885.1 Thermoguttaceae bacterium | reverse complement strand
CACCAGGATCTCGGTGCACAGCGGGCCCTGGTTATCGGTCGCGCCGACCTGGCCGTTGTAACGATAGACGGCCGTCACGCCGGTCTGGGCCGTGGGCGCGGTCCAAACCATGACGAAGTTGCCGTCGGCGTCCATGTCGACCGAGGGGAACTTCTGCGCGCCGGAGGTCTGCTTGTTGGCGCGGATCTCGGTGCCGATCCTGCCTCCACCGGCGTTGTAACGCTGGTAGTAGACGCCGCCAGCCGAGTTATCGACCTGGAACTGCTGGCTGCCCGGACCGCTCCACGCGATCACGAACTGTCCGCTGCGGTCCATGCCGATCGAGGCGTAGTTCTGGTCGCCCACGTCCGAGGTGTTCACGCGGAACTCGTCGGAGGCCTGCAGGCCCACGCCAAGATCGAGCGACCAACTCTTGAGGAATGCGGGCAGCGGAGCCGGGAAGAACGGATCGGGATCAGCCGGATCGTACGGACCGCCCCGATTGTCGAGGACTTCCAGGGTCCAGGTGCCGCGGGCATTCAGGCCATCGAACGCCGTCAACTGGCCCGGGGCCGGGCGGAAGCGGCCGGTGAACGGCGCCTGGGCGCCCGGATACTGGTTGATCGCCGTCGCGGCCTCGTCGTCAAAAACCGTGTCGCGATAATCCGCTCCGGGCAGTTCCGGAGGCGTCTGATTCGTGTCGCGCGGAACTTGGTCGGCGAGCGTCACCCGCACCCCGGTCGGACTCACCAGTACCAGCGTCAGATCGCTGACGCGCGGATGGGTGATGTTCACCCGGACGTCGACATCAGTGATCTGGAAGCTCTGGTCGACCGTGATGGTCGTGGTCAGGGGAACGGTGTTGGGAGTGATGTTTGGAATCGGCAGTCCAGCATTGGGCAACTGCGAGTTGAACAGCGCCCGCGGATCGACGTTCTCGGCCACTTCGCGTGTGAACTGGCGCCCGAAGATGCCGTTGTTGTTCCCATCCGGACCGGACCAAGTCACGATGTAGGAAGTGCCGGCGGCGTTCATGGCCACGTCGGGGAAGTTCTGGTTCCCGCTGGTGACCTGATTGACCATGATCTCGCCGAAGTTGTAGCCGACTCCGAGCGGGGAAGCCTGCGGCGATCCGTCCTGCCAGTACTGGCGGGCGACAATGTCGGTGCCCACCCCGCCCTGGTCGCTGGTCCAGGTGACCACGAAGCCGCCCATGTCGTCGATCGCGACGCTGGAGTACTTCTGGTCTCCCTCCTTCGTGACATTCACCTGGAACTCCTGTCCCAGCGGCTGCCCGTAGGAGTCGAACCGGCGGGCGTAGATGCCGTAGCTCGTGCCCATCTGGCCGCCGTCTTCCTGGCCAAGGCTCGACCAGGTGATGATGAAATCGCCATGGGCGTTGACGTCGACCATCGACCACTTCTGGTCGCTCAGCGTGTAGGTGTTCACGCGGAAGTGGTTGCCCAGCGCGACGCCGCCGGCCGTGAAGCGTCGGGCGTAGATGTCGGACTGCATCTGTCCGTTCACCGTGTCGTACTGCGTCCAGGTGACGACGTAATCGCCGTCCTCGTCGGCTGCCACGGCCCCGAATCGCTGGCCGCCCTTCACGGCGGTCGTGAACGACACCGGCAACACGGCGCTCTGCGGAGTGTTGTCGGCGTTGAACCGACGCATGAACAGCCGGTCCACGGTCACATCGTTCCCGCTGGTGTCCTTGATCGTGTCGGGAGCGGTCCAGACCACCACGTAGTCGCCGTCGGCATCGACGGCCACCGAGCGCCGGCTCTCGGGATAGGTCCAAGCGCTCTTGGCGGACCCATTCACCACGTTCACCGGATCGTCGGTGCCCGGCGTGCCGCTGGTCACCAGGAAGAAACTGTGCTGGTAGCCCTGCTGGGTGCCGGTGGCCGGTACGGCGTCGAAGTTGCCGTCGAGCCGGTTGCGCCCGTCGGTCATCAGGTCGCGAACGGTGAGCACGTACTGGCCCTGAGTCGTCAGCGGGACCACGCCGGCCTGGGTGCCGTTGCCGTCCAGCGTCAGAATCGCCTCGTACTTGCGCGTCGCCGCGTTCAGCCCGAAAGTCACCGAGGAAATCGCGCCGTCGATCGGCGTGCCGTCCCTGGTGAGAATCCAGTTGGCCGGATTGGTGACGCTCTCGGCGCCGATGGCGCCGCCGAATGTCGACATGCTCTCGCCGAACATCACCACGAGTCGCGAAAGTCCGGTGTCGCCGACATTGAGCGAATCGCCGCTGTGGACGCGAGTCCGGTTGGTGTCGTTCAGCGCGACATCGGTCACAATCGGGCCGTCGTCATCGGCCGCCGGTTGCGTGAGGACGCTGTCGAACTTGTAGATCGCCGTCGAGCCAGCCGCGCTCCCCTGGCCGGTCCAGACGATGACGATGTTGCCTTCGCCGTCGGAGCCGACCGAGGGCAGTCGTTGCGGTCCCGGCGTGGAGCGGTTGGCGCGGGTCTCCTGCAACTGCAGGTTGAAAGTGTCGGGCGTCCCGTCGGCGAGGAACCGCTGGTAGAACACGCCGAACTGGTCCTGGTCTTCCTGGCCCGGCTGGTTGCCGTGCCCTGTCCAGGCGACGGTGAAGTCGCCCTGGTGATCCATGACCACCGCCGCGTAGGTCTGGTCCGATTCGATCGTCGTATTGACCCGGAACGCGTTGGGGTTGGCCGCCAGGGGGCCGTTGTTGTCGTAGATGCGGGCGAAGACGCCGGTGCCGCTCGTGTCGGCGACCGAGTCGGACCAGGCGACCACGAAGCGGTTGCCGGCCAGGTTCATCGCCACGTTGGGATAGTACTGCAAGCCGGCGCCGCTGGCCACCACGAACTCGGTGCCGAGGACCGGATCGGGCAGGCCCTGGGGATCGAACACGCGCGCCAGCACGTCATCGTTGCCCGCGGCGTTGCTCGTCCAGGCGATCACGAAGCGCCCGTTGGCCGCCATGGCGATCGTCGGGGTCTGCTGGTTGCCGGCGGTGGTGGTGTTGACCAGGAACTCGCTGGCGGTCGAAGCCGTCGGCGGATTGACCTTGCCGGCCGACTCGGTGATCCGCGAGCTGTACCGTCGGGCATAGATGTCGAAGCCCTGGGTCGGCTCGCCCGGCTGCCCAAGCTGCTCGCTGGCCCAGGTGATGACGAAATCGCCGTCGGCGTCGGCCGCCACCTGCGACCACTTCTGCTTCGTCGGCGCGCCCGTGTCGCTGGTGCCCAGCGTGTTGACGCGGAACGAATCGCCCAGCGGAGTGCCGTTGGCGCGGAATCGCCGGGCGTAGATGTCACTGTCGCTGCCGCGGTAGTTCGTCCAGGTGACGATGAAATCGCCATCCTTATCGGCGGCCACGGTGCCAAACCGCTGGTGGTCGCCGCCGAAGCTCGCCGAGTTGGCGTCGCCCGCATTGACCCAGAAGGCGGCCGGCATCGTCGAAGCCGGGTTGCCGCTGGCGCTGAACATCCGCAGGTAAACGCGATCGCGGTTCGCGGCCGTGTCGAATACCGAGAACACGCTCACGTAATCGCCGTCAGCGTCCACCGCCACGCTCTTCGACGCTCCGGCGTAGGTCTGGGCATTGCCCAGGTTGTCGCTGATCGGAACATCCGACCCCTGCACCGAGCTGATCGTGAACCGGTGCTGGTAGCCCGGCAGGGCGCCCGAGCCCGCCACGCCGTCGAAATTGCCGTCCAGCCGGTTGAGGCCGTCGGTGATCGTGTCGCGGACCAGGAGCTCGTAAACCCCTTCGGTCAGCGGCATCGTGCCCTGTGCCGATCCGTTCTCGTCCAGAGTCAGGCGGGCCTCGAACTTTCGCGTGGCCGGATTGTAACCGAAGTTGATCGCGGCGATGCCGCCCACGATCACGCTGTTGTTCTTCTTGAGCTGCCAGTTGGCCGGATTGAGCACGCTCGACAGGCCGGTGAGCCCGCCGGCCGTCGACAGGTTTTCGCCGAACGACACCACGATTTCCGCCAGGCCGTTGGCCCCCTTCTCGATCGTCGAACCGTCGATGATCCGGGTGCGGAAGTTGTCGGCCCGTGACACGTCGGTCACGATCGGTCCGTCGTTGTCGTTGAGCGGATCGTTGTTGACGCTGGAGAACTTGTAGATCGCCGTCGTGCCGGGCTGCGAGCCCAGGCCCGTCCAGACGATGATCACGTTGCCGAAGCCGTCGCTGCCGATCGACGAGTACTTCTGGTCGCCGGCGGTCGACTGGTTGACGCGGGTCTCGCCCTGCGGGGCCGGCGCGCCGTTGGCGCTGTAGCGCTGGTAGAACACGCCCATCAGGTTCTTGTCTTCCTGGCCGGGCTGCGTGCCGCGCCCGCTCCAGGTGATTACGAAGTCGCCCTGGTGGTCCATCGCCACCGAGCTGTACATCTGGTCCCATTCGGTGGTCGTGTTGACGCGGAACTCGCCCCCGACCGGGCCCCCGGCGGCGCGGTTGAAACGCCGCGCATAGACGCCGTAACCGTCGCCGTCCTGGTTCGAGCTGGACCATGTGACCACGAAGTTGTCGCCGCTCAGGTCCATGCCCACGTTGGCGAACTTCTGGTTGCCCGCCGTGGTGGTGTTGACGAGGAACTCGTTGCCCGCGTTGAAAGCCGCGTCGCCAGCGCCTTGCGCGGTGAACACGCGGGCGAAGACATCGTCATTGTTCGAAACGCTGCTGGTCCACGAGACCACGAACCGGCCGACGGCGTCCATCGAGACGCTGGAGACCAGTTGATTGCCGACCGTCGACTGGTTGACAAGGAATTCGCTCGCCGTGGCCGACTGCGGCTCGGCGATCTTGCCTTCCGTGTCGAACAGCACCTCGCCGGAGAAGCGGCGGGCGTAGACGTCGAAGCCCTGGCCGCTGCCCCCCTGGCCGCCCAACTCACTCGACCAGGTGATGACGAAATCGCCGTCGGCGTCGGCCGCCACCTGCGACCACTTCTGCGCGGTCGGCGAACCCGATTCCGACGTGCCGATGGCGTTGACGCGGAACGCATTGCCGAGCGCCGTGCCGTCGGCCTTGTAGCGGCGGGCGTAGATGTCGGCGTCGCCGCCGCGGTAATTGGTCCACGTGACGATGAAGTCGCCGTCCTTGTCCACCGCCACCGTGGCATATCGCTGCGTGTCGCTGATGAAGCCGGGTTCGTCGACAATCGGCGTCACCTGGAACGCATTGGGGGTGACGTCGGAGGGCGTGCCGTCCGTGTCGTACACGCGGACGAACACCCGTTCCACCCCCAGCGTCGTGTCGACCGCCGACCACGTTACCACATGGTCGCCGTTGGCGTCGACCGCGACCGCGCGGGCGCTTTCCGGATAGGTCGTGCCGCCGGCGGTTCCCGTGTCAACGCCCTGATCGGTCCCGGCCGTCACGCTGATGGTGAAGTTGCGGCTGAATGACTGCCCGTAGGTCGTCGAGGTGAAACCCGTGTAGTTGAGCGGGTTGCCGCGCAGGTCGCGCAAGCCCGTCGATGAACCGTCCAGGGTCGGCGCCAGGGCCTCGATGGTGTAGTTGCCCGGCTTCAGCGCGCTCTGGGTGGCATCGAGCGGCTGGCCGTCGAGCGTGAGCACGGCTTCCCACTTGTTGGTCGGCAGCGTGCCGAAGATTTCCGCGGCCTTGTTGAGCCCGTACTCGATCTTGACGATGCCGCCGGTCAGCTCCACGCCGTTGGCCAGCAGCCGGTAGTTGTCCAGATCGGTCACGGCGTCCTGGCCGCTGTTGAGCATATCCTCATCGAAGGTCAGGACGATGTAGTTGTTGGCGCCGGCGGTGAGCACCGCGCCGGCGTCGACGCGCTTGCCCTCGGCGTCGACCATGTCGGTCACCTGCGGGCCCGCTGTATCGGTGTTCTCGTTGAACCGCCGGTAGTAAATATGCGACGAGCTGTTGTCCGAGACGTAATCGTTGAGGGTGTGATCCCACAGCGTCACGCGCGAGTCGATGTCGGTCCAGGCGAGCACGTAATCGCCGTCGGGCTCCACGCCCATCGACGCCTGGGTGTGATGCAGATACCGAAGGGAGCTGATGCTCGCCGGGCTGACCCCGCCGAACGTCTCGCTCTCGGAGAGTTCCTGCACGAACGACTCGGTCCCCCACACAAATTCCGTTGGAGTCGGGTTCTGCCCGGGCGCCAGCGTGTTGCCGCTAACCCCGCAGCTGATGTACAGGTCGTGCACATCGCCCTGGAATGTGACCTCGTAGACATAATAGGTCACCGGATCGAACTGCGGCATGGTGGGATAGATCTCCCACGGCGTCCCCTGCCGCCAGGTGACCTCGTCGTTGAAGGCGCCTGCGGTGGTGTTCATCAACCGCACGCGGACGTTGCCCCAGTAGTCGGCCCCACCCGTCTCCGGCCAGCTTGTGCCGAGCGCGGCCTGGATCTGCTCGTCCATGTCGTCGGCCGTGCCCACTGGGTCGATGATGCCATTGACGATTCGCGGCGTTACGGTGGCGGTGTGTGTCCCCCAGGGAGTCCCCATCTGAAGCCCGAAGTTGCCGCCGGTGGTGGTCTTCAGGAACCGCAGATAAACGCGCGTGTTGCGGCCTTCACGGGTATTATTGATGATGCTGTCGCCGTAAAGCGTCTGCGGCGCCGAGCCAGGGATGGCGTCATAGCGCGACAGCAGGATGTCGCTTGCGCCACCGCGGAGCAACTGGGCCCGCTCTTCCAACAGCGCCCGCAACCGGCCGATCTGCTCGCTCGTGGCGCCTTGCTTGTAGGCCACGATGAGCACCGTCTCGATTGCCCGATCCACGTCGGCGTCGTCTCCCCACGGCGACGACGTGCCGTTGCCGAAGAAGTAGTAATCCAGGTCATCGAGCGCCGGATTGAAATAGGGCAGCAGGTCGGCGTTCTTCTGCGAATTGATCAGGTCGCGGAAGAATGTGCCGTCCATGATGGTTTCCACCGAGGCGTCGGGACCATTCCCCTCATAGGAAATGAACATGTCGCCGTCGGCGTCGAGCCCCGCCTGCGGGTTCATTTGCTCGAACGGCCAGAGCGTCGTCGCGCCCGTGTTGAAGCTCGAGCTGTTGGCGCGGAATTCATCGCGGACCACGGTGAGCCCGCCGGCGCCATTGTAGCGGTACATGATGGCACGAACGCCCATCGATGCCCCGCCCACCGCGTCGTTGTCGAAGATCGCGTCGGTGGTGACCAGGAAGTTGTTGTTGCGGTCGAAATCGGCGGTCGGGTTGCCGGCCCCCTGGATACCGAACTGATTGACGATCGGCAGCGGCACCGGCGGATCGCCCGCGGCGGTCGGCGCGTAGAGTTCGCCGAGAACGCTGGCCACGTACCCTTCACCAATCACATAGTCCGGATCGCTCGTGCGGACCCACGTGATCAGTGTGTGGCCGTCGGCGCTCATCGCCACGTTGGGATCGAAATCGATCTGGGTGGTCTCGTTGCTGACTTCCCACTCGACGCCGATCCGCTGGCCGTGGCGGTTGAACTTCTGCGCCTTGATGCCGTTGAAGAAGCTCAGCTCCTGGCCGCCGGTCCGCCACGCGACGGTGAAGTTGCCGAGGTCGTCCATGCCGACCGCCGGCTCCCACTGCTCGTTGACGGTAAACGTATTGGCGCGGAATGTGAACAGGTCGTCCGGCAAGCCCTCGAACGAGACCTTGGCCGCCAGCCCGCCCGGAATCGCCACGTACTCGATCGCCGGCTGGTCCACCGGACCGTTGGCCGTGGGGAAGGCGATCTCCAGGCGGAACGGATCGCTGGGCTGAAGGATGCGGACTTCGGCCTGGGTGTAGCCGAGTGCCACCAACTCGTCACGGATGGCGCCGGCCGTCTCGTCGAGCTTGGTGCTGTCAAAAGAAATGGCGCCGGTCAACTGGCCGCCGACGCGGAGTTGGAACGTCCCCGTCAGATCGGTAACCACCTCCGAGTCGAACACGATCACCTGCGTGGCCGCCATGGCGCGGATGCCCGGCGTGATGAAGCCCGGCACCGTCGCAGGGTCGGCAACCATCGCCAGCGGCACGAACTGGCGTCCATAGATATCGTACTTGCTGCCCAGGTTCAGAGAGTCCGGCACCTCGCTCTGCCAGACAATCACGAAGTCGCCGTCGGCATCCATGGCGATCGACGGCCGCGATTGATCGTACACGTCGGGCCACGGGGTCGCCGGATCGTCCTTCAGTTCCAGCGGATTGACGCGGAACTCGGCACTCGGCGCCTTGAGCGTGTCGATGTTGCTCAGGAATGCCAGCGGGTCGCCCGTTGAGCTGTTGGGATTGTTGAAATCGTTGCGAACGTCCTCGACAACGATCTCGGGATAGTCTTTCTTCCCGGAGAAATTCGTGTAAGTGATGTCGAATGTCGTGGCATTGATGGCGCGGACCGAGATGTCGGCCAGCGGGACCGGCGGCGTCGTCTCGGGGTCGATGCGCGGGCTGTCGGTTGTCGAACCGGAGCCCTGGGCTCGATCCTGCGGCGGGTAGTCCACCGGCGCGTAGTCGCGCGTCGAGGTCAGTCTTTCCTCGACCTGCACCTGGCGGAAGTAGCTCTCGATGGCCCGTGCGGTGTCGGCCGGCGAGTTGGGGAACAACGGGATGTCGCGCACCACGAAGGGCTCGCTGACGGTCTCCACCATCACCGCCGGATAGAAGCCGCTCAGTCCGGCGAACGACGGCACGACGATATCCGGAACGTTGCCTGCGACATCGGTGCCGAACTGATAGTTGAGCGAGACGTCGGCGAACTTGATGAGGAATTCCTGCGAATTGATCGCCTCGACCACCACGCCGTCCAGCGCGCCGCCGATGCCGTCCAGGGCGTTCTGGATCAGGACCGCATTGAGTGACGGCAGCAACGTGGAATCGTAACCGGCGACGGTTGCCGTCTCCGCCGCGGTCACCGTGCCGTCGCCGTTGACGTCGAAGCCGAGTTCAAAGCTGCCGGCGGGGAATGTCTCGCCGCTCCACGGAAGGTTGCTTGCGCTGATCTCAAGCTTCTGCACCTCGGTGCCGCCGACACGCAGCGAGAAGTGCGCGTACTGGCTGTTGGTCGGATCGAGGTCCAACTCGCTCAGGGCCGGCAACGTCAGCCGCTGTACCTCGTCGGTGAAGTAGCGGGCGTAGATGTTCTGGTCGATCATCGGGTTGCCGGTGGCGGGATCGAGCACCGGCTGGTAAACCGGCAGGCCCGTCGCCGAATCGAGCACCACCGAACCGTTGGGGTTCTTCAACAACCGCATCACCAGGTCGTCGCGCGTGTAGGTCACGACGAAGTCGCCGTCGGCGTCGGTGCCGATCGACTGGCCGGCGAGCGTCTCCGGATTGCCGTAGGCGGAGATGATCTCGGAGTACTGCTCCAACTGCGGCGTGAGCGGATCGTCGTAGGGCACGGAGGTCAGCGCCACGTAGCCGCCGGGCCGGGCGACGTAGAGATCGTTGGACAACCCGGGGTTGTCCTGGAACATGTAGTAGCCCTGCGGCTGGCTGACGAGGATGTCCTCCCAGTCGGCCACCGTAACGCTCAGAAGCTGCCGCTGCTCGAGCGAGTCCATGAGCAGCCGACGGGGCTTGCGGGACTTGGGCATTTCACGTTCCGGGCGGCTCCGTCGACCGCGGGTCTTCCCCAGCTTCTTCGTGACGTTACGCAGATCGGCGAATCGGAAAAGCGACATCTGTTCTGTTCCTCGAAGTTAATTTCCGGAGCCCGGAATCAAATTGCCCTCAACGAGAGTTCTCCCCTGGCTTGCGGCCGCAGCCAGCGGGAGAGACGCATGGTTTTGGCGGGAATCCGCCGTGGCCCCGCCGGCCGCTGTCGTGGACGGCGTGGCGGAGGCCTGTTCAGAAGGGAGCGACACCTCCGCGCTGGCCCGCAACCAGTAGGAGGACTCGGGATTGGTCATCGCCAGGCGAACCGCGGGCTTGCCGAGATTCAGGATCATCGGCCGCCGCACGTCCGGCAAAAACTGCACGTCGTAGAGTTCCTCGCAGCCCGACGTGAATTCGAAGAAGCCCACCTGCGTGCCGCGGCGGAGGTCGACGATCGCCACGCCGCAGAGGAGCTTCGCACCGGCATGCTTCTGCTGGATCGGCAGGCCGCCGAAGATGTGCTTCTCGCGGATCTTGCAGAGACCCACCAGGGCGAACGGCCCGACAAAACTCAGCCCTCGCAGATACCCCTGCAATCCGCACACCACCGTCGCCTGGCCCGATACCGGATCGACCGTGAGCAGTTCACCGGTGCCGGAGTTCAGCACCCACAACCGCCCGCCGTACCAGCGCGGCGAATGCGGCATGGAAAGGCCGCCGAGCAGCACTCCGTCGCTCTCGACGTCGATGAGCACGCCACCGCGGGCCTTGTTCTCGCGCCACGCGCCGGGAGCGTCGGTCGTGCCCAGCGCGGTCACGTACTTCGCCCGGCCGTCGACCATCGCAACGCCGTTGAGATGGCAGCGGTCTTCGGGCACCAGGTCGCTGACGAAAGTCGGTTTCCAGGTCGGCGTGAAGTTGAAGTCCAGGCTGACCCGGGCGAGGCAGGAGAACCGGGTGTTGACGATCACCAGATCGTCGCCCTCGAAGGCAACATCGTGCGCGTGCACGTCGCCGGTGTGGTAGCTGACCCGCGGCAGGTAGAGCGCGTCGTAGCGACCCGGCTGACCCTCGGCATACTCATGGGCCAGGAGCGGCGCGTCGGCGAAGATGGTTACCTCATGGCGCGTCGCCAAAGCCAATCGGCGACCCGAGACGGCCAGCCCGAGCGGCTTGTCGAATTCGCGCATCAGCAAGGTGACCTGCCGGCCGTCAAAGCCGATCATGGCCACCTTACCAGCTTGGTAAGTGGTAACCGCCAGCGATCCGCCCGACTGCGCCAACCACGCCTCAAACTCTGGCGAGGCGGCGCACTCAATGCGGACCGGTTGGCTCGCGCCTTGAGAAAGACTCATGTGCCTCTTTCACGCTCTCCGGCATGGCTGAAAAGCTTCAGCCATGCCGTCGATGAAAACCTGAAAGGACCGATCTGTCAACAAAATCAAACAAATTTTCCAGAAAAGCCCAACCCAACTTGGCCGCCGACTCCATCCCCTTATCCCAAGCTTTGCAGCTTAGCCGTTTTATCTTGATCGCGTGCTAGCACGCCGTCAAGCCTTTTCCCCGCTTGTCGTTACCGCTATGCCGACCCGCGCAGCATCGCGCGCCGTTACCATCGCACCAGGGGCTTTCGCGCGCCTGGCGAAGCCTCTGAAACCCAGCCGACTACAGTACGCTCCTGTACCGCTCGGGAGGTGGATCAGGGCCCTTCGCCGACCGCGTTGACCGCAGAAGGCAGTGAAGCTTAGACGGATCCGGGTTTACGCCAGTTCCCAAATAATAAGGAAAATCCTTAAAGTCCGACCGCCGAGCCGGCTATTGGTCCAGACAAGCAGCCTCCAGAGAGCTGCCGTAGGGATTGGACCGCCACGGCCCCAAAAGCGACCCGGCGGCCGTGGGCGCAGAATCCTCCCAATGCTAGACGCGAAACGGCCAGAACCTCCAGTATTGTCAGTGGCCCCGCGGAGGCAAGGACCGGGCACCTTTTCCGAGTTCACCCCCCTCATATATCTCTATTCAATGGAGCGGCAGTTCCACGCGTTTGAAGTTCGTCATGCCTTGGCTTAGCATAAGCGAATCCTGATTCACCACACCTGGAGCCCTGTCATGTACGAGCCTGCCCGCCACCCGTTTACACGCCGCGACTTCCTCCGCACCACCGCCATTGTGGGAGGTGCCGCTGGGCTCGGTGCCGCGCCATCCCTACTCCCCCTCTGCGGAGCTGACGCCGTGGGGATTAAGCAAGGCACCGTGATCTTGTTCCAGGGCGACTCAATCACCGATGCGGGCCGCGATCGTAACGCTAAGGATCCCAACAACTTTGCCGCCCTGGGGCGCGGTTATCCGCTGTGGATTGCCGGTGCCTTGCTGGCCGACCATCCCGGCGCCGACCTTAAGGTGTACAGCCGCGGGATCAGCGGCAATAAGGTGCCGGACCTGGCCGCCCGCTGGCAGGAAGACGCCATCGCGCTGAAGCCCGACGTGCTCAGCATCCTGATCGGCGTCAACGACATCTGGCACAAGCTCAACGGCCGCTACGAAGGTACCGTCGAGGACTACGAAACCGGCTATCGCGATCTGCTTGAGCGCACTCTCAAGGAACTGCCGGGTGTGCGCCTGGTGATCTGCGAGCCCTTCGTCCTCCGCTGTGGAGCGGTCAACGAAAGCTGGTTTCCCGAATTCGACCGCCGTCGCGCCGTCGCCAAGAAATTGGCCGACGAACTGAGACTCCTCTTCGTACCCTTCCAGGCGATGTTTGACGCCGCGACCAAGAAAGCGCCCCCCGCCTATTGGGCTGCCGATGGTGTCCACCCCACGATCGCGGGACACGCTTTGATGGCCAAGACTTGGCGCGAAGTGGTCGGAATCTGACCCCCTAGCCGGATGACCAGTCTGCAACCGGGACTATTCGGGCATGCTCATTCCGCGCGCCGCGTGACCTAGACTTGCCTGGAGTCTCCCTGCCCCGTAAGGGTGGGGTTTTGCGATTTTCCCGGGTTCCATGGCGTTTGCAGATCATGACAGTCAGGCTGCACGAGCCGCGGCGCGAGGCGCTGGCGGCGGTACTGTCGGAAGAAGTTTTTCGTCCTTCGCCTCCGCGTACCGTCGACGACACGGGAGTTCCCGTCTCGCTGGTCGAGTCGCTGCTGCTCAAGCACTTGGCGATCGTCGGCACCAACACCGGCCGGGGGATGGCCAAGCATCTCTGCCTGCCGTTCGGCATCCTGGAGGATCTCTTCCAGTCGTTGCGGGCGCGGCAGCTCATGGTCCACCGCAGTTCGGCGGCCCTGAACGACTACTACTATGCCCTGACCGAACAGGGCCGCGAGCGCGCCCAGGCCGCCCTGGCTGTTTGCGCCTACGCCGGCGCGGTGCCCGTCCCCTTGGCCGACTATGTGCTCTCCGTCGAGGCGCAGACGATCCGCGCCGAGGCCCCCAAGCGCGACCAGCTTGCCAAGGCCTTCTCCGACATCTCGGTCGATCCGGCCCTCTTTGAGGCCCTGGGGCCGGCGGTGAACTCCGGTGCGGGGCTGTTCCTTTACGGCGCGCCGGGAAACGGCAAGTCGACGCTGGCCAAGCGAATCACCATGTGCTTCGGACAGCACATCTGGCTTCCGCAGACGCTCGTCGAAGACGGGCAGCTCATCAAGCTCTACGACGCCGCGTATCACGAAGCCCTGCCCGAAGCCGAAGACAGTCTCCTCCAGGCCGCCGATCACGACCGCCGCTGGGTTCGCGTTCGCCGTCCGACCGTCGTGGTGGGGGGCGAGCTCACCATGGATGGCCTCGAGATCCGCCACGATCCGCACAGCAATATCAGCGAGGCGCCCCTGCAGATGAAGAGCAACTGCGGCTGCCTCTTGATCGACGACTTCGGCCGGCAGCGAATCGAGCCGGCGGAACTCCTGAACCGCTGGATCATCCCGCTGGAAGGCCGGCAGGACTTCCTGACACTGTCGACGGGCAAAAAGATCCAGGTTCCCTTCGAGCAGTTGATCATCTTCTCGACGAACCTCGAGCCGGCCGATCTCGTCGATGAAGCCTTCTTGCGCCGCATTCCCTACAAGATCGAGATCGGCGACGCCACGGAGGAAGAGTTCCACACGCTCTTCAAGCTCTACGCGGACCAGTTCGGTTGCGAATACCGCAGCGACGTGGTCGACGACTTGCTCGCTCGGCATTATCGCCCGGCGAACCGCGCGCTCCGCCGCTGCCATCCCCGCGATCTCTTGAGCCAGATCCGCAACTACTGCGCGTACAACGAGCGGGAAATGGAGATGCGGCCCGACTATTTCGACCGCGTCGTGAAGAGCTACTTCACCGTCGTGCTGGGGAAGTGACGGCTGCCCAGGCGGCGATCGACCCGTCAATGAACTGACTTCAATGCGCCATCGGCTGCCACACCGCCGCCTCAGCCGCGGTGCTGTGAGAACGAGAGCGGAATCTCGTCCCAGTCGACGTCAGTGGACGCGAACGCCGGATCGGGAAGCATGAGATAGTGCGATTCCCAAGAGGGCCGGTTTGCCGGACAGGGCTCGGGCGGGGCGGCCAGGTCGACGATTCCGGCGGCAGTCAGGAACCCCAGCGGCTTGCCGTCTCCCACCACCACGGCGATCGCGCCAGGGTTGGCTACGAAGAAGCCCGTGAGCGTGGCGAACGTCGTTGTCTCGTCAAACACTTCCACTTCGCGGTCGATGATGTCGGCCAGCCGTGCGTGCGGCTTGTCCTGAGCCGTTGACGCCAGCCGTTCGGCGGTGACGATTCCTTGCAGGCCGCCCGACTCATTCACCACGGCCAATGCCCCCAAGCCAGTCCGCTCGATGAGCGACTGGGCGGCGTCCGGGGTCTGGTCGCCGCGAAGCGTGACGGTGCAGGGAATCATCACGTCGCTGGCCGCCGTCCCTTCGAGCAATTTGCCCGGCGAACCGAGCCGCGTGGAATTGGGGCCGCCAGCGGCGATTTCATCATAGCGGATCACGCAGTCGCGTCCCGCCAGTTTCGCAAACTTGAGCGCGGCCGCCGCCTGCTCGAGGAGGGCTTCGGCCGTGGTCGTGCCCGGCTCGCCGGCAGCCACGCCCACGCTGACGGTCACCTGGACCGCCGCGCCACCCGACTCGAATTCCGTTTGTGCCACCAGCGCCCGCACCTGCTCCGCCCAGGCAGCGGCGTCCGCCGCCGTCTTGTCCGGCAATACCGCGCAGTAGCGGCCCGGGGCAACCGCTGCCAGCAACATGCGGGCCTCGTCTTGTTCGCGGAGCAGGGCGGCCGTCGCCCGCAGCACCTGGTCGCCCGCCGGAAATCCCCGCGCGTGGTTCACGTGCGTCAGGAAGTCGATGTCGACCAGCACACACGCGGCGGCGGAAGTTCTCGCGTCCGTGAGCAGGCGGGCCAGGCGGCTGTGAAGCTCAACACGGCCGGGGAGGCCGGTGAGCCAGTCGTTCGAGTCCTGCTCGCGGGCGCGGCGCTCGAATTCGACACCGCGGACCGCCGCGCGGAGGCGGGCCAGCAGTT
Source organism: Thermoguttaceae bacterium (assembly GCA_040766885.1). Classification (GTDB taxonomy): domain Bacteria; phylum Planctomycetota; class Planctomycetia; order Pirellulales; family Thermoguttaceae; genus JAXGPP01. Next base: position 147,714 of record JAXGPP010000020.1, on the reverse strand, counting down.
CGCCGTGACTGAGCGGTTTGGTCAGCACGTCGTCCACTCCCGCCTGCAGCGCCTCGGCGACCGGGGTGCGGCCGTCGGGCGCCACCAGCAGCAGCACGTAGACGTAGCGTGAATGCTCGTGGGCCGAGGCTTCGCGGCACAACTCCAGCACGTCCTCATCCCATTCGTCGCCGTCGACAATCATCATGTCGATTGGCTCGGCGGCCAGAAGGTTGCGGGCCTGCCGCGGCGTGGTAGCCTGCCGCACCACGTATTGAATGCCGCCCAGCAACTGCGACAGGTGCCTGACGAGCGCCCGGTTGCTGGACGCAACCAGCACGGCGGGATTGGTGGTGCGTGTTAGTTCTGTCATGACGGTCTTGCGGGCGCCGGTTCGGCTCGCCCGGCGCGCAGGGTGGTTTCGGTGGCGCGCACCCGGTCCGGCAATAGCGATTGTTCCGACGGCCGGTCGGCCGCGCCGGGAGCGCAACGTCTAGCTGAAACTTATGTCACGCCGCCGCGAATGCAAGCCGGCCGCTCCGCGCGGATTTCGGTAATATACTTGCTAACGTAAGCGCTGGATTGTGAAGGTAAGACGTTCGTTGTTTCCCTGCATGGTTGGGAAGCGGCGCCGCGGTCGGTCGCGAAACCGGTCAAGCCGCCACCGCCCGCGCTCCGCAACCGACATCACACTCCCTCAGTATGCATGGACTGCCGCCGGGTATGCGAACCCAATTAATCCAAGAACCGCCGGTCGGCGTGGCGCGCCTCGAGTGCTATCCGGCCGCCGGCGGCCAGCCTGAGTGGACGGTGCTGGAGTCGTTCCCCTTCACCGTCGGCCGCAGCAGTTCGGTCGATTTCCAGATTCCCTCCAGCCGTGTCTCGCGCGAACACGCCACCATCGTCAAGCAAGGCGCCAGTTACCTGATCCGCGACCCGGGAAGCACCAACGGCACATTCCTCAACGGCAAACGGGTCGCCGAAGGCGTGCTCCACGACGGCGACCTGCTGACCTTCGGCGACGCCGAATACACCTTCTTCACCGGCGAGAAGCGGTCGCGGCAGGACACGGTCACCCAGGTGATCGAGCGCGACCAGCAGCAGCGCCGCGATGAAGTCACGCCGAAGGCGCTGGTGCGCGAGGTTCGCCGGGTCCACGAAATGCTCACCCATCGCTGCCTGGTGGCGGTCTACCAGCCGATCGCGCAATTCGCCCCGCAGGGCCTGTTCGGCTACGAGGCCTCGGCCGAGGAAGACGACTCGGGGCCGGTCGCGGTTCGCGAGGTGATGCGGGCGGCGGAGAATCGTCTCACCACGCGGCTGCGCTGGCTGGGGCGGACGGTCGCGGTCGAGGAAGCCCGCTTCCTGCCGCAGCCCGGCTCCCTGCTGGTTCGGCTCCATGCCGCCGAAATCGGCGCCAACTGGCTCATGGGATCGATTCGCCGCCTGGCGTCGATCGTCGGCGAAAGCCGGCGGCTGATTGTCGCTGTGCCCGAAAGCGCTCTGCAGGCCGGCCCGTATTTCAGCCAGTGGCGCGCCGAACTCGACGAGGCCGGAGTCGATCTGGCCTGCGACGAATTCAGCGGCCGCGCGGCTCAGGTCCGGCAACTCAAGCCGCTGGCTCCCGATCTGCTCGTGCTTGCCCCCAACGCCTGCCAGGCGGCCTTCCGCAGCCCGGAACAGCGCCGCCTCCTTCAGGCCACCGTGCATGCCGCCCGCGAACTGGGTTCCCAGGTGCTGGCCACCGGAATTGCCTCCAAGGAGCAGGCCCAACTGGCCGCGGAACTCGGCTGCACCTTGGGAAAAGGCACTTGCTTTGGCGGCCCGCAACCGCTCTACGCGCTGACCGCCGAACGTGACGGACAGCTCCGCGCCGGCACTCCGCGCGGACCCGCAACCAACTCCGATTGAGCTTCGCCGCAACCGTGTCGCCACCGCTTCTCCATATCGACCAACCGATCGCCGGCTACGCCATCCGACAGCGGATCGGCGCGGGCGGCTACGGCGAGGTCTGGAAAGCCGAAGCCCCCGGCGGACTGCCCAAGGCCGTCAAGTTCGTCTACGGTTACATCGACGGCGAGCGCGCCGCGTGCGAACTCAAAGCCCTGCACCGCATCAAGGAGGTGCGGCATCCCTTCCTGCTCTCCCTCGAACGGATCGAGGTCATCGACGGCCAGTTGATGATTGTCACCGAACTGGCCGACGAAAGCCTCAAGGATCGCTACGAAGCCTGCCGCCGCGACGGGCGAACGGGCATCGGGCGCGACGAGTTGCTGGTCTATCTCGGAGATGCAGCCGACGCCTTGGACTACATGTCGCAGCGGCACTCGCTCCAGCACCTCGACGTCAAGCCCGAGAACCTGCTCATCGTCGGCGGTCGAGTGAAGGTGGCCGACTTCGGACTGGTCAAGGATCTGCGGCACCATTCCCACTCGCTGCTGGGCGGGCTCACGCCCGCCTATGCCCCGCCCGAACTGTTCGAAGACGAGATCTCGGTTCACAGCGATCAGTACAGCCTGGCCATCGTCTACCAGGAAATGTTGACCGGCACGCTTCCCTTCCCGGGAAAAACGGCCTCCCAGTTGGCGGCGCAGCACAAGCACGGGCGTCCCCAACTCGGCGCCCTGGGCGACCCGGACCGCGCCGCGGTGGCGCGGGCCCTGGCCAAACAGCCCGAAAATCGCTTCCCCAGTTGCCGGGCCCTGGTCGACGCCCTCCTCGGACGCGAAACCACTGCCGCCGCCGTGGCCGAGCGCAGGCCCGAGCCCGCTTCGAGCGACACCTCGCCGGGTGCGACGCTCGTCACCGAGTGCGCCGCGCTGGCAAGGAAGAAGCCTTCCGACGCATCAGACGGCCTGCCGTCGGGTTCCTCGTCGCGCCCGAGCACCCCGTACTGCCCGCCGCCATTCATAGCAGAAAAGCCCCAGGCGCTACCACCCCCCGCCACACCCGGGGCCGCGCCGCAGTTCCACCCCACGCTGGTGCTGGGAATCGGCGGCATGGCGGGCCGCGTGCTCCGCCAACTGCGGTTCCGGCTCTGCCAGCGGTTTGGCGATCCGCACGTCCTGCCTGGCCTGCAGATGCTGCTGGTGGATACTGATCGCAGCGATCTGCTCGACGCGATCCACGGCGACGAGACCGCCGCACTGGAGTCGAGCGACACGATGCTCATGGCCCTCCGTAAGCCGGAAGATTATCGGCAGCAGTCGGCCGATCTGCTGAAGTGGCTCAGCCGGCGATGGCTCTATAACATCCCCCATTCGCTCCAGCCCGACGGCCTGCGCCCGCTGGGCCGACTCGCGCTGGTAGATCACGCGCGGCCATTCGCCGAACGCGTTCGCGCCGCGCTCGAACACGTGCTTTCCGATCCGGCACGGGCCGAATCGGCGGCGGCCACCGGCTGGACCGTGAACCACTCCGTCCCGCGCGTCTTTATCGTGGCCTCGATCGACGGCGGCACCGGCAGCGGCATGGTGGCCGACGCCGGGTATCTCGTCCGCCGCACGCTCGCCGAATTGGGCGCGTCCGATGGCCGCATATTCGGCCTGCTCCTCCATGCCGAGGCGCAGGGATACACCCTGGCTGCCGCCAACGCCCAGGCCTGCCTCCGCGAAATGGCCTACTACGAGCGGCGCGGCTATCCCGGCGATCCGGCCTGCGGCCTGCCCCCCTTCGGCCCCGGCTCGCCGTTCCATCATGCATACATCGTGCTTCCCAAAGCCGAAGCCGAAGACCCTCGAGCTGCCAGCGCGGAAATGGTCGCCGAGTATCTCTATCTCAACACCGTGACTCCCCACAAGCGGTTCTTCGATGCGTGCCGCGAAGCAACCGATGGCGAAACACCCGGCATGGGCACGTTCGGGCTCTTCCAGCTCGGCTGCCGGGCGAGCCGGCTGGCCGCGGGAGCGACGGGCGACCTGGCGGCCGAGGCCCTCCGGCAGTGGTGCGCACGGCCCGCGCGTTCAACCCCGACCGTTTCCACGGCGGATCGAGAGACAGTCGGCCCCGCAACCGCCGCGCCGGCGCACGCGCGGGGCGCGATCGTCGTCGACTGCGTTCACCGCTTCCGCCTCGACGAACCGCTGTTGCTGGCCGACATGGAGGCCGCCGTGGCGCGGTCGAAGGCCGATGCGGCCGGCGGAGCCGTTCCCGAGGCCGCTTTCGTTCCGGCCATGCCGACCGCTGCCTCACTCGCCGAAAATATCGGACGAACCTGCGTCGCTGCCGTCTGGAGCCACTTGGCCTCTCTGGTTGACGCCGGCGATCTCGGTGTCCAGACGATGCACGACGTCCTCCAGCAGTTGGACGAGCACCTCAAGTCACTGGCCCGCGGAATCCCCGAGCTGGCGAAACAAGTCGACGTCGAAATCGCCCGCGCTTCCGCCGCCACGCCGGCGCGCGACCGCGGCCGACCGCGATTCCTCAACTTGCTGCGCCTCGGGCCCAGCGCCGCGCCGCCGCCGCCCGAGGCGGCCCTCGAACGGCTGCAGGTGCGGCGCGAGGCCCTCGAAGCCACCGGCCGGTTCCTCCAGGTCGTGCGCGCCGAACTGGCGGCCCGGCAGGTTCAGCTTGGTGAATTCGTTGCCGAGCTGGAAGTCGTTGCCAATCGGCTCAAGCACGTCGATGGCGAGCCGGCCATTCCCTCCGGCGCAACGGCGGGAGAACTCCAGGAAACGTTCGAGCGCGTGGCGGAGCGGCTGCTCGAGAGCCGGCGCAACGAACTGATCGAGGCCATTGGCCAGGACGTGTTCGGTCACGAGCCCCAGCGGCTCGGCGTGCTCTGCGATCTGGTCGGCATGCGGCGCGAGTTGAGCCGCTTGCTGCCGACCGCCCTGCGCCACGTCGCCCGCCGCCGCCTGCAGGACGCGATCCGTCGCGCCGGCGGACTTGCCCAGGTCTTCCCGCTCGGCACACCCGATCAGGCCCGGGAGTTTCTCGGCAAAAGCCTGCCCGACTCGACGCCCGGCCTGACCTGCTGCGGCGGCGCGAGCCGATTGCTGGTCCTCATGCCCGACTCCGCCGGACAGCAAGTCTTGGCGGCGGCCGTCGCCACCGCGACGGGCGTTCCGCCGACCGCGGAAGTCTCCGCCGATGGCGACGTCCTGCTCTGCCAGGAGATCCAGCAGATCGGATCTGAAAAGGTCATCGCCTGGCTGGCCGACAGCCACCCCGAAAGCATCGACGTCGCCACACGACTCCACTCGCGCGTCGACATCTCCTGGCAGCAATAGCCCTCCCGTAGACGCGGCGTCTCGCCGCGTTTTCCCTTTCGCGCTCTCGCCGCGTTTTCCCTTTCGCGCTCTCGCCGCCTCTACGCCAAGCGTGCACTACACCGGCCGAACGACCGACAGGCCGCGCCAGTAGTCGAGCAGCGTCTCCACTGAGTTCACGCCGCCCCCCATGCCGCTCTTGTTAACACCCCCATACGGCACGCCGTGTGGGAACAGGTTGTGGGCGTTGATCCAGCTATTGCCCGCCACGAGGGCCTCGGCCACCCGGACGGCGCGGGTCAAGTCGCGAGACCAGACGCTATTCGCCAAACCATAATCGGTGGCGTTGGCCTTGCCGATCGCGTCCTCCTCGTCGTCGAACGGTGCGAGGTAAGCTACCGGGCCGAAAATCTCCTCGCGCGCGGCGACGTTATCCAGCGGACCGGCCAGCAGGGCCGGCTTGACGTAATGCCCGTCGCGACCGGCCACGTCGGCCGGGCCCCCTTCGAGCACCAACTCGGCCCCTTCCTGCCGGCCGCGCTCGAGGTAGCCCAGCACTCGTTTCCGCTGCTTCTCGTTGACTACCGGCCCCATTTGGGTGCCGCGGTCCATCTGGTAGCCGACCTTCACCTGCTTCAGACGGTCGACCGACGCCGCTACGAACCGATCGTAGATCGAGCGGTGCACCAGCCACCGCGTGGCGTCGCAGCAAACCTGGCCGGTGTGGAACGTGACGGCCTGCGCCAGCTTCTCCACCGTGTCCTCGAGGTCAACATCGTCGAACACCACCGCCGCCCCCTTGCCCCCCAGCTCGAGCTTCACCGGTACCAGATTCCGGCCGCAGGCCTCCCCCACCAGTCGGCCGACTTCGGGTGAGCCGGTGAACGACATCCGCTTCAGCCCCGCATGCCGCGCCAGCGCCGCGCCGGCCGTCTCGCCGAGACCGGTCACCACGTTGATCACGCCATCCGGAATGCCCACCTCCTTCGCCAGCCGGGCCAGGTAAATCGCCGATAGCGGCGTGTCCTCGGCCGGTTTGATGATCACCGTGTTGCCCGCCGCCAGCGCGGGAGAGATCCCCCAGCCGATGAGCAGGAAGGGGAAGTTCCACGGGAAGATGAATCCGCACGGACCCCACGGCTGGCGAACAATCCACGCCTCGTGCCCCTGCACGGCCAGCACGTTGCGGTGCTGGATGTGTTGCGCCATGTCGGTGAAGTAGCGGAGCGTGGCGACCAGGTTCTCGACGTCCCCCTCCGCCTGCCAGGCGATCTTGCCGCAGTCGAGGGCTTCGATCTGGCCGATGATCTTCTTGCGGCGCTCGACCGCGTCGGCCAACCGGTGCAGCATCGCGCCCCGCTCCTGGGGCGACATCCTCGCCCAACCGCTATCGGCAAACGCCCGCGCGGCCGCCCGGACCGCGCCGTCCACATCTTCCGCCTTCATCGCGGCCACCTCGGCCAGACGCTGCCCGGAGCCGGGATCGTGAGTCTCGAAGATCGCACCATCGGCGGCCATCACCTCTTCGCCACCGACAAATCCGCCCAGGGGGCCGCGGTTGAGGAATGACTGGACCTCCGGCAACAGCTCGATCGATTCGGCCAAGCTCATGGCAATCCTCCTGTGGCTGGCTGGTACGACCCCAAGTGTACGCCGAACGTCGGTGCGGGAAAAGTAAGGGGCGCTTGCGATCACAGAGCGGTCGCGTCATGCTAAGGCGCTGCAAGACACCCACAGTCGCCTTTCGCTCCGCGAAAGTACGTCGTTGTCGCCTTTCGCTCCGCGAAAGAAACGTCGTTGCGGCCTTTCGCTCCACGAAAGTGTGCCCCTTCGCAAAACGGAACACGATCGTATCGGCAGCTTATTTCTTTACAGGCCACAAACAGGCAAAACACATTCCCGGCAGACAGCAGGAGTTCCGTCCATGAATCGGTCGAAGCGCACGCGGCGGAGTTTTCTCAAGGCGGCCTCCACTGCGGCCGTCTCCATCCCGTGGCTTGTGCCGTCGAATGTCCTCGCGGCCGACGGCAAACCGGGCGCCAACGACCGCATTCGCGTCGGGCTCATCGGCACGGGTGGCCGTCCGCGCGACCTCCTGAAGGAAACCCCGCTCGATCTCGAACTCGTCGCCGTGGCCGACTGCGACCTGCGGCAGATCGGCGGATACCTGAAATGGCTGTACGAGGCGCGGCCCGAGATCGCCGCCGCGAAGTGCTCCCAGTATCAAGACTATCGCCAGATGCTCGACAAGGAGAAGCTCGACGGCCTGTTCGTGGCCACCACCACCCACGCCCGCGTGCTCATCTGTCTCGACGCCATGCAGGCCGGGCTCGACGTCTACGCCGAGAAGCCGCTGACGCTGACCATCGAAGAGGGTCAATACCTCATCAAGGCGGAACGGAAGTACAACACGGTCTTCCAGGTCGGTTCGCAGCAGCGGTCGATTCCCATCAACAACTTCGGCAGCGACCTGGTCCGCGACGGCGCGATCGGCAAGGTGCACACGGTCCTCTGCCCCAACTTCATCGGCCCCGAGCGGCGGACATCGACCGCCGGCGAACCAACCCCCGAGGGCATGAACTGGGACATGTGGTGCCACCAGACGCCGCTAGTCCCCTACAGCTCCGAACTTCATCCCGGCCTCGGCCGCTGGGGCCGCTGGCGCGAATACGACGGCGGCGGGCTGGGCTGGGGCGTGACCGGGTGGGGCACCCATGCCCTCGATCAGGTGCAGCGGGCCCTCGGAACCGACGACACCGACCCCGTCGAGATCTGGCCCGAGGGCACCGGCACCGATTTCCCCTTGTCGCTCCGCTACCCGAGCGGAACCGTCCTCAAGCTATCACTCCCCAAGGGTACCGGGCCCGGGTTGGGGGCGATCTTCGTCGGCGACAAGGGCAAGATCGAGATCAACCGCAATCGCCTCGCCAGCAATCCGCCCGAACTGATCGCCGGCGCTCCCGAACCCGACGACCGCTCCGAGGTGGCCAGCGTCGCCCAGCGGCATATCCAGAACTGGGTCGACTGCATGCGTTCGCGCCAGAAGCCCGTGGCGCACGCCGAAGTCGGCCACCGCGCGACGGTGATCTGCCACCAGATCAACATCTGCCGCGAACTGGGCCGCCGATTGAAGTGGGACCCCGTGAAGGAAGAGTTCCTCGGCGACGACGAAGCCAACGCCCTCCGCTCGCGCCCGCGCCGCAAAGGCTACGAATTGCCCCAGATCGCGTAGCGCTCGCCTGCTCCCGATCGCCAGATGAACGGAGTCTCCCATGATCTTCCGCCTTTCCCAGAAACTCGCCGCCAAGCTCAAGGAAGGCAGCCTGCCGTCGCTGCCGCTGGACGAGAACCCCTATGCCGACTGGTCGGCCCACCTCTTCACGGCGGACCGCACTCAGTACATCATCATCAGCAACACGAAGTCGCTCTACTCGGTGGTGCTGTACGGAAGAGGCATCACCGATTCCAGCCAGTTCATCGACCGCTCGTTGAGCGTGCTGCGCGAGTTCATGGAAGACGATAGGCAGGCATTCGTCTACCAGCGGTTCATTGCGCCGGCCAGCAGCAGCGTCCAGTTTGCCAAAGCGCTAAATCGATCCGTGACGGGATCGATCAACGAACTCGTCATGTTCGCCAAGGCATGGCTGGAGAAGGGCGAGTTGTCGCCCCACGATGTCGGCTTCGAGCTCAACACCATCCTCCTGTCGGCGATTGCCCCGAGCAAGCGGGCCGCCTACGGGAGACCCAACGAGGCGTTCAAGGCAATGGCAAACGCCCTCGAGGCGGGCGCCAATCGCACGGATCAGGAGCACAATAGCTCTCCATCGGCGGAATAGCCCCCGTCACATCCTGAAGGAGAAACTCAGCCGGGGACTGGTCCGTTTTTCGGCGAACCAACTTCGGCTTGGCCGGTAGCCGACGACCGAAAACACGGACCTGTCCCCTTCGGTAGCGAACTAGGTGGCAGAATGAGCAAGACCTGGCGGCGCTGGCTTCAATTCCGCTTGCGGACGCTCCTCGTAGCCGTGACCCTCACGGCCGTCGGATTGGGCGTCTGGAACGCCTATATCCATCCCTACCGCCTGCAACGGCAAGCGGAGCTATGGCTGAGCAATCGGGGGGCGCGAATCCAGGCCCGAACGGGCGGACCCGTTTGGCTACGCTGGGCGGCCGGTGACTCGTTCTTCCGCGACGCGGTCGAGGTCCATCTCGAAGGAAATACTACAGTGCGGGATGGTGACTTGGCCGTGCTGGCCCGCTTGCCCAGCCTGGAACGGCTCTACCTGGCGCGCACCAATATCGGCGATCCGGCCATCCAGCACATCGCCGGGTTGAAGAACCTGCGGCGGCTCTCGCTGTGGCGAACCAAGGCGACCGGGCGGGGGCTCGCGCAACTGGCTGGCCTCGATCAACTGACGCTCCTCGACGTCCACGGCATCGATGTCACCGCCGAGGCGATCGAGACCTTCCGGGCGCTGCCCAGCCTGCGAAAAGTCATTCTCGATCAGGTCACCATTCCACCCTCCCACCTGGCGGTGCTCAGACGGCTACCCGCCGAGCGTTACGGCCGGCTGACGATCACCGGCCTGACGGACCAGGACTGCCGCGCTTTCGTCATGCTTATCACGCCAGACCGCCTCGGCTATCCCAGGGCCAGGGAAGGTTTCTACCCGGGGCTCTGCCTTCAGGGCGCATCGCTGTCGAAGCAGGGTGTAATGCGGCTTGCCAAGGGTTGGAAGTGGCGCCGTGTGGAACTGGATGAGTGCCACCTTGCCCCGGATGCCGCTGCAATCTTGCCTCCCCAGTGGCAGTACAGGCTGACCCTCGACCCGGCGATGTCGTGGCAAGAGGTGGCCCGACGATATGGCCCGCACGTCTACAGGCTGAGTCTGGATCGTCCCGGCAAAGACCCGAGCATATCCAAACGTATGGTAGTCAAGGAGACCAAGGGCCGGCTGGGGTTGTACTGCAGCGAACCGGCCCACAGCGACCCTTGGCGGGAGTTGGGACGGTTCGAGAACCTGGAGTCCCTGAGAATAGCCGATGCTGCGGCACGCGAAGACGACCTGAAGATCCTGGCGGGCTTGCCGCACTTGGAAGACCTGAGCCTGGCGGTGCCGCTTGGCAGCGTTGGGATCCGCCATATTTCGGCGATTCCGAACCTCCAGAGCCTGGGTATCGGCGGTGCTGCCGATCTTCGGGGGGTGGATTTTTCGCCGCTGGCGCGAGCTGAACGTCTTGAGGAACTTCGTATCGGGAAAGCCGCCGTCGATGAGGCCTTCCTCGCTTCGATTCCACGCACGATCCGCATCAGCGGTTCGGGTTTGCGATGCTCGCCTGAAGTGCTGGCGCGCTACTCAGGCGACCGTACGACGAGTCTGTGTCTCAGACGCTCCTGCTACGATGCTTCGGACACGCATGACTTCGCATCGAACCCGCGCGGCACGCACCTGGAATTGAGCTTCCCGTCGCCTCCAGATAATTGGGACCTCCTGGACCGCTTCAGCCGCATCGAATCGATGGAGATCGAAGCGGGAGTCGACAGCGCCGGCGTGTGGGAACACATCGCGCACATGACGTCCCTCCGAGGACTGCGCGTCCAGTCCAATTCGGTACCGCCCGACGCGCTGAAGTACCTGCTTGACCTGAAGGAACTCGTGTCGCTGAGCTTCCATCACTGCGATCTTTCCGCCGGCCATCTGAAGCACCTGCGGCAGGATTCAGGCATCCTGCCGAACCTGAGATTCTTGACATTGCAGGACTGCGGGATCGACGATCAGACGCTGGCGCATTTGAGTCGGCTCAACAGCCTCCCGTCTCTCGACCTCTATGACAACCCAATCACCGACGCCGGCCTCGAGCACCTCGCAGGCTTGAAGGGACTGAAATCGATCTCACTCAATGGCTGCCGCACCACGCGCCAGGGACGCGACGCGCTCAACGCGCGACTGAATTGCCGCATCACCCACTGACCGCCGCGGCTCCAGAAGGCATCCTGCCTGTTCGCGAACACTCACAATTCGTCCCCGTTGCGCTCCCAAGAAATGGCCAGCATCATTCATCCAGAGCGATGAATTGAGCGGGCACCTGATCTGCCAGCCAGACCTTCTCGTTGCCTTCGTAGAAGCGGACACCTTGCACGTGCGCTTCGCCTGCCAGCACCCGCAAAATCGTCGGACGCGGCGCTTTTCGCCGGCCGACCTCTTCCGCGGTTGCCCGATCGATGGAGAGGTGAACGTACTGCCGCCCCATCGGCAGCAGCCCCGATGACCGGATGTTGGGGAGGCTGGCCGGCGCCGTGCCGTGAAAAAGCAGGCCGGGCGGCACGGCCGGCGTCTTCCGCAAGCGGCCGGGGACCGAGTGGCCGTAGAGAGCCCGAATCCGGCCGCCGCTGATTTCGTGCCGGCGCTTCGACGACGCCTCGATCATCCGCACGAGATCGGCCTCCCTTAGGCTTCTCCATTCGTGCCGCTCGCCCTTGAGAGCACTCAACACGCCATCCACCGGCGTCCATCCTTCCTCATCAAGCTCCAGCTCGTAAAGCCACGGTTCATGGCGAAGAGCGTGCGAAACCGTCCTGCTCAGTTCAACCAGGTTGAGCCTCGGCGCATCACCGTCCATCGGTCTCGAACTCCCCGTTCCAATGTCTGCTTCCCATAAAATTACCCCATCAATCCACGCGGGTTCACCTAATCCGGGTCGAGCAGATCTTCCTTCTTGCCTATCTTGCCGTCGCTCGTTAGGCACACAAAATCCGGTTCTGCCGAGTAGACGGTGCTACCATACATCACGGTTGAGAGGTTCAGCCTAGCAACCTCCGCTTTACCGATTTCACGCCGCTTCGGCAATGGTTCGAACACGCCAACGAGAGCAACTCGGCGACTCAGCGGTACAGTCACGATAGTCTCAGGTATTCCGAAACCAGGCGAGTACGGCCCTCCAACCTGTTTTCTCCAACCCAAGTAGACAGGACTGTCCGAGCAGACCAGATCAGGACCATCGTCGCTGACTAGCCAAAGCGACCATTGGCGTTCGACAAGCACAGGAATGAGGACAATCCACATTCTGAGCATTGTCTGCACATTCCATGTCCGGTCTTGCTCGTCCCGGCCATAGCCAATTCTGTAGGAGTCACTGTTGACGAACTCAACCATCTTGGCGAGATCGGGGTCGTCAGCGAGGAAGTCTTCGACTTCCCTGCGCTTCATGGGCTCCAAGGTCGGCAAAATCGCATCTATCCCTGCCCTGAAGCTCGCTCGCCCTACTTCCGAAGCAAACATCACTCTCGCCTGCGCCTTCTCCGCGCGGTCGATGAGTTCCGATACAAACTTACGGAACCGAGGAATACGCACCGACATCAAGGCAACAAATGCCATCAAATCGGCAATCGCCTTGTCGTCTTCGGGCGGCAGATGCTGTTCATCCAGAACCCGCCGCAAGACGGCAGCCTGCTGACCTTCGACCGTCGCCAATGCCGTCTCGACACCCATACGGCCCACACGTGGTCCGAGATCGACGGCGTGGTAGTCCCGCTGATGGGCTGTGTTCTTTGGGGTACTCGGGCGTTGAGTCTTCTCTGACCTGTCAAGAACGTACAGTCGTCCGTCTTGCCTGCCGTTCTGGGTGAAACCGGCGAGATAGAACTGTGGCAGGTAGTGGTGCTTACGGGGTTGTTTGGCCATCTTGATCACCCATGAAGCGGATAGAAGTCCTACTGCGTAGACGATCACACTACCTGGTTGGTTCGCACGAAATCGACACTTTCGGCCGTCAGAGTACTTTTAACATCCAGCCCTTCAATTGGTGGCCCGCTGTTCGTCGTCAGTCGCTGGCGTGACCGCCAACGGGCGCTCGGGCCGCCCTCAACCGATTGCCCCGAGCCCGCAACAATGGCCTATCAGGCCATTGCCCCTACGCGAGAACGGCTGACCATTACAGCATTCGTTTCAGAAAGTACTCGTCGATGGCCTGATCCGTCTTGTCTTCCTTCTGCTTGACATGAATGATCTTCAGCAGTGACGGAAGTCCGAGAACACGCCGCAGGAGCGCAACGGTCAACTCCAGAATGGACTCCATGTCTTCTCTTGGAACATTGGACCATTTCGGCCCAACAAACAGTGATCCCGTGTGGATAGGCCCTTTCTTTGGAAAGACTTTGCCGTGAACGATTTGACTTCGCGTCTTATAAAGCCTCTTGACTTGACGATATCGGTTCACCTTCGCTGCGGTATCCTTACCCAACAGAGTTGCCACGCGTTCCGCAAGGCTATGCGTTATCTCATCCCTTTGCGTTGTCAGCAAGGACTCCAATGCTGTGGTGAGACTCAGGTACGCTTGTTCGGGAAAACGCGTGCACACACCAGCAAAGAAGTAGGCAAGTGACATTCCTAAACGATCATGCCACCACATCCCAGACCGATAGTATCGATCAAGCTTGGCCATCATGCTCCGCAGTCGGTCAGCCGTGATGCGCTTGGTGCTAAAGGAAAGCAAGGGGAAGCTGTCATTAGATGTGATTGAGTTCGAACTTATACGCGACCACCCTGTGCAAAGCCAATATCCCGGAAATGCTTCGTTCGGTTCCAGCGAAAACTGGCCCTCAGAAATAGCAACGTGGACCGGCCCTGTAAGCAGCGAAGCCACCGCAACCTGTTTGACGATCGAAGAGACTTCGACGTGGCTGTTCGGAGGCAGTGCCTTGCCCTCCAATCGCAAACGCTCTTGTACGCCCGAGAGGTATTCGTCCTCGGAAATGCAGACGACGTGGGTCGCGTACGATCCGGTAATGACTTCCCCGCCACCCATACCGGCCGCTGCCTGATCTATGCACGATTTCAGGCCACCGGAATACGGCGCCAACGTAACGCCGGCTAGGAGAGCGGCACTCTTGAAAGTAAGGTACCTATCCGGCCATAGTCGAATCGGGACACAGTGCCTCTCTGACATCAGATGTCACCCACAAATCGCTTACTTGGCGAGCGGCAAGACTCTTCTATCCAGTGTTCTTGCAGCTTAGTTACTCATGTGTGGCCGTCAATACCGTAGACGATTGCTGGACAATCTCGCCCCATCGCCCTCTTTTTCGTGCTTTACTTCTTTCGTGCTTTCCATGTCCCTCTTGCCAGCCACCCCCAACATCCCCAACCAGGCCGCATCTCCATCGCCCCTCTCCGCATGAACTTCCTTCCCGCATCGCTCCCCTTTGACCTCTCCTCGGTGGACTCGGTGATCTCTGTGGTTCAACTTCCCCCTCTTCTTTCGTCTCTCCCGTCCTTTTGCAGATAGTGTAAATCAGCGTCCATTAGCGTTCCCCGATTCTTCCCTTCCATCTTCTTTCCCACTTCCCCTTCGCAGCGGCTCCAAGATTCATCCTCCGCCGACGAATAGGACGAATAGGTTGCTGTTCTGCCTTCGTTCACGCCAGCGACTTCTTCCTCGCCGGATTGTATCCGCCATGCGCGAAGCGAGCGACACTCGGCTTTGGCGACGCTACTTCTTCATCGCCGTGCTGGCGTGGCTGATTGTCGATTTCGCCACGACCCCCGCGATCGCCAATCCCCGCGGCTACTACTCGACCTACATGCCGTTGTTGCTCGTTTTCTACGTCGGCTATCCGCTGGCTTTCGCCGTCCTTCGCTATGCGATCGGGCTGAGCTCAAGAGGCATGTTCGCCGCGATGATCGCGGGCATTGTGGTGGTCGAGATCGTGTTCACGCGGAATGCCCTGCTCTTCACGCTGCCGATCTGCCTGCTGGCGATCCCCATCAGCCTCGGCCACTACGCGATGGTCACCTTCATGCCCATGTGGCTCGCGGAAGGGACAGCCCTCCACAACAAGAAGTGGGTGGTCGCCACGATATCTGTCTTTGGAGTCGGAGTCCTCCTCAACGCCTTCACCCAATTCAGCGCGTGTCCGTAGTTTCACGGGCTTACCGTAATCACCGCCCGCCGATACGCAAACAGACTCGGCGTGCCGCCATCTTTCACTTCCAGGATGACGTGAACCGTGGCCCGCTCCTTCACGGCCGGCGCCACGAGGCTGGTAACCGTGCCACGGGTGACGCCGAGCGCGAGATCTTCGGGGAATCGCCGCCCCTTGGCGTCGCGCAACGTGCTCGCTTCCCGGTAGATCCACCAGCCCACTTCGATCGCATCGCCATCCGGATCGCGCGTCCCTTCAGCCGAAAGGCGAACGGTCTGGCCGGGCTTGGTCTCAATCTCGAGAACGCGCTTCGTCGTGTCGCCGTTGAGAACGGCGACCGGGTTGTGATTGGCTTTCCTCGCGTCATCGGCCACGCACCAGTCCATCCGGGCGGCGAAGTCGTGCTGGAAATGCTCCCGCCAGCGCCAGATGGTGGCCATGTCGGAGCACTCCGTCTGCCCGTTGTCGGCAGTCGCCGTGTCGCGGCTCTCCTGGTTGTTGGTCCAGATCGGGCGCGTCTCCCCGTATGGCTGATAGTGCGCATAGCGTCCTCCCCAGCCACCCCAGGCCGGGCTGACGTGCCAGCCCAGGCCGTTGTTGATGAGGCCGAGGAAGGAGGGCGTGTCCCCTTCCATGATGTACTCCAGCCGCGGGTAGAGCGCGCCGAGCGGGCCGTGGTTTCTGATGACGTTCTCTTCCAGCCACGGGTTGTCGACGAGATGGAATTGGTGCCGGGGGCCGTTCAGGTAATGTCGGTCGCCGCTAATGCCCGTCCACGTGGCCCGCCAGTATTCCTTCCAGTCGGTAGTGCTGGGGCTGACGATGTAGAACAGGCCCGGGAACTCGCGCCGCAACCACGGGCCGGCGTCGTCCTGGTCGGAGATTGTGTACACCCGTAGCTTGGCCACCAGCGCCTCAAGTGCCTCGGGCGTACGCTCCCGGCGCGCGTCCGACAGCGCTTGCGCCAGCGTGTTCGCGCCGCCCCACACACTCACCCACAAAGGCCGGTCGTCGGTCTTGTCCGCGGCGGCCAACAGCAGGCGCGAACCGTCAGTCGATTTCCCTTCGCCCACGGCGGCCATGCCGTAGCCCGCTTGCCCCGCGGCGGCTACGGCGCGGAGCGCCGCGGCGGACGGAAAACCCGCTGCGTGCTTGAGCAGGTTGCCGCGCACCTCCGCGTAGGCTTCGATCTGGCGGTGAATGAGGTCCGCACGGGTGGTCTCGCGCAGCCAGGTGCTGGTGGTGGCGACCAGCCCCTCGAAATCGAACTCGTTGGCATAGGCCAGCAACCGGACCATCGATTCCTCATCGTCGGGTTCGTTCGAGATGTCGGTGAGCACGAACAGCCGTGGTTTCGGATCAGGCAGCCACCGCGCTTCAGGAGCAGGCTCGATTTCCAGGTAGAACTCCAGGTCCCGGTACGTGTCCACATCCGGGTAACCGTCGGTGGTGGGTGGCAGCGCGAAGCGGGCCGGGCCTTGAGCGAACAGCGCTTCGGAGCGAAGGCGGGTCAACTGGGCGGGATCCCGGGGCGGTTCCTCGCCTGATAGCATGGTGGGCGGCAGCGTGCCATCGCCCTCGCGTCGCAAGCTCCAGCCGCCGTGGTAGTGGTCGTGCGCGTCCGTCAGACTGGGCGGTGCGTTGACGCCGGCGGCGTTCGCGTTGGCCAGCGTGAAACCGCGATCCTGTCCCGGTTCCTCAAAGCCCACCATGAACGCGTATCGCTTGCCGGCTTCCAGCGGCAGCCGCGCATCGCCGCTTAGAGCCCAGCGCAGGTAGACGAGGCAGCCGGCCGAGGTGCCGTTGGGATTCCCTTCCCGGTCGCGAGTGGGCGGCAGGTCGGGGAAAGTCGCGCCGGTCGCCACCAGCAGCGGGCGATACTCCACGCCAGTGATGTAATCGTCGCAGCGATGGTTCTTCGAGAAACCGTGCCGCGCTTCCGCCCCCGGCGGCGTGCCGTTCTCGTCGATGCGGGGGCTGCCGGTGACTTCGAAGAACTGGACGAACACTTTGGCCCCCGGCGCGCCGGAGAGCACCGCTCCAGTGTCGGGCCCCGTTCGCACGACAATCGCTTCCAACCGGGAGTCCCGCTCGGCGGTGAATACCTGGCCCAGGTCGCGGTTCCGCTGGAAGTAGCCGTTGGTCTTCCATTCCAGGTGGGCGGCGGCCGTGTTCCGCACGCTCGTGTTGCCGCTGCCGTCTGCCATCGTCTGCGCCACCGCCGTGCGCTGCGGCTCCGGCCGGAACTCCTTGCCCAGCGCGCGGACCTCGAGCCCGGAGACGCGACGAATCGCGGCGGCTTCCAAGTCCGCGCCCGTGATCGCGCCGTGTCCAGCCATCAGGCAAGCAAGAACGACAAGCGGCAGCAAGCAGTCAACAGTGGCGATCCGGTTCCGCAGTCGCCGACCTGTCCAACGGCCGAACGCCCCGGCCGCCGCAACGATGGTGTGCCGATTCTTCATCAGAGTGATTCCGACAAATGGAGTGAAGCGACGCTCAAGCATTGGCGAATCAACGACTGTCGCCTTTCGCTCCGCGAAAGCAGCGTTCTTTCGTAGGACGAACGGCAATCATGCGGAAGTCATTCTTTCGTCGACCTGAGTCGAAAATGCTTCGCGGATCTCGATTATAGATCGCTCCACCCGTAATGAGCCAGTCTCCCACTTCCCCTTCTTCCTCCCCCGCTCATCCCCAATCGCGCCTCTCCCAGTCTTCAATCTGCAATTTGCCGTCTCTTGCTGCCCTGAACCGCCGCACGAGCCTCCGTCTGGTGCCACGGGCCTGCCCGTGCTCTTCAATGCCCGGTTCTTGCTGCCCTGAATCGCCGTACGAACCTCCGCGATCGCAAACCTTCCCCGGGCCTGCATCCTCAAACTCCGCGAACGCACCTAAGGTGCCACTTGCCCGTGCTCTTCAATACCCGATTCTTGCTGCCCTGCGTGCCACGGGCCTGCCCGTGTTCTTCACTACCCGGTTCTTGCTGCCTCGAACCGCCATAAGAACTCCCGCGATCGCAAACGTTGCCCTTCCAGGCTCCCGGAGGATGAGCGGTCCCCTAACACGAACACGACGCGCGGCGACCACTACACTTCCCGTTGGCAGTTCACACGACAGGCCATCACCGGCACCCGAAAGGACAGGACCGTGGCTGCTTTTCGCCTGCACCGTCAGTGTGGACTGCGAGCGCTGCTGATAGCCATCATTCCCGTTTGCATCTTCATGTCGTACTTTGGAAGCTATTACCGCATTTCACGGAGAGGAATGGCCGATGCACAGAAGGTGTTCGGTGTGGACGATGTATTCTTGTACGTACCCGCCGATGAGGTCGCCGCTGCTAAAGACCTGTCCGCACACTACAGGCTAATGAGAATATACGCCCCGGCGAACTGGGTGGATCGCACGTTCTTCGGTGGCCTCAGTCCGTGTCTCGGCATCATGTTTGAATTGAACTGACACCACCAGCAGGAGCGTTTCCGCAGAGCCGCTTTGCGGCCGCCCTTGTAGAGTTCCCGGCCGGCGGTCACCGCCACCTCGTCGACGTAGAGGGCCGCGTCGGCCGGCCGCCAGGGGGCTGGAGATCCGCAGCCGCGGGTAGATCGGTTGTGTCGCGGTCCGGCGGAGCCGGAAGCTGAACCACTTCGACTCGTGGGTCGCGGTCGAGATCGCCTTGGCGTCGATCACAAGGCTGTTGCTGGTGCCCGCCGGATCGACGGTCACGCTGCCATCGATTGCGTCGACGATCTCTACCCGCAACTCGTCGCTCAGGCCCGAAGGGCCGCTCTGGGTGCGCTTCACGCGGAAGTGCACAAAGTAAACCGTCTCGGCCAATAGGCCGGACAACGGGTGGTAGAGCGTCGTCAACTCCGACCCGTTCCCCTCGATCTTGAGCGTCCGCCGTGGCGCGAGCCGAACTTCGGTCTCCGTCCA
Organism: Thermoguttaceae bacterium; assembly: GCA_040766885.1. Taxonomy (GTDB): domain Bacteria; phylum Planctomycetota; class Planctomycetia; order Pirellulales; family Thermoguttaceae; genus JAXGPP01. The sequence continues at coordinate 128,676 of JAXGPP010000020.1, read as the reverse complement.
ATCTGGCGATGCCCCCGCGCCGGCGTCCGACGTCCCGCCGCAGGGAGATTCTTCCCAATGCCGGAGAGATTTCCTGTTGACATTTAGGCCACGCGTCATGTATATACGTACACTGACGTAGATCGGTCGTCCGACGCATCCGCGCCGGCCTCCGCAAAAGCCCCTCGCCGGGTCTCGCGCTCCATCCGCGCGCCCGCGCGATTGGCCCCATAATTCACCCCATACGAAAGGCTGCTCCATGAACCACTCCACTCACCAATCTCCATCACTCGCGATCAATCGGGCGCCATCCGCGCCGCCCATACCAGCCGCGCTTTTCCTCCCCGCAGCCCTTGCCAGGCGCCGCAAACCACCAGCCCCTCTGGGAACTTCAACACTCGACCCAAAGGTAGTAGAAAACTTGCGTCCACGCCCCAGGTGCGAAACAACTTCGCCCCAACCACTTACCGTAACGCCCCTCGCCCAAGTCAACCGAAACACCCCCGTACCGCGTTTCGCTTCAGCGGGGGGTATGCTGATCGGCCCCCCGCCCGATACCTGAGAGCTGATTGCTGAAAGCTGAGACCGCTTCTTACCAACCGAACCCAGCGCGGATCTGCGGCGTAGCACATGGGAGACGGCGGGAGGATGCCGCCTTGCACCTGGCCCGGTCGAGCGAGGAGAGCCGGTTCGACCGTGGTGCGATCTTCCTGCGGCGCTTCTCGATGCACGATGCAACACGCTGCGGCACGGACGGCCGGCGCTCTGGCGCCCAGCCTTCCCCCACTGCCTTCGGGCAGCCCAACGGCGGTCCCTTTCCGGATCGCGTTCCCCGACGTTTCCAGCCCCGTCCCACCCGTATCCCGGGTAGACGACGCGGAGTCGATCCGCGTCCGGGCGACGCAATCGTACCTTGCCTCACGAACCCACGGCCACGCACCCGGCGGATTGGCGCGGCACCTGTGGGAGGAGTTCTACCGCGAGTACGACCCCTACATCCGCCGCGTGGTGCGGTCGTGGAACATGCCCCCGGCCGACACGGAAGACTGTGTCCAGGAAGCCTGGCTGGAGATCGTGCTCAAGCTGGCGTCGCTCAAGTACGATCCCGAGCGCGGACGGTTGCGGAACTGGCTGTTCATGGTGGTTCGCCGCAAAATGATCCATCATCTGCGGCGCAAGAACCGTCGCCCGCTGCAACCGCTCTCCGACCCCGAGTCGGAAGCCCTCAGCCCGGCGCCCGATCCAGCGGTCGAATGCGAGCGCCGCGAAGATCGCCAGCGCGCGCAGCGCCTGCTGGCGGTGATGCGGAGGCATGTCTCGAAGACCAATCACGAGATCCTTCGCCTCCGCTGGCTGGAAGACCTGAGCGCGGTCGAGATCGCCCCCATCGTGCGCCTCGCGCCGGAACAGGTCCGCTATCGCCTCGCCCGGATGACGAAGAAGATGCGCGCCCTGCACGCCGAGTGCTGACCGCGTTGCGCCTGCCCCTCGCGTCATTTCCGGAGTCTTCTTTTCCTCCGCGGCGCGCCATGGGGTGGGAATTAAAGCCAATAGAGCTTCAGAGTCTTCCGCGCGGGACTCGCAAAAGGTTGCTGCGACACCTGTCCTCCCGCCGGGTCGGCCGATCGCGCCGCCCGGCCGCGAGCCAGCGTTACTAGGGCTTTCGCTTGGGCGAGAGCGCCGTTGCCAGTCCACGGTTCGACTTGCTCTTTGGTACGGAGATTCACCATGTCTCTTCGCCGTCTGTTTACCTCCCCCTCCACGCCGCGCCGCGCCCCGCGCCACAGCCGAAAGGTGATCCGCCGCTGCGGCCTGGAGCCGCTCGAGAATCGCGCGCTGATGTGCGCCACCTACTGGGAACCGCCCGCCGAAATGCCGCCGGAAGACATGCTGTCGCTGGCGGCCGCCCCCGAAGCCGCAGTCACCGCGATCGATTCCCTGCCGGAGGTCATGCCCGTCGCGGCCGAATCGCCGGCCGTCCCCTTGAATGGTTCGCCGCTCGACTTCTTCACGTCGGCCGTCCAGTACGGGCAGATGCTTCAGGACCAGGGGCCTGTGGGCGAAGGCGGCTCGTTCGTTTCCGTCGATCACATCGAGGAAACCGAAGAGGTCGTCAGCAACCACATGATCATGACCCGCTGGGACCTGAGCCTCATCTTCTACACCCAGTTCAACACCATGCCGACCGCCAGCGCGGGCGGGCCGTACTCAATCGAGGAAGGCGATTCGCTCGCGCTCGACGCCTCCGCGTCTGATGACGCCGACGGCGACGAACTCTCCTATTCCTGGGACATCAACGGCGACGGCGTCTACGGCGATGCCACGGGCGAAGCGCCCGAATTGAGCTGGGCGCAGCTCAATGAACTGGGCATCCGCGACGAGGGCTCGCAATTGATCGGCGTGAAGGTCGACGACGGCTACGGAGGAGTGGTCGAAGCCACCACCACGCTCACCGTTGCCAATGCCGCGCCGAGCATCGAATTGATCAACAACATCGGCCAAACTGTCGAAGAAGGGACACCCGTGCAGATCGTCGCCCAATTGAGCGACGCGGGCAACGACGACCAGGTCGGCGCGGCCTGGAGCGTCACCAAGAACGGCGAAGCCTACGCCGAGGGCGAAGGTGCTGAGGTCGCGTTCACCCCCGACGACAACGGCACATACATCGTCACGATGACGGCCACCGACAACGACGGCGCCAGCTCGTCGGCCACCGCCACGGTCGACGTGCTCAACGTCGCCCCCGAAGCAGCAATCGTCGGCCTGCCCGAATCGGGCATCGAGGGAACTGAGATCGCCCTTACGAGCACGGTCGCCGATCCCGGCACCGCCGACACTCACACCTACGCCTGGGAAATCCTCAAGGATGGCGAACTGTACCAGTCGGGAGAGGGCGACGCCCTGAGCTTCACGCCCGATGACGAGGGGAGCTACGAGGTCCGGCTGACCGTGACCGACGACGATGGCGGGGCGACGACGGCCACCGGCACAGTGGCAGTGGCCAACGCCAACCCCGTCGCCGAGATCGCCGGCTTGCCCGAAGCGGCCGTCGAGGGCACCGCCATCGCCCTGACCGGCAGTGCGACCGATCAGGGGGTGAACGACACCCAGACTCTTGCCTGGAGCGTGACCAAAAACGGCGAGGCCTACGCCAGCGGCGAGGGCGCCGACTTCTCCTTCACGCCCGACGACAACGGCACTTACGCCGTGACGCTGGTGGCCACCGACAACGACGGCGGCGCCGGCCAGCAGACGGCCGAGATCGCTGTGGCCAACGCCAATCCCGTGCTCGGCGAAGTTGCCATGCCCGAACTCAATGGGGTCGACGGCCTGACCAGCGTCAGCGGCACCATTGCCGATCCCGGCACGGCCGACACCTTCACGCTCCTGGTCGACTGGGGCGACGGCCAGACGCAGAGCTTCGACTACGGCGTCGGGACGACCTCGTTCAACGAATCGCATCAATATGCCAATGGCGGCGTGTACCAGGTCAACCTGACGCTCGCCGACGACGACCAGGGGACCGACTCCGCCGCGGCGACGACCGCCGTCGTGGGCGTGGGGGTGAACGGCCGCGCCCTGCAAATCGTGGGGACAAACGAAGACGACTATGCCGCCGTGGGGCAACTCCCCAATAACCGCTACGTGGTCAGCACGAGCTTCAGCCAGCAACCCTGGCAACCGGCATTCTTCACTGCCGACACGATCGACCGCATCGAGATGTACCTCAACGACGGCAACGACGTCGGGATGTCCGCCGGAATCGATGCCGTGCCGCTCTTGGCCGACGGCGGCGCGGGCGACGACCGCCTCATGGCCACGCGCGGCGATAACGTGCTCGTCGGCGGCCTGGGAGAAGACGTGCTCTTCGGCGGACGCGGCCGCAACGTGCTCATCGGCGGCCAGGGAGAGGACTATGTCCTCGGCTCGCGCGGCGAAGACCTCGTCATCGGCGGTTCGACGGCCTATGACGCCAACCGCGAAGCGCTGATGTCGATCCTCGGCGAATGGTCCTCTGATCGCGACGTCGACACCCGGATCGCAAACCTCTCCGGCACCGGGACCGGCGACCGCCTCAACGGCTCATTCCTGCTCCGCGCCACCGGCGACGACGAGTCGCCGGCAAGCGTGTTCGACGACTTGGCGCAGGATGTGCTGTTAGGCGGCCACGACAGCGACTGGTACTTCGGACGCCGCTCGGGCAGCGACCAGACGGTGCTCGACATGCTGGTCGGCCGCGACGACTCGGAACGGTTTGACGAGCTTGCTTGAACCTTTCCGTAGAAGCGACGACTCGCCGCTTCGGAATACCACCGAGGCGGCATATCCAACGCTCTTTCCAAGCAAAACGGTGGACTCAAGGGCGTTCCACCGTCTGTCCCAGGGGGGTTGCCCCGTCGGGCGTGCGGATCTTCCGCAGCCCGGCGGGGCACGCTCTTTTCTTGCCGGCCGGCAGAACGGAAGAGCCGGCCAAGGGGCGTAGGACAGAATCGTATTCCGTCCGGGACGGATTACAAATCCGTCCTACGGTTGAAGACGGATTAAGAATCCGTCCTACTGGTTACGTCTCTCCTGCCGCTCGCCTTAAGGTCGGTTCCGCAACGAGTCCTCGCCGGCCCGATACTCTGGCGACAGTACCAATGCGCGACGGCAAAACCGCGATCTTCGCAACAGCGCGCCAGATCGTTGACTTGCCCGGTCGTTATCATTTAACTTGAAAACGCTCTGGGCCAGGGCAGGTCATCTTCTCAGGCCGAGTCGAGGTTCAAGTGTGGCTGAGCGCAAGGCGCTGTCAGCGCTCGAACTTCGTCGGTACGGGAGGCAACTCAGCCGTGGTTTCTTTTCGAGGCGGACGTCGGATATATGTCTGCGCCCCGCCCAGGCGTTTCGCAAGTTTTCCATTTACGGAACTTCCGGGAGGCTGCTCGCGTCTGTAGCGATGGACGATCCAATCTGGCCGCCCCGCGCTAACCCCGCTAGGGATGGTTGTGTGCTAGCAGCAATCTCAGCGAGAGCCCGTTCTGGCTCTGAAAGGTTCCGCGGCCTGATGATGGAGCATTTCTGACGTTCTTGGCCGCGAACCCGCGCCGCTACTCTCGCCCCAGTTCCCCAATCCCTCTGCGACTCAATAACGGAGTGTGGTGTCATGATAAACTGGCTGAAGAAGGTTGACTCGCGGTATACCCGTTCCGGCCGGCGTGCGGCGAGCCGGTTGCGGCTGGAACAACTCGAACAGCGAAATCTCCTCAGCTTGAGCAGCAACCTGCTCGATCAGGATGCCGGGTTGGGGCTGGTGATCGCCCAGCAGGCCGCCGCAGGCGAAATCCAGGGCACCCTGTGGAACGATGTCGACGCCAACGGCGTGCAGGATCCGGGCGAAACAGGCCTCTCCGGCTGGACCGTCTATCTCGATCTCGATCAGAACGGCCAGCAGGATGGCGGCGATCCCACCCAGACGACCGACGCCGCGGGCAACTACATCTTCTCCGGCCTCGATCCCGGCGCCTATTATGTCGGAGTCACGCCGCCTGCCGGCTGGAACCAGACCTACCCCACTGCGTCGGACGCGAAGATTCTCTACCAGACCGGCTTTGAGGAGGCGGAAGGTTACTCGCTCGGATCGGTCCTTGGGCAACAGGGCTGGACCGGCGGCGTGGGCAGCAACGCCGAACCCGTCGTCTCGAACGAAAACCCCAGCAGCGGCACGCAGCATCTGCTGTTCGGCGAGGAACCGGAAAGCGAAGAGCTGTTCCTCGAAGCTTACACTCCTGCATTCGGTGCGCAGGCTGACGGGCGCTATACTGTGTCGGTCGACGTGGCCATCGACAATTTGGGTGGCGACTACCGCGTCGTGGTCCTCGGAGCGGGCGGCGAGATCGTTGCGGCCGTCAACTTCTCCGGCGGGGGCTCGCTGGAGATCTACGATGATCCGGATGAAGATGGCATTTTCGACTTCACTGACATCGATCGTGAATGGGATTGGATCGGAAACGCCTACCACACGTTGACCATCGATATCGACGCCGCCGCAAACAGGATCGACTACTTCTACGACACGTCGAACGTCTATTCAACAGAGCTGGTCGGTCCCGGCGGCGTCGAGCAGGTTCTGCTGCAGGGCGAGTCCTTTACTTTCGGCACCACCGGCGCGTTCGACAACCTCCAGGTCGTGCGAACCGATCCGGCGCTGGCCAATCTGCAGGTGGCGCTGGTCCGGGCCGACGAGGGCGCCGAAAATGTCGATTTCGGTTTCCAGTCGACGGGGGTCGTTCCGACTGTCGAATTCACCACCGCCGGCCAGACGGCCGCCGAATCGGCGGGTGGGCTGACCGTCACCGCAGCGCTTTCCGAGACTGCCTCACAAACGGTCACGGTGACCTTTTCTCTTGACGGGACCGCTACCTTGGGCCCCGACGCCGACTACACGGTCAGCCCGTCCGGCACGATCACCATTCCCGCGGGCCAGACGACGGGCACGGTGACGATCAACGTCAACGACGACAACATCGTCGAGCCGACCGAAACAATTATCCTCACGATGGCCGGTGCGACCGGGGCCAACCTGGGCGGCGAGACCGTTCACACCGCCACGATCACCGACAACGACACGACCACGCTCACGCTGGCCGCCGTACCCGGTTCGGCGCTGGAAGGCGACAGCGGATCCACGGACTTCACCTACGCAGTCACGCTGAGCAACCCGGTGCAAGGCGGGCTGTCGGTAGCCTTCGCGACCCAGGATGGCAGCGCCACGGCCGGCGACGACTACACTGCCGGCAGTGGCACGCTCACCTTCGCCGGGACCGCTGGCGAAGTGCAGACCTTTACCGTCGCCGTGCTTGGCGACACGGATGTCGAGGGGAATGAGACCCTCGACGTCCTACTGGGGGCGGTCTCCGGATTGGCCGCCGGCATCGATCCGGCCAGCGTCGCTACGGCCGGAACCCCGTTGACTTCGACCATCCAGGACGACGACCAGCCGGCGCTGGTGATCAGCGACGCGGCGCTGACCGAGGGAGACAGCGGCACGAAGACCGCCACCTTTACCGTGACGCTCACGCGGGAGGTTGTCGGGGGCGTGACCGTGGACTACGCCACGGCCGACGGCACCGCCGCGGCCGGCAGCGACTACACCGCCGCCGGCGGCATACTCACCTTCGCTGGAACGGCCGGAGAACAGCAGACCATCAGCGTGGAGATCCTCGGCGACACCATCGTGGAACTCGACGAGACATTCACGGTGCTGCTCGATAACTTGTCTGATCCGGGCGTGGTGCTCGGCGATCCCGAAGCCACCGGCACGATCACCAATGATGACACCGCCTCGCTGGCCATCGACGACGTCGTAATTACCGAGGGCGACGACGGCACGCAAACCGCCACCTTCACGGTGGCGCTCACCGGAGCGGTGGATACCGGCCTTGCGGTCGACTACGCCACCAGCGACGGCACCGCCGCGGCGGGCAGCGATTACACCGCCGCCAGCGGCACGCTGGACTTCAGCGGCGCGTCGGGCGAGACGCAGACCGTGAGCGTGACGGTCGCCGGTGACCAGACGGTCGAGTTGGACGAGACCTTCAGCGTGCTTCTCAGCAACCTCGCCGCCTCGGGCCGCGCGGTGACCGTGGCCGACGCTTCGGGAACCGGCACGATCGTCAACGATGACGCGGCTTCGATCTCGATCGGCGACGTGACGCTCGTCGAGGGAAGCTCGGGGACCAGCACGGCCACGTTCACCGTGACGCTCGATTCCGCCGTCCAGGGCGGCTTCACGGTCGATTTTGCGACGGTCGACGGAACGGCCGTTGCCGGCAGCGATTACACGGCCACGAGCGGCACGCTCACTTTTGCCGGTACGCCCGGCGAGACGCAGACGATCTCCGTTGCGGTGACCGCCGACGAGCGGGTCGAACTGGATGAGACCTTCAGCGTCCTGCTGAGCAACCTCAACGCCGGCGGCAAGCCGGTAACCATCGCCGACGACACGGGAGTGGCCACGATCGACGACGACGACACGGCCACGCTGGTGATCGGCGACGTTACGATTACTGAAGGAAATAGCGGTACGAAGACCGCGACCTTCACGGTAACTCTCGACCGCGCTGTGGATACGGGTGTGTCGGTCGACTTTGCCACCGCCTCCGGAACCGCGACCGCGGGCGTCGATTTTGCCGCCGCCAATGGCACGCTCGATTTCGTCGGCACGGCCGGCGAAACACAGACCGTCTCCGTCGAGATCAACGGCGATCTGACGGTAGAACTCGACGAGACCTTTACCGTTCTGCTGGGCAACGTCGACGCCGACGGGCGTTCCGTCACGATCGCCGACGCCGAAGCCACCGGCACCATCGTCAACGATGATTCTGCGTCGCTTTCGATCAACGACGTGACGGTCGTCGAAGGCAATAGCGGAACGGCGATCGCGCTGTTCACCGTGACGCTCGACAACGCTGTCGATGTGCCGTTGAGCGTCTCGTTCGCCACGGCCGACGGCACCGCCTTGGCGGGCAGCGACTACACCGCCGCCAGCGGAACGCTGAATTTCAGCGGCACGGCGGGTGAGACGCAGACTGTCGCCGTCGAGGTGTTCGGCGATGAGACTCCCGAGCAGGACGAAACGTTCTTCGTCAACTTGAGCGGCCTGTCGGCCGCCGGGCGCAACGTCGCCATTGCCGATGCCCAGGGGGTAGGAACGATCGCCAGCGACGACGGCGGCCTGCCGGTCGACATTGTCGGAACGGCGCGCGCCGATACGATCAAGATCCAGCAGCGCGGCAACGAGGTCATTGTGATCCTCAACGGCCGCATCCAGCGCTACTCCGCCGCCGAGTTCTCGATCTTCAACATCGACGCAGGAGGCCGCAACGACAAGGTCTTCTTCTACGACTCGCCCGGTGAAGACACCTTCTACGGCGAAGCCGCCACCAAGAGCGGACGCCTGGTGCTCAGCACCGGAATGGAATTCTTCGCCACCAACGCCGAGCGGATCTACGTCATCGGCAGCAAGAACGTCTCACTCGGCGACAGAGCTTTCTACACCGGCACCGCCGGAGCCGACGCCTTCTCGGCCAGCAGCACGTCGGTCACCTTCAAAGGCTCCGACTACTACTACCAGGTCACGTCGTTCGCCGAGCACAGTGCCGACGTCAGCGCGCAGGGCAGCGGCAGCAGCAAGGATCAGGCTCTGCTCTACGGCTCGACCGGATCCGACACGTTCACCGGCGACGGCGCGGCCAATAGTGCCTCGCTGACCCTGGCCACGAAGCTGGTCTTCCAGGCCATCGGCTTCGACAGCGTGACGGCATACGCCCGCAAGGGCTTCCGCGACCAGGCGTTCTTCACCGGTTCGCCCGGCGACGACACTTTCTACGGCCGCGACGACGAGAGCACGCTGAAAGGGCCCGGTTACAGGTTCTCTACCGAGGACTTCGACCTGGTCGAGGTCGACGTCTCCGCCGACGGCGGCCAGGGAGTCGACACGGCAAACTTCGATGATGGGGACGACGACGACTCGTTCTTCGGCGACGCCGCGGCCAATACCGTCCGCCTCGTCTACGAGTCGCGGGCCGAGAACCGGGTGATCGGCTTCGATAAGGTCTTTGCCGAGGAGGTTGGCCGCGTGACGCTCTCCGACACCCCCGGACGCGACAAGTTCTACGGCCGTGACGACAAGGCTTACCTGACCGACGACGTGGCGAGCTTCTACTTCTACTTCAATGAACCCGAACGCGTCACGCTCAATTCGTCGGGTGGCGAGCAGAACGTGAGAGACGTCCGCGCGCTGGATTTCGCGCTCAAGACCACCGGACGCTGGCTTGCCTAGCGCCAATCTTGCCGCAGGCATCCCGGATCTGCGGCGGCACGACACCGGCCTTCAAACGCGGGGCGGCACCGGCGCCGCCCCGCGGCTTTCTTCCGCTCCGCGGCTTTCGCCTCGCAACGGGCGTCGCACCGGCCGCTGTCGGCAGCCAGGAAACGTGCCACCGAGGAGGGCGAGCCCCCGCCGCCAGACGGTCATGCTCTGGCCGGCCCGCGGGTGAAGTAGTAGACTTGGCTGTTTATCCTCACCCCGGCTCCCCTTTCAAGGTGCAAGCAGCATGGAAATGGACCAATTGGTCGCCTTGTGCAAGCGGCGAGGGTTCCTCTTCCAATCGAGCGAAATCTACGGCGGCCTGAACGGCTTCTGGGACTACGGGCCGCTGGGCGTGCTCCTGAAACGAAATGTCCGCGAGGCATGGTGGCAGGATATGGTCATGGGGCACAACGAACTCGTTGCCCCGCCCGGCGCCCCCACGAATTACGAGATGGTCGGCCTCGACTCGACGATCATCATGCACCCCCAGGTCTGGAAGTGCTCGGGCCATTACGACCTGTTTCACGACTACATGGTCGACTGCCGCGAGTCGAAGCGCCGCTACCGCCACGACCAGGTGAGCGGCCGCTGGGTCGAGGCCAAGGGAGAGCGGATCTTCGTGGCCACCGAAGCCGTGGGAGAAGAGGGGCTTCACGACACGCTCCAGAAGGCTCTCAAGTTTTTCCACCTGCGATCTAAGGACGCTGATCAACTCCTGTGGCACGGCCCGCTCGTCTCGCTCACCACGGTGACCGACTTCAACTGGGTCCTGGGCCCCGATGCGAAGACGCTCGGAACGCTCACCGAGCCGCGCGAATTCAACCTCATGTTCAAGACCTATATCGGCGCGCTGGGCGGCGAGGAGTCGGCAGCGTTCCTGCGCCCCGAAACCGCGCAGGGGATCTTTGTTAACTTCAAGAACGTGCTCGACAGCAGCCGTGTCCGCGTGCCGTTCGGCATCGCCCAGATGGGCAAGAGTTTCCGCAACGAGATCACCCCGCGAAACTTCACCTTCCGCTCGCGCGAATTCGAGCAGATGGAGATCGAGTTCTTCTGCAATCCGTCCAGTTCGCGCCAGTGGTACCAGTACTGGCGCGACCGTCGCTACCAGTGGTATCTCAACCTGGGCTTGGCGGGCGACCGACTGCGGTTACGCGACCACCACGCCGAGGAACTGAGCCACTACTCGTGCGGCACAGCCGACATCGAGTACGCCTTCCCGTTCCTCGCGCCGGGCGATTTCGGCGAATTGGAGGGGATTGCCCATCGCGGCGACTTCGACCTCCGCAGCCACATGGAAGGCAAGCTCGTCCGGCAGGACGACGAACTGGTGGTCGAGACCGGTGCCGACGGCAAGCCCCGCCACCGCGGCAGCGGCAAGGACCTGAGCTACTTCGACGACCTGACCAAGGAACGGTTCACCCCGCACGTCATCGAACCCTCCGCCGGCGCCGACCGCGCGACCCTCGCCTTCCTCTGCGAGGCCTATCGCGAGGACGAAGCCCCCGATGAGAATGGCGCCCCCACGAAACGCGTCTTCCTCAAATTCCACCCGCGGCTGGCCCCGATCAAGGCGGCCGTGTTCCCCCTCGTCCGCAAGGACGGAATGCCCGAAGTGGCCAAGGACATCTACACGGCGATCAAGCCCCATTTCAGCGTGTTCTATGACGAGAAGGGAGCGGTCGGCCGCCGCTATCGCCGGCAGGACGAAATCGGCACGCCGTTCTGCATCACTGTCGACGGCCAAACGATGAAGGACGGCACGGTCACCATCCGCGACCGCGACACGCTCCAGCAATGGCGGGTCGACAAGGACCAGTGCGTCGCCGAACTGCGTTCCCGGCTCGTTGGTTGACTTCGCCGAGCGTTCCCCGCGAACACCTCCCCCGACACTCCGGCTTGACCGGTACCGGCCGGTTCGGACTGCGCTGCCCACGGCATGCATCCCGGCAGGAACCGCGTCGCGGTGCCCCCCAAACGCGCTGTTGTCGAACATGTGCTGTCTGCCGACAATTACCGGTGGAGGCAGCCGAGCGCGGAGGTGTCGTCATGCGATGGGTGTTCACGGCGTTGATCATCGGGTTACTTTTCGCACTGTGCGAGAATGTGCAGGCCCAGGGTAACCGCTCGAGCCATTCCCACCAGCACGGTCGTTTCGACAACAACTCGTACGAACCGTGGCAAAGAGTGCCGGGCGGCGTTATTTATCCCCAGCCTCGCACTCAAACTCGGGTGTATATCTACCGCCAGCCGTACAACTACGGATGGTATGGTGGAGCCTATCCGCCCGCTTATGGTTATGGATACGGCTACCCTTATTATTACGGACCCTACAACTCGGGCCCGTACGCGTATCCGCCGGTCTACCTCCCGCCTTACTGGCCGTAGGCCGCCGTCCCGCTTTCTGAGCATTCCCGAGGAAAGGGAACGGCGATGAGGTGGTACGCTGCGTCGATTGGCATCGCCGCCGCGCTGCTGGCGTTTGATCCCTGCGCCGGTTGGGCCGACGATGTCGGAGACCATTCGCATCGCGGCCGGGCGAGGCACAATCACTGGCAGCATCGGCACAGGATACCCCACACAGATGTGATCCTTCTGCCGCCGCCTCCGATTTGCGCTCCCTCCTTCTGTTTTGGATACCTTCAGCCTTACCCCTACGCCTACCCGCCCCTATTCCTACCGCCCGAGCCCATCTACGGCCCGTTTGCCGGCCGCCAGTTCCCGGGGGTACCGATGCAACCGCGGATCACGGTGCCGCGGCCTGACGAAGTGGATGAGGAGCCGAAGCCGGGCCGCAGCACCAGCGCCGAGTCGATCGCCTCGGGCTGGCGATTCATCGGCTATGGCGACAGGCTCTTCCTGGCGCAGGACTACGGCCAGGCCCGATTGCGGTACAAACAGGCCGGCAGCGTCGCTCCCACTTTGGGCACCGCCTTCTTCCGCCAGGCCTACACCCTGATCGCCTTGGGCAACTACTCCGAAGCGGCCAAGCTGATCAAACGCGGACTGAAGGTCGATCCGTCGTGGCCCGAATCGGGTTTCACCAACGATCAGATCTACGGCGACAACCGGATGGCCAAGATGGCCCATATCGACGCCCTGGCCGCTGCGACCGTCAACGAACCCCACAACGCCGACCTGCTTTTTCTCATCGGCGTGCACCTCTTCTTCGAGGGCCAACCGGAACGGGCGAAGACATTTTTCGAGCGCTCCGGCCGGCTTGCGGGCGGCGAGGACGCGCACCTGAGGCCCTTCTTCGCCGTCATGGAGCCAAAGAAGCTCTAGTGGCTCTGACACAGCTCATCGTGCAGCCGTTGTGGTGCAGCGCCCCGATTGCGTCTCGGCCAGGCAGCAAGCCCGCACCGCAAGAAGAGGAGGAAGGGACCACCCCGGCTGGTTTCAAGCGGATCTCAAAGCACGCCGCAAACCGCTACTTGGCTTCCGGCTCGCCAATCCGCTTGGCCAGCACGTCCAGCCGGCGCTGGATATCAGACAGCACCATCCGTGGATCGCCGGCGCCCCAGTGGCGCCACTCGCGGTGATACGTTCGCCGACTGCCCAGCCGCGCCAGGCGTTCATCCACTCGGGCCAAGCGGGCCGATGCGGCGCGGCTGTCGTGCCACAGCCGATCCAACTGGACGATGAGCCCCAGCAGGAGCACAACCTGCCCGGCCAAGGCCGCCGGAACGCCGATCCGCCACAGTTCCGGCCGATCGGCCACCAGCGACCAGCCCAGCAACACGCTGCCGAACGCCAGGGCCATGAGCCCCAAGGTGAGAAACAGCCACACGATGGCGTGCGTCCATGAACCGCGGCGGCGCCGCCGGGTCTTAACCCTTTTCTCTGCTTCCGGCACATGCCAGCCTGGCATAGCGGCGTGCGGAGTGTCGAACCGCCGTCGCTCGGCGTCGTTCCTTACTGCGCGGCCGCTATGGTCGGTCACTCCGCCGTCCATCGCCAGCACTCGCTCCACGTGCCGCAACTGCTCCTCCAACTCCCACCCATCATAGAGCGGCGGCAGATCGGAACCGGTCGGCTGCGTCTTCTCCTCACCCGTCAGATCGGGTGATGGCGCCGCGGCCGCGGTCTCCGCATCGAGCGGCGCCGCCGTTCCGGGTGTCGGAGGATGTTTCGGCGAGTCCTGACAGCGCATGGCGCTCTATCCATCGGCACCTCGCACGGCAGACTCTACCGTTTCCGCAATTTTTGCAGGAGGCCCCGTCCGACGACCCGTTAACGATCAAGATGGGGAACGTGGGAAATCTAGGTCACCCGCCAGGCGACGCGTGCGGCGCCGATGGCGGGCGGTCCAGATGCCAATCCGTAACGGGCCGGGCGGCCGGCCCACGAGAGCTCTATTCGGAACGGAACCACTCGCCCCGCATCCAGTCGGCGATCATCTCGATCTGGCCGGTGGTGAGCATCGGCTGATCGGGCGGCTGCCCATACGCGGGCATCCGGTCGTTGTTGTTGCCGTAAAAACGCTTGTGCGTCGGGTCGGCAATGATGCCGATCACCCACTCCCGCGAGCCGTAGCCGGTCAAGTCGGGACCTGCCGACGACGAGCCGAGCGTGTAGAACTTGTGGCAGTCGGTGCAGGTGAAGTCTTCGAACAGCACGTAGGTGTCTTCGTCGATCCCTTCGACCGTCTCTTCTTCCTCGTCCACCTTTCGGGCGTGGGCCAGTTTCGACTCCGCCGCCAGCATTTCAAACAGCTTGGCGGTGTCCTCCTCGCCGATCTCCTTCCGCAGTTGCTTGAAGTTGTCCTGCACAAAGCTGGCCATGTCGCCTCCGCAGAACGCCGTGTTGCCGAAGTACTCCGGCCCGTCGATTCGTTTGGGATCGAAAAGCCCTTCAATCCACTGGCGGCTGGCAAACTGGTACAGCTCCGGCGCCGACGATTTCTCGGCAAGGATCGGGGTGTCGGGATGGGAGTAGTTGTGGCAACTGGCGCAGTGCTGCTTGAAGAGCTTGGGCCCCTGCGTCTTGGCGTCTTCGCGCAACAGCCCCAGCGCGCCGGTGGAGGGGATGCCATTCGGACCCCTGGCCAGCTCGACCACCCGGTGGGCGTCGGCATTGCCCGCGGCCAGCGAAGCCTGGAAGCCCTGGTCCTGCCGGTCGTGACGAACGACGTCGACCGAGAGATAGACGATTCCCGCCAGAAGCGCCACCAGCAGCACGACATTGAACACGTGCCCCGCGCGGTGGAGGCCGATAAACGGCATGAGCACGAACAGCCCAAAGACGATGCTCGGAATGACGAAAATCGGCAGGATCTGCAGGCTTCCGGGGAACATGTGAGAGAAGCCGTAGACGCCCAGCAGGCTCCACTCGGGACGGGCCGCCGAATAGGCGTCGACCGGATCGGCGGGCGCGCCAAGCTCTGCACCCAGGTAAGCCCCCGGTGTCGCGCCGGAATGCTCGCCGACAAACGCGTGTTGCACCGTCAGCAGGCCGATGACCACTGCCACCACGGCGCACGCCGCCATGTTTCGCACTGCCTGGTCGGGCCAGTACCAGCCCATGCGTTCGGCGGTAGCGGCTTCCAGCCGGGCCGCCCGGCGGCGGAGAAAGCCGTGCAGCCAGATCGCCGCCGCCAGCAGCAGGGTGAACAGCCCCGCGTGAAGCGCGAAGAATCGCGTCAGTGTAAAATGGCCGAACTGCGGTCCGCCGGCGGCCAGCTTGAAGAATTCGCCGCCCATCGGCAGGAGCGTGAGGAAATTCACCCGCACCTGCGTGGCCCAATAGCTGTTCTGCGTCCAGGGCAACAGATCGCCGGTCAGCACCATCGCCATGGTAAGCGCCGCCACAACCAGCGCGCTCCAGAACACCAGCTCGCGCGGCGCGCGGTAGGTCCCCCGGACGATCATCTGGATGATATAGATTCCGGCCAGCGCCACCATCACCTGGGCTGCATAGTGATGAATGCCGCGAACCAGCCAGCCGGCCGTCAGTTCATGCTGGATATAGTAGACGCTCTCCCACGCGCTATGGGCACTGGGACTGTAGTACATCCAGAGCACGAATCCGGTGATCGCCTGAACCACGAACGTGAACAGGATCGTGCTCGGCCAGACATTCCACCAGCTCGCTCCGCCCGGCAGGCTGGGCGCCGCGGTTGGCCGGCCGGGCGCCGTCCAACCGATTCGATCGGAGAACCACTTGATCGTATTGTTCATGCCTGGGCCACCTTCTTCGGAGTGTTCGTCTGGAAGGTCTGGAACTTGACCCACACTTCCTGGTCGCGCACTTCAACTTCCAGCGTGTCCATGTCGCGGGGGCTGTCAAACTCGCCCTCGGTCCGCTTGCCGCTGAGCTCGAAGTTCGCCAGGTGGCAGGGGCAGTAGAAAATCTTCTTCTCGGAGTCGAAGTCGATGAAACAACCTGCATGAGGGCAGACGACCTGCAACGCTTCGACCGCGGTGGATCCCGTGCGCCGGAGGTAGACAGCGCCCACCGGCTCCTGGGGGAACCGATTCCAGGCGTCGTTGCGATCCATGACCACGGAGAACTTGCGCGGAGTCCCGTCCTCGGGCAGGGCATCGAGCGTGGCGAGGCGGACGAACTGACCTGCCTGACCTTTTTGCCCCCAGGGATGAAAGAAAGCCGCAAGTCCGGCCAGAGCCGGTCCGGCATAGGCCAGTGCGCCCAGCACCAGGGCCGTCGCTTTGGCCACAAATCCCCGCCGCGGTTCGACCGTGCCGGTCGAAGGCTCCGCTGCGGACGTGGAGGAAACGGATTTCGACATGACCGATTCCCTATATTGGTTCCGTGATTGATTGTGGAACGGCCGCCTCGCGCACGGACTGCAATCGCTGGTCGAAAGCACCGCGGATCGGCGCAGGCATCGCGTGGTGAGCCGAGTCTGGTCGGCACGGAGCGGTACTCATCGCCGGCTCTTGCGCCCACGCGTGCGGCTCGCCGCATCGACGCCTGGGGCGGTGCACGCCGCGACGGTATTCGGCTCAATTCAGGCGGGATCGCGGCATGGCGGTCATTATTGCATGGCTCGGCGAACGACGTCAAGGACTTCCGTCCGCGCTCGCTCTAGCGGCCCTGCCACCGTAGCCCCGGCGGCCCGGGTGTGACCGCCGCCACCAAACTGCGCTGCGACGCGGCTGCAATCGACCGCGTCGCGGCTGCGGAAACTCACACGGAACTCGCCCGTCGGCTGCTCCATGAACACCACCGCCACCTGAGTTCCGCCCACGTGGAGCGTTGCGTTGATGATGTCTTCCGTGTCGCCCGGTTGCGCCTCGACCGCCCGGAGGTCCTCAAGACTGATATAGGTGTGGACCAGTCGCCCACCCAACTCCATTTCCGTCCGGCCAATCGCCCGCCCCGTCAGCTTGAGCCGGCTGAGGGTGTCGTTTTCGTAGAGATCGCGGTAGACCTGATCAGGACGAACCCCGGCCGCGGTCAGCCGCGCCGCGAGCTGATACGTGGCTTCCGTTGTCGAGGAAAACCGAAACCACCCGGTGTCAGTAGCCAGAGCGGCGAACAGCGGATGGGCAATTTCGGGGGTCAGCGCAACGCCGAGATACTCGGCCGCCTCGACAACCAGCCGGCCGGCCGCTTCGGCCGACGAGTCCTTGAAGATCTCTGCCCCCAGGTCGTCACCGCTTACATGATGGTCGACGACCGCCTTCGCGATCGCCGTGTTGCGGACGACTTCGCCCATCTCGCCCAATTGGTTCCAAGCGGAAGTGTCGAGCACGATGAGCAAATCGAACTGCTCGATCTCGGTAGCCTGGACGTCGACGCCCAACCGCTTCAGCTTCCGCGACGGATCGAGGAACATCAGCCGCTTGGGAACCTCGAACGCATTGGCGATCAGCACTTCCTTGCCCAGAGCCTCGAGCACGCCGGCCATCCCGAGTTCACTGCCCAGGGCATCGCAGTCGGGGCGAACATGCGTGGTAAGCACAAGCCGACGTTTGCCTTCCAGCAACCGGGCGAATCGCGACCAGTCGACGCCCGTGGAGGGCTTACCGGCGGGCGCGAGTGAAGAGCCTTGCGACACGAATATTACCTCTCTTGGAAGGCGATCGAGGCATGGCCGGCACGATCGCGTCAGGCATCGTCCGACTGGGCGGCGATCCGTCGTGCCTCGGCCACGTCGCGGTCCATCTGAACGATCAATTCGTCCACTGAGCCAAACCGCTCAATGTCGCGGAGCCTCGCGAGGAAGTCAATCCGGACCGGCCGGCCGTAAAGGTCCCCCTCGAAATCGATCAGATAGGCCTCGATCTTGAGTCGCCCCTCATCGAAGGTCGGATTGCCGCCCAGGCTGATGGCGGCCGGCCAGGCACGACCATCGACGGCCGCTCGGCCGGCGTAGATCCCCTCGCCTGGCAGCAGTGTCCGGACCTGCCCCACGTTGGCGGTTGGAAATCCCAGGCCAGCGCCGCGGCCGGCCCCGTGCTCGACCACGCCGCGTATGGCGTGTGGCTGAGTAAGCATCCGCCGCGCCATCTCCACCTGCCCGGCGGCGACCAGCGACCGGATGCGGGAGCTGGAAACAATCTGCCCGTCGATCTCCAAGGGCGGTACGATGTCCAATAAAATGCCGGCGTCGTCGCAAAGCCGGCGCAACAGGTCGATATTCCCCAGTCGATCGTGACCGAAGAAGAAATTCGGTCCCTCCACCACCGCCCGCGCGTCGAGCCGCTCGCGTATGATGCGATCGAAGAACTGGCGAGCCTCCATCGAGAGCAGCGCCGCGTCGGTCGGGTAGGCGATCACCGCGTCGACCCCCAGTTCGACGAGCAGTTCGGCCTTGCGGTCAGTCTCGGTCAGGGGGAGCGGGGCGCGTTCCGGGCGGAGAACGCGGATCGGGTGCGGGTCGAACGTGAACACCACACCCGGCCCGCCGAGTTCCTCGGCCCGCTCGAGCATGCGGCGGATGATCCGTGCGTGGCCGCGGTGTACGCCGTCGAAATTGCCGATCGCCACCGCTCCGTGGCGCAACGAGTCTGGCAATTGATCCAAGTCACGGATGAGCTTCACGGCGCGCTTTCGGAAAAACGTCGGATCTCGTCGCGCAACCGGGCCGCCTCCTCGAACCGTTCCGCCGCCACCGCCTCCTGAAGCCGGCGACGGAGCACGTCCAGCACGCTTTCCGGCCGGGCATGGCCCGCCCGACTCTCCTCCAGCAGCACCTCCTCACGCCACTTCTCCAGGCTCATGAGCTCGGCGCTCTCATCGGCGTTTTCCGATCGCCCATACTCATCAAAGAAGTCGCGAATGGCATCGATGCCGGCCTCGATCGACGCCAGCGCCTCACCGAAACGCCCGGTTTCCACCAGGGGCGTAGCGATCGCCCGCGTGTGCACCACCGTCACGTAGGGGCGCCACTGGTCAAACTGCAGTTTCGCACGGTCGTCGCGGGCATATGCCCGCACGAAGGACAGCAGTCGCAAGGTACGATCGGTGTCGCGGGCGCATGGCTCGTATCGCTTCAGTTGCCACAGGCTGAAGTACCGATGGTAATACTGAATCGCTTCGCGCCACAGCCGGGTGCAGTCTTCGTCGGTCAGTTGAAAAGGAGCGGCGTCGGGGTGCGTCGCCTCATGGGCCTGCTGCCGCTCGGTGAATACTTCCAGCCATGATTCGCGGCCTTCCGGGCGAGTGCCATCGGGACGGCCCGAGATCTCCATCTGAACGAGTCCCATGTCGAGCCGCAGTTGGATCTTCTCCCGCCCGTCGTCGCCAGTGATAATGCGGACGAGCACTTGGTCCGGATCGTATTCCCATTCGGCCAGGAGGTTCGAAATGTCCTGCGCCATAGCATCCCTGTCGTAGTACGCTGAGCGTTGCCGTGACCCTCGGCCTCTCGGCGGCCGGCCTTTGCCAAGTGTATACAACACGAGCGAAGCGGACAGGAGGTTTGCCGGGTACCACTGCGAATGAAACAGGGGCCGTTGCGGCCCCCGTTCGGAGTGGCATGATCGCCAGTCGGGATTTACTCGTCCGGCTCGCGAATGACGGGTTCCATGCGCTTGGTGTTCCGCTCGACCGCCAGCACGATGGTTCGTTGCTCGACGCCGTCGGAACTGCTGGCGACGACGGGCAATACCTGGCGGCGATCGGGAAGGCTGAACCGGACCTGGAATGTACCGTCGGCCTGCAACCGCACCGGTTCTCCCTTGAGGGTCACGTGCGCCGACGGATCAGTGACGCCGTACACCACCAATTCCGCATCCACGTCGAAGGGGAATTCACGGCGAATATGTCCGCCGGCCGAGGCGCCCAGGCCAAACCGGGTCATCATTGGTGAACCCATTGGCCGGCGCAATCGCTCCTCAAACAAATCCTTGAGGTCCGAGGCGTCTCCCGAGTCGCTATACCCGCCACTCAAGGCGTAGATGCGGTCAAAATCGCGGGCCACCTCGGCCCAGTTCCCATCGGCCTCGTTGGACCCGGCCTGCGGCGTGTTGACTACGTTGCTGCGCGCGAGGCAGAGGAAACGACCGTCGTTGGCCAGGTAGCCGATATCGACCTGGTAACTCTTCGGCGGTTCCTGGACGTCGATATACCAGTTGTTGACGCCGCCGTGGATCTCAATGTCGCGGATCACATTTCGAACCGTGCTCGTCACACCGTCGCGAGCCACCTCCGAAAGCCGGAGGATGGCTTTTGCGCCGTGCCAGTTCTGGCCCAGGGCAACGCGGGCTCGCTCGACGCTTCCGCGCGTCAATTCCCAGTACGCATGCAGCCAGAACGGGCCACGAACCATCACCACCAGGCGGTCGCGCTGGTGGCTGTGGCCATTGCCATTGCCGTTCCCGTTACCGATGGCCTGGACGGTATACGACAGATCTTTCGACTGCGCAAGCTGGGCCTTGATTTGGGACAAACGCTTCAGCGTCCGCGGTGATTTCGCCGGAGAAGGGACTGGCGCCTTGGGACGCTTGCCGTTGCCGGCGTGAGGGCTGGCGATCGCATGTTTGCCGTTGGCGCTCGCCTTACGCCCGGACTTGGCTGTCGCGGAACGGGCAAGCTTGGCCAACGCGTCGACCAATTGATCCTTCCGCATCGAGTGCCAACCGGAAACTCCCTTTTGCTTGGCCATCGCGGCCAGTTCTTTGGCTGTCCGCGATCTGAGTTCCGCTACGGTACTCACAGGACTTACCTCCGGGTGCCGACTGCGCCCCAGTTGAGCCACAGCCAACTTTGTCTCGGTATGTTGGTGGCGTGTCGTCCCTGACGATACACGGCGCCCCTTCCCTTCGGCTGTCCTTGGCCGGTGCGTCCCCGAGATCAGTCGGGCGGCGGCAGGCTGGGAGAGATGAATCGATCCGGCCGAAACGCGGCGAGGGCCGCTCAGGCGGCAATCGCATCCGTCCACGGCAGGTGGCGACGTCACTCCGGGCAAAACCCGTCGCGTCCCGCTCTGTCCCAACGATGTTCCCGTCATCGGCGGGCACCCACCACAGTTTGGGCAGGACGGGAAGCACCGCTGTGGTTGATTCTAATCGCAGCTCGCATCAAACGCAATTACCCCTGATGAGGCATTATGGTGGGCGGCGGTGAGATTCATATCCTAAATTGTTACATGACAAATACTTGCGCATTGAACTCCGTCTGTATTTCTCGCGACGATCATCCTGCAGTACAGCCATAAATAGGGGGCACAATTTGCTGGCTTAACGCTCCACCGCTGTATAGCACACACAGCTAGGACGACTGCTAATGCCGCCTCCAAAGCAGCGACCGGACGGCAGACTGTCAATTCCCCGTCGTTGACTCCCCGAGATGGGGCGGATAGATTTACTGGCTTCACAGACTGCAACTGCCGCAGAGCCTGCCAACGTTTGTGGTTACAGCTTTGGTGATTCGTGCCATTTCGGATTGGCACGAGAGTGACTAAGCAATAGCTTCCGATCGAGCACGAACAACGGGCGTTCCCCGACCAGCACGGAACAACTTAGCCAGGCTTCGACTCCCGTGGCTGATTCCTCCGACGACCGTTCGGCGATGGCCCAGGGGATCGCCTGGAGTTTCCAGATCACCAGCATTGCTCTGGAAATGGTCCTCCCAGGCCTTCTTGGGTATTGGATTGACCAGAAGCTGGGCACTCGACTGCTGTTTCTGGTTGCCGGTCTCGCCTTGGGAATGACGCTCGCGCTGGTGCACCTTACCCGTCTGCCCACCAAAGGTGCCCGGCCGACAACGGCAGGCCGGCGGCAGAAGACGGATGGCGAATAGCGCATGAAGCAGTGGCTCATCCGCTTGCGGAACAGCCGTCGGACGGTTCAGTCCGCCGCGCTTGCCGGAACCGTTTTACTGGCCGGTATGGCGGTCGCTCCGGCGGCAATCTGGCACGCCGGGAAGGGAGGTTTGGTGGCAGCCGTGATGGCCGCCGCGATTTGCCTGGCGGGAGCTGAGTTCGCGTTGCTCCTCGGGTGGCGGTTTCGCGAGCCCCATCGGGCGTGGATTGGCTTCACGATCGGGATGGTACCGCGGATGGGAGTGCCGCTGGTAGCCGCTTTGATCGCGAATTTCTCCGCCGGACCGCTGGTAGACTGCGGATTTCTGTACTATCTTATTGTGTTTTACTTCGTCACGCTGGGCCTGGAGACAGCGGTGTCGGTCCCGTTCGACCCACCACGCGGGCCAACGCCCCCGAAGCCCTGAGCCGTCTTATGATCGACATCGCACAGGCCGGCGAACACGTCCAGGACGCGGATGCGTTTCATATTCCGGTCGTCCTGTGGCAGTATTTGCCGGACGTTCTCAAGGGCGCGCACCCGCACCCCGGCTCAATCCCGCTGCCCAAGCTGTTCGATTTTGGCACGGTCAACGTTTTCGGCACACCGGTGCACCTGGAACTTCAGTTGACCAAGTTCATGGTCCTGGAGTTGATCGCCGCCCTGGCGATGCTGGCGATCTTCGTTCCCCTGGCGCGGCGGATCCGCACCGGCGAGCCGGTCCGTGGCCGGATCGGGAATTTCTTCGAGGCGATCCTCGTGTTCCTGCGCGACGAGGTCGCCCGCCCGGCGATCGGGCACCACGATGCCGACCGCTTCCTGCCCTACATCTGGAGTGTGTTCTTCTTTGTCCTGTTCTGCAACCTGCTGGGGATGCTTCCCTGGCTCGGTTCGCCCACCGGGGCGCTGTCGGTGACAGCGGCATTGGCCGCGGTGACATTCGGCGTGGTGGTGGCCGCCGGAATGATGAAATATGGCCCGCTGCGCTATTGGACCGGCCTGGTGCCTCACATGGACTTGCCATTGCCGCTGGCGATCTTCCTCAAGCCGATGCTCCTGGTGATCGAGATTGCCGGGCTGCTGATCAAGCACGTCGTGTTGGCCGTGCGTCTGTTGGCCAACATGTTTGCCGGGCATCTCGTGCTGGCGGTGATCATGGGCTTCATTGCCGCCACGGCGCATATGGCCATTGCGTTCTGGGCCGGAATCACCGCCGTCAGTTTGCTGGGCTCGGTGGCTCTGAGCCTGCTTGAGTTGTTTGTCGCGTTCCTCCAAGCGTACATCTTTGCGTTCCTTTCAGCCCTGTTCATCGGCATGTCGGTTCATCAGCACTAGGGCGATGAACGGGCGAGTGCCGAGCAGCCTACGACTAAGGAGTATCTGTCTGTGAACAAGCTTGCCAGAATGGCCGCATTGGCGGTGGTGATCGTGCTGACCCTGGCCGTGCCGGCCATGGCCCAGGAAGCGGCCGGCGGAACCGGGGCCGGTTCGTGGATCAATCTGGGCGGGGCGTTTGGAGCCGGGTTGATTATCATCGGCGCCGCGTACGGGATCGGCCGCATCGGTTCGGCGGCGGTGGAAAGCATGGCCCGCCAACCCGAAGTGGCCGGCAACATCAACACGGCGATGATCATCGCTGCCGCGCTGATCGAAGGCGTCACGTTCTTCGCGCTGATTATCTGCCTGATGGCCCTGTAAGCTGGCTCCCGCGCGTGGACGTTACACCGTCGCCAGGCGGAGCGGCCCCGGAGCCGGCCCAGAAACCGACTGCACGGTGCGTCTGCCTGGCCACCACCCCTGAGGCGTTACCGACGATGTTCACCCGACTCGCAACCGGCTTGGCGGTCTTTGTGCTGGCCGCTGTTGTGTGCGCTGGGCCTGCTCTGGCCGCGTCCGAGCCGGAGCACGGCACCGCTCAAGCGGCGGAAGGCGGCCATGAGGGGGGCGTAAACCCGCTCACTTGGCAAACCGACTCGGCGCTGTGGAGCGGCGTCCTATTCCTGTTGCTTGTGGCCGTACTTTGGAAAGCGGCCTGGCGGCCGATTTCCGACGGGTTGCACAAGCGCGAGAATCGCATCGCCGAGGAGATCGCCGCCGCGCGGCGCACCAACGAGGAAGCCGGGCGGATGCTGGCCGAATATCAGCAGCGTCTGTCCGCCACCGAGGGCGAGATCCGGCAGATGCTCGAACAAGCCCGCCGCGATGCCGAGGGTGTCGGGCGTCAGATCGTGGAGAAGGCCCGGCACGATGCCGAGGTTGAACACCAGCGGGCATTACAGGAAATTGATCTGGCCACATCGGGCGCGCTGAAGGAACTGGCCGAGCGGAGCGCCACGCTGGCGGTGGAACTCGCCGGACGGATCGTACATGAGCGGCTCGACCCGCAGTCGCACCGGCGGCTGATCGAGCAGGCGGTCGAGGGGTTCGCACGCACCAACGGTGGGAAGAAGCAGTAGTGGCACACGAGGCATTGCCCGGTCGAGACGTTTATCGCGAGTGACTCAATAGCATGTCGCAAGGCCCTTCCAAACCGGATGTCAACGTCGCTGAGGACTTCAGCGCCGACGTGTCGGCCGAGGCCGTGGCTGCAGTCTATGCCGAAGCCCTGCTCGGTGCGGCCGAAAAGACTGGCGATGCGGACAAGCTGGTCGAAGAGTTCGATTCGCTCGTGAAGGATGTCCTCGACCGGTTCCCCAAGCTCGAAGCGGTCTGGGGTTCGGCGCTGGTGTCGCACGACGAAAAGCTTTCGCTGATCGACCGCGTGCTGGGAAAGCGGGCATCGCCGACAATGCTCCACTTTCTCAAGGTCGTTGCACGGCACGGGCGGCTCGATATTCTGCGTCCGATCCACCGCCAGATCCGGACCCTCTACAACCAGCGGCGCGGACTGGTAACCGTCCGTGTGACCACCGCGACGCCGATCAGCGACGACCTGGCAGCCCATATTGTCCGCAGCCTCCGCAGCCTGACCGGCGGCGAACCGGTGCTGGAGCGCGTCGTCGATCCGCAAGTGATCGGCGGCATTGTGCTGAAGGTCGGCGACACGGTGTACGACGGTTCGATCGCCAACCAGCTAGAAAGACTGCGCGAGCAGATCATCGAGAGGAGTGCGCATGAGATTCAAAGCCGACGAGATCGCTTCCGTCATTCAGCATGAGATCGAGCAGTACGAATCCCGCATCGACGTGCGGGAGGTCGGCCGCGTGCTGGAAGTCGGCGACGGCATCGCCCGCGTCTACGGCTTGTCGGGCGTGATGGCCGGCGAGATGATCGAGTTCCCCAGCGGCTCTTTCGGGTTGGCCTTCAACCTGGAAGAGAACTCGGTGGGCGTGATCATCCTCGGCGACTGGCTTCAGATCAACGAAGGGGACGAAGTCCGGAGCACGGGGCGACTGCTGAGCGTGCCGGTCGGCGAAGCCGTGCTCGGCCGGGTGATCGACCCGCTGGGCAATCCGCTGGACGGAAGAGGCCCGCTCGTGACGACCCAACGCCGCCCGGTCGAATCGCCCGCTCCCGGCGTTGCCGAGCGCCAGCCGGTGATTGAGCCGCTGCAGACGGGCATCAAGGCTATCGACGCGATGACTCCCATCGGGCGCGGCCAGCGCGAACTGATTATCGGCGACCGCCGCACGGGTAAGACGGCAATCTGCATCGACGCCATTATCAACCAGCGCGGCACCGGCGTGAAGTGCTTCTACGTGGCGGTCGGCCAGAAGGAGTCGAACGTCGCCGCGCTGGTCGACGTGCTGCGGCAGCACGGAGCCATGGACTATACCACGGTGATCCTGGCCGGAGCCAGCGACCCGGCCCCACTGCAATACATCGCCCCCTATGCCGGTTGTGCGATGGCCGAGTACTTCATGTACTCCGGCGGGCACACACTCGTCGTCTATGACGACCTCTCGCGGCAGGCCCAGGCTTACCGGCAATTGTCGCTCCTGATGCGGCGCCCGCCCGGCCGCGAGGCCTACCCCGGCGACATCTTCTACGCCCACAGCCGGCTCCTGGAGCGCTCGGCGAAATTGAGCAACGAACTGGGCGGCGGCTCGCTCACGGCCCTGCCGATCGTGGAGACGCTTGAAGGTGAAGTGTCGGCGTACATCCCGACCAACGTGATCTCGATCACCGACGGGCAGATCTATCTGCAGCCCGACCTGTTCTTCGCCGGCCAGCGCCCCGCCATGAACGTGGGCATCTCGGTTTCGCGCGTGGGCGGCAAGGCTCAGGTGCCGGCCATGAAGAAAGTGGCCGGCGGTCTGCGGCTCGATCTGGCGTCGTTCCGCGAACTGGAAGCGTTCGCCCAGTTGGGTACCGAACTCGATGCCGCGACCCAGTCGCGCCTCGATCGCGGGTACCGCATGACTGAGCTGCTCAAGCAGGGCCTTCACCAGCCGATGCACGTGACCGACCAGGTGATCATGATCTTCGCCGGAACGCGAGGTTACCTCGACGAAGTGCCGATCGACGAGGTGCGCGCCTGGGAACGCGACTTCCTCCAGTTCATCCGCGAGCGCAAACAGGCCCTCTGGCAACGGGTGACCGATACCCGCGAATTGAGCGACGAGTCGCGGACCGAACTGGAGCAGTCAATCGGCGAGTTCAAGCAGGTGTGGGCCGGGCAGCGTCGCGCCCAGCCGCGGACCCCAGAAAAGGCGTCGGCATAACCCATGGGCAAAGCCCGAGCGCTCGACAAGCGTCGCAAGGCGATCCGCAACATCCGCAAGATCACGCGGACGATGGAGCTGATCGCCACGGCCCGATTCAAGCGGGCCATGGACCGGGCCACGGCCGCCGCGGCCTACACGCGCCGGATCAGCGCGCTGGTGAGTCACCTCGCCAGGCAGGGACTGGAAGTGAGCCACCCGCTCCTGGAACCGCGCCCCGAAACCCGCCGGGCGGCGCTGCTGGTGCTGACCGCCAACCGCGGGCTGTGCGGCGGCTACAACGCCAGCGTGATCCGCACCGCCATCGCCGACTGGCGGCGACTGGAGGCCGAGGTCGCCGAGTCGCGGCTGGAGGTTTCGGGCAAACGCGGCATCTCCGCTTTCCGTTTCCGCAGCATGCCGACTGCCGAGCAGTACACGCACTTTGAGGATCGCCCGGCGTACGACGAAGTGGAAGTGCTCGCCAATCGCTATCTCGAGCAGTTTCTGGCCGGAGAGATCGACCGGCTCGACGTGGTTTACACCCGGTTTGAAAGCCTCAGCCGGATGCAGCCCGTGGTCGAAACGCTGCTGCCGATGGGAGGCGTGGCGGGACTCGAAGACGAGGACGAACAAGCTCCCGCCGAGCTGCAGTACGAGTTCCTCCCGTCGGCGTCGAGCATCCTCGAGGAAGTCGTGCCGATGAGCTTCAAGGTGCGGCTGTTCAAGTGCTTCCTCGATGCCGCGGTCACCGAGCAGATCGCCCGGATGATGGCGATGAAGGCCGCCACGGAAAATGCCGACGCGATGATCGGCTACCTCTCGCGGACTTACAACCGCGCCCGCCAGAACCAGATCACCAGCGAAATCCTCGAAGTCATCAGCGCGGCGAGGCGGGCGGATAGAGAACACCGACGAAGGGAAGCTACATGGCCACCACTCTCTCGCCGAAAACAGACAAGCCCGCGGCCAATATCGAGCGCATCACGCAGGTCATCGGCTCGACCTTCGACGCCGAGTTCGCCGAAGATCACCTGCCGGCGATCTACAACGCGATCCGCATCGACTCCGAGCACAAAGGGGTCAAGATCGGCCTGACCGGTGAGGTGCAGCAGCACCTCGGCGGCGGCCGCGTGCGGTGCGTCGCCCTGGGGGGCACCGACGGCCTGATGCGCGGCATGGACTGCATCGACACCGGTGCTCCCGTCTCCGTGCCCGTGGGCAAGGGGACGCTTGGCCGCGTGTTCAACCTGCTGGGCGACGCCGTCGACGGACACGGCCCTGTTCAGTCTGATGAACGCTGGCCGATCCACCGCGACGCTCCGGACGTGACCGAGCTGAGCACCAAGACGGAAGTCTTTGTCACCGGCATCAAGGTGATTGACCTGCTCACGCCATTCGTCCGCGGCGGAAAGGCCGGCCTGTTCGGCGGGGCCGGCCTGGGCAAGACGGTGATCCTCACCGAACTGATCGCCCGTATCGCGAGCGAGCATGGCGGTTATTCGGTGTTCGCCGGCGTGGGTGAGCGGACCCGTGAGGGGAACGACTTGTGGCTGGAGATGCAGGAAACCAAGATGCGCGACGGCCGCAGCGTCATCGAGCAGACCTGCATGGTGTTTGGGCAGATGAACGAACCGCCCGGTGCCCGCTTGCGGGTCGCCCTCTCGGCCCTGACCATGGCCGAGTACTTCCGCGACAGCACCGGGGCCGACGTGCTGTTGTTCATCGACAACATCTTCCGTTTCTCGCAGGCCGGCAGCGAGGTTTCGGCCCTCCTGGGGCGTATGCCCTCGGCCGTGGGCTACCAGCCGACCTTGGCCACGGAAATGGGCGCGCTGCAGGAGCGGATCACCTCGACGAACCGAGGCGCAATCACCTCAGTGCAGGCGGTTTACGTGCCGGCCGACGATCCGACCGATCCGGCCCCGGCGGCGGCATTCGGGCAGCTCGACGCGTTCCTTTACCTGGAGCGTTCGATCTCCGAGAAGGGCATCTACCCGGCCGTCGATCCGCTCGCTTCCTCCAGCCGCGTGCTCGACCCGCAATATGTCGGCGAACGGCATTATGGCGTGGCTCGCCGCGTGCAGTCGACCTTGCAGCGCTACCGCGAGTTGCAGGATATCATCGCCATCCTGGGCGTCGAGGAGTTGAGCGAAGAGGACAAGCTTGTGGTGCACCGTGCCCGGCGGATTGAGCGGTTCCTGTCGCAGCCGTTCCTCGTGGCCGAGGCGTTCACCGGCAAGCGGGGCGAAATCACTCCGCTCGAAGACACGATCCGCAGCTTCGAGGAGATCTGCGACGGCAAGTGGGATCACCTGCCCGAACAAGCCTTCATGTACGTCGGCGCAATCGAGCAGGCCGCCGCCCAGGCCGAGCGGATGGCGAAGGGGAGATGAGGTCAGGAATCGCCCGGCTCCAGGCATCCATGGCGAAGAAATTGTTGATCGCTGACCGCTGAAAGCTCAGTCCCATGCCGCAACTCAAATGCATCGTCGTCACGCCGGAGAAGACGGTTCTCGACAGCGAGACCGACTTCGTTGCCCTGCCGCTGTTCGATGGCGAGATCGGCATTGCTCCAGGGCACAGCCCGATGATCGGACGGCTGGGCGACGGCGAGATGCGTCTCCGTGAGGGGGGGAAGGTCGCCCGCTTCTACGTTGAGGGAGGCTTTGTCGAGGTGGTCAACGATGTTGTCTCCGTATTGACCAATCGGGCCATGCCTGCCGCAAACGTTGACTTGGCCGCGGCCGAGGAGCAACTGAACCGCGCTCTAGAACGGCCTGCCCACACGGAGGAACTGCTGACCATCCGCGAGCGAATGTTGGGGCAGGCCCGCGCTCAGATCCGCGTCGCTCGCCGGCAGGCGACTGGCGGGGCCTCTGCGGCCACCCCGGCGGCCCCACCCAATGCACCCCCAGTCTGATCGGGCATCCGCACCGTTCTGGCGGGGGCTGCTCATCAGACTCGCGACCGGTTACCATTAAGAAAGCGGGCCGCCGTGCGGGCGGCCGTTCTTTTACGGTCGCGCGGTAGTTGGCGGTATTTGCGTGCGTGGTTTCCGAGATTATCTGCCGAAAGGGGCAACCGGCTCAATTCGCGAGCAGGGCTTCGTCACGGTAGTGCTGGCCGCGCTCTTCGTCTGGGTGTTTGCCGACGCCCTTCTAGGCTCGGGTGCCTTCATCTACCGCGACGCCGCCCACTTCTACTATCCGCTCTTCGAGTTCGTCCGCGACGAATGGCATGCCGGGCGACTGCCGCTCTGGAATCCCTATGAGAACCTGGGAGTGCCGCTGGCCGCAAATGCGACATCGAGCGTGTTCTATCCCGGTACGCTCCTGTTCCTGCTGCCAGTAGCGTACCCCCTGACCTACAAGCTCTACATCATGGGGCACGTTCTGCTGGCAGCCGCCAGCGCATACCGGCTGGCGCGGCACTGGCAGGCGAGCGTGTTGGCGGCAGGCGTAGCCGCGCTGGCGTATGCCTTCTCGGGCAACGTGCTGTTCCAGTACTGCAATGTTGTGTTCCTCGTCGGCGCGGCATGGCTGCCGCTGGCCGTTGAGGCCGCCGATCGCATGCTTACCCGTCGCAGTCTTCCGGCAGCCATCGGCTTGGGCGCCGTGCTGGCCTTGATCACGCTGGGAGGCAACGCAGAACTGGCCTATCATGCCGGACTCTTGGCGGCCCTTTATGCGGCATGGCTGTGGTGGTACGAACGAGTGGATCGCCGCAAGAGCGCTTCGCCACTGGTAGTCGCTGAACGGAGCGGACCAGCCCGGTCGATCGACGCCGGCGTTCTGCTGCGCCGGCGGCCTGTGTTGCTGGCGGCCGCGGCGCTGGCCGCCTTTCTGCTGGCGGCCGTGCAGGTATTGCCGTCGGCGGAGTTCAGCCGGCTCAGCGATCGTGCGGAGTCGGCAACGCCGCGCAGCCTTTGGGAATTGGGCGGGCGCATCGCCGACGGACGCGCGACGGGGCCCTGGTGGGATTCGCTCGCTTGCCGCTGGCCCGAGGCCGATTCGCATCACCGGCATGCTTTCCACTTCAGCGTCGGACCGTGGCGGCTGGCTGAGTTTCTGTGGCCCAACGTCAGCGGCCGGACCTTTCCCGTCCATCGCCGCTGGCTCGACGTCCTCCCGGCGGAAGGCCGTACCTGGGCGCCGTCGCTTTACATGGGACTGATACCGGTGGTGCTGGCCCTCGGGGCCATGCGTTTCCGCCGGGCGACGGCCCGCGAGACCTGGCTCACTTGGACCGTGGTGCTGGCCGTTCTCGCCAGCTTCGGCTGGTACGGAATGGGCTGGTGGTGGATGCAGATCGACATCTGGCGTGGCGGGGCCGGGACGGCGCCAGTCGGGGCCCCATTTGGCGGTTTGTACTGGCTGATGACGGTCGCTCTGCCCGGTTACGTCTATTTCCGCTACCCGGCGAAACTGCTGGTGGTGGCTGCGCTGGGTTTGAGCATGCTGGCGGCAATCGGCTGGGACCGCCTCCACGCGGGCCAGGCGCGCCGCTTCGGCCGCCTCTTCCTGGCGGTTGCGTCGGTCAGCCTGGCGGGCGCGATCGCGGCATGGATCTCGCGACCGTGGTGGGCCGGTTGGCTCGCCGGCGCGCCGGCTGATCCGGCGTTTGGCCCGTTGAATGCCCAGGGCGCGGCGGCTGACGTGCTGATCGCTTTCGCGCAGGCGGCCCTGGTCGGCGGACTTGCATGGTGGCTCGTGCCGCGCGTCGCCCGCGGATTTCCGCTGGCCACGGCAAGCCTGGTAGTCCTGATTGCGCTCGATCTGGGCGTGGCAAATCGCTGGATGGTGGCATGTGCCGACGAAGACCGCTTGAGCGCGCCCTCCGCACTGGCCTCGGTTCTGGCAAACGAGGAAATCCAGCGTGGCGGACCGGACCCGGTCCGTGTTTTCCGCCGTCCGTATTGGGGCCTATCATCATGGCAACAGTCTTCGTCGACCGATCGCGTGGCCGCGATGGCCCGCTGGCAGCGCGACAGCCTTTCGGCCAAGCACCATCTCGCACCGCAGATTGGCGTCATCGAGGTCTATGGCACGATGATTCCCCGCGACTACCGGACCTATCTCGGCGTGGGCAAGCGCGGTGTCCGCATTGCAGCCAGCCCGGGTGAAGAACAGGAAGGTCACTTGTCCGACTGGAACGAACCGATCCCTCAGATTCTGTACACCCACGCGCGTTACGCCATCCTTCCCGGCGACTACCGGTTGCCCGGCGGCCAGCGCGTATCAACTGTAGTGCCGGGTGTGTCGGTGTGGTACAACCCGCGACACCTGCCGCGGGCGTGGATCGTGCATGAGGTGGACGTGCTTTCGCCGCTGAAGGACGCTGATCCGGCCGCGGCGCGGGAGCGAACGCGCCTGGTCTTCGGGCGCTCGCTACGCGACTCGGCCTTGGTCGAGGCCGATCCTCGCACCTGGCAGCCGCTGGTCCACGTGAGCCGCACGGAATGGCCGCGAGCCGACGCTTGCCGCATCGTGCGCTATGAACCGTTAGAGGTCGAGATTGAAGCCGAACTGGCACACCCCGGCCTGCTTGTGCTTTCCGACCAGTTTCATCCGGGCTGGCGGGCCGAAGTCCAATCGCCGGGCGAGCGGCCGCGAAAGGCGCCGATCCTCCAGACCAACCGCGTCATGCGCGGCGTGTGGCTCGAGTCCGGCCCTCATCGCGTGGTATTCCGTTACCGTCCCGCGAACTTCTTCTGGGGCGCGCTGGCCAGCGGCGCCGCTTGGCTGGCACTGTGCGCCGCCGGTTTCTTCGCGGCTGCCAGAAATCTACGACGTCACCGCTTGTCCCAGAGGCTGTCGTCGGTGCCAATATCGTAGATCTTCTCCTCGTCGCGCCGCTGCGTTGCGGAAGGAGGTTCCCACTCGGCTGGTGAGTTTCGCACCGGTTCCGTCCAGGTCTCGGCATGGCCGTCGAGGAAGCAGACATTGGCCGTCTTTCCCCCATGACGAAAGTGGATCGCCGGGTACTGCCCCGAAGGAGGCTCGATGAGCGGCACCTCGCGGAGCGTCACCGGCCCGCTTGGCCAGGGGTCAATCCACGTGCCGACGCTGTCAGCAAAGGCGATCGTCAGGTGGGTGCATTTGAAATGCTCGATCTTCGTCGGTCTCCAGGTGGGCAGCCAGGTGGGTGGAGCATACTCCAGCGGAGCCAGGTATTGGTAGTTGTACCCATAGCCGCCGGTGCCGCCCTGGTAAACGAGTTCGACCTTGTCGTCGTTCAGATCGGGGCACCTGGTCGTGGCGCGGTTCGCCTCGTAATACGGGGCCAGGTGTCCTTCCATGGCATCGATGGTGTTGGTGCCCTGCAGCACGAGCCCGAACCACCATTTGTCGTCGCCGCTGGGCAGTACCGTGCGGGCAGGCGAGAGCGTGCCGTTGTAGGCCGACGCGTGGTTGTGCAGCGCCAAGCCCAGTTGTTTGAGGCTATTCTTGCACTGTGCGCTCCGGGCCGACTCCCGGGCCGCCTGCACCGCCGGCAGCAAGAGCGCGATCAGCAGCCCGATGATCGCGATTACCACGAGCAGTTCTACCAGGGTAAAGCCCCGCTTAACGTTCTTCGCGCCTCGATCCGTCCGAGCAGGCATTGACGTACTCCCAATCGCGTCGAACCCCGGGCGCACGATCAGCGCGGACCGTAAGCCGTCTGCAAGAACCTTGAAACGCGGGGCAGCGCGGTTTCCTCAGGGTGACTGTCGCGCGGCGTCTATCCCACGTAGAGCGCCACTCGTCCCGCGCTGGTAGGTCTTCTGACTCCCGACCCTTCACTGCCCGGCCTTCTCATCGTTCCCTGGCAAATCCATCCTGGAGCAGGGGACGACAATGGCTCACACGAGAATGGGCAGTCTCAATCAGTCGGTCACAGCGGCGGGGCCGTCCCGGAGTTGCACCGGAGTTCCCTGTTTGTCGGCCGCTCGAGCGCCTGCGGCCGACCACCAACGCGCCATTCAACAACCCGACGATACACGATGCGCATCCCGCCGTCAACGGGCAGCACAATCGGTGAATCCCGCATTTCTTTCCGCAACCTTTCCGGGTTGCGCTGATTTGCGGCCTCTGTGATGCGTGAGGTTTGTGCTGCGGATGGCAGGCCCGCACGGGCCGCCGAAAGGGCCTGTGACGCCTGTTCAGGCCCGCCTGTCACACCCTTGCTTCAGGCGGCCGCTTTTGCTCAGCGCCGCCTGACTGCAAGCCGATCCGACTCAGTGACGGATCACGGATCTCTGCGCCTAGCTTACCGCATCGACGGATCACGGAAGATGAAGGCTCGACTGCTTGCCGCGCAGTCCCTTGGGACTGCTGTCGCCTTATCGCTGGCCCTTGGGGCCGCCGGATGGCTTTCTTCTGCCGGCCCTCCCGTGCTTCAGAACACGGCCGATCAAGGAACTGGGCCGAGCGCCCGTGCCATGCCGAAATTCCTGGACGCCGCCGCGCCGCCTGAATGGATGCCCCCCGCCGCCGTTCGCCCATGGCTGCCGCCGCTGACACACGAAGCTCGTACGCTCCTGGTGTCGTACGTCGGTGAAGACACGGCGACCGAACTTCCCGCGGCAGCCGGCCCCGAACTAGTGCCCGCCGGCCCGAACGGATCATCGACATCGACTTTCCCCGATGCGGTCACGTCGGCGGAGCCGTCGCCCTGGGAACCACCGCAGGAACAGACCCCCGCGGCACAGTCCCCAGACAACCAACTCGATGCGGCCGCCGAGCAGTTGAAGGACACACTGGACGGCTCGCCAGCCGCCGAACCGCAGGAAACGGCATCCGATCTTGCCGTCGCGACGGAAAATTTGCGTGCCGCCCTCGATGCATCGGCCGGGCGTGAGCCCGCCACTCCGCCTGCGCAAGCGGCTGCAGAGACTGCACCGCTCTGGTCGATGGACGTGCCCCCGCATCTGCCGACCGATCCCTCGATGCCCGATGCGATGGACACATCGACGGGTCGGTCAACCGAGACGGGCGAAGGCCAAGTCTACGAATCGCTGCCGGTGATACTCCCCCCGCTCCCCGCATTTCTGCCGCCGGTGAAAGCGGTCGAGCCAACGCCTGTCGAATCAACGCCTGTCGAATCAACGCCTGTCGAATCAACGCCTGTCGAATCAACGCCCATTGAGCCGACGCCCGTCGAGCAGACTCCGGCGTTGATCGAAGAGCCGGCATTGCTGCCGCCCCCCAACGCTGTTCACATCCGATCACGCGAGTTGGAGTTGCTCGCCCGCGAGGCCGATCTGCATACGCGCCGCGCTTTCGAACTGGCCGGCCGGAAAGCGTACTTCTCGGCACGGGCCGAGTTCATCACCGCGTTGCGACTGGTGGCACAAGGGTTGGACAACGAATACCAGACCGATCGGCATAGCCGGGCGCTGGCTGCCGGCTTGACCGCGCTCGATGAGGCCGGAGATTTTCTTCCCCGCGGCGGGCAACTGGAGGCCAATCTCGATATGGCTACGATTGCTGCCGGACACCGTACACCGGTGCTTCGCGAAAACGCCGGCAGGGTCAGTCCAATGGTGGCGATGGGGGTGTACTTCACGTTTGCCCAGGAGCAACTCAGCCTGGCGGCCGGCAGCGAAGTTGCCGCCTCGATGGCGCTTTACGGGCTGGCCCGGCTGCACAGCGTGCTGGGGGACGAGTCGACGACGGTGCCGGCGGCCAAGCCGAAGGCAATGGCCTTGTGCCAGGCCGCAATCCTCGCCGCTCCGGCGAACTACCTGGCGTCGAACGAACTGGGAGTACTGCTGGCCCAAGGCGGACGCTACGACGAAGCCCGTCTGGCCATCGAGCATAGCCTGACCATCAACAGTAAGTCGCCGACTGCCTGGCACAACCTGGGCGTGGTCTATGAGCACCTTGGCGAGAGCGGACGGGCCCAGCGGGCCCACGCCCTGGCGCAGCAGGGCGGCAGCATGAAAACCCCCGCCCTCGCCGGACCGGTGCGATGGCTTCCGCCGCAGGCGTTCGCCGGCATTCCGGCCAGCAAGTCCGAAATGGCCGCGTCGCCCGGCGACAACTCGTCGAATCGCAAATGAACCGAGAACAGTGTGCAGGCATGATGAGCGTTCCCATGCAGGATTCCCCCACTCGATCGGCCCGTGATTTTAGAAGCATGTTCAGGACCGCACTGGTGCTTGCCGCCGCGCTGGCTGCCGGCTGCCAAGCCACCACGCCGCCCGGCAGGCTGCTTTCCGGAAGCGCCGGCGAAGCGCGGCCGCCGGCGCCGAGAGCCACGGCGGTGGCTGTAGCGCCGAGCGAGGTAGTCCTGTGCCAGGCCCTCGAAGCGCCACCGTGCAACGCCTGTGGGCAGAGTTGGTCGAGGAGTTGCCAATGGGAGTGCATTCGCTCGTCTGAATGGCAACGCTACGCGCAGGGCGAATATGTCGGCTCAGCGCGGACAGCGCACGTGGCGGAGTACCGGCTTCGCGTGGACGACGAGCTCGACCTGGTCTACCGCCTTACCCGGGAGGAGCAGCCGCAGCCGTACAAGCTCAACGTGGGGGACGAAATCCGAGTCGAATCGTTCACCGATCCGCAGCTCGACCGCGAGCTTCTGATCCAGCCCGACGGTACCATCACATTGCGGCTGCTCGGACAGGTGAAAGCCACTGGGCGAACCATCACTCAGTTGCGCGACGATCTGGAGAAGCTTTACGAGGAATACTACAAGGTTCCGTCGATCACCGTGACGCCGCTCAGAGTCAACAGCAAGCTGGAAGATCTCCGGGCGACGGTCGACCGCCGCTACGGCGAAGGCGGTCAGAACCGGCTGGCGCGGATCACGCCCGAAGGAACGATCTCGCTTCCCGTGCTGGGCAGCGTCCCGGCCCAAGGGCTCACGCTCCGCGAGTTGCAGCAGGAGCTGAACGAGCGCTACCGGGCCTACATCGAGGGAATCGAAGTGGTGCCGGTGCTCATCGAGCGCGCTCCTCGTTATGTCTACGTGCTGGGAGAAGTCGGCACTCCGGGACGATTCGAGCTCACCGGTCCCACCACGGTATTGCATGCGATCAGCATGGCCGGAAGCTGGAGAGTCGGAGCCAAATTGCACCAGGTGGTCATCTTCCGCCGCGACGAGAACTGGTGCCTGATGGCAACGATCGTCGACATCGAAGAGGCGCTGCGCGGGCAGACTCCCTGTCCGGCAGGGGAAATCTGGCTCAACGACTCCGACGTGGTCATCGTGCCGAAGAGTCAGATCCAGGAAGCCAACGACTTCGTC
The DNA here is from genome assembly GCA_040766885.1 of Thermoguttaceae bacterium. GTDB lineage: Bacteria > Planctomycetota > Planctomycetia > Pirellulales > Thermoguttaceae > JAXGPP01. The sequence goes on along the minus strand of JAXGPP010000020.1, from coordinate 91,756 downwards.
GACCAGGTCTTTACGCGAGGGTTGTACGGGGCGCTGCCGTTCTCGACGTCCGTGAGCTTCACGAACCTCGGCGCGCTGTAACACTCGCCGCGTCATTGTCCGATGCGGACCAGCCGCCCACCGCCGGGGGGCAGCCGCAACTCAACCCGATCGCCGCCCGCCTCCGACCACTGGCCGGTGGCCGCATCGAACGACTCCAGCGCGCCGGGGCCCACCAGCCCCACGGTCGCTTCCTTGCCGTAGTCGAGATTGACCACCATCGCATGGCACGGCGTCTCGCCGGCCCCAAACGTGCCGAGGAGAAAGCCGCGCACAGGCTCGGGAGGCGCGTAGGGCTCAGGCGGGACAGCCGGTTCGAAGCGGAAGGCCAGGTTCTCGGGAAGCGGCACCGCGCCGGCGGGCGTCAGCCCTGCGTGATACACGCCGAGCGATCGCAGCGGCTGGAGCTGCCCCGCGATCGCCACGAAGTCCCTATTGAGTGATTTCAGGGCATGGTAGATCGGCGTCGGCGTGCCATCCGCCAAGGCGATGCCCCCCGTGTGCCCCGACGCGCAGTACACGTAGTACGAGATTCCTTGCGCGCCGTAGGCGAGCGTCGTATAGACGAGATATCGCATCTCATCGGGCTGAGGTACACGGCGGACCGGAGTCCAGGAGCAGGCCTGCACAATGTTCAGAAACGGCACATTGGCCGCCAGCGCGACTTCTCGGATCATCGCCAGGTTGAGGAAATAGCCGTCGAGATCGCCGTCGCTGGCGAACTGGTAGTGGTCGTAACTGACCAGCCCCGGCCGAACGATCTCCATGTACTGCCGCAGGTGTTCTCGATAAGCAGTAACCGTATCGCCGGTCGTGCCAAGCTGATCGTTGTTGGCATAGGTCGGGAACAGATTGATGTAGGCCAGGTGCGACGGATCGCGCCGGCGAAGATAGTCCACCAGGCGCCCCAGCGCCGGAAACGCCGCCGCGCTCGGTTCGTCGGTGATGTAATAGCAGTAGAGTGCCGGATGGCTGCGAACACGGTCCACCAGCGCGTCCAGTTCCGCGCGCCGCGCCGGATCATCAAGCACTGCCGGCGAAAGCAGTCCGCTGGTGAGCTGCCCGCGCAGGCCGTGCCGCTGGACCACATCGAGTTGTTCCTCGGTGCACCACACGACGTTGAAGCCCCCGTCACGCATCTGCTCGGCCACGGCGTCGGTCATCGGCGGCCCGGCCCAGTAGGTGACGATCGGCTCGCCGATCCGCCAGGTTCCTGGTGAATCGGCCGCCGGCAACGACGCCGTGACCGCATGGATCACAACGCTCGCGAGAATCACGCCCAACGTTCGCATGGCAGGTCTCCTGTTCACTTTGATGAGATCGCAGCCCCAACGACCCGTGAATCGGCTGCGAACAATCGCCCAGTTCTGCAAGGCATTGCCCCTTACCAGACAACGGCCCGCAGTCCTTCGTTCATACCTCGCCAACCAGTTGCTCCGACGCGCCGTGCCCGATACAGCCCGCCGCCGCGATTACAGCAGATGCCGCGCTTTGATCTCCAGGTACCGGTTCACCAGCGGTGCCGTCATCTCCTCCGGGTAGAGGTCGAGCGCCAAGGCGCCTTTGCTCGTCAGATCGGCGAGCACCTGGTGCCGCCAGGTGAGGATCTCGGCGGCGGCGGCAGCCTGCCAGAGGCGATCGCCGTGCGGTTCGATGGTTTCTGCGGCTTCAAATAGCCGCCGGTCGCGCAGCAGTACTGCCAGCGGCAGGTGCCGCCCGACAAGGCTCGTCAGGTAGCGGTCGACCTGGTGGGCGTTCACCTCATCGATCACATTGGTCACAAGCACCACCAGCGACCGGCGGCGGCAGTGCGAGGCGACATAACGGAACGCCTGGTCATAGCGTGATTCGACAAACTGCGGATAACGGTCGAACACGGCGTGCAGTAGCCGGTTCATCTGCGCCATGCCCCCGCGTACCGGGACGAAATTGTGCACCGCATCAGAAAACGTGATCAGCCCCACCGAGTCTCCCTGCCTGAGCGCGACATAGCTCAGCATGAGCATCGCGTTCAAGGCGTGGTCCAGGAGACTCAGGCCGGCGGCCTCGTTGGTCATCATCCGGCCGCAGTCGATGAGGAACACCAGTCGCTGGCTCTGGCTGGCTTGAAAATCCTTCACCGTGAGCTTCTGCCGCCGGGCAGTGGCCCGCCAGTCGATGTGTTTGAAATTGTCGTCGCGGCCGAAGTCGCGCAGCCGCTCGAAATCGTGGTCCTGCCCGATGCGCCGCGTGCGGCGCACGCCCACCAGCCGCAGCCGGTTGGTCCGCGCCAGCAATGCGTACTCGCGAAGCTGTTTCATGTCGGGATAGACGTTGATCGACGTCGGGCAGCCGTAATCGAGATACCGCACCCACAACCGCAGCCGGCTCCGCGCCCGGAGGTGAATGTGCGTCAGGGTGAACGCGCCGCGACGACTCGGCCGCATCGCGTACTCCAGAAACACGCGGCTTCGCCCGTCGAGCTGCTGGGCGAACTCGGCCGGGTGGGGATTGAGCACGTGGGGCGCGCCGTCGCGGATCTCCAGCCAATAGCTCCGCGCGGCGAGGTTCGATACAGCCAGTTCCACGGCGTGCCGTTGCCGCAGCGAGGCGATGTGACCGGCGCGGCGTTCGACGGCAAAAGACCTTGCTCTGGGCAGAGTCCAGAGATCGCCCACAATGAAAGACGCCACCAGCACGTCGAGCACCGCCAGCGGCCAGATGAGCCGCGGCAGCGCCAACAGGACAAACGACGTCAACCCGGGCACCAGCACCAGCACTACCAGCCGCGTGCTTGGATAGATCCGCAGCCCGCGGGCCAGCGCTGCCAGGGGCAACGCGACGGCCGCCAGCTTGATCGTTACCAGCAAGAGCGGGCTCAAAGCCGGGGAACCTCCACGGAATGGATCATCGCGGTGAGCAACTCATCGACGTGATGCCCCTCCACCTCGGCCTCGGCGGAGAGGATCACCCGGTGGCGGAGCACGGGTAGCGCCAGCTCAACGACGTCGTCGGGCACGGCGTAGTCGCGGCCGCGGAAAGCTGCGAGCGTTCGGGCGCCTTGCATCAGGCTGATTCCGGCCCGCGGCGAAGCCCCCATGTAGAACTGCGGCCATTGACGGGTCAGGCGCACCAGCGCGTTGATGTACTGTACCAGCTTCGGGTCGATGCGAACCTGTCCGCATTCCTGCGTCATGGCTACGATCTCTTCGGGCGCCGTCACCGTCTGAAGCTCCTCCAGGCGGCGGTCGAGTTCAACCTGCACGCTGTGTTTGACGAGAATCTCGGCTTCTTCCTCGCTCGACGGGTAATTGACCACAAGCTTGAACATGAACCGATCCAACTGCGCCTCGGGCAGATTGTAGGTTCCCTCGGTCTCGATCGGGTTCTGCGTTGCCAGGACCAGAAACGGCCGCTGGATCGGGTGGCTCACCTTCTCGACCGTCACCCGGTATTCCTGCATGATCTCCAACAGCGCCGCGTGGGTCTTCGCGGGCGATCGATTGATCTCGTCGGCCAGCAGAAGCTGGGTGAACACCGGACCGGGGCGGAACTCGAACTCCTGCGACTTCATATTGAAGATTGGTGCGCCAGTAATGTCCGACGGCATCAGGTCGGCGGTGAACTGGATGCGGCCGAATCGGCAGCCCAGCACCCGGCCCATCGTGCGGACAAACAACGTCTTCCCCAGTCCGGGCACGCTTTCGATGAGCACGTGGCCGCTGGAGAAGAGTGCCACGAGCGTCCCCAGTACGAGCTCGTCCTGGCCCACAAACACCTTGCGGATTTCATCCGTCACCCGGTCAAAGAGCCGGCGGACCGGGGTATCGGCGCCGGCGGGTGGGGCTTCCGCCGCCGGCGGAGCGGGTTGCGCGGGCGAGGGATCGATCTGCACGGGCGGGGCGCCGGCCACTGGCGGTGGAGCGGGCGTGGGGCCGCGCATTGGAGCCGGAGGCGGATTCGGTCCGAAGGGTGAGTTCGACATGAGGCCGATCGTGCTGAAGGAAGAAACGTGGTTTGAAACGCCTGACGCCTACCGGTCACTGCCGACTGCCCAGGACCTGCTGGTACTGCGCGATTCGCGCTCGGGCGAAGCTCTCGTCGCTGGTGCGGCCGTACAGTTCGCCGAGGGCATCGACATGCTTGCCGAAGTCGGAAAGTCCGGCCGGTTCCGGTTTCAGGGGAATGCCGAAGATCGGCCACCGGGCAAAACAGAAGATGATGCCCGCGGCCGCCAAATGCAAGAGGATCCAGCTCGTCGGCCAGAGATTGAAGATCTCCAGCCCCGTGGGCGGCGACAGGCTGGGATCGGTGTCGCGGATCGACGGCCCGCCGGCATAACTCTCCAGGAATACGACGGTCTGCGGCGCGGGGCCGACTTCCGTTACCAGTTGGCCCGCCAGCTTGCGGTGTTCGTGATTCACCAGCGGCAAATTGAGCAGGAACGACCCGTTGGTGACGACAATCAGCCGGCCATTGTCCCACGATTCCGCGCTCACCAGCATGTCGCCGTTCGACTCCAGCAACACCTCGGCGTACTCGGACGGATTGAATCGGCTGCGGAGCTCGATTTCAAGCTTCGCGGGATCGATCCCTTCCGTCCACTGCGGGTCCCCCCGGATCCGCCGAACCTGTCGCGGCTTGGCGCTGCCGTCCAGCGTGAACCACCCGGCGTCCTGCAGGCCCGGCTGTACCGGCCGGGCGTTCAGGTAATCGTTCATGGCCTTGGCTTTTCGCTGATCGATCTCGGCCCGCTGGTCGGCCGGGGCCAGCCGCCTGATCTTGCTCCAATACAGCGGCGCGGCGTCGAAGTCACGGCCAACGTAGATCAGTGTCCGCGGGCGGAACGATCCATCGGGCGACCACCGCGCTCCCGCGCCGTCGAGCCACTCCTCGAGCCACTGCCGCACGGCAACCGGAGGGACTTCGAAATCGTTGGGGAACCAGACGATCACGTCGGCCCGCTCGCGGAGCTTTGGGGTGAGCGTGCTCCAGGACAGCACCCGGTGTCCGGCTTGCTCGAACATCTCGCCGAGCACGCCGGTGCCGTTGACGCTTTCGGAGGCATACCCTTTCCGCACACCGTATCCGGTCTGGATGTCTTCCCGGCATCCGCTTCCCAAGAAGAGCAACGCCACGGCAATCACCGGCGTCGTGAGGGAACGCCGGTCAGGCATTCGGCAGCCAAGTCGGCTCATGCTTCGGCGCCCCCCTCGGCCAGCAGGCGATCGAAGTCGCCCATCCGCGACCAGCAGGCCTCGAACCGTCCGCGGTCCAATCCGTGGTTGCCGAAAAAGACTTCTTCGAAGGCAACCATCGTCGGCTCCAGGAGCCGGCGGAGGTCGACGCGGCGTCCCAACTCGCGGAGGTACTGCCGGTTGGTCTTGCCCCGGTCAAGATGAATGAACTGCCGCTTGTCCAGCTCCACGAGTTGATGGCTGAACAGGTACAGGATCGCCTCGCGGTAGTTTCCTTCCTGGTAGAGCTGGCGGGCGGTCGAGAGCAAGTCGCCGGGCCGCTGCCGCGCCGGCAGAGGCAGCGCTTCGACCCGGCGATGCTCCGCTTCCGGATCGGCTTCCTCCTCCTCACCGGCGACCGTCGCGTGGCGGCGAATTCGAGCGCGAATTACCCGAATCATCACGTAGATCAACACCCCCAACAACAGCAGGATTACGATCCAGGCAATCCATTCGAGGATCGTGTTGCCCGACCATCCACCGCCCGCCCCGCCCCAATTGGGGCCCTTCCAGTTCCACTTCCACTGCAGGCGCGTGTACCAGGGTTCGGACACGTCAATTGGACGAACGTCGTCGGCTGCGTCGTTGTACCAGGGATAGTCGTCCCACCAGCGGTCGACCGCTTTGCGACCAGCGACCACCGCCTCTTCGGGCGCGGCCTGGGCCGGGAGGAGCAGCGCGGCGGAGAGGCAGAGATAGGCGGCAATCATGTGAGCTGGCTCCTCAGTCTCGCCTCTTCAGCCCGCATCAAAAGCTCGACTTCCCAGCCTTCGCGTCGAATCCGCAGATCGAGGTACGACAGGAAACGGACCACGGTGAAGAACCCGGCCGCCATCCACCACGCCAACGGCCAATAGAACACAAACAGGGCTTCGTCCCACCGCCACTCGTTCAACAAGAACTGCCGGATCAGGGCCAGCGACAACCACAGCGCGACCGACAGGGCCACCTGCGACATGGTAGTCAGGAACGCCCGGCCGGCGAAGTCGCTCCGTTCGCCGCGATGCAGCGCGCCGGCGCGGTGCATCGTCGACATGCCTTGTTTCTTGCCGCGAAAAAGGGGATTTCGTTCCAGCAGGATGACTTCGTTCAAGTAGCTCCATCCCACCAAGGGAAAGAAGGGTCGCAACAGTCCCTGCAGCAGGATGAGCTGGGGCAACCGTCGCACGAAATCGCCTGCCACCAGCCACGCGCGGGGGCGATCGGTAAACAGCGCCTGGCCGAGCAGCAGCGTCACAAGCGATGTCGCCAGGGGCATTTCCCAGAGGATCAGGAGCACCATCAGGAACATGTGCCAGCCCGGATAAGTGAATTCCAGGTCATCGGCAATCAACCCGGCCAGCAACCAATGATTCAAGAGCCACAACGGCGCAACCCCGACCGCCAACGCCACCGCCAGCGCCGGCGCATGGATGCGAACCACCCGCAGCGCCAGATCAAGGACCTCCAGCGGCGAGCGTTCGCGAATCGCAATTCGGGTACGGTCGAACTGCAAGCCTTCTCACTTCTCCCTTCTTGCGCCGACTCAGTATTCCTCGCGCGGATAACCCAATCCGACGAAATAGAACATCAACAGTCCCGCTGAAATGATCGCCACCACGGCCTTGATCCAGTAGGGCGCCGTCGACGGCGACAGAAAGCCCTCGATCAGCGCCGCAAGCAGAAACATGAGGATTGCCGCCCACATGGTGGGCATCGCCTCGTCGGCTGCCCGTCGCAACGAGACCATGCGGCCCAGGCCTTGGGTATCGATGAGCGAGAAGCCCAGTCGCATTCCCGCCGCCGCCGAGAGCACAATCGCCGTTAATTCAAAGGGGCCGTGCGCGGTGACGAAATGAAAGAAGTTGTCGCCGTGCTGCGACTGGGCCATGTAGCCGAACATGGTGCCCAGATAGCAGGCGTTGAACGTGGTAACATAAAGCCCGGCGATCCCGAACACCAGCCCAAACGCGAAGCACTTCAGCCCGATGCCCGCGTTGTGGAAGATGTAGAATCCGGCCATGCTTCCCTGCCTCCCCGCGGTGCGCCCCTGCACCGACTGCGAGAAATCACTCTCCAGGCTCGACAACGAATCCTTCCCGATCACCTTCTCCGCGAAACCCGGCCTGGTGTAGGCCAGGAACATCGACAACACGAACATGCCCCAGAAGACGCAGAATGCCAGCCGCAATGCGTTGTCGTTGAACAGCCGCCGCGGCACATCGACCAGGAGCTGATGGCTCCAGGTCGAAAGGTTGAAATTGCGGCTGCGATAAAGCTGGTTGTGCGCGCGGCCCACGAGCCGATGCAGGTACTGGGTGGTCTCGGGGGGCAACTGGTAGCCGGCTGCCAGGGCAAGGTCGGCACAGGCCGCACGGTACAGCGCGCCGAAACGCGACAAGGTCGGCGCGTCCGGACGTTGCCTCGTCCCCGCCTCCAATCGCATGCATAAGGCTTCCAACTCGCGCCAGTTCTGTTGCCGCGATTGGACGAGTTCCGAGACTTTCATTCGATGGGTCTGCCCACGGATCACGCGGTGCCGGGTTTAGGGGCCGCCGCAAACGGCGAGCCGGGCTGCTGACGCAGCGTCGAACCGGCCCGCATCGCGTCGCCCCCGCCGCGATCGGTGATGAACGTGCGATAATACAGCGCGCAAAGCAACAGATCGAGGTCCGTATTCGGCGGTAGCCCAAATCGCTCGCGCAGCGGCTCGCCCAGGTGGCGGGCGATCTCGATCCGTCGTGGCCAGGAAAAATACACCCTTCGCTGAACGTACGCCGCCAAGGCCCGGGCCTGGGTCCGCGTGGCGACGAAGTCGGCCGGAACCAGCGCTGCAAGCCGCACCGCTTCAGGTTCGGTAATCTGCGTAATGCCCCGGTACCAGCGATCTTCCTCGACAACCACCATCGTGCCGCAGGCCAGGTCACCCAGGCGCTGAAAGCGGTCGTTCATCATCGCTGCGATCAGACCGACAAGATAGAACACCCCCGGCTGCATGTCGATTGCCCGGAGCACGTTGCGCAACACGGCCTGCAAACCGTTGATCGGCTGGCCGTCGACCGAGAGCACGCGAATTTGCAGCATCCGCTTGCCGGGGGTCTGGCCATTCCAGAACGTCTCGAACAACCCGCCGTAGAACCAGGCCAGCAGGAACCACCCGACGAGCATCAACGCATCGCCGAACCCCGCGCTGGCCAACCCGAGCAAAGCCGAGGTGAAAGCCGCGATCGCGGTGAGGATCATCACCACAACCGCCCGGATCATGAGGTCGATCAGGTAGGCTGGAAATCGACGAAACGGCCCCGCCACCTGGTAGCGGAAGGCGATATTCTCGGGAGTGACGATTTCGACCGTGTTGTCGAGTGCCTGGACGTGTGGAGCCATGTATCCATTATTTGCCACCCCCCCAGTTGCCGCAAGGCGGGCCGAGCGGGAGTGACGACGATCGCCAGCCTGTTTAGCGTTGATCCCGCACGGGCGCCGGAATCAAGCGAACGAGTCTCTCGATGGCTTCGCTCGGCACAGGGAATGCCCCCGGCGCACTCGCGGGGCGACCGAGCGCGGCTCGTTTGCCTTGAGATCCACGACCTACGCGCGCCTGTAATTGCCTGCTCCAGGACTGGCCGTCTGACGCACGCCGAAACGCTGGGATTCGCCGCGATAGCCGTCCGAGTGTTCTTTTCACCGGCCCGATCGGCCGATATCATGGGAGATTCTGCCCACGGCGCGAGCCTTCGCGGTGGTAACCGTGTCGGCGTTGCATGGGCCCGACCGAGCGCAACCGGCCGGGATTATCACTCCCGCAGGCCCGTTTGCAGCCGTTTCCCCAGCAGTTCCAGCAGTACCAGAAACAGACTGCCACAGCGATGAAAGCCGACGAACTCCGCGAAAAATACCTGGGCTTCTTTGAGACAAAAGGTTGCGTCCGCCGGCCGAGCGACGTGCTGGTGCCGCGATGGGACCCGTCGGTGCTCTTCACCCCGGCTGGCATGAACCAGTTCAAGGACCACTTCCTCGGCCGGACCAAGCTCGATTTCACCCGGGCCACCACCTGCCAGAAGTGCCTCCGTACCGGCGACATCGAGAACGTCGGCCGCACCGCGTACCACCACACATTCTTCGAAATGCTGGGCAATTTCAGCTTCGGCGATTACTTCAAGCGCGAGGCGATCCACTGGGCTTGGGAATTCCTCACCGACAAGAAATGGCTCGGCCTGGACCCGGCCCGCCTGTCGGCGACCGTGTATCTCGACGACGACGAGGCGGCGTCGATCTGGGCCGACGAGATCGGTTTGCCCGCCGAAAAGATCCAGCGCCTCGGCGAAGACGAGAACTTCTGGCCCGCCAACGCCCCCAGCCAGGGACCGGACGGCGTCTGCGGCCCCTGCAGTGAGATCTACTACCACTCGTCTGTGGGCAGCGTCGAGATCTGGAACCTTGTTTTCACCCAGTTCAACCGTGTCGGCCCGCCCCCCAACAACCTCCGCCCCTTGCCCAGCAAGAACATCGACACCGGCATGGGGCTCGAGCGAACCTGCGCATCACTCCAAGGAGTGGAAACGAATTTTCACATCGATATCCTCCGTCCGATCGTCGAGGCGGCGGCGGAAGTCTGCGGTGTCAAGTACGATCCGCAGTCCGACGCCGGCCGTCGCCTGCGGCGGATCACCGACCACGTCCGCACGTGCACGTTTGCCATCCACGAGAACGTCCATCCCGGTCCGAAAAAGCAGGGCTATGTCATCAAGCGGTTGCTACGCCGCGCGGTGCTCGACGGCCATCAGATGGGAGTCCACGAGCCGTTCCTGTACCAGCTCGTGCCCACCGTCGTCGAGATGATGAAGAACCCCTATCCCGAGCTGGCCGAAACCTCCGAACGGGTGGCTCACACGATCAAGGCCGAGGAATCCAATTTCCTCGCCACGATCGACGCCGGATTGGAACGGGTGGAACGCATCTTCGATCAGATGGGCGGGCAGAACCGCGGCGTCGTCTCCGGCGAGGAAGCCTTCGAGATGTATCAGACCCACGGCTTCCCGCCTGAACTGTTCGAATCGATGGCCGCCGAGCGAAATCTGATGTTCGACTGGGAGGGCTACCGTGAGGCCATGGAGCGTCACGGCGAGGTCTCCGGAGGCGAACAGAAAGAAGTCTTCGCCCGCTCCGGACCGCTCGATTCGCTCGTGAAAGCCGGCCATCGCAGCCAGTTCCTGGGTTACGACGCCAACGACGCGGCCGACGCCTCGGTCATCGGCATTCTCGTCGGCAACCAACTGGTCGATGCGGTCGAAGAAATCGACCACGAGCACCCCGTTCGCATCGTGCTTGACAAGACGCCGTTCTACGGCGAAATGGGGGGACAGGTCGGCGACCGCGGCGAACTGATTGGCAAGGGCATCCGCTTCGAAGTGATCGACACGCAGATGGAGAAGGGATTCCCGCTCCATGTGGGCCACCTCCGCGAAGGCCGCCTCACGCTGAACGCGAAGCTTGCAGCCCGGGTCGACGCCGAGCGGCGGCAGGCTATCCGCCGCGCCCACACCGCCACCCACCTGCTGCATTTCGCGCTGCAAAAACACGTCGGTTCCCACGCCCAGCAGCAAGGCTCGAAGGTCGACGAGGATTGGCTGCGGTTCGACTTCAGCAATCCCAAGGCCCTCTCTCGGGAGCAACTGACGGCCATCGAGGCCGAGGTCAACGAGAAGGTGCTGGCAGGCGAACCGGTCTGCTGGAAAAACATGCCGCTGACCGAAGCCCGCGCGCTCGGAGCGACCATGCTCTTCGGTGAGAAATACCCCGATGTGGTCCGCGTCGTCTCGGTCGGCGAGTTCAGCCGGGAATTGTGCGGTGGCACACACCTGGAAAACAGCGGCCAGATCGGCCTGCTGAAGATCGTCGGCGAGGAAAGCGTCTCGGCCGGGGTCCGCCGCATTACGGCGCTTACGGGCAAGGCAGCGATGGACCTGGTTCGCAGGCACGAGGGGGTGCTGGCTGAAGTAGCCAGTCTGCTCAAGGTTCCGTTCGACGAGATACCGGCCCGCGTCGAGGGACTTGCCAAAGATGTGCGGTTGCTGAAAAAGCAACTCGCATCGGGCCGCCGTACCGAAGGGGTCACCGCCGAGCAACTCCTCGCCGCAGCGACGGACGTGGGCGGTGCCAAGCTCGTCGTCGCCGAGGTCCCGGAACACGACCCCCAGGAACTTCGCGGCCTGATCGACCAACTCCGCCGCAAAGGCTCCCCGGTTGCAGCGATGCTCGCCACCCGGCAGGACGAAGGCAAGGTGCTGCTCGTTGCCGGCCTGAGCCGCGAGCTGGTCGAGAAGGGACTGGACGCCGTGAAGTGGATCAAGGCAGCAGCGAAACCCATTCAGGGGGGCGGGGGCGGGCGTCCCGACATGGCGCAGGCCGGCGGCAAGAATGCCGACAATCTCGAGGAGGCGTTTGAGACCGCACGCCAGACTATTCAGAAGTCCCTGGGGGAATAGTATCCGCTCGGTCGGGTGGATCGGTAATGGTGGCGAAGACTGGGCCCGCTCCGTTGACAGTTCCCCCGGGGGAATCTACCATCAACGGTTTGCATCGCCCCCGCACCAGTCCGGTGGGGAGATTCTCGCGGCCCAATACCTGGGAATGAGCCGAGTCGAAGGCGCGACTCTCCCAGTCAAATAGATTAGAATCGCTCCACAATCAGCCACGGAATCCTTAGATGGCAGTCCCGAAGCGACGACATTCGAATGCTCGCACCGGCTCCCGGCGAGCGCACGACCACAAGACCCCGCGGCAATTGGAGTATTGTTCGGTGTGCAGCGCCGCCAAGCCCACCCACGCCGTGTGCCCCAATTGCGGCGATTACATGGGCCGTAAGGTCGTGGAACCCAAGAAGTAGCACCTCGGAAGGGATCAGCCTTGGGCAAGATCGCATTCCTGTTTCCCGGTCAAGGCGCGCAAACCGTGGGCATGGGCCGTCGGCTGTACGACACCCTGCCCAGCGCCAAGCGATTGTATGACCGCGCCGGCGAAATCCTGGGGTACGATCTGGCGAAGCTCTGCTTCGAAGGCCCGGCCGATCAACTCGATTCGACGATCTTCAGCCAACCGGCCCTGTTCGTCACCAGCTTGGCCGCGCTCGAGTCGTTGCGGCACGAATCACCCGACGTCATCCTCTCCTGCGAGGCGGCGGCCGGACTGAGCCTGGGCGAATACACGGCCATGGTCTTCGCCGGCGTAATGGACTTCGAGTCGGGCCTCACGCTCGTCCAGCAACGCGGGGCCGCGATGCAGGACGCCTCGGACGCAACACCCAGTGGCATGGTCAGCATCCTGGGACTCGAACGCGTCGAGGTCGACAAGCTCTGCCAGGAGGCCCGCGGCGGTGAGGTGCTCGAGATCGCCAACCTCCTTTGTCCCGGCAATATTGTCGTCTCTGGCGCCAATTCCGCCTGTGAACGGGTGGCCGAACTGGCGATCAAGAACGGCGCGATGAAGGCCGTGCCGCTGGCGGTCGCCGGAGCATTCCACACCCAGATCATGCGCCCCGCCGACCAGCGCTTGGCCGAGGCCCTCCAGCAAGTAACGCTCCAACGTCCGCGAATTCCCGTTGTCTCCAATGTCGATGCCCGGCCGCACGACGATCCCGAGGAGATCCGGCAACTGCTCATCATGCAGGTGCTTCACCAGGTCCGCTGGGAAGACTCGGTGCGCTACCTGATTGCCGAAGGTTTTGACCAGTTCTACGAAGTCGGGCCCGGCCGTGTACTCCGCGGCCTTTTGCGGCGGATCGACCGAAACGTCTCGTGCCAAAGCGTGGAAGTGTAGCCCAACGATGAGCGAAGCTCGCCAGAAGCGGATTTCGACCGATCTCGGCGGTCAGGTGGCTCTGGTCACCGGCGCCGGCCGGGGACTGGGACGTGCCATCGCCGAAACGCTCTCGGCCAATGGCGCGGCGATCGCCTGCATCGACGTCAGTGAGGAACTGCTCGGCCATACAGTCGCCGCAATCGAGGGGGCCGGCGGCAAAGCCGAGGCCTTCGTCTGCGACGTAACCAACAGCGACCGCGTGAACGAGGTCGTCGACGAGGTCGTCCAGGCCATGGGCGGACTCGACATCCTGGTGAACAACGCCGGCATCACCCGTGATACGCTCGCCATGCGGATGAAGGACGACCAGTGGGACGCCGTCATCGGCATCAACCTCAAGGGAACCTTTCTCTTCACGCGCGCGGCCATCAAGCCGCTGCTCAAGCGGCGGCGCGGGCGGATCATTAACATCGCCAGCGTCTCGGGCCTCATGGGCAATCCGGGTCAGGCGAACTACTCGGCCTCCAAGGCCGGCGTAATCGGGCTGACTCGCACCGTGGCCAAGGAGGTGGCCAGCCGCGGCATCACCGTCAATGCGGTCGCTCCCGGCTTTATCGGCACCGATATGGCGCATGCCTTGGGCGACGAAATCATCGAACAAATCAAGAAAAACACTCCTTTGGGGAGGCTAGGAGATCCCCAGGACGTCGCCGACGCAGTGCTGTTTCTGGCGAGCGAAGGGGCGGGATTCATCACCGGCCACGTGCTGACCGTGGATGGAGGTTTGACCGGCTAAGACCCGATCCGTCCGGAAGCCGCGGACCACGGCCGGGCAACCGGCATCCCTGGCCCGCCTCGCGCCGGTCGAGCTATCTCGTGAGGATGCCGGTTTGAGCGGGTCTCGACGGCGAAGAAGCGCCTGGGAGATATAGACACATACCGGAAAAGTCGCTATTGTTGGTGGGTCTTTCGACAAGCGGGGTAAAACATGGGATTTGCACCCTCTGGGGCGCAAATTTGGATTAGGACAAACCAAGGGGCGACGTAGCCCCATCAGTGAGCGAAGTTAGCAGGAGGACCGTCCGTGCCCTCAGTTGAAGAACGAGTTATTAACATTGTCGCCGACCAGTTGGGTGTCAGCAAAGATCAGATCTCGCGCGAGACCCATTTTGTCAACGACCTGGGAGCTGATTCCCTCGACACCGTGGAGTTGGTGATGGAACTCGAAGAAGAGTTCGACATCAACATTCCCGATGACGCCGCCGAAAAGATTCAGACCGTCGGCCAGGCCATCGACCACATCCAGACCGCTGTGTCGTCTGGCGAGCAGGGACAAGAAGACTAACGGGTAGTGCATGAAACGCCGCGTCGTTGTCACCGGCCTCGGTGTCGTTACCTCGCTGAGCTGCAAGGTGGACGAACTCTGGACCCGCCTCTGCAACGGGGAGAGCGGGATTCGGCATATCCAGGGTTTCGACCGCTCTCGTTTCCGTTCGCAGATCAGCGGCGAGGTGTTTCCCTGGTCGAGCGATGGCTACATCGAACCCCGAGAGGCCAAGCGGCTGGACCGTTTCACCCAGTTTGCCGTGGTCGGGGCCATCGACGCCATTCGCGATTCGGGCATCGAGTTCGATAAGGAAGATCCGTACCGTTGCGGCGTGATCCTGGGAACCGGGATCGGCGGCTTGTACGAGATCGAGGTGCAGCACAGTCGGCTGCTCGAAAAAGGCCCCGACAAGGTCTCGGCGTTCACCATTCCCAAGTTGATGGCCAACGCGGCCAGCGCCCAGGTCTCGATTCAGTTCGGGCTCAGGGGACCCAACGCGGCGGTTTCCACCGCCTGCGCCAGTGCCTCCAACGCCATCGGCGACGCGATGAAGCTCATCCAGTACGATGAGGCCGATGTCGTGGTCACCGGCGGCACCGAAGCCGCCGTGACGCCGATGGGCATTAGCGCGTTTGGCGCGATGCGCGCCCTTTCGGAACGCAACGACGACCCCGCCGGCGCCAGCCGCCCGTTTGATATCAATCGCGACGGCTTCGTGCTTGCCGAGGGAGCCGGGCTGCTCGTGCTCGAGGAACTGGAGCGCGCCAAGCGCCGCGGCGCGCAGATCTTCGGTGAGGTTCTCGCTTGCGGCGTGAGCGCCGACGGCAGCCATATTACTCAGCCCGATAAGGATGGCATCGGGGGCGCCAAGGCGATGGAATTGGCGCTTCGCCAGGCGCAGGTCGATCCCACCGATGTGGGCTACATCAACGCCCATGGCACCAGCACGCCGCTGGGTGACCAGGCGGAAACCGTGGCCATCAAGTCGGTGTTCAAGGAACACGCACGGAACCTGAGCATCTCCAGCACGAAAAGCCAGCTCGGGCACCTCCTCGGCGCCAGCGGCGGCGTGGAACTGGTGATCACGGTTCTGGCCTTGAAACACGGCCTGATACCCCCCACAATCAATCTCACCGATCCCGATCCTGCCTGCGACCTCGACTACACCCCCAATGTCGCCCGCGAGCGCAAGCTGAAGATGGCCATCTCCAATAGCTTCGGCTTCGGCGGCCACAACGCCTCGCTCCTGGTGAGCCAACTCCGTAACGGCTTGGCGTAGTCCCGCCCGTCCGCGTCGAATCCGCTCAAGAAGGCCGCCCCACCTCGGCGGCCTTCTTCATTTCCACCCATCCACGCCCCGCCTCCCCGCAACGCCCGCAGGGAGCCAAGGGTGATAGCGACCAGAGTTGACACGGAAGGCTCGCCAGGCCGCCCGCTCTCCATCTGCCTTTCCTTCATCTTCTTCTCATTCCGGTTGCCGCGTGCTGAAAGACGCCGGCCTCGATGTGGAACTGAGCGTCTGGGAAGGGATGTGGCACGCCTTCCAGGTCGTCCCGGACACATCAATTCCGGAATCCAAAGCGGCCTTTGCCGAACTGGCTCGATTCTTCGATGAAAAGCTGAAACACGCGGCGAAGTGTTTCCTCAACGCAGTGGCTCATCCCCTCGCCCCCTCAGTCGGCTTACACTGTTTAGGCAAATTGTCTGCCGCGCGAGTTGTCGGGTACGTTGGCGCACGCCCACCCCAAGATCGTGGACCGGGTGTGCTCAAGGGTTGTTTTTCAGTTACCACGAGAAGGAGTCCAGCATGCGATTCGCACTGCTCGTTTTGTCAGTGGCACTTGTGGCGTCGGGAAGTTCTGCACAAGAGCTTTCAAAAGAACAGTTGGAGCCTTGGTCCACACTTAAGCGGCAAGTTGGCCTGTACTTTCAACGGGATTGGAAAGAGCACGACAAATACATCCACCCGAAAATAGTCGACTGGGGAGACAGCATGCCTTCCCCAATCCACTTTGGCGATGAGGCAAAGAAGTACTTTGAGCAGGTTGAGGCTGGTGCTGACAAGGTGGTCGCCTTTCACCTGGTGCCTGTTAGCGTTGTTGTTGCGGGGGATGTCGCGATCATCAACGCACATCTTCACGTGCTGACCAGGCCTGATGGCAAATCCGTTGAGAAGATCTTTCGGCTTCACAACACGTGGAAACGAGAGGATAAACGCTGGCAATTGTTGGCTACATACAATACTACAATCGCATCGGGCGACTCCGACGACTGACGACTCCCGGTTGAGTCCGGGCCATAGTCCGCCGCTGGAGCGGAATGCGCCGGCGATATACTCCGTAGTGGGCTGATACCCCAGAGTCTGCATGTTCTACTGCTGTTCTGAATCCGTCGATGTTGGGAGGACCAGGTCATGATGAGTTACGCTGTCGCCTTGCTGACGGGAACCATGTTATTGGGCCAGGCCCCCGACGCGCCGACGCTCCAAAAGGACGCACTCGGCAAGTGGGAGCGACAACTGGACTATGAAGGCACGCCGCATCGCCTGGTGAAGGATATCGGCGAGCGGCAGGAAACGCTCTCCCTGTACTCCCAAAGCGGAACCTTGGTTTACCAGCATGTGGTCGATTACGGGATCCGCGTGGACGGTGACCTGGCGATCTTCGAGTACTGGAACCTTCGGGTGCTGGCTGGTGGACAAGAAGAGGAGGAACCAGCTGCCAGCGATGCGAATTCAGCGCAAAAGAAGGTGGGCTACGCCTTTAAGATCTTGGGCAACAAGTGGTACGAAGCTCAGGGTTTCCAGATCGACAACGATCGGATTCCCCGTATGAACATCTTCAACCGCGTTGCGGAGAGTTCCCCCGCGGCGGCAGCAACAGGCGAAGCACGCGTCCCGCCTGGAAAGGAGCATCTGCAGGAACTTGCGTTCCTGATCGGAACCTGGCAGAACGCAGAGAACCCCAAGGACCGGCGATCATTCGAGTGGATCAACAACAAGAGCTATATCATGTTCCTCGCGGGTGACTATCGGGAGATCATCGGTTGGGATCTCGTCCATGAACGAATTGTAAGCTGGAGTTACGGAACAGATGGTGGCCAAGGCAAAGGGCTTTGGATCAAGGAAGGTGATCAGTGGAGGTTCATGTCGCGAGGCTTCCTGGATCGTTGGGGTGGATCGCTACAGCCGTTCGGAGAGACGATCGAGCAGATCGACGAGAACACGATCCGATTAAACAGCCTCAACAAGGATTCGGCAGGTAAGCCGGCGTCGGTGACGACCTTGAAGAGGATCAGCACAGAAAAGAACGAGGAACAGGGCGCCAACGGCTCGGGCAAATGACGCTGTGCCCGGCAGACGTCTTCCCGGTTCCTAGCGAGTTCCGGTACTGTCTCAAGCCTTGACACCTCGATGCAACCCTGTGGCAGGCCGCGCGGGCTGATGGAGATTGCCACAAGAGGTTCCTGAAACCTCCCGGACCCGTTGCGTGCGCAGAGAACTTGCACCCACTGCTCGGAACGACGATAGGCCAAGCACTGAGAGGCATAACGGTGCCACATCGATGCTCCGGGGAGTCCGCTGAGGCCAGTGCTCGTTCGGCACACCAGCCGCAATCAGCGGAGAGAGTGAATCGAGCGCGTGAAGTGACCCGTGGGAGCCGTGGCGATGCACTCCCGTCTCTTTCAGCCGGAACTCATATCCGGGGCGGGAGGTAACCCATAGGTCCCCACTGATCTCGTCATCGAACGCCATCGCAATGCGTTCGAAGGCGTTGGGATATTCCCCGAACTCAATCAGTCCCGAATCCGTGGTCCGCCCGTCGACCGCACCCAAATCGCCTCGCCAACTCCACAGTCCGCCGTATTCGTCACGAGCCAGGTCCTCGCCGCTCGCGGCCGGCCAGAAGTCGAGCGGTGCCTGTCGCCGCGTGGCAACACGAAAGCGCCGCGGCACTGCCGTATCGGCGTCCTCGCGCCAGATCACCTGGTCAATCCTCGGCTCATCCAGCAATCGGGCAACGATCTCCTCGCGGCGCAGCCAGTAGCCGGGGCGGAGGTACACCTGGGCCGCCCGCATGTTCGGGCAGACCATCAATTCGTCGCCGTCTCGCCACTCCCCGCCCGCGGGGACAATCGCGTAGTCGTGCAAAATCTTGTCGAAACGGATGCCCGTCTCACTCATGTCAAGCGGCAGATCCGACTGGGCATGGTCGCCGGTCACGATGATCGCCAGCGACTCCAACGCACGATCCAGGCCCCCCAACGCGTCGAGCACTTGACCGAGTGCGGCGTCCACGCGCTCGACCGTATGCAAGGCCTCTTGCGGCCCGGCGTCGTGCGAGTCGTAGTCGTTGTCGGGGAAGTACGCCGTGGTGAAGGCCGGCAGCTCCCCTTCGCTTGCGAGGCAGACGAGCGCCTCGGCGGTGGCCTCGTCGGTGAAGCCGAAACGGTGGAGTAAGCCGCCAGTGCCGGAGAGCTTGGCGCCCGTCGCCTTCAGCCGGGTTGACACGAGGTCGCCGAGCGACAAGTTTTTGGGACCATAGACCGTCTTGCTGAAGGAGACGCCCGGCCAGAGCCGCAATATCCATGGAATCTTCGCCCGGTGCGCTGTGTCCCCGCGAAACCAGAGGTAGTTGAGACTGGCGGCCGAGAGCCCCGCCCGCTCGACCACCTGATAGGCGGTATCCAGCCGCAACTGGTCGCGGTTGAGCCGGACGAGGAAGTCCTCAAAGTAACGGGCGAATCCCTCGCGCATGATGGCCCAAGTGTCATCGCCATAGTAGTGAAGGTGATCCTCGCGGCGGTCATAAAAGTAAGCACCGGCGATGCCCGTCTCGGCCGGGTATCCGCCGGCAATCAAGGCCGCCGTGGCGGCCGGCGTGATCGACGGAAAAATCGCCGTGGAGTTCCAGTTACAATAGCCTCGCTCGGCCAGGCTTCGCAGGTGCGGCAATCGGCCTTCGGCCATCGCCGGCTCCACGACCCGAGAGGCGAGTGCGTCGATGATCAGCAGCAGGACCTTCTTCATCGCGGCGAACAGGTGCAAGCAGCGTGCCCACTTGCCTCGTTCGAGACGGCTTCGCGGCAGATTCCTCAAAAGCCCACTGGGCATCGTGCCGGCGTAGCGACTCTCCTTAGCACCCCCCTTCTCAGCCTACGGGCCCAGCCGTCTCCTGTCGCAGCTTTACCCAGCCATATCGTCACCGCAAGCGACACAATGGCACGCCCCCTGTGGCGGTATACACCGATCCCGACCCAGGCTTGCCAGTCCTTCTCGCCCGGCTCGGCTCGCCTGAGTCACCCCCTCCAGAAACCCCAGAAAAACGGGCCAACTCCGGTCGGTTTCAGTATTGACAAGCATACATGAACAGAGGTATACTCAGCTCCGGCCGCGACGAACCTTCGTCCGCCGACACGGACTCACCCGATACCTCGGGCGTGGTCCCTGTTCGCTCTTTCACAATTCGACCCGTTTGCATGTGAAAGCCCCGGCTTCACCAGCGCTGATTCCCTGCCATGAAAGCACCCGCACAAGCAACCTCCCCGATCCTATCCTCCGCTCCCTCTCCTAACTTCTGACTTCTAACTCCTAACCCATGCACCCCTCTGCGAACTTCAACACTCAAGCCAAAAGGGTGGATTCAACTACGCCGAGCTGCCCGGTCAGTGCGAAGCCTCTTCCTCCCTTGCACTTGCAGCCGCGCGTCGGGCGAACGTATCCAAACGAAACACTCGCTAAGGCGTTTCGCTTCTACTCCTCTTGTGAGGGATGCAACCGGTAAACGGATGCCCGCCTGCTCCTCCTTGCCCCTGGCCGAGAATCAGACGATCTTGCCTCAGCCGCTCGCCCGTGAGCCGCTCTTGCCCCGTTTGACAACCGGGCCTATACTGCCCGCCTCGTCGCCCCATCTTCTGACCCGACGCCACTTCGGCAAGGAGGCTGAAGCCATGAACGCGCGAATTTTTCTGCCCGTACTGGCCGCAATCGCCGCCCTTACCGGTGCCGCCTTTGGTCAGGCGGCGCGCCCCTCCAGCACGGCCGGACAGTGGCGAAGCGTTGACGGCAGCTCCGTCCAGCAGGCGGCCGGTTCAATGCCGCTCGCCGCGACCACCCGCGACGATCAGTCTCTCCAGCCGGTCGCCAGCAGCCCGCAGCGATCGCCGGCCCGCGTCTCCGCCGGCCCTCCCGAACTCCCTGCGGAACACGGGCAGCTATGGCGGGAGTATGACATCAGCCCCTATACGCTGCGGATCTCTTCGACCAACCGCCCCGAGCAGGCAATCGTCGACTGGATCCTCCGCGAAACCGGCTATGAAGCGTGGCACGGCGAGCCGTTCAGCATCCTCAGCGCGCTGCCGCGGCGGCTGCTTGTCTACCACACGCCCGACATGCAGGAGAAGGTGGCGGAGATCGTTGATCGCTTCGTCAGCAGCGAAGCCGAATCGCACGCGTTCGAGTTGCGCGTCGTTACCGTTGATCACCCTAATTGGCGGGCCAAGGCCCAACGGCTCGTCCGGCCCGTGCAGGTGCAAACCCCGGGAGTCCAGGGTTGGCTCCTCTCGCGCGAGGACGCCGCCGCGCTCATGGCCGAACTCCGCCGCCGCAGCGACTACCGCGAGCACAGCTCGCCGCAACTCGTCGTCGGCAACGGTCAGTCGACCGTGGTCTCCGCCACGCGGACGCGGAACTACATCCGCGACATCCTCCCCCAAGCCAACACCTGGCCCGGCTATCAGCCTCAACCGGGTGTGCTCAACGAAGGCTTCGCGATCGAATTCAGTCCGCTTCTGTCGGTCGACGGTCAGCAGATCGACGCCACGATCAAGTGCGATGTCGATCAGGTCGAGAAACTGGTGCCGGTGAACATCGATATGCCCACCCCGGCAGCACCGCGCGGCCGGGCACAGCTCGAAGTGCCACAAATCACCCATTTCCGCTTCCACGAGCGGTTTCGCTGGCCGGTCAACCAGGTGCTGCTGGTCAGCCTGGGGATGATCGCGGCCCCCGTCCCCATGACGAGTTCGCTCATCCCCGGCGTTCCGTTGCCGCTGCCCAGTGCTCCCCCACGCGTGGAGATGCTGATCTTCGTCGAGAGCAAAGGCAGAGCCTCCGCCCCGCCCACTCTGGCCGATCGCCCTCAATCTCCGCCCGCCAGAGGCGCCTACTGAACAAGGCGGTAAGGTTCGCGACGCGGTGGGGCGAGAAGGGCTGCGGCCCGCTCGTCGCCCGCGATCGTCTCGCTATCGCCATTCCACGAAATACTGCGGCCGACACGGTAAGCGATATTGGCGAGGTGGCAGCACACGGTCGCCTGATGGCTCTGCTCCAGTTCGACCGGCGGCTTCCGGCCCTCGATGATGCAATTGACGAACTCCCGCTGCCAGGGGCCGTCAATCTCGTTGCCGGGCTTGCCGTCGCGCCAGTGGCGGGGATTGTCGACCTTCTCCACCGACTTGCCGGGATCCCGATCCTCCCAGATCTCATAGCCGCTGCGATCGAGCACCATCGTGGCCATGGTGCCGTGGAAGCAGATGCCGTGGTTCTGCGGCCGCGCCTGCACGGTGTGAAAGTTGTTGAAGCCTCGGTACGTGTATTGCATCACAAAATCCGGAAAATGCCACGAAGCTTCCTGCGTGTCGGGTGCATCGGCAAGATCGTCGACAACGAACTTGCCACCGGTGGAAATGACCGTATCCGGAGTGCTTGCCTGCATCGCCCAGAGGATGATGTCGATGTGGTGGATGGCCCAGTTCGTCATCATCCCGCCGGCGTAGTCGAACCACCACGAGTTGTTCATCCGCGACGGGTTGTAAGGCACCAGCGGCGCGGGCCCCAGCCAGCGATCCCAGTGAAGCGTCGGCGGCGGTTCCCCGTCGGCCGACCGGCCCACGCGACTGCCGCTCGTGTGGTAATTCCAGCACTCGACCAGCGGAATCTTGCCCAATCGGCCGGATCGCACGATCTCCAGCGCCTGGAGATAATGTGCGTAGCCTCGTTGCTGCGTCCCCATCACGGCCAGCACACCGTGCTTCCGCGCGGCGTCGACCATCGCCCGTCCCTCGGCCACGTTGTGCGAGAGGGGCTTCTCGACATAGATATGCTTCTTGGCCTGCGCCGCTTGAACGAAAGGCAACCCGTGCCAGTGCTGCGTGGTAGCGATGAGCACGGCATCCACGTCGCGGCGGTCGAGGATCCGCTCGTGCTCGACCACGCAGTCGGGCGGGCGGCGCTGGGGCCCCTCCGTGACGAGTCGCGCCGCCTGGTCCATGCGCGGTTCATTGACGTCCGACACTGCCACGACTTCCACGTCCGGGAATTCGCGGAATACTTCCAGCAGTTCACGTCCCCGTCCGCCGCAGCCGATCAGCCCCAGGCGCACCCGTTTCGAAGCAGCCGCCCCTTTTGCCAGATGAACGGCCGGTCCCAGCGCCGTCCAAGCGGTCGTGGCGGCCACAAACTGGCGTCGTGTCGTCGAAATGGTCATGGCGAGGATCTCCGCGTGGCAATATGAGCCAGTCGCCGTACATGCGACCGGCTGGCCGCCATTATGAAGCACCGAAAGCGGGCGCGCCCAGAATGGCGCTATCGCTCGAGGTGCCACGAATCGCGGCCGTACCGCTCGGCGACGAGCCGGGCAGTGGCCTCGCGCGGCCAGTCGTTGAGCGCTTCGCCCGCTTTCCAGGCGCCGATCACCGCGCGACGAAGCTCGGAACAAACCAGCGGAATATTGGCTACGAACTCCCGGTGCGCGCGCCCGCCGCGGTAGTCGGGTTGGCGCGGAGGCATCCGCAGGCATTCGCCGATGGTGTCGAGCGCAAAAGCGTAAAGCAGCGTCCCGTGATAGAGAATGTGCCGCCGCCTGCAGCGAACGCTGTTGCCCGAGACCTTGAACTCGCCAATCGCCAGATCGCTGGTGCCGCGATGCTGGATCAACGGCACCGCCGGCACAATGGCCGCGGCCATCGTCTCGAGGACACATCGGTGCGCCCGGTCAATCCAGCGGAGTTCCGGCCGCAACTCGTAGCTCAACACGACCGCGTACATCAGGCAGCCCGGCCCGGCAACGATCGCCGCCCCTCCGCTGCTACGGCGGAGGACCGGTATGCCTCGCCGCCGGCACGCCTCAAGATCGACTTCCTCGGCAACCCGCGATGAGCGGCCAATGACAACCATCGGCGCTGCCGGCTCCCAGATCCGCAGCACCTCGCGGGGCCCCTCCATGAGTTCAGCCTGCTCCAAGAGCGCTTCATCCAGCGCCAGGTTCTCGGCCGGCGTCGGCAGCGTCAGGTCGAGAAGGAACATGGGATGGGGAGAATCCGGAATGCGAAATTCAACGAGACGCGAATCGCCGGAGGTTGCCTTCAACTTCGCATTCTGAATTCACCCTTCCGGGTTCACTTGGCTTTCTTCTGCGTGGCAAGCCAAATACGCCAGCGAGAAATGTCGAAGCCGTAACTCTGGCCTGTGATCTTCACCAGGGCATCGAGCACACTGCGGTTGGATATTCGTTTCGTGATAGTGGTTGGACCGCCCCCAGCCGACAATCCCCCGCCACCGGTGTTGCTGAATGTCGCGCCGATCTGCCCCGAGTTCTTCGGAATCTTGTACTTGTGGGTGGTGATGAGGGAATCGATGAGCGGTCCGATCGCGTCGCGCGCCTCCAGGTGCCCCAGAGCCACCGCGGCGCGGTTGATCTCGTGATTATCCTTGCTGCGGAGCCGGCCAATGAGGTATTCGACCGATTCGTGGTCGTTGGCCTTCTTCAGGTAGTCGAGGCAGGTAAGGCAAACCTCTTCGACCGGATCTTCCATCACCCACAGAGTCAACACGCGGCGCGACGCCGTGTCGCCGATGTTGGCCAGGGCAGTCACATAGAGTATCCGTGCCTGGTCGCGTTGATCGGCCTTAAGTGCTGCTGCCAGCGCGCGGACCGCATTCGGATCGCGGATTTCGAGAATCGACTCAGTGGCGATCCGGCTTCTCTCGGTTCCCAGCCACTGCCGCCACCGTTCCACCTTCTGGATCCAGTCCTTCTGCGCGTTGGAGAGCTTCTCTTTCTCCTCGAGCAACTGGATCTCCTGCGGAAGCATCCAACTGCCGTTATGGCGAATGTAGCCAAGACGCGTCAACTTCTCCTCGCGCGTCGTCCACTGCCCGTCGTCCTTGAAGTATCCCAGACCGGCCCGCGCCTGTTCGTGGTCGGGATCGAGTTTCAAGATCCGCTCGAGGTGCTTCGCCCGCTCGGAGGTCAAGCTCCGTTGGCGGCACCACTCGGCCAGGGCCCACTGATCCTCGATCGTATTCTTGTACCCCGGCGCGATCTTCGCGTACTCCGCCTCTTCGGGCCGCTGAGGGCGACTCTCCTTGACCGCCGCGCGGGGAAGGGTTACGCGGCCGCCGTCCGCTAGTTCGATGACATACATCCCTGGTGGCGGCAGCGGATTCTTGATCGTTTCCCCGACGACGCGCCCGCCGTGCTCAAGAACGAAAACATCGTCGGCCGCAGCGCTAGTCGCCACTGCCAGGAGTACCGGGAGCCAAAGGATCGTCCGTATCATGTGCTGCGCAGTCGCGATGCAACCGGCCAGATAAGAGTTCGCTTCCACGACTGAAAATCGCCGATCTTCTCTAGTATACGGGCGGTGATCGCCTAGGATCAATTGAAATCCCCCCGAAAGGTGCGGTCTCGGCCACTGCGGATACTCCCAGAGAGCGAGAATGAGCCAAGTTCCCGATGCGCATCGTCGCGAAGCCCCCCCGATCGTCCGGTGCGCGGTTGTCACAGTCAGCGACACCCGAACGATCGAAACGGATGTCGGCGGCCGCACGCTCGCTGAATTGCTCGTGGCGGCAGGCCACGAAGCGGGCCGCCGCGAGATTATTCCGGACGAGCCGGAAGCGATGCGAAGATTGATTGCCGGGCTCATCGAAACGGGGCAGTTTGACGCCATCCTGTTAACCGGCGGAACCGGACTGGGGAGCCGCGATCAGACCTACGAGACCATCAGCGGATTGTTGACAAAGCCGCTGCCCGGATATGGCGAGCTGTTTCGGATGCTCAGCTACCAGGAGATCGGCGCGGCGGCGATGCTCAGCCGGGCGGTCGGCGGGCTCATCGGGCGGATCGTCGTGCTGACGATGCCCGGTTCGCCGGGCGCCGTCCGTCTGGCGGCCGAGAGACTGATTCTGCCCGAACTGGGCCATCTCGTACGCGAAGCCCGCCGCTAGCCGGCCGCACGTCGATCGGGAGGACCGCGATGTTGAAGCTGCGATACCTCGTGCCCCTTATTGCCCTGGCGGGCGGCAGTTGGTACTTCCTCGGCCATTACGAGGTCGACGGCCTGCGCGCCCTCGCCGTCCGGCCGCGGAGCGCCGCAGGGCCCGAACTGGCAACCGGCAGCGTGGTCAGTCGGCAGGGCACCATCCGCATCGCGACCTTCAATCCCGGCCCGCTCGATCAAGTGAAGCTCAACCAGCGCGCGGTGGCGCTCCGGCTTGTGGAGCTGGTGAAGCGTTTCGACCTTGTGGCTCTACAGGATCTCCGCGCGCGCGACCAGAGCGTACTCGTGCAGCTCGTCGAACTCGTCAACGCCACGGGTCGGGAGTACGATTTCGCTGTCCCGCCGCACGTCGGCCGTGAGCCGACGACCCAATACATGGCTCTGATCTTCGACCGCGCGGCGCTGGAGATCGATCGCCGCACCGTGTGCACGGTGGCCGATCCCCGTCGCCGTTTCCGCCAGTCGCCGTTGGTATCATCCTTTCGCGCTCGCGGGGCTCCAGCCAGTGAGGCTTTCACGTTCACCGTGGTCAACGTGCACGTCGATCCCAACCGGCTCGAAGAGGAACTGGACCTGCTGGACGACGTATTCCGCGCAGTCCGCGACGACCCGCGAGGAGAAGACGACGTGATTCTGCTGGGATGCCTGGGGGCCGACGACCGGCGAATGGGTCCGCTTGCCCGGATTCCCGGCATGACTTGGACGCTTTCCGGCACGGTGAGCACCACGCGGGGCACGCGGCTGGTCGACAACCTGCTCTTCGACCGCCGCGCGACGGCCGAATTCACCGGCCGCTCGGGCGTCCTCGACCTGATGCGAGAATTGAACCTCTCGATCCGCGAAGCGATCGCCGTCTCCGAGCATCTGCCCGTATGGGCTGAATTCAGCGTCTACGAAGGCGGCCAGTCGGGGCACATCGCGCAGCGATAGCCGTACGCACGCGGTTGCAGGGTCGACGCCAGGCAGGTCCGAATTACGCCTCCGCCGGGTGCTTCCACGGCTCGCGGTAGGGCCGGCGCAAGAAACGGTTCGCCTCGTCGTCGCCGATCACCTCGTTCTTGACCGGATCCCAGGCAAGCGTTCGACCGAGTTCCATCGCCATGTTGGCCATCACGCAGCTTGCCGTCGAGATGTAACCCTGCTCGATGTCGGCTACCGGCTTGCCGCGCGTGGCGATGCACTCCAGCAGATCCTTCATGTGGCCGCGGATTGCCGGCGCCACGTGCCGTTCCAGGTCCTTCTCGGTCTTGTCTTCCGGGTATTGCTCAAACTCATACGTGACTTCGCGGTGCACCGCCTGGCCCTGGCCCTGAGGTATGAAATCGTAACCCATCACGCTTGCCTTGAGCGTTCCCTTAGTGCCGTAGAAAGTGGCGCCCCAGGGATATTGCGGATCGGGCGAGCTGCCATAGGTCCGATGCTGCCAGACCACAGGCAAGTCGTCGAACTCAAATGTCGCCACTTGCGTGTCGGAAATGTTGGCCTTGCTCTCCTTGTCGACGAGGATACCGCCCGTCGAATCGATCCGCTTCGGCCAGCCCAGGTCGAGCATCCACCGGACCATGTCGAGCATGTGGATGCACATGTCGCCGATGATGCCGTTGCCGTACTCCATGAATGCCCGCCAACGCCGTGGATGAGTCCATTCGTTGTAGGGACGCATCGGCGCCGGACCGGTCCACATCTCATAGTCGAGATGGTCGGGCGGTGCCGTGTCAGGCGGATTGCCGCGGGCCCGCATGTGGTAATAGCAGTAGATCTCCACCAGCCCGATGTCGCCCAGCTTGCCTTCACGGAGGATCGTATCGCGGGCCTCGATGAGGTGCGGGGTGCTGCGCCGCTGCGTACCCACCTGCACCACCCGATGGTGCTTCCGCGCGGCGGCGAGCATCGCCTGCCCTTCGGCCACGTCCACGCTGATCGGCTTCTGGACATAGACATCGGCGCCGGCCTCGACGGCGGCGATCATCGGCAGGGCGTGCCAATGATCGGGCGTGGCGATGAGCACAATGTCGAGATCCTTCTCATCAAGCATCTCGCGGTAGTCGCCATAGGTCCGCGGAGTCTTTTTCGATGCCTGTCGACTGGCGACGATCTCGGCCGCCTCGGCCAGCATCTTCTTATCGACGTCGCACAGCGAAACGACTTCGACCGGCGAAACCTGGATCAGACGCAGGAGGTCGCACTTGCCGTACCACCCGGTACCGATCAGGCCCACCCGTTTCGGTTTCTCGGCGGCGAACAACGGCCCGAAGGGAAGCGCGGCAGAGAGGGCCAATCCGGCGGTACCGGTCTTCAGAAACGCGCGACGATCCATGGCAACACTCCCAGCGAGGCTTCGGTCAGCGTCGGTCAATACGACTTCGTCCGAGTATACCCAGCCGCCCGGCCCGAGTCACGCAGTGCGGTACAACGCCCTCGTAGCGGCTCGCCAATTGTCCGAACGTGTCGCCGGCGGAAGAATGAACAATCGCACGACACCCACCCGGAGCCCCGCCATGAAGCTATACATTGTCCGCCACGCCTGGGCTGAGGAGCACGATGAAGATCGCTGGCCCGACGACCGCCAACGCCCGCTGACCGCCGAGGGCCGGAAGCGTTTCAGCCGCGTCGCCAAGGCCCTTGATCGCCGCGGCTTCGCCCCGCAGTTGATCGTCACCAGCCCGCTGGCGCGCTGCCGCCAGACTGCCGAGTTGCTGCGGGACGGGCTCACCGGCCAGCCCCTTCTGGTCGATCGCGAGGAGCTTGCCCCCGGAAGCGAGCTCGATGGGCTGCTGGCCTGGATGGCGGGCCAGTCGGCTAGCTACAGCGAAGTGGCGTGGGTGGGCCACGCTCCCGACGTAAGCGATCTCTGCGCCGCACTGGTCGGCGGCGGACTGATCGATTTCTCCAAGGGCGCCAGCGCGGCGATCGACTTCGAGGATCTGCCTCGGCGCGGCGCAGGCATCCTGCGGTGGCTTGTTACCGCAAAGATGCTCGGCGAGTGACCGCCAGATAATGAAGGCCGAATGGCGAAGGAAGTCCGTAAAACAGAAGCACGAAGCCCCAGTGACGGAGGCTTCGTGCTTCCGAGATTGTCACTCATCCAGTCGACATTCGTCGGCCGGGTTTACATCAGCTTGGCCATCTTCTCGACCAGCTCGGCGCTGCGGCAGCTATAGCCCCACTCGTTGTCGTACCACGACAGGATCTTGAGGAAGTTGTCGCCCAACACCTTGGTCCACGGGCCGACGAAGATCGAGCTGTGCTCGTCGTGGATAATGTCGCTGGAGACGATCGGATCCTCGGTGTACTTGAGGATGCCCTTCATGCGCCCTTCGGCGGCCTCGCGGATCGCGGCGTTCACCGCGTCGACGGTCACCGATTTGTCGGTCTGCACCGTGAGGTCGACGACACTGCCGGTCGGCGTCGGGACGCGGAGCGAAATGCCGGTCAGCTTGCCCTTGACCTCGGGAATCACCAGGCCGACGGCCTCGGCGGCGCCGGTCGTGGTGGGAATGATGTTGAGCGCCGCGGCGCGGGCCCGGTACAGGTCCTTGTGCGGGAAATCCTGCACGACCTGGTCGTTGGTGTAGGAGTGGACCGTGGTCATCAGGCCCTTGACGATGCCGAACTTGTCGTTGAGCACCTTGGCCACCGGGGCGAGGCAGTTCGTGGTGCAGCTCGCGTTGGAAACGCACTTGTGCTCGGCGGTGAGCTTGTCGTCGTTGACGCCGATCACGCAGGTGAGGTCTTCACCCTTCGACGGAGCGCTGATCACAACCTTCTTGGCGCCGGCCTTGATGTGGCTGTCGAAGCCCGCCTTCTCGGCCGTCGCGCGGGCGCGGAACACGCCCGTGCTCTCGAGCACGAAATCGGCCTGGAGTTCGCCCCAGGGCAACTGTGCCGGATCCTTGATGGCGGTGGCGCGGATCTTCTTGCCGCCGACAACGAGGTTGTTTTCGTCGTAACCGACTTCGCCGGGGAAGCGGCCGTGGATGCTGTCGTACTTCAGCAGCGTGGCCAGTGTCTTGTTGTCGGTCAGGTCATTGATGCCCACGACCTCGAACACGCCCGGCTTTTCCATCATGCGGCGGAACACGAGCCGACCGATACGACCGAAACCGTTGATACCAACACGAATTGCCACAGCGCGTCTCCTGTCAAAAAGTGCGCCCTTCAGGGGCTCTCGAATATGTCCCGGCCGACTGTGCGACCTTTGCCGGCTGTAAAGAATCGAAAATTATAACGGTGGGCGGGCCGACCAGCAACCACCGGGAGGTACCCCCAGACAGTGGCTGCGCCGGCGCCACCCCGGTCCGCCCGGGCGTCGGGACTCGCCGACGTCGGCCATGGAATCCGTCACACCCGTGGCGGTCGCGCCCTGATTGTGGGAGAGCCTGCTCAGGGCGCGTCGGCGCCGCCTGCAGGGTGCTTCGCCGGCTTGTCCTTCTTGGCTGGCTTGGCGTCGTCCGGCGGATCCACGGCCGCGTCAGGCGCTTCGGAATCTTGGTCTTCAGCCGCGTCCTTCGTGGCCCGACGCGGAGGCTTCTTCTGCCGGTTGGGCTTGGTCTTCTCGGCCGCCTCGGTCGCCGTCCCCAGTACATTGGTGAGGGTCACCGTAGCACTCTGGACGCGCATCGTTTGCGGTCCGACGAGTTGACCGCTGGCTTGGATACCATCACCCTGACTGGCCAAGCTGACAAAATTCGCCCCCACCAAGTCGATGTTCAAGTCAAGATCGTCGGCTACCGGCACCTCCATGACGGGTTTGAAGAACCGGTTAGGCACGTTAACCACCAGTTGACCGTCCTTGATGCCCGTCACCCGGCCACGGATCATGAGGCTGACGAGCGGCTGAGCACCAGCCTCCTGGCCGCCCGCTCCCTCCGCCGCATCGAGTGCCAATCCCAATTCCGTCTGCTGAGTAGGCGTAAAAATGGTCATTCTCGAGACTTTTTCCTCGACTGTGCCGCGGCGGCGATCGACCATCGCCCGAAAGGACACGAACTGCCCCGATCGGAGGAATGCCTTCGCCGCCTTACCATTGACGTGGACATTGGTCTCCGGGGTGACCTGCAACCGCCACACCAGCCGATTGGTTCCCATGACCACGATCCCGCCCCCCTGCACAAGCCCCTCGATGGTGCCGGCTACGTCGACGCGCGGCCCTTCGGGCGCCCTACTGCCGAACCGCCCGCCGTATTGGGCCCAAGCAGAAACCACCGTTGACAAGAGCAGCAGGCCCAACGCACCCGCCAGGCCGACCCGCAGAAGCAACCTGACCATGACAGCACCTCGTCGTATATCTGCCCCCGAATAAGCATAGTCGAGCGACCGTAGGTTGGACAGCAGCCGGCCAGCCTTCGGCTTCGCAGTGCAGTATCAGACGGCTCTACTGCTTTGGGCGTGCCCCGTCGGAGGCAGCTTTGATGCGGCGACCCGGCTAATCTAGAATGGCTGTTGTCGATTCCGCTCCCAGGGTTCACGAGATGAGTAGACATGGCGGCTGCTGAAAGTGCGATGACGGTGCCGAGATTTTCGGCCCTCAAGGGGGAAGGGCGCAAGATCGCCATGGTGACGGCCTACGACTATCCCTTCGCCCGGATGATCGATGCCGCCGGCGTGGACGGCATCCTGGTGGGCGACAGCTTGGGGATGGTGGTCCAGGGGCATCCCAACACCCTTCCTGTGACGCTCGATCAGATGATTTATCACGCCGAGATGGTTGGCCGGGCAGTCAAGCACGCGCTGGCGGTCGTCGATCTTCCCTTTCCCTACCAGCTTCTCGGCGTCACCCGGGCCGTCGAGGCGGCAGCCCGAGTGCTCAAGGAAACGCGTTGCCAGGCGGTGAAACTGGAAGGAGGTGTTGAGCAGTCGGAGGTCGTTGCCGCCCTGGTCGCCGGCGGAGTGCCGGTGATGGGCCATTGCGGGCTGCGGCCGCAGAGTGTGCACGCCATGGGTGGATATACCGTCCAGCGCGACCGGGAGCGACTGCTGGCCGACGCGCTGGCCCTTGAGCGAGCCGGGGCTTTTGCCATGGTGCTTGAATGCATCCCCGCCGCGATCGCCGCGGAGATTACTGCCGCAGTCAAGATCCCGACCATCGGGATCGGCGCTGGGCGCGGCTGTGACGGCCAGGTGCTTGTTCTCCACGACCTCCTCGGCCTCACACAGGGCCATCTGCCGCGGCACGTCAAGCGTTTTGCCGACTTAGGCAGCCAGGTTTCGGAGGCCGTCGTTCAGTATCGCGACGAAGTCCGCGAAGGCAGGTTTCCGACCGACGATCAGGCGTTCAAGTAGCAGAGTAGGCCCGCAGTCCCTGCGGGCCACCCGACGCCGCACGAGGCGATGTGTGCACCTGGCGGTGGAGTGGAGACCTACTTTCGGGGCACACGCGCGCGGAGGTAGAGATCGGGGCCGCTCTGACACCACTGCGGTTCTTCAAGCTCAAGAGCCTGGGCGATTTCGGCCACCCCCTGCCCGGCGACCGGCCCGGGTGCGGCCTGCCCGCCGACCAGCCTGGGTGCGATGAACGCATGGACCTCATCAATGCCGCGCCCGTCCAGCAGCGAGCCGAGAAGCTGCGCGCCGCCTTCCACCAGCACGTTCGTCAAGCGGCGCCGACCCAACTCGTCGAGCAATTCTCCCAGGCGGCCGGCATGGTCGCCGCTCCGGCAGACCAGCACCTCGCAACCCGACTGTTCCAGACGGCGCCACCGGGCGGGATCGGCCTCCGGCCCGACGGCCACGAGCACCGGCACCTCGCGGGCTGTAGCGACGAGGCGGCAGCCGGGTGAAATCGCTGCCGAGGAGTCGGCCACCACGCGCAGCGCGGTCCGCGGCCCAGCAGGCCGAGCGGTGAGCAGCGGGTCATCGGCCTCGACCGTCCCTCGGCCGACGAGGATCGCGTCGACCCGTCCACGAATCGCGTGCACGATCGTCCGCGAGGGTTCGGAGGAAATCCACCGGCTCGAGCCGGTCCGCGTGGAAATCTTCCCGTCAAGCGTCATTGCCCACTTGGCGATCACCCATGGCCGGCCGGTTTCGATGAGCTTCAGATACGGTGCGTTGAGCCGACGAGCCTCCGTTTCCAGCAGACCGACGGTGACAGGCACCCCGGCCGCTTCGAGTTCGGCGATCCCGCCGCCGGCGACGCGAGGAAACGGATCGCGTTGGGCGATCACCACGCGGCCCAGCCCCGCTTCGACTACCGCGCGGCTGCACGGCGGCGTCTTCCCGTGATGGCAACACGATTCAAGCGTCACGTACATCGTGGCCCCGCGGGCTCGTGAGCCCGCGATCCGCAAGGCCTCGATCTCGGCATGTGGACCACCGAAGCGGCGATGCCAGCCCTCACCGATGATCTCCGCGCCGGCGGCGATCACGCAGCCGACCATCGGATTGGGTTCCACGCACCCTTCGCCCAGGGCGCCCAATTCAAGGGCCCGCTGCATATGCCAGGCATCGATGGGCGTTTCCATGGTGGCTTCGAATGCGCTTCGCTGGGTGGGGCTACCCAAGTCTACACCGAAATCCGCTGGCAACGCGAGCGCTTGGTTCGTAGCGGAAACGCCAATGCGAGCCTGGGGCGCGCCGAACGCGCGCCCCAGGCCGACTTCGCGTGAATTACGAACAGCCCATGCTGTTACCGCAGTTATAGCACAGGTAGCAGTTGCCGTTGCGCACC
Organism: Thermoguttaceae bacterium; assembly: GCA_040766885.1. Lineage (GTDB taxonomy): Bacteria > Planctomycetota > Planctomycetia > Pirellulales > Thermoguttaceae > JAXGPP01. The sequence goes on along the minus strand of JAXGPP010000020.1, from coordinate 58,446 downwards.
GTGATCGCGCCACAACGGTCACAACTGGGCGCGTCTTCCTGGAACGTGGCAAACTGCTCGTTCGCATTGCTGAACGAAGCAGTCTCCGACTCTCCGGCGAGCCGGTTTCGAGCGCCTCCGGTCGCCGTAGGCGGACGCCGGGTGGCGGCTTTGCCATTGGCGGCCCCGTTCGTCGCCCCGTTGGCGGGCGAGTGATGCGGGCCTTGGATCGCGACGTGTGACGTCTCGCTCGACGGCTTCGCCGGGTTCGACGTTCCTTGCCCAGCATTCGGCCCGCCAGCCTTCTTGGCGACGGGCTTGGGCTCTGACTCCGTTTCTCCCGGGTCGTAATCGGTCTTGGCCAGGTCTCCGGGGCCGGCTGGCAAAGCCTTGTTGGCCTCGCGGTAACCGGGAAGGAAGGTGACGCCCAGCCAGCGGAAGATGTAATCGACAATGCTCTTCGCCAGGCGGATATCCGGGTTCTTGGTGTGCCCCATCGGCTCGAACCGCGTATGGGCGAACTTGTTGACGTACACGTCCAGCGGCACGCCATACTGCAGGCTCATCGACACTGCGGTGCCGAAGCAGTCCATGAGGCCGCCGATCGTGCTCCCCTCCTTCGCCATGGTGATGAACACTTCGCCGGGCCGGCCATCAGGGTAAAGGCCGACAGTGATGTAACCTTCGTGGCCGGCAATGCTGAACTTGTGCGTAACCGACTGCCGCGTATCGGGAAGCCGCTCGCGGCGTGGGGCGGCCACCATCGGCGCCTTCTCGGCTTTCTCCGCACCGCTCTTGGTCGACAGCACCTGAACGCCCTTCGAGCCGTCGCGGTATACCGCCAAGGCTTTCAGACCCAGCCGCCAGCCTTCACGATAGGCGTTGGCAACGTCCTCGACCGTGCTGTCCTTGGGCATGTTGACCGTCTTCGAGATCGCCCCCGAGATGAACGGCTGCGCGGCCGCCATCATCTTCACGTGCGCCCTCCACGGGATGCTCCGCGTGCCGTTGGCCGCCTGGAATGCGCAGTCGAAGACCGGCAGATGTTCCGGCTTCAAGTCGGGCGCCCCCTCGATCGTGTCCTCTTTCTCGATGTAAGCGACGATCGATTCAACTTCTTCCGGGCTGTAGCCGAGCGTGGCCAGGGCGGTAGGCACGGTCTGGTTGACGATCTTAAGCATCCCGCCGCCGGCGAGTTGCTTGTACTTCACCAGGGCGATGTCGGGTTCAATGCCCGTCGTATCGCAGTCCATCATGAACGAGATCGTGCCGGTTGGAGCCAGCACGGTCGCCTGTGCATTGCGGAAACCGTGCCGGCGGCCGCTGGTGAGCACTTCGTCCCACAGTTTGCGGGCAGCCGACTTCAGTTCGTCGGGGCAGCACTCGAGCTCCTCGGCCTTCTGCCAGTGCATCTCCATCACGTGGAGCATCGGATCGCGGTTCTCGGTGAATCCGTCGAAAGGTCCCACCACCGCGGCCAGTTCCGCGCTGGTCCGGTTGGCAGCCCCGTGCACCAGCGCGGTGATCGCCCCGCACAGCCCGCGGGCCTGGTCGGAATCGTAGGGCAGTCCCGCCGCCATGATCAGGCTGCCGAGGTTGGAGTACCCCAGGCCGATCGGGCGGAAGCGGTGGCTGTTGGCGGCGATCCGCTTCGTGGGATAGCTGCAGCGATCGACGAGAATCTCCTGGGCGATGAACACGGTCCGGCATGCCGCGATGAATCGCGCGGTGTCGAAACCGCCATCGGCCCGACGGAACTTCATCAAGTTGATGCTTGCCAGGTTGCAGGCCGAGTCGTCGAGGAACATGTACTCGCTGCAGGGATTGGAAGCGTTAATCCGGCCGCTATTGGGGCAGGTGTGCCAGCGGTTGATCGTCGTGTCGTACTGCACGCCCGGATCACCGCAGGCCCAGGCCGATTCGGCCATCTTCTGCATCAACTCGCGGGCCTGGTAGCTCGGACCTTCGCGCTTCGCATCCGTCACCCAGTGGGTGCTCCACGGCTTGTCTTCTTCGACAGCCTTCATGAAGTCGTCGGTCACGCGGACCGAGAGATTCGCGTTCTGGAACAGCACCGAGGCATAGGCGTCGTCGTAGTTGTACCCCTTGGCCAGGAGGATTCTCGCCTTCTCCTCCTCCTTCCGCTTGCACTCGATGAATTCCAGCACGTCGGGATGCCAGATCTTGAGCGACTGCATCTTGGCCGCTCGCCGGGTCTTGCCGCCGCTGCGCACCACGCCGGCAATCTGGTCGTAAACCCGCATGAACGACAGCGGGCCCGAGGGCTTGCCGCCGCCGGAGAGCTTCTCGCGGTACGATCTCAGCGTCGACAGATCGGTTCCCGTTCCGGAACCGAACTTGAACAACATGGCCTCGCTGCGGGCGAGTTCCATGATGTCTTCCATCGTGTCGTCGACGCTCTGGATGAAGCATGCTGAACCTTGTGGATGTTCGTAGGGATTCTCCGGCTGATCGACCTCCCCTGTGGCGGCGTTCCAGTGCCAGTTGCACGCCGCCCCCCGGACCCCGTATTGGTGGTGCAATCCAACATTGAACCACACCGGCGAATTGAACGAGGCGTGCTGGTGCAGGCACAACCAGGCCAGTTCGCGGTAGAACCGCTCGCCGTCGTCGCTTGAGGCGAAGTAGCCGTCCTCGACACCCCAGTCGGCAATAGTGCGCGCCACTCGATGGACCAGTTGGCGGACGCTCGTCTCGCGTTCCGAAGTTCCCAGTTCGCCATAGAAGTACTTGCTCACCACGACATTCGTGGCCAACTGGCTCCAGGTGACCGGGATCTCGCACTCGCTCTGTTCGAATACCGCTTCACCACCTTCGGCCTTGATAGTGGCGCGGCGCAATTCCCAGGCCACCGTGTCAAATGGACTGGCAACGTCGGCCGGGCAGAACACCGCCTCGATTCGCAACCCAGGCGCTGCTCCATCCTCGGAACGTCGTGCGGGAGCGACGGGTTTGTCGGCCACGGTGGCCGTAGTCTTCCGAGTATCAGAATGTTCCATCGCAAACTCCTTCCAAAGAGGACCCTACGGCTTCCTACCAATTAATATACAGAAGTACATATGTCTTGTCAGCACATCACGGAGCCGGCTTAAGAAAAAAGCCGGGGTTACAGCATCCCTACTGTGGAGCTCCCCCCACGGAGACGGGGCGTTGATGTCGCTGAATCTACCTATATGTTGTATTCATCATGGAAGCAAATACAACATACGGGCGATCGACGAGTAAGTGTAGCCGTTTCAGAAGCCAGGTCAATGAAGCCTGAGCAAGCTTCCCGAACACATTGCTCACACTCATCTTACGGAACGCTAGCATTTCCACCACCGCTAGCGCTGGTTCCGGCGATGGTGCGCAAGCCTTTGGAAGGGAACAATTTACGAATTCCGCCCTCAATTGAGCCAAGAAAGGCTTTCAGAAGAAATTTTCCCAGTAGTCTCGCCACCCAAAGTGGTGAGGAGCCGGGGCAGACACTTCTGAGACGTCGGCCGAAATGGGCGCCGGTTTTCGCTCGGATTCCGGCAGCAGTGGCCAAGCCCGCCGGGGCAACAACGAGACACGCCAGCCCGACCCTCAGGCCGCACGGCGAACGATCTGCGGCGTTGCCTGCTGGATTCCGTAGGGCGTCCAGATGGCACGCGTGCGGCGGGTCTCGCGGCGAATCGCGCGATTCCGCTCCAGGACCGCTGCGCTGGCGTAGCTCCGCGAATGGTCAAGATGAATGCACACGGCGCGATGGCGAACTTGCCTGGTGCGCAGGCCCGCATTGACGAGCCGTTCGCCCAATTCGCGGTCAAGTCCCCCGTACTCCATCCGCTCGTCGTGACCATTGACGGCCACGATGTGCTCCTTCCAGGTGGAAGCGTTGCAGCCGTTCCAGGTGGCCCGGGTCGTGGTCACCGCGTCAAGAATTCGGGCCGTGCGAGGACCGCACGTCAGCATCCGCAGCCGTTTGTTCCACCCCAACCCGTGGGCCACCAGCCACCGCGGGTCGGTGGCGCGGCCCTGAACCACATCGTCGGGAGTAATCCGCTGGCTCAACGCCAAAGGCAGCCTCACACAACCACCGGAAAGCAGGCAGCCCGGCTCGGCGTGCGCTACGTGCTGGTCGATAAAATCCCAGCGCGGAATGCAGTCGCCGTCGGTAAACAGCAGATAGTCACCCTCCGCGGCCTCGGTGGCGCGATTGAGGATTGTGCATTTGCGGAAGCCGCGATCCTCGTGCCAGACATGGCGTATGTGGAGTCCGGTCTGCCGGCGCAGCCGCCCGATCAATAGCGCCGTCTCCTGGGTAGAGCCATCGTCGGCCACCACAAGCTCAAAGCCGCGATAGCTCTGCACGGCATAGCCCCAGATGACCTTTTCCAGCCATGCGGGGGCGTTATACGTGCTGATGATGACGGAGACGAACATTGTCGGCCTTTGAGGCTGCGGCGCTTGGTAAATGCGGCACAACAGGCGGCTACGCCGCCGCCCGGTGGCGGTGAAGTCCCTCCGCGTACTGGTTCCAGACGCGATAGGCCAGGAGATCCTGAGGCGCGTCAGCGTCCCAAGGCTTTGACCGATGGGTAAAGCCCGTGTAGTGCAGCAGCCTGACACGCTCGTTGGCCGCTTCGTCGAACTGGTCAAGCGCCCGCCAGTTGTACTCATTCGGCAGGAAATACAGCAGCGTCTTCCGCGAGCCGAAATAGGAATTGATTACCCATTGGTCGAGCGACAGGGCGTTGCGCCGTCGGCGCACGATATCGAGCAGATCCTCGTATACCCGTTGGTTGCGGAACCGCCTCCCGACGGCGAAAAAACCGGCATTGATTTTCGCATGGCGGCGGCCGAACAGCCCGAACCATTTCCGCCGGGCCCAACGGCCCTCGGCACGGCCTTCCTTTTCGGCCCAGCGCCCCGCGCCGAGCGCCCGGCCGGCCTCGCAGGCGATGAAGTCGTAGTCCTCGGGCAGGGAGAACATATCGGTGAAGTCGCGGAGACAGAGCATGTCGGTGTCGAAGAACAGCACCTGCCGATACTGGGTCTCGCGGAACACCTCGAGCGTCAGGTAAGACGGCCGGTGGCTCTCCACCCGAATCCTGACTTGGCGATACACCTCGCAATCGACTTCCTCAAACTCGATGTGCGGGGTGATTTGCCGCAACCGCTCGCGGCTGGCTCGCGAGAACGACGAGATCTTTTCGTCGAAGTAGATCTTCAACGGGTATTCCTGCAGATCGGGGACGTTCCGCTGCATCGAGTACAGCATCACTTCGCAGCCCCGCAAGAAACGGTCATCGCCGATTGTGCACAGCAGAATGTCTTTCATGATGGTTCCGTCCACCGTCGTTGGCCGACTTCGATGCGTGCCGCATCGCGACCCGCGCAACCCCGATTGTGCTCAAGTATCGAGCGAAACGTCGTTTCGGATCAGGAAAAATGTGCCGTCCGCAACGACTGAATTGGTGTTGGCTCGCTCCCGCGCCAGCCTGAGGCGGAGAATACGCGGAAACGGCATTTCAGATCAATGCCAGACAAAGAATAGGATTGGCAATCTGGGGTAAATAGAAAACGCGCAGACCGTTTGGGCGCCGGAATCGGCGGGTCGGTGAGAGAAGAATCGGGCCCACCCGACAAAACCGATGTGACTGTCGCGAAAGACGATCGCAACCCTGCGGCTGGACAAGGGGCTCTGATACAGATTGCGGTGGGGCGTCCTCCCGCAGGAAACGCAGCCGGAACGCCTGCACCACAACCGCGCCTGTCAAGACCTTAGCGGCTAAAAACGAATGGGCCCCGCCGCCCATCGAGCGGCGTGGCCCATCGTAAGAACTCGCCGGTCAATCGCTGGTCAACGCAAAGTCGAAGACGTTGTCGCCGCCGGCAGTCACATCGGCTTTCAGCTCCGTAACGCCGCTGTACTTGTCGGGGATGTACATCTCCTTGACCGGAACCTTCTCACCCGGATTCGACTCGTCGAACTGGCCGGGGACTTCGCGCATGGCCATGATCCGCACGCTCTTCTTGCCAGGCGTGGTCTCCAGCGAGTACTTGCCGCTGGTGATCTTGCCGGCATCGGTTACCCCGCTGCCATCCTCTGCGGTGAAAATGATGTCGCCCTCCCCGACTGGTTCTCCGTCAAAAGTCACCGTGCCGGTGACCGTATCCTTCTCGAGCCCGCCCGGCCCGCAGCCCGGCAGCAACAACGTCGCCAAGGCCAACGCCACACATGCTCCAACGATGCGTGAACTTGCCATTCTCGGAAGCCTCCCGGTGTTTGCCTTTAGAATTCGCCGAGTGATTCGGCGCCCATACGCGTTCCCAACGCGCCCCACACACCCGACAGGCTGGCGGCCTGAGTGACCGTCGTGGCCGTCGGGTTCGGACTGCCGGCGTCGATCGTCTCGCTGATAAACCGCGTCGATCCGTCCGCCAGTCCTACGATGACGCCGCCCGGATGGTAGCTGCGGGCAAAATTGTACTTCAGCGCATCACCCGTCACGCTGGTGCAGGGAGCCTGCGGCCACGTGATGCTCTTGCATTCGTAGATGCGGTCGGGAACGGTCGTGTTGGGCCCGTAGAGCGTTGTGAAACCATATGAGCCGTGTGGAGCACCACCCCAGTAACCGCCCAGGTCGCCCCAGCCGCCGGGCGTGGTCTTGCCCGAACCGCGGCAAACGCCTTCGCTGTACATCAGCGTGTTGCTCGTGCCGTCCACGATGCTGGCCATCTTGGTATTCGAGTTGTGCCAGAATAGACCGCGGTTCCACGTGCTGCTGGTGGTCTGATCCGTACGCATCGCCAAGTCGCCAACGCATACCGCATAGTTGCCCTGGAAGCCGTATCCCCCCGAACGCAGCCCGCCACCGCCGCCAAATGCCGGTTGCGAAGCGTCCGAAGGGCAGACGAAAGCCGTTATCACCGCGTCTTTAATCTCCACGGGTGTGTCCATAACCCACAGGCCGGTAAACGCGTTGTACTGGTCGGCAAGCGCAGTCTGCTCGACGAACGGCAGAATCCGTTGCATCCAGCAATCACGCTTATGGCCGATCATGCCTGACTCGGAATAGCCAAAGGGAAAGATCTTGAACGTGTCGTGGTAGTTGTGCATTGCCAGGCCCAACTGTTTGATGTTGTTGGTGCACTGGGAACGCCGCGCCGCCTCACGTGCCGCTTGCACAGCCGGCAGCAGAAGCGCGATTAAGATTCCGATGATGGCGATCACCACCAACAACTCAACCAGCGTGAACCCCCGACGCTTGCGGACCATTGTGTGACTCCTGAAGGAGAAGACTGAATGACGCAAAGAGAACAACGTACACCGCTGCGACCGCCCCTTAGCAGGCCCTCGCGCGGGTGCTCTCACTCTATCTCATCGAGAAGAAACACACAACCATTCGTCGCCTGTAAGAAGCCAACCTTTCGGTGTTTTTTGTCGGGCGGAAGTCGTGACCACGCGTAAGAAGAGCCAAATACAAATCAATGTATGTACTACTAGCGAGGTATATGATATCCTATTAAAGTGGCATAGTCACGTCGCGCTAGTTGCCGCGTGGTCCGCCAGTGATTCCCGGTTGGTCCGCTTGCCAGATCCCAGCCCTGCCGGCTCAGGTCGATTTCAGATCGAAATCGAAAGTGTTGCGTCCGGGTTGGACGTCGGCCTTGAGTTCGGACCTGTTGTTGTATTTGTCTGGGATGGGAAACGGCCCTGGGGCGTCGTCCGACCAGAGGACGCGGACCTCGTTCGGTCCCACGGTCGCGCCCTTCGTGTCGGCCGTGTACATCAACTCGTAGTACCCTTCGCTGTCGGTGTTCGCCACTGCCGGGCGGCCCTGCTCAGGGAGAAAGGTGATGACCGCGCTGCTGAGCGGCTTGCCGTCCATGGTGACGGTGCCCTCCACCTTCCCCAACTCAGGCAGATTACTCCGGCCGCAGCCGACAACGCCCAGTCCTGCCATCAAAACCAGCGCCAACCCCATCCGAAAAGGAGATGTCATTGCTACCTCGCTCGAGTGCGAATACCTTGGGACCCAGGGAGCCGGTCCAATAATGCCGCATCCAGGGGGCCGGCCCCATTGTTCAATAGCCTCTAGAATTCTCCAACCGGCTGACCGTCGCCCTTCGACAGGATTCGCTCGAAGACGCTGTCGACCCAATGGGCCGAAGCCGCGCCGGCGGTCAGGTTGCCCGGTACGAAATCGATCGTTTCGCTGATCAGTCGCACTGAGCCGTCGCAGACGGCGAACTGGGCTCCGCCCGGATGAAGGCTATGGAAGCCGCGGTTTTGATGGTCGACCATGATCACGGTCTGGTTAATGCCCCAGTATGGTATGCCGAGGGCGGCCAGCAGCGCGCGATTGCGGTTGGTGTAGCCGCTCACTTCGGAACTGAAGCCAAGAGCGTTTCCGGCGCCGACGGTCAGGTTATTGATCTTGAAGCACCGCTCTCCGAGCATCAGCGTGTTGCTGGTGCCGTCGGTTATGTCCTTGAAACCGACCCTCGAGTTGGAGAAGAGCACGCCGGTCGCCGACCCGTACGTATTCTCGCCGTTGGGCGGGGTGGTGCTGTTGCCGCTGCATGCCACGCCCACGTAGTTCGACTTGGCGATGGGAAAGCGGTTTGATCCGTCGCTCGTCACCTGTTTTTCATAGTTGGCGTAAACGGCGTTGTACTTGGTTCCAAAATCGTTCAGCTCGGGCCCGGTGTCCGAAGGGCAGACAAACGCCGCCAGCGGCGTCTGCAGCGCCGCACGTCCGGTGGTTGTGCCCAAGGCCTGCCACAAAGGAACGGTGCCGACCTGCAACTGGTCGTGCAGGCTGCTCTGCTCGACGAACGGCAGGATCAGGGCGCCCCAGCTCCAGTGCGATCGTTCGAGGGTAGCGGGGGCATTGGGGAAGTTGGTGATGAACCCCGAGGGAAATGTCTTGTGAACATCGGCATACCCATGGATGGCCAACGCCAGTTGCTTGAGATTGTTCGTGCATTGGGACCGGCGGGCCGCTTCGCGGGCCGCCTGCACGGCGGGCAGCAGCAACGCGATCAAGATGCCAATAATGGCAATTACCACAAGAAGCTCTACCAGCGTAAACCCGCCCCGTTTAACAGATCGCATGACAGCTACCTCCTAAAGAAGCTACGACGACCGGAAACGACGTGACAACTCGTACGCACATACAGCCTGAGGACAGGAGGATTCGCCTGCGGCAAAAGAATGCCGGTGTCCGGCGAAAGCGACGCCGGGGCGTCCAGAAGGGGCGCAAGAGAAGATCTGCCCGGTGGGGATGGCCTGCGTCACAGTCTGCGAGAGCCCAGTTGTGTGGACCGGAAAGTCAACGCGACAGAATGTCACCCCCTCCACTGTCCTCTTTTAGTGGCTGTTGCCCACCGCGTCAAGATTCTCCCCGGGGATTTTCTCCCAATGGCGTAAAAAAACCCGGCCGCGCGCGGCCAATGCCCCGTGTGGGACTTTGGCCGGCCGGCCGGGTCGCGTCAGGTTCGATCGCGTCTAAGGGTGATCCGCGGAACGGCCGCGGTTCGCGTCCCTTCAGACGGCGGCTTCCTGGTTGGCCAGGCTCTCGGCGAGCTCGGTCAGCTTCACATCGGTTTCCTTCTCCTCCTTCAAAGTCTGCTTGAGGAGGCGCACGATCTCGCTCTGCCCCAACTGCTCGGCCCACGCGATCACCGTGCCGTACGAGGCGATCTCGTAATGCTCGGCCTTCTGCGCGTCGGCAATCATCACCGCGTCGAGCACGCTGGGATCAGCGTCCTCTTCAAGGTGTTCCTTACCTTCCTCCAGAATGCCGAACATACCCTCGCATCTCTTGGCGCGGGGCGACTTGCCCAGGATTTCGAACGCCTTCTCCAGCCGCTCGGTCTGCTCCAGCGTCACCTCACGATGCTCCTCAAACGCCGCGCGAAGCTCCTCGCTCGACGCCTTCCTGGCCATCTTTGCCAGCGCCTTCGTAAGCTGCTTCTCGGCGTGTAGGATGTCGCGCAATTCATCAACCAGGGCGTCTTCCAAGTTCTTCATCGTAGCCATGGGATCTCTCCCCTTCAGTCTGTTGTTAGATCTGGTTCGTTCCCTCGACCCAGCCACGCCTGACAGGCTACTTGGCTGGGACGGGCGGTTATTCACCTCGCCATCCGGATGCCGGCAAAGCGATTACCGGCGGCACAACCTTGGTGAACTTGATGTCTTGTTGATATGCACATGGCGCGCCAAAGACTCAGAAACGCGCCAGCAGTGCTTGCTCGGGTATTTCGTGCGGCACTCGAGGCCTCGCCAGCCATTAGTGGGGCGTGAAGTGGGGCTGGCTGGCGGCATCGCGTCCGATCCGTCGGACAGTTTGGCCACCGTGCAAGCGCCTTCGCGCCGCTTGCTCAGCGCCCTGCGGCGCGATACCCTACTGGTTTTGCGCTGGCAAGCGATCCTGCAACGGGTGGGTGTGGCCTTGCTGCTGGACTGATCACTGAGACCGCCTGAGAAACCGACCACTGATGAGCGATCCCTATTTCCAGACCCAGTTTGCGGAGCGGATTGGCGGAGCCAACTATGGCAAGGGCACCGAGATCTACAAATTCGAGAGAATCAAGCGGGCTAAGCGGAAGGCCCTTGCTGAGCACCCCGAACGGTCGCTAGTCGATTTCGGCATCGGCGAAAACGACGAGATGGCTCCCGAGACCGTCCGCCGAGCCATGGCCGAGGAAATCAACCGGCCGGAAAACCGCGGCTACGCCGACAACGGCATCCTGGCCTTCCGCGAGGCGGCCGGCCGGTTCATGAAACGCGAGTTCAATGTTGACCTGAACCCGGCCACGGAAATCAATCATGCGATCGGCTCCAAGCCGGCGCTGGCGATGCTTCCCGGGGCCTTCATCAATCCGGGCGACGTGACACTGATGACCGTGCCCGGTTACCCGGTAGCCGGGACGCACACGAAGTACTACGGCGGCGAGGTTCATCGGTTGCCGCTGCTGGCACAGAACGACTTTCTGCCTGACCTCGACGCGGTACCGGCCGACATCCTCCGCCGGGCCAAACTGCTGGTGCTCAACTACCCGAACAGCCCGACGGGCAAAGTTGCCACGCGAGAGTTTTACCAGCGCGTCATCGAGTTCGCCCAACGGCATCGACTGGTCGTCGTCCAGGATGCCGCCCACATGATGCTCACCTACGGGCAGCCGCCACTGAGCTTCCTCCAGGTACCCGGGGCGAGGGAGGTGGGGGTCGAGGTCCACTCGCTCTCCAAGGGCTGGCACATGATCGGCTGGCGGCTCGGTTGGGTGTGTGGCCACGCGAAGATCGTGCAGGCCTTTGCCGACATCAAGGACAACAGCGACTCCGGCCAGTTCATCGCCATCCAGAAGGCGGCAATCACGGCGCTGGACGACGCCTCGATCCCGCAACAAACGCGGACCAAGTACGAGCGGCGGCTTAAGAAACTCGTCCAAGCGCTACGCCGCTGCGGTTTCGAGTGCCAGATGCCGGGTGGAACCTACTTCCTCTACGTATCGAGTCCGCGCGCTCTCGCCGGGCGCCGGTTCAACTCGGCCGAGGAGGTGAGTCAGTACCTCATCACCGAGCACTCGATCTGCACCGTCCCCTGGGACGATGCCGGGGCGTTTCTGAGGTTCTCGGTGACCTATGAAGCGGCCGACGAAACGGCCGAGGACGCCCTGATGGCCGAGACCGAGTCGCGGCTCATGAAGCTTCAACCCCAGTTCCAGTGAGCTTCCGCCAAATCGTGCAAAGAGGTTGATCAACGGGCGCCTGGCTCGAGGGCCCAGGGCGTTCCCGACAGAATCGGGGCCCAGGCGGTTCAATTCTCGTGCCGGGCTCCCTATAATCGGGCCTGCACCACAGCGGCTTGTATCAGGAGAGACTCACATGGCCACCGGTTTCGGCATCATTGGTTGCGGGATGATTTCCAAGTTCCACTCCCGGGCAATCGCGGACGTGCGGGGGGCAAAGCTCGTGGCCTGCTACGATTCGCGACCCGAAGCGGCCGATCGCCTCGCTGAAGAGATGGGCTGCACGGCCTACCACAAGCTCGACGACATGCTGGCCGACAAGGCGGTCGACGTGGTCACGATCGGCACGCCGAGCGGGGCACACATGGAGCCGGCCGTGGCCGCCGCCCGGGCCGGCAAACACGTAATCGTCGAAAAGCCGCTGGAAATCACGCTCAAGCGGTGCGATGCGATCATCGACGCGTGCAAGAAAGCGGGCGTGGTCGTTTCGACAATCTTCCCCTCGCGGTTCCACCACTCCAGCCAGGAGTTGAAACGGGCGGTCGACGATGGCCGCTTCGGCCGGCTCACCGTGGGCGACGCCTATGTGAAGTGGTACCGCACCCAGGCCTACTACGACAGCGGCGCGTGGCGCGGCACCTGGGAACTCGATGGCGGCGGCGCGCTGATGAACCAGGCGATCCACAGCGTCGACCTGCTCACCTGGCTGATGGGCCCGGTGGCCGAGATCCGTGCCCAATTCGGTCTTCTGGCGCATGAGCGGATCGCCGTGGAAGACGTCGCCGTGGCCACACTGCGGTTCGCCAACGGCGCCCTCGGGGTGATCGAGGCGAGCACGGCAATCTATCCCGGCTACCTCAAGCGGATCGAAATCCACGGCACGACCGGATCGGCGGTCATGGAAGAGGAAGATATTGTGAAGTGGGACTTCGCCAAGAAGACCGCCCGCGACAAGAAGATTGAGGAGAGCATGGCGGGGCGGGTGAGCGGCGGTGGCGGTGCGGCCGACCCGGCAGCGATCGGCCATCATGGTCACGCGCGACAGTTTGCCGACGTGGTGAAAGCAGTCCAGAAGGGAGGCCAACCGCTCGTCGACGGACCCGAAGGCCGGCGCAGCGTGGAGGTGATCCTCGGGATCTACAAGGCGGCCGAAAGCGGCAAGCCGGTCACATTTCCTCTGACTGGCGACCCGCCGCTCAAGGCCCGCAAGGGCGGCGTTGGCGGCCTGAAATAGGCCGCTTTGACCGCATACTACACCTGCCCCATACCCTCGTAAACCAGGGCGAAATCCAGTTCGATCGACTGCCCGCCTTCGACCTTTACAGGAAGGCGAACGTAGAGCACCTTGTGGTCACCGTCGCTGTGCTCGGCCAGCCGAGGGAACTCGCCGCTGCCTTCCTTAGCCGGTTGCAGGTTGAGATTGCTCGGATGCGCGGCGGCGTTCACCGTCGAACTGGCTTCGACCACAGGATCGTGCCCCGCGATGCCTTCCAGACTCTGGTCCTCCGCGGCCGGAATCATCAGCACGAACGTCCGAGTGGGCGACACGCCCAGATGATTGCCGTCCTCCGGTTGCAGGCAGAAACGCATCACGTACACGCCGGGTGGGATCTCCTCGTCCTTGAAATCGAAGCGTTCTTCGTTGACTCGCACCGCTCCGATCACAGTCCCCTCCGGTATCCCCGACATCGCGAAATCGCCCGTCGGAGCGGCGGGGAGCGTCAGTTCCTTGCGGAACCAGAACTCGAAAAACGGCTTGTCGCCTTCCGACAATCGCACCACCTTCGACACGAGCACCGCTCGAATCGGCTCGGCCAGTTCCGTGGGCGGATCGGCCTCGGCGGTAGCAAGCGTTGCCGCGGGCAGTGTTTGCGCCTCTCCAATCCAGATGGCGGCAAAGGCGATGGCCACGAGCAAGATCGATAGCGAGCGCGTCATGGTGCGAGATCCTCGAGTCCGGTAGTGCATCGCAGGGCGGGCCGCGCGGCCCGCCCTACGTATTCTGGACGGCCCGGCAAGGCCGGTATCGCAACAGGCAGGCGGGAAGCCCGTGCTTTGGCCGGGCTACAGTTCAAAAGTGCCGAGGTAGGCACTCCGCCGGCCGGCCTCATCGAAGGTAATTCCCAGTCCGTCTCCCTGGAAGAGTCCGGCCTCGGTGTACGCCGGCCGAGCCAAGTCGATCTTCGTCAGGGGCGGGTAATAGCGTTCTTCGTTGCCGCAGACGTGGTCTTTGTCCCCCAGGCAGCGGGTCTGGACTTCGACGAGTCCTTCCGCCCGCACCAGCGAGCAGCCGTTCTCGTGGCAAGTGCTGGGGTTCATTTGCACTTCGATCGGCGCCTGCTCGATCTTCGCAACCTCGGTCACCAGGGAGCCCGCCATGTGCCGGGCGAATTTGACCAGGGCGTCGCGTTGTCGCGAGTCGGCCTTCGAGTCGATCACCAGCACCGCGTGGCCGGCCTGGGGCTGCTGGGTCACGTTGCCCAGCGTGTTCTCCGCCTTCACAATCGCCACCATTTTGAGCCCGGCGAGCGGCACTCCATCCCATCCCCCTTGACGGACCGACCACGTCAGAATGGCCTCGCTCCCGGCGAGATTCATCTCACCGTTGGCGAAGCACGGACCGGTGTAGACATCGCAAGAGCGAACCTCCACATAGTCGCCGCTGATGCTCGCAGCAGGGCCCGCGAACGCCGATGCGGCCGCGGCAACAACAGCACAGAATCCACCGACGAGAATATTGAAACGCATCGTTCACTCTCCGAACTGGCTCTATGGTTTCCCGCAGGGGGTGACTTCAGCCGGGTTGGCTGCACTCAAACAACGCCAGCCGACTGAACCCGGGGGCTCAGCCGGCTGGGAATTATAGGCGTCGGGTTAATCGTTGCGGCGGGCTGACGGCTACGCTTCGAAGCAGCGGCGTCCGGCCGTGCAGTCTTCGTCGCCGACGATCACACCGTCGGGCCCCAGACAGTTGTGGGTGTGGCTGCACCAGAAGATGCCGCTGCCCGACCGCTGTTCGAGCGGCAAGCCGTCGTCGTAAAACATCTCTTTGGACCGCAAGTACTTGCAGCGGCGGCTGTTGAAGTTCTGCCAGGGATCGTTAGACATGGGCGTTGGCCTCCATCAATCCGGCCGCGATCAACAGCGCCCGTTTCACGGCCGCTCTGACCAGCGGAACCTTGTACGCATTCTGGCTCAAGGGGGTCGCTCCCTGACTGGCCACTTCGCCGACTTGCGCGGCGAGGGCCTCGTCAAGCCGCTTGCCCTGCAACACCTCGACGGCCTTGGGTACCGGCCAGGGAGTGGGGGCGACGAAGCCCAGTACCACGCTCGCTCCGCCTACCTTCGCGGGGTCGTCGAGCGCCACCGAGGCGGTTACCAGCGGCCAGTCCAAGCCGCACCGCTCGCGGACCTTGTAGGTCGCGTTGACGAGGTCTGCCAGCGGAATGGTCACCTGTGTGATGACCTCGTTTGATTGCAGGCCGTACTCGCGCTCATCGGCCCGCTGGGGGACGCGATAGAACTTCGCCACTTCGAGTTGCCGCGTCTGCCCCCCGGGACCGGCGATCGAAAGCGTGGCCCCGAGCGCCACCAGCGATGGGGCCAGACTCGACGGGTTAACAAAGTACGCCGAACCCTGGTTACCGAAAATGGCGTGATAGCGGTTCTCGCCCCCCGGGATCAGCGGCTTGCCGTCCTGTTGGCCCAAAAGCCCGAATCCCTGCCGGAAGTACCAGCACCGCGGACGCTGGCAGAGGTTGCCGCCCAACGTCGCCATGTTGATGATCTGCGGGCTGCCGATGCTCTCGATGGCATGCGTGATTGAGGGAAAGTGCTTCCGCATCTCGGCATTTTCGGCGATCTCCGCCAGAGTGGTCATCGCGCCGATTTTCACCTCATCGGCCGAGACTTCAATCGCCGCAAGCCCCTCGACTCCTTTCAGGCTGATCACGCGCTTCGGCGCTACGATCTCCTGCTTGAGCGACGTGACCAGGTCGGTCCCGCCGGCGAGCACTTCGGCCTCACCCCAGCGGTCGCCAAGCAGGCCGACCGCGTCTTCCAACTTCACGGGACTGGCATATTGGAACGGATTCATGAGCGAGTCCCTCCTTTCTCCAGGGCGGCCAGCACTTTGTCAGGTCTCAGAGGCAATGTGCCCACGCGGACACCGATGGCGTTAGCCACGGCATTCGAGATCGCCGCCCCCGGTGAAATCACCGGCGGCTCGCCGAGGCCGATCACGCCGCGGTCGTCATGCCACTTCGTCGTCATCATGTGCACGCGAAGCTTGCCCACGTCGCCCAATCCGGCAAGCTTGTAGAACTCCATGTCCGGGTTCAGCATCCGCCCGGTGAGCCGATCGTAGACGTTCTCTTCAAACAGGGCGTAAGTCACGCCCATGATCAGCGCGCCCAGGACCTGGCTTTCGGCCAGCTTGAGATCGACGATCAGGCCGCAATCCTGCACCGCCACGATCTCATTGATGCGCACGATGCCGGTCTCCACGTCGACCGAGACATCGGCGATCTGACAGCCGCCCGCACCGCTGGAGGTGAGCTCCGTGCGGGCCCCCGCAGTGTGTTTGCCCTGCTGGGTAATCGAGGTCATCCCCAACAGTCCACACGCCCGTTTCCAGGGCATCGACCGGTCCGGATTGCCGACCTCGCGGATCGTGCCGTCGACCGCTTCGAGCTTGTCGGCTTCAATTCCCAGTTCCTTGGCCACACGGTCCAGGAGGTCGTTCAGGGCCGCGACAGCGGCACGCCGCGACGACGACGACACGCCGCCGATCGTCGTGCTGCCGCCCGAAGCGCCCGAAGGCGGATAGGAATTGCGGCCGATGTTGACCTCGACGGCTTCCAGCGGCAGGCCAAGGGTCTCGGCAACCACGATTCCCACCGTGGTCCGCGTCCCCACTCCCAGATCCTGGGTGCCGAGGCTGACCGCGACGGAACCGTCGGGATTGATCGTCACATCGCACGCGCTGGCATGCCCCGCGCCGCCCCAGGTGTGGATGGAAATTCCCAGGCCTCGCTTGACCGGACCAGGAGTCTGGTCGCCCCGAGGATGGGCCTTCTCCTTGTAGCCGATCATCTCGGCGGCAATCTGGAGCTCTTCGCGATAAGCATCACGCAGTTCCGGATTGGTGAATTCGAGATTGTTCAGAAAGAACTCCAGCGAATCGATGCCCATCCTGGCGGCCAGATCGTCCATCGCCGACATGGTGATCAGACAGCCCTGCGGATGTCCCGGCGCGCGCCACGCACGAGCCGGACCCCGGTTCACGGAGATTCCCTGCGAACCCGTGCGGCGATTGGGAATCTCGAATACATAGGGCAACGGCGGCGCGCCGAAGCCGCCCACACCGCCCGATCCCCAGCATTTCGACTCCCAGGACGTCACCTTGCCCCCCTTGCCGGCGATCTTCACGTCGGCGTAGGCCGAAGGGCGGTGACCGGCGACCATCAGTTCCTGATCGCGGTCGAGCATCAACTTGACCGGCCGCCCCGTCTTCTTCGCCAGCACGACGCAGGCAGCGCCCCACGAGTCGGCGCCAAACTTGGATCCGAATCCGCCTCCCATGTACTGGCAATCGATGTGAATCTGGTTCGCTTGCAGGCCCGAGGCATCGGTGAGTTGGCCGGCGTATCCCGACACGCTCTGTGTCGATGGCCAGACGTAGAGTGCTCCGTCGCGGAATTCAGCGACCTGGCCGTGGGCCTCCAGGCAGCAATGCGTAATCACGGCGGTGCCGTAGCGGCCTTCGATCGTCGCCTCGGCTTCTTCAAACGCCTTGTCGGGATCGCCCTCGGTCCGCACCCGTTCGCGCCCCTCCACCTTGGACGGATCGGTATCGTCCATCTGCGGCGAGCCCGGCTCGTAAACTATCTTGATGCGCGAGAGGGCCTCGTGCGCCAACTCTTCGGTCTCGGCCGCCAGAGCGGCGATCTCCTGGCCGGCCCAGTTGATCTGGGCGCCCGGTTGCGCCATGAGGTGGACGGCCGCCACGCCCTTCATCTTCTCGGCGGCCGAGGTGTCGATCGACTTGAGTGTTCCGGCCGCGATCGGGGCATGGAGGATCTTGGCATAGAGCATGCCCGGCCGATTGATGTCGTAGGCGTACTTCGCCGCGCCGGTGCACTTCACCGGCCCGTCCACACGGTTGATCGGCTTGCCCAGCAGTCGGCGGCTCTCCTGCGAAGGCCAGTTGATGTTGGCCATCACGCACCTCCTTTCATTGCTTTCGCGGCGTCGAGGACAGCCTGCTTAATCCCCGCATAGGTGCCGCAGCGGCAGAGGTTGCCTCCCAGCGCGGCCTGCGCCTGCTCGGAAGTGGGATCGGCGGTGTGGTTCAACAGTGCGGTGGTCGCCACCACGAAGCCCGGCGTGCAGAAGCCGCATTGCTGGGCGTCGTTCTCAATGAAAGCGGTGTGAACGGCGCCGAGCTTCTCGGGCGAGCCCAGTCCTTCGATCGTTGTGATCACCGTGCCTTGAGCGTCGATCGCCAGGATCGAGCAGGCGTACACCGGCCGGCCATCCTGGAGCACGGTGCACGCCCCGCAGGTCCCGCGGTCGCAGACCTTCTTCGAGCCCGTCAGGTCGAGGCGGTTCCGCAAGGCGTCCAGCAACGTCGTTCGCGGCTCAACCGATACGGTCTTGTCCTCGCCGTTGATATTGAGCGTAATGGTCACCTCACCCGGGCCGACCGGCGCGGCGGGGTCGGGTGCCGCCTGTTCCGCGGCTTCCGGCTCGCCGGCGGTGGTGAGCATTCCGCCGGCCACCGAGGTCGCACCCAGTCCTTTGAGGAACTTGCGGCGCGAAAAGCCGCTGTGTGTGGGTTGGGGGTCAGTTCGCACAATCACCTCCGGACGGATGAAGCGGGGCCCGGCAGTAACGAGAAACGCGTTTCTACGCGTGACGCGCCGCCGGCCACGCGCCGGACGGCTCAAGACCCTCCTTCGGAAGAAGGCCGAAAGATTTTAGAGAGGGCAAATCAGGAGTCAACGCGACGGTCCCGATCGGCCACGCCAACCGCCCCGCGAACCTAAGGCAAAATCCACAAGTTTTTGCTTGCAGCGATCGCAGGGGTATACTAACGCAGTGCCATGGCAGAGCCGGCCCGGTCAGAACGGGCGGTGCCGCCGCGGAGAGGGACGAGAAGGTTCGGACAGTCTGGCGGTCGGGTAGTCGCGCATGAATCCTCGAGAACTGCTCCAGGCGCTCGTCGCGGCGGTCGAAGCGGGACGCCCCTGCGCGCTGTGCACCGTGGTCGGCACGCGGGGCTCGACCCCGCAGACTGCCGGGGCCATGCTCCTCCTCGAGGCCGACGGACGCAGCATCGGGACGATTGGCGGCGGTTGCGTCGAAGCCGAGGTTCGGCGCCGCGCGCTGGCGCTGCTCCAGGCGGGAAATTCATCGCTCTTGAGTTTCGTGCTCAACCACGACTACGGCTGGGACGACGGCCTGATCTGCGGCGGCCGGCTGGACATTGCCGTGGTTTGCTACCAGCACGTCGCCGAACTTGGAGAGGTACGCGCGGCGATCGAACAGATCGAGCGGCAACAGATGGCACGGCTGCCGCTCCGCGTAGCGGATGAGGACCGCACCGTTCAGTTTCGGGTGAACATCGAGCCCACGCCGACACTCCTCATCGCCGGCGCGGGACACGTCGGGGCGGCCCTGGCCAGTCTGGCGGCGGGGCTCAACTTTCGCGTCGTGGTGATCGACGACCGCGCCGATCTGCTCGGGCCCGAACGGCTTCCCGCCAGATGTGTTGCCGTCGCGGGCGACATCGCCGAGAGCCTGCGCGGTTGGCCGATCGACGGCAACACCTATGTCGTCATCGTCACGCGCGGCCACGCCCACGACGAGCAGGCGCTCAACGCAGTCATCGATTCTCCCGCCCGTTATCTCGGCATGATCGGCAGCCGGCGAAAGGTCAAGCTCATCTTCGACGATCTTGAGCAACTCGGCGTGCCTCGCGAGAAGCTCGATCGCGTCCACTCACCCATCGGGCTCAAGATCGGCGCGGTGACCGTGCCGGAGATCGCCGTCAGCATCGCCGCCGAACTGGTCGCGGTGCGGCGGAGCGAGGCGTTCCAGGCGGTTGAAGGACCTGCCCAGGTACCGGCGGCTGGCTCCTGAGGGCTGAGAAACCTACGCCCTGATCATTCGGCTTGCAGCCAGGCCTGCAGTTCACCGGGCATGGGATGCTCAAGCTGCACGTGCTGTCGGCGCAGTTCCTGTCGGAGCCGGTCCGGCGGGACGTCGGGCAGGTCGACGCCCTCGCGCTTCGCGAGCGCCACGGCCGTTCCCGCCGCCTGCCCCAGTTGCATCATCGTTCGCGAGAGGCGGCAGCTCGAGGCGGCCAGGCTGCTGAAGCTCGCGCCGCGGCAGGCGATGAGCAGATTGCGCTGGCCCCGGGGGATGAGGCAGCGGTAGGGGACGCCGTAAGGCTCGGGGAACTCGCCGATGCCGCGGGCATGGCTGCCATGCGTGTCCATCGGATGATCGACCAGGCAGATGATGTCGGGGTGATTCTGCCCGCTGATTCCGGCCCGCAAGTCGTGCTCCGTGAGCACGTACTCGCCGACGACGCGCCGCCCCTCGCGAATTCCCAATGCCGGCGCCACCCAACTCATTCGGAACGAGCGGAACTCGGCAAAGCGAGCCTGCAGGTCGTGCCAGTGCGCTCGCACTCGTCGCCGGCACTCATCGATGGCCGCGTCGTAACCCAATCGCAAGAATTCCGCCCCGTCCATCGTCGGCAGCATGTTGACGTTGAGATCGCCGTTGGGGTAATGGTTCATCTGAGCAACGGGAAAGTTTTTCGCCCACCAGCACTTCTCCGGCACCCCGTCGCCGAGCGGCTCAATTCCGGCTACGTCCTTTGGCATTACCCGGTAGATCAGGCTCACGCCGTTCACGCGCGTTCCCGGTACGGCCGGCGCACTCGGCTCGCCGAACCGCTCGCGCGACTCCTGGCCCAGCATCGACTCGCATCCCACCGACGCGCATAGCTGGCCGTCGCCGCTGGCATCGATGAAGTAGTCGGCGATGATGGTTTGGCCATTCGAGAGTTGGACGGAGCGAACGCGGCCATCCCGGACTTCGGCCGAGACAAAGGCCGTGTTGAGGAGAACCCGGCAGTGCCCGGTCTCTACCAGCATGGCGAGCATCGTCGACGCCATCGCTTCGGGTTCAAAGGGAACACCATGCACGCGGTCGCGGAAGAATGCCTCGTCGGCGGCCATGCCTCGTGAACCATGCCGCTGGAGCGTATCGAGATAACGTCGCGAGGGATCGATCACCGTTTCGCCGCCGGGAAAACGGAAAGGCTCGCGTTTGGGATCGAACCAGGAGATGTGCCGGCCGAACGAATAGACCCCGATTGCGCCGGGCGTTTGTCTGAGCCGCTTGTAGACGTCAAATGGAATCCCCGTTCCGCCGATGCCCGGCTCCCAGCAGTTCACGCCGCCGCGGACCGACGTGCCGCCGAGACAATCGCCCTGTTCGACAAGTACAACATCGACGTCCAACCGGGCGGCAGCCAGCGCTGCGGCAAAACCGCCGCTGCCGCCGCCGATCACCGCCAGGTCGCATTGCACCGGAGGGTCGCCGGGGCCCTCGCCGGCCGCTCCGGTAAACGCCAAAGCCAATACGAGCAGATGCGTCATCACGATCACCGTCTCGAAGGGGGTTGAGCCGCAGTCACGGTTCGTTCTTCGCCCGGATGTTGTCGAGATAGAAGGCGGTTTTCTCCGTGGCCATGCTGCACCAGCCGGTCCAGGTGAGGTTCTTGAAATCGGGGCTAGGTGTCGCCAGGCCGGGGAACTGCTGCGACGCCTTACCCGGCAGCCCAACCGTAAGATCCCACTTGCCGTCGGCGTTGTCGCCCACCGCCGCGGCAACCTCGAAGTGAATCCACTCGCCCGTGGGCAGTGTCATCAGTTCGCGGCCGGCGACGGTCAGTTTGCCGTCCTGGATCCAGAACGAGGGCCCGATGCGGTAGGGCTGGACATCCCAGCTTCGCCACTCGTAGAACAGGTGCGCGCCGAGTTCAAGCCGCAGGTCGAAGCTCGCCCGCGTGCGGCCGGCGTTGTGGTTGAGCTTATACACGAGATGAGGGTTAAAGGCGGCGCTCAAACCGGGAGCGTCCTCGAGCTTGACGCTCCGCTGGCCGGCGGCAGCCGTCTCCTGGCTGACGCGGATCGAATCCCCTTTGTTCTCTACGTTCGCTTCGGCATCGGCGGGAGGCGAGCCGACGGGTGTCAGCTCAAACTCGTCGCTGATCTCGACTGGCGGGGGTGGCGGCGGTTCGGGGGCGAACTCGACCTCCGGATAGTTGAAAGCCTTGGGAATCGAGGCCCAGGCGCTGTCGCCGTAGAGACCCGCCCTGTAATAGTCGAACGGTTTGAAACCGATCTTCTCGGCGGGCGAACCGGGCTGGAGGCGGAAATCGCCGCCAGCCGGATCGACGAACCGCGGATCGGCGATGAGCGACCCTTCGTCCCAGCCCTTTTCCTGCCGCTGGGCGAGGGTCAGCCCGTGGAAGTCGACCGGCTTGCCCGAAGCATCCCAGTAGAGGTTGCCGGCGAACCTCACCTTGTCGTCGTTGATGCTTCCGGCCGCGGCCAGCGGCCCCTGGTCCCAGAGGACGATGTTATTGGTGAAGGTGAACGAGAGGTGCTCTTCGACGCGCGAGCGTTGGATCTGCCCGTCCATGCTGAATGCGAGAATGTTGTTGCGAACCACGTTCTCCCGGCCGTAGTGCTGGTGATAGGTGCCGGTCTTCACCCGGTAGACGAGATTGTTTTCGAGCACGATCCCGCTGCTCCCCTCATCGTTGTACAGGCCCCAGCCGCCACGGCCGTAGCGGTCGTACGAGTACACGTCGTGGATCACGTTGTTGCTCACCGTGGTGCCGTGGGCGAGGCCCAGCGTGTACACGCCCCCCATGTCGCTCAATACACCCCAGCCCAGGTGATGGATGTGATTGAAGTCGATCGTGTTGTTCTGCGAGACGGTGGGTGCGTAGCCCCAGCTCCAGCCGACGGAGATGCCGGTGTAGAACAGGTCGCTGATATCATTGTGCGTCACCCGGTTGTTGCCGCTGTGGCCGACCCACACCCCGATTGCGCCGTGATGGATCCGGGCGGCGCTGTGGATGATGTTATTGTCGCAAACAATGTGGCTCGTCTGCGTGTCGGGCTTGGCGGCATCTCCAGGCCGTGTATCGCCGATCAACACGCCCCCGCCCCCGAGATCTTCCAGCCAGCAGCGTTGAACCCGGCAATCGCGGCAGCCGCGGCGGAACCATACCGCGTGTGTGCCGATGTGCTTCACCTCGCAGTCCTCGATGGCGACGTGACGAGCGCCGTCGGCGGCAATCATTGCAGGAATGGTGACTTCGGCCTGGCCGTCGGCATGACCCTGCGAAGGCAGCCCGTACTGGCCGTACTGGAAGCACAGGCCTCTCAGCGTCAGGTACTCGACAAAACGGCCCGCCTCGGCTTCGCCGGCGATCCGGATGAACTGCTCGACCACCGGGGCGATCACGGTGGCAGAGGCCATGTCATCGTCCGGCCGCGGGAGATAGGAGAGGGTGCCGTCGCGGTCAAGAAACCACTCGCCCGGCTCGTCGAGCGCAGCGCGGAAGTTCTCCAGGTGATAGCGGCAATTGGGCCCCCAATAGGCAAACCCCCAGGGCACTGGCGCCGTGACCACCACGGTGCCGGTTGCCGGGTCGACGCCCGCGATCCGCGACCGCGATGCTTCCCAGGAATGATAGGTGACAAGCGTGACGTCGCCGAGTCGCGCCGCGGGCACCGTCGTCAGCGGCGCAACGTCTTCAGGCCGGCCGCGGAAGGCGCGGTTCGTGAGATCGGCCGGCTGACCGGTTGCCGGGTCGACTGCCTGGTTCACCTTGGCCAGGACATAATGATAGAACTTGTTCGGACTCCGCGCCCGGACCGCCCGCCGACCGTTCACCCAAAGCTGTTCGAAGTACCAGTTGCCTGCGGCGACTTCAGGCAGGTGGGCCGTCCAAACGCCATCTTCTCCTTTCTTAAACCCAGTGATCGGCCGCCCGCCGGAGAAACATGGCTTTGCGCCGGGGGCCGCCTCGTAGCTGATCGGGCACGTTGGGGTTCCGCTGTCGTCCGGGGTAAGCACCAAGGGCTCGGCAAGCTCGTACGTGCCGTCGGCCACGACGATCCGTACCGCTTCGGCGAGCAACCCCTGGACCTTGAGCCGGCGGACCGCGTCGCGGGCCCCAACGAGCGAGGCGAGCGGGCCGTCGCTCCGGGCTGCATTCGGTTCCGCCAGCCGGCCCGACCAGGCGTCGTTGCCGTTCGGCGCAACGTATAAGGTCGCCGCGGGAGTGCCAGGGGCCGCACCAAGAACGGCCGCCAGGAACATGCTAATCAGCAGAAAGGATTTCATAGCCACTCCATCGCTCGGTACGTCGCTCGTAGGCCGTTCCCTGTTTCCCAGGCACTCCAGATTCTACTCGCAGTCGCGGCGCCGCCATACCATGGCCAATTGGTCCAGGTCTTCGGGCCGGTCGATATTGAGCAGCACACCCGGATCATCAACATCGACGGCAACGCGGCGGACGTCGTTGGAGTAAAGGATGTTCCGCAGAGACTCGTCGGCCCGGGCATTGACGATCCGCGGCACTAGGCGAGTGGAAAAGAGCGGCGGGTGCCCGTCGCGGCCGTCATAGCGAGGGATCGCCACGTCGGCACCGCCAAGCTGCGCTGCCAGTTGCTCATAGGTCGCCAGCCGGACCAGCGGACAGTCCACGCCCTGGAGGAACACCGCATCGATGTGCGGTGGAATCGCGGCGAGGCCCGCCCCGATGCTCGTCATTCGGCCGCGATCGGGATCAGGGTTCAGCACACAGCGACAACCGATCCGCTCGGCAACGGGCCGGACGCGATCGCAGTGGTGCCCGAGGACCACGACGGCGTCGGCGAGCCTGTCGAGCAAGTGCGGCGAGAGCAGGTGCTCCAGCAGAGCCTGCCCCTCGAACGTCACGAGAGCTTTCGGGGTTCCCATTCGCGTCGAGGCGCCGGCCGCCAGCACGACCAGCGCGATCCGGTCGAGCGTGAGCGCCGGGGTGGGCGGATGCGACATTCGCTTGCCTGGGTCAGTAGTTTGTTGTCCGCGTGCGATGGCGCGGCTTGATTTGCTTGTAATATGGTTGCTGGCCTCGGTTCCAGAGCAGGTAATCCAGTCCCCCCGAGGTGATCGGCCTTCCCGTCTCGCGGATCGCTTCGGCCAGACATTCCACTGCTTCGACCGCCGCGGCGCGGATCTCGATTTCCTCCGGCGAGTCGCGCGGAATCAGTTCCTCGCGGTCGATCCGCTCGGCCAGCAGATCGTCGTAGCGCAAAAGCCCGTCGATGCGGAGCACATGCGGCACAAGATTGTCGGCAAAGATGGTCATTCGGTCGAGGTCATCGAACCGCCCCAGCCCTTCGCCGCCCATCGCCAGCGACAAGTCGGCCGCCGTGAGCTGGGCCCGCTTGAAGAACGGAACCGTGAGCTCGCCATACTGTTGCACGTCGTTGAACAGAGGCATTCGCGCCAACAACCGCACCAACCGCTCCGCGGAGTGATCGGCGGCGGCGACCAGCGCGGCGAACCGGCCGCCGAATTCGGCGAGAAGATACTGGCCAAGGTCATTGAGCGACCGGGCGAAGAGCGACATCAACTCGACGATCGGCTGATTGCTTTCGCTCTGGCCGAAGATCTCCACGCAATCGCGCGTCGTCAATCCGGCCAGTGCCTCGGGCGACAGCGGACCACTCGCGCGAAAATGGTCATTGAGCGACGCCGCCACGGTGAAATAGCCCGACATTCCCGGCCGCTTTTCGAGACGCGGAAAGTACCCCGATCCGAAGTTGATTGCATCGAGCGTGATGATGTACGCCAGCGTCGCTTCGCCCTGATTGAGGAAATGGCTCGATTTGTCAAGCTGCGGCGAACCGGCCTGCTCCAGGGGGAGCGAGAGCGCGTAGTCCCGCACCCTATCCGTCACAATGGCCAAGTACCGCGCCTCGCGCATCACCCGGCGTGAGGCCGAACGTATCTCGTCAAACAGGCAGCCCGGATTCATGTTGCGATCACACTGGCAAAGTCGGCTCGATCCCGCCGAGGATCGTACGGGATTGGTGGTGCGTCGACAAGGACGTGCCTCGACCTGTCTGGGTCGGCGGAGGGAATGTCGCCTCATCGGGCGCGGCGGTACAATGACTGCGGAGTCGGTCCCGACACCGAATTGCTTCCCGCGGGAGGAGATGTCATGTCTGACCGATCGTTGCTGTTGCTCTTGGACGAGGTGCGGGGGAAGACGCTCCGGTTGCTGCAGGACGTCAGCGACCAGGACGCTCGCTGGACGCCACCTGGATTGTCCAATCACCTTCTCTGGCACGGGGGCCATGCCTACGTGCTGCTGGAGTGGCTGGCAATGCATGCGGTGGGCGAGCTTCCCCACATCCCCCATCGTTGGATGGAGTTGTTCGGCTGGGAAAGCCATCCCGCCGGCGTTCCGGCCAACGAATGGCCGCCGATCAGCCGGGTGGCGGAAGAACTGAAACGCCAGCATGCGCGGGTCAGGCACCTGATTGGCGACCTGACCGAGGAGCGGCTGGCGAGCCCGGTGCCCGGCAACCCACATCACACCATTCGCTACGCCATGCTACACGCTCTGCACGATGAAGCCTGCCACTCGGGCGAAATGTGGCTGTTGCGGAAGATGCTCAAGACCAGGAAGTAGACGTCGCTCAATGGAGCTTTCCGGCCACTTCGGCCACACGCCGGCCGAGGCGGCGCGCGCCGTCGATCTCGGCCTCGTTGATGCCCGGATCGATCGGGCCGGTCATGGCCGTAGAGCCCACTTCGCCCCAGATGTCTTCACCCTCTTCGTCCGAGTACAAGGGGCCGGCCACGATCATGCGATTGTTGATCATGAACAGCAATAGCGAGATCACCGTGTGCTCCTTGCCGCCAGTCTGTCCTCCGCCGGTGGCGAAAGCCCCGCCAACCTTGTCGGTGAAGTCGACTTCCATCTTCCACGACCAGTCGTCAATGACGATCTTCATCGCCCCCGAGATGTTCCCGTAGTACGTCGGGCAGCCGAGGATGATGCCGTGCGCGGCTTCGAGTTCTTGCTTCGTCACCAGCTCAACCGGCTTCATTGTGACCTCGACCCCAGGCACTTGCCGGGCCCCCTCGGCGACTGCTCGGGCCATCTGCTCGGTATGGCCGCGGAGCGAATGGTAGGCAATCAGAATCCGCACTGGGGCACTCTGCTTACCGGCAGGCTCGGCCGGCAGCGCAACGCCGGCCAGCAGCAGCGGAACCAGAATCAGCGGGAGAGAGCGAATTTTCATGGCGTGGGGCTCTTGGCATGAGTAGCGGGGCGTGATTGGTCTCAGGATGGCACCCGCCGATCGGCCGGTCAAGACGCCCGAGCGGTCTTTCGCCCACGCCGGCGAGCCGGCGATTGAGCCCCAGCCCGGCCGCCGTTAGACTGCTGGTGGCGTGGACCGCACTGTTGATCTTCAGCTTGAAGCGTCGGGCGAGGCCAAACCAAGGCCCGGCCTCCCCGACCCGAGGAGATCGCGGTGCTCCACAATCAAATCAACCTCCGGGAGAACACTCATGCATCTGTCGTTGGCCGTTCTGGCGCTGTTGGCGGCTGCTCCGCAGGATTCGGCTGCCGGGCTTCCCGACACTTCGAAGATGAACATCCTGCTCATTGACATCGAGGACTGCAACGCGGCGGCCCTGGGCTGCTACGGCAATCCGATCTGCAAGACGCCGAATCTCGACCGTTTCTGCCGCACCGCCGTGCGATTCGACGCTGCCTATGTGCAGGCCGTCTGCTGCAACCCGTCGCGGACCTCGTTTCTCACCGGGTTGCGGCCGCTCACCACCCGCGTCACCTCCAATGGCCACGTCATGGACGAGCACCTGCCGCCGGGCGTGATCACGCTGCCGGAGATGCTCAAGGCCCGCGGCCTTTACCTGGCCGACGTCGGCAAGCTGTTCCACAAGCTGGAGTACGCCGAGAAACGGTTTGCCGTGTTCGATCGACTGGAGATGCACGCCAAGCCGGCCGGCTGGAAGGGCCCTGACCCAGTGCTCAAGTTTCCTCCGGCCGGACGCGGCAGCGGTCCCGGTCCTGCGCCGCGCGACCAGAAGAGCAAGGCCTACCGCGACTGGAAACGGAGCAACTCCGACCGCTATGGCGATTCCGGAAAGATGCGCGAGCAGGAGGGCGATTACCGCATGGCCGCCACCGCCGCAGCGCTGCTCAAAGAGTTCGCCACCGCCGACCGGCAGTTCTTCCTGGCCGTCTCGCAATCGCGTCCCCATACGCCGCTGGTGGCGCCGAAGAATTACGTCGATATGTACGATCCGGCGTCGATCCCCACGCCTCCGGCCCAACCCGCGGAGCTCGTGAACTTTCCCTATCCGAAGCGGGCCGTCGGAGGCAATCCCGACATCTTCACCCAGCAGCAGCCCACGCCCCAGCAGGCCAAGGAGTGCATCGCCGCCTATTATGCCTGCCTGACGTTCGTCGATGAGAATATCGGCATGATTCTCGACACATTGGAGAGCGAGGGCCTGGCCGATAACACAATAGTCATCTTCCTGGGCGATCACGGTTTCCACCTGGGCGACCACGGCTTCTGGTCGAAGTATTCCATGCTCGAACAGACCCGCCGGGCGCCGCTGGTGGTCCGCGTGCCCGGCGCGCCGGCCAACGGCCAGGTTTGCCGCGAGATCGTCGAGTTCGTCGATCTCGTTCCGACTCTGGGCGAGCTTGTGAGAATGGATGTGCCCGAGAACCTGGAGGGAATCAGCTTCGCGCCGCTACTGGTCGATGCCAGCCGTCCCTGGAAAAAGGCGATGTTTCTTGTTGAGGACGACGGCGAGTTCGGCGAGGTGGTGCGGACAAAGAAGTTCAGCTACCTGAAGTTCAAGAAAGGCCCGATCGCCGAGGCGATGTACGATCTTGAGAAAGACCCTTGGGAAACGGTGAACGTCGTCGACGATCCGCAGTACGCGGCCGCGCGGCAGGAAATGGCCGCCTTGCTGGCCGCCGGCTGGAAAGCCGCGCTGCCCGAAAGTCGGCAATAACGTTCGCGTGCATCTTGGCTTGACCAATCGGCACGCTTCCGCCTGCGTGCCGATTGGCCCCCGAGTCTCGAGAGGAGCCGGCGATGGCAACAGGGCCCGAGCAAGCCGGTAGCGGCGCCGATGGCATGCCCGAAACGCTCGATGCGGCGGCGCTGGCAAGCTGCCTGCCCGCCCTGCCGCATATGGAGTGGGAACGGATGGGGCAGTCGACGCCCGTGTTCGTGGGCGCCGGCGCCGTCGGCCGGCCGCTGGCCGAGCACCTCGCCTTTCTCGGAATGAGGCGGTGCGTCATCGCCGATCCCAAGCGCTACAAACCTCAGAGCCGCGCGTCGCAGTGCGAACCCGGCGAAGTGGGCCGATTCAAGGCCGAAGTGCTCGCCGATCGGCTGGTGCGACTGGGTGTCGATGCGCAAGCGATGGTTGAGGATATCGCCAGCGTGCCGCCGGGCATCATCGAACCGGAGAGCCTTGTGCTGGTGTCGGTCGACAACCGCCGCGCCGACATTGCCGCCGGACGGTTGGCGGCGATGATGCGGTCGCGGCTCCTCAAAGTGAACGTCGCCCCGGAGTACCTCATGGTCTCCATCCGGGCTTACGATCTCCGCGCTGATGTGGTGCCGTTGTGCTTGGAATGCCAGATGACGGAGGAGCAGTACCGCGATCAGCACCATCCGCTCAGTTGCGACGGCGGTCCGGAACAGCCCACCGGCAGCCCGCGGGCGCTCTGTTCGCTGGCAGCCAGCGCCGCGGCCCTGGCCGCCGCCCAAATCATCTGCTCGCCCCATCATTGGGCCCAACGCTGGTTCGGCCGCCAATGGCAACAGATGCTCCTCGGCGGCACGTCCGCAATGCTCGATCTTAAGGCCAACCCCGCCTGCCGCTGGGACCACGACTGCCACTGGCCGAATCTTGAACGACTCCCGACCGGACCCGGCAAGACGCGTTTGGCCGATCTTCTGGCGAAAACCGGCGGCGCTGGCTCGGACGAAGCCGAGCTGACTTTCTCAGCCCGCGTGGCAACTCAAGGTCGCTGCCAGCGGTGCCACGCAAACCAGCAGACGCTTCAATGGCTCCCTCAGGCTGATCGCCATTTCGGATCCTGCCATTGCGGCGGAACCCTGATGGCAATCCCTTTCTACACCCATGATCGATTGCCACTGAGCGCACTCGCGCAGGAACTCGACGCGCCGCTCTCCGCCTGGGGAGTGCCACCGCTGGCTGTAATCAGCGTAAAGAGCGCGCGCGACCAACGTTCGTTTGTAATCGGACGATAGCCGCCAACGGTCTCCGCCTGTCGGATTGCTGCGCCAGCTTGCCGCTACTGCGACGGCGCGTCGGCGGGCGGAAACTCGCGAATCGGCGAGTAGCGCGGATAGGTTTCCCAGATCTCCGGGTTGTCGCCCATGCGAGGATCGCCCGTCGCACGGAGGACATTCTCAAGCGTTCCCCGCAAGCTTTCGAGCGTATCGGCGTACGCCGCATCGCCGGCCAGGTTCTCGAGACACCCCGGATCGGCCTTCGCGTCGTACAACTCCTCGGCCGGCCGCTTGTCGACGGCCCAATGCAGGTAGCGGCCCAGTTCCGGGTCGCCGTGGTGCTCGACCAGGTAGTCGAGCGTCGGCCCACTATCGATGTCGTGATATGCCCCATGCATCGGGCCCAACTGCCCTTCGGCGTCGTATTTCTGCGGATCGCCCGCCGGCCAGCGATCGGGGGCGAAGTTGCGGATGTAGAGGAACCGCGACGTCCGTAGCGCACGTGTCGGGTAGCCCAGGTTGTTGTGGCGCGATGACGAATGCCGCTCTCGGCCGCTGAAGGCCATGCGCTCCGTCACGGCCGTCGATCCGGCGGACGGCAGGAGCAGATCGAACAGGCTTCGGCCGACCGGAGCCAGCGAGTCCGACTTCGCGGCCGGATGTGTCACCTTGGCGGCTTCGAGGATCGTTGCGGTGAGGTCGACAAACCCCACCGGGTCGTCGATCACCCGGCCGCCGGGAAATCGCGACGCCCACGCGATTGCCAGCGGCACGTGGATGCCGTACTCGTACATGTTAGCCTTGGCGCGGGGGAACGGCATCCCGTTGTCGGCCGTAACGATGACGAGCGTATTCTCGAGTTGGCCAGCCTCCTCGAGTTGCTTGAGCATCCTCGCCAGGTGGCTGTCGAACCACTCGATCTCCAGGCAGTAGTCCAGGACATCGGAGCGGACTTCCGGCGCGTCGGGCAGGAAGGGGGGCAACTCGGCGTCCTCGAGGCGCTTGCCCGCCTTCACGCCGGCGCCTTCTTCATAAGCGCGGTGTGGCTCCTGGCCGCCGTACCAGAAGCAAAATGGCCGGTCCGCAGGACGCGCCGCCAGAAAATCGGCGAAATTGGACGCGTAGTCGTTCGCGCTCATCCCTTTGTGCGGCGGCTTGAGCTTGCGCTTGTCAAACGCCGGACCGGCTGGATTGCGCTCGCGCCCGCTCACCCTCCAATTGCCCGGTCCCCAGCCCTTGCCCGTGTAACCGACGAAGTAACCAGCTTGCTCCAGCAGGTCGGGATAGGTCACGTATTGCGTCGGGAATGAACTGGCATGGGTGCCGGCCTCTTTGACCTGCCAGTGATGCAAGCCGGTCAATAATGCAGCGCGGCTCGGGCTGCAACCCGGTGAAGCCGCCATGCACTGATCGAAACGCACGCCCAGTGCCGCCACGCGGTCAAAGGCCGGCGTCCGGACCGCCTTGCACCCCTGCGCCGAGGTATGCGCCCACGACTGGTCATCGGCGATCGCCAGCAGAATGTTGGGCCGCGATTCGGCAGCCCAGGATCGCGCTATCCCCATCATCGCCAGGACCATGCAAAGGCCCCGTAAGAGGGTCTTGGGCCAGCAACCAGTTCTCGCGTGCATGATCAATTCCCTCTTCATTCGATGCCCGCGGCGACCGCGGGCCGGCTTCACAATACGGCACGACGCCCTTTCAACAGTTCCCCCATGACTCGGATGGTAGCTCCCGCAGCGGGGCAAAGTCAATCAGCCGGGTAAACAACTGACCATTGCAGCCGGTCGATTGCCGCGGCCGCTTCGCGCGGCTAGCATGACACGATGGCGCCAGTGGGCCCGGTGAGACAGAATCCGACGAAGGCATGGCAATGGAACAACAAATCGCTTTCAGCGTCAACGAACAGCCGCGATCGGTCGCCACCGATCCGGCGCGGCCGCTGTTGGACGTTCTTCGCGAAGACCTCGACCTGACAGGAACCAAGTACGGCTGCGGCGAGGGCCGCTGCGGCGCGTGCACGGTGCTCATCGACGGCCGGGCGGAACACGCCTGCCTGGTTCCGGTCGGCGACGTTGCCGGCAAGAGCGTGACCACGATCGAGGGCCTTAACCGGGACGACAAGCTCCACCCGGTGCAGGAGGCGTTTCTCGCCGAAGATGCGCTCCAGTGCGGCTATTGCACGCCCGGTATGATCATGGGCGTCGTCGGACTGCTCAACGAAAACCGGCAGCCATCCGAAGCCGAGATCCAGACGGCGATGGAAGGCCACCTCTGCCGCTGCTGCGGCTATCCGCGGATCTCGCAAGCCGTCAATCGGGCCGTTGCCGCTGCCAGCGAGGAATGAGCCATGAACACTGAAGATCGCGTGAATCTGGCCGAGCCGATGTACGACGAAACAGTCGAACGGGTGAGCTATGGCTTTTCGGTCGGCCGCCGCGAGTTTCTCGGCGTGCTCGGAGCCGGGATCCTATTCACGATTCATGCCCGGTTCGCGCTGACGCAGGGGCGTGGCGGCCGACGGGGCGGATCGCGCAACGTTGCCGCGAGGATCCACCTCGGCGAGGACGGCGTGTTCACGGTCCTCACCGGCAAGGTAGAGATGGGCCAGGGGGCGCGTGCGGAGTTGAGCCAGGCGGCGGCCGAAGAACTGCGCGTCGGCACGGATCGCATCCGGATGCTGATGGCCGACACGAGTGTCGTGCCCGACGACGGCATCACCGCGGGAAGCCGGACGACCCCCTCCACGGTTCCCGCAGTGCGCGAGGGTGCGGCCGCGGCCCGCGAGTTCCTGGTCCAGGTCGCGTGCCGCCAGTGGGATGTCGCTCCCGACGCCGTTGAAATGGCCGACGGCAAGATCACTCACCCTGCAACCGGGCGCGCCGTGACCTATGCCGAACTGGCGCGGTCGAAAGAAGCAGGCAAAGCCCTCCAGCAGGCGATCCCCGACGAAGTGGAAGTGACTCGGCCGGGCACTTGGAAAGTGCTCGGCACGTCGGTGCCGCGCCCCAACCGCCGCGATCTGGTTACCGGCGAACACCGGTTCCCTTCCGATTTGAAGCGTCCCGGCATGCTCATCGGCAAGGTCCTCCGCCCGCCGCGCTACGGCGCAAAGCTGGTCTCGATCGATCTGGAACCGGCCCGGGCGATGGAACACGTGGTCGCCCTCCGCGACGGCGATTTCGTCGGCGTCGCCGCGCCCACGGCATTCCGCGCCCGGCAGGCCCTCGACGCGATCGCCCAAACGGCCCAGTGGGAGAATAGCGAGCATCCGTCGAGCGACGAGGTATATGACTACCTCCGGGCACGCGCCCAGGGCGGCGTGCCCGAGAACCCCTTTGCAGGTGAACTGGCCGCGGCCAGCAAGCGACTCAAACAGACCTATCACGTGGCTTACGTGCAGCACACGCCGATGGAACCGCGGGCCGCCTTGGCGGAGTGGGACGACGGCAAGCTGACCGTCTGGGCCGGCACCCAGAACCCGTTCGGCTACCACTCGGAACTGGCGCGGAATTTCGCGCTGGCCAACGATGCCGTGCGCGTCGTCGTGCCCGATTTCGGCTGCGGCTTCGGCGGCAAGCATACCGGCGAGGCAGCGGTGGAAGCCGCACGACTGGCCCGCGAAGCCGGCCGCCCGGTGGCCGTGCACTGGACACGAGAAGAGGAACTCACCTGGGCCTACTTCCGCCCCGCGGCGGTGATCGACATTGAGGCCAGTCTGGATGAAGCGGGCAAGCTCACTTCGTGGCACTTCATCAACATCAATTCCGGCGGCGCAGCGGTCAATACGCCCTACCGTGCCGGTGCGAACCGCTGCCGATATGTCTCTTCCGACGCCCCCTTGCGCCAGGGTTCGTACCGTGCGCTGGCGGCGACCGCCAACAACTTCGCCCGTGAGTGTTTCATGGACGAGTTGGCTGCATTGGCCGGCGTCGATCCGCTCGACTTCCGCCTGGCCCACCTCGAAGAGCCGCGCCTGCGGGCGGTGCTCGAAGAAGCCGCGGCGAAGTTCAACTGGCGCGAGCGGGTCAACGAGAAGCAACCCGACGTCGGCGTGGGACTGGCCTGCGGCACCGAGAAGAACTCGGTCGTCGCGGCCTGCGTCGAAATCGCCATCGACCGCTCTGCCGGCGAGATCGCCGTGCGCCGCGTCTGCCAGGCCTTCGAGTGCGGCGCGGTGCTCAACCCCAAGAACCTCGTGGCCCAGGTGCAAGGCTCGATCATCATGGGCCTGGGGCCGGCGCTATTCGAGGCGGTGCGATTCCAGGCGGGCCGCAACCGCACCGCAAGCTTCGCCCGCTACGGAATGCCGCGATTCAGCGATGTTCCCGAACTCGACATCCACATCCTGAATCGCCCTGAGCAGCCGGCCGTCGGCGGCGGTGAAACACCCATCATCGCTATCGCCCCGGCGATCGCCAACGCCGTGTTCCACGCCACCGGCCAGCGCGTCCGCGAAATGCCAATCCGCCTGCCCCGCACCTAACCCCCCAGCGTATTGGTCATTGGTGCTTGGTCATTCCTTCCCACCACTGGCGCGGTTGCGCCACGCGCCGCCGGACCTCACCGTCCCAGGCCTGCCAGCAGGTTCTTCAGACACGAAGCCATGACCGCCGGGTAGTCTGGGCTTGTTGCCCGGAACACGAACCCGTTCGGCTCGGCGGACTCGACGTCCACGGTGAGCCTGGCCGGATCCGTAGTGCGTTCCACGCCGGCACGAATCGGCGCGAAGCGGAACACCTCGACCTCCGCGCCCGTCAGGCCCTGCCGGGCGGCTTCGTCCGGCCGCAGCGCGACGTACTCGCCGGGCGACTGGCGATAGATGCGGCGGCCGGCGGCATGTATCATTGGGCCGGTGCACCACATCGACCGCGGCCCCTGCGGCACGTCGCTTGTGCCGGCGAGGAACTCGATCGGATCGGCCATCGATTTCGTCAGGCAATATACGAAGAAGTTCCGCACCGGCGTGGCGCAGGCGCCGACCACGAGTGACTGGTCGGCCTCGTAGTGCGTCCCGTAACCGTCTTCGCCAAAGCAAGGGCACCAGTAGAGCGGCAACCCGGACTCGAACACGCGCAAATAGGCCTCCGGGTCGAGCTTCACGTTCCACTCGTCCTGCGGCGCGTTCAGACCACGCCCCACATTAAAGTAAATCGCCTTCACCTTGGCACGCATTAGCTCCGGCTCCCGGTTGAAAGCCGCCGCCACGTCGCGGCAACTGCCCGTAGTGAAGACCGTCACCGGCTCGCGCGATTCGCGGAGCACGGCGATCAGCATCGCGATGCCGGCCTGGAATTCCTTCGGTTCATCGCGAGCTTGATCGTCGCGGGTGCGCAGCGGGCGGTTCAATCCAAAGGCGGTCGGCACTTGCCGGCCCGTGATGTGTTCCATCTGCCGCACCGCCGGAAGCCCGGTCCGCTGCGCCTGCCGTTCGCCCAGGTCGAGGATGATCCCGCGCCGGTCGAACTCGGGCAGCGCGAACAGGCACGCCAGATCGTAGTGATCGTCCGGATCGTCGTGCGGGTGCAAGAGATCAGTCGAATACACGACCGGAATCCTCTCCTCGGCTCTCAGAATGTGCTCGAAGAAAGCGTACAGTTGCTCGTTCGACTCTTCGGTGGGCGAGTGTGCCGGGCGGTTGGTCATCGCCACACGATGCTCGTAGCCCAACAGCCGGTTCACCGCCACCGTGTGATTCAGGGCCCGCCAGCGCTCCGGCGGATCCTCGGAACCGCCTGAAACGAGAAACGGCCGCGGCGCCATCAGGGCATGCAGTTCGTGCAGATCCCGTCCCGCTTCCACGAGTTCCTTGTAAAGCCCGGTTCGCGGATTGGCACCGCTGGGCACGCCCGGCTTGCGCGTCGTTCCGGCCTTCCAGCCCAGGTACCATGGTTCCCAGTAGTTGACGTTCGGGCGCGTTTCGTCGAACACGATGCCCGGATCGGACCAGGCGGCGCAGGCGAACTTGTCGTAGAGACAGGCGGCGAACATCGCCCACTTGCCGCCGAAGGAATGTCCGACCACGCCCACCCGTTCCGAATTGACCTCGTCGAGCGACGCCAGCGCCTGGTAGGCCAGCGACACCAACGGCTGGCGCTCGGGGCTTTGCTTGGCGGTGTACGACTCGGGCCAGCCGATCGACAGCGCCACAAACCCGCGGCGGGCTAACTGATAGGCAAAGTCCCGCAGTTTCTTGTCGTTCAAACCCGCGCCGGTCTCGGGCTCGTAGTACACCACGAGCACCGCCGGGTGCGGCCCGCTCCCCTCCGGCACGAGCAAATAACCCTCGATCGACAGGTCCGATGCGGCCTCCAGGCGGACCTTCTTCTGGGTGAAGTTCTCGCGCCGCTCCTCGGCAATCACCTCCACCTTCGGCCGCTCGATCACCGCGGGCAAGGCCCCGAGCTTCTGCTGCCAGTAGGCGCGGATCTCCTCTCTCCGCGCCTTCCACTCCTCCGCCGTGCGGACCGGCCGGCCATCGTCGAACACCAGCGGCGAGCGGTACTCGCCCAAGTCATTGGCGTACTCCGTCGGCGGTTCAAACGCCGCCGCGATCCGGCTCCAGGCGTCCCTCGCGGGAGGCGATTCCGCAGCAATCGCTTTCGTTCTTGGTACACTCAGCGCCAACGCTGCCACGAGAACCGCAACGACTCGTGCCGAGCCCGCTATTGCTTGCCCGATCTGGTTCATGAAGCGATGCCTCGCTTGGGGTGCTAGGGCTGCAATGTCGACGCCGCGTTGCTCCACAGAGCACTCACGTAGCTGGCCCGCCTGGCGGGGTTGGCAATGGCCGCATACGGATGCGATCATCGGTGATCACAGAAAAATGCCCCATCCAGTCGTCTCGGCTCTGCAAGGCTTCCAGAGCGCGCCGGTTGTCTGCGTCGCGGCTTGAGCCGGCCAACCGCAGCAGGATTACGCCACACCCTGCTGGCAGTTGATATCGGAAAGCCAGTTCACCAAAATCCTTATCGTGCGTGAGCACGATCCGCTCCTCTGCCTGAGCCCGAGCCAAGATCGTCTCGTCGCTCTCGGACCGCATTGACTGCTTGACTGAGAGCACGTCGTGGCCCCCCTGACGCAACTGCGCAATGACCGTGCGAGTGATGTTCTCGTTGGCCAGAAAGCGCATCTCTGGGTCCTTTACGCTGGAAGCGGGTACACCCGCTCCGACCTGAGAATATCGCTTGCGTAGGCCAGACACGCCTGAATGTCCTGAGGCGTGAGGTGTTCATATTCCTGAAGTATCTGTTCGGCCGTCCATCCGCGCCCGAGAAGGTCCACGACGAACTCTACGGCAATGCGCGTCCCCTTGATGACCGGCTTGCCGACAAGCACTTTCGGGTCGATGTTAATGCGATCGTGCCAATCCATCGCTGCTGTCCTTTAATGTCTTCCTGTACGCTTCCACAACTGCGACTCGGCCGCTCTCTCCCTAGTATACGCGACCCAACTCAAGTCGGTCAGGCTGTGCCTGACGACTGGTGTTGAACATACGGCAGAAACGTGCCTAGCCTTGCTCCAAACCTCCGGGCACTGCAGCCAGGCCTTGTCGTTTCCTGTCGGGCAGAGCCTGACCTGCGCATTTCCTGTCACATCTTTCCTTTGCTACTCTGCGTCTTTCCTCTCGCCTTCCTACTTCACCGCCTCCAGAAGCTTCACCGGCCCCAGCAGGCCCGACGGCAGAAGCGGCGAGTCCTTGGTGAACTTGGTGACGTTGGTCTTCGTCCGGCGCTGGTCCGGCGGAAGGTGCTGGTCGCCGATCAGCCGGTTGGGCCACAGGTTCACCACCTTGACTTCCAGCCGGTTCCCCGCCGGGCGGAGCGCGTCGGTGATGTCCACTCGGAAGGGCGCCGTCCAGGCGATCCCCAGTTCCTTGCCGTTGACCCAAACCTGCGCGACGTTCTTCACCTCGCCGAGATCCAGCAGAACCCGGCGGCCATTCTCGCCGCTTGGCGCCGCGGGCAGATCGAACATCTTCTCGTACACAGCCGCGCCAGAGTAGAAGCGGATGCCCTCCTCCGGCCGCTCGGTCCAGCTCACCAGGTGCTCGAACTCGACTACCTCGGGCCCGCCCCACCGCGGGTCAAACCGCACCTTCCACGACCCTTCGAGCGTCGCGAGGTCCGACACGACCGGATGGTTCCGCGCCCCATCGCCCGCCGCGTCGGCCGCGATCGCCCGGCGGAAGATGACGAACATCGAGCCTGCCGGATCGAACTCAAGCGGCACGATCGTCCGGCCATCGGCCTGGCGGAACGCCCGCGCGTCGTGGATCTCACCCGTCACCGGATCCCACAGTTCCGGCTGCCGGCCGGTGATGCGGAACGAGACCTCCGCCTTCTCCGCTCGTTCCAGCCGATTGGCGACGAAGTACATCTCCGCCTCGCCGGTGGTGCGGTGGATGTAATCCAAAAGCGAGTCTTCTTTCTCGCCGGTGAACGTGAAATCGGGCCCTGTGCCCTCTTCCTCGAGCACCGCGCGGGCCGTCTTGCCGGAGATCACGCGTCCCTGACCAACGCGGTTTTCGCGCGGCTCGTCTGCGCTCCCCTCGCCCCACAGCTTTGCGGTAAGCGACTGGAACTTCGCGTCGTCTTCCGGCGACACGCCCACGCCCAACGGCTTTTGGGGCTTGCGGCCGACGAGCGTCGCCCCCGATTCCACCAGCGCGGCAATGTGAGCGAGCGTCTTGAGCGTGGTCGCGTCGTACTTGGGCATGACTAAGAGCCGATAGCTCGTACTGTCGGGCAGCACGATGCGGCCATCACGAACCGAAGCCCGCGCCACAAGCGCCTCGGCGTTGATCACGTCATAGTCGTAACCCGGCAGCACGCCGGCCGGGTCGTCGCGTTTCAGGCGGACAAAAGCGGGAATGTTCTCGCCGTAGAAGTAAACGACGTCCGACACCGGCAGCCCCTGCTGCAACAGGAAGTGGCAGCGGTTCAGGTAAGCGAAGAACGCGCCGGCCTGGTTCCACCACGTGACCTGCGGATTGACGTGCGTTCCAGCGAAGTACGCCTGGCCGGGCAGCCCCATCTCCGCCGGCGAGCAGTCAAAGGTATGCAGCATCGTCACGTTCAGCCCTTCGCAGGCCACCTGGTCAAACACCGGCTTCAGATCGCGCGGGTCCTTCTCCCAGTGCGGGCCGATGGTCGTAAACGCCTCGGCAAGCACCAGCCGCTTGCCGTAGATGTGGGCGGCCGAGGCCGACTGCTTCACAAATAGCCGCTGCCAGTCTTCCACCCGGTGCGTCGCCGAACGGGCCCAGAACTCGCCCATCGGTATGTCGTTCCGCCCCAAGCACTCCAGCGCGTCAATCGGCGCCGCGTGCGGCCCGCCTGACTCCGGGTGGATGCCCAACCCTCGCTGGTGCGCGTAGGCGGCGAAAGTCGCGTACTTGCTCCCGGCGATCAGGTCGGCCAGCGTGCGGCGGAAATCGTTCAGAAACCGCGTCGAGTACTCCTGGCTCTCCACCACATAGCCCGCTAGCGCCGGGAGCATCGGCAGAAGGTCGTAGCCGCGCAGCCGGCGGAACTCCCGCGGCATTTCCGCCGTCCAGTTCACCGGCCCCAGTTCCCAGCTATCGGTATGCAGATAGCGGAGCGAGCGGCCAACATAAGGTTTTGCCTCTTCGAGAATCGGCTCCATGACGCGCTTCCAGTAGGCGTCGAACGTCCGCGCGTCGAGATAGTCGATCGCCCAGCCGCCGCCGTTCTCGCTATGGGTGGACACGTGCGAGCCGGCGAGCGTATAGCCCACCCGCAGCACCTTCCAGTGGCCTGCCGGAGCCTCCCATTTGAGCGTGCCGCTTGCATCCATCTTCGCGGTCAGATCGACCACGTCGCTCCGCTTCGGATAGGCACGCCCGGGTTCGTCGGCCGGCGACTCCAGCAAGTGCCACGCCTCGGTGGCGGTGAAGCTGCCGGGATAGCGGTAATACGCCTTCTGCTCAAAGTTGTCGATCCGGCCGGCCGAGTTCGGCGCCAGGTCGAGCGGCTCTTCGCCGAGCAGAAGCGCAATCTCAGCGATCTGCACATTCCGCGGCGAAGCGGGGAACTTCGGGTCGAACGCCGCAGTGACCACGAGGCGCAATTTCGTGGTCGTGGTCTGGTCGAACGTAATCACCTTCCGCTCGTCGGCCGCCATCGTGAACTCCGCCAGCGCGCCGAGCGCGCCATCGGCTGCGGCCGCTTCCAGCCGGCACTGCTTCGGGCCGTAACCGGGCCGGCCCTGGAGCACGAACCGATCGGCGGTCACCGGCGCGCTGAATCGCAGTTCAATCCACTCCGGCCGATCCGGCGCAGGCCCCTGGCCCGACTGGCCACCCGCCGAAACCCAGAAGGTTTCCGTCTTGCCGTCGACCATGTTCTCGAGCGGTTGATTACCCTGCGTCGAACTGGCGGCCAACTGGCATGAGACCGCCGCATCGCCCGGCAGCGGAAAGGCAACCACCGCCACGTCGCGATAGAAACCCTCGATCGCCGCCGGCGCCGGCAACTCGACCGCTAAACTCTTGCCACCCGTGATGTTGACCTCCGACCATGTCAGCCGCTTGGTCGATTCTTCCGGCAGCACGCTCGGCCCGCCGAGGTTCCAGCCGCTCTGAATGTTGAACCCCAATTCCAGCCCCAGCCGGTCGGCCTCTGCCAGCGCGTGCACGAACAGCTTCCGCCA
Source organism: Thermoguttaceae bacterium (assembly GCA_040766885.1). Classification (GTDB taxonomy): domain Bacteria; phylum Planctomycetota; class Planctomycetia; order Pirellulales; family Thermoguttaceae; genus JAXGPP01. The sequence continues at coordinate 17,632 of JAXGPP010000020.1, read as the reverse complement.
CTCGGGTGTGCCGAAGTCCGGACCGTGAGGCACTTGCAGGTTGCCCCGCTGCTCGGCCCCGCCGGCGTCGATGATATTCGCACCGCCCAGCCCCTTGGCCTTCATCTCCTCCAGGTCGCGCGTGATCGCTTCCGGCGTCACGTTTCCGTTGAGCCACCACCACCAGCACCGTGTCCGTGCCATCTGCGGCGGATCCTTCCATCCCTGCTCCAGATCGACCATCGGCTGCAGAGCCGATTTCAATTCCGGGCGGATGGGCTCCGGCGGAGCCGCCCGCGTCACAACAGCCAAAGCGAAGACAATAGCGGCAACAAGCAGTCGAGTGGTCATAGGTAAATCCGGTGCGAACAGGCCCACGCATCCTAACCCGAAGCGCCAGCGAGGACGCTCGAAACACTAACCCGAAGCGCTAGCGAGGACGCTCGAAACACTAACCCGAAGCGCTAGCGAGGACTCTCCGCTCCGACTCGCGCTTCGGGGCTTCCCATCTGCCCAATTCCTTCTACATGGCTGCTGCCGCCGTGTATTCGTCGAGCAGACGGCGATACACGCGGTACTGGTCGATGGTCACGTGGGGCGGTGTCTGGTGGTCCACGCTAGGGATGAATCCGCCGCTGCGCATCAAGGGCAACAGCCGCTCGAACTCGCCGCGAATGGCTTCCTCTCCCTTGTCCATCACCATCTTGTTGAAATGACCCACCAGGCGAACCTCCGGGTACTGCGTCCGCAGCGCCATCCCGTCCACGCCCGCCTGCCGCTCCAGCGGCAGCACCCCCTGGATCCCTTCACGCATCAGCCAGGGCACCAGCCGCGTCACGTCGCCGTCGGTGTCGACAATCGTCACCGCGTTCATCTCCTGCAAACGCGGCACGATCTGCCGGTAGTAGGGGGCGATGAACTCGTCGAAGTGCTTTTCCGAAATCATCGGGCCGTGGTTATACGACATGTCCTCGGCGATCGTCGCGAACGTGGGGACGCACGCTCGGCGAACCTGGTCGATGATCTTCAGGTTGAAGTCGGTCAGGTCCTGGTTGATGCGGTGGATCAGTTCCGGCTGGTCGTAAAGGGCGAGGCTGATCTTCGAGAACCCCATCAACGTCCGCGGAAACCAGAAGTAGCCCTCCAGCGTGATCCAGACCACCGCCTCGCCGCAGGCCTGCCGCGCCGCCCAGGGCCGCATCGATTCGATCGCCGCGCTGTGATCCGGAAAGAAGCGGTGCCGCAGCCGCAGGTAATCGTCCATGTTGGAGACGATTCCTTCGACGTGATGCTGCACCGCTTCGATCGTTGGATCGGTCGTCGAGAACCAGAACTGCTGATACGGATCGAGCCCAAAATACTCGGCGATCTCGAATACACTCTGGTGACTATCCGGCAGACCCTGCCGGCGCCACTGGGCGATCGTCTCGTCCCACCACATGGCCCACTCCCAGCGCGGCAACCGATCGACCGGCTGGAAATCCATCACCGCCCGGAAGCGTTCGACGTGGTTCATGCGTTGAGCTCTCAGCAATCAGCAATCAGCAATCAGCAATCAGCAATCAGCAATCAGCATTCAGCATTCACTATTCCCCTCCCCTACACCGACCATCCCTTCCGATACGCCTCGCGGATCATTGCCTCGGCCTTCGGGTTGCCCACCGGCTTAAGCGCTTTGGCGTCCCAGTCGAAGCCGCCGAAGCGGTAGGCCAGGTTGCCCAGCAGCACCGTCTCGGCCATCGGGCCCGAGTAGTCGAAATTGCAGGTGGCCGGCTCTCCCCCCTTGCAGGCGGCGATCCATTCCTTGTAGAAGCCGGGTGAGTCGGGAATGAACGGCTCCGGCGCCTTGTACTGGGCGAACTTCTCCTTCGGCAACAGTTCCCGCCGGTCGAAGCCGCACAACAGCATCCCCTCGCTGCCGATGAAGAGCGTGTTGTTGCCCTTCTCCGAGAGCTTGAGCTTCCGCAGGATCTCCGGTCCCTTGTCGGCGTGATACCAATGGAGCTTCACCGCCGGCTGATCGCCGCGAGCCGGAAACTCGTAATGCATCGCCATCGCCTTCGGCGTCCGCTCCGGGTCAACCGGCGGACCGGAGGCCTCGACCTTCGTCGGGTACTTCAGATCGAGCGCCCAGTAGGGGATGTCGAGAATGTGGCAGCCCCAGTTGCCCGTTTCTGCCGTACCATAATCCCACCAGAACCGCCAGCCATACGGGCAGATGCTCGGATGATACGGGCGGTACTCGGCCGGACCGACCCACAAGTCCCAGTCGAGGTGCGGCGGTACGGGCGGCGCGTCGGTCGGCACGTCGGGCATGCCCCGGGTGCCGCCGATCCAGCTATGGACCTCGGTCACCTTGCCGATCGCCCCGCTCTTCACCAGTTCCACCACGCGGTGCATGTTGCTCATCGCGTGCCGCTGCGCGCCTAGCTGCGTGGCGAGCTTCTTCTCGCGGGCCAGGTCGCACAGCGTCCGCGTCTCCCACAAGTTGTGTGCCAGCGGCTTCTCGAGGTAGACGTGCAGCCCAAGCTGCATCGCCGCATAGGCCGGGTGGAAGTGAGTATGATCGGGCGTGCTGATCACCACGGCGTCGACCTTGCTTCCGACCTCGTCGTACATCTTCCGCCAGTCGCGGTACCGCTTCACGCCCGAGTGCTTCTCAAACGTCTTGCCGGCCCGCGAGTCGTCCACATCGGCAAAGGCGACGAAGTTCTGGCTCGCCAGCCCGCCCACGTTGTCCGCCCCCCGGCCGCCGACGCCCACCAGCGCCAGGTTCAGCTTCTCGCTGGGCCGTTCGGCTCCCCGGCCGCTTCTCCCCAGCCACAAGGCCGCCCCGAACGCAGCCGAAGTCTTCAATGCGTCGCGTCGATTGATTTTGTGTGTCATCGGATTAATCCCGTAGGTGGGTTCTGGTAAGGAGGGACTCTCATTGTCGTCCCCGCAGCCGCGGTTTGCAAGCAACCAGAGCGCGCGGTCCACCTCGCGCTCTGCTCCGTGCCTGGAGCCCCATTGGCACGGATCGCGCGCATACACGAGTAACCGCCGCGCATCTCAGGGCCGAAAAGGCCTCCGCTGCAGACAGCCTCTTCCTTGCCCTACGGCGTCTCTCTCCACACCTTCACCGGCCCCAGCAGCCCTGATTCAAAGACGGGCCACGCCGAGGCATCGAAGGGGCGGTAGTTAATGTTCACCACATTGGCGTCGTGGAAGATCCGCCACTCGACCTTCCGCCGGTCGAGGTCGCGGATTCGGTTCGCGGCGAGGTTCGTGACCTCAACCTGGATTTCATTGCCGCGTGCCTTTGCGAGCCCGGCCGGAACTGCCAGCCGATAGGGCCGCATGATCGCCGCGCCCAGATCGCGGCCGTTGAGCGTCACGCGGGCGACGTGCTTCACATCGCCCAGGTCAATGAGCAGTGCTTTTCCGGCGGCCGCATCGGGTAGGTCGAACTCGCACTCATAACGGGCCGTACCCGAAAAGGCCTCGGCGGCCGCGTCGTCCCCCTCGGTCCACGCCTGGAGTGATTCCATCCGCCGCGCTTCGGGCAGCGTCGGCCCGCCAGCGACGAACTCCAGCTTCCACGGTCCGGCGATTTCGCTCACCATTTCGCCAGGTGTTTGCCACGTCCACCGCGGCCCGTCCACTTGCCGCTCGGCGTACGTCCGCACGAAGACCGATGCGGCCGGTTCCAGCCGCAGGTGGATCTCGGCGCCTTTGGTGAATTGCCGCACTTCAATTTGTCCGGTGCGGCCGGTGAGTGGATCGAGCATTACCGCTGACTTGGCCGGTGTGGCGAGCGCCACGCGGCCATCGAATGCCTCAACGGCATGATTCACGATGAAATAGCTGGCGCCCTCCGCATGCCGGCGTCGTATGAATCGCAGCCCCGCATGATCCACGAGCGACTCCCGCGTAACGCCGATCTGGCGGAGCACACAGGCAAGCGGCCCAATCACCACGCGCCCCTGGCCCCGTCGCACCTCACGGATGTTCTTCGGAGCGGCACCGGCGGCCGGCAGCAGCGGTTCGATCATCGCCTTGAATGCCGCGCGGCGCTCGTCCACTCGGCCCAATCCGGGCACATCCTGGGGTAAACCGCGTTCGAAGATCACCGTCCCCCCGGCGTCGGCCATTTCCAGAAGCCGCGCAAGCGTCGTGTGCGGCATCTGCCGGCACTGCGGAATGACGATCGCCTGCCATCGCGCACCATCGCGCCCCTGCACCCGGCCGTTCTCGACGGTCATCGGCGCAAGCAACCGATCCGAGACATAGTCGAACCCGTAGCCGCGGGCCCACAGCCACCGCGCCGCTTCGCCCAGTGGGCCCTCCAGCGCCGCCTTGTTGTGCACCGACATGTTCCCCACGCCGCGGCTCCAGGCATCGTGGATCGGCCAGTAGAGGAGCACATCGTTATCCGCGAGGCCGTCGCGGAGCATCGACTGGCACCGGGCGACGTACTGGTTCAGCACCGGCGCCTCGCACCAGAGCGGATTCCGCGGGTTCATCTGCGTCGAGGCGTAGAACGACCACCCCGGCCAGGCGGCATCGTCGGGTGAATAGACGCAACCGTGGTAGAAGACGTGGTTCGCGCCGGCGAGGAACAAGAGATCCAGTTCCGCCTTCAGTTCCTCGAACGTCTCGCAGAAATGCTCCGCCAGCCAGGTGCCGCTCTCCGAGGAGCAAAGCGGCTTGCCCGCTACGTGTGCCGCCGAGGACGCAAACTTGGAAATCAACGGATCGCGGTCGGCCCCGGCCAGGTGCTCGTCGAAACGCGACACGAGCGGATCGGGGCCGCCGTGCCCAAACATCTCGGTCTCCGGAATGTCGGCCACCGTGTAGAAGTCGAGCCAGTTGGCCGGTGCGCCGTGCGCCTGGTTCCGCGTTTTGATGCCTCGCTGCCGGCACCACTCGGCCCATTGCGGAAACACGTCCTCCACAACAACGTCCGAAAGCGTTTCCCCCACATCGCAGCGGACGCGGGCCACGCGGTCGGCGTCCCCCTCCCCGGCCAGCGCCGCGATCTCGTCCTCGATCCGGTAGCCGCGCCGCGCGGCGAAGGCCGCGGGCAGGTCGGCCGACCAGTTTGCGCCGAAGTATTCGAACGAGTCGTGATACATGGCCCGGGGCCGGGCGACGCCGGGTGCGTCGAACGCCGCCGTGAACCGCTCGAGATAGGTCCGCATCGCTACCGGAGAGAACGGATCGATCATCGGCCCCTGCCCGCCGGGTGCGGCCCGCTTGACCATCGTGCCAGTGAATTGGTGGCCAACCAGGCCCACCGTCCAACCCTCGCCCGGCGGCTGCCAGTCGAGCGTGCCGTCGCTGCGAAGCCGGCCCGTGATCTCTTCCCGCTCGCCGTTGGGCCCCTGGGCGATGATCGCCTGCACCGTGACGCGCTTCGTGTCGATGTCGGCCGGCAGCTTGCCGTCGGCCGCCGGCGCGAAGCGCTTCACGACCAGTTTCCGCCCACCCAGTTCGGGCGTGATATTCGGCCCGCCGAAACACCAGCCGGTGCCGGTGGTCATGTCGACGCCGATCCCCACCCGCTCTCCTTCCTTGACGGCGAACGCCAGCATCTGGAGCCAGCGTGGGCTGAGGTAGTCGATGTAGCGGCTCTCGGCACCCTTCGCGCCGTAGATCGGAACGACGTGAATCCCGCCCAGCCCCCCGGCGCGGTACCGCTCAAGCTCCTTCGCCAGGTTCTCCTCATCCACCGCGCTTCCGAGCCACCAGTTGTAGGCCCACGGGCGGCACCCATCGACTGTGTCCGGCCAGTCGAACGGCCCCGCCGCCACTGGCAAAGCGAAAAACAGCACCAACGCCCATGCCAGCGGAATGAAGCTTCGCATTTTGGATCCCGTTATTGATCTTTCCGTTACGGGCGACTCTGCCCGCCGCGCGGCGGGCGCTTTACAGCAGGACCCAACATAACTCCCCTCGCCCGCTTGCGGGAGAGGGACAGTCCGTGTGACGATCGCGCTCGCTACTTTCACACCGCTCGGCCAATGTTGTCACTCTCCCGCCATGACCTGCGGCTCTCCCGTTTCGTCGTCAACCCAAACAAGGAAATGGTTCCCCGGTGTGGCAACTCTGCCCTCGTAGAGAACCGTCCACCATGGGTGCTCGTACTCGACCCGTGGCTCTTCGTACTCGGCCAGCACGTAGCCGCTGCTTACCGCTGCTTCTGCGGCGATCCGAATCGCTTCGGACTGGGCCAATTGCGCTCCCGTAGTACCCGCCGGCCCGGCTGCTGGTGGAGTTGGATGGCAACCCGCGAACAATACCGCCACGACAATGGAACGGACAAAGGTGCGAACGGGGGCGGATGATGATGCGGAACCCGAGCTTGTCACGATCCGGGTCACTCTTGGATCTCCTGTTGACGGACTAAACGAATCCTTAAGTCGTTCAGTTATCGAAGCTTGCACCAGTTGCGGGCAAAGCAGCGCCGCATCTGGGCGTGCAAACGCTCCCTGTGAGTCCACTCTCCAAACATACGCGCGAAGCGCGCCACCGCGTCAATTTCTGAATTCTGCAAAAATAGTTGTAAGTCGTTTCGCATTATGATCCTATGTTCACTAATGGCTCATTTCACCCCCCTTTGGCGAGCCATCGTCTGCTATAATGCGGCCCGTCGCCTGCAAGGCCACTGTTACCGACTATCAATAACCTGAACTCGTGACGTTCATGCGACGGCGTGTTCGTCGCGGCGCTCGGGCTGCGCGCTATCGTCGGGCGGATTCAGCGTCAAGTGCAACACGTACCTCACAGTATGTATGAAGTTACATCTATCCGTTCAATGCGAAACCCCGTCCTCCCTTACACTTACCGCGCCGGCCCGCGACGCACAAAATGAAACACGGCGTTTGTTGTTGCGCATCGATTGCCTGCAAGCCGGGTAACCAGCCGGATTGGTGAGCCCGCGAAACGAACACACGCGTTAACATAGTGATCACAGAACAGCCCAGGAAGCAAGTCGTGTCCAGTCACGTCCCAAGAGTGAACCGCAATCCCGCGGCACGCCCCGCGTCACGAATCCTCCGCGTGACTCACTGCCTCATCAGAGGCGAGAGGTTCGAGGCTGTCCGCCGGCCGGCACTCCTTCAGGTGCGCTGCCAAGGCGTCCCACAACTCGACCAGCATCCGATCGCTGCGCGACTCGAACAGCGTGAAGGCAAAACTCTGCGCCGCCTTCGACAACATCAAGCCGGCGCACAGACCCATCACAGCGGCGGCAGAAAAAACCCCGATCACTACATTTTGTTGTGCCGGTCCGCCAAAGTTCATCAGCACCTGCAGGAAAAGTTGAATCAGCTTCGCGCCAAGAAGAAGCATCGCCAGGCCGATAGCAGCGTGAAACAATCGCATCCACCGTTCCACGCGAAGCTTCTTGCGAAGCTGCTCGATGTACTCGGCGTCGGATACCGGCTTTCGGAACAGTCGCACTGGATCGCAACCTTTGCCAGTTCTCCCGAAGAATCGCCATTTCTCGGCCGGTTCACGGCTCCATCGCATTCTAACACACCGGAGATCCTCAGCGAATGCACGTTCATGAGCTTTGCACCGGCAGGGAGCGCAGCGGAAACGGAGTTGAGGCCCAGTCCCTCGCCTGCATATTTGCCTTCAACGCAGATTCCAATCGATCGCAGACTCCCTGCCCACCCTCCAGCCGTTGACAGGGCGCGCGCCAGGGCCTAGCTTGGAGATCCCTGACCCTCCTGAATTTCATCCCACCACGGAGACCGATCATGCCCGAAAAAGCACGCGCCGTTTCGCGGCGGCGATTCCTTACGACGGCGGCCCAAGCGGGGGCAGCTGTCTTCGCCGTACCGCATTTCATCCCCGGAAAGGCCCTGGGCAAAGACGGCCAGGTCGCTCCGAGCAACCAGATCGTCATGGCCGGCTTCGGCATCGGCAACCGCGGCGGCCACGACCTGGCCGTGCTGCTCGAACAACCCGATTGCCACTTCGTCGCCGTCTGCGATTCGCAGGAGAGCCGTCGCCGCGCGGTCAAGGCGACGATCGACAACAGGTACGGCAACGACGACTGCAAGACATACCGGGTGATGTTCGACATGCTCGACCGCCCGGATATCGACGCCGTGCTCATCGCCACGGGCGACCGCTGGCACACCATGGCCTCGATCACCGCGGCGAAATACGGCAAAGATATCTACTGCGAAAAGCCGTGCTCGATGACCATCGCCGAGAGCCGCGCGCTGGCCGAGACGATCCGCCGCTACGGCCGCGTCTACCAGGCTGGCACGCAGCGGCGCAACATCGGCAACTTCCTCCTGGCCGCCGAACTGGCCCATAGCGGCAAACTCGGCAAGCTTCAGACTTTGCACGCCAACACGCTCGACCCGCGCGTGACCCACGAGTGGCTCCCCGCCGAACCCGAGCCCCCCAAGGAAGAAGTGGATTGGGATATGTGGCTCGGCCCCTGCCCATGGCGGCCCTACAACAAGCTCTATGTGCAAGGCCGTTGGCGCGGGCATTTCGACTTTCACGGCGGCGGGATCCTCGAATGGGGTTCGCACACCGTCGACCTCTGCCAGTGGGCCAACCAGGCCGACGACACCACGCCGGTCGAGTTCGAGCCCCAGGGCAACCAGGTGATCGCCAAGTACGCCAACGGCGTCACGCTCGTGATGCGCGACACCGGCTGGCTCGGCCTGGGCACGTGCAGCGTCCGCTACGAGGGCGATGCCGGCTGGGTCGAGACCGGCGACAGCGGCAAGATGGAGACCTCGCCTTCGCTGCGGCACGAGATGCGGGTGTTTACCGAGGCGGGCACCGCGCCCGACAACCACCTTCGCCAGTTCCTTGATTGCGTCAAGACGCGGGCTCTGCCGGCCGCCAACGCCGATGTGGCCGCCCAATCACACATCGCCTGCCATGCGGCCTACATCTCCTGGCAGCTCAACCGCAAGCTGACCTTCGACCCGGTGAAAGAAGAATTCCCCGGCGACGACGAGGCCAACCGGATGCGGTCCCGCGCGCTCCGCGAACCGTGGCACATATAAGAGAGGACGAATGCGATTCCGTCGCATCGATCCGGCGAAACAATCACCCATACATAGCGAGAATACACAATGACAGTTTTTCGTATCTTGATCCCCGCCGCGGCGGCCTGGCTGCTGGTCGTCGTGCCGGCCGTTGTGGCGGCCCAGGAAGCCGCCTCGGTTCAGGACGCCCGCACCGTCGCCCGTCCCAGCGAAAACCCGGTGGCCGAATCGGCGGAACTGGCCGAGCTGCTCAAGTCGGATGCGTCGCAGTTCGAAAAAGTGATCGCCTGCAAGCGCCTCGCCACCATCGGCACCAAGGAAGCTGTGCCGGCGCTGGCGGCCCTCTTGGTCGATGAGAGGATGGCCCACATGGCGCGTTTCGCCTTGGAGCCGATTCCCGATCCTTCAGTCGATGCCGCCTTGCGTGACGCGCTCGGCAAGCTGCAGGGCAACCTGCTGGTGGGCGTGATCAACTCGATCGGCGTCCGCCGCGATGCGGAAGCCGTTGAGGCGTTGAAGAAGCTCATTTCCGGTACCGACCAGGTGGTGGCCGGCGCGGCGGCGATGTCGCTGGCCCTGATTGCCAACGAACAGGCCACCCAGGCGCTTACCGAAGCGCTGGCCGGCCCGGAGGCCCTGCGGCCGGCGATGGCTGATGCCGCCCTCACCTGCGCCGAGCGGCTGTTGGAACAGGACAAAACCGACGCGGCGGTGGCGCTTTACGACGCGATCCGCAAAGCAGAGCTTGCGCCGCGCTACGTCATCGCCGCCACACGAGGAGCAATCCTCGCCCGCGGACCGGAAGGCGTGGCGCTTCTGATCGAGCTGCTCAAGTCGGATGATCCGAAGATGGTTGGCGACGTGGCGCTCCGCGCGGCCCGCGAGTTGGAGGCCAAGGAGGTCACCGCAGCCCTGGTCAAAGAGCTTCCCGGACTCGATCCGCTGCGGCAATACCTCGTGGTGCTCGTATTGGGCGATCGCCGCGACAAGTCGGCTCTCCCGGCGGTGGTCGAAGCCGCCAAGAGCGAGTCCCCGCTGGTCCGGCTCGCCGCGGTCCAGGCTCTGGCGAAGATCGGCGATGCCTCGACGGTGCCGGTGCTCCTCGAAGCCGCCCAGGCCGAGGAACCGGTTGCCTCGGCGGCCCAGAAGACGCTGGCCGGCCTTCGCGGCAGCGAGGTCGACGCGGCCATTGCCGCCGCTCTCCAGGGCGGCGACGCCAGGGCCCGCCGCGTGGTGATCGATCTCATCGGCCGCCGGCGGATCGCGTCTGCCGTGCCTGCCCTATTCAAAGCAGCCGACGAGGCCGACAAGGAGATTAGCACGGCCGCGCTGCGCGCGCTCGGTGAAACGATCGCCGCGGAGGACGTGCTCGTGCTGGCGGAGCGGCTGATGAACGCCCGGTCTGCCGACGAGGCGGCAGCCCTCCAGCAGGCCTTGCGGGCCGCGGCCGTTCGCGCCGCCGATCGCGAGGCGATCAGCGCGCAGTTGGCCGCCACCATGGCAGAGTCGTCGGTCGAGAAGAAGACGGCAATCCTCGAAGTGCTCGGCACGCTGGGCGGACCGAAAGCCCTGGACGTTGTGTCGAAGGCCGCCCAGAGTGGCGACGCCGCGATTGAAGACGCGGCCACCCGTGTGCTCGGCGAATGGATGAGCGCCGAAGCAGGTCCGGCGTTGCTCGACCTGGCCAAGGGATCGGGCCGCTACCAGGTCCGCGCCCTCCGCGGCTACATTCGCATCGCGCGCCAGCTTGACATGCCCCCTGCCGAACGGCTCGGCATGACTCGCCAGGCGATGGCTGTCGCCAACCGCGACGAGGAGCGCCGGCTGGTGCTCGACGTCCTCACTCGCGTGCCGTCGCCCCAATCGCTCAACCAGGCGATCGAACAGCTCAAGAGCCCGACATTGAAGCAGGACGCCGGGCTGGTGGCCGTGCAGATTGCCGATAAGGTCGTCCAGCAGAATCCCCGCGCCGTGGCCAAGGCGATGCAGCAGGTGCTCGATGCCGGCGTGACCGGCGACACCGCCGCGCGAGCCAAGGCGCTGCTCGACCGCGCCTCGAGGTAAACGCAACGGCTTCACTGAACGAAAAGGGCGGCAGAGGCTCGGTAAGCCCTGCCGCCCTTCGTACGAATTTCGTGTGCTCAGCGCCCAGGCACGCTCACTTCCTGCTCGTGCAGCCAGTCGCCGAGGAGGGCTTCACCCGGATCGGGCAGGAGCGACGGCTCCAGGCTGGGCTCGTGCTCGCACAAGCCGCACGGCCCCGAGAGGTAGCAGTTCAAGAGCTGCGGGTCGTTGCGCCGGTCCGGGTCTTCGAGGTGGTAGTAGCGACCGCAGGGACACTGGAGCACCGGTGCCAGTTCAAGCTCGCCGCCGCAGACCGGGCAGTTGCGCTTCGCGACCGAAGCGGGCGCCGGCCGTGGACGGGGCGTCCACACCGAGGCCAACCACCAGCGCTGGCCGCCGTGCATGAGCAGCATGCCGCCATCCAGCACCGCCAGCGGAAGTGCCGGGCTGCCGTCGAGCAGCAATTGTGGCGATCGCGGCACAAGCCACCACGAATACTCTCCCTCGACCACGCCCGGCCGGCAGGTAATCGTGGCCAAACGCTGATGATTCAACATGCCCTTCGACGAGACGCATCGCGCGTGCCCCTCCGCGTCGAGGACGATTTCCGCCGGTTTCTCGCGGCATTCCTCGGCGGCGAGCCGGAGCATGCCCACCGCCTGGTTCGGCGACTTGTCGTGCATTACCGGAAGCAAAACGATATTGTCGAGCATTGTCGGTCTCCTTCTTGTCAGGAACAGGCCCTGCGCGGGCCACTGAGCCAGCGCGGCTTGGCCACCGCCTCGGTTACGTCGAAGCAGATCTCGTCGTACATCCGCTCGCCCTCGGGCGGGGCGATCAACCGCCACACGGCAGCGCCCATCAACGCGGCCGCCATCTGGTTGGCAAACAGCACCTGCGGCGCGCCCGCAGCCGCCAGCTCCATGCAGTCGAGTTCGGTCGGATTCTTATCGGCCGGTTGGGCGATCTCCGGGTGATAGCGGTCCAGCGGCGAGCCCACCGCATCCTGGCCGTTGATCCGCCCGTAGACCTGTACGTTGCCATACGTGCCTCGCTGGCCGGGCCCCACACCGTCGTTGCCGGCGGAAATCAGGTAGCCGTTGGCCAGTTCCCCCAGTCGACGGCTGGCGGTTCGGCGTGTGGCGTGATTGTCGACCGCCAGGCACACGAAGTCCCCTTCCCCAATCACCTCGTGCCTGTTCGCCTCGGTAAGATGTGCGGAAAACGGGCGGATGTGCAGCCCCGGCCGGCCGACCAGGTCGTTCAAGTACACCGCCTGCGCTACGGCTTTGTTGTCGTAGTCGGGCACGGCGACGCGATAACGATTCGAGGGGGCATAGGCATCTCCATCTACCATGACAACATGGAACTGCTCATCGAGCCCCGCCAGAAATACAAGCATCTGCTGCGCGAAAATAGCGCCGATTCCCCCCAGGCCGACCAAAACGATGTTGCCCGCGGTCAGCGGACGCAGATCAAGCTGCGCGCGGATGATCTCGGCGGCAGAAGGAGTTGCATTGAGAACGGAATGACTCATGATTTGAACTCCATGGTGGAACCATTTCTGGGTTTCTGCTCGGCAGGAAAGACGAGGCTGGCGGCGGTGAAGACGTCGGGAGCCGTCTTGCCGAAGCCGTAGCTCGGCCGATGGCGGATGAGACGGACGAGTTCGAGCCACTCCCGCGGCGGTTGCGGGTAGGGTGGTGGCGGAATCTCCTCCAGCAGGCTCTCGGGGGCAAAGTTGAACCGCTGGCCATCGACGACGAAGTCGATGTGAAACATCGGTCGGCCAGCGATATGGCCGACCACGACATGTAACCCGTCGCCGTCGTCGCGACGATCGACCAGGCTGGGCAGCGGATGGCCGACGTGCGAGTGGGCATCCCCAAAATGCTGGAATCCGGGAGGTAGCGTCAACGGGTTGTCGAACTCCACCGACTCGTCGGCCGACAGGCAGCCGCGGTAGGAGTAGACCTCAACGCTCTGACGAGGGCAGTGCCAAGCAAACTGGCGCTGGAGTGGGCTGTAGAGCAACACCAGCGCCGCCTCGCCCTGGTAAATGTGATACGCCTCCTGAAAGAAGCCGAGCATCTCGGCGATCATGCGGGCCGGGATCTTCCCGGTCCGCAGCTCGCACCCCTCCTGGTGCGACTGGAGCAGGGGAATGGAGCCCGCGGTCCTGGTGGACGAACGGTACGATTCGGTGGCGCGCTCGATGAAAGCTCCCTCTTGGGCGAGCACATAACGGACTTCGCCCGGTTGGAGTTCAGCAAGCGTAACGCCCTGATGCTTAATACGGAAGTCGATGGGCATGTGAGGGGCTCCTTCGATGGCCGTTTCATAACCGCCGGGTGGCTCAGGCCGGAGCGGTTCAGAAATCGGGCTCGGAAACAGAGTCTTGGTAAAGCCGCCCCGCCGGCCGGGGCCGGCGGGGCGGCGGAAACGATTCAGAAAGGAAACAGATCAACCAGGCGACGGCGGCGGGACCCGCCGGCGCAATTCAACAGCAGGGTGGTCCACTCCTGGACCGTGGCGAAGCGGGGGGTCAACTGAAGGGCCTCGATTTCCCGCTCGATAAGCTGGCGGACGGTAACGCCGACCGGCTTCCAGGCGACATCGAGGACGAACCAGGGATTCTTGACCGACTCTTTCTGCCAACGGTCGACGTCGGTAACGCGGCAGTCGATGCCGTCGGCCTTCGCCTTACCGAAAGCCGACTGACCTTCGTGGAGCTCGGAGGAACGGTTGAATCCGCCGCCCCAGAGGTGCGTGACCAGTGCGTCGAGCCCGGCGTACACGCCGCGCGGCGCGTCGCCCACGAACTGGGTGCAGAGCCACGCGTTGCAGTCGTGGGCATGGGGGCTGACGTTGAGCAGGTTGGGCCAGTACAACTCGTCGCTGGCGTGCCGGAGCGGGGCATTGCGATAGAAGAGCTCGGCGCGCGGCACCATTCGCCCCCGCAGAAACGGGACCTTCAGCACCACGTACGGCGTCGCCAGCGACCGGACTCCGTAGGTCGCTTCCGAGCCCAGCCGCACGCGGCCGGCCCCCTCGTCGATCCACAGCAGCCGCCGCAATGCCGGCTCCAGTTCCACGATGCAGACAGTGAGCGGGCCAGCCTGGACGGACCACCGCGTGTTGCCAGGGATGCACTCCTCGTCGAGGCCTCGGACTGAGGCCTCGGCAACCGCCGCCGCCAGCGCGGGAAGGGTCGCCTTGAGGCCGGACCCCTCGCCGCTGGTGACCGCGTGCTCCCCTTTAAGCACGATCGCTTCGTCCTTGCTCATCGCCAGGTTCCTCCCTTCACCGAACTGGGCTTGACGAAATTCAACATCGCGACGTCGTCGCCAATGACGACGTCGTCTTCGACGATCTGGCCGTTGATCACGGCCACCGTGTCCGACTCGATATGCAACAGCGGAGCGAGCACGCGGCGAACCTCCCCTACCGACATCCCCGAGACTGGGAAATGTCCGTCATGGATCGAGCACTGGCAGAACACGGTCCGCTGGCTCTGCCCGGCGTTGTTCGGCGCGGCGGGCTCCCCGCCGCCATCGGTGCTGGGGGGCAGCGCGGCCACGGTCGGCTCGACATGGCGTTTTTGTCTCACTTGCATTACTGGGCCTCCTGAAGATGGGTGGTTACAATCGGACGGGTGATCTCAGCGTTCAGTTGAAGAGCAGCGCCCGGGGCCGCCGCGCGGGGCGCAGCGGACGCACGCTCTCCACACGCAGCGGCTCGCCGGCGAACCACTGCGGCAAGTGCTCCGGCAGGTTGTGCGGCCGGAACAGGCTCGCCAGGCTCGTATACTGGGCCTGGAGTGCGCGGACGATCGCTTCGGCGTCGATCCCCAGCAGGTCATCGACGACATCGCTCTGCCGCAGGCATTCGTCGATCGCGCGGCTGACCGCCTCTTCGAGCTGTGCGCCGGTCACCAGGTCGGAGCGGCGGATCGTGCGGCGCTGCCCGTCCTGCATGCGGACCTCGGCGATGCCCTGGTCCGGGTCGTTGCCGAAGAGATAGCTCAGGACGATGTTGATCATCACCTGGCGGGCTGTCTCGACGTCGGCGAAACGGTCGGCATCGCGGTACTTCAAGCCGGCGTCGAGCTTCCTGTCGAGCACGCTGGCTGCCTGTCCGGCGGAAAGGCTGCCGAACGTGACCGCGCGCATGCCGATGCGGCGCAAGGCCGCGGGATCGATGAGGTCGGCCCGGTTGGTGGTGGCGATGAACGTGGCCGGAACGCCCAGTTCACCCGACACGGAACTCAGCCGCTGGAGCATGAGGGCCAGCGGGCGATCGAATAGGTGAGCCGACCCCCCGACTTCGCCCCGCGCGCGAAACAGCGCTTCAGCCTCCTCGAGCACGACGATCAGCGGCGCGGCCACCGGCCGGCCGTCGCGGCCCACCAGCGGCGTCTTGCCGAGCGTCGCCAGCCGGTCGAAGAACGAGTTGATCTTGTTCTCCGTCTCGCCAAACAGCGAGCTGTAGAACGTCGAGGCGTCGACCATCACCAGCCGGCTCAGCCGCTGGCCGGTATGCTGGAAGATGAAATCGCTCACCTCTTTCGCCAGCACTTTGAGATGGAAACTCTTGCCCGTTCCGGTCGACCCGGCGAAGAGATACGAGTTCACCGCCCGGGCCTGCATCCGCTGCATCCAGTCCGGATGCAGCACCCAGCGCTGGATGAGAAACAGGATTTCGTCGAGCACCGGGTGCGCCGCGCCCAGC
The DNA here is from genome assembly GCA_040766885.1 of Thermoguttaceae bacterium. Taxonomy (GTDB): domain Bacteria; phylum Planctomycetota; class Planctomycetia; order Pirellulales; family Thermoguttaceae; genus JAXGPP01. The sequence continues at coordinate 1,850 of JAXGPP010000020.1, read as the reverse complement.
TTGTCGCGGCTGACCTGATCGAGTTGCTCCAGCGGCGTGAGCAACTCGAGGCCGTCGGAGCCCCCTTCGAGCCGCCGGCGGACGAACCGTCGGACGGGGTCGTAGATCACGCGGGCCCCGATCGGCAGCGGTGCGTCGCGGCAGAGCGATTCCGGCACCCGGGCCTGCACGACTTGCTCGTGGTGCTTGACCAGGACGATGTTCCGCTCCCCTTTGACACACTCAACGACGCTGGTCACGTCTCCTGGGCAGGGCAACTCTCCGTCGCGTCCGGCGAGCCGGCCGCTCTTGGTGTCGACGAGCACTGGGTCGCCGAACTCCAGCCCCTCAACCTCCTCGGCTTGCGCCGGCAACCGCAAATCGTCGCCGACGCGGGTGACGACCGCATAGGTTCTGCCGTCGCGGACCTCGACGGCCAGGAAGAGCTCCAGCGCCAGCGGGCTTCCTTCGCTCTCATTGACTTTGGCACGCAGGGCCTGCGCCTCATCGGCGGTGCGGATGACACTGGCGATTGCGGGGACGGCGTCGAGGCCCTGCTCGTGGGCGTAGAACACGGTCAACTGCGCCCGCTTGTCGGGCGGGAGGTTCGTGTCCTGCAGCGTCTGTTCCATGTGCTGCAACCGATCGGCCGCTGATTGCTTGTCGGGTTTGGCCATAGCATTCTCTCCTCTTGGCTAAGGGGTCATTTCAAGCGGTAATAGCCGCGCTCGACGGCACGCCAGCCGCGGAGCGCGAAGACGCGAACATCAAGCTCCTCGCGGGGAGAAAAGCCCCACACCATGCCGGCCACGTAGGGCTGGGCGGCGAAGAGACTGGCATGCAATTCGATGTCGCTTGTGCTGTAGAACGACGAAGTGAGATTGCAGGTTGCCCGTTTCTGACAGCTCGGGCAGTTGGCTTCGCCGTTGTCGCCGACCGAGGGCAGGAAGGGATGGTTGTGCGCCAGCGCCAGCGGGATTTCGTCGGGCCGGTTGAGCCGCGTTCGCCGCCTGAGCATCTGCGCCTGGAGGTCGGCGTACAGAGCGGCGGTTGGCTTCAGACTGAACCGCTCCTGGGACCCCTGCCGCAGTTCGACGACCGCATCGATGACGCCGAAGATCTCCGGCCGCGGCTCGTGCTGGCGGTAGAGGTGGCCGAGCAAAAGCGCCGCCCCTTCCAACTGGGCCGCGCCCGCCTTGAACAGGTACTCGCGCGTCGTTTCGAGGGCCTGCTCGGTGATGAAAAGCGGGTATTCGTCCCCGTCGGGGCCGACACGTTCGGCACGGGCGAGCCAGTCTTCGAGCCGGGCCTCGCCGAGCGGCAACGACTTGCGCGTGACCACGGCGTTTGGCCCGGCGGACGGCGGAAGGGGAGATTCGGCGACGACGCGATACCCGACGCGGCCGCCAGTGGTGTCGGCGATCGCCTTGCCCAGCTTCAAGGCAGCGGCCGCGGCTGCCCGCCCAAAAAGCGAATCGATATCGTACACCCGATCGACCGTGCGGCCGTCGCGGGTGACGGCAAAGCGAATGGCGGAGATCTCGGCAGTCTCCGCCGCAACGAAGACCGGCTCTTCGCTGACGGCAACTTCGTAGGCATCCAGGCCGATCAGCCCGGCTCGCTGAGCATCGAAGCGGATCTGCGCCCGTGCCGGCTCCAGCCAGGCAGGGTCAATCAGGTCACCAGGGTACTCCTCGTGATGGGCGGTTTGAAAAAGCAAACGGTAACGGCTCGGTTCGACTGCCAGAGGGGTCATGGAACCTCCAAAGCCGGGCGTAACTGAAGGAACGGTTGACGGAAAACTGATGCACTGATGCGGCGCCGGGGGGGGGGGGCGGGGCCCCCCCCCCCCCCCCAGGGGGTTAACCCCC
>JAXGPP010000002.1:0-677247 GCA_040766885.1 Thermoguttaceae bacterium | reverse complement strand
TAGCCCGTCCTCGGCAACCCGACGCAACTCCTCCCGCTCGGATTCGCTCGCCAGCTCGCGGCTGGCCAACGTCCAGTTGATCCGCAGGCCAGCATAGCGGCAGGGATAGCTTTCAAAGGGCGGGAAGGCTAGTCGAGTATCGCGGATCGCCTGCTTGAGACGGGCCAGCTTGGCGCGGGACTCCTCGTCTTCAACTTCGAGATCCGGCCGTTTCGCCGCGGGCACTTGATCGAGGAACGCCCGATCGCGGAAAAAGAACATCCCGTGGGCGTGCATCTTCGGATCACGCAGCACGCCGTAGACGATCTCCAGCTCGGTGACGCTCTTGCCCGTCTGGTACTGCACCCAGCCGTACTTCGAGGCCGCCTCTTCGCTGAACGACTGGGGCACCCAGCCGTAACGCTCGCCCAGGATGCCCACGAAGAACGGTCGGCAGTCGTCGATCTGCTCCAGGCAGAGGTCGAGCACCCGGTCCTGCTGGGCCTCCTGTTCGGTGATTCCCCACCGCAGATCGATGTCCACGAAGTGGATGCGATACTTCTCCAGCCGCTCCCGTAATGCCGGAAAGACAACCTTGACCAGGTAGTCCCGTTCCGCGTGCATGTCGCGGAAGGTGGAGGATATGAACACGCGAACGGTCTTCCAGGCGGCAGACATGGCTCACCTCGGCCTTTCAGGAATAGGCCCAGTACCACACCGCGCCGACTGCCGCGAGAAGCAGAAGTCCGGGGAGATAGATCACGGCGCGCGCGAAACGGCCCCGGGCGCTGTCCCTGCACAAGTGCGCGTAAAGCGGAAAGGACAAGTACGCGACACCGTGTCCGGCCAGGACAAAGCTGAATGGAGAGTACCACACGGCTGCCAGAATCAATGCGGCCAGCCCCAGCGCCGGTGTGCATCGGACCGCGACGCGGCTGAGTCCCTCGGATTGGCCATTCTTCGGCGTACGTTCGAAGACCGGGTCCCTGAAAAGGTGCCTGACGAAGGCGCAGCTCGCCAGCGGCAAGGCCGACAGGAATATCCCGCCCGACCAGAAATAGAACCGGAAGGCCTGACGTACATTGTCGGAGGCGGAGATCACGATCGCCAGCGAGCTCAGTACGAGCCAGGTGAAGAGGTAGGGCAGCATTGGGATCAGGATGGGGATGCCGCTGGTCCAGTAGCGGTGACACACGTAGGCTGCCACGAATCCGTTGATCACCACGAACGGCATCAGGAGGTACCAGCCAAGCATCAAGAAGAGGTCCCATTTCGCGACCAGCGCGGTATTGTGGTTCGCGAACAGGAAGATGGGAAACGCCCGGCGAAACAGCTCCGCTGTCCCCGACGCGTACTTTCTCAGCCGAATCACGAAGGCCGGAAAATCGTGGGGAAAAGATTCTTCGCTCACGGCGTTCCGCACATAGTGGCCATGCAGGCCGCGCCCGGCGGCCAGCATGGCGAATGTGAAGTCCTCGGATACAACCTCGGGAAAGCCGCCGCATGATCGCAGGGTTTCTGTGGAAATCAGTGTGCCGTGGCCGAGCATCGGCACGAAGCCGAACTCGGTTCGCGGCGGCAGATCGCGCTGGCAGAAGCCCTGCGCGCCCGGAGCCATCGCCTGCTGAAGGTGGCTGCTTTGCTTATCGATGGCCGACTTCTGGGCTCCCTGTACAAAACCGATCGGAGAATCGTTTTTCGGAGCGAGACTCACCAGCGTCCGCAGGTAGTCCGCGGGGAGCTTCTGGTCAGCATCGACCAGCAAGACCCATTCTTCAGTGACCTCCGTCTTCAGGGCGTTGTTAAGATTGCCGGCTTTGAAACCTCCGCAATCCGAGCGCCGCATCAGGGTACAGCGATCGGGGTGCGCGGAGCAGAAGCCGCTAATCAGGGTGCGATAGTTCTCGTTCTCACTATCGTCGCAGATGAGAACGCGAAATCGAGGGTGAATCTGCTCGACGCAGGACCGGCAGCAGTTGGGATTGAAGTCGTCGCGAGTCGTGTAGAGGATGGCTACCTCGGGTGTATCCGGCCTGGTAGCCTGCGGTGTTTCGCGATAAAACAATCCCGCGATCTGGTATGCTAGATGATGGAATGCCCAGAGCAGCATGAGCCACCACACAAGCCCGGAGAAATGGCCGGCCGCCGAGAGCATCCAGTCGGTTGCATCCAGTCGGACGATCCAGGGCCACACGAGCAGGCTGATCAGCACAAGCCACACCAGAATCGCGGTCAGCGCCAGGGCGGGGCTTTTTCGTATCTTGCCGGTGCCCGTCTGAATGGTCATGGGAGTCGCCTCACAATCACCTTCGCCGCGGGCCGCGCCTGACCATCGTCATCCAGCAGGCCGGTGCTTCTGTCCCATTCGTAGAATGGCGGGCCGCGTTTCCACTTGGCATCGAAGGCGCCATGCACTGAAATGGCGAAGTCGAGCGGAATTCCGGGTACGGCGTCCCGGCGGCTCTGCAGCAGATCTTCAAAGAACTCAGCCTGCGCGGTTCGGCCGGAGGGAGAATCCCACGCGGGGTGAGTGATCATCTTCAGCAGGACAGGCTTTCGAGCGGCCAGCAATGGCTCGCGGTACGAACGGATCATCGCCACCGCTTCGTTTTCCACGCCTGCAGGATCGATCCTCAAGCTTGAGGACTCGGGGATCGCGGCATGCGTGTCCGGAAACAAGAAGTCCACCAGTCGGTGCAGTTCCGGTGTCGACGCATAGCGGTCGACACATTCGGTCGTTGTGACGGGCTTTCCTGTCCTGAACCGGATGTGCCGGACGGCGTGCACCAGATCCGGATACCCATAGAGCGGCGTGTTCAAGTGGTTGTGCCCGACGCAGTAAGCATCGACGAACGGGGCGTTGGAGATCGCGGTTGCCACCTCCACGGCGTCGTTGGGATTCCATACCCCGGCAATGAGCGCAAACCCCTGCGCCTCGGCCAAACGCGGAATCCGCGCTATGTCGCCCACGCTGCTGAACGTGATGACCCCATTGAATCCGGCCTCGCGTATGGCATTCAATTCTCGGTTCAGTGTCGCGTCGCTGAATCGGACGGGCCTGGTGGGATCGAAATCGCGTGGTTCATAGGTGATCCAGCGCGTTCCGTAGATAACGCGGCGCGTGCTTGCGTCCCGGCTGTTTCCGGAGAACAGGGGGCCGAGGAGATGCATATAGATCGCCACAAGCAGTAAGGCGATCGTGCCGCCGAGCAGCCCGACGCGACCAACCGTTTGGGCGCCGGGCGGTGGGGGAAGAGGTGGAACAGGAACCAGCGTCTCTTTCGGTCCATTCGGTGGGGGTTGGGGCCGGAGCAGTCTCTCAACCTTGTCCACCACTCTATCCAGGTGCCTCTCAACCGGGGGCGGCAAGGCGTCAAGCCATGACAGCGTGTTGAGCATGTGTGTCAGCCGCGGCCCGAGATCGACGTCTTCAATCCGCACTGGCAAGATGATCTTGTGCTCATCCAGGGCCTGCTTTACCTCTGATTGAACGTAGGGCGACCCGGTCGAACGCCCGTTGATTATGACCAGGCAGATGTCGCATGCCTTCACAGCGTGGTACATGGCCTTGAAGAAATCGCTGCCCGGAGGGACGTCGCGGTGGGCGACCCAGCAGCCGATGCGTTTGCCCTCGAGTTTCACGCACAAGGCATCGGCCACGTACCGATCCTCGGGACGCTCCATCGATGCGTAGCTGATGAAGACTTGTTGTGCCATGCCGCCACCTCGTGAACGTGAAACGCGCCGGCTCGCGCGCTTCTACCCGCTCGCCGGCCGGGCCGACGGCCGGTAGATCTCCAGCCCGGCCTTGGCGAGGATGCGCGGGAAGGCGCGTACCGCCTCGCGATCGTAGCGCTTGATCTTTTCGTCCAGTTTGCTCCAGGGGACCAGGCAGTCGTGGATCATCCGCGCGTCGTCGCGAGGCTTGCCCGGTCGCCACCCCTTGCGGAGCCGCTCGGCGTTCCACCGGCCGTGCTCCATCTCGGACATCCGCTCGATTTCCGCCGGCTTGAACTCGTCAAAGATGACCGGCTTCTTCGCCTTCCGCACTGCGAAGCCGCAGGCTTCCAGGATGCAGACGGCGTATCTCGCCTGCTCCCGGTTGGCCTGCCGGAATGTCTCTTGGAGATCCGGCCACGGTTTCATGTTCTCCGGCAGCCGACCGACACTGGCGTCGACGTACGTCTCATGGAAAGACGTGGCCATGAAGTCGAGCGTCTTCGTGTCGAACTGCCGATCGGGCGGCACGACAAGCGCCCGGACCGTCGCGGGATCGGGCAGCAGGGGAAGCAGGTTGGGCAAACCGTTCCAGAGCGGATCCCCAAGCAGCGTGTCGGCGGCATCGCCACTTCCGGCCGGGATGGCCACTACCGTAGCTCCCAAGGCGACGGCGAGGCAGTACTCCACCCAGGCCACCGGGCCGCCGCCGAAACCCAGGCAGAGCACTTCCGGACCAAGGATGCCCTGGGCGAACAGGTCGCGCCAATACTGCAGCAGCTGCTCCGGAGTGAAGCCGCTCTGGCCACACTCTTTCAATTCGTAGCGCGTGTCCTCCGGCGCGTCATGGGGCAGGTTGTGGGGGCGATAGCCGATGAGCCGGAAGAGCTTCTTCTTGCAGACATCCAGTTCGGCTGCCACGTCGCCTACGCATCCCGGCACCCCCACGGTCGTACCGCCGGCGATGACCGTTCCGGCGAATGGTTCCAGTGCTGTCTCCACAAGCGGGCGGATCCACTTCAGATGCTCTGTCGTGATGCTCTTCGCTCCTCCGGCCACGATCATGGCCTTCAGCGTGCCGGTCATCGACTTCCCCCCTGCGGACTGCTCGCTGCTCGCCAGCTCGAACAGATCGAGGGCCCACTGGAAAGATGCCGGTCGGTTCTTCACGATGAACAGTCGCGAGATCCAGTCCGATTCCACGTCGCGAATGTCGGCCGGGAAACAGTGGGTGGCCGCCAGGCAGTAACGGATGCCCCTTGCATAGTAACCGAGAGCTTCGGCAGGCTGGTCGAGCAGCAGACTCAGTCGGCCGGCCGTGAAATAGGCATAGGGCAGCTCGATGCCATCCTCGGCATGGACGCGGCAGCTCTTGATCGCTTCGAGGATCGTGGCTCGCATCACCGGCGCAATGCCGAGATCTCGCGTCATGTAGACTTCAAAGCCGAGCATGCCGGACAGGTAGTATGGATTGGCGGGCTCGTGCTCGTGCGCTCGATGCCAATACTCGCGTGCCTGCTGCTCCTGACGAGGGACGACTTCCAGGGCCCAGGCCAGGCGGGCCATCGCACGTGCGTGCAGGCTCTCGCGCTTGCGCAGGTGCGGGACAAAAGGAACATCCTTGCATGCGCACATCGACAGGGCGCTCTGCAAATACTGCAAACCCCGCTTATAATCGTCACTCTTCGGCGACTTGCGGTGCGTCTTGCAGATCGCATGGCCCAAGTCCTGCACCAGTTCGCAGCGGTTGGCGTCGCGAACCTGGTCGTACGGCTCGAGCGTCGCCGCCACGCCGGCAAAATCGCCGCAGGCCGCCAGGAGCCGGCCCAACTTGAGCGCCAGCCCCGGTCTCTTCGCCTCGCTCGGTTCGTTGCCGAGGATCAGGCGCTGCACTGCAATCTCGTTGTCGACCTCCGTCCGGGTGGCGAAAGCGGCGTAGTTGGCGATCATTCCATCCAGTTCATGCACCATGCTGTTGTAGTTCCGATCGCCTTCCTCCATCAGCGCGGCCAGCAGGTTACCGGTCCGCTTCATCTCGCGCGACAGCCGCAAGGGATTCTTGTACATGCGGTCATGCAGCGTGTCGGCCCAGGCGTGCTGGAGCCAGGTTCGCACCTGAACCTCGGCTCTGCGCTGTCCGATCTCATGCTTTTCTTCCTCCGTGATTCCCAGCGACTTCCAGGTGTCTCTGTGAAGCGAGACGATATAGTGCATGTCGCGGTAGCCGAACTTGTCCTCGCCGAGCATCGTTCCCTTCTCGTCGCTCTCGTGGATCTCGAAATTGGCTTCGATGAACAGCCGCACCGCCTGCACTTGCTCGAGCGTCTGCACGATCACCCGTGCCCCGCACAGGTCGGTCATCTGGTTGACCGCGTCGGGGTAGGTTGCATAGCGCCGCACGCACTTCTCGGCGAAGCTCGACACCGATTTGGGCCGGGCCTGCACGAAGGCCTCGGGGATGGAGACAGCGCCGGCACGCTCGAGGATGCGTTTCAGCACAACCGCGTACGTCGCATAGTGCGGAAATTCGGCGGTGTAGGCCTCGATCTGCTTCCGGTGCTCTTGGGGCGTGATGCCTTTCTTCTCGCTCACGATACGGTTCCTTCGCCACGAAGACAGGAGAATCGGTCAGCCGCTCCCGATAGCGCGCTGCACGTACATCTCGGCGAACTGCCTGAATCCGTCGGTCAGCTCCCAGTCGAGCAACTCGGCGCGCGGCACCCAGGCCGACTGGTCGTGCTCTTCGCTGAGCGCGAACGAACCGCCCGACACCTCGGCCTCCATGCACAAGACGGCGAGATGCTGCTCGCGCATCTCGATATGGAACGCCCCGGCGACGCCGATCAGGTTGATCTCCAGGCCGGTTTCCTCGGCGACTTCGCGCCGCACGGCGACATCGAACGACTCGCCCGGGTCGGCCTTCCCGCCTGGCCATTCCCAGGTGCCCACGAAAGCCTTGCACGCGCTCGATCGGCGAATCAACAGGCAGCGGCCCTCCGGGTCACGAACCACCGCACGGACCGCCAGGCGGAAGGGCTTTCTTGACATACGATGCCTCGCAGTCTGAATGGTGCTTGGAAGGGACGATGCCCGCCGCGAGCCGCGCCAAGCCACTGGTATACTCACTGCCGGCGCGGGCCGACAGCCCGCCGATGTAGGGGGTGGGGCTGCTGCCTGTTGCACCCGCGCACCCAGTCGCCTCGTCGCCTTGCGATGCTCGGAAGGGAACGCCAGAAGGCATCGATAAGCCGAATTGCCCCGCTGCGAATTCCGGGTGGGCTGACAGGGTGCCGCGGCGGCCGATTACTGGTACAGACTTCAAGCATCTGGCCGGACGACCGTCGCCATCCACTGCGATATCACCCGCCGTTCTTCCGCGTTGGCCTCCCCGTTGTATGGCCCGCGAGCCTGCACGATCTGCTTCGTTCGAGGCGTGATCTCGATGGTGATCCGCCGCCCGCCGTTGTGTCTGAGCGAAACGATGGCGGAGTAACCGGAAGCGCACCGCGCGGCATAACTGCCAACGCAGTGCCGCATAACCTGCCCCTCGGAATTCAACGCATCGCCCGAGGTGAGTTCCACGAACGACCAAACGCCATGTGGTGGATCCTCGAGCGTCCAGTCCCACCCGTGGCTCTGCCACCGGTAATCGTGCGAGGTCCTGCCGACATTCTCAAGACCGTACCACAGGGCTTCGAGTTCTGGCAAGTCACACACGGGAGCCTCGAATCGCCGGTAATACTCGTTGCTGTTTTCAAGCACAGCGCGTACCCCCCGCCGCTTCCAAGAGAAGAGAGGTTGATAAGAACTCGCGGCTTCCGTGTATTTGTGCATCGCCCAGGATAGGATGCGATCGCTCTCATCGTCGTTGATCGCCTCGCGATGGGCGATGAGCCAGCAGACCGTGTCGTGCCAGAACCCCGCATGCGACGCGTCCGCCGAGCGTTCCGTCGGATCGACGACGAACGCCGGGTTTCGCAGTACCCGGCGGCAGTCAGTCTCGTCGCCTCCCAGCCGCCGGACCTCGGCGATGACGCATGCTTCTACGGGTGAGGCGTCGGGTGGCGAGGCCGTGAGATGGTGAGAGAAACCGGCCGGGATGTTCCAGCCGAAGATCTCGGAGGCCCTCCGCAGGCTGCTCCCTTGGGCCAGCAAGATGAACCAGCACAGCCACTTGAACCGGGTAATGTCAGACTCTCGAAACCACTCGGAGTAGAGAAAAGCAGGAACGTCGTAGAGCGCGAACACATGGTGAAGCAGGGGCCGGTCGCTCTCAGGATTCCAGGTACGTGGACTGCGGAGCCAGAAGGGGGCGAACATACAGACGCGAGTGGTAAGCCCAGGAGCATGGCCTCGCTCGGCGACGCGTCGGATGGCCTCGAGATTCCGCCAGTCGCCGATCGCCTCGGCCATCTCCGGCTGCAACACCGCGGCGCTACTCGATATTGCCACCAGCCGGTCCACGTGCGACGCCAGCCGCCGCTCGATTCCCGCAGAAGACGGCCGGCTCGGAGGTGAACTTGCCGCGGCCTCGGCCGCCTCAGTTGACGCGGCATCGACGGCCCACTCAAACGGGACGAGCGGTGCCGGCAAATCGGTCAGGCTTCGCAGGAACTCGCGGAGCCGGTATCCGAAAAGGTCTTCGTCCGGCCGGCCGCAATAGGGGCAGTCGGGGCCGCACGGCGGATCGTAGCAGTCCCAGCAATCGTCCACCTCGACCCAACTGGCCCTCGGTCGGCCCTGTTCGTCATATTCCAGGTCGTCGTAACGGTGCTTGCGGAACCGTCGACGGAGCTGCGCCGGACCCAACGGCCGGTGCCAGTTCTGGATCTTTTGGCCAAACCTCTTCTGTTTCATATTATCCGAGGCGGCACCACAATCATCTGTTTACTGTAGAAAGACAGTCCGGATCGCCTCCGGGTTCATCGCAGGGCCGAACTCAAGGATCAAGGGGAACAGAAAGGCACAACCGCGATCCACTGCGGCTGAGCATATCGGCGGAGCTGTGTTTCACCGGTTTGCCGAAGGCATGTACTGGATATAGATCCATTGATAGGGGGCACGGATTCTGTCGATCGACCCCATTCCGGTGTGCGGCGCGCGATCTGTTGGGGCCGCTCGGCACACGACCGGCAGGCTCATCGAGCCCAGCGGGTTTCTTGGCAACGATCAAGGATTGCTTGACACGCCAAAGCCAGGTAGCGTATCACTGCTACATCTTGCATTGCGATGCAGTTCGTTACAAGATTCTGGCGTGTTCTGCCGTGAAAACGGCCGATTGTACGGCAGGGGACAGCACCAGGGATGGTGTGCGAGTTCTTATTGCCTGGCCACAGCGATCACGACGGTTACAGCTACGCGCCGAGCCACCCGGTACAGACCGCTTCGGCATGGCTGCGGGCACCGTGCGGAGCATGGTCGGTTTCGCAGTGCCGGTCACCCGTAAACCACGCAAGACTCGCTTCCGGCTGCTGGCCAGGCTCTACCGGACGGGCTGGGATACCCGCAGGGTTCCATCGAGAGGTTTCCGACTCACATCATGTTCGTCATCCTCCTTTCCCAAGTTCAACGTAGCGCAAGGACGTAGCTGATATCTCCCACCCACACCTGGTTGATGGCCGTCGGAAACGGCCTTTCCAGCAGCGAATTCGGGCTGGGGCTGGAGTAGCCAGCCGCTCGTCGGCCCCCATCATCCGCAGCAGCACTGTCCAGGGGCGGTGAGCCCGGTTCTCTTGAACGAACGGATTCTGGAAGTCCCAATCCTTGACGATCTCCGGCTCGAGCGCCACCTGCATCATCCGCAGGCCACGCAGGTTCACCCGCAGCAGTCCGCCCCGCAGATAGACCGATCGCTGGCGTGCCGCCAGCCGCGCCAGCAGGAATTTCAGCCGCCAGAGATTGCTCTTCGTTTCCGCGACGTCCAGCAGCGTCTCCCCCGGAAAGCCGACGATCAGGTTGAAACCGTCGATCCGCAGGTTGGGGTAACGCTCGATGTACTTCAGCGCCTGGACGCCGTCGATGATCCGATGGCGCTTGTGGGCCAGCGCGACCACGCGGCGCCACTGCTCGAAGCCGAGCTGCAGCGCCGCGTCGGGTGCATTCAACAGGCAGGCGACCTCCTCGGTGAGGTCCAGCGGCGACAACTCGCCAAAGACCGATCGGCTGCCGAAATGGCCTTTGAGCTGGATCAGCCCCTTGAGCAGCTCGACGAGTACTGCGTGCCCCTGCCGACGGCCAACGACCTCGTTGCCCAGAAAATACACCGGAAGCGGCGCGGCCGAGGTCTTGCGGATCCGGGTCGGATGGTGACGCAACTCCTCGAGAACGCTCTGGGGCGGGCGGCTGGAAACGACGGTGCCCGGCAGATGGTCCAGCTCCGCCCGATCCCGCCAGCGATCGCAAATCTCCGCGAGTGTCTGCTCGCCGTCACCAAACACGCCGACATCGATGAACGGAAAGGCGGTGAGGATTTGACTCGCATTGCCCGCCGTCGGAAAGCCGCCGAGAGCGGTGAGCGGGCAACAGCTACAACCGGAAAATGGCCTGCCCGACAAGAACGACGGGTCCTCGAAAGCACCGCGCTCGCTGACCCTCCGCCAGGCGTGGTTACCCTTCAAGGCCTATTCCGCAACGGCCGGTTCGCTCTTGGCCGACCTGGGAGGCGAATCGGGCTCTGGAGCCATGTCTGAGCAAGTCTGAGCAACTCGAAACAACCCGCTCGGCACATCTGTCGCAATCAACACAACCGCCAATGTTCAGTACGGGCGTGTGACGGTTGTGTGTAGGGAGCGGCGCTCGTGACCAGAACGTATCGTGAAGCGATGAATCACCCAGCTGCTCCTGTCGCCTACCGGGGGCCTTCCGACGTATTGGGCCGGCTCGTGGCGGCCCTCCGATGGTTCCTGGCCGTGCCCCAAACCCAGTGGCAGCATGGGGTTCGGCCAAAGACTAAAAAATCGCTTGACGCTTGCCTGAGAAACGATATGAATGTCTATATCTTGTTGGCGATCAATTGCCGACCACAAGATGCTGTAGATTGAGGACTGCTGCCAGGACGGCCAGTGCGCTCGTTGCACTGCCCGGGTTTCCCTCTCGAAAAGGGGCTTCCCGGGATGAGCCCGGCGGCTCGAGACGACAGGACCAGGGATGGTAGTGCTTCTCCCGTGTTCGCGCGACGCAGTCTCCAGCATCGCGATCTCCGCCGCCGCCCAGGACCTGCTACGCCCGCTCATAAGGCGCTTCCTGCCCGGTCGCTCCGATCGCCTCACAGGCCAAACCACTTCGCCGGCGTGCGCCGGCGGTTCGCTCCCGCCGGGTTCCTGGCGCGCCCGATCCGTCGGATTACTGGAGGTCTCGCGCACCGACCGCATCGCGGCGGCCAGGCAAGAGTTCCGCGTTCTGCCCTCGAGCGGCACCGGCTCGAAAGCCCCTCCGATTGGCCCTTCGTGGCATCGCGGCGACAAACGAGTCTGCCACGTCTGCCCGCGGACGCTTCGGCGCACCACTCGTCTTGAGTCCTTGGCGATCTGCGACCGCCCCTTCCGCTCGCCCGCATCCACGAGCCGTTGAAGAAGTCGAAGATGTCGACGCCCGACACCCGTCGTGAGATTCTGGCTGCGCTGGTCGACCAGTTGGATGGTTACCAGTTTCCGCAGCCGTGGGCGTTCCTCCCGCCGCACGACGACGTCCGCTGGCTTCCCGCCGACCCTGAGCGCCTGCTCGCGGCGCTTGAGGCCGAGTATCCCAATGAGGCGATCATCGCCGCCGGCGTCGCCGAGTCGGATGGCGAAGGCCGCCTGCGCATCGCCGCCCGGCTGGCGAAACCTGGGCAACCCGTGGTCGTGCTCCGCGATCGCCGCACCGGCGCGGTGCTGGATCTCTTGACCGAGGCGGGAAGTCTCTTGGGGGACGAATTGCCCGTCTTCACGGCCCTGGCCGGCGAATCCCTGACGCTGAGCCGCGACTGCGGGGAGCGGCATGTACTGGCGGCAATGAGCCTGGAGGACGTGGCGGTCCTGCGGGCATGCGGCATCCCCGCCACGCTGGCCGCGGGACTCGAAGCACTGCGCCCGGCGGATGTCGAACGACTCTGCGCGGCATTCCAGTTGGAGCGCGAACTGAGCGAGCGGCTCGAAGACGCTGCCCTGGTGTTCCCACCGCTGGAAACGTTGATGCCGCCAGCCACGAAGCTCACGGCTGCTGGACCGAATGAGCATGTCCCGGAGCAAGCCGAGCAGCGAGCTGAGGAATCAGAGGATGGCGAAACAGAAGCTGCCGAAGCAGAAGACCGCGAACCGGAAAGCGATGAGATTCGCGCCGGTGAACCAAACAACAGCCAGGCGGAAGACAGTCAGGCTGGAGTGGAGCAAGCTGAAGATGCGCCGGCTGGAGAGGATCAATCCATCGACAGCCAACCGCGCGATGAGCAACCATCGGACGTGTTACAGGACGACGATTTGCCGGATGATGAGCTCGATGACGATGAGCTCGATGACGATGCGGCACATGCGGTTCGACAGGATCGTGATGAAGCACCGGGAGATCAACTGCCGGAGAGCCATCCGCCGCCTGCCGGGCCGGGGCAGACGGAGCCCAACACTAACCTGCCCGATACCAGCCAACCGAATACCTGCCAACCAGAGGCCGACGAACGGGAATACCGGCTGATACTGGTGGGCTGGTCGCCAGCGGCCCTTTCGGCCGAGCCTTCCGACCGCTTCCACGCCGTGCTGCGCCATTTCGGCCAGCTCGAGCAGTTCATGCGGGTGGATCTCTCCGACGTGCATGCCTGGCGGCCGCCGCCGGAGGAAATCGATCGCGTGCGGTTCTTCATGCGGTTCTCCGCGGCGGCAGCCCTCACCGAATCGCTGCTGGACAGCATCTACGAAAACGCCGAGCCGCTGGAGCTCAACCGGCAGGAGCCGGTAGCTCCCGATTGCTGCCAGCTTCTCCTGTTGAGTGCCCGTACCCACGGGAGAGAGGAATGTCATGGACGATTTAAGTTCACACGACGATGGGCGATTGACTGCAAGTACGGCGATCGAGGATCCGCCCTCGGTGTTGTCGGATCGGGCGATGATCGGCGCCGCCGCCTCGAGTGCGGCGAAGATTGACGATGCCGGACACCACGGCGAGGCCCTCCCGGATCGCGAGGCGCGACTTGGCAAGGTACGCGAGTACCAGGCAGCGGCACTGAGGAAGCGCGACCCGCTGGCAGCCGCGGTGGCCACGGTAAACGCCGGCCAGATGGCGCTGGCGGTGGAGCTTGACGAGTGCATTCTCCAGGGTTTTGCTGCCCTGCCGCGTTCGCCGGAGCGGCTCGAGAAGCTGCTGCCCGGCGTCCAGACCTACCTGCAGCTCACCCGGCAGGTGGCGCGGCTGGCGCAGATCGACGCCCAGGCGACGGAGTCACGCCGGGCCCGGCGAGCCGGCCAGGCACGAGCCGGCCAGAACAGCTCAGCCGGCCGGCCCGCCCGACCGCGCTGAGTTGCCCGTCGCGAAAAAAACCAGAGAGCGGCGGGCAACGCCGCCCGGTTCGGTGACGTCATCGGTCGCGATCGGCCGCGTCGGGATGCTGCACGCATCTCGCGAACCCGCAAAGAAAAAGGAAAATCGCACGCCTCAACATCCCGGTCAAACCGGCCCGGGGCCCGCGAGCCTGCTCCGGCCCGACGGGCATCCGTTCGGCCGCCGGGAGCGCCGCGCAGGCGAGCCCCGCATTTCCGCCCGCGGCGGCCACCGGAAGCGAAGATTTCGAGTTTTGATACCCACACCATTCCGAGCGGCGGCGTGAGGTCGTCAGCCGCCGCGCGACTACGGGCCCTGGCCCGACCAGGGGCTCATCCAGTCCCGTCGATCATTGACAATTCGAGTACGCCTTGAAAAGGAGTCTGATGTCTAGCAGGTGCAAGTCCTGTCCGGCAAGGGTCGTTCCAGCCGGTAGCAACCGTGGGGGCGGTGGAGGTGACAAAGCCGTCTGAGTCTGCGGTGTAGAAGGTCGCTTTTGGCGACTCGGCAACGTGGCAGGCCGAAACGTGAGTGAACGCTGAGCAGGCCTCGAAACGAAAGATGCGGAAGCCGACCGGCCTCGAATTCCGGGAAGGCCGCCGCCGTGGGGGAAGCAGAACGACAAGAGCACCCCACGGTTCCGCCGGGGTAGTGGCGTCGGCATGTCACGAACGGACATCGGATTCAACAAGGGAAGTCTCGCCGGTGGGAGAGATCCCAACTGGACGCCCGCGAGGGACAGGCCGGGCCGGTGGAGATGGCGGAGAGGCTCGTAGTACCGTGGAAGCCGGGTAATACCGGGGGAGGGAAGGGGCCTTAGTTCATGGATAACGCAAGAAGGAGCAAGGGACCGATGACGATTGGCGAAGAGCCTACGAACGTGGAAAAGGTTCAGAAGCTTCGGGAGGCGTTGCACGCGAAAGCGAAGGAGTCGCCCAAGTTCCGCTTTTATTCGCTGTACGACAAGGTTTGCCGCGAAGATGTGCTCTGGGTTGCGTTCTGGCGATGCCGTTTCAATGATGGCGCGCCGGGCGTGGATGAGCAGACGTTTTCGTGGATCTTGGACTACGGAGTCAAGCGGTGGTTGGACGAACTGGCGGACGAACTTCGGACCAAGAAGTATCATCCGCAGGCAGTCCGGCGGGTCTACATCCCCAAGCCGGATGGAAAGCAGCGGCCCCTGGGGATTCCCACGATCAAGGATCGCGTCGTTCAGACCGCGGTGCTTCTGATCCTGGAGTCCATCTTTGAGGTCGATCTGCAACCAGAGCAGTATGCCTACCGGGCGGACCGCAGCGCCCTGGACGCCGTGAAGGAAGTCCATCGCTGGGTTTGCTACGGACATACGCAGGTGGTGGACGCGGACTTGAGCGGGTACTTCGACACGATTCCGCATGCGGAATTGATGCAGTGCCTCGCACGCCGCATCAGCGACAAGGGCCTGTTGCATCTGCTGAAGATGTGGCTGGTGGCACCGGTCGAAGAGACGGATGAGCGGGGGCATACGCAGCGGACGACTCGCGGCAAGGACACGGGACGAGGAACCCCGCAAGGGGCTCCGATTTCACCGCTGCTCAGTAACCTCTACATGCGGAGGTTCGTACTGGGCTGGAAACTCCTGGGACACGAGCAAGCTCTGCGGGCCAAAATCGTCAACTATGCGGACGACTTTGTGATCCTGTGTCGCGGCACGGCGGAGAAAGCCATGACGGTGATGCGGAACATGATGGCGCAGCTGAAATTGACGGTGAACGAGTCCAAAACGCGGCTCTGTCATCTGCCGGCGGAAAGGTTCGACTTTCTGGGGTATACGATTGGTCCCGCGTGGTCTTGGAACCGGCGACGGATGGTGCTTAGCACCCGTCCGTCGAAGAAGGCGGTGAAACGCCTGCAAGCCAAGATCAGCGAGACGACCCATCGGAGCCAACTGCTGCTGGACGAAGCGACGGTGGTCAAGCGGTTAAACCGCATGTTGACGGGCTGGGCCAACTACTTTGGCCAAGGGCCAGTCAGCGCAGCGTACCGCAACATCGACCTGCACGTTCGCCAGCAGCTCCGCCGGTGGCTGGTGGACAAGCACAAGGGGAAGGGACGCGGTATTGATCGATACCCCGACTCGTACCTCTACCGGGAGTTGGGCTTGGTCCAACTAACGGCGGTGCGGACCCGGTATCTCCGTGGGCGAAACGTGTGAACCCATGTCCGAGAGCCGGATGCGGGAAATCCGCCCGTCCGGTTCGATGAGCGGGAAGTGGAAACGGAGCATGGTGTGGCTAGTGAGGCACTGGCAGACGAAAGGGCCAGCAATGGATAGGCTGCACCTAAACCACCGCGCCACTTCTCGACTCTACCTGAACGTATTCCCGCCCGGAGGTGATGCCGCGCCTCCGGGCGGGCGGGACGGGCGTGACCTGCGCACCCCCGCGCATGCAGCCCTGCAAAACTAAACAAGGATGCAGGGTGACCTCACTCTCTTCGTCAGTGAGAACTTCCTCAATGACCTGTGGATTGGCCTGACGTGAGGGCTGGCCTGATGGCTTGGGGCATCGGAGGTCGGTGAGTTGATCGCACCGCTCGATAACAGGTCGCGACATCGGTGGTCGAGCCACACACGGGCAAACGCCTTGAAGTTCTCGCAGGCCCGGTCGTTGACGTACACGGCCAACTTGAAGTCTTGGATCCCGGAGTCGGTCGGATCGACATTGTAGTAGTTCTCGAACGACCAATCGTCTTCGTGGTCGGCGCCTTTGCCTGAGCGTCGCCCGCGCCGGCGGAGCGGTCTACGCGGCCGAACTTGCCCGCAGGCGCGTGGTGCGGCACGACATCGGTGAAATCGAGCACCGACCCAGGCTCGATATCGAGGCACACGCCGAGCGGCACCCAGTCGGGGCCGGCGTTGATCGTCAGGGGAGCATCCTCCGCACGCGGTTTGCCTTCCGCGGCGAACCCCAAACCGCGGCCGCGGCACAGCCGGCCGGCGTCCCGGCGACGAGAGACTGTCGCATGAACGTCGTTCCTGTTTGTTTGGTGTTGCGGCCTGCTTTGGCAGCCGGTTGCATGACCTGCGCACAGGTTCAGGCCGGATCGTCAGTCGCGCTGGTCGGGGACGCGCGCTCGCCGGGGTGGCTCGTGGGCACGGTCGGCAGCGGCCAACCAGACCAGAGGGACCAGGCAGTCGAGGTCGCTTTCTGAACCGTGCGCCCCACCCGTGGTCCCATTCGGGCGCGTGGTCTCATGCTGACCGTGGTCGGCCGTGATGATGATCGCATAACCGCGCGCGTGCAGCCAGGGAACGAGTTTCTCGAGCCATGCATCGGCCTCAGCACACGCTGCCGCCGCCTCGCTCGAGAACGGTCCGTGGGCATGAAACACATCGTCGGTCTTCCCGTATTGCACGATGACGAATTCCGGTTTCTCTTTTTCGACGACTTTCATCAGTCCGGCCATCAGGTCGAGGTCGGTGGTTGCGTCGGCAATTGAGAAGTCGGCATAGCGCCCCAGCAAGCGGCTGCCCGTGTAGTCCTTCCTGCCGAACCCTCCGCTTTTCATGCCGTGTGCCCGCAGCACGCTGCAGAGATCTTCACAAGCAAGCTCGGAGTCAAACGTGGTGATGCCGGTCGTCTTCTGCGATCCCCCCGTGATCATGCAGCCGAAGTTGACGCATGTGACGCTTGGCAGAACCGAGCGAAGTTGGGCCCGGTTGTTGTCCCATGCCAGGCTGTTCAGGTAAGGTGTCTTGTCGCGCATCTTGTTCCAGATCGCGGTTCCGAAGGCGTCAATGCCCAGGATCGCCACCCTTTTCGATCCTCGCAGGTCCCTGACAATCGAGTCGATCGGTGGCGATTCCGCCTGCTTTGGGGCCGGCACGCCGAGAATTGCAGCCGCGGTCGGGGCAACGGCCTGCATGCTGTACGTTGGAAGCGTCGAACCGCCGGACGCCACTTCGGCGGTTACTCCGGGTGAGATCGCGCATGCGAAAGCGACGGGCACAATTGAAGAGATCCTGAACGCGTTCATTGTACTGGTCTCCTTGGAAGGGGCGTGTGGTTTCGTCCCGCGGTTATCTCGCATTTCTCGCACAATGGCGGCTGGTGTTACTCGTGCTTCGCTTTCCAGGCCTGGATCGTGACCGGGATGTCGCTGCAGATGGCGTCGACGCCCAGTCCGACGGCAAGATGATAGTCCTGTAGACTGTGGCCCGGCCAGCCGGTCACGAGCAGTCCGGCTTTCTGAGCAGCCTGCACGGCCGCCCGCGACGATTCGTCGATTCGGCAGCCGATTCGCTTGATTCCCAGATCCTGAGCCCGCTTCACGATCTCAGGGCAACACGGCCCGCCGGTGATGAGCAGCAGATCCGCATCGGCATCCAGGGTCTTGACGATCCTCAGAGGCCGTTCGTCAAACGAGGTGCACACATAGAAGGAACCTTTCGGCTCGCGGGCCCGGGCGGCTTCGTAGAGTTTCCGGCAATACTCGTCGAGCCGAGCATCCGGATACAGGCTCTTGTTGCCGGTCTTCATCTCCAGTTCAAGATACACGCCGGGTTTGTCATCGAAGTACGACAGGAGGTCTTCCAGAAACAGGAACGCTTGGCCAGTCTTCTTGCTGGTGACCGTTCGCAACTCGGCGGCCGTCTTGTGTTCTACAGCCCCTGTCGCGTTGTGAGTGCGGTCGAGGCTGTCGTCGTGCAGGATGACCAGTTCACCATCTCTGGTCATGCGAACGTCGGTCTCGAAGCCGCGCAGCCCTTTCTCATAGCACGACCGAAACGCATCGAGCGTGTTTTCCTCGAATTCATGCGCCCCGCCTCGATGCGCGAATAAAAGTCCTCTCTCCTGCGCGGAGGCCGAGCCACCCGAGCCCAATACTCCATGTGCCATTACGATCCACACAACGGCCAGTCGGATTTTCATTCTCTCTGCCTTCCTCGTTCGAAGTTGCCAAAAAGTGTCGTGGAATGGCTTGGGGACAGGTTCGGCCCATTCAACCTACGTGCACCCATTCGCGAGTGCCTGTGTGGTCATGCGGCAACTGGTACGTGTGATCATCGCCGCGCAACAGGCCGCATGTGCGTTTCTTCTGCCACTCCCAAGTCGGTGTGAGAGGCGAACACCGCCCCGTGCGCGCTGCTTCCGATTCGCTTTCTCGGGACAGCCTGAGTGTTCAGTGTACGGGTCGTCCCGGGTGAGGGAAAGATCGGCCCGCCAGCCCCATATCAAGGGTCTTGCGCGGGCGCTGTAGCGCCCTCACGGCTGGGGTTCCGGTAACTCCACCACCCGGGCCATTCGGTGTGTCCATCAGGCCCGCAGCATCTCCATTGCGGTCGCCAGGCCGCCGGTTTACGATATGCGAAGGTCCGAAGTATCTCCATTTCCACACTTGTGGGGCGATCAGGGCACAGGCTATGTGTCGCGATCCTGTCATCGCCGCGGTTTTCACGCTCGCCACGTTGCTGACAATCGGCCTGAACGGGCCGGCCGCGCGGGGGCAGGCGCCGCAACAAAAGAGCGTCTTGGTTTCACCGGAAGTACAGTCCGACGGCAAGATCACTTTCCGGCTGCGCGCCCCCAAGGCCGAGAAGGTATCGGTCATTTGCGATGCAGTCGGCACCCAACGGATGACCAGGGACACCGAAGGCATCTGGAGCGTGACCGTCGGGCCCGTCGCGCCCGGTATCTACGACTGCCAGTTCGACGTGGACGGCCTGCGCATCACCGATCCGGCCAGCCGGAACGTGTTCGGCGGTCGCCAGGGCTCGCGGGACTATGTGGAAGTGCCCGGCCCGCCCGGCCAGCCGCGGCGCGACGAATGGCGCGAGGTGCCGCACGGCGCGGTGACCGCCCACTGGTACACCTCGAAACCAACTTTGGCCCGCCGTCGCGTGCATGTCTACACTCCGCCCGGCTATCAACAGGAGCTCGACCAACGCTATCCCGTCCTCTACTTGCTGCACGGTTCGGGCGGCAACGACCTGAATTGGGTGCTGCTGGGGCGGGCGAACGTGATCGCCGACAACCTGTTGGCCGACGGCAGGGCAGTGCCGATGTTGATCGTCATGCCCGACGGGCACGTGCTGGAGCGTTCGCCGGAGCAGCAGCGCGAGGACCGCTTCCGCTCCCGAGAGGCGTTTGAGCGGGACCTGCTGGAAAGCGTGGCGCCGCTGATCGAGGCGAACTACCGCGTGGAGCCCAGTGCGGATCGCCGCGCCATCGCGGGGCTCTCCATGGGCGGCGGCCAGTCGATCGCCGTCGGGCTGGGCCACCTCGATCACTTCGCTTGGGTCGGAGCGTTCAGTTCCGCCGTGGCGGGCGACGATCCCGTGCTGGAGAAACTGCGCAGCGATCCGGACGCAGCCAATCGGAAGCTGAAGCTCCTGTGGCTGGCCATCGGCAGCAACGACTCTCTGCTGACGCGGAATCGCGAGTTCGTGAAGACCCTCGACGACTTGAAGATCCGTCATACCTACCAGGAGACCGAAGGCAAGCACGCCTGGCGCGTCTGGCGCGGCTATCTGGCCGAGTTCCTGCCGCTGCTGTTCCGCGAGGACGCCCCTGCGCCCTAGCAATGCGCGACGCCGCCATCGAAACGGATGCCGAGCTGACGGCAGACGGCCAGCGTCCGCTCGGGCGTCGTGCCGCCACGGTACTCGTGAAGAACCTCAATGTCCGTTCTTGCCGCGCCGATTGCCGCCCCATACTACTTGCCTGGCAGCACCCAGGAATCGGAGGTATTGCAGTACAGGCGAGAAGCGAGAACTGGCATCACTACCCCTATTTCGTGACACTCGACACCGCGAGAACGTCAACGATGCCGAGCGACTCTGCGTCGCTTCGGCTATGAATCTGAGTGGGCGCTGGATACGGCGGCGAGGGGCGGAGCTAGAATGGCTGGACGAACGAACTTGGATCGGCTTCAGGCTCACCGTATTTGAAAGAACTTCGGGTCAAGAGTATGAACAAGATAATGGTTGGCATGATCATGGCTGCGGCAGGCACGGGAATGCACGCCCTCACGGAGCCGCATGTCGTACAGGAGGCGCGCGGCTACAACTCGTGGCCAATGATCCAGGCGATCGGCGAGAAGCTGGTCTGCGTGTACAGCCGAGGGACGTCGCACACGATCGGCGAGGACGCCCGCGCCGTTTACGCCCGAACCTCCACGGACAACGGAAAAACCTGGATGCCTGAAACGGTTGTCGCCGACACTTCGGGCTACGGCGAGGTCGCCGTTGGGAAGGGGCTCGATTCCAAGGGGGCGATGTTCCTCTGGGTGCGTCGAATGAACGGATCGGAATGTGTTCACGACCTTTACCGCACCACGGATGGTGTGACGTTCGCGCTCGTGGCGACGCCGAAACTTGCCGTGGCACCCGTGCAGATCACCGACATCTTCTCCGTCCCCACGGTCGGGCTCATGGCACTGTGGTTCGCAGGGAGCTACGGTGACGATGGCCCGAGCCACTCGTGGGGCAAGCTGACCAGCCGTGACAATGGCGCAACCTGGGCGCAGACCACCATCGAGTCCGAGTTGACCAAACCTCAGTGGCCGACCGAGCCCTCCGCCGTCTACCTCGGCAATGGCAGGATTCTCGCAGTCGCACGGACGGAGCAGGGAGGCCGATCTCAGTTCCAGATGGTTTCATCTGACTACGGTGCGACGTGGGCGCGCGCGCAGACAAACATCGGCGATGTCCTGATCTCGACGCCGAGCCTGATCCTCGACGCCGAAACCGGCATGCTGAGCAACTACTACTATCAACGCGGCAGGGGAATTCTCTGGAGTCGAGTCGTTGATCCAGACAGCGTATTCGACAATCCGCTCAGCTGGCCTGCTTCCGAGGCAGTCGCCACGGGCAGTCAGATCACGATCGATGCGGGCAACGCGAACGCCACCGCGATCGGCGGCACGCACTACGTCGCTTTCTACTCCGGCAAGGCTCCTGACACGGCGATCCTGGTTTCTGTGCTTCCAGCACCACTGCCGCGATAGAACAGCGGCTAGAGATGGCACGCCTTGCGCACGGTCACTCTGGGGCACGGACCTCCGCCACCATTTCCAGCAGGGCATCGAGCATCTTCTCCGAGGCCTTCGGCTCCAAGCGGTTGGTGGCCAACCAGGTCTCGTAACCGCCCAGCTCATGCTGCTTCGGTGTCGGCAGGTAGTCGAAATAACCGTGGGCCAGGGAGACCAAAAAGGCCGGCTGCAGGGGGCTCCGCTGGCGGAACTCGAGGCCAATCTCGCAGAAGACCTCGTTGGGCATGCTGCCGATGCACACGTCGCCGATACGCAGCACTTGCAGCGGCGTCGGGACCGAGGCCGCACCGCGGGCCAGGTCCTCGAATCGCTGAGCGTAAACGCGGGGGATGTCGGGCTTGCCCGGCTTGGCCAACGTCTGGCGGGCCCATGCCATCTGCTCGGCACTTGGCCGGCGCGTGGCGATCACCGGCTCGCGGTAGCTTGCGGCCAGCGTCAGCCGGTCAGAGTACTTGGCCTTGGCCAGGGCCGCCTGAACCTTCGCAGCCAGGTCGTCGGCCACGAACCGCATCTGTTCGTACGGTTTCTTGCCTGGCCGGGGCTGGAGGAAATCGATGTTGTTCACGTCGCCGCTGGTGCCGTTGGCCATCATGGCCACCATGGGCGGATCCTGTTGGTGGCCCTGCAGCAGGCGCTCCAGGCGCTGGCAATACATGCCGTAGTAATCGGCCGAAATGTCGCCCTGTCCCACGCCGCCCACGTAGTGGAGCGAATAGCAGGAGTACACGGCGATCGGCCGGCCATCAGGCTCGCGCACGGCGAGGATCGACACCGTGGGATCGGTCGGCCCAGCCGGTTTCACCAAGTCCGGGCTGCCGGCCGGCGGATTCATCTTCACCTGGTCGATGGTGCCGAAGGGACCGGGCGGAATGGTGCCCGGCTTGAGGAACCAGCGGCGGTTGAAGACGTGCTCCGGCGCTTCGGCGGTGGTGAACCCGAGCTCCGCCGGGCGCAGCCGGTTCGCGGCGCATTTGACTCCGTCGGCGATCCGCCGGGCGACGAAGGCCTGATAATCATCGATCTTCTGCGGGAATTCGAAATGCTCCTCGCCCAGGGCGCTGGCCGCCGAATGGTTGTGGATGGCCGAGATCAACACGTTCGTCGATGGGATGCCCGTCTCCTGCTCGATGAACTTGCGCGCCTCGTGGCTCACGCTGTAATGGAAGCCCAGCAGGTCGACGACCACCAGCGCAAGCTTCGTCTTCCCATCGTCGAGCACAAGGCACCTTGCGTGCAGCTCATCGTGCACGTTCGTGGCGGGAAAAGGCAGAAAACCGCCGATGATCGCCGAATCCAATGCCGGCGTGATGTTGCTCGTGGCCGCACCAGCGCGAAACATGGGCGCCGGCGGGTCCGCAGCCAGGAGTGTGGTGTTCAGGAAGCAGGCAACGATGCCAAGAAGATAGCGTCTCATGAAGGTGGGCTCCCCAAGAAGTTCTACGGCAGGAAGACGCTGGCAGGTCTTCCAAGATACAGCAGCGCCTTGCACAATGCCACGTCTGTTCTCGACATCTTCTCCTCATGCGTGCCCGGCCGAGGTGATGGAGTAACGCTGGCCGACACGCGGATCATCATCTCCGCCCTGGCGTGAGGTTCGCAAGAAGAACCAATATCGAAGGTGGATAGCGTAGAGTCCTTGGATGTTGCAGGCCCGCGCCGCGTGGTACAATGCCGCGTGTGGCCGGGCGAGTCGGGGCGGTCAACCTGGTTAGAGGCCCCGCAGGCGCCCGCTTGTGTCTCTCGGATCGGGAAACCGAAGTGCGGCGGAGACTGGCCCGCGGAGCAGATTGGTCTCTTGCTTTGCGCCGTCGCGACGCCCGAACAACCGCAACCATCCACTCGCTGACCACTACGATCATGAGACACTTCATCGCTCTTGCCGTGTTGCTGGGCCTCTCGTTGACGGCTTCTGCCGAAGACATCCGCCTGCAGCCGCTCAAGGACCTGAACGGTTATTTCCCCTTCACCCCGCCGAGCTCCCTGCCTGAGTGGGAGCAGCGGAAAGAGTACGTGCGGCGGCAGATTCTGGTGGCGGCGGGGCTCTGGCCAATGCCGACGAAGACACCGCTCAACGCGGTCATTCACGGTAGCATTGACTGCGACGGTTACACAGTGGAAAAGGTCTATTTCGAGAGCGCACCCGGTTTCTTCGTCACGGGCAACCTGTACCGCCCGAAGAACATCCAGGGCCGCGTGCCGGGTGTGATGTTCGCGCACGGCCACCGAGAGGACGCCCGCCTCTATCTGACGCCGGACGACACGCTGCGCACGAGCATCGCCGACGGCGCGGAGCGTTTCGAGCGGGCCGGGCGCAGCACCTACCAGTCCCAGTGCCGCCAGCTCGCCCGCATGGGCTGCGTGGTATGGCAGTGGGACATGCTCGGCGACTCGGATTCGATCCAGTTTTCGCGGCAGGTCGTGCACGGCTTCGCCAAACAGCGGCCGGAGATGAACGCGACGGAGAACTGGGGCCTGTACAGCCCGCAGGCCGAGGCGCATTGCCAGAACATCATGGGCCTGCAGACGCTCAACGCCGTGCGCGGCCTGGATTTCCTGCTCAGCCTGCCGGAGGTGGATCCGCAGCGCACGGCGGTGACCGGCGGCAGCGGCGGTGGCACGCAGTCGATGATCCTGGCCGCGATTGACGACCGCATCCAGCTCTCCTTTCCCGTGGTCATGGTCAGCACGTCGATGCAGGGCGGCTGCACCTGCGAAAACGCCAGCCTGTTGCGTGTGAACACGGGCAATGTCGAGTTCGCCGCGCTGTTCGCGCCGAAACCGCAGGGCATGAACAGCGCGGACGACTGGACCAAGGAGATGGCCGCCAAGGGCTTCCCTGAGTTGCAGCAACTCTACGCACTGTACGGCAAGAAGGACAACGTCTACCTGAAGCGCGGCGAGCACTTCCCGCATAACTACAACGCGGTCACGCGTTCCGCCTTCTACACCTTCCTGAACAAGCATTTCAAGCTCGGCGCGCCGGCGCCGGTGATCGAGACGGATTTTGATCCGCTGCCACCCGAGCAGCTCACCGTCTGGGACGACGAGCATTCCGCGCCGAAGGCCGCCGATCCGGATTTCGAGCGCCGTTTGCTGGCGTGGTTCACCAAGGACGCCCAGCAACAGGTTCTGGCTGCCGCCGCGACGCCCGACGGGCTGCAGAAGGTGATCCGCCCCGCGGTCGAGGTGCTCATCGGCCGCACGCTGGCCAACGCGGGCGACGTCCAGTGGAAACTGCAGGGCGAGCAGGATCGAGGCGAGTTCCTGGAGAGGACCGGCACGCTGCTGAACAAGACGTACGGTGAGGAGGTGAAGCTCGTGGGGCTGTGTCCGAAGCAAGGAAACGGCCGCGTCGTCGTCTGGCTCGACGACCAGGGCGTCGCCGCGCTACGCCAGGCCGACGGCAGCCTGAAGCCCGCGGTGCAGAAGCTGGTGCAAGCGGGCGCAGCCGTCCTCAGCGCCGATCTACTCTTCCAGGGCGGGGAACCGGTGAAGCAGACCCGCGTTGTCTCCAATCCCCGCGAATTCGCCGGCTACACCTTCGGCTACAACCACGCGCTCATCGCCCAGCGCACACACGATGTGCTGACCATCGTGCGTTTCGTCCGCCAGCCGACAGATGGCCTCTGTCCGAATCCGAAGTCCGTGGCGATCGCCGGTTGGCGCGGCGCCGGTCCCATTGTGGCCACGGCCGGCGCGTTGGCTGGCGAGGCCCTCGACCGCGTTGCGATAGACACCCAGGGTTTCCGCTTCGGCACGCTGCTCGATTACCGCGATCCGATGTTCCTTCCTGGCGGCGCGAAATACCTCGATCTGCCCGGCCTGCTCGCGCTTCACGCTCCTCGCCCGCTCTGGCTCGCCGGCGAGGGCCCGGAACCCGCGGTCATCACCGCCGCGTACCGCGCCGCGCCGTCGGCCGATGGGCTCGAGACCTTCACCGGCGACACTTCCCAGCAGGAAGCCGCGGCTGGCCTGTGGCTGCTGAAGTAGACGGCCTCGTACATCAAGGAGCGCTTTTGTGAGTACATCACGACGTCATTTTCTTCGGAGTTCCGCCCTTGCCGCCGCAGCCGTTTCCGTTGCACCATCGGCGGCCACGGATACGCCCGCGCTCGCCGCTCCGAGCGCGACCCCCGCTCCGAGCGACGATCCCCGCATGCTGTATTACGACCAGTTCTACTTCAAGGAGAAACCGGTATTCCGCTTCGAGTATCCGTTCGACGGCGGTGTGCTTCAGGAAGGAACCGGCTATCCGATCCTTGGCACGGAGACGGGAACCGACGGAGTCAAACGGCTGCGGATTCACGTCGTCGTCCGGCCTGGCGACGTGGGGAATCTTCAGGTCTTGGATCCCGAAGGTACCGCCATCCCGATGGAATCCATCTCCGGCGCGCTCATGGGTACCGCACTGCTCACGGACCGTTTGTCCATTCTCAGAGCGCGCGGCACACAGAACGGCAAGCCGGCCGAATTCACCTGTCGCGTTCTGTGGGCGAAGAACGCTTACAAGCGCTATCGCTGCTACATCGACGACCACAGCTTCTGCTTCCGAGATATTCTGCAAAAACAGTACAAGAGCATTTTCGACTGCTTCTATCTTGCGAAACTCCGCGAACTGCACAAGCGCTATCAAACGAAGATCGTCCTGAACTGCTTCAACTCGACGCCGGAACGCGACTTTACCCTTTCGATGTTCCCTGAAAAGTACAAGCCGGAATTCGAGGACAATGCCGATTGGCTCCGCCTGGCCTTCCACTCGGAAAACGAATTCCCCGCTGAACCGTACCGCAACGCGACACCGGAAGAACTCGCCGCCGACTTCGATCTGACCGCGACGCAACTCAAACGGATCGCGGGCAAAGCCTATACGGCGGGACTGCAAATCCACTTCGCCATGGTTCGCGCTGATTCCTATAAGGTCTGGCCGATCGCGGCGTCAAGATGCTTCCGACCGGCGGAGGCAAAGATCCCGGAACGGGAGACAAGTACTGCGATTTCATGCTTCCGAACCATATCACGGCCTACATTCGGGAACACCAGGGCTGGATGGACCCCGACTCCGGCATCATTTTCTACAACGGGGCCATGCCGACGACCGTTGAATGGATTCCGACGACTCAGACCGAATGGCTCTATCATCGTAAACTTGACAACCCGAAGCAGAACCTGCTGGTCAATATCGCGGGCCACGAACAGTACTGGTGGCCGTTCTATCGCAATCACAAGTCGGATATTTTCGAACGTTGGGATACCGCGTTGCGTCACGTGACGGAACACGGGTACAAACCGATCTGGATCGACGACGGATTCTTCGGCGGTTGCGATTGATGTCTACCGCCCGATAAGCGACAACGGTCCTGACGGGACAGCCCGTGAGATCTTACTCGGTGGCGCCAGGGACTCTGTGCCTCTGATATCCACGGCCCGGGATAACGTTGTCGGTAGCTTGCGCAAGACCAGGCGAGTTCATCGAGCATCTCAGGGCCGGAACCCGGTTGTTCGTGGCGAGTTGTCCTTCGTTGTTGATCCTCGTCACGAAGATCTTCCGACTCATTCGATGCCCGCTTATTGCTTCTGGTAGAACACCAATTGGAACGACCGCGGCGGCAGTTTTACCGTCCAGTCGCTCAGCTGGGAACTCTGTACCGTCTTCTTCGCGCGGCCGTAGCCGTCTAGCTGGTACGTCGCGTCGGGATCGATTCCTCCCAGTTGGAAAGTCCGCGACTCACCCGCGGCCGCGCCCCGCCGAAAGGCAATGGCGAACCCGGCCTTCAAGTCGGGCCGATCGCATTGCCACGCACACCACACGTCGTCACCGGCACCGGTTTCGTCGGTCAGCGGGTAGAAATCTCCCAGATAGAACGGCCGCATACGAGCCGCGACGTCGAAGACTCTCTTGAACCAGGCCGTCTCCTTCTCCGTGATGTCGCGGCGGATGATCCCGCCGTCGAAATCAGACGGCGTGATGACGGTCCCCGAAGAAATGATGCTGAACGCCGCGTAATCGTCGCCGATCGGCACGCCGTTGAACTCGCAGCCCTGGAACGGCAAATAGGGCAGGAGGTTGAGCGTCGCATTCTGACCGAGAATGAACGCGGTGTCGTTCGGCTTGCGCCCGATGTAGTAGTCGCTGCGGCAGTACGTGTGGGCCCGCGAGATCATTTCCACGTCGATACGCCGCCCGCCCGATGCGCAGTTCTCCTGCAGGATGTCCGGGAATCGCGCCCGCATGTCGTCCAGGAATTTATACATCGCGGTGATATGCTTGGCCTCGGCGATGCCGACGCGATCCGCCGCGTCCATGTCTTGCCACGTGGAGCCAGGATCCATGTTGAAGTCCTGGCGGTACACATCGATCTTGTGACTTGCGATGATTCCATAGATCGTGTCCTTGATCCATTCAAGCGCCTCGGGATTGCCGTAGTCGACGAGTTGACCGTGCCGGTACTCCGGATGCGACTTCAAGATGGGCGCGGAGTCGGTCATGCGTTCGGGCTCAAACCAGAGCAGGAATTTCATGCCCGCTTGATGGACTGCGTTGGCAATCGGCAGCAGGTCGCCGGTGGGATGCGTGGTCGTGTTGACCCGCCAGTCGCCGACGTACTTCCACCAGTTCGGCCCGCAGTTGGAATACAGTTCGTCCTCATGCGGCGCGCCATACCAGCCGGCATCGACCCAGTACGTGTCGAACGGCATCTTGTTGTCGATGCAGTATTGCAGGATGTCGGCCATCATCTGCGGCGTCTTGTTGCCGCCGCCCGACGCGACCGCCAGAATCGGCGGGATGATCTGCCCTTTTGAATCGCGGGGTGCCTTGTTATCGAGCATGAACCGGTGGACCAGCGTCTTGAATTGGCGCCGCGTCTGGTTCTTGCGGGCCAGTACGAGGATCGACGGCTGGCGGATCGTTTCTCCGGGCAGGAGCCGGAAATTGGTCCGCTCCATTCCGATCTCGACCTCCACCACCTTGCCCGTATCCGCAAACCGCGCCTTCCACGATCCGGTCCAGCCGACGACAAACAGGTAGCCGTTCTGGTCGTCGAGATTCAGTTCGAGGAATGGAATGAAGTCGTTCGACGAACGCCCGCACGTCGTCGTCAGGACTCTCTCCTTTCCGGCTTCAATCGAGAATGCTTCCGGAATGAAGTCGGTCGCCATGCAGGTTGAACCTCGCAGGACGTTGAGCACAACCGGCTTGTCTGATTCCGGCTTGGCTACGGAGAGCTTGAGCGACCGGAAGTTGGCGGCGATTCCCGTCGATTCCGTCTTCGAGAGGTTGGCCAACAAGACCGCGTATTCCTCCGCGGGGAAGCCCTTGTAGTTCTTGCCGTCGAGCCGAACTTGAAGCCTTCCATCGGCGGTCGTCATTGTTCGCGACTCTGCCGCATAGCGCGCCGTCTCGATCCGAGAACCTGCCACAGTCGCTTCCGAAGTGGAGCCGCCCGCCTGCGCCGGTTTCCCGTCGTAGTCAAAGGCTGGCCAGCTGGCGTTCAATCGACAGTTTTGTGCCCAGGCGACGTTCGGAAGGACCTGCGCCGCCAGCAAGATGAACAACAGCATCCATCGCCGGGGACCGAGAAAGAGCGTTGCGCCCGCCGTGACCGTAGTTCGTGTCTTGAACTTGTTCATGGTCGTCTTCCTTCTCCGGAATGCCAGATCAACGAAGTCAGCATTTGCCCATCAAGGCCCAACAGACGCAGTCCGATCTTACCATACATACGCGATGCTCCTGGTATGACCGGCCTGCAGCCCCGCGCGCCGACGGTGGTCGCTGCGGCGAGTTCGAGCGGCTGACGGTGTCGGGATCAGGATGGCCGAGCGACGGGTGTCCGGCTTCGTCGGCTGGTGCACTACCATCCGTCACAAGAACATTGGACTCCGCTACGGGGTCAACGGCGACAAGCCTGCGGACCAGGCGGTTCCGCGACGATAGAGGTCCTGCACGGCATCGGCGCTCAGGGCCTTGACGTCGTGCCCCAGAACACAGAGAAACACGCGTCCCTTGCCGTAGTGGTGCGCCAGGGCCATTGGATAATCTTTGCCGTCGACCACTGATGCGGCCGTGGCGAGCACCTCGACCGGCGGACCACTGGTCAACAGGCAGGTGTAGAGCTCGTCGGTCGTTTCGAACGCGCTCATGCCCTTCGTGATCGGATGATCGGCCCCGGTGATCTTGACCCGAAATGGCCCGTACGGATCGTGGCCGCGAAGGCGATGCGGGTTCCACGCGCGGCCGGCGATCTGCCTGAACTCGGGCCAATCGCCGAAGGCCGCGCAAGCATTGTGGAAAATAACCAGGCCCTTGCCGTCCGCGATGAACTTCTTCAGGTTCTGGCGGGCCTCTTCACCCGGATCGGGTGACTCCCAGTTCAAGTAATTGAGCACGATCGCGTCGTACTGGTGCAGTTCGGGGGAAGCCAGGAACTGCGGATCGGCGTTGACCTCGGCCGTCAATCGGCGGTCGATTCCCAGAAAACGGGCGATCAGCGGAGCGGTCTCCTGCCACTTGTGCCCGGGATACTCGTTCCCGGTGAGCACCAGGATTCTGGCTTCGCCGCGCCTGGCTGAAGCCGGCGCCGCCGGGTCGGCCGCGTTTCCGGCCGCAGCCAGCGACACGAGAACCATCGCGACGTGATAGCACCGGATCATGCGTCCGTCTCCCCGTTACAGGCTCCAGCCCGGACGATACGGCGGCTGCAACAGGCCGTCGGCTTCAATATCGTTGACGATCTTCATGGCAACGGGATCAAACTCCAGCGGCCGGTCCACGGCGGAGGCGATGTTGCCCAAGTTCAGCAACTCGATCATCGGGCCGGCGTGATCGAAGTTCGCCATCGGCGCCGGGCCGCCTTTGCACGCCGCCACCCATTCGCGCTCGTGACTGCCTGATCGCGGCAGCCTCTGCGGAGGACCGCCCGCGCCGG
This sequence comes from Thermoguttaceae bacterium, assembly GCA_040766885.1. Taxonomy (GTDB): domain Bacteria; phylum Planctomycetota; class Planctomycetia; order Pirellulales; family Thermoguttaceae; genus JAXGPP01. The sequence goes on along the minus strand of JAXGPP010000002.1, from coordinate 647,086 downwards.
GGAACTTCTCTTCCGGCAGCAGCTTGCAGACAGAATTGTGGAAGTTGGCCAGCGCCATGCCCTTGCTTCCCACAATCAACAGGAAGGAATGCGCCGACCAGCTACCTTCCTGCCACTCGAGCGGTTGCCCGGCCAGCTTCTCCAGCCGATCGAGGATCCCGCGGCGCTGGATCTCCGCGTTCCATGCATTGCACCAATGAATCTGCGTGCGCGGCATCTCGCCGTGCGCCGGCAGATCGAAGTGAACGATCTGGCAGCGAGGGAAGGTCTCCGGGCACCGTTCGGAAACCTCCGTAGTGATCCGGATTGTTTCCTCTCCATCCGCACTATCCCACAGCGCTTGCAGGTTGAACGCCTTGAAGGCCAGGTTGAGCGAGTGCGAGCCCGCGCCCCCCAGGGCGCCGCCGCCGAAGTCGCGCCACCGATTCCAGCCGATCAGATCCGGACTCTCGGGCTTTCCGCCCGCTCCGGGGAACTGCGGGGGCAGATAACCCGGATGGAAGGGCCGCATCGGCGCCGGGCCAATCCAAAGGTCCCAATCGAGGCTGTCCGGCACCGGTTGCTCCGCCGGCCGAGTGAGCGGTCCCGTTCCGCCCGACTCGAACAGCACGTGAGCCTCGCACAATTGGCCGATCGCCCCGTCCTCGATCAACTCCAGGGTGCGGCGGAACGAATCCGTGGCCACGCCCTGGCTCCCCATCTGCGTGGCGACCTTAGAGCGCCGGGCCATGGCCCGCAGTTGCCTTGCCTCGCCCACGTCGTGCGTCAAGGGTTTTTCCAGGTACACGTGCTTGCCGCGTCTCATGGCCGCCGCAGCGATCACGGCGTGCGAGTGTACCGGAGTTGCAACGACCACGGCGTCGATCTGACGTTCCATCTCGTCGAAGAGCTTGCGGAAATCGCGATACCGGCGAGCCGATGGAACGAGCTTCGCCGGCCCCTCCAAGTGCTTCTGGTTGACATCGCACAGAGCCACCAGATTCTCGCCGATCCGCGGAAAGGCGTGAACGTGATGCGATCCGCCTCGCGCGCCCAGGCCCACCAGCGCAATGTTCAGCTTCTCGTTGGCCTGATAGCTCCAGGCCGATTCGCTGTTGCGGAGAATCAACAGCCCGGCTCCGGCCGCTGCCGTGCCAGACAGGAAACGACGGCGATTCATGCTCGTGTTCATGGCTGTCTCTCGCCAATCAGAGGGACCTTGGGATTCATGGACTTCGGCAGCGGAGTCAGACCGCGATTGACGAAGGCATATAACCCGCCCCGGCCGGCCAGCACGAGGTCGGGCGTGCCGTTGCCGTCGAGGTCGCCGACGGTGATCCGCATTCCTGTGCTCGGCGCGTATTGTGGCGGCGCATTTACGTTTTCCTGCCCCGGATAGTGCTGCAGGTTGTTGAACGAAATCACGTGTCGCTCGAACTTGCCCTCCCGGATGTCGTACCAGAAAAGGAACAGCGGGTCAAATTCGCTCTCGTCGCGGCCGTCGTGACCGAACAGCCGCTTGCCGGTCACGAGATCGGGACGGCCGTCGCCGTTCACGTCGGCCAGCGTCATGGTGTGGAAGTTGCCGTAATGCTCCTCGACGGCGTGCTGCCGGAACGTCCGTTGTCTCCGGTCGGCGACCCGCTGCTCCAGCCAGTACAGCCCGTATCCATGGCCGTTTCCCGCGATGATATCGCTCAGGCCATCGCCGTTCACGTCCGTCACCAGCATCGGGAGCGAGGCCCGGAACGGGATCTCATAATCGTTGTGATAGCGCCAGTTCTCGTCGGTGGGATTCGGCGGCGCCTCGTACCATCCGTGCTTGTTGACCACATCCGGGCGGCCGTCGCCATTGATATCGCCCACCCCGATGCCGTGGTCTTCCGCATCGGAGGCAATCACGTGTTCGATCAGCCACGGTTCCTTATCGATCGATTCGAGCCAGGCAATCGCTTCCACTCGCGCGGCAGACCCCTCACCCTCCGAACCGCCGTACTTCCGGAAGTGATTCATGACGATGTCCCGATGGCCGTCACCGTTGAGGTCGGCCAGCACCACGCCTTCCATGTAGGGCGAGCTATGCACGCGATGCACCTTCCACTTGCCTCCGCGTGCGCCGGGATTCTCATGCCACAGGACGCCGGCGATGTCCGACTGGTATCCCGAATTGACCACGTCGGCCAATCCGTCACGGTTGACGTCCAACGGCACTTCATCGCAGTGGCCATGCAGGAAGTCGCGTTTCTCCGCGTCCTCGAAGTAGCAGGCGTGCTTCTTCCATCGCGGCGCTTCGTACCAGTTCACGCCGCAGGTGATGTCCAGCCGCCCGTCGCCGTTGACATCGACCAGCGAGCACGACTCGTTGAACGGACCGTACCAGTAACTGCCGATGGCCGGATCATGCACCGGTCCGTCGATCTTGATGGGAATGAAGACTGGTATCGGCGGAGTCGCCAGCGTCGGCGGCAGCGACGACAGCACGCCGTCGTCGGGGACTGGTTTGTGGGCAGTCCAGAGGACGGCGTTCAGCACCGCCTTGCGCAACTCTTCGATTTCCCAGATGGCATGCTTGTGCCCGCCAATAAAGCCGAAACCGCGGCCCCCGTCGGCGCGCTGCCAGGCCCAAGCCCACAACGGATCACCCGGCTTGCCGGGAAAGGGCAAGATCGGCACGAACCCTGGCTGGTCCGAAAGAAGTCGTTCTGGAGTCTTGTACTCGTCCTCAGGCATCGTGAACGGCTTCAACCCTCTACAGCAGGCCTTTGTACTAGCATGCGGAGCCGGTTACCAAGGCGGCTTGCGGCAATGAGTTGCGTCGATGACCGGTGCCTATACTTGGAGAAGAACCGCGATTTCTCCAGGAGGCATTCCAATGATTCTTCAGGAAGTGATTGATCGTTTCGAGCAGAAAGCGCCGGTGTGCGTGATGGTGCGTGCGGCCATGGAGAACGTGCTTTCGGCCGAGCGTCTCGACGGATTGTTCGAGGAAGCCGCCGAGCGGCAGGCCAATCGGCAGCTCATGTTCTCGACCGTGGCCGAGATGATGGGGCTGGTGGCCTGCAAGATCCATCCCTCGGTGCATGCGGCGTATCAGGCTAAGGCCAAGGCAGTGGCGTGACGGTCAAGGCCGTCTACGACAAGCAGCGGATGGAGAGTAACGTCTCTCGGCAGCTGGTGGCCGAGACGGCCGCGCATGGAAGCGATCATTACCAACAGTGGAGGCACGCTGCCGGAGTTGGTGCCCGGTTACCGCGTGAAGATCCTCGATGGCAACCACTTGCGTCGCACGCAGCGCGGCTGGGAGCATTGCGGAAGCTTCAACGCGGCCCCGCTGCCGGGGCATTGCGTGGTGGTCCTGGATCCGCTTGAAGCTGGCGATCGACGTGATCCTTGCGAGGACGGGCACGCGCAGGAACGCAGTCTGTTGCCAGGTGCTGGAGACCGTGGCCGCGACCTGTGGATCGGCGACCGGAATTTCTGCACGACGGACTTCCTGTTCGGCATCCAAGCACAGCGGGTTTACTTCCTTATCCGTCAGCACGCCCATGTGCATTGCGCTTGAACTGATCGGCCGACGCAATCGCGTCGGCGAGACGGAAACCGGAGTGGTCTACGAGCAGAGCATGCGGATTTTCGACAAGGAAGGCCGCGCCATCAAGATCCGCCGCGTGACGGTCGTACTCCATCAACCCAGGACGACACCGAGATCCATCTGCTGACCAACCTCCCGCGGAAAGTATCGGCCGCGTGGCCGATTATCGCAGGCGCTGGACCATCGAAACGCCTTTTGCGAGCTGGCGCAGAACCTGGAGGGAGAGATCGAGACGCTGGGCTACCCGCGTGCCGCGCTGTTCGCCTTCTCGATGGCCTTGGTCTGCTACAACCTGCTGAGCGTGGTCCTGGCGGCACGCAGGGCGGTGCATGGCCACGAAACGCGCAGACGCAGCTTTCCTTCTGCATCTCTGCGACGAAGTGGCCCACACGCATCGCGGCCTGGATATCGCCCTGCCCGACGAATACTGGCGGCGTAAGTACGCACGCTTGACGCCCGCCCGTATGGCCCGTGCACTGATCCGCCTGGCGCGACAGGTGGATCTTGCCCGCTATCGCAAGCATCAACGCGGTCCCAAGCGGCCCCCACCCAAAATGGACAAACGACGCCGAAGCCATGTCTCGACGGCACGTGTGCGGCGCAAAGCCGCACCAATACGTCATGAATCGATGCTAGTACAAAGGCCTGCCCTCTACAGATAGGATGATCCGCCTGCTTGGACCAGTCCTGGACGAGCAACGGTTCGCCGATCGGACGCGGCGGATTCTCAAAGTCCTTGAACCCGCCGATCCAGCGAAGGAAGGTCTCGTTGCCGATCTTCGACGGCAGATTGAGTGTCCAATGCATGACGACCAGCCCGCATCCGCGCTGCATTTGCTTTTCCAGCGCGGCCATGTGGTTGCCGGACACAAGCGGGTGTACGTTGCCGCTGCTGCCGCCGTCGCTGAAGATGACGATCGTATCGGCGTCGTCGAGCGTCTTCTCGTCTTCCGGCCAGCCTTCCGTCTGCAACTCGACCATCACATGCCGGACATTCAGCGAGGTATCCAGGCAGTACCGGAACAAGCTCAGGCTCTTCTCGTACTCATGCTCGCCCGGGGCGTGGCTCTTCTCGCCGGCCAGCAGAACCACTTTGGTGTCCCTGGCCATTCCGCCCGACGGCCACACGGCAGACAGCCCGGTCAGCCCCGCTGTCAAGAGCAGAAACGCACGATACATCAGCAGTTCCTCGGCGGTGTGAATTAAATGGGTGTTCGTACGGGAACGGCTGCGATTCCCGCAAGGCGGTTCGTCATGCTCCTCAGTTTCGCCCCCGCGGGATGATGCCTCGCCCGACCATCCCGTCGAGGGTCCATGCAGCCGCTTAGTCCGTGACCGCCTTCGGGCAGTTCCAGGTATTCGACCGCCACGCCGTGCGCCTTCAAGGCGTCGCGGAACGCCCGGCGGTTCTCCGGCGGCACCGCAACGTCATCCCGGCCATGCGCCAGCAAAGGCTGGCGGGGCCTGATCCGTACTCTGCAGTTCGTTGGAAAACAAGCGAATCAACTCGGGCTTCGGCTTGGGATCGAGCAGATTCTGCCGTGAACCTCGGTGGGCCTTCTCGCCTATCGACCAACGGATGCCTCCGATTCTGCGAGCCCGGCGGATCGAGCCGAGGCCCCCACTCCATCTCACGGCCTGAGTTTCGTCTTCGCTCTCTCGGCGATCATCACGGGGCTGTCCCAGACAGGCAGCCGGGTGAACTTCACCGACTCCGCGTCGGCCGTCCAGCCGGAACGTTCGAGGTCGTAGACCTTGCCGGTGATCATTTCGACATACACCGGATCCTGGAAAGTCGCACCGCGGATCGTCAGGTCGACCGGATCCCACTCCAGCGCATCGCCCGGCACTTCATCGCTGTACCACAGCAGGACGATCGACGCGCCCTCCCTTTCGAATCCGGCTGCGGTGATCGTGCGCGGGCATTCCGATTCGCACGCCAGCAGTCCGACCGGCTTCACCTCACCGTCCAGCGCCGTCGCCAGGTGCTGAACCCCGTAGTAGGCAGGCCGTTTGTAGATGAATTCGTGCAGGAGGTTCGAGCGGATCAAGCCGAACGACTGCAGCATATTCGGATACCGCAGGTCGATGATCGTGAACGCCGAGGACGGGATGTCGCGCACCCGGTCGCCTGTCAGGCGACGCAAGAACCACTTCGCCTGGCTGTATTCCGTCCATGGATAATTGGCCAGTGCGTGAGTCCACTCCAGGATCGAGGGACAGCCGTTCTCCCCTTGATACAGCCTGATGCGGGGATTGTAGGACTCCACGAGCTGTCTCAGTTTTTCGACGGCAGGATAGCTGGAATCGGGATTGTTTGCATAAGGGTGGTACGTCAGGTAGTCGATGCAATCCAGCTTCCCGTGTTGCGTGAGAATTTCCAGAACCCCCTTCGTGAACTTCAAATCGACTCCGGCCAAAGAAAGCCCCATGATTACCGCTTCCGGCTGGATCTTCTTGATCGTTTCCGCGGTTCTCATCAGAAGGGTCGCGTATTCTCCGCAGCCGTGGACGTTGGGCTCGTTCCAGACTTCCCAACAGTTGACGGTGTCCTTGTATCGGTTCACTGTCGCTTCAACGTATCGCAACCATGCGGCCAACGCTTCCTCGTTGTGCGCCACCGCGGCCACGCCCGTACCGAGCTGCACTCCGGAGCCGTAGATCGGGTTTCCATAGCACAGGCACATCCACGGCCTGACCCCCTGCTTCTCCAGGCCGTAAACGCATTCATCGAGCCACGCGAAATCGTAGACGCCCTTCTGCTTCTCGCACTTGGCCCATCCGCTCTGCAACCGGCCGTGCTTGACCCCCAACTCGCCCACGTAGTCTTTGTAGGCGCTGAATTTCGCCTGGTCGCGGTCGAGCGTCTCGCACCCCACCGAGAACGGCGACGACTCGATCTCCGCCGCGCTGCGGACGGCGAGCCAGCCAATCTGCTTCAGTTCAGGTCCCGAAGCCTTGAACTTCTCCCAGGTGATCGAGCGGTACTTGTGCGTCTGCCCGAAGGCGGAGGAGCCCAGCAACAGGCTGGCCGCCAGCGCCAGGGCCAGCAACTTCACCGCGCGGTACGGCAACGGCATGCCTGAATCGAACTCAGCACGCCTGCAAACATCCAGTTGCATCGTCACACCTCGTGGAATGCGGATCTCGGATTCGATGACGGAGCACAGAACTTCTTCCTCGTCGCACGCTTCCTTTTTAGCAGCCGCGGACCAGCCGATCGACAACCAATTGGCGAAATTCCGGTGAGAGGCTGGCGAAGTAGGCCGTGAACCCGGTCACGCGCACCACCAGATCGGGATACTGTGAGGGATCCCGATGCGCGGCGAGCACTTGCTGGGCATCGACGATATTGATGTTGAACAGCGTCCCGCCCAGGGCGAAGTGGCCGACAATCAGGCTGGTGATCGTGTCGACGGCGCTGTCGGACTGGGCGATGCAAGGGTCGAGTTCCAGTTGGACGGGAGCCGTATTCCCGTAGCCCGGCTGGATCGCCGCGATCGCTTTCACCAGCGCCGTGGCCGCGCCGTCGTCGCGAAACCCAGGGTGGGGATTCGCGCCATGGGCAATCGCCTCGCCGGCGCGGCGTCCGTCCGGCATCGCACCGAGCTGCTTTCCCAGGCGAAGCGTATCGGCCCAGGAGAACCAGCCGGGGATCATCCGCCGCCCGCCCGGCGTCGGCTTTTCGGTTACCAGCCGCGTCAGCAATTGCGAAACCCTCAGCGCCCAGCGGTCGCCCAGCGAATCGCCTTCGCCGTAATGTGGAGCGGAGCGCATCATCAAGCGTATGCGCTCGCCCTCGACGCCCGGATAGTTGTCCCGCAGTTGACCGGCGAGATCGTTCCACGTGATCCGTTGCTGCTCTTCCACGCGGCACTGGATCGCCGCAAACGAATCGGCCACATTGGCCAGACCGGCCCCGTCGATACACATGTTGTAGAGGTCGACGCCGCCGTTGGTCACATTCAGCCCACGTTCGATCGGACCATGCGTGAGCAGGTTCAGCAGCAACTCGGGCTCGTTCAGGTGCTGGTGATCGAGTTGCACGTCGATGCCTCGCGCCGTGCACAACACGGCGCTCTGCAGATGCTGTTCGAACCGCTGCCAGAGCGCGTCGACGCACGGGTTCGGATCATCCGCCAGCATCTCATCGAACGCCACCATGAAGACTTTGGCTACGTTGATCTTCACCGTGTCATTCATCGTATATTCCAGCCCCGGCAGGGCCATCCAGTTGCAGCCGACGGCGATCCGCTGGCGCGCCAGCTCTGCCGAGTAGCCGTTCCGCATAAAGCCTTCCACCAGGGCCTTGTCGCCGGAGAACCGTGGCCAGGCTTTGCGGTCCTGGATCAAGTATTCGACGCCTTTGCGCAACAGACGCGGATCGAGTCCGTCATGAACGCGGATCGTCAGGTTGCAGGTCGATTTCAGACGGTGGGCCGCCTCGAGGATCAGGAACGACAGGTGACTCGTCTGGTCTTGCCCGTCGGCGGCCGGCCCGCCCAACTGGTAGTAGTGTGGATCGTTCAGCAACAGGCAGGCCAGCAGGAAGATGGCGTCCTCGTCGTCGATTCGCCCCGCGCGGCGATCGCGCTCGTAGTAAGGCCGCAGCAGTTCGTCGAGTTGGCCGCCGGCGCCGTCCCGGTTGTAGGTCCGCGAGGCCATATTGAACCAGGCGATCCACTGACAGGCCTCACGCAGCGTCCGCGGGGCGCCTTCGATCAGCCAGCGGTTCGCCTCGGCCATCTCACGGAGGTTGTCCTCCAGCGCCGGGTCGCTCTGGCGCCCCCGAGCCGCTTCAATCGCCGCAACCGTGCGGCGGATCCAGCCTTGGACGGCCTGAATCACGCGTTCTTCGGCCTCATAGAACTCCGCCTTGTCGGGTCCGTGTTCGGCGCGATAGCGCCGGACTTTGGCCAGCAGACCGCCCCATCCCAGTTCCAGGCCGATCCGATAGTCGGGCGCAAAGTGGGCATCGTTGCCGATGCCCGATATGATGCCGTAGCGCTGCTGGTCCGGCTTCAACTCGGCATAGTCGAATTCAGGCGGCCAGTTGCACTTCCGCAGACGGTTCAACAGCACCATGTACCGTCCGGCCAGCGCGTCCATCGGATCGACGTAGACGGGCAGACATTCCAGCAGGTCGCAGAAGTTGTCGGCCCACCCCTCGAGTCCGTAAAACGAGCCGTTCGGATGGTTGGCTTTCGGCCGCCAGGCAAAATCCTCCGGCGGCAGCACCATGCCGTAATCGTCCTCGTTCGTGTAACCGAGACGCCGGAGCTTCTCCGCCGTTTGCGCCTCCTTCCGTTTGCGAAGATGCTCCAGCCGCGAGGCGTAGTCGATTTCCGTGGACATCAAGAGCGTCATGGGAAGAGGTTCCGCCTTCAATGAGACGCGTTCCGCGTCGGATTAATGTCTCGGGAGGCGCCGGGTGCAGATTCTCCGACTGCTGGTCTCGCGCCGGCCACGCGCACGACGAAGTTCTCTCTTGCGGCTCCTGCCGCCAGGTCGTCAAGCTCCGCCGCCGAAGGTGCGTGGAACTCCGGCGGCGGACCGTCGAGCGCGAGGGCCTCGTACTTTCCGCTGCCCAGCGGATGGTACGGCAGAAGATCGTACCCGTGCACATGGCGCAAAGTAGCCAGGAAATCGGCAATTGCTCCGATCTGTTCCGGCCGATCGTTGAAGCCGACGATCACCGGCGTGCGAACCTCAATCTCACGTTCCAGAGCGTCGAGTTGCCGGAGGTTTGCCAGCGTCCGCGCGTTTGACGCGCCGGTCCAGGTGCGGTGCGCGGCGTCGTCCATGGTCTTGATGTCGACCAGAAACAGGTCCACCAACGGAACCAGTGGTGCGACGACATCCCAGGGCCAGGCCAGGTTGGTTTCGATCGCCGTGTGGATTCCTTCCCGGCGGCAGAGTCGCAGGATCGCACCGGTGAACTCGGCTTGCAGCAGCGGCTCGCCGCCCGAAATCGTCACCCCGCCGGCCGGCTGGTAGAACGGGCGGTCGGCGAGCACCTCGGACACGACGGCCTCCGCCGTGCGCGTTTCGCCGACTCGGACCAGCGACTTCGCGTAGCAGGTCTCGGCGCATTCGCCGCAGGCCGTGCAGCGCTCGCGGTGATACAGGTGGGCCGTGCCGGTGAATTCATGGGCGGCGTGCCGGCACGCCGCGGCGCAGGCGCGGCACCCGATGCAGCGATTAGCAAAGACTTGGATCTCCGGTTGGGGGCGATACGTCTCGGGATTGTGGCACCACGGACAGCGCAACTGGCAGCCCTTCAGGAAAACCGTGGTGCGGATCCCGGGCCCGTCGTGAACCGAAAATCGCTGGATATGGGTAATCACTCCGCTGGCCATAGGTGCGGCGCCTTACCTCCGGAAGCAATCGGGCGTGCAAAGCGGGCCGGCCGATTGCTGCGGCAGAGTGACGCCGGCGCCTTCGCGCGCGGAACGGATCGCGGCATCGAGCACCTCCTGTGTATCGCGGCACACAGCAGGCCGGCACAACGGATAGAACTCTCTGCCCGTCTCCAGGGCCCACAGGAAGTGGGCCGTGCCGTTGGCCATATGCGGCGCCGGGGATGGCGGTGCGATTTCAACATTGGCCGGTTGTCCGGCAAGGGTCGCCCACAGGCGTCCGCCGCGTCCCGGGCCGAGCGTCACGGATCCGCGTGTACCCCAAATCGTGGCCAGGTAGCCCGTCAGGGGCTGGCCCACCTGGCCCCACGCGCCTTCGACCGTCGCCATCGCTTTGGGATAGCTCATGATCACGACCGCGTGGTCTTCCACGGGCAGCGCCGGCTCGTACCATTGTCCCGTCGCGGCCGTCACCCGTTCCGGCCGGGCCAGCAGTGCCTGGGCCATATTGACCCCATAGCAGCACAGGTCCACCAGGGCGCCGGCGCCGTTGCGTTTCGGATCGAGAATCCAGTCGCGAAAATAGGACGAACACTCGGCTTCCGGCCCGCCATGCCCTGCCCGGTGCGTGAGTTGCCAGATCCGGCCGAACTCGGGCCGAGTGGCGATGTCCAGCGCCGCTTGAACCTGGGGCCGCCACACGACCGGCCAGTTGATCATCAGTCGCACGCCGGCCGCCTGCGTGGCCGCCATCAGGCGCTCGGCGCCGTCCAGCGTGGCCGCCATCGGTTTCTCGACCAGCACGTGCAGGCCCTGCCGGGCGGCCCAGGCGCCGACCACCGCCCCTTGGGCGTTGTCGCAGAATACGTACAACACATCGAGCGACTCGCGGTCGACCATTTCCCGATAGTCCGCGTAGGCCGCACAGCCATATTGTTGCGTGGCGCGATCACGCAGCGGCTGGTGCAGGTCGGCGACTGCCGCCAGGTGCCCGTTCTCCGACGCGGCCACGTCGTCCAGGTTGCCCCACACATGATCGTGCGTCAGGCCGGCGACGCCGATGCGGTATGTCTTCGTCATCGTCTCCTCGCGAGTCACTCTGTTGCTTCAGAGGCTGCCACGGTCTCGTCGCGGAACAACCCGGCCACCAGTACGGCAGCGACCAGGCCGACTCCCGCAGCGATGTACCAGAACAAGGAATAGTCAAGCCTGCCGCTCGCCGACGTGCACCAGCGGGACAGCCAGCCGTTCAGCGGACCGGCCACCAGCGGCCCGACGCCCAGGATGACCAGCATGAAAACGGTCTGCGCGGAATATCGCGTGTCAGGCGGGGCGAGGCGATCGACGTAGATGAAGCCGGCGGCAAAGAAGCAGGCAAACGAGAATCCGTGGATCAACTGGGCGGCGACGATCGCGTCCAGCGGCAACTGCGTCGTGCCGAAGAAAGCGTACTTGAGGAAGTAGCACAACGCGCCAAGCGTGATGACGGTGCGGAATCCCAGCCGCGCGAGTACCGGACCAAGCACCGCCAGCGCGAGAATCTCGGCGAACTGGCCGAGCGACATGGCCGGCATGATGTACGCATCGTCCAGTCCGATCGCCGCCAGAAACTTGCTCATCTGCACGAAGTAGAGACAGTGAATGACACTCACCACAAATGTTGCGGCGACCAGGACCGCAAACGAGCGGCGGCGCACCAGGGCGAATGCCTTGGCGAAGGCTAGCGTCTTCGCCGCTTCTCGCTGCGGCGGCGTGCGCGGCAGGCAGAACCAGCAGAACAGCGCGTATCCGACGGATACCACGCCCGCGACTCGCACCGAATCGATCATCCTGGCCGGGGCGTCCGGCAATTCCTTACCGGTGAAGAAAGGTGGCAGCCAGCGGAATTCCAGCTCGGACTGCAGCCAGACCATGGGAAAGGCCCATGCCACGATGATCCACGCCGCCGTGCCGACGGCCCTCACCCGCGGAAACTGCCGCTTCGGATCGGGCAAGTGCCCCAAGGCCAGCGAGTTCGTCAGGGAAAGCGTGGGCATGAAGAGAATCGCGTAGGCAACGGACAGCCACAGCCAGGCCGCATAGCTCGTCTGGTAAGCGGTGACGAACTTGATCGCGCCGCCGGCGGCCAGCAGTACAGCCAGGCACCGCGCGGGAGCGAAATAGCGATCGGCGATCTGGCCGGCGATGAACGGCGCGGCAAGCGCGCCGATCGCACCGGCTACGGCGATGATCATGCCGATCTGGAGGTCGCTGAAACCCAGCCCGCCCACCGCCGGATCGGCGGAAAGAAACCGTGCGGCGATCGGCAGCCACAGGCCGTATACGGCATACTGCAGAAACATCATCACATACAGCCGCGGATCCACGCGACGCCGTACGCTGGTTGCGATGCTGTCCGTGGTCACGATTCAGCCAATCCCAAAGTGTTCGTTGATCGCCCGCTGATACGCGTCCAGCGCGCCGGAGGCCACTTCCTTCACCTCGACGCGCCGGCCGGCCTGGGCCGCTTCGAGTACCGTGAACGCGCAAGCCAGGCTCGCCAGCGCGTCGCGTCCGCTGGTCTCCGGCGGGCGGCGCTCGCGCACCGCCTGGAGCCATTCAAACTGGGCCAGGGCGAACGTGTCGGTCAGCCTCAGGGGGAAGTCCTTGGCTTTGCGATCGGCAGCACATTCCTTCTCGTAGAGTGCGGCCAGGTTCGCGGTTGTGCCATCCGCGAACGTCACTTCATCGCCGGAGACCCGGCCGCCGGACGCATAGTAGACGTCCCCCGTGCCCGGCATCGTCCCGCCGCCGCGACCGGCCCAGCTTGCCGTCAATTCACCCGTTGCTCCCGCCACCGTGGCGAAGGAGGCATAGACCGTGTCTTCCGCGTCACACTCGACGCGCTCGGTCAGGCCCCCCTGTTCATCGTGGCCCCAGCGTACCGGTTCGACGACGGCGGTTCGCGCCTGGATGTCGCGGATCTCGCCAGCCAGAGCGCGGAGCAAGTCGAATCGGTGGACGCCCACGTCGAGCGAGATGCCGCCCCCTTCCACTTGCCGGTGACGCCAGGGCGTGTCGGCCACGAGGAAGTTCGGCGCCCAGCGCGCGCCGACGCTGCCGATCAGCACCAGTTGCAGATGCCCCAGGCGGCCCGATCCGAACAGCCATTGCAGGTGCCGGGAGCGGGCCATGTACCGCCCGCTCTGGAACACGCCCAGGATTCGCTGGCGGGCTTCGGCCCGTTCGCACATTCGCCGGGCGGCCCGCACCGAGACGGCCATGGGCTTTTCCGTGAGCAGGTCCTTGCCCGCCCCAAGCGCGGCCTCAGCCACCTGGTGGTGCAGGGCATGGCTCGTGAAATCGTTCACGGCCGTGATCGGCGCCTCGGCCATCATCCGGCGGAAATCGGAGTAGACCTGAACCTCGACGTCGTCCTGGAAGTCGGAGACATACTCGTCAGCCACGGCCAGCGGATCACCGGCAAACTGGCTTACCGCCGGCCGCTGCGGAGGGCCCTCGCCACGGCGATGGTACATCCGGGCTTCGTCTTCCGTGAGGGAACAAAGGGCCGTGATGCGAAAACCGTCCACCCCCGCTTCGCGCAGCAGCCGATAGCCGCGCAAGTGCGCCGCCATGATTCGCCCGCAACCCACGATGCCGATCTGTATCATGGAACCGATCCTGCCGTCAAACGAACTCGGTGACACCGGGCACCGCCACCGGGTATTCTCCGTTGGGACCCGGCAGGATGGGCGGCGCCGCGTCGAAAGCGTAGCGCTCCGGCGACAGGTCCAGCTTCGATGCCGTCATCTGCTCCCACGTGATCTCCTGGCCCGTGTAGCCGGCCGTACGCCCGAGGATCGCCAGCAGCGTACTCTGGCACATGTAGTCGCCGTTGTTGATGGTCTTCCCGGCGCGGATCGCGGCAAACATCTCATCCTGCTCGACCTGGTGCATGGGCCGCAGGCCGTCCTTGTGGGCCTTTCCCACGCCGTAGCCCGACAGGTCTCCCGCCTGCTGGCCGAAAGCCCAGTTCGTCTCTCCCTCGATTCGCCCCTTCTGCAGGTCGCACCGCCCTTTGGTCCCCATCAGTATCTCCGAGTAGTCGTTGAAGCAGCCGGGTTGCTGACGGGCCAGGGCGTACATTCTCGCACCGTCGTCGTATTCGTAAACCACCGCGTGGTGATCGTAGATGTTGCCAAACTTCGGCTCGGTCCGCACCTGCCGCCCGCTGACGGCCCAGGCCTTCACCGGCGGCTTGTCGCGCATCGCCCACGAGCATTTGTCGATGCCGTGAATCTGCTGTTCGACGTTGTGATCGCCGGAGAGCCACGTGAAGTAGTACCAGTTGCGCATCTGGAACTCCATCTCCGTCCATTCCGGCTGGCGGCCGCGGTGCCAGAGGGCGCCGAGATTACGGGAACTCTGCAGGGCCACGATCTCGCCGATCGCCCCGTCGTGAACCCGCTTGATCGTCTCGCGGATCACCGTGTCGTAGCGCCAGCAGAGGCCGGACACGATGCAGAGGTCCTTCTTGCGGGCCAATTCGCAGGTCGCCAGCACGCTCCGCACTCCGGTCGCATCGACCGCCACCGGTTTCTCGGCAAACACATGTTTTCCCGCCTCGATGGCAGCCGCCAGGTGCAGGGGGCGGAAATGGGGCGGCGCGGCCAGCAAGACTACGTCCACTCCGCTGGCCACCAGTTCCTTGTAGGCGTCGAAACCTGCGAAGCACCGCGAGGGGTCCACATCGACCTGCTCGGGATGCCGCTGCTTGAGTGCCTTCAAGGTTCCCTCGATCCGATCGGCGAAGGCGTCGGCCAGGGCCACCAGACGCACGCCCGGATCGGCATTGACGGCGTTCGAAGCGGCCCCGGCGCCCCGGCTGCCACAGCCGACCAGGCCGACTCTCAGGATATCGCTCCCCGCCGCATGGGCACCGCGCTGCAATGCCAGGGCGCCGCCGACGGCAACCGAAGTGCTCAGAAACTGACGACGCGAGATGCTCATAGTGTCCTCCCGGAATGGCGTTGAAGGTCGCGGTCGCTCCGACGACGCGCCGCCGTAGCAGGCCTCCCGGCCGGGTCAACAGGCCGATCGCGGCTTTTTCCGGCTTCCCGAAGATGGGCGGTCAGCTGTGCGGCGCGGTCAGGGGCCTCGGCCGCACGTGTTGTGAGCGAGCCATGGCGAGCAAGCGGGCAGATTGCCGTTCCGTGCCGTTGCGGACAGGGCCTTGGGCCGCGGCAGGTCATGAGCGGATTCTCGCATCCCCTCCATCGGAAAAGCAATGTGCGAATGCGCAAAAAAGGTAAGACTTTGCGACATGGCCACTTCGATGTTACGATCGGGGGCGGGAGAGGAGTCCGCGATGCCGTCCAGAATCCCTGCCGAAGCGCGCCCCGCCACGTCGGTTGAGAGAGCCCTGCCCCACGTGGCCGTGCTTGTCGATACGGCGACGGGCTGGGGCCGCCGTTTGGTTCGCGGGGTCCTCAACTACAGTCAGCACGGCACCTGGTACTTGTGGATCAAGTCGGGCGGGCAGGAGACGCCGCTCTGGCTGCCCCCGGATTGGCGCGGCGACGGGATCATTGCCCGCATCGGCACACCGGCCGCGGCGCGCCGGATCCGTGCCGTCGGCGTGCCGACGGTCAATATCTCGGCGATCGAACTGCCCGGCGTCGATTTCCCGCGCGTGGCCACCGACCTGGTGGCGGCGGGCCGGATGGCGGCCGAACACCTCCTGGACCGCGGCTTCGTCCATTTCGCCTACTATGGGCTGACGCATCGCGCCTATGTGGATCGGCACTACCGCGGTTTTGCCCAGGCGGTCGCTGCCGTCTCGAATGACTGCCCGTTCTTCGGAACCACGTCCGACTCAGGCGCTGGGACGCGCACGGCGTGGAGTACGCGTCAGAGCAGCCTCGCCCGCTGGCTCAAATCACTGGTCAAGCCGGTGGCCGTCGTCACCTGGACCACTGAGTTGGGCCGCGAGTTGATCCAGGCCTGTCGGCGAGAAGGGCTTCTGGTGCCCGAGCAGGTTGTCGTGCTGGCTGCCGACAACGACGAACTGTTGTGCGAGGCTTGCAGCCCGTCTCTTTCTGGCATTGCACTTACCTCCGAGCGAATCGGCTTCGAAGCAGCCAGGTTGCTCGACCGACTGATGCGCGGTGAACCGCCTCCGCCAGGCCCGTTGCTGCTGGAGCCGACCGGCGTCGTCGCGCGCCAATCGACCGACACGCTGGCCGTCGACGATCCGGATCTCGCCCGTGCCGTGGCGTTCATCCGCAGCCATGCCACCGATCCGATTCAGGTCGCTGATGTACTCCGCGAGGTCCCCGTTTCGCGGCGTTGGCTGGAACGCCGTTTCCGTGAAGTCTTGGGGCGCGGACCGGCGGCCGAAATCCGCCGCGTGCGTCTGGCACGGGCCAAGAGTCTTTTGGCCGAGACCGACCTGCCGGTCCCCGAGGTGGCCCGCCTGGCCGGCTTTGGAGCCCGTGAATACCTGGCCGCCGTCTTCAAAGCCGAACTCCACGTCAGCCCCCGGCAGTACCGCAACCGCACGCAAGCGCGCCGGTGACCACGCCGCTTGAACCGCGAAACTGGCCGGGGCCGCAGAAGTTGAATTCGGTAATCGTGAACGGCGGCGACGATCATTTGATGCGCACTTTGCCGGCCGTCTTCCTGAGCGCAATCAAGGATGTCGAGCCGGTGGAGGCCGACGACGGCAACGAAGCCCGCACCCAGATCGGGGCTTGTGATGCAGCGATTCATGGCCGCACGACCGTCTGAAAGTTGCGCGCGCCACGCGTTCACCAGCCCTGCAGGAAATCGGGGCCTTCGCGCTGTTCGACGAGGTGGAGCACGCTGTGGTGGCTACCCGTGCGGCCGGCGGCGACGAGTTGCGCGCGGAAGGTGGGCTCGGTCAGCAGGCGGGCCAGATCCGACAGGGTCTTGATGTGGTCGCGGTGCTGCGACTCGGGGATTACCAGCAGGCAGACGACTTGCGCGTCGGCGCCGTCGGTCGACTCGAATGGGATGCCGTCGGGGGCGATTCCTAGCACCCCAAGCAGGTCCTCGACGGCCCGGCTGCGGCCATGCGGCATGGCTACCTGCTGGTCGAGTCCGGTACTCCGCGAGCGCTCCCGCGCAACGACCGCCTCGAGCACTTCGCGGCGGTCGAAGATGCGGATCTCGTGCTCCGCGACGAGCTTATCGACGAGTTCCTCGATGGCGTCCCACTTGTTGCGGGCGCGCATCTGGGGAATGACGAGCTTGCCCTGCACGATGTCGAGCAGTCTCATCGCGAGGCTCTCTCCTTCTTCCGCTTGAGCCGCTTCAGGCGGACCACGTCGTCGCGGGCCCGCTCCTCGAGGACCTGGTTGATGGCGCGGGCCTCGGACTCCAGCCGCGGAATGAGTTGCTGCTCGAGAGCGTTGATCTTGCGATTGGTGCGGCGGATGTCGTCGCCGATGCGGCGGAGCCGCAACTCGCGCGGCGCCAGTTCGAGCATCCGCGCGACGACCTGCTCGAAGCCGCGGGCCACTTCGTCAAGCGACAACTCCGCGGCACGGGGCGAGAACGGCCGGTCCAGCGCGTCGCCCGCGCGGTAGGTATGCTCCACATCGACAACACGTACGCCCCACAGGTTCCGCGGCCGCAGGCGGACCTGGAAGTCGGCCCGCGCGGCGGCCGCTCTGGAGGCCAGCGCATGCTTTCCCTCCACCGCCTCGGCGACGATCGCTTCGGTCGCCTCGCGGCGGAGGTCCTCGGCCAGCGCCATGCGCATCTGGTAGACCTCGGCCACGAGGTTGAAGAACTCGCGCAGGAGTGCGTCCTTCTTGCGGTTCAAGAGGTCGGCCCCCTGGCGGGCCAGGCGGATCTGGGCGCGCCTGGCCAGCAGGTTCATACGGGTAGGATTGACCTGCTCGGCCACGGCTCACTCCGATGGGCTGGAACTCTCCGCGGGCGCGCGGGCCGTCTGGGGATAGTGGCGATCGACGTATTGGCGGCGAATCCGGGTAAGCTCCGCGCGGGGGAACATGCCGAGCAGCTCCCAGCCTTTCTGGAGCGTCTCGACGATTGCCCGGCGGTGGCGGCCCTGGTGGATCATCTCGCGCTCGAAACGATCGGCAAACACCAGGTAGCGGCGGTCCGACTCTGTGAGCGCGTCTTCGCCGACGATCGACACCAGCCGCCGCACTTCGATCCCATTGGCGTAGCAGGCATAGAGCTGGTTGGCCAGTTCGCGGTGATCCTCCCGCGTGCGACCTTCGCCGATGCCGTTATTCATCAGCCGCGACAGGCTGGGCAGCACGTCGACGGGCGGAAAGATCCCTTTCTGGTGCAATGGACGGCTGAGCACAATCTGCCCCTCGGTGATGTAGCCGGTCAAGTCGACGATGGGGTGGGTGATATCGTCGTCGGGCATGGTGACTACGGGGATCTGCGTGATCGAACCGGTCGAGCCGCCGATCGCACCGGCGCGTTCATAGAGCGACGACAGGTCGGTGTACATCATGCCGGGATAGCCGCGGCGGCCGGGGATCTCTTCGCGGGCCCCTGAGACTTCGCGGAGCGCCTCGCAGTAGTTCGTCATGTCGGCCAGCACCACGAGCACGTGCATCCCCAGCGTGAAGGCGAAATACTCGGCGGTGGTCAGCGCGTAACGGGGAGTCACCAGCCGTTCGATGGCCGGATCGTCGGCCAGGTTGAGGAAGGTGATCAGCCGCTGCCCCGCTTCGCTGGCGCGGAGCCGCGCGAGATAAGCGGTCGCCTCGCGGTGCGTGATGCCCATCGCGGCAAAGACCACCACCAATTCCTGCTCCTCACCGCCGCCGACCACGCGGGCATGTTCGAGGATGAAGCTCACGATCTCGTTGGCCGGCAGTCCGGGACCGGAGAAGACCGGGAGTTTCTGGCCGCGGACAAGCGTGTTGAAGCCGTCGATCGACGACAAACCGGTCTCGATGAACAGTTGCGGCCGCTGACGGGCGACCGGGTTGAGCGGCGAGCCGTTGATGTTGCGGCGCTCGTCGTAGACCGCGTCGGGCCGGCCGTCGCGGGGGCGCCCGCTACCGGTCAGCACGCGCCCCAGCAGGTAGGGCGAGAGCTTGACCGTGGCGGCCGCTTCGTGGAAGCCGACCTCGGTCCCGGCGGGACCGATCTGCGAGGTTCCCTCGAGCACCTGGACCAGCACGAGTTCGCGTGAGGCCTCGAGCACCTGGCCCGAGCGGACCTCGCCGTCGGGAAGGACAAGGTCGAGCATCGCGCCGTAGCCGTACCGCGAGCCTCCCTCGAGGAAGACCAGCGGCCCCGAGACGTAAGTCACGTTGCGATGGTAGAGAGTGACGAGGTCCATTTCTTAGCCGCTCCGCCGGGCTCGTTGCTCAATGCCAGGCTCGATTACAGGCCTCACGCCACAAGTTGATTCACTGCCGCCTCGAGCTTGTGCCGGAACTGCTCGACGTAGGCATCGAGTTCTTCCGCCGCCACCTCCTTCATCCGCGAGAGGAGTTCGCGCTCGGGCAAGGCCACGACTTTCTCAGCGCCAACCCCCTTGCGGACCGCCTCCTCGGCGACGCGATGAAAATGGAGGATTGCCTCGAGCATCGCCTTCTGCTTGGCGAGCGAGCAGCGCATATCGGTCGGCAGGAAGGCGTTCTGCTGCAGGAAATCCTCGCGGATCGCGCGGCCGGTGGCGAGGATTACCCGTTCCTGGTCCTGGAGCCCCTCGGGGCCCACAAGCTGTACGACTTCCTGCAGTTCGGCGTCGCGCTGGAGCAGCGCGCGGGCCGCCTGCAGCGCGTCGATCCACTCCTGCGACAGTTCCTTGAGGTACCATGGCTCGAGCTGGGCCGAATAGAGCGAGTAGCTCCGCAGCCAACTGATCGCCGGGAAGTGGCGGCGATAGGCCAGCGGCGCGTCGAGGGCCCAGAACGCGCCAGTGACGCGCTGCGAGCTCTGCGTCACCGGTTCGGAATAGTCGCCGCCGGGTGGAGAGACCGCGCCGACGATGGTCACCGAGCCCACCCGGTCGTCGTCTCCCAGGCACCGCACGCGGCCGCTCCGTTCGTAGAAGCCCGCCAGCCGGGAAGCGAGATAGGTGGGGTAGCCCTCTTCGCCGGGCATTTCTTCGAGCCGTGCGGAGATCTCGCGCATCGCTTCCGCCCAACGGGAGGTGGAATCGGCCAGGAGGGCCACGTGATAGCCCATGTCGCGGTAATACTCGGCCATCGTCAGGCCGACATAGACCGACGCCTCGCGGGCGGCGACCGGCATGTTCGACGTATTGGCGATGAGGATCGTCCGCTCCATGAGCGGTCGGCCGGTGAACGGATCCTCGAGTTCGGGGAACTCCGTGAGCACGTCGGTCATCTCGTTGCCGCGCTCGCCGCAGCCCACGTAAACGATGATCTCGGCGTTGGAGCACTTGGCCAATGTCTGTTCGAGCACCGTCTTGCCGGTGCCGAATCCGCCGGGGATGATCGCCGAGCCGCCGAGGCAGATCGGGAATAGCGCGTCGAGCACGCGCTGGCCGGTGAGGAACGGTTCGCTCGGATCGAGTTTCTCGCGGTACGGCCGGCCGCGCTTCACGGGCCAGTGCTGGATCATCGGAAGCGCGCGGCCATCGCTGAGCCGCACCACGGTCGCGGCGGCGGCACGGCGGCCAGCGAACACCTCATCGACCGTCCCGGCGACGCCCGGCGGAGCCATGACGCGGTGCTTGCGGCCGGGTTGCTCCTCCACTTCGCCGAGGATCGCACCGGGGGCGACCGGGTCGCCGCGACGCACGCGGGGCTCGAACTCCCAGGTCCTGTCGGCGGCCAGGGCCGGCGCTGTGACGCCGCGGGCCAGGAAAGCGCCATGCATCCGGAAGAGCGATTCGAGCGGGCGCTGCACGCCGTCGTAGATCATTCCCAGCAGGCCCGGCCCCAGCGCCACCGACAACGGCGCGCCAGAGTTGACCACCGGTTCGCCGATTCCCAGTCCGGTGGTGTCTTCAAAGACCTGCAGGAAGGCCTGGTCATGTTCGATGCGGATCACCTCGCCCAACAGCCGCAACTGGCCAACCCAGGCGATGTCGTTGAGCCGGGCGGAATGCATTCCCTCGGCGACGACCGCCGGCCCGGCGACGCGGATGATCCGGCCCTGAGGCTCGTGGTTCATTGTGTGGACGCTCCCTTGCCGCGAGCAAGGAGTTGTTCGTTGAGACTGACGTGGCAGCCGAGGATGCGCCCCAGGCGGGCCTGGAACTCGGCACGGGCATCGCGCGACGACTGCCAATCCATGGGAATGGGAACAAAATACGGACGATCGCTGTGGAGCACCTCGTGGTACGCGGGTCCGTCGAATCCTGCCAGGAAATGTTCCGGCAGGAGCACCAGTTCCGCCTCCTCGCGGCCGCGGATGTCTTCAACCTGCGCCAGCGCCTCGGCCGCATTTCCGGCCGCGCGGACCGTGACTCCCGCCAGCCGCATGGCCGCAGCGATCTCGCGCGGAGCAATCACGACCAGTTCAGCCATAGACCAGGCTCTCCTGGACCTTGCCGGGCGGCAATCGGCAGGCAATGCCGCGGGCAATGGTCTTCAGATTGATCCATTCGTTTCGCGACCGCTCGAGGAAGTCGAGCGGCAGGGCCACGGAAACGGGCTCGAGCCGCGAGAGGACCTTCAGCAATCGCAGCCGCTCGTCGTCCAGCGGCCGCTCGAAAACCGAGGCCCGGCCGGTGCCGGCGAACGACAGCATCCCCTTGTTCATGGCCGCGGTGAGCGGACCGTTGGGCAGGCGGCGGTAGATCTGCTCGATCGCGTCGGCCGACATCATGGCCGCGAACTGCTCATGGCCGATCGATCCGCCCGGCAGATAGTAGCGGGCAACCTCCTCGCGCGCCACATGCCGGCCGAGAAGCCTGAGGCTGGTTCGCAGATTGGCCATGTCAATTTCCAGGGCGACAAGCCGGCGAATGATATCGGCATCGGCCCGCGTGGCGGCCGCTTCGGCACAGAGGCGCAGGCGGCGAAGATGCGATTGCTCGAGCACCAGCTCCACGTGACGGAGCGACGGTTCGTCCTTGCCTTGAAGAAGGCACTGCTCGAGGTCGCGCGCGGCATCGGGCAGCCAGGGGCTCAGATCGCGGCAGAGTTCGCTAAGCGACCCGGCGGCCATCGCCCCGCGGTAGACCTCCGGTTCGAGGGTTCCGGCCGCGACAAACGCCTCGCGGGCCGCCGCTTCATCGCCCCGCGCAACGTGCCAGCGGACCAGCGATCGCAGGTGGTGCGCGTCCCACGGTCCGACCACCAGGTACAGGTACTCGGGCGCACTGTGGGCGACGAGTTCGGCAACGTCGCCGACGCGCTCGATGAGGACGTCGGTCAGGGCGGATTCCAGTTCGTCGAGACTGCCAAGGTCGAGTATCCTGGCTCGCAGCGGCCGCTCGTACGGCGTCTCAAGCAGGCGGTGATACAGTTCCGCAAGCGACGGCAAGGCGCGCAACGCGTCCCAATCGCCGGCGGCGATCAGATCCGGCAGACGGGCGCGGAGGCGGGTGCAGAGATAGGCCATATCCGCCCGCGGCGGCAACCGGCCGGTTGGTTTGGTGGCCAGAGCGTTCATTTCGCCAGCCGCTCGTTGAACTCGTCGCCGATCATCTTGAGGAACTCTTCCCGGCCTTTACGCAGCCGGGAGGCCAGGTCGTTTTTGACCCGCAGTCGCCCGTCGGGGCTGACCAGTTCCACGCCGTCGGGGACCGCGGCAACCGCCTCCACTGCCTGCGCTTCACCCGAGCGGCGGGCCAGGTCCCGGTCGGCCTCCGCCACGCGCACGTTCGGGATGTCGTTGCGCTCGGTGTGATACGCGGCCAGGGCCTCGGACAAGAGCCGCGACCAGATCACTGGGTAATCGGACCGCTGGCGCACGGCGGCCACGGCTTGGGCCACGTCGCCGAAGACCTGCTCAGCGATGGCGAATTGCATGTCGCGGACGCGGGCCCGGCGTTGGTTGTCGAAGCGGGATCGTTTGTCGCGGCGAAACTGAACGATCTGTCTTTCCACGCGGGCCGACTCGGCGCGCTGGGCCTCGGCCAGTTCCTGATCCGCCTCGGCTTCGATCCGGCGGATAGCCTCATCGGCCTCGCGCCGGACCTGAGCGATCCTGGCGGCGACTTCCTCCTCCATCGCGGCGATCAAGCGGTGCTCGGGCATGGCGCGCCTCGGTCAGAACAGGATCAGCGCCGCGATCACGAATCCCAGGATGACCATCGTCTCGGGGATCACGAGGAACACGAGCACGTTGCCGAACAGCTTGGGATTTTCGGCCAGGGCCCCGACGCCGGCCGAACCGATGCGGCACTGGGTGATCGCCGTGGCAAAGGCGGTCAGTCCGATGGTCAGCGCCGCGGCGAACATCTTGACGGCATCCTGCCACGTGATGCCAGCTTCGCTTGCCGGCGATGCGCCCGACGTTGGTGCAGGATCGGGCAACTGGCCGTTGGCTGTGGCCATGGCCGCCATCACGAGCAGACAGAGCACGATCGTGGCCAGCGCGATCCCGCCGCTCAGGAGACGGCTTGGGGCCGACCAGCCGCCGGGGCGGCACGGCCTCCGCGGGGCGGTGTTCATGGGAAAGCCTCCGAAACTATCAGGTTATTCGAGCATGGTTGGGCGGACGCCGAAGGGAGAGTAACTTCTCCCTTCGGGACGGTAGAACT
This sequence comes from Thermoguttaceae bacterium, assembly GCA_040766885.1. Classification (GTDB taxonomy): domain Bacteria; phylum Planctomycetota; class Planctomycetia; order Pirellulales; family Thermoguttaceae; genus JAXGPP01. The sequence goes on along the minus strand of JAXGPP010000002.1, from coordinate 623,469 downwards.
TGGTGAAGAACTCGACGTAATGCAGACGCAAAGTGTGGATCGTCGGGCTGAACATCGCGATGGCGATATTCAGTGCGTGGAGCACGGCGGCGGCCATGAGACCCACGAGCCCCGAATTCAACTCGGCGAAGATCCGGTTGGCCACCAGCGCCAGCACCACCGAGGCGACTCCCAGGGCCATCAGACGCGAATAGGAGAGGATGTTGCTGAACAGACTGAACACCTCCAACAGCCCCACCACGCCGGCGCCGGCCAACAGGACCACGATACCGACCGCCAGGCAGGCTGTCGCCGCAAAGATCCAGATCCAGCCGCCGACCGCCACTTCGACGACGAACAGTACGACGCTCACCAGGCAAAGAAACTGCCCCAGGCGTTCGTTGAAGGCATGGCGATCGAGGATCTGGCGGGCGTTGATCATGCCGAGCAGAAGCCCCAGTCCCACGTGGACCGCTCCCAGGCAGATGGCGATCTTGAGCAACAGCAACAGCTCCTCGGGGTCTTCGCGGTGAATCACCGCCTTGAGCCCAAGCCAGGTGCCGAGCGACCCGAACAGCTCGCCGTACAGAAAGCCGAACACGATGGTGCTTGAGGCGCAGTAGATGCCGATGGCAGCGATCGAACGCAGCGTGTCGTCGCGGCGGTATCGCCAGCGGAGCCACAACGCCAGCCCGAGGATGATCGCGCCGTAAGCAATGTCGCCGACGATGAGCCCGAAGAAGAACGGCACGCCCACCGCGTTGACCACCGTGGGATCGAAGGTGCCGTAGGTCGGGGGCGGGAAGATCCGGAGCAGGATCTCGAACGGCCGGGCGAAGGCCGGATTCTTGAGCACCACCGGCACGTCTTCCAGCCGCTGGCCGAGTTCGAGTTCCGCGACCTCGATGCGATCGCCGGTCAACTCGGCGGCGAGGCGGAGCACCTCGTCCTTCTTGTCGATGGGGAGATAGGCATGCAATACGCGGAGCAGGCTCCCCTCGACGAAATGGTCCTTGACCTCCAGCCGCTGCGCTTCCTCGGCGCAATGCAGATCGAGCGCGGCGGCGTAATGCCCGGCCTGCTGGCGGAAATGTTCCAGCTCAGCGTCCAACTCGGCCAGCCGGGCGGGCATCGATTCCAGGTCGGCCTCGACGCGGCGAAAGCTGTCGAGCAGCCGCTCGGCGCGGTAGGCGGCGGGGAGCTTGAATTCGAGCGTTCCGGCTCGCCACGCCGCTTCACGGATCTCGTCCATTCGTTCGGCCGGGGCGACCACGGCGGCCACGCTCTGACCGCCGGCGAGGCGGAACTTGCGCAGTTCGAGCGAGGGGATCTCCATCGCCCGGAGCCGCTCGTGGAGCGACTTCCACACGAGGCGCTCTTCGCTGGGGAAGGTGAACATGGCCACCTCGGCTTCGTCCTCGGCTGCCCCGACGCGGGGAATGAGATGGCCGACGCGCATGTAGCGCGCGAGAATCCGCCGATCCTGCTCGAGGTTGCGGCGGCGGCGGCGGATGGAACGCACGCGGCGGAGCATTTCCGCCGCCGCGCCGGCGATCTCCTGCGGCGAAGGCGCCGGGCCGTGCTCGCGGTCGCCGGCCTCGGGCGGGGGAAAGCCGTCGAGCACAATCCGCAGTTCCTCCAGCGTCCGCCGCGCCTCGGAGAGGAGCATCCGCCGGCGTTCGTCCTCGGCGGTGAGCTGCATGCGATGCAGCCGGCTGGCGGTCTGGCCGTCGGCCAGGGGGACCGGTTCCAGGTGCAGGTAGCCCAGATGCTGCAGGCCCTCGATGAGCCGGTCGAACTGCTCGTCGAGCGTGACGATCTGGAGCTTGCACATGTGGACGATCATTGGCCCAGCACCTCGAAGAGCACCCGAGCGGCGAGTTGCCGGCGGAGGTCGCCCATCGCCGCCAGGCTTCGCTCCAGCTCCTGCTCGTGGAGGAGTATCTGCTGGGCAAGCTCGGCTTCGATCGCCGCCTCGCCGGCGGCCAGGCGGGCAGCCGCATCGGCGGCGAGCCGGCGCTTCTCGGCGGCCACCCGATCGCCGGCGGCGGCACGGGCTGCCTCGATCCTCTGCTGGGCCATCGCGCGGGCTTCGGCCAGACGGGCTTCGAGTTGCCGCTCGGCCTCGACCAGGCCATCGAGCGCATGCGCCTCTTCAACCGTTCCCGGGTCTTGCTCGGTCATCGCGTCGGCTCCCAGGTGTCCGTCCGCTCCGTCGTGGGCTCCCAACAATGCGGTTTGGATATTGCGACCGGGAAGGGCGGCTGGACGGCGCGATTCCAGGGCGCGATCCGGTAATCAGTAATGCGTCGAACGCCACCATTGGTAGTGTTTCGATTCCAGTTCCGACCGCGATGGGAAGGGGTAGTAGAGCATCCCCGTCTGATCACCGACGTAGAAGCCGTGCAGGATGCAGTGGAACGGGAAGTGTTGTGGATGGAGCCGGTCGACGGTTTTGGTATGCTTGCTGTCGTCGGCCTTGAGCTCCAGCAGGCATTCGCGGAGATGCCAGAAATGGTCGGGGTAGTAAAGCTCCCGCGGCTGGCCGTGCTCCGGATCGCGGGCCAGTTCACCCAGGTCGATGTCGAGGAAGCACATGCGGGGGACGAACAGCGGCCGCTTCGGATTAGTGATGAAGCAGGCGAAGGGTTGCGGGCCGAGCTTACTGGCGATCAACGGATGGACCGGGCACAGCTCCTGATAAAGGTAGTAGCCGTCGGCAGGCTCCGGCGGCGCCGTGCTTGGCTTGAGTTCCAGCACCTTGCCATGTACCGTGGCCAGCCAAAGACTACCCAGCGCCTCCAGCGGAACGTGTTCCAGCACTCGATAGATGCCCAGGTAGAGCGAGTGCTTCGGCTGGCCGTTGGCGTGAGGAATGCAATGCTCGGCCGCATAGGCCAGATCGAAGGCATCGCTCTGGAAATCCTCCTTCAGATCGAAATACATCGCCTGCCCGTGGGCGCTCTTACGGGTGCCGACGGCCAGGTAGTTTCCGAACTGCTCCGGCGGCAGCATCGAGGCCACCAGCGACTCCGGAGTCATCGAGAGGTAGAGATAGGTACGCATATACCCTTCCCCTCCTGGCAGCCACCAGAGTTGACGAGGGGCCGGGGCCTGGGCTGCGTTGCGGCCTGTCCGGCCTGAACCCAGAATGATTCGCACAGGACCACTATATCCCATGCGCCAGAACTGGACAATACCCCCAGGTCTAGCGGGCTGATTCGCCGGGGTTTAGACACGATGAGTCGTCGAACGAGTCCATTTGATGAACAGCCGCGGGCAACCGCTGCCCGGCGAAAAGTCGGGACGATATTGCGCCGCTTGTTCAAGGTCTACGGCCGTGTGGAGCCGCCGCCGGAAGGACCGGTGCTCGACGAACTGGTGGCAACGATCCTCTCGCAGAACACGTCGGACACCAACAGCGCGGCGGCCTTCACGTCGCTTGAGCAGGCGTTTGCCAATTGGGATGCGGTGCGAACGGCCCCGGTGAAGCGGATCGCGAGGGCAATCCGATCCGGCGGTTTGGCGGAGCAGAAAGCGCCGCGGATCAAGGCGATCCTCCAGCAGATCCACGACCGCCACGGCAGCCTGTCGCTGGAAATGCTCCGCGAGATGCCGGCCAGCGAAGCGCTGGAGTATCTCCGTGGTTTCAAGGGCGTGGGGCCGAAGACGGCGGCCTGCGTGCTGCTGTTCGCGTGCCGCCAGCCGGTCCTGCCGGTGGACACGCACGTGCACCGCGTGAGCCGGCGACTGGGATTGATCGCACCAGAGGCTGACGCCGCCCGGGCTCACGATCTCTTAGCCCGGCTGGTGCCGGAAGCACGGGTGCTGGAGTTTCACATCCAGCTCATCCGCCACGGCCGCACGACCTGCACCGCACGGCGGCCGGACTGCGAGCACTGCGTGCTGGTGGATCTCTGTCCGGAAGGAATGGTGCGATTGGGCCAGGGCGCGTGAGCGGCGGCGGGCCATGGCCGCGATGGAGCGGGCCGGCAGGTCATGCAATCCGGCCGGCGAGTAAACGATTTGATAGCGGCGCGGGTCAGAGAGCGTCGCCCGGAATGAGTTCCCTGCCGGCGACCGTTCCCAGCGATCGCCACACGTCGCCGTCAATGGTCTCGGCAACGAAGCGCACCGATCCGTCTCCCATGGCCGATTGTACGCCGCCGGGATGATAGCTCCGGGAGGTGATGGCGGCAAACGTCGGGCCTCCGAGGCGTTCGCGGCGGCTCATGATATCGACATCGGGCTCGCTCAGGCCGGGCCCGCCGGGGGTGATCTTGTTGGGAGGCCACGCCGTTGTGAACCCGTTATGGTGGCTCGACATTTCGACCCACTGCGTGTGCGCGTTGCGGAACACCGTGCATCCGCCACCATGGTATTCCGGGCAGACGGAGAGCGGGTCAGCCGAAGGTGAGGGGACGTGGTGCGGATCGTTGATGAGGGAAAACGGCCCGCAGTCGCGAAGCGTCACCTGGTAATTTTTCACCTCCGATAGGAGGAGCGTGTTGCTCACGCCGTCGGTAAAATCGCTCCAACGGCGGCTGAAGTTGACGCCAAACGCCGAGCGGCAGGGAGGGCCGGCGGCAGCCACTCCGTTCCAGACGTACCAGTCGCCCATTGAGAAACCGTAGTTGACGCCGCCCACGTTGCCGAACGTGTTGTGGGCGAGCGGTTCCTGGCGGATTTCGCTGGGGCAGAGAAACACGCCGACGACGCGCCCCACGGCCTCCTTGTTGACGAGGTCGCCATAGGCCTTGTTGATGTCCATGGCGCCGAAGATGCCGCTCTGCTCGATAAACGGCAACACGCGGGCGTGCGGCCCCAGGTAGCCGGTCCAGAGGGAGCCGTCCGGGCGGGAATCAACCAGGGCTCCCGGCGGCAGGACTCCGAGGCTGTCGGCGTAATGGTGGATGGCCAGGGCGATCTGCTTGAGATTGTTGCTGCACGACATCCGCCGCGCCGCCTCCCGGGCCGCCTGCACGGCCGGCAACAGCAGGGCAATCAGTACGCCGATAATGAAGATGACCACCAGCAGTTCCACGATCGTGAAGGCGCGCCGCATCGGATTCGTCCTTTTCGATTCCATCGAGGGCGATGGGCGGACCGCTCACTGGCCACGCGGCACCGGCGCATGCCTGGGATACTCCCAGCGGCCGACGTTGTCGCGGACCCACTCGTAATAGAATCGCACGCCGCGGTCGCGGGCGCTCGTGCCGTAGCCGCCCATCTCCGCATGCGGGGCGCTGCCGCTATAGTTGGTGATTCCCTGGATGAAGGCGGCGTGGAACAGCATCACCGCGTTGGGCGCTGCCTGGTAACGGCGGCAATCGGCGAAGATGGCATCGAGGTTGGTCTGATTGAATACGCCGTCGTTCTGGTAGACGTCCTGGCGCTGCGTCTCGACGTTGACGACGAACCCCTGTGCGGGGATCGGCATCTCTTTCTGGATGATCCGCACGTCCGTGCCGGGGTAGGAATCGCCCGTGCCGGATTCGGCGTCCGGGCAGACGCCCACCTCGATATCGGGCGCCACCGCCTTGAACCACGCCGTGAGCCGGGCTTTCTTGGCCGCGCCGTCGGGTTCGCGGAAGATCGTGTGGTCGATCCGTTCGGGGTGGCTGAACTCGTGCATGATGTCGACAAAGACGTTCTTGAGTTGGCGGTCGCGCAGCAGTTTGGCCGCCTCCTCGACCGCCCGCTTGATCGACGCCTCATCGTAGAATTGCTCGTCCTTGCGCGGCGTGAACAGGCCGACCATCACCACCATTCCCCGGCGATCGGCCTCGCGGACAAGCCCCTCAAGCCGGAAGGCGAACTCCGGGCGCAACCGGCCGTCGCGCGTGAAGCCGTTGGCCGCCGCGTCCGCGTCGGGCCATCCGGCATTGCTCCCCTGAATGTAGACGCCTATCAGGTTGATGCCATGCGCCGCCATGTTGTCGAGGTTGCGGATGTGCCGCTCGGTGATTGCCGGGCTGTGCAGCGCATTGCCACAGCGCAGCCCCCAGAGATCAACCTCATGCCCTCCCAAGAAGGCGCGATCGTTGCGGATCTCGAATTCCCGCGTCGCCGGGGGGTCGGCGGCGCCGGTGGCCGGCAATGCGGCAGCCGGCACGGACAACAAGGCGACGAGCAACAGCACGCGCTGACTCAGGATCACGGTAAAGGCCCCTTTGGTGTGGTGATCGGCAAAAGTCATGAAGCAGGCATCGTTGACGAGCGGATCATTCTAGCAGCCCCGGCCATCAGAAGCAATTACTCTATGAACAGCCGGACGGTCCCGACTCGACAGCATGTGCTACAGGGCAGTTCGGTCTCTGTTGAGGCGGGCAGACTGGCAAGGGAGAAGGCGTTTTGCCCCTAACGGGGGCACCTTGTACGGCTGAGACGGGTTATTTGGGCGGTGCGGGTGTGTTGAAGGGAGAGAGAAGGAGAAGGCCTCGCTGACGCTTCGGGTTACGACGGGGTGGTTGCGGGGGAGGAGCATGCTTACGCTCTCGGCGGAGCCGAGGGCGAAAGCATGGCACCCGACTTCGGGGTCAGATGAACTGCCAGAGATCGAGGTCGCGGGGCTGGGAGGGGATGCGGATGTCGCCGGGGCTGGCGATGTGCCAGTCGATGCCGGCATCACCCGAAAAACGGTCACCGGGGCCATAGATGGCATCGTTCACCGCGGCCAGCAGATCGGCGTTCGAAATGCGGCGCGAGGACCAGTCGGCGGCCGCGGCCCGCAGGGCGTCGAGCGACCAGTCGGCGGCAAGCTCGTCGCCCATGAGGAGGTCGCTTCCGGCCGAGCCGAAGAGGCGGTCGGCGTCGTCGCCTCCGAGGAGAATGTCGTGGCCCGCGCCGCCGGTGAGGCGGTCGCGGCCGCTGCCGCCAATCAGTGCATCGCCGACGCGGCTGCCGGTGAGCCGGTCGTTGCCGTCGCCGCCGTGGAAGCAGACCGGGATGTCGAGCGTGCTGGCGACGATCACGTCGTTACCGGCGCGGCCCCAGACGCGGATCTCGGTGATGCCGGCCAGCCAGAACCGGCGCGGCCTGCCATTGAGCGTCACCATCAGTGACGGCCGATCGCCGGGCCGGATAATACGGATTACATCGCCCTTCGCCGTGCCGCCGATCCGCAGGATGCCGTCCTCAAGCATGATCCGCTTGTCGGCAATCGCCTTGTGGATGTCGATCGAGACGCCTCCCTCATCGCTGAGCACCGGTTCGCCGCGATCAGCCACGGTGAACGTGAAGCCGTCGGTGGTGGCCCCTTCCGTCTCAACACCCGGCTGGTACGTCAGTTCATTCGTCGCCGTGAAGGTATCGCCCACCTTGACGACCGTGTCGCCACTCGTGAGCAGGCCGGCGGTGGGAACCGAGGTGATGGTGAAGGTGAGATCTTCCTGCTCTCCATCAATGTCGGTGGCGGCCAGTGTGAATCGCACCGCGCTGTCTTCGGGTACGCTCAAGTACTGATCGGTTGCCGCGGGCGGCGTATTCGACGCGTCGAAGAGATAGGCGGCGCCGCGAGGGAGTCCGTCCAGCCTGAGAGAAGGTGCTCCGACGAGCACACGTCCGCCGGATGCGGCCAGTGTCCCGCCGAAGTGCGACCAGTCCGTCGCCGGACTCGGCAGCGTGGCGAGCCGTGCGCCGGTGATCACGTCGAACAGGTACACGGACAGGTAATCCGCCACCGCGATCGTGCGTCCGAACATCGCCACTCGGGCGCCAAAGCCGTTTGCCTGGGGCCCGGCGGGGCTGGTCAGCGTTCGCAGCAAGTTCCCCGTGCGGGCGTCAAACAAATAGACAACTCCGCCACCAGATCCAGAATCCTCGGCAGATACGCCCACTGCCACGACCTGGCCGGCGGCGGCAATCCGGCCGCCGAACCTGATCTGGTGCGCAGCGGACGGACTTTCGAGTTGCGCCAGCAACTCGCCGGTCACCGCATCATAGACGTAAACAAGCCCACGGTCGCTTCCCGCATAGCCTTGTGCCCCAACCACGATGAAATCGTCGGACGCAGCTAGAGGGCCTCCGAAACTGGCTTGTGGCATGGCGAGCGTTCGAAGCAGATCGCCGGTTGCGAGATCATAGACACAGGCGGCTCGATCCACCGGAGCGCCGGCGACCAGAGTACTGCCGTAAACGCTCAGCGAACTGATGGTCGACGTGGTCAACGGACCATCGAAGGTGTTCACCACTTCACCGCGGCTGGCGTCGAAAACGTACACAGCCCCCTCGCCTTCCCGTGGCGATGCAGCGATAACCAGATTGCCCGAAATCGCCAGAACCGGACTGGATCCATAGATGTCAAACGCGGGACTGGTCCACTCGCGTAACTTCTGCCCTGTCTCGAGTTCGTAGACGTGAACTCTGCCATAGGCCCCGATTGCCGCCAGATGGTTGGAAACCGCCACCGACTGTCCAAAGAAGTGATTGCTCGCCGGCGCGCTGGTCGTGAGGTCCCGGACGAACTCAAGGGTACCCAGCGAGTAGATCGAAGCCGATCCGGACATGAACCCGGCGATCCGGTCGTCGGGCGTGCCGATGATGAGGCTGTCTCCGGAAACGGCAATTGACGCGCCAAATCGCTCTGCGAGACTGGGATCGCGGTCGACAAGTCTTCGCACCATGGCTCCGCTTCGCAGGTCGAATGCGAAAACGGACCCCCCCTCGTCGCCATCGGGTGCGCTGACAAACAATGCGTCGCCCGACATTGCGGCGGCGGAGCCGAAGCGCTGGTTCTCCACGCCGCTCGTCGCCAGGGATATGGTTCTGAGAAGCCCGCCCGTGGCCACATCGAAGATATCTACCGTGGCGGGGCTCTGCGTTGTCACCGCGATCATGCTGGAGGAGGCAGCGATAGCCTGCGGTCTATATTCCCGAATGGGTTTTCGGATGATCGTATGGCGGAATTCGCCGGTGTGGGCGTCAAAAACCGACACTCTCGTCATCGAAGCGATCGCAATCGAACCGCCGCAGATCGCGATGGACTTGCCGAAGTGAGATGCCTTCGGCAGCGGGTCGGTAAGGACGTGTCGAAGCTGGCCGGTCCCGGCATCGAACGTGTACGCTCGGCCCACCTTATTCAGCCACGGAGGTGGCGCCGACACAACGATGGTGTCGCCAGCGATGGCGACATGCTGTCCGAAGTAGGGTGTTCCTGTCAGGTTCCGCAGTTCATGCAGCAGTTCACCCGTAGTGGAGTCAAAGACGTATGCTGCTCCATCGGGCCACAAGCTGTTAACCGCGGGGGCGCCCACCACGGCCAAGCCGCCCGAGATCGCGACGGACTGTCCGAACTCGTCCAATCGCTCCGGGTGAGGATTCATCAAAGTTGCGAGCAGATCGCCGCTGACCTTGTTGTAGATATAGGCGGCCCCCTCGTGGAAGTCCCGGCCCTCATGGCTGCTTTGCGAGGTGTTGGTCTTCGGTGCTCCAACGACCAGCAGATCGCCCTCGGCGGCGACGGATTCGCCGAAGCCGGAATGGAACTGTGGCGAGTCGTCAGGGTCATTCGACGCCTGCAATAGATCGCCCACCGCCAGGAGGCAACGGTTTTCGAGGGGCTCCAGGCGGAGGCGGCGGGACAGGGAAGGGGAACGACGCGACGCGCGGCCGCGATAGATAAGACGGCGGATCAGACTGCCCACGACGAGCCTCTCCTCGGTAGTGCGACTTGAGTGTTGCCCACTGCCGGCACGGAGAAGACGCGTCCTGCGGCCCGAGCCGGCGTCCGGTGTGCCACTACTATAAACGAGTGTCTTCACCCATGATAGTCACGCAGGTCCTTCCTCGAGCAGTCGGAGCGGCTCGGTGTGCGCCGTCAGCAGCGCCGGTCCCAGGGCCGCCGCCAGGCATAGCGCCAGCGCCATCACGAATCCGAGCGCGAGTTTCGACCAGGGCACCACCAGCGGCGTGGCCATGCCGCCGAAGAAGCTCACGTATTGCGAGATACCCGTGCCGCACCAGCCGGCCAGGATCCCGAAAGCCAGGCTCATCAGGCAGGCCACCAGGCCAATCAACAGGCCTTCGGCCAGGACCATGCGGACCAGCGTCCAGCGGGTGATCCCCACGGCGCGCAACACGCCTAGTTCCCATCGCCGGGCCCGCACGGAGGCCATCACCGTGTTGACCACCCCCAGGCTGGTCACCAGCAGCGTGACCAGCGGCAACTGGCACATCGCCCAGATCATGTCATCGGCCCGGGCGAGGATCCGCGCGCTGACGTCGACGGGCGTGGTGATCCGCAGCGACGGGCCGAACATCGCGGCCCCGAAGGCCCAGGTCCCTTGGGCGTTCACCGGTTGCGACTGGCCCAGGTTCCGGTCGGCGATCGGCTGCAGGGCGGCCCCGATCCGGTCCACGCCCATGCGCTTGTCGATATTCATCCAGAAGAAGTTGGTCTGCTTGAGGTCGAAGTCGCGGCGGACATGCTCGTAGTTCGCAAACACCATTGCCGCCGAGCGGCCGCTCCGCCGCCGCAATCCGGAGAACTTGGTCATCCAGTGCCAGCCGGGCAGTGAGACGGCTGCGGCAATCGTGTACTCAACCGGATGCTCGGGATTCTCCGGCGGAACCACGGCGAAGCGGTCGCCGAGTCTCAGACCCGTGGCGTCGAGGAAATGATCCGGCACGACGCACGAGCGTCCCTGCCGGAGCCGAGCGATCGCCTCCTCCGGCGTGCCCGCGACGAATTCCGCGGCGACCAGCGGTTGCGGTCCGCCAAACGCGACCTGCGGATCCAGGCCGATCAGAATCACGTTGTCCTGCCGCGTGACCGAGTTGCCTTGCCGGCTGCCGGTAATGTCGTCGGCCAGCCGCGGCTGCTCGACCGCCAGCGGAATGCACCGGTCGCTGACCACGCCCGGCACATGCCGCACGGCATCGATTTCGGTGTCGGGCAACCCGCCCGATTGAAACGCCGCCAGCACGTCGGGCGCCCAGTCTCCCGGCTTGAACGGTTCGAGCATCGAGTAGCCCCAGACCATCATCGACACATACAGACCGAGGCCGACGGTCAGCGCCACCGTGGCACCGACGCTCCGCCACAAGTTGCTGGCAAGCTGGGAGCGGAGCAGCCGCGGCTCCAGCCGCATGAGGCGGGCGATGCCTGGCCCCAGCGCACCTTCGATAGTCACGATCGCCGCCGGCGCCAGGAGCAGGAATCCGAGTGCCATACTCGTGCAGCCTATGGCCGCATAGATACTGTAGCGAGCGGCGTCAGCAATCGGCAGCGCGTACACCAGCAGTGGATTGACGAGGATGAGGGCGCCGCCCGCCAGGCTCGCCAGCGCCAAGAGTGCCGCGCCCGGCCGCGCCGCACGATTCGGCGACAGGACGTCGAGCGGTTTCACGCGCATCACCTGCCACGCCGGAAGCACGGCCGCCGCCAACGCGCCACCCAGCGCGCTGGCGCCGGACAGCATCACGCACCAGGTGCCCAATGACGCAGCGGCGGTGAAGACTTCGGGTCGGCTGTGGCTCACAATCCTGAGCAATCCCCAGCCGGCGGCCAGGCCGCCGCCCCAGCCGATCAGGGCCAGCAACAGGCTTTCGATGGCAACGACGCCCGCAACCTGGGACCGAGTCAATCCGACGGCACGCATCACCGCAAACTGGCGAACTCGCTCATGGACGCCCATGCTCAACGTGGTGAAGATGATGAATAGCGCCGCCAGCAGCGACATGCCGGTGGCCGCCCATGCCTGCCGTTTCACATTGGCCGCCATCATCCCCGTTTCCATCGCCGACTTGATGTCCTCGACGCCAACCAGCAGCGCGGCCGGCCTGGCTCGCGATACCTGCGCGTGCCAGCGATTGCGGAACTCGCCCGCATCGGCCCCGTCGCGCAGCTTGATGCTCACCAAGTTGATCCTGCCGGGCGCGCGCGAGATCTTCTCCGCCAGCGCCAAAGGCACGTAGATCGCCGAAGGCGCCGGGCCAAGCGTGGCGCCCGGGCCCGGCATCATGGGCCGTCCCGTCGGCGACGCCTTCTGGATCGTCGGCGCCGAAGCGACCTGCGCGACGGTCCCGATGATCTTCAGGCGGTACTCCTTGGTGCCCGAGATCACCAGCACCTCGTCATTCAGCCCAAGCTCCATCTGATCGGCCGTCTGATTGCTGATGACGGCCTCGCGGAGGGCCGGATCGCCGTGTTCGATCCAGCGCCCGGCCACTAGCTGGTAGGGCGGCGTCCGGGCTCGGGTGCCCACGAGCTTGGGACCGCCCAGGAACATGCCGCGCGGCGGCCCGCCTCCCATCCGCCCGCCCCCGCGCTCGGGCTGCCCTGGCCTCGCCGCGCCGCCGGGCATTCTTCCCATGCCCGGCCCGCCAGGCGAGAATCGGCCGCCACCAGGAGGGCCACCCATTCCAAACGCGTCGGGCCTGTCGGTTTGCACGCGGATGTCGGCCTGCAGCACGGGCTCAATCTCGGCCACGGCAGGATCGTTGTGAATTGCATCCACGAGATCGCCAGGCAGGAACGATTGTTCCACCGCGTCGGGCACGAGAAAGAGGTCGTAGCGGCCCAGGTACTCGGAAGCCTGGTCGTCGAACTGCGACGCGAGCGCGTCGTAACCGCTCACGACCCACACCACGACACATGCCGCGGCGACCATCGCCAGCGATGTTAACAGCACCCGTGCCGGATAATGCCAGGCGTAGGCCAGGGCGAGCTTCGCGGCGATTCTCATTCCCGCACCTCCGCCATGCTCGCCGTGCCGACGATGTCGTGATAGTGGGCGGCCAGCGAGTGCGAATCGCGTAAGTCGGCTGCGGGAAACTCCGCCAGCACTTGCCCGTCCTTGAGCACGATGATGCGATCGGCCCACACGGCAACCGCTGGCTCGTGGGTGACGACGACGATGGTGCGGCTCTGTTCCTCACACAACTGCGCGAGGAGCCGGCAGAGGCTTTGCCCGGCCACCGAGTCGAGACTGCCGGTCGGCTCATCGGCCAGGATGATCGCTGGATCGCAAATCATCGCCCGCGCGATGGCCACCCGTTGCTGTTCGCCGCCGCTCATTGCGTCGGGACGGTGGCGGCGGCGATCGGCCAGTCCAAGTCGGGCGAGCAGGCCCTCCGCCTGGCATTCCGCTTGCCGGCCGCGTCCGTCGGCCAGTGCCGGCAGCAGGACATTATCCTGGGCCGACAGCGCGGGGATGAGGTTGAAGGACTGGAACACCAGTCCGATGCGCCGCCGGCGGAAAACAGTCAACCGGCGGTCAGGCATGAACGAGAGGTCCTCGCCGTCGACGAACACGCGACCTTCGTCCGGACGCGCGAGCCCAGCCATCACGTGCAGCAGGGTGCTCTTGCCCGATCCGCTGGCTCCCATCACGGCGACGAACTGGCCGCGCTCGACGGTCAGGGATATGTCCCTCAATGCCTCGATGGTCGTATTGCCTTGCCGGAACCGTTTCGTGATATTCTCAATCCGCAATGGGCTTGCGGGATTCGCTGCGCACATCTTCTTGATGCTCCTGTCTCAGAACTCACCGCTGACCTCGCCGCCTGCCCGCGTCCAGATCGAGTGCCAGGTGCTCTTCTCGATGGTCTCGGCGACGAACCGCACGCTGCCGTCGCACAGGCAGACGTTGGCGCCGCCAGGGTGATTGCTTCGCGCGGCGGTGACCTTGGCCGATCCGAACACCAGGTCTGGCGCCGGGCTATTGGGCGTGAAACGGCCGTTCATCACCGGCCCGGCCGGAGTGCAGCCGCGAAGCCAGTAAGACAGCCGCGTACCGTCCCAACCGGTGACGCTGGGCAACACGCCGTCCAGGCCGCCGCTGTCGGCTGCGGCGGCCATCTCCGCCGTGGCGGAAACTCGTGCGCGATAGACCTGCACGTTCGGCGTCGGCGTCAGCGGCGGCGTATCACACGGCCCGCGAAGCGATTCCGCGAAAGCCACCGTGTTCGTCGTGCCGTCCCTGACGTCGTCGATCCGCACCTGCGCTCCGACCCAGCACAGGCCGTCTGTCGCCCCGAATGCCGGGTTGAAGATCCCGTCCAGCCCGCTCCCCTGGTTCATCGCGTAGTTGCTGCCGGCCACGGGAATCACGGTCCCTGAAGGCAGTGTGGCGTCATGGATCGGCTGCTCGGGGTCGCTTGGGCACAGGAACATCGGAACCACCGTTGCGGCGGCTGGCCGCAGCGCGGCTGGCAGATCGTCCCGTCCGACATGCCCCATGTTGATGCGGAAATCGATCAGATCCTCGAGGTGTGCCTGTTCGCAGAACGGCAGCAGCTTGGCCAGCGGCGAATAGTCGATCGGGTAGACAGTCCCCGGCCAGCCGGCGTTGGGCAGCATGTTGTAGGTGGCCGAGTAGTTGTGCATTGCCAGCCCCATCTGCCGGAGGTTGTTGGAGCATTGCATCCGCCGCGCAGCCTCGCGCGCCGCCTGCACGGCGGGCAAGAGCATCGCGATCAAGATGCCGATGATGGCGATGACGACGAGGACTTCCACGAGCGTGAAAGCAGGGCGCCGCGCGCGAACGCCGAACGCGCGGCGACAGGTTGAGCATCGATTGCGCATCGTTCGCCTCCCGGTCCGTTGCAGTCCACGGCATCGCTCTCACCGCTCAGCGTCGGCTAGTGCCGGCCGGCAGTAGGAGAGGGCCAGGAGTGCGAACGCGGTGGCGAGATTGGGATCGGCTTCCATCCAGCGGGGATTGGCGTTGACCCAGGATCCGTCGGGCTGTTGCCGCCGGGCGAGTTCCTCGGTCAACTCGCGCCTCCAGTCGTGCTGCACTCCGGCGGCATCCTCGATCTCGTCGACGCCCAATGCATCGAGCGCCTTGGCGAACGTGTGGTAGTAGTAGAAAAGCCCCGCGTCTCCCATGCCCGGATTGACCGTCACATCGTAGTTCTTGCGGATCCAGTCGACGGCCGCTTTCACACGCGGATCGTCTCTGGTCAGGCCGGCGTAGACCATGCTTTTCAGGCCGGAATAGGTCATCGAGCCGTAGCTCCGCAGACCGCCGCCGGGCCACTGCCGCTCCCGGTCGGGATCCTGCTTCTCCAGCACACACGTGTAATAGAATCCGCCGTCGTTCACCTTGGCGGCAAAGGGGGTTGTGTTGTGCTCCGTCTCCAGGTTCTGGCAGCGGGAGACGAACGCCAACGCTTTCTGCATTGCTTCGTCGTCCGCCGCCGCGCCGCAGGACTTGAGGGCCTCCATGAGGAAGGCCGTGTTCGACAGGTCGGGCCGCGACTTGCCGCCGTAGCCCACGCCGCCGTAGTAAAGGTCGGAGCGGTCCTTACCTTTGCTCTCGTCCCACTGGCTGCCGCGGATAAACGCTTCGGCGTGCTCAATGATCTCGTCGTATTTACCCTGCTTTCCCCGACGGTTGGCCTCCTGGAAGCAGACCAGCGCGATGCACGTCTCGTAGATCGAGATCCGGCTTCCCGGGGCGTTGATTCCGCCGCTCTCCTGGACGTATTCCTCCAGATACTCCAGCGACCGGACGACTTGAGGGTCGTTGGCCGCCTGCCCGCTCCGCAGCAGGCCCAAGGCCGCCAGCGCCGTAGGGCCGATGCCGACATGGGCGCTCAGCGATCCGTCCCGGGACTGGCTCGATGTGAGAAAGCGGATCGCCCGGTCGACCGTGGTCTGGTAGATCTGTGGATCCGGTCCGCGCGGTTTCGCGTCGGCGGCCTCAAGACACGCGGCCGCGGAGACCAAGCCGCCCATCATCGCCATCGCCATCGCCACGAGCGATACCCGTCGCATTGCCTCTTCTCCCGGTGTTCCCTGGTTCAGTCCGGCGCGCTCAGCGGGGAATGCCGGATGGCGGGACAGAAAGCTCCCCTGTCCACCTATGGCAACTGGCGTGCCACGCAGGAACGCGGCTTCGGATCCACCGCGGATGTCGGCTTTTTGCGGCATTCAGGGTGTGGCCAGTCGCAACGCCATACGAAGAGGAAGTCGATTCTATCGACACGCCTGTCGGAGAAATCGACATGCGGCAGAGCAGCAGGCAAAATGCGGCGATTGGCGATCAGAACCAAATCGGGCCGGATCGTCGGCAAGAAAACAAACGTGCCCAAGCCGGAGCTTGGGCACGCGTGAACGATTCTCGCGCTCGCGCCGCTATTCGGCCGTCTTGATCTTCAGGTTGCGGAAGAAGATCGGCGCGCCGGCATGCTTCCCCTGCAGGCCGATGTGCCCCTTGGTGGCCAATTCGGCGGCCGGCTTGTTGAGCCAGGCTGGGATGTCGCTGCCGTCGGGGTTCTTCGTGGCCGATGTCCAGCGGCTCATGTCGAACTCGGTCACCAGTTCGCCGTTCAGGACGACGTAGACCATCTTGCCCTGGCAGGTAATCGTCATGCGGTTCCACTCGCCCGGCTTCTTAACGCGGCTCTCCTTGGCCGGCAGGCGGCCGAAGATCGCGGCGCACTGCCAGGTCTTTGGCGCCTTGCCCCACTTCTCAGAATGGTCGTCGGCGATCTGGATCTCGATCGAGTTGGGGATCCAGTTCTGCATGTCGCTGGCGTATACGATCACCCCGCTGTTGGTCTCGGGGTCGTTCTTGAACTCCAGGTCGAGCGTGAAGTTCTCGTATTGGCCCTTGGTCCAGATAGCTTCGTCCTTGGTGGCCGTCAGCACGCCGTCGGTGACCGACCAGACTCCCTCCGGGTAGATCGCATCGGAAAGGTCTTCGGCGAACAGGCTCTTCCAGCCGGCCGTGTCTGGATGGCCCTGGGGCGGAACCGCGTCGGCCGCCCAGGCAGAAGAGGCGCCGAGCACCAGTGCCGCGAGCATCACAATTCTTGTCATGGCAGTTACTTCACCTTCAACTTTGCGACGGGGTAGACTCCAAACCTCCCTATCTTATCCTGCCGAATGGCCGACACAAGGCGCGGTTGGCCTTCTCGAGACCGCCGCCACCTGTGAGCGGCCGCCTCGCGGATTCAGTCTCCCGGCGATCTTCGTGTCAGGGCCAAGCCACGCCACGCGCTCCAGAACTGCAAACAGAGGCTGTCCGAGCCAGCCAATTGAGGGGGGGACTAATCAACGGCCGGAAGAACGCTGGCCGATAGGCGCGTCGGCGGTCGGCCAGAGGATGATTGTCCCGTCGGCCTGGCCGCCGGCGAGGATGCGGCCGGTGGGATCGAAGGCGACCGCGCCAGCGACTGCCGGGTCACGGCGAAAATCGAGGACGGTGCGACCCGAGGGAACCTCAAAGAGCTTCAACACCTTGTGCGCGGCAGCGACTGCCAGCCGCGTGCCATCGGGCGCGAAGCTCAGCCGCACGGGATACTCCCGCGTAATCACACCATAGTGGTTTCGCGGCGTGCCGCCGATCGCGTCATGCAGCACCACGGTGCCGTCATTGTAGGCCGCGGCCAGTATCTTGCCATCCGGACTCCAGGCGACGTCCCATACAGGCAGTGCCGGAGCGCTTGACTGCCAGACGATCTCATCCGCGGCCAGGTCCCAGACCGCGGCAAACCGGTCGCGGGCACCGGCCGCAAGGCGGTTCCCGTCGGCATGGAACGCCAGCGTGCGAATCTCGACGGTCTTGAACGTCCGTGAGCGGACCGTCTTCCCCGTAGCCGCCTCCCACACGATCACCTGGCCGCCGCCTCCGCTGGAGGCGACCCACTTGCCGTCGGGGCTGAAGTCAACGGCGCGCACTGCCGCCGCATGCCCGCGAAAGCGGAAGACCGGGCTTCCGTCGACGGCGTCCAGGATCCGCACCGTCGCATCATTGGCGGCCACGGCCAGCGTCCGTCCGTCGGGCGAAAAGGCCGCCCGAGCAGCGCGGGATTCTTCGGCCGGGATCATCCACAACCGCTTGCCCGTCGACGTATCCCAAAGACCGATCGCGCCATCCTTGAACGCGCCGACCAACCGGCCCCCGCGCGCGTCGAAGTCGAGATCGATGACCGGTGTTTCTCCACCGCGCAAGGCGACCGTCCCCTGATCGGTCGTGGTGTCCCACACCAGCAGGGCCTGATCCCGGGCGGTCGCCGCCAACCGTGAACCGTCCGGGCTGAACTTGAGGTTTGCCGTGGGCGGCAAATGCCCGCGCAACACGCGGAGTTCGGCTCCCTCGACGACATCCCAGATCCGGATCGTTCCGTCCTGGGCTTCCGCGGCGATCCGCTTCCCGTCAGGATCGAATGTCAGCCGCGGGTAGGCGGCGACCGGACCGGAGATGATCAAATGGCGATGGACCGGATTGAGACTCCAGAAATGAATCGCCCCGTGTGGTTCGGCGGTCGCCAGGACCTGCCCGTCCGGTGAAAAGGCCAGACCGGTCACCGCTTCCCCGCCGGTGGGAATGTCCTGGAGCCTGTTTCCGGTCCGTGCATCCCAGATCTCCAGTTGACCATCCCGAGCGCGCCCGGTGGAGACGGCCACGCGGTCGTCGACCCGCGAGACGGCCATCCAGCGGACGCGGCGGCCGGCGAACCGGAACGCGGT
Source organism: Thermoguttaceae bacterium (assembly GCA_040766885.1). GTDB lineage: Bacteria > Planctomycetota > Planctomycetia > Pirellulales > Thermoguttaceae > JAXGPP01. The sequence goes on along the minus strand of JAXGPP010000002.1, from coordinate 605,066 downwards.
GACCGCTTTGCCCGTCTCAGTCTCCCACACCCGGACGGTGTTGTCGCGTCCCCAGGAGATCACGTGCCGGCCATCGAAGCTGAAGTGGGCGTCGATCACCTCCCGGCGGTGCATCCCCAACGTTCGGATCAGGCTGCCGTCGACGGCGCTGCGCAGGCAGAGTGATTTCTTCACCTGATCGTCGGTGACTATCAGCCGCCCGTCGGGCGAGTACTCCAGACTGCTCGTCCAGGCCTGGCCGCTGATGGTTCCGCCCGTCTGACGGCCGGTTGCGGCGTCCCAGAACTGAAGCCCGGGCCGCGCCGAAAAGTCGGTGCAGATCCGCCTGCCGTCGGGGCTGAAGTCGAAAACGCCGTTGACCGCCTGAAGCATCGTCTCGGGGGAGTGGAACAGCCGCTCGAGATACGACCACTCGAAGCCGCGCAATTCCTCCGGGCAGTTCTCCAAAGCCGTCAGCGCCTCGCGGCGGTCGTTCGTCAGCCACTCCTGCGATGCCGTTGAGAGGCGATCGAAGTACGATTGTTCCTGGACCGTGCGGAGCGTGGCCACGGTGCGCCAGTGCGATGCGGAGATCGCGGCCGCGGCGCCGGCGATCACCACGGCCAGCGCCGCCAGCAGCGCCGCGGTGGCCGGCCGCCGCCGGCACCACCGCCCTGCTCGCGCGATTCGTCCCACCGGGCGGGCCTGGATCGGCTGGCCGTCGAGAAAGCGGCGCAGGTCCTCCGCCAGTTCCGCTGCCGTCTGATATCGCCGCGCGGGCTGTTTTTCCAGGCACTTCAGCGCTATGGTTTCCACGTCGCGGGGAACATGCGCCACGAGATGAGCGATCGGAGGCGGATCGTCGAACAGGATCTGCGCGACCAGCATCCGCAGGTCGCCCTGAAACGGCGTCCGGCCGGACAGCATTTCGTAGAGGATTACGCCAAGCGAGTAAATGTCGCTGCGGGCGTCGACTTCGGTGGCCCGGCCTCGCGCCTGCTCGGGGGACATGTACGCGGGAGTGCCCAGCAGCCGCCCGTCGAGCGTGATGGTAACGCTTCCCAGCTTGTGCTTGGCCAGCCCGAAGTCGGTGAGGTGCGGCTTGCCGGCGCGATCGATCAGAATGTTGCCCGGCTTGAGGTCGCGATGGACCACCCCCGACTCGTGGGCCACCTGCAACGCCTCGGCCAGCGCCAAGCCGATCGCCGCCGCCTCGCGCGGCGGCACCGGCTGACCGGCGAGCCACGCATGGAGACTCCGTCCCTCGATATAATCGCTGACGATGAAGAACTGGTCGTTCTGGCAGCCGACTTCATGAACGCCGACGATGTTCGGGTGCTCGACCTGCGCGGCCGCCCGGGCCTCGTGCAGCAGCGGCGCGATCTGCTCGAGCGGTCCCCGCCGCGCGATCTTCAGCGCGACGACGCGCCCCAACTGCGTATCGCGCGCCTTCCAGACTGTCCCGAAGCTCCCCTGCCCAAGCCGTTGGAGCAGTTCGAAATGGCCAATCCGGCCACCGCTGCCCACGGCAGGCTCCTCGCTGGCCAGGGCGAAGTGCTCGCCGCAGTCGGGGCAGGTGAGCGTCGCCAACGCGTCGTCGGGCAGTTCGATCGGCGCGCGGCACTGGGGACAGCGGATCGAGAGCGGGCCCCGCCGCTGCGTTCTGGCCGTGGGCCAGGTGGGCGATTCGGTGAGCGAAGCACCAAGCGGCAGCGAATCGCCGATCAGTGTGGCGCGGTCCGCGGCATCCGACCCAGGCGCAAGGCTCACGGATGAAGCCGGTGCGCCCTGATCTTCGGCGGAGGATCGGCCGCCAGGAAACTCGCGCTCGGTGTCGACGAGCGGCTGGGCGCGGTCATTGATCTGCCCCAGGAGTGCGAGGCACGCCTGGCACGTGCTAAGATGTCCGGCGGTGGCCGCGGCGGCGACCACGGAGAGTCGGCCAGCGGCAAAGTCCCAGAGTTCATCGCGGGTGGGGCACCTGGGCATATCGACTATTTCATCCGGCCCACGACGAGGCATTCGGCGGCTTTGCCGCGAACGCGGCACGAAAATGTCTCCCCCTCATTCGGCACCTGCCCGGCCGAGACTTCGCCAACGCCGCAAACGACAGTGTGCAGGAGAGTTGCGTCGCCGTCAAGGCTCCGGCAGGCCTGCCGGAGCTGGCAGCAGCCTCCCCTGCACGTCGGTTATGGCCAACCCCAATTTCCAGGCTCGAAACGGCATTAGCCGTTGCCGCCGCTGGCCAGACGTTCGCCCGGGCAATCCGCAACGTCCGCGTAGCGGTGGTACACGGTGCGGTGCGGAAACGGGATTTCGATGCCCAACTCGTCGAACCGGTTCTTGATGCGGCGGAGCAACTCGCGCTTAACGGTCCACTGGCGCAGCGGCTTCGTCTTGACAAAGAACTTGATGACGACGGCCGATTCGCCCAACGAATCGACCCCCAGCATCTCCGGGTCGTCCAGGATCAGCTTCGAGTACGCGGGATCCGTGCGGATCTCACGGCCCAGGTCCATCAGCACATCCATCACTCGATCGACATCCTCCTTGTAAGACACGCCGATGTCGAACACCGCCCGCGACCACTTGTGCGTCAGGTTGCTCACCGTGGTGATCTGCCCATGCGGGATGAAATGCACCGCGTCGAGGTCGCGCAGCACGGTGATCCGCAGCGTGATCCGCTCGACGAAGCCGGTAATGCCGCCGATCGTTACCACGTCGTTGACGCCGTACTGGTCTTCCATCAGGATCATGAACCCGTAGAAATAATCCTTGATCAGGTTCTGCGCGGCGAACGCCACGGCCAGGCCGACGACGGCCGCCCCGCCCAACAGCGGTGCGATCGGGATGCCGGCGATGTCCAACGCCATCAGGACCGCGCCGATGTAAAGCACGATAATCCCCGTGTTGTGGAACACGCCGACCAGCGTGTTAGCGCGGTTTTGACGCTCCACACGGGTGCCGCTGGACTCGTTCCGGGTAATGAAGGCGACGATCCGGCCCGCCATGATCTTGATCAGCACGTGCATGCCGAAGGCGACCAGCAGCACCGCCGTGAGCTTCGGTCCTTTCTCGGCGAGCCATCGCAACACGTTATGGGGAGCCAGGGGATTCTGAATCGCTTCGAGGCTGAGCTGGGCGGCCTCGGCCCTCTTCCGCTGCTGCTCCAGGCTGTGAGCTGCCAGCAATTGCTCTGAGAGCAATGCCCCCCGCTCCGCCTGGAGCTTGTCGAGCTGACTGCTGCGATCGGCGACCTCCGCGCGGGCGGCGCGGAGCCGCGATTGAGCCTCGACCGTCTTGCGGCGGATATCCTGAACCACCGCCGGTCCGACGCCTTCGTCCAGCGCATTCTGCAACTCGTCGCCAAGCTGCCGGAGCGTGGCTTCCACGTTGTCGCCTTGTTTTCGGGCGGCATCGCGCGCCTGCTGTTCCAGGCGGATATTCTCGTCGAGGATCTGGACGCGTCGGACGATCGCTTCAACCTCCACCTCGGCCTGGCGCGCCGAAGCTTCGGCCTGGGCCGCCTCGGTTTGCGCCTGAAGGACGGCGGCGGGCGGCGCCTCCGCACTGGAGGCGGACGCCCCGATCGACTGCGTTGCTTCGGCCGGCGCGGGATCTGCAGGAGTCGCGACTGGGGCGACAGGGATCTCAACCGGCGCTGCCGCGGCAGACGTCGCTGCCGGCTGCGGTGGCGTCGCCGGCCGGCCTTCGGCGGAGGGCGGCGGCACGGCGGGCTGGATCAGTTTCGTCATCGCCTGCCGGTCCTGCGCCGTTTTCGCCTCCATTTGGACAATCTGTTCCTGGGCCGTCTTGCGGGCGGAGATTGCCAGATCGAACCGCTCCCGCGCAATTTGCCATTTCTTCTCCAAACCGCTGACGGCCGTTTCGAGCGTCTGCACCTCGTCGGCGGTTCCGGAGGTCTGCGCGGATTGCAGCGCCTGCTTCTGCAGTTCCAACTGGGAGTCAACTTGCTTGAACTCCGCGCCGGCGGCCTCGTATTCCTGCTCCTGCTCGCGCAGTTTGGACCGCAGCGCCTTGAGGTGCGCTTCGCCTGCCTCCAACGCGCGTTCCAGGCGTGCGATCCGCTCGGCCAAAGAGACTGCCTCACTCGGTCCGGACACTGGCGCTGGGGAGGTCGCTGCCGGCGCAGCCGGCGCCGCGGCCACTGCCTCACTCTCGGCGATGTCGGTGGCGTCCGGCACTTGCGCTGCAACCGGCACGCCGAGCACGGCCAGCGCGAGCAGAGCGATGAGGATCTGCAACATTGTTCCTCCTTCTGCTGTCGATGAGGCGATCGCGCGGTCAAGCGCGGAAGAGAACTCGGTGGACGGGCCTGGCGAGGGCTCTGTACCCCCGCGGCTGCGGGGACGCTGCCGCCGTCCGACGTGCTGAAGTTCGAGTGTAGTCCGCTGGTCTGTCAGCGCAGTATACGATTTTGCTTCGGAAAACACCTCGAACAGCGCTGGCGCCGCGGTAGGGGCTCATGCCGCTTCGCGGACATGTTGGCTTAAAGTGGGCTCGGCGACGTTCAGCGGCATGCCCTGTTCGGTCCGATGATAGACCGTGCGGTGCGGGAACGGGATCTCGATGCCCAACGCATCGAACGTCTTCTTGATCCGGCGGTGCATCTCCCGCTTCACAGCCCACTGTTTGAGCGGTTTGGTCTTGAGAAAGAACTTGATGACAACGGCTGATTCGCCCAACGAATCGACCCCCAGCATCTCCGGGTCTTCCAGGATGAACTTGCCGAACTCTGGGTCGAGCCGCATCCGCCGGCCGAGATCCACGAGCACGTCCATCACTCGATCGACGTCCTCCTTGTACGAAACGTTGATATTGAACACGGCCCGCGACCACTTGTGCGTCAGATTGCTCACTGTGGCAATCTGGCCGTGAGGCACGAAGTGCACGGCATCCATATCGCGGATGACTGTGATTCGCAGCGTGATCCGCTCGACGAATCCCGTAACCCCTCCGATCGTCACCACATCGTTGACGCCGTACTGGTCCTCCATCAGGATCATGAACCCGTAGAAGTAATCCTTGATCAGGTTCTGCGCGGCGAAGGCCACGGCCAGGCCGATGACGGCCGCTCCGCCGAGCAGCGGGGCCACGGGAATCCCAGTCACGTCCAGCGCCATGAGCACGGCGCCCACATAGAGCGCAATCACTCCGGTGTTGTGAAAGACGCCCACCAGCGTATTGGCGCGGTTCTCGCGTTCCTTTCTCCTGCCGTCGGACTCGTGCCGCGTCAGGAAGGCGACGATGCGAAAGGCGAGCAACTTGATCAGCAGATGGAAGCCAAGGGCCACCACCGCAATGACCAGGAGCTTCGGGCCTTTCTCCAGCAGCCAGTTGATGATGTTGGTTCGCGTGAACGGGTTCTCGATCGCTTCCAGGTTCTGCCGCGCCTCGTCTGCTTGACGCCGCTTCTGATCGACCTGCCGGGCCGCCGCCAGCTGCTCGCTCAACAGCGCGACGCGCTCGGCCTGGAGTTTGTCAAGCTGGGCGGCCCGTTGCCGCACCTCGACTCGTGCCTCGCGCAAGCGCTGCTGGGCTTCGTAGCTCGCCTTGCGGATTTCGCGGATCGCCGTGAACGGCTCGTCCCGATCGAAAGCCTTCTGCAACTCCTCCTCCAGCGTCTGGAACATCGCTTCGGCATTATCGCCGCGCTTGCGAGCCGCTTCGCGTGCTTGCTGCTCAAGGGCAATGTTCTTGTCCAGCGTCTGGAGTCGCTGGCTGACCTCTTCGGCCTCTTGTTCGGCGTGCTCGGCGGCCGCGGTCGCCTCGGCGGCCTGCTGTTGCGCGGCGAGCACTTCCTTAGTCGGCGCCGGACTGGCAGCCTCCCGCACCGGTGCGGCGGGCGGTGTCGACGGCCCTGTGACGGGGGCGGCAAGGCCCGACACTGCCGAGACCGGCGGTAGGCCCGGCGCGGCAACGTCGGGTGCAGTCACAGCGGCGGCCTCTTTCGCGGGAGGCCTCTCCGCGCTCGGCAGAGCATCCGGGGCGCTGGTGGCCGCAGGAAGGCTGACCGGATTCACCAGTTTGTCCAGCGTCTGCCGATCGCTGGCGATCTTCGCCTGCAACTGCGTGATCTGCTCCTGGGCAGTCTTGCGCGCATCGATCGCCAGATCGAACCGTTCGCGGGCCAATTTCCGCTTCTTCTCTCGGTCGGCAACTGTGCGCTCGGCCTCCTCCAGCGCGGCGGCGTCGAGGCCGCCAGTCGCGTCCAGTTTCTTGCGAGCTTCTTCCCACTGCGTATTTGCCTGCTTGAATGCCTCGCTTGCCGAATTGAATTCTGTCTCCTTCTCACCCAACTTGGCCTGAAGTGCCTCCAGATGCTCCTGATCCATCTCGATGGCCCGCTGCAGTCGCGCGATCCGTTCGGCCAACGATGCACTCGCCGGAACGGTCGCCGCGAGTGGCCGATCGGCGCGCGCCAAATGGTTCGCTGGTGGGGCATGCTGTGACCCGGCCGACTGCGGCGCCTCTGAACCTCCATGGTCATTTCCGTGCGGTCCTGACTGGGCGACGGCCGGAAAAGCCACGAAAACCCCGATCAGGCAGGTGGTTACGATTGCGGCGGATCGCATAAGAATCTCGTCTTCGTGCGGCAAACGGGTGCAAAAAACACCGCCAGCGGCGGTGCGGTCGGCGACTATAGCGATGTCCGCCACACACGCCAACCGGAGTTGCTTCGCCCGACTCGCCTCCGACCGCGAGATCAACGCGGCTCATGCCACACGCTGCTCGATCCACAGAGGGCCGCAAGCGGATTGCCGTCCCTAGCGGGGGCGGCTTCTGACGCCCCCGATGCTCGGAATCAACTGGACGGCGAGGCATCCACTGCGGCTCTTCTTCCTTTCCTCCCCCCACTGGCGCAAGAAACGGTCACGCGATCATTTTTCACGAAATAGTTGTATGTACTTTCGCCCCTTACCTCTCCACCCCCGCACCGTGCGCGGAGTGGCCTAAATGGCCAGGATCGTCTGCTATAATGCGGCCCGCAGCCTCGCCGTGGCCCGAGTGCCATGAGGCTCAGCACCTCGAGTGGTGCACGCATCCCGCCTGCCGGAAATGCAGCCGAGACGGCTGCACCACAATTGGCTTTGTCAGAGAACTCTGTGAGTAAGAATCGCTCGCCCGGTACGATCGCCGGCGTGCGTATGATCGCACTATGTACATCGGAGGATCGACACCATGAGAAAGCTGACTGCAATCGTCTCGCTTGTCCTGTCACTGCTGGCCCTCGGCAACCTGAAGGCGGCTGAGCCGGTCGCCGCGGCCGGGCGGCCCAATATCCTCTTCATTTTTACCGACGACCAGCGTTGGGACACGATCGCCGCGCTCGGCAACCCGGAGATCGTCACCCCGAACACCGACCGGCTCGTTGAGGCAGGCTTCACCTTCGACAATGCCTACTGCATGGGCTCGATGGTCGGCGCCGTCTGCCTCCCCAGCCGCACGATGCTGGCCACCGGCCGTTCGCTCTGGCGAATTCCGGAGAACCCGCGCGCCAAGGTTGCCCCGCCCGGCGTCCCGCTGCTCCCGGTCGTCTTGAACGAAGCCGGCTACGCCACATTCCATTGCGGCAAGCCGGGCAACGCCTGCACCTTCAGCAACGCCGCCTTCCAGATCAATATTCCTCTCCCCAAGCGCACGGCGACCTCCGCCACCGAGTGCGCCGATCACGCCATCCGTTTCCTGAACGAACACGACGGCCGGAAACCCTTCTTCATGTACCTCGCGCCGCCGGTGCCGCACGATCCGCGGTTGGCGCCGGAGGAGTTCGTCCGCCTCTACGATCCCGCCCGGCTCACGCTCTCCGCCAGCTTCATGCCCGAACACCCCTTCGACAACGGCGAGCTCAAGGTTCGCGACGAGTTGCTCGCGGCCATCCCCCGCTCGCCCGGCGAAATGCGGCAGCACCTGGCCGATTACTATGCGACGATCTCGCACATGGACCACGAAGTGGGCCGCGTCCTCGACGCGGTGAACCGCCGCGGCTGGAGCGCCAATACGATCATCATCTTCTCCAGCGACCAGGGGCTCGCCGTCGGCGGCCGCCACGGACTGATGGGCAAGCAGAATCTCTACGAACACGTCAAGCCGCCGCTGGTGTTCGCCGGCCCCGGTATTCCCCACGGCCGCAGCTCCGCGCTCGTATATCTCTTCGACCTGTTTCCCACGATTTGCCAACTGGCCGGCGCGCCGGTGCCCGAGGTCGTGGAAGGCGAGAGCCTCGTGCCGGTGATTGAGGGCCGGCAGGCCAGGCTCCGCGACTGGCTCTTCGGCGCCTACCGCGACTGCCAGCGGATGGTCCGTGACGACCGCTGGAAGCTCATCGCCTACAACGCTGGCGGAGTCAAGAACGTCCAGCTCTTCGACCTGGCCGGCGACCCGGACGAGCGGATCAATCTGGCCGCCGATCCGAAGTACGCCCCCCAGCGGGCTCGGCTGGACAAACTGCTCGCCCAGGCGCGAAGCGAGTTCGGCGATCCCGTCGATTTCGATCGAACCTCCGATCCGCCCGCGCAGTAGCCCCGCTTCGCGCCGAGCGATCGCCGCCGAAATCGCCACCCCGGGTTCATTCCGCGTCCTGACATCAATAAAATGACAGGATTGGCGAGATTCAGGCAGCAATCGCGGAGGCGAGACACCGGGCCATGAAAGTGCTGTTGACCGAGGAGCAGCTCCGCGAAGGCGTCCGCAGGATGGCTGGCCAGATCCGCCAGCACTACCAGGGCCGCCCGCTGACCATCATCGGCGTGATGATCGGCAGCCTCGTGGTCGTGGCCGACCTCATCCGCCTGCTCGACATTCCGCTCCGGGTGGAGTTTGTCCAGACGCGGAGCTACCGCAAGAACAGCACCCGGCCCGGACCATTGGCCATCAACGTGGACCTGTTGTCCGATATCCGCGACCGCGATGTACTCCTGGTCGACGACATCTTCGACACCGGCCATACACTGTGGGAGCTGGTTCCCGAGATCGATGCCCTTGGCCCGGCAAGCGTGCACACCGCCGTGCTCTTGCGCAAGCAGGGCCGCGACGAGGTGCCGATGAAGCCCGACTTCGTCTGCTTCGACATCCCCGATGCCTTTGTGGTCGGATACGGCCTCGATTACAACGACCTGTACCGCAACCTGCCGTATGTCGCGGTCCTCGAGCCGCACGAACTGGCGGAGGAGCCAAACGGGTGAGCCTGCGGCGGCTGGTGCTGGTGACGCGACGGTTCTGGCCCCTGGTCGGCGGGGCCGAACGGGCGATGGCCAATCTGGCAACCGAACTCGCCGCGCGCGGCTTGGAAGTGACCGTCCTCACCGCCCGCTGGGAGCCCCACTGGCCCGCCGAGATCGCCTACCGCGAGGTCCCAGTCGTCCGCGTGCCGCAGGCTTCCGTCCGCTACTGGGGCACGCTCCAGTACATGCGCGCCGTTCGCCGCTGGCTCCGCGAGAATCCCCACCGCTACGACCTGGTCTGCGTGTCGATGCTCAAGCACAGCGCCTACGCCACGCTTCGCGAAGTCGTCGGCCGGGTGCCCGTGGTGCTCCGCGCCGCCGGGGGAGGCCGTTCCGGCGACTGCATCTGGCAACTCGAAGCCCGCATGGGCGCCCGGATCAAGCGCCGCTGCATGCGGGCCGACGCCTTCATCGCCCCCAGCCACACCATTCAGCGCGAACTAGTGGCCGCCGGATATCCCCGCGCGCGGATCCACCACCTGCCCAACGGCGTCCGCATCCCGCCCCCCATCGACGACGAAACCAAGCGCCGCGCCCGAGTGGCCCTGGCCACGGCCAACGCTTCGCTCGTCCTGCCCGATCAGGCCCCCCTCGTCGTCTTCACCGGACGGATCGACGCCGCCAAAGGGCTGGCCGAACTGGTCGCCGCCTGGCGCACGGTGGCCGATCGCCGCCGCGATGCACGATTATGGATCGTCGGCGACGGGCCTTTTGAAAGCGACTTGCGCCGCCAGATCGAAGCCGAGAACCTATCCTCATGCGTGGTGCTCGCGGGGATCTTCGACGACGTGAGCGACGTGCTCGCCGCCGCCGACCTGTTCGTCTTGCCGTCGCACGAGGAGGGCATGTCGCAGTCGCTGCTGGAGGCGATGGCCGCCGGGTTGCCGACCGTCGCCAGCGACATCGCCGGCAATCGCAGCCTGATCGACGACGGCCGCGAAGGGCGCCTCGTGCCGCCGCGCCGCGCCGATGCCCTTGCCGCGGTGCTCCTGGCGATGATCGACAACCCCGCCGACGCCGCCGGACTCGGCGCCGCCGCCCGCCAGCGCGTTTCGCGCGAGCATTCGCTGGAGAAGATGGCCGACGATTACCTGGCAGTGTTCGAGCAGTTGCTCGCGCATTGTTGATCTCCGGGCGAATCGGCAACGAGGACAATCGCAACGAGCCCGGTCTTCCGGTCGCACACAACCGAGTGGCACGATACTCCGCCGCGAAACCAGTGATCGCTGAATGAACCGCCACCGCATCCTGCACATCATTCCTTCACTCGACCGGGCCGGCGCCGAGAAGCAGATGGCGATCTTGGCCGCCGGCCTGCCGCGCGACGAGTTCGACGTCCACGTGGCGGTGCTCACCCGGAGCGGCCCGCTGGCGGCCGACCTCCGGGCGGCGGGCGTTCCGACCACGCTCATTGGCAAGCGGTGGAAGCTCGACCCCGGCGCCTATCGCCGCCTTAAGGCGCTGATCGCCGGCTGGCGGCCCGACCTGGTCCATACCTGGATCTTCGCCGCCAACGCCTACGGGCGCGCGGCGGCCTTCAGTTGCGGCGTTCGCCGGGTGGTGGCCGGCGAGCGGTGCGTCGATCCGTGGAAAGGATGGATCGAGCTATCAATCGACCGGCGGCTGGCGGGGCGGACCGACCGCATCGTCACCAACACCACCGCCGTTCGCGACTTCTACGCCCGGCACGGCATTCCTGCCGAGAAGTTCGCCGTGATTCCGAATGCCGTCCTGCCGGCCCCGCCCAGCGACCTGACGCGATCGCAGTTGCTGGTCGATCTTGGCTTGCCGGAGCACGCGCGGCTGGTCGGCATCGTTGGGCGGTTGTGGCGGCAGAAGGGCGTCAAGCACGCCATCTGGGCGGCCGACATCCTCAAGGTGATCCGCGACGACGTGCACCTGCTCATCATCGGCGACGGCCCGCTTCGCGATCGGTTGGAGCGCTACCGCGACAAGATCCGCATCCGCGACAAGGTGCATTTCCTCGGCCATCGCGACGACGTGCCGCGGATCATGCCCCACCTCGACGTGCTCTGGTCCCCCAGCCATTACGAAGGACAGTCGAACGCGATCATGGAAGCCATGGCGGCCGGCGTGCCTGTCGTTGCCTCCGATATCGCCGGCACCCGTGACCTTGTCGTGCCGGGCGAGACCGGCTATCTCGTGCCGGTCGGCAAGAACGGCCGCTCGGCGATCGCCAGCCACACCAGCAAGCTGCTCGACGATCCCGATCTGGCCCGCCGCCTCGGCAACGCCGCTGCCGAACGCGCACAGAGCGAGTTCAGCGTCCCGACCATGATCGCCCGGCACGTCGAGCTCTACCGGGGACTGCTCGCTCCAGTTAGCGGGCAGGGCGAGCGAGCGTAGGCACCGCGCCGTTAGAGCTGAACCGTTATATTCGACGCGGTGGGGGTGCTGGGGAACGTCGCGAATGTCTTTCTCCCGTGCTTCGCGGCCGGTACCCCGCTCTTGACTCCCACGGGAAGCAAGCTGGTCGAGGACATCGAGGCGGGCGACCTGCTCCTCGCCTCACCCGAAGACGACCCGGAAGGGCCTGTTCACCCTCGGGTGGTGGAGGAGGTATTCGTCCGCGCCAGTCCGCTTCTGGCCCTGCGGGTGTGCGGCCGCGAGATCCGCACCACCAACGAGCACCCCTTCTACGTGCAGGGGAAGGGCTGGGTGAAGGCCTGGCTGCTCTCGCCGGGCGACCTCTTGCGGACGGCCGACGGCCGCTGGCTGCCGGTGGAATCGATCGCCGACACGGGCGACGTCGCCACCGTGTACAACTTCCGCGTCGCGGAGTACCATACCTACTATGTCGGCAGCCCCCACTGGGGCTTCGCCGTCTGGTCCCACAACTCCAACTGCGCCCGCGGGGCTGGAGTTCCGGGGGATGAAGCACCAAGTGATGTTTTCCGCGTCGGTAAGCATGGCGAGATGCCGATTCCACGTGCCGGCCGGAACTCACATCACGGCGTTATGTCCGCCTGGGTGGGCAGTCACTTTTCACGTTATGACCCGGACTTGGCGCCTGCCGTCCTTATGCCCCGGGCCAATCACGAGGCCACTTTCGGTGTTTACAACACCTGGCGCGCGGCGATGAGACAGGCAATGGGTGGGACCTTCAAATGGGAAAGAGTATCCGAGGCGCAGATGCGAGCCTTGTCAGAGAGGATGTTCGACGCTGCCACAGTGCCTTTACATATTCGCCAGCAGTATTGGTCGGAATTTGAACGGATGTTGGCAGCTTTGAGTTAGTAGTGCAACCAAGTATCAGGGCTAGAGCAACATGGCAACGATACTCACAATACACGAAATGCGACGTGCCTATGGCCCCTTTTTTGAAAGGAGCGCGAAAATTCCCTTGGACGAGAAGAAAGTGCCGGCGGACCTTTGGCCATTGCTGCCCTATGCAGAGTTTTGGGGAGTAGCGGACGACTGGACGAGGGAAGCTTTGGTACGCGATGCGTCAGCCGACGTACTTGAGAACCTAAAAGCAGCAATTGCGGCGTTTGATGACGCGTTGGATCAATGGCTGGCAGGTCCGGAAGCGAACGCTGTTCCATCGAGCGAGTATGTCGCGTTCTCTGCCATGAGAATGGCTGCTGACTTCGCATAAGTGCGGCGATCCGCGCGCCAAGTCTGGACATCGACTGTGCTGTGCGTCCACCACAGCGGCTTGTGGGTGGCCGCGTCGGTGTCTTTGCAGAGTTGCGCCATCACAGAAAGACTCACGGGCTATTGACGCGAAGTATCGCACGTCAATCACCCAAGGCGTCTGGCACAGCATTATTAAAGAGAGCTTCAGGCCGCACCCATGAGCAATTCAGACTACTACATTCACTTGCAGTCGAAGACGATGAGTCCTTGCTCTTTGATAAAGGAGGCTTACATTGAGGCAACGAACACGTGGCTATGTACAGGATGCGTCCGTCCCAATCCAGAACTGACGAGTGTCGACGTCCGTATCCAGGAAAGTGCGCCCGAAGGACCGCTGAACTTCGTTGGCGATTGCGGGCTTCCGTTGGTGCGCATGTCCGTCCTCTCTGCTCTTGGGGAGGAGAGGATAAAGCGAGACTTGCATTTGGGACGCGTCTTCGGACCCGATGGGTCTCGCTTGGACGATTGGGCGACTTTCCGAGGCAAGCGGCGGGTCATCATTCGCGGCAGTAAGCATGTATCACACCGAGTGTGTTCCGACTGTGGAAGAGACGTCTACTTTGCTATGGGCACCCGTTATCTATACCCGCTGCCGCCGAAAGATGTTGAGATCTTCGAAAGTGACTTGTGTGGCTTGGTCTTATCCGCGAGCGTTGCCGCCACAACGGGCATGGCCCAACTGGCAAAGGTCACTCGTGAACGACTGAAGGTGTTGTGCCAACCTCATGATGGTTTGCCGCCGCTCTCTTTCTAAGCGTCTTCCAACATGCAGCATCGCTAAGCAGGGAAGTCCTTCTCTTCGACTGCTTGAGTGTTATGTCCTCTGGGCGGCTGGCCAGCTTCCCCGCAGACGATCAGAGGCTTGAGGCTGTGACGCCGAAGTGGGGGGGGCAGGCGTGAATGGTACTGGAGCCTCTTTATCCGCGACTCCGCACTGCGGTCAGCGATGGTTCTTGATCGGTGCTCACATTTCAGCGACATTGATGCGAATACATGACTAGCAGTCAGACGTCCGATGAAGTCACTGATTGAGCATTACGAGAAGTATCTTGGTACGATCCAACACGGTTGGAGCAAGTCTGCCGATGGTGGGGAGATGCCGTTCCAGGTCCATGAATGCCGCGACGGCCCCTGCGGGGCGGGGCCACGTTTGTCACGGCAGGGTTAAGCACTCACCCGTTGCGTTCGGCCGTCTCACAAAAGATGATCCGCCAGGAGTTTATCGTGGCGGCCTCTGCTGGCTTCCGGCCGAGGAGCATACCGGGAGTGCTGCAGCAACTTGGCGAAGAGGCGATCCTCCGAGGATTCGCTCGAGTCGCAGGATGGGGAACACGAAGCCTTCAATAGCGGACGTCGACAGGCACTTTCGTGAGGTCGCGCAGAACGCGTTAGACCACCTGGGGCTCAGCGCGCTGGAGTTCTTGTTTAGGCATCCGGCCATTTCGCTCCTGGAACTGGCAAAGCGCCTCAATCGCGGGGCATCGGCAATCGGTCTCAGCATGGTGATCTACCAGGAAGCCGAACGCGCGGGAAGAACGAGAGAAATTGCCGTTGAGCTGCTGTATCGCCAGATCCTCGCGAAGTTTCCCGACGGCTGGTACACCGATCCTCGAGTGCATGCGGGGGCAAAACTGCTCATGTGGCATTCTGCGGCCGCCGACTACACGGCGACGTCGGCTCCTTATTCACTGGCCGTCTTGCGGGATTTGACGATGGAAAACCCGCCGCCTGAGGGCTGGAAGCCAACCAGCGTCAGCGATGAGCGGCTGCAACACGCATTTGACCGCTGCTGGCCGCCATAGCAATGGTTCCTTCCATGAGTCGAAGCGAATATGTCGCGCGTTGGTCCGATGCTTCCTTCGTGAAAGCTTCGGCCGAGTTGCTGAACCAGGTTTTTTCCGAGAAGGCGGAGGTGGTGGACGCCGACCTGCGAGGTATTATTGTCGGCCTCGACGGGGCAATGCCTGCACTCGTGTACGGAAATCTTTATCAGGTGAATCTTCGTCGGGCCGACGCATCGGATGCCCGATTCTCATGCTCCTTCAACGACAGCGTGTTCACCGAGTGCCGCTTTGATCGAGCGGCATTCGATACTTGCCGTTTCAAGCACGCCAGGTTCTTCGGCTGCTCGTTCGAGAAGGCGGACCTTGACAGCCCCTTTCTTGATGACGCTGAGTTCGTTGAATGCCGGTTTCCAGGCACGCTGCTGCGAGGTCGCAATTACAGAGAGTACGGAGGACGCCGCGTGCGTTTTGAACGTTGCCAGTTTCAGGGGTCGCGGTTCAAGAATGTGCAGTTTCGAGCCGCACGGTTTGTCGACTGCCAGTTCGAGAAGGTGAAGCTCGTGAAGTGCCTGCTGGCAGGGACGGCGATTTCTGGCAGCGGACTGACGAAGGAAGACTTTGGTGCGTGCGAGATAATCGGGACGACAATCAACGGCGTGCCATTGTAGCGGCTGTCTCACATAACCACCGGTACCGGAGTGGGAACACAACCTCGAACGGCGGCGGGGATCGCCGATCTGCTAAATCGTTTCGAGGAGCAGCAGATCAGCCCCGTCGTCGCCGCCGAACGCACGAACGTCGCCGCCGGTCCGTGACCGCTCCGCGACGCTCGTTGTCGGACCGGATAGCCGGCCGGCCCCTTCTCGGCTAATGCCCCGACTGAGGCTTCGGCACGTACCAGAACGTCTTCCAGTAGGCCTTGTCCATTTCAAACGGATCGACCGACGCGGCGAAATCGTGGTCGGCCGGCAGCACGCCGTAGCGAATCATCTCGCGGACATAGTCGCGCCGCGGAACGTACCTCACCGGGCAGTCCGCGCCGTTGTTCGGACTCGGATTGATCATCGAGAACCGATTGTTCTCCTCCAGGATGTGCCGCCTTCCGCGGGCGATCGCCGCGACGATCGCCTCATAATCCGCGTCGGCCTTGTCCTTGAAAACCGGCTCGCCCGACCGCGCCTCGCACACGCCCAGTCCGCCCGCTTCTTTCGCCAGGGGCGCTCGGGCCGCCTTCGACAGTTCCGGGTACGACAGATTGTAGATCAAGTGCCGGTTGAACCGGCCGCCGTCCTCCGACATCGTGTGCGCGACGTAGCGGTTCTTCTGGAATTCGTCGGGCGGATAGTAGCGGATATAGAAATGCGCCGGCAGCTTGTACGTGCCGATCTGTTTTTCCGCTTCGGTCGGCGCATGGCAGCGGTCGCAGCGGCGGTTCATCACCTCGACCAGCTTCTGGGTCTCGGGCCAGTCCTTGTCGTTGCGCACATTGACGCTGTGCAGGTAGTAGCCGATCGTCCCATGGCTGTTCACGGCGTACGTCCCCGCGTGATTGGCGCCGGCGTCGAGCCAGTGGCGGATGACCTTCTGATCGCTCTGGGGCATGTTCACGCCCTCGTGCCCCTCCTCGATGAGCTTCAACAGGCGGCTGGAACCGGTGCCGATCTCGTACGGCTCGAAGTTGCTCTTGCTGTGCTCCGAGTAGGGCAGGATGATCCGGTTGTCGCCGAAAAGCTGCCGCCACGACATCTGGATATAGCCGATCGGGTAGAGCGGCCCCCAATGGCCGGAAATGTTGAACCCGCCCTCTTCCCGGTCGTGGTTGTGGCACTCCAGGCAGTGCTTGTCGAGAATCGGCTGGATATCGCGCAAGAAATCGAAAACCTCCGGCACACCCACCACCGGTTCCGGATCGACCGGACGGGTGTGCAGCAGGCGGACCAGGCTATCGCGGTCGTCGGCGCTGGGCGCTTCGGTCCGCTTCTCGTGGCAGCCGATACAGGTGGTCTTCTCACCCGGCATCACCGAAGTGAACGAGTGCATGCGCTTCACGCAATGCCCCTTCTCGTCCATGGCCAGAAACAGGAAGCTCCGCAGCGGCGGCAGTTTGAAATAGGCGCTCCCTTCCGCGGAAACCGGCACCGAACCGATCAGACGTTCGACGGAGAACGTGCCGCCGGCCGACATCTCCGACATCGCGCCCGAGTAGTTGATCGGCTTGGGCAGGACCTCGTAGATGAGCAGGCTCTTGATCGTGCCTGGCCTGACACCGGCCATCTTGCGGCCCTTGTAGATGTTGGCCAGGGCCAGGGTGCCGTGATCGGCCGCCGGATCGACCTGGTCGGCGATCACCGGTTCCCGCGGGCGCGTCATCACGGGGCGCGGCTCGCCAATCCAGTATCCCGCCTTGGCCAATTCCTCCGGCAGTCGGTACAGGATCTCCGTCTCGCCCTGCCCGTTGACCAACTCGATCGCCGTCTTGTTGGCGGCCAGGAAATGCCTTTCGCTGAACGCCCACGGGTCGCAATGGATGTTGTCCTTGCTGATGTATTGAACGCCTTTGGGATCATCGGGGCCCAAACGTGGATCGATGATCGCGATCTTGCCGTAATGCTCTCGCATGCCGTGGCCGGGCGACCAGGTGACGATGAGCTTCGCGCTGTGCGGCACGGGTTTCGGCGCCAGGATCGTGCCGTGGCTGATCTGATTGCCGTAGAGCACCATCTGGCGCGTGCCGTCCGGGTTCATCGACCAGAGATGATGGTAGCCCATGTGGAAACGGTCGACGTATTCCCAGCGCATGTACGCCACCTGGCCGTTGGCGAGCACCCAGGGCGTGTTGTCGTGTTCGACATTGGCCGACAGCGCGCGGACGTCGCTCCCGTCGGCCTCGCACTTGTGCAGCGTCGCGACCTGCGTCATCCAGCACTGCACGTATCGATTCGCCCGCGTCGAGCAGAAGATGATCCGGCCGTCCGGCAGGTAGGTGGGCTCAAAATCGTCCCAACCCGGCGGAGAATAGGTCGCATAATCTTCCATTCCGGGCGAAACGTCCTCGCCTTGGCCGGTCAGTTGCTTCAGGCCGCTGCCGTCGAGATTGATCTCGTAGAGGCTGTAGTGACGCTTGCCCTTGGGAAGATAGGCGAAGACCAGCTTCCGGGCGTCGTAGTGGATCTGCGGGTCGCGGACGTTCCCTTCCGGGTCTTCGAAGATCGTCCGCACCGCGCCCGTCCGCACGTTATAGATCGAGAGCTTGCCGCCGGAATTCATCGGGAAGGTCGTCTGGCACTGATCGGTCGAGTAGTACGCGATGTTGGCGTACCAATGGGGATCGGTGCTCGGCTTGCGGACGGCGAAGAGGATCTCCTCCGGCATGCCCGCCGCGAGAAACTCGCCCAGCATCGATCCCTTCTCGACGGCCGCGACTTGCGGCGCGGCGCCCAATATGCATGCCGCCGCGAGAGCCACGACGCCCGCCAATACTCCGCTTCGCCCGAGGTCGTTCTTCATGGTGTCCCTCCACACCCTGCCCATAGTACACCACGCGGCTTTGGTATGCCACACATCCCGTCGATCAGGATCCTCGCTCTCGGGCACTGCCGCTTGGTCGCCGGTCGGGCTCTCACCGTCGTAGACGACGACCGGATCATTCCGCTGGAGCGCATCAAGAGTGCGTGAGCCGCGGCGGGACTGGGTGGCTCTTTGCGGTCGCAGCGAGAGCCCTCACGCGCGCTCTCTGCGATCAGCATTGAAACCAGTGCGCGTACGCAGCGCCGAGGATTCCGCCCCTGGAAACATGGCAGAAGCCGCTTTCCTGGCTCACGCCACCGCAGCGGGAGCGGATCGCCAGTGCGGATTTTTGCCAGCTCCTCGAGCGGGAAATCGCGCGGCGCTATCTGGCCCTGAAGCTGTCAGCGGTCAGCCGTCAGCAAGTTGATTGCTGGTAGCCGAAAGCTGAAAGCCTGGTCGCGGCGCGCGCCGCGGCGGGACAGAAACGGCGGATTCGACGACCGCCGTCTTCCGACGACACTGCTCCTCTTGGAAAGACCCCGCTCACGGGATAGCATGAGGGTGGGGTGGAGGGGGTTGCGCGCAACCGACGAGGACGGAGTGTCGGCGGCGGGCGGTAGTTGCGGGTAGAGATTGGGTCAGAGAAACTTGTGCTCCGCTTGGGGCGGCGCCGGGCAAGCGTATCGTTGGCCGGGCAATGCAGCTATGGATATCGAGTTCCGCGATTTCCTTGAGCCGGACGAGCCGACACCCGAGGACAGGTACCGAGATCTCGCCTCGTCGGAAGTACCGTTTGAGGCGGCATTGGGCAGAATGATGCTGGAACTGTTGAATGCCCTCCGCCGTGAGATCATCGGCCCCCGCCTGACCGGGGCCCACGGCATCGGCTGGAGCGAACGGCGAGCACTGCGGCTGATATATGACAACCACGGCCATTCCATGACTGTAACGGTCATGGTTGATTACAAAGACTGTTCGCCGCTGGTGAATGGTCTGCCGCTGCTGCACTACCGTCTCCGGGCCGACCAATCGTGGACCGACCGGACCGCCGCAATGCCCGACGAGCTGCGCACTCGGGATGTCCGAACCGCATGCGAGTTCATCCTGGAAGCAATACGGAAGTGCCGGGGCGCCATATGACGGTCAACGCGGCGCGGCGGCAGCGCAGGTCGCCGTCCCGGCATGCAGGGCATGCACGGGTGCCGGGATAGCTGGTAGTAGAAATCCTCGCGCTGGGCGTGAAGGCCTGGTCGTTCCGCTAAACCAATCGAGGTGCCGATGAGCTTTGACATTCATCTACAGACTCACAACTACACCGGCGAGATGCGCGAATTCATGAATCCCTTCACCGGGGACCGTTCACGCGGTCCCGTCGATGCTGGCGTCAGCGATGACGAGCGCGGGGCAATTGCCGGATTGCTCGCCACGGCTGCGCCGAACGGTGCGGATGAATTCGGCTGCTATGTCATGGAGTTCACTGATGGCGGTTGCGCGGAAGTGTTCGCCAGCACACTCCAGAGCAACGAGCCGTTTACCGGTTGCATGATCGCCGTCCGCAGCTCGCTGAGCCCAGAATTGCTCGACGCCATTTGGAGGCTGTGCCATCTCGGACGCATGAGCATGATGGCCGCGATGGAGGATTCACGACCCATCGTCACCGACAGAAATCACCTTGACCTACTACCGAGTGATTGGGACGACGCCGTCGTATGCGACTCTCCTCAACAGTTGGCAATCCTGCTCGAAAGTGTGTTTTCCGAGTGGGACAAGTACCGGAAACAGATTCTGGATACGTAACCGCGGCACAACGCGGACGCGTTTGCCAGGCCTGCCCGGCCGACAGTTGCGGCGTCGAACGTGCCGGCCACCGGCCCTTCTGAGATAGCTGTTGGGATGAAGATGGCATCGACTGACTTGCTGCTGGAAAGGATGTTCCTCGCCCGGCGAATGGCTCTGCGGATTGGTGTAGTCTTGATCGGCTTGCTTGTCGCGATGTGGGTGAGCGGGCAACTGGCCCTATTGACGGACCGCGGTCTACTGCTGTTGCTGGTCGCGTCGTTCATCGATGCGGGTTTACTGGCTGTGGCCGTGCTTGTTACCTGTTACTATGTGTTTCGCGCCGGCCTCGGCGAATTGGGCTTGGGCTACGCGGCTGGCCACTCGCTACTTTGCGCGCTGTTATCCGGTGTGGTCCTGATCGGAATCATGATCGTGCCATTGCAGGTTCACGGGGATATCCACAGATGGCGAGCGGCGGCAGGCGAGTAGTCGATGGCTGAGAAGCGGAGGCAGCGATGTGGCTGCGTCAACAAGGAAGCAGGCCACAGAGCAATACATGGTTGCCGGGTATCATAGGATTTGGCAGGACTCAGCCAACAACGCACTTTCGCTGAGTCCGCTTCGCGGGATACCTGCGGCGGTGGTGCTGACCACGCGCCAATGAGGTAATGTACTCGCCGCCCGACCTCGAACCTTCGGCAGGGCATCTATCTGTTGGCAGATCTATGAGCGATGGGAGTAAGAGCATTCGCCGGTTGAAGGTGTGGTCGCGCGGGCTGAGAGTCGGCGGGACCGCCCTGGCGGTGTGGGGTGGCTTGGGCTGGATTGCATTTGCCGTGCTGGCATCGGGAGTCGTCCACCTTCCCGGTTGGGTGGAAGTGCCGATGGGCGAGTTGCAGGCGGTAGGCGTGGCCTCCGACGGCTCGATCTACTGCGGCATTGGCGATCGCATCCAGATGTACGATCATTCCGGCCGATTCGTTCGCGGCTGGCCTGTTCCTGCTGCCGGCGGCGCTTTTGGAATGCGAGTGGACGGCAACGACCGAATTCATATCGGTACGGCGCGGTCGGAGATGCACCTCGTGTTCGATCGTCAAGGACGCCTGATCGAGGAGAATCGCAATCCAGAATACTTCTTCGAAATCGCCGGGGCACGCGCGGTCGATGGCAATGGCTGCCGTTACACGCTACGCTCACCCCATCTATTCCCGGGTGTTGTTCGCATCGACCCGTCGAGAGCTCGTCGGACAGTCGTCGGCGTTCGATGGTACCTGTGGCCGCTGCAAGCACCGTTGCCCGCCCTTGTGCTGCTGTGGATCGGCCTGGGGCTTGCCGCGGTGGGCAAGGGGCTTCCCGATCTGTTTCTGATACCGGAGCCGAGGTCTGCCGGCAGCCAAGGGCCGCAGAGCGCGGCTTCAATGGATCGAGTTCGGTGACGGGCTTGCGGGCTCGATGGGAGGTGCGCATGCGCGGTTGTGCTGTATTGTTGCTGGCCCTGTGGCTTGCGGCGCCGGCGGATTCCGATACGCCCGGCGATTTCCTGAAGGTTGAATCCAGGGCATGGAACGGCTGGCTCGACCAGCAGGCGAACGTGTCGTGGGCGGGAGTCGCGCTTGAGGAGGTGCTGGCACGCGAATTCGGGCCTGCCGACTTGGAGATTGACCCGCCAGGGGCGATGGCCACGGCGGTTACGTTTGACGCCAGTGACCTGAGCAGGCGTGAGGCTCTCTGGCGTCTGAGCCAGCAATACGCATTCCGAGTGAAATGGGTCCGGAGTGATGAGCCAAGAGTCTATCTCGGCCTGCCCGAAACGGAAGAACGAAGGCAATCCGTCGGCGGCGTTGTCCTGGTTACGACGACCCAGGTGATGCGAACCGACTACAGCAACTACGAGTCGTTGAAACGCCGAGGCAAAGTGCGCAACGAGGAGCGGGTGGGAAACACGATCTACTTCGCCGTGGACGACTGGCGGGACTTGCCGTTTGCCGACGGCACTTCCGCGATGGTTCCATTCGTTGAGCGATACAAGACGAGCAGTGCGTCCATTCGAGA
Organism: Thermoguttaceae bacterium; assembly: GCA_040766885.1. Classification (GTDB taxonomy): domain Bacteria; phylum Planctomycetota; class Planctomycetia; order Pirellulales; family Thermoguttaceae; genus JAXGPP01. Next base: position 583,060 of record JAXGPP010000002.1, on the reverse strand, counting down.
CGCGGAGAATACTAAGGCGGCCCTGCTCCGTCTGATTCGCGGTAATCGCAAGGTGTTCGTCGGCGATCCCGACCCGGATCGGCTGGAAAATATCGCCGTTGAGGCATACGACCCGCAGGAGCCATCGAAGTTTTCCTGGGGTGGATTTATCATCGATGTGAAGAACCGAAGTTACAGTGCCGCGATTGGCGGAGAAGGTACGGGGATGTGGTTCTATTCCGGCGTCTTTGAAGTTGATGCCGCAGGACGATGGACCGCCGGGCAGCCGAAAAGCCAGCACGCCGCAACTCCTCCCCCGAAGGGATAGAGGTGCGATAGCCTCGGGCCACTTGACGCCTGGCCGCATCGAGCCGCCGGCAGCGGCCGCTCGCAAAGTTGCTTCGCGGCCGGCTGCGGCAACGAAGGGGCGGGCAACGGGAATGCGGCGTGAGGCTCGACGGGGTTGAAGGTGTTGCGTGATCAACATGAATACCAATAAACACTCCAGACACGAACTGAAGCGGTTGGTGGAACAGGCGGTGCGCGAGATCGGCCGCTTTGACGAACGTGGCGTCTGGCTGTGCGTCGACGAGCTTGAGTCGTCGGGCCGTCCGATCGGTTGCATTCGGATCTGGGCAACCTTGCACTTCCTTTCCGCCGGGTCGCCCTTTGACAGCGATGACGTGGATTTGTGGCTATGGCCGCTGCGGGAGGAGATTGCCGATCGGCTGCGTCGCCAATTGGGTTTATTGGTAATCAGGTTGATAGCGTTACACGCCTCAACGGTTTTCTCCGAAAAGCCGGGCTCCCGTTGGTCGCCCTTGTTACCCTATCAAGCTGAAGCTCAATAGTCCAAGAGGTCAGGCTGGAATTCGGCGGGCTAACGGCAAGGATCCATCCGGGCGTCCGCTTTGTCGGAAGCGGAGGGCATCGTGTCTGAGAGTGACAGGGGATTGGGCGGTTTCCGTCGTCGCGACCGGAGGATCATCTCACGATGTGAGGCATTCCCAGCAATGCGGCGACTGTATGGCATTATCCGAGGGCATGGCCGGTCTGTGACGACACGCGACGACACGAGCGGCGGATGAGTGGGGACGTTCGCTGAGGATCCATCGAGATGCATACGCTATCTCTTCCCACGACGGTACTTTTCCTGCTGACGCAGATCGGCGGCGCGGGTTCAGAGCAACTGCTGGAACGGGCTCGGGAGGCATTCAAGGAAGACGCTGTCCAGCAGAGACTGAAAGACGTCGAGTCCAAGAAGCCGAGAAAGCACGCGGGACCTGTTGAGTTCGTGAATTACCGGGAGGAAGGCCGATGGGAGGATTGGGGCAACGAGCAGTTCACCATCCGAATTCCGGAGGACTGGTCCATAAGCCTGCTTGGGCAAGAAGAGGGGGACAGGACGTCGTACTGCGTCCGCGACGCCGCAGGTGAGCGGAAGTTTGAGGTCCTGGTGGTCAAAGGAGGCCCCGAGTTCATCGAGTGTTTTTGCGCTCCCTATGGCAAATACGAATACACCAAGAGGGGCCCGTGGAAGATGTGGGCCTTGAGCATGACGCTCGGTCCTCCGTCCAATCCGCTGAGAACGCGGACCATCAAGGTCTCGAACAAGGAACTCCGCCTCGACATCCATGCGGAGTTGCCGTCCGAGGACGGCGACAAGGTGCGTTACATTGCGGAAAGTGCCAGGGTAGTCAAGTAGCCGACGCTGTGTCGGCCGCCGCGCCTGGCGGCAGACACGCGCCGCCGCTACGGCCGGCCCGACTGGCAAAGGGGACCAGACGTGTTCGACGACGAGAAAGCACGCGAAATGCCGACGGCGATTCCGGGGGTGGACCGACTTCCCGGTTCGCTCTTCCCGGCGTGCGACGAGCGGGAACGGCCGGCTGCCGAAAAGATCGGCTTTTCGTCGGTGAAATTCGCCCTGGAACTGGGAGTGCTCGGCGCGGCGGGTTGGTTCGTGCTGGCGATCACCTTCCCATTGGTTTGGGGGATTTTCAACGCCCTGCTGCTCCTCGCGGGGCTGGGGCTGCTGACGACCAAGGTGCTGTTGCGGTTGGAACAGCCCGCGCAGATCTGGTGCTGGACGCCCTTTTTCGGAAGTGTCTGGTTTCTGCTGTTCTGGCTGATGTACGTGCTGACTCGGTGAGGTGCGGCGACACGCGCCGCGCTGGTTCGCCGGAATCACGCGCAGGGGTTTTCGTGTTCAGGTTGATGGCGCAGCACCTTCAAGACCCCTTCGCTGCAAGCCGGGTTCCGGACCAAGCGTTGCACTCTCAACCTGAAGTTCAACAGGTTGACGGGCTCATTCGGGGCGGGAGCCGGTGATTTCGGCGAGCAGCTTGAAGAAGCCGCGCTTGCGGGGTGAATTGATCGACCAGTCGACCGGCACGCTCTGGTAGCCGGCGTCGAACGACTCGCCTTTCTGGCGGAAGTCGAAGTAGCCCCAACTGGCATATTCGCCCAGGGCCGCGGTGAAGTTGTTCACCGGCCGGTCGAAGTCGAAGTGATCGTCCTCGTTGAAGAGGATCGGCTTGGGCGAGTAGCCGGGGACCGCCCGGGTGCGGCGGACCATCTCGGCGATCTTCGCCGGATCGCTGACGCCGTTGCCGTGGATGAGGAGGAAGTCGGCGGTGCGGGCCACGTTTTCGCCGGGAATAGTTCCGCCGCCGTAGGAGGTGCTCACCAGCAGGCGGCGGCCGTCGCGCGAGGTCTTCTGGACGCGCTCGATCAGCTCGTGCACCCGGTCGGGCCGGAGGATCGGGTGATCGTAGCGGACGTTGCACTCGTTGTTGATCTCGATGAGGACGTTGCGCCAGCCGCCATCGAGGACCCAACGGGTGGCATGGTCGACCGCGCGGACGACGGCCGCCTCGTCGGCGATTCGCTCATCCTGGCCGAAGTAGAAGTAGCCGAGGATGACCACCATCCCGAGCCGGTCGGCGGCGTCGACGATCCGCGCCAGTCGCGACATGTAGGCCTCGCGGAGCGAGCCGTCGGGGGCGATCGCCGAGTTGTGCCAGGGCTGCTTGCTGGAGTAGCCCTGGGGAGAGCCGCCCTGGAGATTGATGGTGAAGGCCAGGAGGCCACGGGCCCGCCAGGCGGGCATGGCGGCAATGAACTCACGCGTGTTGCGTTCGGCGTCCCAGCGGCCGGTGTCGGGGTAGGCCCACATGCCGACGGTCTCGGGGTTCAGGTCGTCGAAGATGCCCTGGACCATCCGTGAGTTCAAGAGCAGTCCCTCGATCGGCTTGCCCTGCCAGGTGCGGCCTTCGTAGGTGAGCCGGTCGTTGATGAGGAAACGGTCGGCGGAGATGCTCACGGCGGTCTGGCGCGGCGGCGGGTCGGCCGCCCGGACGGGCAAGTCGAGCACGAGGCTGCCCAGCACGGCAAGGAAGGCGAGAGGGGCGAAGGTGCACGATGCGCGGGAGAGGATGGCCTGGCAGTGTTTGTTCATGGCTGAGGGGCCCTGTTCACGATTTGGCGGGCTTTGTTCCTGGTTTGACGGGGCGGGCGACGCAGCAGTCTGGAGGTCGTCGGCCCTGTGTCGTTATAACCGCCCTTGCCGGTCAAATCCAACCGCCTACGCGGCCGGCGCAGGGTGGTGCGACTGGGGAGCCTTCGGTTCACTCGGCGCGGACGGTGAAGACGGGGGCCTGGATATCACCTTTGACCCAGGTGGCGAGCGGGGGCGTGGGGCCGAAGGCGGAGTCGCGGATGGGCGGGTTTTTGCGCAAGCAGGGGTTCTGTTGCACCCGGCTGGCAGGCGGGGTCGCTGGTAAGCTGGGCCGAGTCTGAGGGCGGATGGAGAGGCGATAAGTCGTTGGGCAGCTTGGCGTAAGTGCCGGCGGGTCTGGGGTCGCCGAATGTCGGAGACTTCGCTATAATGCACCACTTTATTGACCTTTCGGCAGCCGTTTCGCGGGGCGAAGATCGGCAACGAGGGTCACCGATATATGCATTGAAAGCGAACCGGCGGGCGGCGCTGGCAACGTGAGTTCCGGCGGCGCTCGGGGCGTTCCTCTTCAATGCAGGGTCGATAACGCGGATCGGATCGAGCTTTTTCAGAGAGCAATCGGCAACGATGCTCGCCGCCCGAGCAGAAGACAAGGCACTTGCCATGAGCCAGACACAAACCATTCCTTCGGGTGTTTCGGAAGCCAGCCGCTCGTCGGCCATTGCGGGGCTGACTGCCGAAACGCTCTACGACAAGTTGCTGACCCTGGCCCGCAACTTGTGGTGGAGCTGGCATCCGGAAGTCATCAACCTGTTTCGCGACCTCGACCCGATCCGGTGGCGGCAGTTGGACCACAATCCGATCGCACTGTTGAGCGAGTTCACCCCCGAGCGGCTGGAGGCCCGGGCCGCCGAACTGGTGCTCTACAGCCGGATCAACCATGCTTACCGGCGGTTGAAGGAATACGTCGCCGAGATGCCGCTATGGGCGAAGACGCATGCTGGCGTGCTGGGCTCGAAGCCGGTGGCGTATTTCTCGCTCGAGTTTGGCGTGCATGAATCGATCCCGATCTACTCGGGCGGCCTGGGGGTGCTGTCGGGAGACCACATCAAGGCGGCCAGCGGTCTGGGCGTGCCGCTGGTGGCGATCGGGTTGTTTTACGACCAGGGCTATTTCAAGCAGCAGCTCGATGCGGCCGGCTGGCAGCACGAGGAGTATCTGGACACGAAGGTCGAGAACCTTCCGATGCAGCCGGCGCGCGGGCACGACGGCAAGCCGATCACCGTGGAGATTCAAACCCGGACCGGGCGGCTGCTGGCCAAGGTGTGGGTGATGCACGTGGGGCGGGTGAACCTGTACCTGCTGGACTGCGACGTGGAGGGGAACAGCCCGGAGGATCGGGAGTTGACGAGCCGGCTGTACGGCGGCGACAACCGGACGCGGATCCGTCAGGAGCTGGTGGCGGGCGTGGGGGGCGTGAGGGCGCTGAAGGCCTTGGGAATCACGCCGGGCGTATATCATTTGAACGAGGGGCATAGCGCGTTCGCGACGATCGAGGCGATGCGCGAGCGGATGAAGGACGACGGTCTGAGCTTCGAGGTGGCGATGCGCGAGATCGCGCAGCGGACGGTGTTCACGACGCACACGCCGGTGCCCGCGGGGCACGACCGTTTCGACGCGGGTCTGATCGAGGAACACCTGGGACCACTGCGCGAGGAACTGGGGATATCGCTCGACCAGCTCATGGGGCTGGGGCGCGTGGAGCCGAAGAACGGCCACGAGACGTTCTGCATGACGGTGCTGGGGTTGCGCCTGTCGCGGCGGGCGAACGCGGTGAGCGGCCTGCACGGTCACGTGAGCCGGCGGATGTGGGCCCAGCTCTGGCCGTGGAAGGTGGAAGACGAGATTCCGATCGGGCACATCACCAACGGCGTGCACGTTCAGAGCTGGCTGGCCTGGCAGATGCAGACGCTGTACGACCGCCATTTTCCGGTCGACTGGTCGCATCGCGTGGGCGAATTCGAGGTGTGGCAGCGGATCCACCAGATTGATCCGGGCGAATTGTGGGAAACCCACCACGCGCTGAAGAACCTGCTGCTGTCGTTCGTGCGCCGCCGGGTGAGCCGCCAGTGCCGCCGCCGCGGCGAGAGCGACGACATCGTCGAGGCAGCGCGGACGATGTTCGACCCGAACATTCTCACGATCGGTTTTGCGCGGCGTTTTGCGACCTACAAGCGGGCGACGCTGTTGATGGGCGACATCGACCGGCTGGACACGCTGGTGAACAATCCGGAGCGGCCGGTGCAGATCATTTTTGCCGGCAAGGCGCACCCGGCCGACGAGCCGGGGAAGGGCCTGATCCAGCAGATCAACAATCTCAGGCACGACCCGCGGTTTGCGCAGCGGATCGCGTTTGTGGAAGATTACGACATCAACGTGGCGCGGCACCTGGTGCAGGGGGTGGACGTGTGGCTCAACAACCCGCGCCGGCCGCAGGAAGCGTCGGGCACGAGCGGCCAGAAGGCGGTGCTCAACGGGGCGTTGAACTGCTCGATCCTCGACGGCTGGTGGGCGGAAGCGTACGACGGCACGAACGGTTTCGCGATCGGGCGGGGCTACAATCATGTGCGCGACGAGGTGACGGACGCCCGCGACGCCAAGGCGCTCTATGAAGTGCTCGAGAACGAGGTCGTGCCTTTGTATTACGACCGCGACATCGACGGCTTGCCGCGGCAGTGGATCAAGGCGATGATGAACTCGATCAGCTCGCTGGCGTGGCGCTTTAGCGCCCACCGCATGGTGGCCGATTACGTCCTGCGGGCGTACCTGCCGGCGGCCGGCGGAACGAGCTGCGAGATGGTTTCGCGCTAGCCCACACCCCTTGCCACAGACCGATTGTGCCCGGCGTTTTTGAGTTTCCGCTGACCGTTGAGGGCCGGCAGATCGACGGCCAGGGGCACGCCAGCAACATTGCCTACCTGGAGTGGATGCAGGCGGCGGCCATGAGCCACTCGACGGCCCAGGGCTGGCCGGCGGAACGCTACCGCCGGCTGGGATTCGGCTGGGTTGTACGGAGCCACAAGATCGAGTACCGCCAGCCGGCCTTTGCCGGACAGGCAATCCTCGTGCGGACCTGGGTGGCCACGATGCGTCGGGCCAGTTCGCTCAGGCGCTACGAGATCCGCCGCGCGGAGGACAACGGGCTATTGGCGGTGGCCGAGACGAACTGGGCGTTTGTCAGCTACGCCAGCGGCGCGCCGGCGAAGATCCCACCCGAGCTGGCCCAGTCGTTCGTCGTGGTGCCGGAAGAGACCGCCGCGCGGTAGAATGCGGCCGGGGGCGAGCTCCGGTCGCAACAAGGCTTGTTTACCCTATCCACTGTGAAAGTCAGCATCGATGCGAATCCTGGTCATCCTGGGGCACCAGAATACCGAGGGCAACAGCTTCTGCCACGCGATCACCGCGGCGGCGATCGAGGAATTAAAGACCGCCGGGCACGAGGTCGTGTACCACGATCTCTACGCCGAGGGTTTCGATCCCATCCTGCTGCAGTCGGAGGTTCCCAAGCAGGCCGAACTCGACCCGGTGATTCGCCGGCACTGCGATGAAGTGCTGGCGGCCGACGGCTACGTGGTGGTGCATCCGAACTGGTGGGGCCAGCCGCCGGCGATGCTCAAGGGCTGGGTGGACCGGGTGCTCCGGCAGGGCGTGGTTTATGAATTCGGCGCCGGCGGAGTCATCGGGCACCTCAAGGGCCGGACCGCGGTGGTGATTACGACGTCGAACACGCCGCGCGAAATGGAGCTGAAAGTCTTTGGCGACCCGCTGGAGAACCTGTGGAAGACGTGCACGTTCGGCTTCTGCGGGGTGGAGGACTTCGAGCGGCGCAATTTCGAGTCGATCGTCATGAGCACGCCCGATGATCGCCGCCGCTGGCTGGAAGAGACGCGGCAGCTCATCCGCGCGAAGTTTCCACGAGGGAAATAGCGCGCCGTCGTGGGATGACCTGCTTGTTGCCGCGCGTTGAGCGCGAGCGCCGCCCGGTCAGGCAGCGGCAGGCAGACCTTCGTGCGGGCGAGCAGGGTCCATTTCGTTCTCGCCGAACCATTGTTTGACAGCCGCCGGCGGCTCAGCTACCCTCGTGCGCCAGGAGGGTACGATGAACAGTCGAAGCAAGACCGGGCGAAGCGGCGAATCACCAGCGGCGGGGGTCTCGCGACGGGCGTTTCTGGCCCGGTCGGCGGCCGGAGCGGCGGCGCTGGGCGCCGGCGGGGAGATACGAGCGGCCTCGGCCGGGGAGACTTCCATGAACGAGACCGACCGGCGCGGCCGACTGCTGGAATGTCTTGGCGGCGCGTGGCCCGAACCGTGCCCGCTCGAGGCGCAGGTTCGCGAAACAATCGCCCGCGACGGGTTTCGCATCGAGTCGGTGAGCTACGAGGTGGAACCGGGCGATCGCGTGCCGGCGCTGGTGCTCATTCCCGATGGCGTTGATGCCGAGCATCGAGCGCCCGCGGTGGCCGTCTGGCACCAGCACAACGGCGAGTGGCACCTGGGCAAGAGCGAACCGGCCGGGCTGGCCGGCAACCCCATGCATCACACCGGGGCGGCGCTGGCCAGGGAGGGCTACGTGGTTCTGTGCCCCGACGCGCTGTGCTTCGAGGAGCGGCAGAGCGCGGATCTCAAGGGGGGCAATTTCGAGCGGTTCGAGTTTCTCCGCTACGTGGTCGCCGGCAAGTCGATGGCCTGGAAGAACATTCTCGACATGCGGCGGGCGATCGACTATCTGGCCTCGCGGCCCGAAGTCGAGGCCGACCGGATCGGCTGCTACGGCCATTCGATGGGCTCGACGCACACGTGGCTCGTGGGGCCGTGGGAACCGCGGCTGAAGTGCCTGGTGGGCAACTGCTGCCTGCCAACTTATGCGGCGATCCACCGCACGCACATCCTGCACTGCTTTCCGAACTTCATACCCGGCTGGCACCAGTACGGCGATACGCCCGACATCGCCGCCATGATTGCCCCGCGGGCCTTGTTGCTCAACTTCGGCGAGCTTGACGAGGGGAGTCCGATTGAAGAAGTGCGGCAAGGCATCGAGACGATTGCACGGGCGTACGAGTTGGCGGGGGCGGCCGACCGATTCAGCCACTATATCGAGCCCGGCAGCGGCCACGTCCTTTCCGACGAGATGTGGCGCCGCACCCGGGAGTGGTTCCAACGGCATCTGTGACTACCGAAGACGCGAGCCCCATGATGCGGACGAGAATGCTGATCGCGGCCGTCGTTGTGTTGATCTTCCTGGTGAGCGATACGCGCGCGGCGGATCCCTCGAAGTCGTTCGATCTGGAACCGCTCCGCGCGGCGATTGGCGATTTGATTGCGACGTTCGGCGATCGCTATCCACAGGGCCCACAGTACCTGGAGCGGCTGAACCGGATTGCCGGCGCATGGGAGGGAACTGCCGAGGAACGAGCGAGATCGATCGAGGAACTCGAATTGCTCCGCCGCGAAGCGCTCACGGCCAATCCACTGGTCCGCGGCCAGCCGATCTTGTATGTCGTCCGTCCGCAGTACGTGCCGGATCACCACAATACGGCGACGATGTTCCAGACGGGGGAGATCAACACGGGCAGTTTTCGCGGCGGCGGTGCACTGAAGACGATCGATTTCGGCCGCGGCGGGGCCGTGGCGACGCTGATCGAGGTTCCCGAGGGAATCGTCCGCGACCCGGACGTGAGCTTCGACGGCAAGAAGATCGTGCTGGCGATGCGGAAGGACCGGGAGGACGACTATCACATCTACGAGTGGGCCGATGGCGGTTCGGCGCCGCGGCAGATCACGTTCGGCTCTGGGCTGACGGACATCGATCCGATCTATCTGCCCGATGGCCGCATCCTGTTCACTTCTACCCGGGAGCCCAAGTTCTGCATGTGCAACCGGCACATCATGGGCAACCTGTACACGATCGATGCCGACGGGTCGAGCCTGGAGCAGATCGGCCACAGCACGCTCCACGAGGGGCATGCATCGCTGTTGCCCGATGGCCGGGTAATCTACGACCGCTGGGAATACGTCGACCGCAATTTCGGCGACGCTCAGGGAGTGTGGGTGACCAATCCCGACGGGACGAACCATGCGGTGTATTGGGGAAACAACACCAACTCGCCGGGCGCGGTGCTCGACGCCCGGGCGATACCGGGCACGGAGCGGTTCATTGCCACATTCTCGTCGTGCCACGATCGACCGTGGGGCGCGATCGCGATCGTCGACCGCCGGCTGGGGTTGGACGGACGGGGGCCAGTCGTCTGCACGTGGCCGCCGGAGGCGATCGAAAGGGTCGGCAAGGGCAACTACGATTCCTACGTGTCGTTGAGCCCGAAGTACGAGGATCCCTATCCGCTTTCGGACAAGTACTTCCTCTGTTCGCGGATGACGGGGCGCGGCGAGGAGATGGGCATCTTTCTCATCGACGTGTTCGGCAACGAGATTCTGCTCCATGCCGAGGCGCCGGGCTGCTTCGATCCGATGCCGCTCGCCCCGCGGGTACCGCCGGCAGTGGTGCCGTCGCGAGTCGACCATGCGCAGCGCGACGGCGTCTTCTACGTGGAGAATGTCTACACGGGCACCGGCATGGAACGAATCGAGCCGGGGGCGGTGAAGTACCTCCGCGTGGTCGAGTCGCCCGAAAAGCGGTTCTGGACCGGGCCGGCGTGGGACGGCGGCACCGGCCAGCAGGCCCCGGGCATGGCCTGGGACGACTTCAACAACAAGCGGATCCTGGGAACCGTGCCGGTGGAGGCCGACGGGAGCGTTCAGTTTGCCGTGCCGGCCGACACGTTCGTCTATTTCCAGCTTCTCGACGAAGCGGGAAGGATGGTTCAATCGATGCGGAGCGGCACCATCGTCCGCCCCGGCGAGCGGGTGGGCTGCGTGGGGTGCCACGAGAACCGCCGCTCAACGCCCGTTCTGCGTTACACGGGCGCCGCGTGGAGCCAGCCGGTGCGGGAGCTGGAACCGTGGTACGGGCCGCCGCGGCTGTTCAGCTATGCGGCGGAAGTGCAGACGGTGTTCGACAGGCACTGCGTCTCCTGCCACGATTACGGCAAGCCGGCCGGCGAGAAGCTCAACCTGGCCGGCGACCTGGGGCTGGTGTTCAACACTTCCTACACGGAACTCCGTGGCAAAGGGTACGTTCACGTCGTCGGCGCGGGACCCTACGAGACGCAGATGCCGAAGACCTGGGGCTCGCATGCCAGCCGGCTCGCCACGATCATGCTTGACGGGCACGGCCAGCCGGAGATCGACCGCGAGGTCCGTCTCGACCGCGAATCGATCGACCGAGTGATCACATGGATCGACATCAATGCGCCATACTATCCCGACTACGCCGCGGGCGCGTTTGGCGACAATCCCTTCGGCCGCTCGCCGCTTAAGGCAGAAGAGGTCCAACGGCTCGGCGAGCTTACCGGCATCAAGCTTCTCGATCGCGGGCAACTGACGCAGATCAGCTTCACGCGACCGGAAGCGAGTCCTTGCCTCGTCGCGTTGCGGGGATCGGATCCGCAGAGATACGAAGAGGCATTGGCGATCATCGAAACGGGCCGGCAGCGGCTGGCCGCCGCGCCGCGGCCTGACATGCCGGGCTTTCGACTGGTGAGCCCGGCTGAGTTGGAGCGGGAGAAGCGATACGAGGCCCGGCGCGAGGAGCTGGCGCGGATGCGGGAAGCCGGAAGGGACATCGTCTTCCACGGCATCAAAGCCAATCGCGTGCTGTTTCTGGGCAACAGTATTACGCTGCACGGCCCGAAATCGGACATCGGCTGGGAGGGAAATTGGGGCATGGCCGCCAGCTCCCAGGATCGCGACTATGTGCATCTTGTCCTGCGGGAGATCGACGAGACGGCGGGGAAGAGGCCGGGATCGCTCGTCGCGAACATCGCCGATTTCGAGCGGGGGTTCGACCGCTACGAGGTCGAGTCGCGGCTGGCGAAGGAACTGGCGTTCAAGCCGGACCTGGTCATCGTGGCGATCGGCGAGAACGTGCCGGCATTGAATACGGAGCAGGCGAAAGCCGGCTTTCAATTGCAGACGGCGAGACTTCTGAAGCGTTTGAAAGGAGACGGCGGGCCGGTGATCGTGGTCCGCAGTTGTTTCTGGCCGGACGCGGCGAAGGATGCGGCACTGCGGCAGGCGTGCGCCGAGGTCGGAGGCATCTTTGTCGACATCGGCGCTCTGGGGCGCGAGGAGGCGAACTTCGCCCGTTCGGAGCGGGATTTCGCCCATGCCGGCGTGGCGGGTCATCCGGGGGACAGGGGGATGCGGGCCATCGCCGATGCGATCCTGGCGGCCCTGAAAGCGGGCAAGTAGCGGAAAGCGTCACCGATCTGATCGCCCCGGATTGAAGCCTGCAGCGATGAATGCCTTGACGATCTGCGTGTGGCTTGCCGCCGTATCGGCGGAACCAGCGACGAATGCCGCCGACGTTCTCCGCGCGGGCGGGCTGTCGGCATTGCCGGCGGAAGTGGCCAAGGACATTCCACTGGCCAACCCGGGATTCGAGCAGCAATGGGAAGGCTGGAAGCCGGCCGAGGCGCAGGCGTTTTCGATCGTCTCGGCGGAAGGAACGGCCCGTTCGGGCCAGAACTGCGTGCGGCTCGACTGCGGGGAGGCGACTCGGTATTCGGCGTCGCTGCGGCAACCCCTGCCGGAAGTCGGCCCGGGTGTCTACATCCTTCGCTTCTGGATCAAGAGCCGCGATCTGGGAGGCCAGAAGAAGGCGACAAGCGGGGCGCGCGTGAGCATCGAGTACCTGCTGGCCGATGGCACTCGAAGCTGGCCTTCGACCGAGGTGTTCCGCGGCACGCGGGATTGGACGGCGGAAGAGCTGAAGGTGGTGATCCCGGCCGAAGTCAAACCGGGCAGCGTGACGATCAGCTTGCATCGCTACGGCGGTGCGGACGGCGGCGAGGCGTGGTTCGACGATCTTCAACTGGCGCGGATCATGCCGCCGCCGATCGAGGCCTTCCTGCTCTATCCGAACTACCGCGGACTGTTTCCCGATGACGGGCCAGGCACGATTCGGCTTCGTATTCGGGTGAACGATCCGAGTGCGGCCGGACCGTCGGTCGTCGAGGTCTTCGATGAACAGCAAAGGAGTGTGGCCAGCGTCAGCGTGCCGGCAGATCTCGGCAAGCCGCTGGAGATCGATGCCGCGGGCTGGCCGGTGGGGCTCTACCGCGTGGAGGCGCGGTTAGGCGGCTATCGCTACCCGGCCTACGTAGTGAACAAGATTCCCGCAGCGGTTCGCAACGGGATGCCGGTCTGGTTCGACGCCAACCAGGTACTGCACCTGGGCGGAAAGCCGACCTTTCCCATCGGCCTCTACAATACCACACTGCGGTTCTACAACCGGGATGATGAGGTGGACTACAGCGCGGAGGCCGCACGGCTTGAGAAGATGGCCGAAGCGCCGATCAATGCGAACATCAACTACTGGTTCTGGTATCCGGGCATGGAAGCGCGGCGCCGATACCTCGGCGCGATGGCCGAACACGGCATTTGGTTTCTCGACACGGTGAATAATGTCTATCCGCCGTTTCCCTCCACGCCCATGGCAAGGGAGATCGTGCCGGAGGCGGCCGGCCGGGAAACGCTCGATACGCAGGAGCTTGTCGACCGGTACCAGGCGGGGCTGGCGGAACGGATGAGCAAGCTTTCAAACTTCCTCGGATGGTACGCCATGGACGAGCGGGGATTCGACGAAGTGCCGCGACATTTCCATCAGCGCCAGGTGCTTGCCGAGGCCGATCCCGGCCATCCGATCGTCGGCATCAGCAACAAGCCGGCGGAGCTTTCTTTCTGGCGCGATACGGTCGACGTATTGGGCATGGATCCCTATCCGCTCATGAACATGAAGGCCGGCCGGCCGCTGAGCCTCGCTGGGCAGTGGACCCGATCAACTGTGGACGCGACCGACGGCAGCCGGCCGGTGTGGGCCGTGATCCAGTTCTTTCAGGGTTGGAGCACCGACCGCTGGCCCACTGAAGACGAGTTGCGGACGATGAGCCTGATGGCGATAACCGAAGGGGCACGCGGCCTGTTCTACTGGAGCTACGGCAGCCGTGCGCTCAAGGATGTTCGCGACCCCAAGCAGCGCGAAGAGTACTGGCAGCGGCTGGTGCGTGTCACGCGCGAGATCAAATCGTTCGAACCGGCGCTCGTGGCGGCCGATGCGCCGGGATGCGTCAAGGCGGTGTCCGACTCGCGCGTCCGGTGGCGCGCCCGCGTGGCCGGCGGCAAGTGTTACGTGTTCTGCTATCTGCCGGCGGACAAGTTCATCGAAGGGCAAGCCGACGCGGTCGACGTGCGGTTCGAGCTTGCGGACGGCCAAACGGTCGAGCGATCGCTTCGGCCCGATTCCGCCGACTGGTTTGGCGTGGATTGGACCGCGCCGTAAGGCGGCAGGGGAGCTTACGGCTGCGACGGCTCGATCACGAGAAAGCACGCGCCGTTTCCGGCAACACGGGCGGCGATCGTCAGATTGCCATCGGCGGCGACATCCGCGGTCCGCGAGTCGGTCTTTCGCAATCGCGACAGATCCTCGACCTGGTTGACCTCGGCAGGCGAGTACACATCGGGGCCCATGAGATTCCTGGCAAGCGCCGTGGCTTTCTCCTTCACCTGCTGATCGTCGCTTTGCTGGACGAGTTGGAACACCGCCAGCAACGCCGACTCGGCCGCCCTGCCCAGCGAGGCGAGCTTTTCCAGGCCGGCCAGTTGCACCGTTTTCTGGTCGCTCTTCAGATCCGCCAGCGCGTCTTGAAGCTGCCGGGCCTGCTCCTCGTCTGGTTCGACGCGCAAGTGTCGCCGATCGCGAAGCTCGCGGGCCGGGTGGTAGTACGAGTTGTCGTTCTTGTCGAAGCGATACTCGTCGATTTTTGCACGGGCGCCGCTCAATCCGGTGAGCCGCAGGGAGATGTCGAAGTCGGCCACGGAACGCGATTGGGTGTCGGCCATGTTGTGGCTGAACAACAGCACCCGGACTGCCGGCCCGTCGGGCGAGGCGAAGCCGCTGACCAGGTGGCCGCCGACGGTCTGCTCGGGGAGGACGTGGAACTCGGGTCCCATCTGAGCCAAGAGGCCGAGGAAGTGCAGGATCGGCATGGCGACCGTGACGGTGCGATCGCTCTCGCCGTTGCCGTCGTCGTCGACGCTCAGCGCGCGGACGCAGTCGTTTCCGCCGCGGAAGTTCTTGTTCGGCCACGGCCAGAACGTGAGGATCGTCTCGCCTCCGGCGTAGCGCGGATCGGCGGCGGCGCGGCGCAACTGCCGGCCGGCCACGTCGGCGCACCAGGTGGCGTCGTAGCCGTTGCCGAGGAAACTGTCGCCGTAGGCCGGATCGGGCGGCTGTTGCCAGTTGGGGGTCGATTCGTGCGAATTGATCCGCAGATCGGCGTAGAACTCCGGATCGAGGGCCAGCGCCGCCTCCTTCGCCCGTGCGAGCTTGTCGGCCATCACCTGCGAGCGGTTGTAGGCGTGGATCGACACGAAGTCGCAGGGCGATCCGCGGCCGTCGTTCGCCCGGCAGAGATCCTCGACGCGCTTCGATCGCTTGCCATCGAGCCGCTTGTCGGCGAACGCGGCGTTGAGCTCCAGCGCCCCTTTCACGTCGTGCGGCCGCGGCGAGCAGTGGGCGAGGAACTCCTCAACCTTGATGTTCGCCCCAAAGACCGCGCCCAACTCAAGGCCGCCGATGAAAACCCGGTTGGAGTCGTAGCCGCGATCCTCGAATGCCCGCAGGACGGCGTCGACGGTGTAGTCGTAGAACGTCTGGAGCTCGCTCCAATCGGTCCGCCAGAAGAGCGCCCCGAGGTCGGGCTCGTTGAACACGCTCCAGACAAATGTCAGCGACTTGTCGCCGTAGCGATCGATGACATGGCCGGCGATGGTCCGCGTCGCCTCGTGGAGCTCGGCATAGTCCTTGGCGGTCGTCCAGTTGCGGCCGTCGATCGAAAGATCGCCCGGGGCGTCGGCGAAATTCACTGAGATTCGCCGCCCGCATTCGTTGACTGCGAGATCCCACTCCTTGTCGAGCCGGCCCCAGTAGTACATAGGGGTGCCGCAGGGCCGGAACTTGCGGAGATAACAGCCACCAGCCGGGAAGAGGCCCGGAGCGTCTGGATTCTCGCGTTCGGGCAGCGGGCGAGGATACTCAAGCTTCCAGCCGTCGGCCGGCGCGGCAAGGCCGGTCACGAGAACGGTACGATCCTGATCATTGGCGGTCACAACCGTGGCGCGGCAATCGCTCACGCCATCGGCAATAAGGACCTCATCGCCGGCATGGTAGTCGGCGCTCAGGGGCCGGTTCGAAGCAATTCCATATTGCGCGTGGCCGAAGAAGTCTTCCACGTGAAGCAAGCTGCCCTCCGGCTGCTCTTCAATACGGGCGATCCGGCGCGTCTGGAGCTCGCGGACAACGTTGGGCAAGCCGTTGCCGAGCCGGGGCGGCTGGTGGTCCATGCCGGTCATCCAGAAGTCGCGCTGCAGGCTCCACGCACGGGGCGACGCCTGGCGGACCTCCGCCATCAGCTCGTAGGTGGGAAGGCGGTTGGTGTAGCTGTAGGAGAAGGCGGGGATGCAGAAGCCGGTGAAAAACCCTCCCTCCCAGTGAACGGCCGGGCGGGAGAGATCGAGGTCGAACGTGAGCGGATGCGTCGCCGGCGCGGCCTCGGTGGTGAACTGCCATGAGCCGGCCGCGGCCGGAAGCTCTCCGCCGTCGCGCGTCTTGCCCGTGACGCGCACGGTGTACTTCGTTGCCGGACGCAACGGATTGTCCGCTTCAACGTACACGGCCTGAGTACGGGCGCCATTGGCCTCGCGGCCCGGCATGAAGCGGCCGGCAAACCCCGGAGCGAACTGCTGGCCGGGCTGAACGACCGCCATCTTCGCTCCGCCTTCCGGCTCCAGTTCGACAGCAATCGACTCCGGCAGCACGGCGTCGGCAGCGGCCGGCGGGCTCGCTGTCTTACGATCGGGCGCCTTGGACCGGACGGTTGCCAACTCAATCCAGAAGCTGGTGCCCAGCGCAACGTGCTCCTCGCCCGGCCCGGGGCGCGGCGTGCCATAGGGATCGGCCGGCCGTTTGAAGATCTCGATCTCCGCCCCCCGCGCTGCGACCGACGCGCACGCCGCAACGAGGGCTACGGCTCCGACGCGGCCGAGACAGATTCCTCTTCCCATGGTTCACCTTGAGCTACTGGACGTGCTTCCCATCAGACGGTTAGCAGGCCGGACGAATCGAAAGTCCAACGCACAGAATATAGACCGAACGGCAGTCCTTCGTCGAGCCGTGATTAACGCCCTGTTCCTCGTTGCCGGCCCGGGCGCGGCCGAGGCAATGCCTCGGGTTTGGACGGATCGTAGTCGGGGTTGGGTGTGGGCATTTGTGCGCCGACCTCCATGCGCCAGGCATGCAATCGAGCGCGCAGCTCGTTGGCTTTCTCGGGCATCACCGTCACCAGGTCGTGCTCCTCGCCGACATCGTCGCGAACGTTGTACAGCTCGACGCGGTTGTCGTTATAGAACTCGATCAGCTTGAAGTCGCCCATGCGTATCGCGCCATACGGTGCTGTGCCGCCGAGCTGATACCACTGGTGGTGCGGGTAGTGCCAGAAGATCGCCCTCCGCTCGGGACTGCCCGACTGGCATAGCACCGGGACGAGGCTCACTCCGTCGCTTTCCGCAGCCGGGGGCAACTGGCACATCTCCCGCAGCGTCACCGCAATATCCATCGTGATGGCCGGCCAGTGCGAGACGCTACCCGGCTGGGTCACGCCGGGCCAGTAGACAATCAGCGGCACGCGTACGCCCCCTTCATAGGCCGACGCCTTGCCGTAGCGAAGCGGCTTGTTGGAGGTGGTGGGAATGCGGCCGCCGTTGTCGGAAGTGAAGACGATGACGGTGTGATCGGCGAGCTTGAGTTCGTCGAGCTTGGCGCGGATGCGGCCGACCGTCGCGTCCATGCTCTCCACCATGGCGGCGTATTCGACGTTCGTCTGCGCCAATCCCGGCCGGAGCTTACGCCGATACTTCTCCACAAGATCTGGCCGGCCTTGGACCGGCAGGTGCACCGCGAAGTGCGGCAGGTAGAGGAAGAACGGACGGTGCTTTGTGCTTTCGATGAACTTCACCGCTTCTTCGCCCAGGCGGTCGGTGAGGTACTCGCCTGGATCGCCTTCGGCGATCGTGGGAATCTTCCAAGGCGCGAAATAGCTGGTCGGAGCAGCGGCCGACGTCCCTGCCACGTTCAGGTCGAAGCCGTGGTGCTCCGGCCAGTACGGTGCGTCGCCGAGATGCCACTTGCCGATGCTGGCAGTCGCGTAGCCGGCAGCGCGAAAGGCCTCGGCGATCGTCGATTCCTCCACAGGGAGGTATTTTCTCCAGTCGGGCGCCAGCAGCTTCGGGTTTTCCGGCATCATGCCCGGGATCCAATCGGTGATATGTAGCCGCGCCGGATACTTGCTGGTCAAGAGCGCGGCCCGAGTTGGCGAGCACACAGTGCAGGCCGAGTAGTTCTGCGTGAACCGCATCCCCTCACTGGCCAGGCGGTCGAGATGGGGCGTATCGTAGAAATCGCTTCCGTAGCAGGCCAGGTCGGTCCAGCCGAGATCGTCGGCCAGGATCAGGACGACATTTGGCCTCCGCTGGACTGCCTGCGTTTCTGCGGAGCAGGCAGGTTCTAACGCAAGAATGGCCGCCCCGCCGGCAAAGATGAACAGGGCCATTCTGCGCAGCAACAGCGCGAGTGGACTCGAGGGAGCCTGGTGGTTGCCGCGGATTCGGGAGTGCAACGGTGCTGCGCCGCCGGGGTGCATTCGAGCGAGCGCCGGCCACTGCTCCGATCGCAGTGGCCGGCGCGGGCTCTCTTTCATCGATCTGAGTACCAGCCGGGCTCACTGATCGGTCGCGCCGTCGAGTCGCCGCATGGATCAAGGCTGGCTGGAAACAATCTGCCACTCGCCGGAAGATCCTCCTACTTCGGTATCGGCAGGATGATCATGGCGTTCTCGGCGAGTGCAACCTCGCCTTCCTTCCCATCGATGCGGTACCGGATCCTCAACTCCTTGACGATCCCTTGGGCCGGATCGCCGCCGAAACTCTCGATGTAACTCGAGCTGGGCAGGAAGATGATGCGATAGTTCTTGGCGTACTTGCGGAGGACCGCCGTAACGTCCTTGACCTTCGCGCCGGCCCCGTACTCGGCCTTGACGATCTCGAGGTTGACCGGCGTCTGGCCGGCCTGTGCCAATGCCCTGCCAAGCTCGGCGCGGTTGATGCCCTTGCTGGCCATGCCCATGACCACGAGCAATGCCTGTTCCTTGAGGGCCGGGACCTTGGCGGCCTCCATGGCGATCGCCTGCATCTCTTCGCTGGGATAGCGAAGCAGGACTTCCAGCACCAGGCGCTTGTCCTCGTCGCGACGGGCGGTCTCCAGGGCCGTGCGGCACATGGCCGCCCGTTGGTCGGCGGGCATGTCGAACTGCCGGGCGATGCGGATGTACGCCCGGATGGCGCGGACCTTCAGGCGATCATCCGTCACCTTGTTGTGAAGTTCGAGCAGGACGGGTGCGGCGTCGACCGACTTCCACTCACCCAGCACGCGGTAGGCGGCGTCGCGAAGTTCCGCATTGCTGGAGCGGGCGGCCACGGCGACCGCTTCCAGCGCGGTCGTTCCGCCGACGGCGCTGAGCGTCTGGAGAATCCTGGCCGCCACGGGACCATCGGCGGCCGAAAGCGCGGCGGCAAGCTGTGCGGCGGCGGCTTCGCGATCCTCCGCACGCGCGGCGACCTCGCGCAGGGCTTTGTCCAAAGCGGCGGCCTCCTGCTCGTTGCGTGTGGCCCGAAGCCGTGCGATCAGCTTCGGCAGATCGGCGGCCTGGCCCACGGCGCCCAGGCTAGCCAGGGCGGCGGCGCGGACAGCCGGGTCGGCGTCGTCGGCGGCCCGCCACAGCGCGGGGGCGGCGGCGGCCGAGCGCCGGCGGCCGGCCAGGTCGATGAGCACCATGCGCATCTTCCCCTGGGCCTCCGACAGCCGCGCCGTCATCTGCTCGTCGACCGACTTGTCCTGCAGGCTCGCGAGCGTTTCGATGGCGGCTTGCGACACGTCATCGCTTCCTTTCGCCGCCGCATCCAGCAGCGCGGGGACACACGAGGCATCGCCAACGCGCTTCAGGGCGCGGAACGCAAGGATGCGAAGCGGGCCGTCGCCGCTTTGGGCGGCCTGGAGCACGGCCGGCAATACGCGGGGGTCGCCGCGGTCGGCCAATGCCAGGATCAGTAGGCCCTGCCGCTCGGCGGGCGCCTTGGGCAGTTCAGCCGCCAGGGCGTCGGTGATCTCCGCACCGGGCATTTCCATCGCCGTGCGAACGGCGGCGGCCGCCAGGGCGTAGTCCGCACCGCGGATCGCCTCAAGCACGAGCGGAATGCCCTCTTTTCCGCGGGCGAGGGCCGCGCCGCGAAGGGCCGCCGCGCGGACCTGGTGCGGAGCGTCGGCCAAGCCGCGCAGGTGATCGTAGATCGCCTGCGAAGCCTCGCTTTCGCCTTCCGCCGCCAGTTTCTCCGCGCAGCGGAAAAGGCCTTCGCAGATGGCCAATCGGTCGGCGGCCGATGCCCCCGGCAGTGCGTCCTGAAGCGCTTTGGCGGCGGCCGGGGTGCCGATATTGCCCAGCGCGCGGGCCGCGGCCCCGGCCGTATCGGCCTGCTTGAGCAGCCCGGCCAGGGGTTCAACCGCCTTGGCATCGCGCCGGACGCCGAGACTGCCGATCACGCCCAGCCGCTGCCGGGCCGGGACCTTGCCGAGGGCGTCGCGCAGGGCCTCGTCGGCCGACGGGTCGGGGATGGTCTCCAGGGCATAGCGGGCCATATGCGACATCTCTTCGTCGCCCAGCAGCGCGGCCAGCACGGGGACCGCTTCCTTGGTGCCGACGCGGGCCAGTTGCCGGCAGGCGGCCGATTTCTGTTCGAGGCTGGCCTCCGAACGAAGCACGGCGAGCGGTTCGGCTTCCTGGGCCAGTGAGCGCGAGGCGGCAACGGCCAGCAGGGCCGCGGCCAGGATCAGGTATTTATGGTTCTTCCACATGGTGGCGAATTCCCGTTGGTGGTGAGTCAGGATACAGGGGCAGGACCAGCAGCGTTCAAGTCGACGATCAGTAGACATACGGTTCCCGCATCGCTCGCGAGCGGAGGCGATTGGCCTCCTCGTCGCCCACGAACTCCTCCTTGACGGGGTCGAACTTGAGGCTTCGCTTGAGCCACATGCAGATGTTGGCGGCATGCACCGTCGTCATTGAGTGGTGCATGACCTCCGGGTTGGCCACCGTGCGTTCGCGGCTTCGCACGCAATCCAGGAAGTTCTGCATGTGGTCGAGCGATCGGCCCGTACGGGCGACATACTCGCTGATCACGCGGCTGTACTCGCCGAGCATGGAGGGCGACGAGACGTCGGGCTGCGCGTAGCCGTCGGCGGCCGCGGCCCAGCCTTCGCTGCCGTCGAACCGCTCGCCGCAGGAGCCGTGCCAGTGCTTGTTGCCGCGCGAGAGGATCATCCGCACGCCGCTGGGGAAGTGGGTGACCATCCCGTCGCCGCTGTCATTGGCCACGTATTCATATTCAACCGGCGACGACTCGCCGCAATCGAGGCCGGCCTGGGCCTGGGCGAACGTGTGCGCGCCCCACTCTCCGATGCAACTGGTATGGAAGTCATAATGACCGCGCCATCCGCCGGATACATAGGCCGGGTTGTACGGCCGCCAGGGGCACGGGCCGAGCCAGGCGTCCCAATCGACTTCATCCTTGGACGGCTGGTCGACGGCCGGCAGCCAGTCGTGGCGCATCTCGGCCGCATCCCAAGGGGCGATGTGGGCATAGGCGGTGTGGATCTTGCCCAGTCGCCCGGTGCGGGCCATCTCGATGCAGAACACGTGGTTCGGCTCGCTCAGCCGCTGCGTGCCGGTCTGGTAGACGCGGCCGTAGCGGCGCGCCGTCTCGACCACCGCGCGCCCCTCGGCAATCGTCATGCACGAGGGCTTCTCGGTGTAGACGTCCTTCCCGGCCCGCATGGCAAGGATCGAGGCCAGCGCGTGCCAGCGATCGCCCGTAGCGATCAGCACCGCGTCGATATCGGTCCGCTCGGCGAGGAAGCCGTTGATCTCCGGGTACATGGCGCAGTCGGTCGAGCCATAGCGATCGTCGACGAACTGCTTGACCGCCAACCGCTGTTTCTTCTGCAGGTCGCAGATAGCGACGAACTGTACGTCGTCGTGGCCGATGATCCACTGGAGATCGTGCATGCCGCGACCGCGGATGCCGATGCCGCCGACGATGATCTTTTCGCTCGGCGGGACCGCGCCGTTTTTGCCCAGCACGGTAGCGGGGACGAAATACGGCACGGCGGTCAGCGCGCTGGCTGCGGCCGCCGTTTTGAGAAACCGGCGACGCGAGAAGGGCGACTTGTCTGGCATGGTTCTTCTCCTGTGAGGATTGGCAGGCAAGGAGGGCGGGACGATCCGAGTTGTTTTCGCAGGGGCGCAGGACGGAATCCGTTGCCGGTGACCTGATGATATCTGCATCGAAAGCGGAGACTTGGCCGGCTCACACAGTGCAAAGCGGCACCGCCCCGTTCCTCTTCAATGCCGAGGTCAATAACGGCATCGTCGTCCACAGGGGGGGCCTTGTCAAGCAGCCAGCGGCGCAATGGGAGGCGTAGCCGTCAGCCGCCAGGCTGATTCGTCGCAGGCGGACTCTGCGGCGACCGGCTGTTGGCTCCATCAACGCCAATTGATTCTGCTGATTCTGCCGCGCGCCGCGCTGCGACTACTCCATACAGGAGTACGAGTCCGGCTCCGACACACGCCATCACGACCACTGGGACAGCGAAATCAGAACGGCTCCCATCGCGCCCGCGGCAGCCGCGCCCAGGAAGACGCCTTTTGTGATCCGCCAGACAATCGGTGCCAACTCCGACCCGCTCCCTTCAAAAGCCAACTGGTACGCGTGGCCGACGCCGAGGCAAACCGTTCGATCAACAGATCAGTCTACCATCCCGGTCGCCCTCTGCACCACGGCGGAGGCGTCCCGGCATGGATGCCGCGTTCAGCGGCCACGATCACGTTGGCTTGTTTCCGCGGTTACAATTGCGACGCCATATCCACAGGAGCTGGAAGCGCAGATCAATACGCCAACGGATGGGGCAAGCCATCAGGCTGATTCGCTGAAGGCGAACCCTGCGGCTGTCGTTTGTTCGCTGTTAACACGTGGCTGCTACGCACACTCGAATACAACCGGTTTGGTCACTGTGCCGCATTGAACGCAGCGAATGTAAACAAGACATGCGTCAAAGAAATCTAGCGATACCAGGCGGGCAACGCCGAGCCCGTGTCGATACCAGGAGAACGGTGCTCGATCGCTTCGTTGAGCCTCGTACAACGCCCAGGCGATCGCCGCCAGTGCCGCACAGAATACGGCGATGTCGGACGCTGCAATCGTCATAGGCTCCGCCAACGGATTCGGTCCAACTCGCTCACGGCCTCTTGCTCCCTCCTCGCCGCCTGCATTACCACGGCGAGCCGACTCATGCTGTCCCTCGGGACAACTGTTGACGTGTCCGCCGAGCATCGGAGTCCGGCAATGCGTCACATACCAACCCGCGATACATGTCCGGCGAACGGAATGCCGTTGAACGGCCGCGGCGGCGCACGCGCGACGCTCGACCGCAAGTGAACTACACCGCCGCCGCAGTCCGCTCAAGCGGCGCGTTTGCGGGAAAGTCCGGACCACCACTCGATCGCGAAGAGGATGCTGGCCGCCCCAACCAACACCAGTCCGTAAACGGGCAATTGACTATATTGACGAGCGCTCGGTAGCGCGTCAGCGATGGCCCCGGCGCTGGCCATCACCGCGCCTGCAAGTATCACGATGCTCAGTGCGATCAATCGCATGAAGTGTCTCCTCTGTGCCGTATAACGTGAAGCGCGTCGTCTCGTAGCGATGACCGAAAAAACGCCGGTGGGTGGCGCCCTGCCGTGCCAGTCGGCCCCGCAGTGGAGACACTGTTGGGCTTCTGCTGTGCGCAACGGCTCTCCGCAACACGGGCATGGGGGACCGCTGCTTTGGCCTTGTCGTGGCTGAGGACCGTCTGAATGGAGAAGCCACATCTTCGCCCATCCCAGAGAGCATCCCGTCTTTTCCCGCAGCTCCGGGATGGCCTCAATCGTAGGAAGCGACCGCAGTCTCCGTTCCACATCCGGCGGAAGGTCTGCGAACTGCGGGATGTGCGTCTTGCACTTCTCGCAAAATGGGCCCACGCGTATAGAATCCTGCAGCATGACATCGTAACATGCTGGCGGACTATCCTCATCGGGCTTGTCTTGCCCCCCTTAATCCGAGTGGACTTTCCAAGAGCACCGCCGGCCGTGGAGGTCGCTGCCGCCCAGTTCAACCATGTCTCTCCGCCACCCCGCTCTGCCCCCAGCCTTCCAACTTCTAACTTCTGACTTGGTGGAAAGATTTCCTGTTGACATTCAGGCCACGTGTCATGTATATAAGTACACTGACGCATATTGGTCGCCCGACGCATCCGCGCCGGCCTGCGCAAAGGCCCTCGCCCGGTCTCGCGCCCATTCCCTACCTTGAAACCACCAGACTCCTAACTTCCAACTTCCAACTTCTAACTCCTAACTTCTAACTTCTAACTCCTGACTCCCAACTCCTTCCCCCTCCCCCCTCCACAGTCTTCAACACTGAAGCCAAAAGAACTAGAAAACTTACGGCTACGACCCAGGTGCGAAACCTATGGGCCACTTAGACTTAAAAACTAGCTCCGCGACGGAGTCCAAAGTAAACACCCCTAAGGGCGTTTCGCTTCAATCCAAAATGCTCCCTTCACAAGCCAAAAACTCGATCGCCGCGCACCCGTCCGCACCCCCTCCAGAAAGCGAGGTGTGCGCTAACTTCAACACGTACCTCACACTATGTACAAACTTACGCCGAGCCTCTCGGTGCGAAACCCCTTGCTCCCTTGCACTTGCATCCGCGCCCCGCGACCCACCAAGAGCAACAACGTGTCTATTGTTGCGCATCAACGGGGGGTGTGCCCCTTCGGCACTTGCTGCTTCGCACGCTCGCAACTCACCGCGCTGCCACGCCAGCCTCCGCCGGGTCGGCCCCTGTCGCCACTTCACCCTCCAGGTACGTGCTCACGGCAAACTCACTCCCCCTCATCCGCACTGTGATCGCGCCGGTCCGGGCAGTATGCAGTATCCGCGCGCCAAGCTGCCGATACGCCACCGCCGTCTCGTCCACCCGGTAACGCGCCCCTCCGCTGATCACGACCCACTCCGGGCGGCACCACGCCGCCAGCCCCGGCGGATCGCTCTCCCGGCTGCCGTGGTGCGGAGCCACCAGCACGTCGCAATCGCGCCCCGGTGTCGCCAGCAGCCACTCCAATCCCGGCGACGAGAGATCCCCCGGCAACAGCAATCGCCGCCCACGATACTCCACCGCCAGAACCAGGCTGTTCGCATTGTCGTCGCCCAGCATGCACTGGGCCGGCGGATGCAGCACTTCCACCCGGCAATCCTCGCCGGCCGCCAACCGATCCCCCGCCGCCACCGTCCGGATCGGCACGCCGTGCCCCTCGATCGACTCGCGCAGATACACGAGCGCCCGGCTCTCCTCCCCAAACATCAGCGGAGAAACGCACACCTCCCCGACCGGGAATCGCTCCAGCAGTCCCGGCAGGGCGTTGTAGTGATCGGCGTCGGGATGCGAGATGATCACCGCGTCGATCCGGCCCACCCCCTGCGACCACAGGCAGTCGGCCACCGTTCGCGCGCCCTGCTCGGGCGACATCGACTGCCCGGCGTCGAACAAGATCGTCTCCCCCGAGGGCAGCCGCAGCACCGTCGCCGAACCGTGCCCGACCGCCAGGAACGTGCACTCCAGCCGTTCGCCCCGCCCGGCCAGCGACGCGCCGAGCCCAACCACCGTCCACATCACCAGCGCCGCCATCGCCCACCGCGGCCGCGGCCGCCACCTCGGAAAGACGAGCCACAAGCCAAGTCCGCCATAGAAACCCGCCAGCCACCACGAAGCCGGCCCCGGCATGAAAAAATGCCCATACGGAACCGACTGCGCAATCTCGATCAGCCAGGTGGAAATCGCCAGCGACACGTTGCATATCCACCCCAGCACCGCTCCCAACGGCGGCACGAGTCCGCCCACCAGCAGCACGCCAAACCCGGATACCAGCGCCACCGCCATCGGCCAGCAGACCAGCGTGTTCAGCACCAGCGCCACCGGCGTCATGAGATGGAATCGCGCCAGGATGAGCGGCAGCGTCACCAGCCACACCACCGCGTTCAACAGCGTCAGGTCGACGGCCTGCTTCCAGATCACCTCCCAAAGCCGGGCAGGCCAGCCGCGGCTCTGCTCGATGAGCCGGTCGAGCGGATCGGGCGCCGCCACCGCGCTTCTCGCCAGCGCCGAATACCACATGATGCCGGCCACCGCCAGAAACGACAGTTGCACGCCCGTGTTGAAAAGGTCCGCGGGATTGATCGCCAGCACCACCAGCCCGGCGGTCGCCAGCGAGTTGAGCGGCAAGGCCGGCCGCCGCATCCACCGCGCCGCGCACAGCACCAGCACGAGCACCGTCGCCCTGAGCGCCGGCGGCTCCGCCCCGCTCAGCACCGTATACGAAACCACCAGCAGCGCGACCCACCACAGCGCCTTCCGCCGCGGCAGCATCAGCAGTTGCGCCATGCCAAACAACCCCGCCGCCAGCAAACCGACATGCAATCCGGAGATCGACAGCATGTGAGCCATGCCCGTCTCCCAAAAGGCCCGCGACTGCTCGTAATCGAGTTCCTCGCGCAGCCCCAGCACCAATGCGGCCGCCAATGGAAACTGTCGCGAGTCGACATGCCTCACCAAAACCGCGCGGCCAACGGTCCGCGCGTGATCGAGCCACCGCCGCGGGCTCCCCCAGCCCGCATGACCCACCACCGTCACGCACTCGTCCCCGTCGGCCATCAGCCAGCAGCGGACGCGTGCCCCCCGCTGTTGGCCCGCAAAGTCGAACGCGCCTGGATTCCGCGGTCCGCCCGGCGCGCTCAATTGCCCAAAGACCCGCAATCGGTCTCCGGCAACAATCGCCGGCCAGCGACCAGCAATCGTAAGCCTCGCCCGCCCTGCAACCGGTATCCATTCCTTGCCCGATCGCAGCCCCACCGGCCGCACATCGAGTTGCACCCTGTCCTCGAGCGGAATCATCCGCAGCGGATCGGGTGGCGGAGTCGGGAGCGGACGCGGGCTCTCCAGCGCCTCCACCTCGACGCAGACCGGCTGCGACCACAGCCGTGCATAGCTCCCCAGATCGTCCGCCGCGAAGTAACGCCACCTCAGGTGATGCCACAGTCCACCGCTGCCCGCCACGGCAACCAGCAGCGCCACGGCCGCCGCCAACTCCCGGTTGCCGCGGTAGAGCGCAAACCACGCGAGCCACCCCGCCGCGCTCATCGCCAGCCATGCCCCCGGCGCTGCCCCGAATGTCCGATCGGCGACAATCCCCGCGCAGACCGCCACGAGCACCGTTACCGCGGGTCGATAGCCGGGTGGCGGTTGCGGCCGCCTCTCAGGAGCCGAGCCAGGCGACATGCATGCGCTCTCGCAGAAGCGTCATGAACCCGGCGATGGTGCCCCACCCCCGGCCAGATCACGCAGAATGCCGGTATTTTCCCGCCCGTGCCGTCGCTCCGCAAGCCTCGCCGGGTGCTCGCCAGCACGTTGCTTTTTCCCCCTCGATAGACCACAATGGGGGATCGTGAGAATCTGTCACCCCGGATTGATGGCATCGCCATGATTTGCGTCAGCATTGCCCGCGGCCGGCACCGGCACATGATCGCCGAGCACAAGCACCTTGCCGAGCAGGGGGCCGAGCTTGTCGAACTCCGCTTGGACTACATCAACGGGCCGGTGAACATCAAACGGCTGATCGGCGACCGCCCCTGCCCGGTGGTCATCGCCTGCCGGCGCGACCGCGACGGCGGCAAATGGACGGGTGGCGAGCCGGAGCGGCAGATCCTGCTGCGGACCGCCATTGCCGAGGGGGTCGAGTACATCGATCTCGAAGAGGACGTTGCCGCCATCATTCCGCGGTTCGGCAAGACAAAGCGGATCGTGAGCCTGCACGACTTCCGCATGACGCCGGAGAATCTCGAAGAGATCCACCAGCGCATGTCGAAGCTCGATCCGGACATCATCAAGATTGCCACCATGGCCAATCATCCGGACGACAATTACCGCATGTTGCGCCTGATCGCCGAATCGCGCGTGCCGACGATCGGCATCTGCATGGGCGAGATGGGGATTCCCTCGCGGATCCTTTGCGGGCGGTTCGGAGCGCCATTCACTTACGCGACCTTCCATCCCGAGCGGGCGCTGGCGCCAGGGCAACTCAGCTTCGAGCAGATGCGCGACGTCTACCGCTATGAGCAGATCAACAACAGCACGGAGGTGTACGGCGTCCTCGCCGATCCGGTGGGGCACAGCTTGAGCCCGCTGATTCACAACGCCGCCTTCGAGCACTTCAAGCTGAACAATGTCTATATCCCCTTCCGCGTCCCCCGCGAAGACCTGGTAAAGTTCCTCGAGTGGGCGCCGGAAATCGGCGTCCGCGGCTTGAGCGTGACCATCCCCCATAAGGAAGCGGTGCTGGGAAAGCTGACGCAAGCCGATCCCGCGGTTCGCGGCATCGGGGCGGCGAACACGATGGTTTTCAAGGAGCCCGAGCGGCTCGGATACAACACCGACTACCAGGCGGCGATGGACAGCCTGGAAGCGGCCGTGCAGGCGAGCGAACATGTCAGCAACTTTCGCGGCAAGACGGCGCTCGTGCTCGGCGCAGGCGGCGTGGGCAAAGCCATGGTATTCGGCCTCATCGGCCGCGAGGCGAAGGTGTACGTGGCGGACGGCGACAACGACCGGGCCCGCTATCTTGCCCACAATTTCCGCTCCCACTACCTGGAATGGGATCTGCGGACGAGCATCACGCCCGACATCCTCATCAACTGCACGCCGGTCGGCATGCATCCCAATGTCGACGCGACCCCCTATCCGAAACACCATCTCCGCGCCGCGATGCTGGTCTTCGACTGCGTCTACAATCCGGAGAACACGCTCCTGATCAAGGACGCCAAGGCCCAGAGCTGCCGCGTGATTACCGGAGTCGATATGTTCGTCCGCCAGGCCGCGCTGCAGTTCAAGTGCTTCACCGGCATCGACGGGCCGGCGAACCTGATGCGCGACGTGATCAAGCGGGCCACCGCCGCGGTGAAGTTGGACGGCTCGCCGCGAACCGAGTGATCGCCGCCTTTACTCATCATTCCGCAATTATCACTCAGCACCCCCTATGCCACTGACGCTCATCGGCTATCGGGCGACGGGTAAGACGACCATCGCCAGGCTGCTGGCCGAGCGATTGGGCTGGGAATGGATCGACGCCGACGTGGAGATCGAACGCCGCGCCGGGAAGTCGATCGCACGCATCTTCGCCGAGGAGGGGGAGCCTGCCTTCCGCGATCTCGAAGCTCAGACAATCGCCGATTTGTGCCAGCGCGAGAGGCTTGTGCTGGCGGCCGGCGGCGGGGCGCCGATGCGGCCGGAGAGCCGCGCGGCCATGCGCCAGTCGGGCATGGTCGTATGGCTCAAGGCCACACCGGCAACGATTCTCGCCCGGATGAGCGGCGACGCCACCACGGCGGCCCGGCGGCCGAATCTCACCGCCCAAGGGGGCCTGGAGGAAATCGTTGAGCTGCTCGACCGCCGCGAGCCGATCTACCGCGAGACGGCGCACGTGGAAGTGGATACCGAAGGCAAGCCGCCGGAACAGGTTGCCGCCGAGATCCTCGCCCTGATCGAGGGGAATACGACCCGCGGGGAGCCGGAGTGAACTGGATCCTGGCCATCCCCATCCCGGTGCGGCTTGCGGCGATCGGAGTCGCCGGTGTCTTTCTTGGCGGGTTGGTAAACCTCGCCATCTACCGACTTGCCTGGCGACCGCGGTCGATCAGTCCCTGGTCACCACCCGATCCGGCGGCGCCGCCGCGGCGCTTTGGTGACCGGTTGCCGATCCTGGGGTGGCTCGGTTTGCGGAGGGAATCGTCGCTCCACGGACGCGGGTTCTGGCTGCGACCGCTGGCGGTTGAACTCTGCTGCGGAGCCGGCCTGGCCGCTCTCTACTGGTGGGAGGTCGTCGAGCAGGGGCTCATGCCGGTGATTCTTCCGCCCGCCGTGGTGCAGCAAATCAGTGTGGAGTTGCACCTCCGCTTTTTCTGCCATGCCGTCCTGGCGCTATTGATGCTGGTGGCGTCGCTGATTGATATCGACGAAAAGACGATCCCGGATGCGATCACCGTGCCCGGCACGCTCTTCGGCCTACTCGCGGCGACTGCCTATCCGTGGGTGCTGCTGCCGGTAATTGGCGGGCAGGGGCTGGAGTTTCTGCGGATCACCACGCCGCTCGATTGGCCGGCTTGGCTCAACGGTCCACGAGGGCTGGCGATTGCGATCGCCTGCTGGTGGCTGTGGTGCGTGGCCCTGATGCCGCGTACATGGTACACCCGCCATGGCGTGGGGCGGGCGTTCAACTTGATGGTCGCCCGACTGCGGCGCGAACGGGCAACGCTGCAATTCGCGCTGCTGGGACTGGTCGGCGCGGCCGGTATCGGGATGGTCTGGGTGTGGAGCGGGGTACGTTGGCAGGGACTGCTCACGGCGCTGGTGGGGCTGGCGGCCAGCGGAGGGGCCATCTGGGCGGTCCGCGTGGTAGGCACTCTCGCGCTGCGGCGGGAGGCGATGGGGTTCGGCGACGTGACGTTGATGGCCATGCTCGGAACGCTGCTCGGCTGGCAGGGCTGTTTGATGGTCTTCTTTCTGGCTCCCCTGGCGGGTTTGGTCATCGGACTAGGGAGCCTGATCCTCAACCGGGGCCCCGAGATCCCTTACGGCCCCTTCCTCTGCCTGGCCGCGACGGTGGTAATCGTCCGTTGGGGGGCTTTTTGGGAATGGGCGGAGGGGATTTTCCTGCTCGGGTGGTTTGTGCCCGGCGTGCTGCTGGTTTGCCTGGTGCTGATGGCCGGAATGCTCTTCGCATGGCGGCTGGCGCTCACGGCAGTGGGGCGGCAGTAGGGGTCCGTCCGCCTGACTGTGGAGGGGGGTGGGCGCAGGCCTCGCTTTTCGTTGGCGTGTGATTTCAACTGGCCTTGCCCACGCGTAGCGGGGTTGTTACCATCCGGCCCGCTTGTTGCGGCGGTTTCACTGCGCTTCTTGCCGGAGGTGTTGGGCGTGCGTCAGGGCGCATCGGCGGGATGGCTGGCGGTTTCAGTGCTGGTGGCGATCACCGGCTGCGCCGGCAATTCGCTCCTGTCGGGCGTCACACCGGGGCAGCAGCAGGTTGCCCAGCAGCAAGAGCAAGCTCTCGCCCGGCAGAATCAGGAACTGCAAACGCGAGCGTCGAGCCTGGACGCGGCGAACCAGAAGCTCGAGATGCAGTTGGCGCAGGCGCAGCAGCAGAGCGAGGTGCTTCGCGACCAGCTTACCGTGATGCGGGAGCAACTCACGGGGGTGACCAACCAACTGGCGCGGATCCGCGAGGAGAAGCATGCCACCGAGGAGCAGGTCAAGACGCTCACGGCCTCGATGACGCGACAGGGGGGCGTGGCGATCCAGCCCAACAACAGCTTCCTGAAAACGCTGCCGGCGATCAACCGGCCGGGCGTCAATGTGCGGCGCGACGGGGACGTGGTCCGAGTGGAGATGCCGGCGGCGCAGCTTTTCGATGGAACCACTGCCCGGCTCCAGCCGGGGGCGGTGCCGCTGGTGGCCGAGGTTACTGCGGAGATCCAGCGCAGCTACCCGAATCACATGGTGGGAATTGAGGGGCACACCGACAGCGATTCGATCGCGGGCAGTCCTTGGCGGAACCATAACCATCTCTCGGTGGCCTGGGCCATGGCCATCTACGACGTGCTGTTGACGCATACGCGCTTGCCTCCGCAGCAACTCTTTCTCGTCGGCCACGGGCTGAATCACCCGGTGGTCTCCAACGCCACTCCGGAAGGCAAGCAGCGGAACCGCCGGGTGGAGCTTGTCATCTATCCCGAACTGGTCCAGGCGGCTGCTTCCGCCGCCCCGCCACAGTAGCCGGTGCATCCGGGCGAGTTCTCGACCTCTCAACTTGCCGGCCGGTTGACTGCGCGAAGCGAAACGCCCTTTGGGGTGTTTACTTTGGACTGCGTCGCGAAGCTTGTTTTTAAGTCTAAGTGGCCCATGGGTTTCGCACCTGGGTCGTAGACGTAAGTTTTCTAGTTCTTTTGGCTTCAGTGTTGAAGACTGTAGAGGGGGCGTGGGCCGAGAGGCCAGTAAATAACAGGAGGGAGCGGAGGGAGCAGAGAGAATCATGGTAGTTGTTTGTCTGGTGGTTTGAAGGTAGGGAACGAGCGCGGGCGCGCGGATGGAGCGCGAGACCGGGCGAGGGTCTTTTGCGGAGTCCGGCGCGGATGCGTCGGGCGACCGATCTACGTCAGTGTACATCTATATATTATGCGTGGCCTAGATCGCAAGAGAAAATCGTGGGGGGAGCGGAGAGATTCTTTGAGAGGCGGGGGAAGATTCAGCTAACAGCTTTCGGCCATCAGCTTTTCAGCGATCAGCGGTCAGCTATCTGCCAGAAGGGGGAATCGGATGGGGCAGGAGAAGAAGAAGGGGGTATTGAACCACAGAGGGCACAGAGAGCACAGAGGAAAGGCGAAGAGAAGCGGGGAAGGAGAGTTCACGCGGAGACGCGGAGGGGGCGGATTGGAGAAGTCGATCAGCTAACAGCGGCCATCAGCTACAGCGATCAGCGGTCAGCTATCAGGCAGGAGGGGGGTGGATGGCGGGGGCAGAAGAAGAAGAAGGAGGGAATTGAAGATTGAGAATTGCAGAGTGCGAATTGCAGATTGAAGAGTGGGAGAGGGCCGATTGCGGCGGGGGGCGATTAGGGGCGTGGGACGCTCGGGCGGTGGCCGCGGGGATGGGTGATGGAGGCCTGATCGGTACGGGATTGGGCCGGGCAGCAATGCCAGCCCTTTCTGTCAGAAATAGTTCCACTCGTGGAGATGCCGAAAATCCTTGCTGGCTGATGGTTACAGCGGCAGGCCGATCGGTTATCTTCATGGCATCCGTCTGCCGGGTTGTGGGGTATGGAGGGGCTCATGCAGCGAGATCAGTTGAAGCCGGATGTAATTGTTCGCGGGCCGATTGTGCCGGAGCCGGTACAGGTCGTGGCGGTTGCCACGATTGGCGACTCGGTAAAGCTCACGGGAAGTGGGCTGACGACTAACCAAACCTATCGGCTCATTCTCAGCGATGAGCAGTTGCAGGTCTTGACCTGCACGGCCGAGCAGGAACCCTTCGACGGCGACCCCCAACGGTTCCGCCTGGGGATTGAGGCTCTACGGCTGGCGCTGGCCTACGAATACGACCCCTATTTCTCACTGTCGATTGCCCGGGTTGACCCGCTTCCCCACCAGCTAGAGGCAGTCTATGACTACTTCCTTAAGCTGCCGCGAATCCGTTTTCTCCTAGCCGACGATCCCGGCGCGGGCAAGACCATCATGGCCGGCCTGCTATTGAAGGAACTGAAGATCCGCGGGCTAGTCACGCGTACGCTCATCGTCACGCCGGCGAACCTCTCGTTCCAGTGGCAGCGGGAGATGAAGGACAAGTTCCGCGAAGTTTTCGAGGTCATCCGCGGCGACGTGCTCCGGGCCAACTACGGCTCCAATCCCTGGCAGGATAAGAACCAGGTCATTACGTCGGTCTCGTGGGTCTCCCGTATCGAGGATGCCAACGAAAGCCTCCTCCGCAGCCAGTGGGATCTAATCATCGTCGATGAAGCCCACAAGATGAGCGCCACGAGTTCCGACAAGAAGACGCTCGCCTACGAATTGGGCGAGGCCCTGTCGAGAATGACCGACCACTACCTGTTGATGACGGCTACGCCGCACAAGGGCGACCCCAAGAACTTCTGCCTGTTCCTGGAACTGCTCGACCGCGACGTTTACGGGGACGTTGCCAGCCTCGAAGAGGCCATGCGGCGCAACAGCGCCCCGTTCTACCTGCGACGCACTAAGGAAGCCCTGATCACGTTCCCCCATCCCGAGACGGGCAAGTGCAGCAAACTCTTCACCAATCGCGACGTGCAGACCGTCGAGTTTCAGATCGACAGCGATGAATGGGACTTCTACGACGCGCTAACCCGTTTCGTCGATGACCAGTCGATCAAGGCCCAGGCTGACGATTCCGCCGTCGGGCGGGCGCTGAGTTTCACGATGGCCATGCTCCAGCGGCGGTTCGCTTCCAGCGTCTACGCCGTCCGCCGCAGCCTGGAACGCATGCGTGACAAACGCCAGAAGATTCTCGACGACCCGGAGGCATACCGCCGAGAGCAGATCGCCAAGAAGCTGCCCGACGATTACGAAGACCTGCCCGAGGAAGATCAGCAAAAGATCACCGATGCCCTGGAGGAGGTGGTTGCGTCGGTCGATCCGGCCGCACTGAAGGAAGAAATTCTGCAGATTGGAAAGATGATCGACCAGGCCCGGCTTCTGGAAAAGCGCGAAGTCGAATCAAAGCTGGTCAAGCTCAAGGAAGTGTTGACGACCTACGGTGTCTTCGACGATGCGAAGATGAAGCTCTTGATCTTCACCGAGCACAAGGACACGCTCGACTACCTGACCGGCGACGGCAAGGAAGGCCGGCCGCTGGGCAAGCTCCGGCAATGGGGGCTTTCGGTCACGCAGATCCACGGCGGCATGAAGATCGGCGACCGCGATACGCCAGGCACCCGAATCTACGCCGAAAAAGAGTTCCGCGACGAGGCCCAGGTGCTCGTGGCCACCGAGGCGGCCGGCGAAGGCATCAACCTGCAGTTCTGCTGGTTCATGATCAATTACGACATCCCGTGGAATCCCGTCCGGCTCGAACAGCGGATGGGCCGTATCCATCGGTACGGCCAGGAGAAAGACTGCCTCATTCGGAACTTCGTCTCCACGAACACCCGTGAAGGCCGGGTGCTGCAGAAGCTCTTCCAGCGGCTCAAGGCGATCGAAGAAGACCTCGATCCGCACCACACCGGCAAGATCTTCAACGTGCTGGGGGGCATTTTTCCCGCGAACCAGTTGGAGCGCATGGTCCGCGACATGTACGCCCACAACCTTACGGAAGAAGCCATCAAGAATCGCATCGTCGAGAATGTCGATGTTGGCCGGTTCCGCCAGATCACCGACTCGACGTTGGAAGGCCTGGCCAAGCGGGAATTGAACCTCTCCGCCTTGATCGGCAAATCGGCCGAGGCCCGAGAACGCCGGCTGGTGCCCGAGGTCATTGAGGACTTTTTTGTCCAAGCGGGGCCGCTGGCTGGCGTCCACCCCAAGGAGACAAAGCCGAAGTCGCACGTGTATCGCATCGGCCGCGTTCCGCGGACCTTGCAGCCCATCGGTGACCGCTTGGAGTCGCGATTCGGCAAGCTGGGGCGAGAATACCGGCAGATTGTCTTCGATAAGACACAGTTGCAGAAGGACGCCACCAGCGAATGGGTTACACCCGGCCATCCGCTGTTTGAGGCGGTTCGCGAGGATGTGACCGAGCGGGTCCGCGACCACTTGCGTCGCGGGACTGTGTTCTACGACCTGCACAGCAAGGCCCCCAGCCGCCTGGACGTTTTCACGGCTTCAGTGAGAGACGGCCGGGGACACTGCCTCCATCGCCGGCTATTCGTCGTCCAGGTCGGCCTCGACGGCAGCATGGCGGTCAAGGAGCCGACCATTTTCCTCGACATGGCGCTTGCGCCCCAGGGAACGGCCGTGCCGGATGGCGACCACCTGCCCGACCGGCAGGCGGCGGAATTCACGCTGGTGGAGAAGGCGCTGCGCCCGCTCTTGGCACAGGTGGCTGCCGAGCGGCAGCGGGAGACGAAGACGATTTCCTGTCACCTGGAACTCAGCCTCAATACGCTCATTGACCGGCAGAACTTCCGCATGGCAGCTCTCTACGAGCAGGCCGAGACCAATCCCAGCCTGTTCGAGGCCAACAAGAAGCAGATCGAGGACCGGCTCGACGAACTCAACGGCCGGCTGGAGCGGCGGCGCGACGAGTTGCAGCAGGAGCGGCAATGCACCATTGGCGACATCCAGCACATCGGCCGGGCGTGGGCATTGCCGCACCCCGAGCGGACGGCTCCCGGCATCGCCCCGATGGTCCGTGACGATGAGATCGAACATGCGGCCGTGGCGGCGGCCATCGCTTACGAAGAGGCCCGCGGCTGGAGAGTCGAGAGCGTGGAGGACCAGAACCGCGGATTTGACCTGATCTCCCGCAAGCCCCACCCCGAGGACCCGCAGACCTGCATCGAGGTCCGGTTCATCGAAGTCAAGGGCCGGGCAACCGTGGGCGAAATCGCCCTGACCAGCAACGAGTACAGGACGGCCGTGCGCCTCAAGCAGGACTACTGGCTCTACGCCGTCTTCAATTGCGCCACCACGCCCGAAATGCATGCCATTCAAGACCCAGCTCGTCTCGGCTGGGAGCCCATCGTGAAGATCGAGCACTACCACGTGGGTGCCGACCAGATTCTGGCACAAGCAGGAGCGCAGCTGTGACATATCCGAAACGGCTGATAGAGGTAGACCTTCCCATAGGGCGGATTTCATCGCACGCTCGAACATCGCGAATGAAACGGCACGGGAACATTGCTGCACTGCACATGTGGTGGGCGAGGCGGCCGTCTGCAGCATGTCGGGCAGTAATCTGCGCAGCACTCTGGCCCGACCCGGCCGGGCCGGAATGCCCGACAGAATTCCGCACACGCGTTGCCAACCTTGCGATGTCTTTTGCTCGCACGGCCGATTCTGATCTGCGGCTCCTGGAGACCGCATCTGAAGAAAGCAGGGCTCATTGGTCACTTCTGGCGAGTCGCAAAGGCGGATTGAACACGACTAAGGAGTCGGACCTGATCACTTTGCGAGAGGCGCTGCTCCACTTCATTGCGGATTTTGCGGAGTTCGACAACGGGTCGCATCCTTCCTACGTGGAGTTTGCCCGGCAAGTTACGGCAGCCGCCCATTCGTCTCTTACGAACGATGAAGCCGCACGCGCACTCGTCGTTGACCCATTTGCAGGTGGCGGAGCCATTCCACTTGAAGCATTAAGAATTGGTGCAGATGTTTTTGCTTCGGACGTGAATCCAGTTGCAGTCCTTCTTAACCAAGTCGTTGTGGAGTACATACCCAAGTTTGGCCGACAACTGGCCGCCCTCGTTGAGAGATGGGGCAACCACATCTACAAAGAGGCATTCAAGGCTCTGGGCGAGTTGTATCCGTCCGACGCCAATGGCGACACTCCCATTGCCTATCTGTGGTGTCGTACTGCGCAATGCGAAGGGCCACGGTGTGGCTTCGTAATCCCATTACTCGGCCGTCTGCAAATTACCAAGAGGCACAGACCGCCGATAGCGGCGTTCCTGACCCCCTCACACAACCATCGTATTGCGATTGACATACGGCCGCTACGTTCAAAGGACAAACTGGAACAGGGTACAGCACGCGGTGGCACAATTACCTGTCCTGTGTGCGGCAACACAATTGGGGAGGAACGTTATCGGACTCTTGGGAGGGAGGGGAAGCTTGGCGAACAACTATATGCAGTTGTTACCCAGGCGAAAGACGGTTCGGGACGCAGATATCGTTGTGCGCAGAAGAGCGATATCGAAGCGTTTGACCGAGCCAGGGCAAAGCACAAGAAGTTTAGGCCGTCCTGGGCGCAGTACATGACGCCTTTCCCCGATGAGCGACTGAGTGCGGACGAACCGCGACGGCTTAATGTTAGACAGTACGGGTTTGAAACATGGAACCAACTGTTCAACAAACGTCAGCAGGTATCCCTTGCAACACTTGGGGCGCTGGCATCAGAAGTGCGACCTCTCGTACTTCGCGATTGTGGCGACACAACATTGGCGGATGCAGTTGTCTGCCTTCTTGCCCTGTGCGTCAGCAATCTGACGCACTATTCGACTAACATGTCAACTTACCTTTCTGACGGGATGATTTCTGCGTTCATCCAAAGTTCCGCGATTGCCATGCGGGCTGATTATGCAGAAGCCAACCCGCTCATGGAGGATCTTGTCGGCGGGTTCCGCTATCAGTTGGCCCGCACCGTCGATGTGCTGGAAAGCCTCAGTGATGCGTGCCCTGTTGCAGGGACCGTCGCCCAGTCCCCAGCGCAAGCACTCCCACTACCGTCCGACTCGGTACATGCGATCATAACAGACCCCCCGTACTACTTCTCGATCCCGTACGCTGACCTTTCGGACATGTTCTATGTCTGGCTAAGGCGATTCTTGGCTTACCGGGGCGATTCATTCCTCAAATGTGAAGTGACACCGAAAGATCTTGAGGCCACGCAGAGTCTTCCGCACTCGAAGAGTCCGTCCAAGAAGGACAAGAAACACTACGAAGAAGCGATACGGGAATCGTTCCTGCGCGCTCGCGATGCCCTGCGCCCGGATGGGATTTCGGTGGTGGTCTTTGCACATGCGTCCACTGCTGGCTGGGAAGCTCTCGTTCAGGGCCTAATCGCTGCCGGCTGGAAGATAACTGCTTCATGGCCGATTGAGACCGAGAACAGGGGTCGCATGCTTGCCAATCGGCAACGCACGTTGGCTTCCTCCGTGCATCTCGTTTGCCGTCCCCGTGAACTCTCGGATGGATCGGACCATGATGCGGTTGGCGATTGGCGCGATGTTCTCTCGGAACTACCACGGCGTATCCATGACTGGATGCCTCGTCTTGCAGCAGAGGGAATTGTCGGGGCGGATGCGATTTTCGCGTGTCTCGGTCCGGCTCTTGAGATCTACTCCAAGTACTCGAAGGTGGAAACAGCGAGTGGCGAGTCGATACCCCTGGGGGATCAGAAGGATATGGCAGGTAGTATTATTACGCGTGGGTACCTTTCGTATGTCTGGGAGGCAGTGGCCAAGGAAGCCCTGAACATGATCTTTGAGGGTGCGGAGACGGCGGGGTTCGAGGAGGATGCCCGGTTGACCGCCATGTGGTTGTGGACGCTTTCTACAGGCGGCAATGGTACGAATGGCGAGGATGACGATGCTGCCGACGCGAATGAAGAGGACGAAGAATCAGGTAGCAAGTCAACAGCCAAAGGTGGGTTCGTCCTGGAATACGACGCTGCGAGAAAGATCGCCCAAGGACTTGGGGCGCACTTGGAGCAGTTGGCCAGTGTCGTCGATATCAAAGGCGACAAGGCCCGGTTGCGGACGGTCGCGGAGCGGACAAAGCACCTGTTCGGCAAAGACGAAGGCTCCGCCCCCGCTAAGTCCCGAAGGAGAAAGCCTGCTCAACAGATGCTTTTTGAACCGCTGGACGAAATCGAGGAGGAACAAGGCGGCTGGGGCGACAAGAGCGTGCCGGAGTTGGGAAACACGGTGCTGGACCGTATTCACCAAAGCATGATCCTCTTTGCCGCCGGCCGTGGCGAGGCCTTGAAGCGATTTCTGGTCGAAGACGGTGTCGGCCGGGACGCCCGCTACTGGCGGTTGGCCCAGGCTCTCTCCGCCCTCTACCCCGCCGGGACCGACGAAAAACGCTGGGTCGATGGGGTACTGGCCCGAAAGAAGGGGCTGGGATTCTGATGGGTTACGACAACGTCGATCTGGTGTCCGACTTCGCGCGACGCACACGGGAGAACCTCAAAGTCATCGAGGCCCTAGCCTCTACCCACTTGGGAAAGAAGCCGGTGCCAAAGGTCTGGGAATTCACGCAACTCGTTAACTCGTTGCTTGGCCTTCTGGTCTTCCCGCAGCAAGAGTGGTTCGACAAGCTGCCGGACACACCTTTGGCCGATATGCCGGAACCTTGCTGGCAAAACATTCACATTGTGACATGGGAGCGAAAGCATAGGAGGGGGCCCCTCAAGGGAGTGCTCAAGGACAGGACCTTCAAGGAACTCGCCATCTGCCTCCGAAACTCCATCGCGCATTTCAACGTGACGTTCGAGTGCGACAATCGCGGGGAAATCAAGACCATCCGACTGTGGAACATCCCCGACGAAAACCACCCAGAGCTGCGCGACTTCGAGATCGCTCTAGATACTGTCACACTGCGACACATTGCTGTGACGTTCATCGGCCAAATGACGAGACCGACGCAACACAAAGGCTAACCAGGACAGGGGACATCTGGACCACAAAGACAACGAAATGCGGGACATTACCGAGTCCGAGCGACGACGAAGCCTACGAGGGTGCTGCTCGGCTTCACGCTGAAGACGATAAAATGCCAACCGTCGCGTTGCGACGTTAGGAGGCGATTATGCTCGAAAACCTGCGATTGCAGGGATTCAAGAACTTCCGAGATGCCCGCCTGCCGCTGGGCAATCTCACGCTGCTGGTCGGGACCAATGCCTCCGGCAAGAGCAATCTGCGCGACGCCTTCCGGTTCCTACACGGCATTTCCCGCGGGTACACGCTGGCCGAGATCATCGGCGAGAAGTGGATCGAGGGCGGCACCCTTCAGTGGAAGGGGATCCGCGGCGGGACTCGCGAAGCAACCTATTGCGGCCAGCCGACGTTTATGCTCGAGGCGACCCTGTCACCGAATGCCGGCGGCGGCACGTACAAGATCGAAGTCGAGGTTGGGGCCAACGGGAAGGCCCCCCGCGTCGTCAGGGAGTCGCTTTGGGGCGGACCCATGATGTATTTCGATTCCCACGACACAGACGACCCGCCCGCGCAAGAGGGACCGCAGTACCTTTTTGTCCGCCTGCCACGCGGCGGGCGAAACAGGAGGAAAGGCAAACCTCTGCGCTTCATCTCCGCCCAGCCCGTACTCTCACAGATTATTACCCATGATGATGCGACTGCGGAGGTGAAGTCCGCCGCCAAGCGGGTGCTACAGGCGCTTGCGTCGATGCGATTTCTCGATTTGGCCCCGGATGCCATGCGGATACCCTCTCTGCCCGGCCAGGACATCCTGGGCGATCGGGGCGAAAACCTGTCATCGGTCCTCCAGGCAATTTGCGAATCTGAGTCGACCAAAGCCGCTATCCTGGAGTGGATTCGAGAACTGACCCCGCTCGACGTGACCGACTTCGAGTTTGTAGCGGATCAGACGGGCAAGATCCTGGTGACGCTGATCGAGTCGGGCGGGCAGAGGACATCGGCCTACAGTGCCTCGGATGGGACACTGCGATTCCTGGCCATGATTGCGGCCATGCTGGGCACCAAACCCGCACGATTCTACTTCTTCGAGGAACTGGAGAATGGCATCCATCCCACGCGATTGTATCTGCTTTTGCAGCTTATCGAGCAGAAAGTCACGGGCGGGAAGATCCAGGTAGTGGCCACGTCGCATTCGCCGCAGTTGCTGGGGTTCCTGAGCGAGAAGGCCCGAGGCGATGCGGCGCTGGTGTATCGCCTGGAGAACGAGTGCGATGCCCGAATTCGCCGCATTTTAGAGATCCCGGAAGCCGAGCGCGTTCTGCGGGAGCAAGACCTCGCCCGGCTGCTCGCCTCAGGATGGTTGGAGGACGCGGTTGCTTTCTCAGAAGGGGCCGGCACATGAACGTGCTCGTTATTCCAGAGGATTTCCGCAAGGACCAGCACATCCTGAAGCCCATAGTCGGGGCAATGCTGACCGCCATCGGCAAGCCCCGAGCCAACGTCCGAGTCTGTCAAGATCCTTTGTTGGGAGGCGTGAGCGAGGCACTGAGATGGGAGCGGATCCAGGAAGTACTCAACCGCTATCGTGGCATGGTCGAGGTGTTCTTACTGATCGTTGACCGCGACGGACTGGCCGGCCGGCGCATCGCGCTAAACGCCTTGGAAGTGAACGCCGTAGCGGCCTTGCCAGCAGACAGGATCTTCTTCGCCGAAAACGCCTGGCAGGAAGTGGAAGTCTGGCTGTTGGCTGGTCTCGATCTGCCAAGGGGCTGGCGATGGCAAGAAATCCGCCAAGATCCAAACCCCAAAGAAGCCTACTTCCTTCCGTTTGCCGAAGAGCGGGGCGTTACTGCCCAGCCGAGTCAGGGACGCAAGATCCTCGCCCGGGAGGCGGCCGGCAATTACGCGAGAATCCGTAATCGTTGTGCAGAGGACGTCCTCGCTTTGGAACAGCGCCTGTCCGAAAGGATGTGAAGCAGCATGGCCAATCTGAAACCGTGGTACAAAGTCGTTACGCCGCGCGAGGACCTGCGGGAAGGCAAGCCGCTCGACGCCTCGGAATTCGCCGTGCACCTGGACCAGGTGCGCGATGGCCGCGCCCCGACCGACTACCAGGAGCCGCAGCGGTTCTTCGAGCGAACTTACCTGACGCAGAACCTTTGCGGGCTGGCCGCCGAAGTTGTCCGCCGGCTGTCGGGAGAGAAGACCGAGACGTCGGCGGTGTTCAACATGTCGACGCAATTCGGCGGCGGCAAGACGCACGCGCTCACCCTGCTCTACCACCTGGGGCGGAACGGCCCGAAGGCCAATGGCTGGATGGGCGTAAACTCGATCCTGGCCAAGTCGGGCATGGCCACCGTACCCGAGGCCGCCGCCGCGGTATTCGTCGGCACGGAGTTCGATTCCATCAGCGGGCGCGGCGGCGACGACGGCACGCCGCTCCGTCGAACGCCGTGGGGAGAGATTGCGTATCAGCTTGGCGGTAAGAAGGCCCTGGAGGTGCTGGCCATCCACGAAAAGGAAATGACCGCGCCGGCCGGCGACGTGATCCGCAAATTCCTGCCCAAGGACCGGCCGTGCCTGATTCTCATGGACGAGTTGATGAACTATGTCAGCCGCAGCCGCAAGAGCGGCATGGCGGCGCAGCTCTACAACTTCTTGCAGAATCTTTCCGAGTTTTCCAGGGGCCAGGACAATGTTGTGCTGGCCGTCTCCATTCCAGCTTCCGAAATGGAGATGAACGCCGAGGACGAAGCCGACTTTGTACGGTGCAAGAAGCTGCTCGACCGGCTGGGCAAGGCAGTCATCATGTCGGCCGAGGGGGAAACTTCGGAGATCATCCGCCGCAGGCTGTTTGAGTGGTTTGGACTGCCCGACGACGCCCGAAAGACTGTGGCGGAATACGCCGACTGGATCGTAGACCATCGGCAGCAAGTGCCCAATTGGTTTCCCATCGACAACGCGCGAGAGGCGTTCTGCGCTACGTACCCATTCCACCCCACGGTGCTATCGGTGTTTGAGCGGAAATGGCAGGCTCTGCCGCGATTCCAGCAGACGCGTGGTGTGTTGCGGATGCTCGCCTTGTGGGTGTCGAAAGCATATCAAGAGGGCTATAAGGGAGCGCACCGCGACGCGTTGATCGGGCTTGGCACCGCTCCGCTGGATGATCCGATGTTCCGAGCGGCCCTGTTCGAGCAATTGGGCGAATCGCGGCTGGAAGGGGCGGTCACCACGGACATTTGCGGCAAGAAAGACGCCCACGCCTGTCGCCTGGACACTGAGGCCGTGGACACGATCAAGAAGGCGCGGCTCCACCGGAAGGTTGCCACGGCCATCTTCTTTGAGTCCAACGGCGGCCAAGCCAAGGCCGAGGCCACCGTGCCGGAACTGCGGTTGGCCGTGGCCGAGCCGGGGCTCGACATCGGCAATATCGAGACCGTGCTGGAGAGCTTGGGCACGTCGTGCTATTACATGCAGGTCGAGCGGAACCGGTATCGCTTCAGCCTGTCGCCGAATCTCAACAAACTGTTGGCCGACCGGCGCGCCAGCATCCAGCCCCAGAAGATTGACGAGCGCGTCCGCGGCGAAATCCAGAAAGTGTTCGCGGCCGGCACGGGCGTCGAGAGGGTCTTCTTCCCGGAGAAGAGCGGGCAGATTCCCGACCGGCCGGCGCTGACGTTCGTCGTGCTTCCGCCGGATCAGTCATTCGAGGACGACAAGAAAACGACGACGGTCGTCGAGGCAATGACCAAGGAATACGGCACGTCGGCCCGCACGTTTAAGAGCGCACTGGTGTGGTGTGTGCCGGAATCCGCGGCTGGCCTGTCGGACGAAGCCCGCAAGGTCTTGGCTTGG
Organism: Thermoguttaceae bacterium; assembly: GCA_040766885.1. Classification (GTDB taxonomy): domain Bacteria; phylum Planctomycetota; class Planctomycetia; order Pirellulales; family Thermoguttaceae; genus JAXGPP01. The sequence continues at coordinate 539,438 of JAXGPP010000002.1, read as the reverse complement.
GAGGACATCCAAGAAGAAGAGACGGAGTTGCGGCTCGACGACAGCCAGAAGCGGCAATTGGTGGAGAACTTGAAGAAGGCACACCGCGACCTTAAAGAGTCGGTCTGGCGGACCTATAAGAACCTGATGCTGCTTGGCAAAGACAACCGGATGCGGTCGATCGATCTGGGGCTGGTGCATTCGAGCGCTGCCGACACGATGGTCACTTTAGTGATGAATCGATTACGGCAGGACGGTGACGTTGAAGAGGGCGTCAGCCCCAACTTCCTGGTGCGGAACTGGCCACCGGCATTCAAGGAATGGGCGACGAGGGCGGTTCGGGATGCGTTTTTCGCTTCGCCCCAGTTCCCCCGACTCTTGAATGGGGAAGTCATCCGCGAAACCATCGCCCGCGGCGTGAGCAGCGGGATGCTGGCTTACGTCGGGAAGGCCGAATCGGGCGGCTACGAGCCTTTCATCTACGGCAGCACCATCCTGGGGAACGACGTCGAACTGTCCACAGACGTTTACATCGTCACCAAGGAGACAGCCGACGCCTACCTGGCGGCGAAAGCGGCTCCTCCGGCCGCGCCCGCCACCGGCGGCGGGAAGTCGACGCCAACGACGGGGCCGGACTCTGCTACGGGAACACCACCAGCCGCGCCGGCCGGCGCGGCGCCGACCCCAACCGGCGGTGGCCCCATGTTTCCGCCGGAGCCGTCAAGCGACAACGTGGCCAAGCTGACTTGGACCGGCAGCGTACCGGCGCAGAAATGGATGAACTTCTACACTAAGATCCTCGCCAAGTTCGCCGGCAGCAAGGGTCTGAAGCTCACCGTGACCGTCGAAGTCACCCCCGAGGGTGGCGTCTCCAGTCAGAAGATCGAGGAAACCAAGGTCGCGTTGCGGGAATTGGGGCTGGAAGACCGGATTGACACGGGCCAGTCGGGGTAAGAGTGGTCCCAAGCCGCGACCTCACTTCGATCGAGGATGGACGGTCGTGTTATCGGGGTGACGGGTGTAGAACTGGGTGGCGGCGGCGAGTTCGTCGCGGAGTTGACGGCGGAGTTCCTCGGGCTGGAGGACTTCGGCGTGGCGGCCGAAGCTCATGATCCAGTGGCGGATTTCTTCGGTGTCGGAGAGGTGGAACTGGGCGATGATGCTGCCGTCGCGGTCGGGGGTGAGTTGTTGGGTGTGGTGCCACTGGGACTCGGCGACGTAGCGGGCGACGTGGGGGGAGAAGCGGACGCGGACGGAGACTTCACCCGGACCGTCGGCGTGGTAGACGCCGAAGGACTTGGAGAGGTGGGCGACGAGGTCGAAGTCGGCGGGGCGCTGGAAGCGGACCTGGGTGACCTCGGCGTCTTCGATGCGGTTGACTTTCCAGTGGCGGATTTCGCCGCAGTCGGGGGCGACGCCGACGAGGTAGAGGGAGCCGCGGTGGTAGACCAACCCGTACGGGTAGATGTCGTAGGTGACGGGTTCGGTGGCGCGGAGGGACTGGTAGGTGATGAAGACGGCGAGGCGGTCTTCGATGCCGACCATGAGCTGGTCGACGATCTCGGTTTTGCGGGAGTAGTCGCTGGAGCCGACGAGGGTCTGGTGGAAGACGGCGCCGAACGACTCGACGTATTTGAGGGCCGGGGGCGTGAGCGAGGCGCGGACTTTTTTGAACGCCCGTTGGGCGGCTTCCCAGAAGGGGGTGCCGGCCAGCGGGTCGAGGAGGCGGCGGCCGAGATAGAGGGCGATCGCCTCATCGAAGGCGAAGGAGAGGCCGGGCTGGCTCTTGGAGGGGTCGAGCCGCCAGGTCTTGCGTCCGCGCTCGGTGGTTACTTCCTCGAGTGGAAAGCCGACCTGCACAAAAAGCTCCAGGTCGCGGCGGATGGTCTTTTCGCTTACACCCGTCTCGGCGGCCATTTCCTTGACGGTGGCGCCATAGTGGCGGGCGGAGAGGATGCGGAGGAGCGTCCATTGACGCACGAGCGGGGGAGCGTCGGACATGGTTGCCTCAAGTCGTTCCAGGTAGCACCGACCGACGATACGAAGATAGTCGAATCGGCGGGCGTTGCAAACACTGCTGGTCATGATTGGAGTCTCTTGTCCCAGAAAAGAGCCACCCGGCGCACGCGGGTCATGCCGGCTGGGCAGACTGCGTCGGGCCGGAGTGGCTCGCTGGGGTTATTGCATATCGGTGAAGGCGGCGATATGGCAGAGCCGGCTGTCGTAAATGAGCGCCGAGCCGATGATGTTGGTGCTGTTGATTTCCAGTTCGTCGCCGAGGCCGATGGCCACCCGGGGCCGGGCGTGGGCGGCGAGGTGATCGAGGAAGCGCTCGACGGGTTCGGTGTTGGGGTTGGCGGGGGCGGCGAGGGGCCAGTCGAAGGCGTCGAAGAAGTAGGCCGGGGAGAGGCGAGGCCAGAGGGCCGAGAGGGTATCGGCCGAGTCGAACAGTTCGAGCGAAGCGACGCGGCCGGCGCGGACAATGAGCACGCCGGAGGTGCCATTGGGGAGGGGAAAGTGCCGCTGGAACTCCTCGAGTTGTTTGGCGCGGGCGGCGTAGCCGTCGGCCAGCGATGAAGTGGCGGAGTGGACGCGCTTGTCGCGGAGGTGGCGGGCGACTTCCTGCCAGACTTCGGCCCGGTCGCTGGCGGCGGTGCCGTGAAGCTCGCGGTTGCGCTGGACGGAGCGGGTTTTCTTGGAGCGCAGCGACGGCGGCGCGCAGGCGGCCGCATGGAAGCCGCGGCGGTCGTAGCGCCAGCGGCCTTGCTCGACGCAGCTTACGGGGAGCACGAGGCTGGCTTTGGGCGGCACGAGCACGGTGACGTTGACCACCCGGTTCTGCTTGGCGCCGACGAGGACTTCGCCCTCGGGGATGAGGATGGGGCGGTCGGAGCGATTAACGACGAGGAGTTCGGGCACGCTGCCGTGATCGGAGATTTCGTCGACGATCGCTTCGTGGCGGGCGAGAGCTTCGCCGAGGAGCGTGTAGGGGGAGGGGCGGTGCTCGGGCCAGGAGAGCGGATAGAGGCCCACGCCGCGCCAGTGGAGCGGATCGCCCAGTTGAACGAGCTTAAGCAGTTGTCGCAACTCGGCCATCGAACGCACGCCGCGGGCGGACTGGAGTTCGCGGGCCACGCCGGGGAGAAGTGCGAGGAGGAGCTTGGTTTCGGGCAGCAGATCGCGCCGGGCGAGCAACTGGAGCGAGCGGACGACCTCGTGGACGATGGCCGGCTCGTGATGGTGCTCGAGGTCCTGGTAGGCTCGGCGGACGATTTCATGGAGGGCCTGTGCGGGACTTTGGACGGGCTGAGGCTCGAAGATCGCGCGGCCTTTGGCGCGGAGATAGACGGTGAGCGTGAGGGGAAGGCGGCGCGAAGCGGGACGGCTGACATGGCATGTGTCGGGATCGCGGGGTGGGCGAGAGGCGGGATCGCGGGGTTGGCGAGAGGCGGGGATGGAGGCTTCGACGTGGATGAGGCCGGACTGGAGCAGGGACGAGAGCCAGTTCATGCGGCGGGAGAGGCGGCCGATGGGCTCGTGGCCGTCGATTGCGATCTGGATGTCGCCGCCCGGCTGGCAGGTGAGCGACAGCCGATCGCCGGGACGCGCTGGAGCGCCCGCGACAGTGCGGTTTGGCAGAAAGTGGGTGGTGATTTCTCCGAGAAGCTGTAGTTCGTCGTGCGCTGAAGCAGTCGTGGCCATGGTGTGGTCCTCCCCGTGTGCAGTCGCGAGCCGGCAGACTTGCGGCTCGCCGGAAGGAAGATATCACGGTGCAGGGTCAGGCTATGTCCAACGTGACGGGTGTACAGAGCAGCGAGGCAGGCTGCTGGAGGGGGGGCCGGCCGCGGCAATTGGCGGAAGGTAGGGAGGAAGTGGAGCGAGGCTTGGGGGGATTCGAACATTTCGCCGTTGACGTCGTACTTTACCGTAGCTAAACTTGGGCGGACGGACGCGTCCGTCCGACTACCCCTAAGGAGTGAGATAAGTGCTGACGCGAGCCTCGTCTGATGAGAGTCTTACGCCGGAAATCGCCCAGAAACGGCTGGCGGTACTGGAGCAGGCGATCGGCCTGTTCGCCGAGGAGGGGTTTCGCCGGGCCGACGTGCAGGTGGTGGCCGATCGGGCGGGGGTGGGAAAGGGGACCGTCTATCGCTATTTCGGCAATAAAGAGGACCTGTTCTGGGCGGCCATCTACGCGGTGATGGAACGCCTGGAGGAGCACCTGCGAGTGGCCGTCGATGCGGCCGCCGACCCGGAGGGCAAGCTGCGGGCGGCCGGCCTGGCATATGCCGAGTTTTTCGAGAGCAACCCGCGCTACCTGGAGATCTTCGTGCAGGACCGGGCGGAGTTCCGCGGCAAGGCCCCGGAGCTACACCTCGAGTATCACCAGAACCTTGTCGAGCATTTCAGCCAGATTGTGGCCGATGGGGTTGCGATGGGGCAATTTTGCCCGTTCGATCCACGGGCCACCATTCGCTCGTTGTCGAGCATGCTGTATGGCGCGGTGGTTTTTCACTGCTACGTGCGCGATCAACGGGGGCTGGTGGCGCACACGGCGAACTGCCTGGAGATTTTTCTCAGGGGCATCGCTCTAGCGGCGGATCAGCGGCCCGGCGGCGGTGTGGAAGCGAACCCGGGCTACCCGGAAGCGTGTCGTGCGGAACGGGACTGAGAACAGAGGCAATTCCATGCGGATCGCGAGACGTTCCATTGCTGTGTTGGGCATCGGGCTGGCCGGATTGCTGGCGCTGGCATGGGCGGCGGGGCCGGGCGCCGAGAGCCTGGCCGACGCCGCGGCCGCCGAACCCAGTGCGGCGGGCAAAAGCGCCGGTGGCTCCACGGCGGTGATGGTGACCGCTGCGCCGGCGGCGCTGCGGCCGGTCGAACGCACGGTTGACATTGTGGGCACGCTGGCCGGTTTCGACGAAATCTCGGTCAATGCCGAAATATCGGGCCGGGTGGTCCGCGTTCACGCCGACCTGGGCGATACGGTGAAGCCGGGCGATCTGCTGCTGGAGATCGACCCGACCGACTACGAGCTTACCGTCATGGAAGCGCGACGTTCGATGGAATCGGATCTGGCCAAGCTCGGGCTGACCGAGTTGCCCGAAGGGCAGGTCGACCTGGAGCAGTTGCCGACGGTCCGCCGGGCGCACGAACAGGAAGTGACGGCGCAGCGGCGCTACGAACGGGCCAAGCTGCTGCACGAACAGAACAAGGTCGTCAGCCTGGAGCAGCTCGACCAGGTGCGAATGGATTACGAGGTGGCCCGCAACACGCGGCTCCAGGCATTGCTCGACGCGCAATCGGACCTGGCGATGGCGCGGTGGAAGGCCGCGCAGTTGGCCACGGCCGAGAACCGTCTGCAGAAGACGCGGGTCGTGGCGCCGCAGTCGAGCCTGGCGGCCAAGCTGCTGGGGCCCGAGGGGGTGGAATTCGCCGTTGCCGAGCGGAAGGTCAATGAGGGAGAGATGCTGAAGGACTCACCCGGCTCGTCGACCGCGACCTACGACCTGGTGGTCGACAAGGTGCTGAAGCTGGAAGGGGTCGTGCCGGAACGCTACGTGAGCGAGGTGCGAGTCGAACAGCCCGTCGAGATACGGGTGCAGGCGTATCCCAACCGCACGTTTGCCGGCAAGATCACCCGTATCAGCCCGGCCGTGGACCGGGTGAGCCGCACGTTCGGGATCGAAGCCACGGTGGAGAATCTGAATCGCGAACTGCGGGCGGGCAGTTTTGCCGACGCGCGGATCATTACGCAGGCCAACGACCAGGCGCTGATGGTGCCGCGCGATGCCGTGCTGAGTCTCGCCGGCTCGACGCGCGTCTTCACGATCCGCGAGGGCAAGGCGCACGCGGTCGCAGTGACGCGGGGGGTAGAAAGGGACGGCTGGGTGGAACTCCTGAAGGCCGACTCGCACGAGATCGGTCCCGGCACGATGCTTGTGACCAGCGGACAGGATCTGCTGGCCGAAGGGTCGGCGGTAAAGATTCGCGGCGCGGCGGACCAGCGGTAACGGCACAATCGATCATTCACGCGTTCACTTCATCGTCTCGTTATCTGCCATGAATATCTGGGATCTCTGCATCCGGCGTCCGGTCTTCACCGTGATGCTCGTCTCGGCGCCGATCGTGATGGGCTTGATGGCCTATCTCAACATGGGCGTGGACCTGCTTCCGAACGTGGAAATGCCGGTGGTCGTCGTCACCACGACGCTCAAGGGGGCGGGCGTGGAGGAGATGGAGACCAGCGTCACCAAGCCGCTGGAGGAGATCATCAACACGGTCTCCGGCATCGACGAGCTGCGGAGCACCACCAAGGAAGGCATCTCGGTGATCACGGTGACGTTCATCCTGGAGAAGGACCGCGACGTCGCTGCGCAGGAGGTGCGTGACAAGATCAGCACGGTGCTCGCCAAGCTACCCGTGGGGACCGATTCGCCGATCATCGACAAGTTTGACACGAACGCCATGCCGGTGATGACGATCGCCGTGTCGGGCGACCGCCCGATGCAGGAGATCACCGAGATCGCGCGCAAGCAGATTAAAGAGAACCTCGAGGGCCTGCCCGGCGTGGGCGCCGTGATTCTGGTGGGCGGCCGGCAGCGGGCGATCAATATCTACATCGACACCAGCAAGCTGACGGCCTACGGCCTGTCGATCGAGGACGCCCGCCGGGCGGTGATCACGCAGAACCTGGAGCTGCCGGGCGGCCGCGTCGACCAGGGGTCGCAGGAACTCGTGCTGCGCACGATGGGCCGCGTCGAGGAAGTGGCGGCGTTCAACGAGCTGATCGTGGCGAACCAGAACGGCTACCCGGTGCGGATCAAGGACATCGGCCGCGTCGAGGACACCTTCGAGGAACCGCGCGGCCTGGCCCGCCTGAACGGCCAGAACGCGGTGAGCCTGGTCGTGCAGAAGCAGTCGGGCGACAACACGGTGAAGGTCGTCGAGAACGTGGAGAAGCGGCTCCACCAGCTGCTGGGCGTGTTGCCGCCGGACATCGACACTTTTGTCGTCAAGGACCAGTCGACGTTCATCGAGCGGTCGATCCACGAGGTGAACTTCCACCTCGTGATCGCCGCGGTGCTGGTCGCGCTGACGATCATGCTCTTCATCCAGGACTGGCGGACCACGCTCATCGCCAGCCTGGCGATCCCGGCGTCGATCATCACCACGTACGCCTTCATGCAGCTCATGGGCTACACGCTCAACAACATCACCATGCTGGGGCTGATCCTGGCCATCGGCATCGTGATCGACGACGCGGTGGTGATCAACGAGAACATCTTCCGGCACATGGAAGAACACGGCTACTCGGCCCGCAAGGCGGCCTCGACCGCCACTGGTGAAATCGCCCTGGCCGTGATGGCCACGACGATGTCGCTGCTGGTCATCTTCCTCCCCGTGGTTTTCATGGGGGGCCGCATCGGCATGTTCTTCTCCAGTTTCGGCGGAACGGTGGCCTTTGCCATCTTCATGAGCCTGTGCGTCTCGTTCACCATGACGCCGATGCTCTGCTCGCGGTTCCTCAAGCTGAAGAAGGGGCACGGCGGCAGCTCGAAGTCGAATTTCATCTGGCGGGCTGTCGAAGAAAGCTACATGGCAGTCCTTCGCGGCTCGCTGCGGCACCGCTGGGCGGTCGTCGCGGCCACCGTCGGCCTGTTCGCCGTCACCCCGCTGCTGTTCAAGGTCATCGGCTTCGACTTCATGCCGCGCGACGACCAGAGCGAGTTTGAAGTGGCGATCACGCTACCCGAAGGCTACACGCTGGACCGCGCCGACAAGCTCTTCGCCGAGATCGAAGGGCGGCTGAAGACGCTCCGCGGCGTGACCGACGTGTTTACCACCATCGGCGACACCACCGGCCGCGTGGCCCGCGGCCAGGGGGACGTCACCACCGGCACGATCTACGCGCGCCTCATCGACCTGGAAGAGCGGCAGCGGTCGAACTTCGACTTCACCTACTGGATGAACGCGATTCGCGGCATCAAGGAAAGCAACGACCGCCACTTCAGCCAGTTCGATGTCCAGGCCGACGCCCGGCGGATCATGCAGGATTATCCCGAACTCCGGGTGGCCGTGCAGGACGTGTCGCTTTTCGGCGGCTCGGGTTTCCGCCAGGCGATGATCGATTTCAACATCCGCGGCCCGGACCTCGACAAGCTCCAGGAGATCGTGGGAACGAAGGGGGTCGGCGGCCAGGCGGGTACGGGCGTGCTGGGCTGGATGGAGCAGCACGGGGCATTCCTCGACCTCGACACGAGTCTCTCGCTCCGCAAACCGGAGCTCCGCGTCCACATCGACCGCCAGCGGGCCTCCGACCTGGGCATTCCGGTCCAGACGATCGCCTCGTCGCTCAACGTGCTGGTGGGGGGCGAGCCCGTGTCGAAGTACAAAGATGATGCGATCGGCGAGCAGTACGACGTCTGGCTGCGGGCCGACCTGAAAGACCGCAACGACCGGGAGTCGGTAAGCCGGCTGATGATCCCGTCGCCCAAGGCGGGGCTCGTCGAGCTGAGCAATCTCGCCCGGCTCGAACCCGCCCAGGGCCCGGCGACGATCGATCGTTACAGGATGCAGCGGCAGGTGGTGATCACGGCGAATCTCGTCGACGGCTTCGCCCTGGGCGATGCCGTGGAGCAGCTTTCCGAACACGTCGGGTCGATGAACCTGCCGGCGAACTACCAGTGGGAGTTTCTTGGCCGAGCCAAGGTGATGGGCGAGTCGAACAATAACTTCCTCATCGCGTTCCTCACCAGCTTCCTGTTCATGTATATGATCCTGGCGGCCCAGTTCGAGAGCTTCGTCCACCCGATTACGATCCTGCTGGCGCTGCCCTTGACGCTGCCGTTCGCCCTGATCTCGCTCATCCTGCTGCGGACCAACCTCGACATCTACGCGATGTTCGGCCTGTTCATGCTGTTCGGCATCGTGAAGAAGAACGGCATCTTGCAGGTCGACTACACCAACATCCTGCGCTTGCGCGGGCTGCCGCGCGACGAGGCGATCCTCGAGGCCAACCGCACCCGGTTGCGGCCGATCCTCATGACCACCGTGATGCTCATCGCGGCGATGATCCCGATCGCTTTGGGCCGCGGTCCCGGCGCTGCGTCACGTGCAAGTCTGGCGAAGGTGATTCTCGGCGGCCAGACGCTGTCGCTGTTGCTGACCCTCCTGGTCACGCCGGTGGCCTATTCGCTGTGGGACGACGTCGCCCGGCTGGGCGCGTGGTTCGGACGAAAGCTCCGCCGTCCGGGCGAGGAGGAAGAGGAGAAGGAGTCGACGGCGACCGCGCTGCACGAGGAGTCGGACGAACCGCACGAGGAACTGGCTGCGGCCGGGGTCGATGCAAGCCCGGAAACGCTGACCGGCGTGCAACTCGACACGCTGGTCCTTGCCGGCAACCACAGCCACCCGGAAACGGTCGTCGCCCACACGGGGCACGGCAACGGCAACGGCAGCAGCCACACCCACGCTGCCTCGCACCCGACCCACCAGACGGCAGGTCGCTAACGGACGAGCGGCGTGCTTCAGTCCTTCAGCTTTGCCATATGATCGGCCTGGCGGCGGTAGACGTCGGCGTGGTGGAGATAGGTCTTCCGCCGCGGCGTGCTCTTCGCCGTCCGCGCCAGCCGCTCGTACTTGTCTGCCAGCGCCTGCTTGACCTTGATGCGGTTCTCGAGTTCGCTCTGCTTGGTCACGTGAGTTTCCTTTTTCGGTAGTGCGTCCGGCGCACTGTCGTTACCGGATCAAGTCGTGGGGCTGCCGGCGCAACGCCGGCCGAACTCAAAACGATATCGCACGGGCAAACAGCGCACAATCCCCGGCAGAGGGGGTCGTTACTCCGCGGAGACAACCCACCCCCACGCCGACCGCGGCGGGAAGGTCAGCTCTCGCTCGACTTTTCGGGGCAGGGTGATGCGCTCCGACTCCCCGTCGGCGGTAATCCGCACCACCGCGGACTTCTCCCCCGGCAGGCCATAGTCGCCGGCGTCGAAATGCAGCGTGGCGGTTACGGGCTCATCCCCCACGTTGGCCCAGAGCATCACCAGCCGGTTCTCGCTCGGCACTCGCCACGCCCCGGCCATCACGGCGTCGGTCGTCACCGGCCACTCGCCCGACCACTGCCAGTCGGCCGTCACGCGAGGGATCTGGCCCACCAGCTTCGGCGGGCGGGCCATCTCTCCGGCATGGAAGAACCGCCGCTGGTTCCATCGCAGCCGCACGACCTCTCGAAAGAACTCGGCCGATTCCGGTTCGTCGACCACCTGGGGATGGATCCAGCCGATCTGCTCACCCCAGACAAGTTGCTGGGCCGCTTTCATCCGCAGGGCCAGCGCCTTCGTCGGTCCGCCGCGGTAGGCGCGGCCGAACATCTGCACCGCGCCGCCGTAGACTGCCGGAAACGCGGGCACCTGGCCGTCGTATTGCCAGTGCCAGGTGAGATAGCCGTCGAAGACGTGAATATACGGTTCGGCGTTGCACTCGGTGGTCAGCATGCGATCGGCCGCCATCTCACGATGGATGTCCTCGAGCATCTGCCAGTAGGCTTCGGTCCACCAGTGGCCGCCCCCGGTCGGATGGCCGTGCGACCGATCGAAGCAGAGCATCGGCTTGGCGGCGGCGACCTGATCGATGTACACGCCGTGCACACCGCACTCGTTCATCAGACGAAGAACGATCTCTTTGACCTTATTCTGCCACACGTCGGTGGCCGGGCACATCACACCGAGCGCCACGCGACTGCCGTCCGACTCCTTGCTGCCATACATTTCGGTGTACGGCTGGCCTTCTTCATCCTTGGTGACTGCCGGCTTGGCGACGCTCGTGAACTGAAAATCCTCCGTCCCCTTGTCCCGCGTGTCCCACAGTCGGCCGTTGATGTAGGGCATCACGTGCACGCCCGATTGCTGCAACTCCTCGATGGCTTCAGGAAAACCGTCCCTGGTCGGGAAGTAGTGCGGGTAGTCGTTGTCGAACGGAATCTGGTGCCACGAGTACCAGTGGAAGCCCACCGGCACCCCCAGCTTCTCGGCGAACTTCTTCACCGCCGGAACAACGTCGGCTGGCGTGCCACCCGTCATCGCCCACACGGGCAGTTCGCGCATCCAGGCCGGCGTGTCCTCGCGTCCCTCGGGGCCAAGCCGGGGAAACCACTTCGCTTCGCGCCGCACCCAGTCGCGATAGATCACCGCCGCATCGAACCAGTCGCCGCGGAAAATTTGCCACACGGCCTTGCCGCTGAACTCGAAACCATTGCCGGGCCGGTCGATGTCCGGGGCCGGATGGTCGAACGCCATTACCACTGCACGTTCTTGCGGCCGGCTTTCCACGACCACTTCTTTCGTGCTTCCCCAGGGGTCGTGAGTGGCCACATAGAGCCCGGGCTGGTCTCCGCCACCATACGCGGCGGCGAACATCATGCTCGTCCAGCCACTGGGATACGTGCCGGAGAAGCGAAACGGCCGTCGCCAGACGCCCGACTGGACCTCCCCCGCGCAGCGCGGAAACAACACCCGGGCATCCGGGCCGAGTTCGCCGACGGCGACCTGTGGGAAGACGACATTTCGCACACACCAGGGGGCCGGCACGTCGGCTACCTTGAGCGTCCACTCGATGGCCGGGGCCGCGGCCGCCGCCTCGGCGGTGGCGCTGATCGAAAGGCCGCCCAGCCGGCCATCCTTCGGCCGCTGCCAACGTAGCTGAAGCGACCGCTGCGCCCCGTCGGCGCTGATCGCTTCGACGGCCTGCCACCCGGCGTCGGCCGTCAGAACGGTTTCTTCCTTGGTCTCCAGATTCCGCACCGTGACGGCAAACAGCGGCAGCACTCGCGACGCAAGAAGCTGAGTGCCGCCGCGCGCGTCGAGAAGCTGGAGCAGTCGCAGGCCATCGGAGGTTTTCTCGAGAACCATCCCCAGGTCGCCGGCAGAGAGGCTGCTCCAATGCGCCGGCAGTTCCCCTTCGGCGGCCCGCAGTGCTTCCTCGAATCGACCTTGCGACTGGAGTTGCTCGGCCACAGCCACCAGTCGCCATCGCGCCTGCCGGTCGGCGGCCGGCAGTCGCTCAGTCTCGGTGCGGGCCTGGTCGATCCTTTGAGCCACGCGGTCCACGGTTACGGTGAGCCGGCCGTCTCGCGGCAACAAGCCGAGCGCTCGGGGCGCGGCCTTCCATGGCTCTTCCTCGCTCGCCAGCCAAAGCCAGGCGGAGAGCCGCCGCTCGGCGCCGGTCATGCCGGCCCAGGCTGCATCGGCGTGCGCATGGAGATAGCTGTCGTAGCCCTTGCCTCTGCCGTCATAGACCATCATTCGGCCCGATTCGAGGAGGCCGATCGTGTTGCGGCCGTCTGACACCGCCGCCCAGCCGCCGAAGCTACTGCTCTTCTCGGACCCGCTGAACTCGCCTTCCTGGAACGGTTCGCCACCGGCCCAGCGAGCAAATGTTTCGCCCGGATGTAGCTCGAAGAAGTGCATCTCCTTCCAGTCAATCGGCTCCCGCTGCCGCTGTGTCGCGCTGACATAGACCAACGGGCGGTCGTGGAGGTAGCACCAGTCGTAGATCGCTTCAGGCTGCGAAGGGGGCTGCTCGCCGGCCGCGGTCACAAAGCGGGTGCGGACGCGGACCACCGTCGCCAGCGGTCCGGCGGCGATTCGCTCGACTCGGGCATCTCGGTCGTCGGCCAGTCGATAGGCCTTCTTTTCGGCGCTGTAGGCGCGATCTTGCCACACGAGGCCTTCAACCACCGGGCCACCGGCAAACGAAATCCGACACGGCAGACCGCCCGACTGCTGCGGATCGTGAACGACGGCCCATCCCGGCATTTGAACCGTGCCTTCCCAATCGGGCATCGGCTTCGGCTCGCCCGTCTCGATCCGCAACCGCGCACTGCCGCCGGCCGGAAGCTTGACGAGTGCCGTTCCGGCAACGCGATCGGTTGCGTGATAATCGGCGTCGGGCAGCAGTTGAAAGGGGATTTCTTGCCCGTCTTCCGCCACGGCACGCAGGCCGTTTGGATCGAGCGGACCGGATTGGCACCACCGCGCAGCGGCCGTGAGATCGACCGCCGCCATCACCAGGCCGTCGCTTGGCGCGCCCTCCACCATGAGTACGCTTTCATCGCCACGGGCGGTCCCGCCTGCGGCGGCGCACGCCGCGATCAGGCCCAGAATCCACAGCAGATGTCGCATCGCTGGCGCCTCCCTTGTCTTGACTCCGGTGATCCTATGATCGCTGCAGCCGAATCCGCGTGAATCGCTCGGTCTGCTCGCGAATCGCCCGTTCGGTCGGCAGCCGCTCCATCGAGCTGGCGCCGTAAAACCCGTCAACGCCTCGGCAACGCTCCAGGATATAGTTCGCATCGTCCGGTTCGGCAATCGGGCCGCCGTGGCACAGCACGAGTATATCCGGCCGGATCGCCTTGGCGGCCGCGGCCATGCGATCGATGATTGGCACGCAGTCGTCGAGTGTCTTCGCCGTCTTCGCTCCGATCGAGCCGGCCGTGGTCAGCCCCATATGCGCCACGAGAATATCGGCCCCCGCCTCGGTCATCGCCCGGGCGTCATCCGCGCTGAAGACGTAGGGTGTGGTAAGCAGTTCCATCTCCCGCGCCAGGCGGATCATCTCCACCTCGCGGTCGTAGCCCATACCCGTCTCTTCCAGGTTGACCCGGAACGAACCGTCGATCAATCCAACCGTGGGGAAGTTCTGCACGCCGGCAAATCCTTCCGCCCGAACGAGCTGGAGAAACCGCTCCATGCGCCGCATCGGATCGGTCCCGCAGACGCCGGCCAGGACGGGCGTCTTCTTGACGACGGGCAGCACTTCGGCGGCCATCTCGAGGACTATGGCATTGGCGTCACCATAGGGCATCAACCCTGCCAGCGAACCGTGCCCCGCCATGCGAAACCGGCCCGAGTTGTAAATCACGATCAGGTCGATGCCGCCTGCCTCCTCGAACTTGGCGCTGATGCCGGTCCCTGCCCCGCCGCCGATGATCGGCTGACCTTGCTTGACCTTCTCACGAAACCGGGCGAGGATTTCCGTTCGCGACTGGGGCATGAGTGGTTCTCCCGTGACATCAGTCTGTCAGAAGCTGGACGGCGGCAATACGTTTTCCGTGCGTCAGGTGGATGCGGCGTCACCAACTGCGGCGAGGCTTCCCAGCAGCGCCTCAGCACACCGGGCGGCGAAAACAGGATCATTGATGTTGGCGTCAATCTGGACGAGCGGAATGTCTTCGCGCAAGTTCCGCCCCAGGCTTTCGTAGAGCGCCTCGTCGGCTTCCGGCCACCAGAAGGGACCGCCCGGCGAGTCGATCATGCTAATGCCTTTCAAGGGCAGCAGCACCGTCACCGGCCCGACACTCAGGTTGATCTTCTCGGCCAGGATCTCGCCCAGGCGGCGATTCTCCTCGGGCGTGGTCCGCATCAAGGTGATGTTTGGATTGTGCGGGTAGAGCTTCCGGCCGCGGAACTTCTCGGGAATCGTCTCCGGAGCCCAGAAGTTGACCATGTCGAGGCATCCGGGGGCGACCACTGCGGGAACACCTCGCCGGGCGGCCGCTTCCAATCGATGGGGCCCGGCGGCCAGCACACCTCCCACCAGTTCGTCGGCCCATTCGGTCGTGGTGACGTCGAGCACTCCCGATATGAGGCCCGATTCGACGAGGCTCTCCATGGTCCGGCCGCCGGTGCCGGTGGCGTGGAATACGAGCACCTCATACCCGGCTTGTTCGAGCGTTTTCTTGGCTGCTTCAACGCAAGGGGTCGTGTTGCCGAACATCGACGCGACAACGAGCGGCTTGTCATCGCCGGCAGGGACGACGCTTTCGACCATCCCGATCACCGCGCCGGCCGCACGGGCGAAGATTTCGCGGCTGATGCGATTGATCCCCGACACGTCGACGATGCTGGGGATCATCACGATGTCTTTGACTCCCACATATCCGGAGACATCGCTTCCGGCGACGGTCGAGACCATCACCTTGGGCACGCCCAGGGGCAGGGCTCGCATTGCCGAGCAAGCCACTGAAGTTCCGCCGCCTCCCCCCAGGGCAAGGATGCCATCGAAGCGGTTTTCGGCATACAGCCTGGAGACAATTTCCGCTGCCCCACGGGCCATGGCGGCGACGGCTTCGCCACGGTCGCGCCGGGCGACAAGCTGCGCCAGATCGGCCCCGCCGGCACGCGCCACCTCGTCGCGCGGTACATCGGCGGGGAGGACTGCCGGTTCGAGCACGCCGACATCGATCACCAGCGTGCGATGCCCGCGGCCCTCGATGCACTGGCGGACGAAGGCGTACTCGGTCCCTTTGGTATCGAGCGCGCCGAGCAAGGCAATCGTCTTGGCCATGATCAGTCCTCCGCGTATGGAGGCTGATTATGGCGCGGCCCCGCCGGGCAGGCAATGCTCCGTAGCAGCGCCACAGCAGGCCGGGAGTCCCCTGAGGGCATATCTCTCGACGCGGAACGCCGGGCCGCTACGTGCGGCCGCTTGCTCTACTGGCCCCACTCGAGAATGATTTGCCGGGCCGGTTCGATCGGTTGCGGATGGGCCGTTTGCGTCTGCACCGCCTGGCTGCCCGCGGGCGAAGGGGCGGTCGCCGCCGCCACCGACACCATAGTGTCATCGCCCACCGCGGCGCCGGCGTGCCCCGCATGATAGATCAAGTTCGGCTCGGGCCGCGGAAGCTTCGCTTCGGAATTGCTGACAACCATCGTTGCCGGCGGAGTTGCTTCAGGCTGTTGCGGCCGGCCGGTGGGCATCCCTTCCTTGACCCATGCGAGCCAAGTGTTCTGTAACCGACCAAGGTCTTGGATGCCATAATGCCGCGCGACGGCGGCCGACCACTGATTCGATTGCAGACCGTCGCCGAGAAACTGGATGTATTTCCGCTTGCCCCCGCGTTCGATGAGAAACTCGGCGAGCGAGTACCCTTGGGCGTAAAGCGGCATGACGTCGGGCGGATACTCGGTCATGGCGAACATGCGGTTGAAGGCAATGCCACGCTTGTTCTTCAGGAACTCGACGAGCATCTGCCGATGCTTGGCCTTCTCCGCCGGATGCTCGACGATCGAAGCACCCCCTTCGTCGGCCCAGCGAGGCAGCGGCCGCCGGAAATGGCTGGCGAAAACCATGTGGGTCACTTCGTGGGGCAGAACCGAATCCAACAGACGCTCTCGCGAGCCTTGGATCGTCATCCGCCAGCCAAAGACCTCGCCCCGATCGAAAACAAACGTCGTGGCGCCTCCAGCGCCGAGATTGGGTCCATCCTCGACGGTCATCGTACAGGGCTGCGACCAGTCGGGCATCGCCTTGCCGAGCCACTCCATCGCCAACTGGCGGCGATACTGCTCGGCGGCCTGTCCCATTTGCTGGGCAAAATGCGGATCCTTGTTGCGGATAACGAAGTTTGGGGTGCGGTACGTGGCCCCAAGCAACAACGGGAGCAAGGCCACAACGATCGCGGCCCGAAAGAATCGAGCTTCCATGCTCTATGACTCCAATCTCGAAGGAGCACTCGGCCTCATCCATGCGGCCGGACATAACGTGCTGCCGTTCCGAGAGCAAATCGAAAGCCAAATGGCTCCCTGCCCGGAACTTCTCGCCCCGCAACATCCGAACCACGCTACCTGCCTCGCGCCGGCCGGACTTCAACCGCGACTTGAGTCAACCCGGCCGACGCCGACAGGCCGCAAACTTTGAAAAATTTACCAGCCCGTGCACAACTTTCCAAGGGCAAAAACCGGAGAAAAAAACTTTCAGATGAGGTGTCGGACGACCAGGCGTCAGCGGCCGGTCTGCTGAGATGCTCCAGGATCGTGAGCTGGTGGCCGACTGGCGATCGCCGACAACTTCTCGATCGCCTCGGCGTTGGCAGGTGGGAATGGGTAGTCGGCGAGCCGGGCAAGCTCCACCCAGCGAAAGGGGGGCGTTGGCGACAGATCCGATTTCAAAGGTGTGGCCGTGAAGAAATGAAGCCGCAGACGAGCGTACGGGTAGTCGTGTGCGACCTCGCACAACAACCCGTCGACTCGAATCGCCAAGCCTGTTTCCTCGCGGCACTCGCGAGCCGCCGCGTCGGCAGGGCTCTCGCCCGGCAGAACCTTGCCGCCAGGAAATTCCCACAGACCGGCCAGTGGCACGCCAGTCGGACGCTGACCGATCAGCGCTCGGCCTTCACAAAGCACCACTGCCACAGCGATCTCGGTCGGTTCGGGCGGGAGGCTCTCGCTGGTCATCATCCATCTATGAAAGAAGCCCCCCGGCTGCCCTGCAACCGGGGGGCTTGCTATTCGTAGCTACAGTGCGAGGCAGAGACTATTCAAGGGCTTGCGGGTTGAAGACCTGATTCACCAAGCCCGGAATGCCCAACTCATTACCAGTCTTCCGGCTATCGGGAGTCATGATGTGCTGGTAAACCAAGTAATCGATTCCCTGCTGCACAAACTGCTGGTGACCGTCGCAGAACGACATGATCACGCCACCGGGGTGACGCGACGAGGGACGCGGCATGTCCTGGCGGCCAGTCGGAAGGGTATTCGGCAACGGGCTGTTGATGCCGTACTGCCCCCCCTCGCTGGAGATTACCGGCGGATCGGTGGCGAGACCGGTAAACCAGCGAATTCCGAGGAAGTATTCATCCCAGCCGTATCGGTTGGGGGTGCCGGTCAGGGCATCACTCTCCTTGACCCACGTCCGCTGCGCGGGGTCGCCGATAATGTTCTCCGAAAGCATCACCGTGGTGGCAGAGCCGTCTCGATTCGACAGGTAATCAAGCGAGACACGCGGCTGTTCGCGAACTTTGCTGGCGAGCGCCGGATTATTGGCGGTATCGGTTGCAAAGCTCGACTGATCGTGAAAAACGCCCTTCTCCGACGTGTCGTAGTACTGTGTCCGCTCGGCTGGGAGAGATGGGCGCGCAAACAGTTCGGTTCCCGTGTTGACGGCGTAGGCCAGCGGCGGGCTTCCCCCTGCGCTGGCATCCGGCGGATCACTTGGGCAGGTGAGGAAGCTTAGGTATACCGCCCGTTGCGTCGCGGTGGTGTTGCGGTCGAGCCAGAACCGGTACAGGTCGGTGCGCTCCAAGTTGGGCAGGATAGGCACAACCCATGTTACCCGACGGAAATTGACCGCGCCCGCTGTGCTGGACGGGTTCTCGAACTGCAGATCGTTGGCGTATCCGGGGAAACCGTTACGGGATCCCTCATACGCCAGCATGGCCAGGCTGAGCTGCTTCTGATTGTTCTGGCAGGTCGCCCGGCGACCGGACTCGCGGGCCGATTGCACAGCCGGCAAGAGCAGGGCCATGAGCATGCTGATGATCGTAATCACCACCAGCAGCTCAACCAGGGTGAACGCGCTACGATAGCGGCGACTCATCGGTGAATCCTCCCTCTGTCCATGAACTGGACCTGACATGCAAAGCCCTTGCCCAAGTACATTCTCGCAGAAGCGTGGCTAAATTTCCAGAGCCTAGCTGGCCAAAATAGGTAAAATTCCTCTCTTGCACTCCCCACCTTATGGTGGGCGACCCAGGAAGGTCCCGGTTGGCCGCTCAGTCTTGGGTTGAGATGCTCCGGCTTGGGTTGAGATGCTCCGGTAAACGGGTGTGCGTCGCTCCAGCCCTCTGGTAATCGCCGGCAAGGTCTGCGAAAATGGACATTGAGGGCAAGTACCTTGTCGGTCACGGGTTCCCGCTCGAACAACTCTCGTCAAGTCCCGTCCGACGCGAACAGGAGGGGTCTGGCATGAACCGGCCAAAGCGAACCGCGTTTACGCTCGTCGAATTGCTGGTGGTTATTGTCATCATCAGCATGCTCATGGCCCTGCTTCTGCCGGCGGTAATGAGTTCACGCGAGCGTGCCCGCCAAACCCAGTGCATGAATAACCAGAAGCAGCTCGCAACGGCGATCCACAGTTTCGCCAGTGGCAAGCCTTTGCCCGGCTATGTGAACCGGTTCGGAACAGTCTACGAAGATCCGGCCACGTCACCCGCTTCCGGCGGCCGTTTCCTGGAACTGACCTGGGTGGCAATGCTGCTGCCCAACCTTGGCCACAACGATATTTGGGACCGCCTCTCGGCAAACGATACGACCGTGGCCGCTAAACTCAACTCGCTACGCGGGACGGACGGCGAGTACGTCACGATTCCCGAACTGCTCTGCCCGAGCGACGAGCCACCTGGCGCGTTTGCGCTGAGCTATGTCGCCAATTGTGGAATTCCCGACAGCCTGACCACAGAGCTCGGAATCACCGATTCGGCGAAGACCGGCGTGTTTCAGGACCACTACACTCCGAACGTCTCGCAGCGGATCAAGGTTGAACTGGATCGGATTCCGGACGGCGCGTCAAACACGCTGATGTTCACCGAGAACATTCAGGCGTATCGCTGGATAGTCCAGGGCGACGGCAGCACGCTGTCGGCCATTCATCCGGAACTGCAGGAACAAAGCGTGGGCGTCGTGTGGTGGCCGACCTCGCGGAACAATTGTTGGAGGCTGATCAACTCCAACTCGGCGCCGATCGACTCGGGTACCGAGCCGGAACGGGCCGCCGATGTCTATGAGATCTATGGGCTCAATCCATCGGCCGATCCGAGCGTCACGGAATTGGAGAAGGCGTATTCGTGGGCTCGTCCGGCATCGTTCCATCCCGATGGCGTAATCGCCACGTTCTGCGACGGCAGCCAGCGCCTGCAATCGTCGGAGATCGACTACGAGACGTACCGCCGCCTGATGGCTCCCGACGACAAGAAGCTGCAGTGAGAGCGCGGAGCGGTTCGCACGACGTCCCGCTCAGTCCGTGATTTCCACCTTCGCAGTCCGCCCTCATGCCCGCACTCCGACCGCTGTTGATCTTCGGCACCCGGCCGGAAGCGATCAAGATGGCGCCGATCGTCTCGGAGTGCCGGCGGCGGAGCGGCGAGATCGAGGCCACGGTCTGCCTCACCGGCCAGCATCGCGAAATGCTGGCCCAGGTGACCGAATACTTCGAGATCGAGGCCGATATCGATCTGGCCCTGATGCGGCCCGACCAGACGCTCGCCGGTTTGACCGCCCGCTGCCTGGAATCGCTCGACGAACTGCTCGCCCGCAACCGACCGAGTTGCGTCGTCGCCCAGGGCGACACGACGACGGTGATGGCGGCGTCGCTGGCGGCATTCTACCGCCGCGTGCCCTTCGTTCACGTCGAGGCCGGATTGCGGACCGGTGACTTGCAGGCCCCGTGGCCCGAGGAATTGAACCGGCGCCAGGCCGACATGACCTCCGCATTGTGCTGCGCCCCGACCGAGCGCGCGGCCGACGTGCTGCTTGCCGAAGGCAAGCCGCCGGAGAGCGTGCACGTGACGGGCAATACCGTGATCGACGCGCTCTTGACCGCCGTTGAGCGGGAACGAGCCGAGCCCGGCCGATGGCAGAAACGTTATGCCATGCTGGGTGATGCGCCGATGGTGCTCATCACCGGGCATCGGCGCGAGAGCTTCGGGCCCGGCTTCGAGCGGATCTGCTCGGCGATCCGGCTGTTGGCTGAGCGGTTTCCCGATCACCAGTTCGTCTACCCGGTGCATCTCAACCCCAATGTCCAGCGACCGGTGAAAGGACTGCTCGGCGGACAGGCAAACGTCCACCTGATCGAGCCGGCCATCTACCCGGAGTTCGTCTGGCTCATGGACCGCTCGACGCTCATCCTGACCGACTCGGGTGGCGTCCAGGAAGAAGCCCCTTCGCTCCGCAAGCCGGTGCTTGTAATGCGCGACACCACCGAACGCCCCGAGGCGGTGGAGGCCGGCGCCGCGCGGCTGGTGGGCACTTCCGTGGATGCGATCGTCGATAACGCGACGCGACTCTTGACTGACCCGGACGAATACTCCCGCTGCCAGATCGCCAGCAACCCCTACGGCGACGGCAAGGCGGGCCAGCGGATCGTCGAACTGATGCTTAGACTGATCAGTGTCGAGTGTTAGCGAGGGGGTCATGAAGCGATGCAATGGCGACCGGTCGTGGTTCGCGCACGCCGTCTTCTGCGCGCTGCTTGTGCTGGTGACGCTCGGAGCCGGCGGCCGTGCGAGAGCGGAGCCTGCCTTGCCCGCAACCAATGAGTTGCTTCGCGGGCGAATCGAACAAGCTTTGGATCGGTGGTGCCGCTGGCTGGCCGGGTACCTGAGGCCCGTTCCGGGCACCGGCTACTACACGATGACGCCGCATGCCGGCAGCGGCGGCAACCAGTATCGCGATGTCGCCGGAAACCAGTTTGCCGCGGCCGCCGCCGGCTACTGGCTCAGCCAGGCCGATCCGCCCGCCGAGGTTGCCGGGCCGCTTCGCGGGCTGATGGAACTCGCGCTCGATAGCCACATCGCCATCGCCCGGCTGAACCGGCCGGAAGGTCCGCGCTGGGGCGCCGGCCACTCGCTTGCCGACAACTGGCATGCCGATCTCTTTGCCGGCACCTCGGGGATGTTGATGCACGGCGCGCTGCCACCAGAGGCTCGCGAGAGGCTGCTTGCCATCCTCGCGTGGGAGGCCGACAAGCAGGTCGAATACGGCATCAGCCGCGAGCATCGCTCGATGCCGGGCCGTTGGCCGCAGGGTTCGGTGGGCGAGTCGAACGCCTGGAGCTGCGCGTTGCTGCAGACGGCGCGGCGGGTTCTGGCCGAGTCGCCTCGCCAGTCGGCTTGGCGCGAAGCGGCGATCCTTTACTCCCTCAACACCATCAGCGTGCCGGATGACGTGGAATCGGCCGAGATCGTCGCGGGAGAACCGCTGAACGCCCGCGTCAAAGGGGCCAACTTTGAACCCGGTGGAATTCAAGAGCATCACGGCTTCTATCATCCGGGCTACATCGCGTGGCCGCTGGCCTATCAGCTCTACGCCCTGCTCAACGACGAGCACCTGCCCGAGTCGCAGCGAAACGCAGACGTTTACCTTCGCAACTGGCGGCTGGCGTTCGACCGCCTCAAGCAGAGCTCGCTAGCCAACGGACGGTTCATTCATGCCGCCGGTGACGACTGGAACTCCTACGGCTACGGCAACGCTCACATCCTGCCGATCGGCATCTTCGCCGCGTCGCGCTTCGCCGACGCCGACGCCTCGCGGCTGGCTCATGAGTGGTTGGCGCTCGTGGAGCACGAACAGTCGCTCGGCGATGGCAGCGTGCAAGGTATCCGCCTGGCACGTCTCAAGAACAACTACAGCAACGACTTCGCCTGGTATGAGGCGATCAGCGGCGCCAGCCTCGCCCATGCGCTGTGGGTAATGGATCACATGGACACGCGCGGCATGCCGCCGCCGTCGAGCGAGGACGAGTATAACGCGCGGAACGTCGGCACATACCATGAGCCAAACGCCCGGCTCGTCTGGCGCCGCACCGCGAAGGAGTGGGCCTCATTCTCGTGGCGGTCCGCCTTTGGCGGCTGGCAGATGATCGTGCAGCCGGTTCGATTGCCGCATCTGCTGAGGTTCAATTACAGCGGCATGGGCACGCTGGAGGTGCCGGACGCAGCCGGGAAAGCGTCGCTGCGTTCGTTCCAAATCGGCACCGTCGAGGGCGGTGGATTCTGGACGCTCGGGACCATCGACCGCCTGGCCGGCCGCGGGGGAAAACCGTTTCCGCTCGTGCGGCAGCATCAAGCGCTCATCGTACCGGGCGACGGACCAGCGGTTTTCATCGACCAGTGCCAGGCGGTTGAACCAGTCGAGATTCGAAAAAGTGGCGGCCTCGGCCTCCGCCTGGCATCCGACATCTTCAACGGCAGCCGGGTGAAACTCCGCATCCAGGGCAAGGAAGTCCAGTTCCCGCAACATCCGCAACAGGATACCTGGCATACGTTCGATGCGCGGTCGCTGTCGATCGAAGACGCCATGACGATCCACGTGATTGCCGGCGACGGTGCATTCCAACTTCTGCAGCGACGGCAGAGGCCGACGTCGGGATCGAAGAGCGTCTACCCCGGCGATCGTTTCGCCGTCGAAGAATCGCTCGTCGGCCACGATCTGTACTTCGGCCCATCGGCGGATCAGCCGCAGCGCACGGTCGCACCGGGAGAGTGGATCCGCAATCTGGTGGTGGCAATCGACTGCAATTCCGGGCCGACTTCCCGGGAATTGACGGCAACGCTGACCGGCTCGCACCCGTGCTTCTCCGTGCATCTGCCGGACACGGGAACCACGCTGGCGGTGAATTTCGCCGCCAGCGAACAGGCGACCGACTCGCCGGCCGGAGTGATTCGGGTGGCGCCGATGAGCGTTCGCGTGCTGAAGTGAGCCGCTACCCGATGATCCGCTTCCAGCGATCGAGATTCCACCGTGCCTTCTCGGCGGGGGTCATCTTGCTGAAATCGGGCTCGTCGGCTTCGCGGCGGGGCGCCGCACCGTTGCGATCGGGTCGCGCGGCGGCTCTGGCGGCGGATGATGAACTCCCGCCGGAATAGCTCGTTGCACCATACGTCCGCTGGAGATCGTCGGCCAGCGCCCGGTAGGGATGCAGCCCCAGCTTGCCGAGATCGGCATGATAGGCTCGCACCGCTTCCTCGGGAGCGATTTCGTCGTCGGCCACCAGGCGCAGGTACTTGATGAACGTGAGCTGGTCTTCGGCATTGTTGATCTTCCGCCCGTAGAGCGCCACGCGGGCGCCGAATTTCTTCGCCTCCCAAAGCATGTGGTAGGCGTCGAAGGTCGTTCCCGCCGAGCCGCCAAGGATGCCGACCACCAGCGACGAGTCGTAGCGCGCGAGCGACTCGATCGCCGCGGGACCGTGGTAGGGGATCTTCAGAAACAGCGGCCGTCCCCGGCTGGTCACGCCGGCCAGGGTCCGCGCGATGTGGTCGTTGATAAACCGTGCCAGGTCCTGTGGCGGATGCTCGCCGGGCGCGTTCGGATCGAACACCTCCAGGAAGTGGCGGAAGCCCTTCTGCTCGGCCTCCAGCCGGAAGGTCTTGTAGGCTTCGAGCGTGCAGTGGTCCAGCGTCACGTCGTTATTGAACGTCACCGAGTAGAGCCCCAGGTCGGCCCCCAGGTGGCGCTCGCCCTCCTGGCACGTCTCCTTGCCGCACATGATGTGGTCGATCGTCGCTGTGCGGAACGGCCGGGCAGGCTGCTGCGCGTACCGGCCGCTGCCGGCGGCCAGCCAGATGTCGGTCGTGTCGTTCGCCCGGACGGCCGGCGTGACATGGCTGGAGTCGAAGATCCGTTCCTCGATCGCCAGAACCTCGTTTGAGCTGGCGCTCATCAGCATGATGTCGACCATCCCTTGGGCGACGATTTCGCGCATGAGCTGCCGGTACTCCTGCAGTGTGCGGAAGCGGCCTTCGTGGGCGTGATGCTCGGGACTTTTTCCCGGGGCCGACAGACCGAACGCCATGTCGGCGTCCTTGGCGTCGGCGAGGATGAAGTCCCGGGACGAGCGGTCGGCCAGGATGCGGGCAATCTTGCGATCGAGCGACTTCTGCATGGGCGTACAGGACAAGGAGACTTGCCCCTTAATGGGTGGGGTGCGTGGCGGTGCTTTCGTCAAGCCTTCGAAAGTATAGCCTGCCGCCGGGCGGCCCATCCACAACAGAGTGGGAAGGCCAATCCGCTTCGGATTGCGGCAAGCCAGCCGGGCCGAATCCCTGGGCTATCGATATTAGCCCTCCAGCCGCGCCTTGGCAAACCAATCGGCCCGAAGAAGCCGGAATCCATGACCAAGAGAAGCTGAAGTGGCCGGCGTCGGCGGCCGACTTCAGACTGCCCGATTCTCTGCCCTGTCAGCGTGCGAGGGCGGATGATGCCCTTGTCGCTCGCCGCCACGGGCAATACAGTCATGCTGATAGTCTCCCGCCCGAATGAGATCAGCCAGCGCCCCGGAGAGATCGAGGTACGATGAAGAAAGTGTTGATGACCGACCATCCGTGGCCGGACGTGGATATCGAGCGGTCGATCCTCGCCGAGGTGCCGGCCGAGTTGATCGAAGCGCCGACGGGTGACACTGCCACCCTGGCTCGCCTAGCCGACGAAGCCGAGGCGATCATGACCTGCTGGGCCAAGGTGCCCCGCGAAGTGATCGACTCCGCTCCACGGTGCCACACGATCTCGCGAATGGGAATCGGTCTGGACAACATCGACGTGCCCTATGCCACCTCGCGGGGAATCGTCGTCACCAATGTGCCCGACTACTGCTTTGAGGAAGTCGCAGAGCACACCATCGCCCTGCTGTTCTCGCTCGCGCGCAAGGTCGCCCTCTACCACCACCAGAGCAAGACAGGCCGCTACGATCTTAACGAAGGACCGGAACTGAGACGGATCGCCGGGCAGACCCTGGGCATCGTCGGCCTCGGCCAGATCGGTTGCCGGGTGGCCGAGAAGGCGCTGGCGCTCGGTCTGAATGTCGTTGCCCATACGCTTCCGGGCAGCCCCACGGTGCCCGGCGTAAGCCTCACGAGCTTCGATGAATTGCTGGCAACGGCCGACTACGTGACGCTCCACGCGCCGCTGACCGAATCGACGCGGCATCTCATCAGCCGCGACGCCTTGGCGAAAATGAAGCCCACCGCCTATCTCATCAATACCGCGCGGGGCGGTCTGGTCGACAGCGCGGCCCTGGCGGCGGCCCTGGCTGAAAACAGGCTGGCCGGGGCGGCGCTCGACGTGCAGGAACAGGAACCGCCCGATCTCGGACAGCCACCCTATAATGACCGCCGGGTGATCGTGACCCCGCATGCCGCTTTCCTGTCGGCCGAATCGCTGGAGAACCTGCGCCACCGGGTAGCCCGGCAAGTGGCCGATCGCCTGCTCGGCCGTGTGCCGGAAAACGTCGTCAATCGAGAGGTGTTGGGAAAGTAGCTGTCAGCGTTCAGCTTTCAGCAATCAGCTTCTGCTTCTATTTACGGATGTCGCATCGCGCGCTAATCACGGGCATTACCGGTTTCGCCGGGAGTTTCCTGGCCGAGCATCTGTTGGCCTCGGGCGAGGCCGTTCTGGGCGTGTCGTTCGACGGCCGGTGGACCGACATTTGCCCGGCTGCTTTGCAGCGTGCGGTCGGACTCGTGGCATGGAATGTCGCCGACGAGATGCCGGCCGACGCCCGGCGGACCATCGACGATTTCGCCCCCGACTTCATCTATCACCTGGCGGCGATCAGCGTGCCGGGCGACTGCGGCGAAGGAGAGCCCACGCCAAATGCCATGGCAATCAACGTCGAGGGCACGCGACGGGTACTCGAATTGGCCGCCCAATTCTCCCGGCCGCCGAAAGTCGTCTTCACCAGCAGCAGCCAGGTCTACTCGCCGACAGGCGGCAATTGGCCGCGGGTTGACGAGGATCATCCGGTCGCGCCGCGACGGGCCTACGGCTATACCAAGCTCCTGGCCGAAAACGAGGTTCGCAGGGCGGCCGGCGAAGGGCGCTGCCAGGCGGTCATCGTCCGCTCGTTCCAGCACGCCGGGCCGCGACAGAACGACCGCATGATGCTTTCCCAGTGGGCCCGGCAGCTCGCCGGCGACGCCAGACTTGTCGAGGTCATTACTCGCGATGCGATGGTCGATCTGACCGACGTCCG
The DNA here is from genome assembly GCA_040766885.1 of Thermoguttaceae bacterium. Taxonomy (GTDB): domain Bacteria; phylum Planctomycetota; class Planctomycetia; order Pirellulales; family Thermoguttaceae; genus JAXGPP01. The sequence goes on along the minus strand of JAXGPP010000002.1, from coordinate 512,927 downwards.
CGATGTGATCCGCGCGTATCGCCTTCTGGCCCAGCGCGGCGCCAACGGCGGCGTCTACAACGTCGGTTCCGGAGTTGGCCGGCGGAGCGGCGACATCCTCGACGTCCTCTGCGGCATGGCCCGTCCAGACGTCAAAATCGTCGAATTGCGCCCCGGCTTCAAGCAGGATCCAATCGCCGACATTGCCCGATTGGCCCGCGATACCGGCTGGCAGCCTACGATTCCTTTGGAACAGACCGTGGCCGACACCTACCACTGGTGGCGCGACCGCCATCATCAATCACGGAACCAGGGACCATGAATATCGCCATCGTAGGAACGGGTTACGTGGGGCTCGTCACTGGAACCTGCCTGGCGGAAACCGGCAACGACGTAGTGTGCGTTGATTGCGACCAGCGCAAGGTCGATATGCTGGGCCGCGGCGAGATCCCGATCTACGAACCGGGGCTGGAAGAACTCGTAAAGCGGAATTTCGCGGCGGGGCGGCTGACTTTCACTACAAACCTGGCCGAGGCAGTGCAGGGCGCGACGCTCGTGTTCCTGGCAGTGGGCACCCCGCCGTCGAACGATGGCTCGGTCGATCTTTCGGCGCTCTGGAGTTCGGTCGAGGAATTGGCGCCGCACCTGTCCGCCAGTGCGGTGCTCGTGCTCAAGAGCACGGTGCCCGTGGGAACCAATGCCGCCGTGACGGCGCGATTGGAGCAACTCACCGGCCGCCACTGCGACGTGGCCAGCAATCCCGAATTCCTCAAGGAGGGGGCGGCGATCGACGACTTCATGAAGCCCGATCGCGTGGTGGTGGGCATTCGCCGCCCCGAGGTTCTGGACCTGATGCGAGACCTCTACCAGCCGTACCTGCGGACCGACAAGCCGCTGTTGGCGATGTCGCCGGAAAGCGCCGAGCTGACCAAGTACGCGGCCAATGCGATGCTCTCCGTTCGCATCAGTTTCATCAACGAGGTCGCCAATCTCTGCGAGCGGACCGGGGCCGATATCAACGACGTCCGCCGCGGCATCGGCCACGACAGCCGCATCGGCTTCGCCTTCCTTTTTCCCGGGGTCGGCTACGGCGGGAGTTGCTTTCCCAAGGATGTCCGCGCCCTGGCGGCCACCGCCAAGGCCTGCGGGCTGGAGGCGAGGCTGCTCGAAGCGGCTCACTGTGTGAACGAACAGCAGAAAACCGTTCTCTGGCAGAAGATCATCCAGCACTTTGGCGGGCAGCTTGCCGGCAAGACGGTGGCGGTGTGGGGCCTGGCCTTCAAGCCGGGCACCGACGACATCCGCGAAGCCCCGGCGCTGGTGCTCGTCGACCGGTTGCTCGCCGGTGGAGCGAGGCTCCAGGTCCACGACCCGGAAGCGATGGACAACGTCCGCCGGCAGTACGGCAACCGGCTCGGTTACTACCAGCACGGCGAGGACGCCCTCGACGGCGCCGATGCGCTGGCGATCATGACTGAATGGAAGCAGTTCGTGCATCCCGATTTCGCCGACATGCGGTCGCGGATGCGCTCCGCCGTGATCTTCGACGGGCGGAACATCTATTCGCCCGAGCGGATGCAGAAGGCCGGCTTCACCTACTACAGCATCGGCCGCGCCCCGGTGCGGCCCGAGTAGGCCGGTGCTGACGGCTCTCGATCAATTGCCGCTGGTCGAGCCCGGCTCGTCAGCCTTGCTCGTTTCCAACGGCCTCAGGGCCTGAAGCAGTTCCGAGAAGTCGACGAATACCAGCCGGGTACCGTCAACCTCGATCGACATCGAAGGCCGCGTCACCCCAGCCATAGCATTGGGATAGTACTTCTCGAGGATCGGTTTCGAGACGATCGGTCTGCCCCCATGCGTTTCGATGAGGATAATATGGCCGCGCGCCTGGGGCAGGTACCGATCGTACTCCGTGTTGAACGACACGACTGGCTTCAGGCCCGAATCGGCCGCCATCTGCGTCAGCGCCTGATAGTAGGGCGAGTTGGCGATGATGTAGACCTGGGGTACGAGCGATGTTCCGCTTCTCTCATCGACGGGGAGGAGAGTCTCATCCAGGTTCTTGAAGTAAGCCTCCGTCTGCCGCTTCCACTCGTCCCATTGGAGTGACATGACCATGGCTTTGGGATCGCTTCCCTTGTGGTACGCGAACCGGTTTCCGGGAAGGATTCTCGCTCTCGGATCATATTCTTCATAGACGGTCTTTGCACCGGGATCCAGAAGCGACCACTTGCCCTTCACGTGGATCTCGAGAAACACGTGGCCCGACCACGCCTGAAAGGGACGCCCTTTCTTGAAATCCCAGATCCACGTGACGTCCATTGTCTTGACCCACACGGCCGGGATCCCGGCCGCTCTCAAGAGCGCTCCGCAGACAATCGCCTGGTCCGCGCATCCACCGTACGCCCGCTCGCGGACAACATCATCATAGTCCCGCCAGGAGTAGGCCTTTCTCGCGTCGTACTTGAGGTTCTCGTCCATCCAGTCCAGGATGTTGCGCACGGTGTCGAGATCCGCCTGCGACTTGAGCATAGCAGCCCTTTTTCTGATCGCAGCGGAGCTTCCCAGGGAAGCCGGCAGTTCCAGGTACTTGTCAGGACGAACGTAATCCACCGAGTCCACCTCGGGCTCGGCGGCCTGCACCGTCAATGACCACACCGCCAGCAGCACGGGCAGCGCAACGAGTCTCATGGTACGTTTCCTCCCCCTCCGCAAACGCCGCTGCAAGAGGCGTTACAGGAGATTCTTGTCGATGCCGCATTCTATCCGGCACCCGACATCCGTACCATCGACTCCACCTGGCAGGGGCAGTCGCCCGCTGGGGCTGATTCCCCAGCATCGAGCGAAGAGGTTCATCGCGCGGTATCATCCGTCCGCCGCGTAACCTCCATTCGCGTGAGACTGCGGAGATCGATTTGCAGCGGGCCGTCGTGCCCTTCGAGCGAGCCGTTTTCGTGAACGTAGTTCCTGAGACGGGCGTACTTCTCGGCCGCCGACACCTCGCCCGGCATGTCGGCGCTTGGTGCGCGGCCCCAGAAGATCCGGCTGCCGCGAACCGTGTACAGTTCAAACGCGTACTCGTCGCCATGCCCGAACTCGGCCAGAGGCGAAGGCACGATCCGGTCCAGCCCCAGTTCGTCCCACGAGGGTCCCAGCAGGCTGGCGATCTCGGCGGCGCCGGCCACGCGGGCATCGCCCCAACGCGTGCCGACCGGCCCTTGCGGCACGGAATCGACGCCGGCCAGTCGCGGATAGCGGGCCGCCTCGATCGGCGAAAAGTCGCCGCTGGGAAGGAGCACGCCTTCTTCGTCGACGGGCAGAAGCCCGATCGACTTCGGATCGGACGGATTGGGCTTCACCAGCACCATGCACGCCGGCCGCCGATACACGACTTCCACCGTCACCGCGGCCGGATGGTACTTGCGGATCCGCACTACCTTCTTCACCCACGGGTGGAGCGAGAAAGCGTCGGCCAGACGCTCGACCAGATCCGACTCAAGGATGGAGAGCGGGCCATCGAGGCTGGCGTCGCGGAACACGTCGGCGCGCACGTCACAATGGATCCACGCCGGCGTGGGAGTTACGGCGACCTGCTCCACGGTGAGCCAGTACGGGGCCGACGACAGGACCTCTTCCCCGACGCCGCGCCAGTTACCCGCGCCCCGCCACACGAGGTACCACATGGCCGGCCACAACACGAGCAGCAGCACGACAAGACCAGCCGCTCCCGAATCGCTGCCGAACCAGCCGATCCATCGCCGGATGGTCGAACCTCCGCCGGCTTCCGAGTCCGCCTTCCTGGCGCTCATGGCTCCTCCCTGCTACCACACCTCAAGTTCCAACTCCAGTTCCACGCCAAGACGTTCGCGAACCTGGCTGCGGAGCATGTCGATCAATCGCAGCACGTCCTGGCTGGTGCACTCGGGTTCGGCGAGGATGAAATTGGCGTGCCGCTCGCTGACCACCGCGCCCCCGATCCGAGTTCCTTTGAGACCGGCCCGCTCAATCAACTCTCCGGCCGTCATCCCGCGAGGGTTCTTGAATACGCAACCTGCGCACTGATGGCCCATCGGCTGGCTGGCCTTGCGGATGATCCATTGCTTCTGCATCCGCTTGGTCAGCTCGCGCGGATCGTCCTCTTCAAGATCCAGCCGCGCCTCGAGGATGATCAGTTCATCGAGGCTGCTCTGGCGATAGCCGAAAACCAGGTCCTCACGCTGGCGCTGGATCACCTCCCCCGTGTCGGTAATCACCGTTGCTTGGGCGGTCCACTGACCGATATCGCCGCCGTGCGCTCCCGCGTTGCCGTGCAGCGCGCCGCCCAGGGTGCCGGGAATGCCAACCAGAGCCTCCAATCCGGCCAACCCCTCGCGGACCGCCGTCGTGACAACGCGCCCCAAACGGGCGCCTCCGCCCACAACGATCGAACAGCCCTCCTGTTGGAGGTCGCAGAAGGCCGGTTCAGAAAGCCGGATCACCAGGCCCGGTACCCCCTCATCGCGAACCAGCAGATTGGAGCCGCCTCCCAGCACCCGGAGCGGCACGTCTTCTTGGTGGCAGCGCTTGATCAGGGCGACAAGCTGGTCCACGTTTTGTGGTTCAGCGAAATACTGCGCCGAACCGCCGATCTGGAACCAGGTATGCATCGCCAGCGGCTCGTCCTGCCGCACGATCTTCTCGAAACCCGTCAGAAATCCCATCGTGTGTCTTTCGTCGGTCTACAACTCGCGAGCGGTGGTGAACCTGTCATTGTCGCAGACCGCCGACCGGTCCGTCCAGTCGCGCTGCGAGCAAGAGGAGTGGGGCCTGCCCATCGGGGCACGCCCGTGCGGAGGGATGATAGGGCGCTGGGGCGGAACGGGTCAAGACAGCGTTGCCGCCATGAGCGGCTCGGCATCGCGCTGCGGCCGCCGGCGCAACACGACCGGCCGCCGGCGGGCGAACGCCAGTCGAGCGATCACCGCGGCCACCTCGGCAGTCGCCTCCGGCCGAGCCAGCCGGCTCATGGCTTGAGCCATCGCCAGCCGGCGTGCGAGATCGCCCAGGAGTCGGCCCAAGATGGCCGCCAATTGCTGCGCCGCGCTCGCCGCGCTTTTCCGCTCATCGACCACAGCGCAGCCGCCTCGGTCGGCAAAACGCCGCGCGATCAGTCGCTCGCGATCGCCTTCAGAGGGGGCGGGCAACAGAATCGCCGGCACGCCCGCGGCCGCCAGTTCGGCCAGTGTCACGCCATCGACCCGGGCAATGGCCAGTTCGCTGTCGGCCATGATCTGCGGCAGATCGGCCGTCTGATCCACGACGTTCGCCTCGAGCCCCAACGAATCGTAAAGCTGCCGCACGGGTGCGACTCTGCCGGACACCGTCTGGTGGACGATCCTCCAGGTGGTGAGCCGCGATTTCACGGAGCAGAGCGCTCGCGGCATGTCGTGGTCGACAATTTCGCCCCCCTCCGTCCCGCCCAGGATCAGCACTTGGCGCCAAGTCTTGAAACCCGGCACCAGACCGTCGCGAACCGGCGCCCCAGTCAGGTGAACTTCGGCGCCGCCTTGCCAGGCCGATCGAGTCTCGCTGAACGCCGTGCAAACGGCCCTTGCACACGAGGCCAGCCGCCGTGTCGCCGTCCCGGCCACCAGTTCCGGTTCGACCAGCGCCAGGGGTACACGCCGGCGAAGCGCGGCCCGTGCTGCCGGCAGACTCGAGTCGCCCCCCAACGCGATCATCGCGCCCGGCTGGTGACGGTCGATCCAGGCCAGCGCGGTGCGATACCCGGCACGATTGGCGAACCAAGCCGGCAGTACCTCGCTCAGTCGTTGCGGCGGGCGGCGCGACCGGAGAGCCAGATAGCCGAAGCCCCCTGCCGAGACGCGGCCGCGGTCGACCTGCCGATCGCTTCCGGCGAAGGTGATCGACCGCGCCGGAAACTCGTCGGAAAGCCGCGCGGCGACCGCCAGTCCGGCGGTAAGAGCCCCGCCCGAATCGCCGCCGGTGAAGAGTAAGTGCATGGCGAGCTTCGCTCTGTCGCCAGAGCGTACTCCTTATGCTCGGCCGTACTCCTCACGCTTTGCGCGAAGCTCTACTGCAAATCGGCGTGAGGCATTGGTCGCGCGGAGCGTGACCAGTACGAGGGTGTTTCCCTGAGCAGCCGGGACGACGCGGCGCGTCGCCCCGGCGCTCAGTCCAAAGCTCCACCGAGAAGCACTTGCCGGAGCGGTCGACCCAGAAACCGCTGCATCCGGCAAGATTCATGCTCCTACCCCAGGAGGGAGGGTGGCATCGAGTTCCCGCAAACCCGACGCCGACGGTGGAGCTTTCCGTTGGATGGTGTGTGTTTGTCGTACGGCCGGCGGGCGGCCCGTAGTGTCTCCTACGCGGTGCGTCGCTTGGGATAGTGAGCCAGCGCGTCTACGATCCGTTCGATCGCTAAAGCGCGGGAGCCTTTCACCAGCACGACATCGCCAGGCACGACCGCCTGGCCCAGGTAAGGCAGTGTCTCTTCAGCGACGCGGCAAGGGATGGCGTGCCGCGGCTTCATGCCAGCCGCTCGCGCGCCGCCCACCACGTCCCACGCATGTTCGCCGCAGGCGATCAACAAATCGGCGCCTGAACCGGTCACCACCTCTTCGCCCAAATGGCGATGGAGGAGAATCGCGTCGCCGTCCGATTCGGCGAGGTCGCCGCAAACGACAATTCGTCGGCCGGGAGCGTCGAAGTCGCGCAATATCTTCAGTGCGGCGCGGACCGCTTCGAGGCTCTCGTCTTCGCTGTCGGTGATGATCGTCGCGCCGCGGACTTCGAGAACATTGCAGTGTGCGGGAATCGTGCAATACGTTTCCAACGCCCTCGCCGACTCGTCGAGTTCAATGCCCATCAATCGCGCCACCGCGATCGCCACCAGCGCCGAAGTAAGGTGGTGTCGTCCCCAGATCGGCACGCGAAACGCGCTTGCGCCGATCCGGAAGTCCATTTCACCCGGCCGCCAGTCGACATCCTCGGCGAGCAGTTCGCAACCCGGCCGGCAACCGACCCACGTGACCGGAGCCGATGATTCGGCCACGCGCCGCAGCCAGGGGTCGTCGCCCAGCACGGCGTGGCCGTCACCCGGCAGCGCGGCGGTCAGTTCGGCCTTCGATTCGGCACACTCGCGGGCGCTGTTGAAACTGCCCAGGTGAAACTCGCCCACGTCGGTGATCGTTCCGATCGCCGGTCGAACCAGTTCGGCCAGCGCGGCGAGTTCGCCGGGCCGGCTGGCGTCCAGTTCAACAATGGCATAGTCATGATCGGCTTCGATCGCCGTCAGACTCAGCGGCAAAGCGAGGCGGCCCCCGCAATTCCGACCGCCCGCCGCGCCGCGGAAACGGGTCCCGAGAATGGTGTGGATCATTCGGCACGTGGTGGTCTTGCCCACGCTTCCGGACACGCCGATCATCGTGCCCGAGAACTGCTGGCGATTCCACGCCGCCCATTGCCACAAGGCCTCCTCCGCATCGTCGACCGTGAGCACCCAGCGGTCGGCCGGAGCCGGAATCGATCGCGTGACGATTGCGCCGGCGGCGCCGCGTGCGAACGCTTCTTCCGCGAATTCCGCACCGTCATGCCGCCGACCAGGGAGCCCCCAGAAGACGTCTCCCGCCGTCACCTGGCGGCTGTCGATCACTACCCGACCCAGCGGGCGGGCGATGCTCTCGGTCGCAAGCGACTCCGACGGCCGCAACACGCCGCCGATGGTCTGTCGTAGGGATTCCAGGGACTTCATGCGCCTCGTCCGCGTCTCTTGACCACTCGGTGCCTGAAATTCGGCTCGCCGAATTCTCTGTAAAGCCAGTCCCGCGCCGCCTGACGATCGTCGAACTCCGGCGCCTCGTCAGAACCCGTACGGGCGTCGTGCCGTCTGCCGGCGATCAACACGCAGTCGCCCGGCCCGGCATGCCCCAGCGCCCAGGCGATCGCAGCGCCGCGGTCGGCGATCCGCCGCGCCGCCCGCGGTTGCCGAAAGCCGGCGATGATCTCGTCGGCATGCGTTTCTTCATCGTCGTTCTTGTCGCCCGCGCCCGTGATCACCGCCAGGTTGGCGCCGGCTTCCAGGGTCCGCCCGAGCAGACGAAGATCCTCGCCGCGGAGCGTTTCGTCGCCGCCAAACACGCAAATCAGCCGCCCCGAAACCACCTCCCGCAGCGTCCCCAGCGCGCTGCCCAGCGCGATCGGCGTCTGGGCACCATCGACAAACACGTTGAACGATTGACCGCACTCGATCCGCTCCAGACGGCCGGGTATCTGTTCCACTGTCTCCAGTCCGCGCACTACCGTCGCCAGGTCGATCCCGTAGGCCAGACCCACTGCCGCCGCCGTCAGGCAGTTATAGACATGACCCGCGCCGATCATCCGCGTGCGAACGGGCATCGCCTCGCTCCCTGCGGTCAGCAGGAAGGTCTGCTCGCTCGGACAGCGTTCGATGAAGGCACCGCTGATCTCCGCCGCGGCCTGCATCGAGATCGTCAGCGCCGGCACGGCCACTTCGGCCAGGTGCGGGGCCGAGCCCGGGTCGTCGGCGTTGAAGACGGCAAAGCCTTCCGGCGCCAGATAATCGAACATTCGCGGACGCACCGGCCGGCCGCCGCCCGATGCCGTGCTGCCGGGCAGAACGGGCGATACGTTCGTCACGCACGCTGCGTCGAGCGAAACGCCGGCGATGAGCGAGCGATCGAGCGACTCACACGAAAGCTCAAGCACCGCGTGCGAGCACTCATTGGCCGCCATCTTCGACATCCAGCGGGCAAGCCGCGCGGGCGAGGCCTCGGTACGCGGCGAAGCGGCTCGCCCCAAGCCGTCGAAACAGCCCAGGCTGCTCACAACCCCCGTCGAATGTCCGGCGGTGGCCAGGATCGCGGCAATGAGCCAGCTCGTGGTCGTCTTTCCTGAGGTCCCGGTGACTCCGATCACCTTGAGCCGCTCGGCCGGGTTGCCGGCCATCGCCTGGCACAGCCGACCATAGGCATCGCGGACGTCGGCCACATAGCACACCGGCCGGCCGCCAGCTTCCACCGGCCGCTCGGCCAGAACAGCGCCGCAACCGCGCGCCGTCGCCCGGTCCACCGACTCCTGAACTCCCTCCCGAGCACCGGGCAGGGCAATGAACAATTCGCCCCGGCGAACCGTCCGCGAATCGCTCGAAAAAGCCGCGACCGCGATGTCGTCGGTGCCGAAGAACTCGGCCTCCGGCAACAACCGGCGCAGGCTGATCGGGCGTGCTCCCGCGGAGCAAGTCTGCATGGCGCAACGGCCTCCCTGCCTGAAGGCGCCTTGGGGACGATAAGACGATTTGACCCACCCTGCCGAAGCAAGGCGGGCCGGATTGTCCCGATTTTGGCCCGGGTGTCAAGGCGGGTTTCCCGTCACTCCAGCTGCGCCACAAACCGCAGCAGCCGGGCCTCCAGCATCCGCCAGTCGCCGCCAAAGACAGCCGTGAAATCGGCCGTCCGCTCGTCGGCCGGGTAGGCGGTGAAGGGCTGCCGGGCCGCGCTCCGCGCCAAGTACTCGGCAAACTGACGTGGCTGGGTCTCCACCAAATAGAAAACCAGCGCCCACGCCTCCGCATAGGCGGCGATCGGGTCGCGCCGGAAGTGATCGTCCGACGCGATCAGCTCGGCCAGTATCTCGGGACGATGCCGCGCGAGAACCACTCTGCGGAAATCGGCAAGGCGTTCGCCGTTGATCCGCTCGCTCCGCTCCGGATGACGCGAGCTGTCGTGAACCCCCGGCGCCTCGAACATCAGCGCCAGCCCCTCGGCGGCCCACAGCGGCGCCGGCACAAACCGGTTCTGGATGCCCGTGTTGAACAGTGACTGGTGCGTGGCTTCGTGGATGAGCACCGCCTCGTTGAACTCCTCCGCATCGCTGCCGGCGTCGTAGAGCACGATCCGGTTCGATTCCAGCAGGTACGTGCCGTCGATGCTCACACCGCGCACCGTCTGCCGCACCTGGCAACGGCGAACGAACTCGGCGCGGCTCGGGCAGACCACGGCCACCAGCGGAAAGGGCGGGCCCTCGACGCGAAAACCGCGAACCGCGAAATAGCGGACCAGCGAGCGGTACAGCTCCTCGAACCGCTCGGCCCATCGCTGGCGCTGCCCCCGCGGATGCGCGACGAGGTAGTGGCTCGTGCCGCTCACCTCGTACGCCTGGCCCAACTCCCGCAACAGCATCGCGCGGATTTCCGAGACCGAGTAGCTCTGAAAGCGGCTCGATGTCTTGCGGAAGTCGGTCGCCTCGCCCGGGGCGAATTGCCATAACCGGCCGTCGCGACCCAGCAGACAGACCGTCGAAGCATCCCAGGCCAGCGGCCGCCCTTCGACCTGCTCCTCGCCGAGCCGCAGCGTGAGCATCCAGTCGCTCTCGCCCCGCGCGCTGGCTGCCGCCAGCAGCACCAGCGCAATGGCCAGCGCCGACACTGGCCGTCTTTGGATTGAATTCACAGTCCGCATCGCTGCAATCTGCCCGGGGTCGCCGGCTCCAAGATGACCCGCCGGCGATTCGTTTGCCCGAACCGCCGCGTTCTCCCCCGAAGCAACTATAGCTCGCGTGGCCCCCGGCGGCGGAAACACCGCGATGGTCCGGTACCGCGGTGAATCCCGGCTTCGACCCCGAAAGACGTGTTCCGGTGGTCGTTTCCGGCGGCCGCGCTGGCCGCTCAGCAAGAATGGAGGCGGCATAGTCTCCCCGGCGTAGCCGGCAAGCACGCCCTGAGTGGCCTCACATCGGGTCGCGCGGCAATCGCCGGCTGTACGGCGGGTCGCACCGCGGCGGAAGCGGCTGGCGATAGGTCCGCGACCACTCCTGCCGCTCGTCTTCAGTCGCGTAGTAGCGGAGCCAGATGTCCGGATCGCCGCTCCCCCGCGCGCAGTCCCAGTGCAGGTAGTTCGTACCCGTCTCAATCATCTTCTCGCGCGACGGGAGGATGTCCCTCACAATCAGCGTGTAGAGCTCGCGGTCGGACAGGTGATCGGTGAAGTCGAGCGCGATCCGCTTCTCGTACAGCTTGTGGACGACGTCCCACAGGATCGTGTGCAGGTCGGCGTCGTTCAGCACCGATGCCCGCGGGGGACGCAGTTCCGGGCTGAACCACCGGTAGATCGGCAGGATCGGCGCCCGTTCCCAGGCCAGCATCGAGGCCAGGAACTCGTTCTCCACGGTCAATGGCCAGTGCTGGACATTGACGCGGCTGATCGACTCGTCGTAATAGGGCTCCAACTCGTTGCGCAACTCGACATTGCGGAGCAGCTCTTCAACTTCGTCGGGCCAGGAACGGCGCGAATTGACCATCGCACGAGATCCTTGTTTACGTCCGCCGCGATGCAACACCTGCCTCGTCGGTCCTGCGGATCGGCTTACGAAGCCGAGTGAAACGGTCCCGACTCCCCGGCCGCGCCGCCCCATCAACAACAGGACCAACAAATGTCGAATCTACCAGGGCTTGGACCGGCTTCAAGACTATTGTCCGCCGGAACGGCCAAGATTTCCTCAAGTATTGCGACACAAACGCTACGATCCCGAGCGTCCCGGATATGGGGCCGCTATAATCGGCACATTTGTCTCAGTTTGACTCCCGGAGCTGGCAATCATGACCGACGCCGACGACGCCGTGCGGGACCATTTCAAACACGACCGCTTCGCCGCCGCCAACGGCATGGAACTCGTCGAGGTTCGCCCCGGTTACGCCCTCGCCCGGATGACCGTTGAGGAGCGCCACTTGAACAGCGTGGGCACCGTGCAAGGCGGCGCGCTGTTCACGTTGGCCGACCTGGCCTTCGCCGGGGCCTGCAACGCGGCCGGGCGGCTGGCGGTCGGCCTCAACATGAGCATCTCCTGCGTCAAGGCCGCCCGCTCTGGAACGCTCCACGCCGAGGCCGAGGAGATTTCCCGCAGCCGAAAACTCTCCACCTGCACCGTCCGCGTCTCGAACGACGAGGGGCAACTGCTCGCCCTCTTCCAAGGCACCGCTTACATTATGGACGACACCTTCCCGCCCAGCGGCCCAAAGTAGCCCCATAGTCCCGGTGGGCTTTCCAACGGACTTCCGCGTTCCCAAACCGCCCTCGCCTTCCCTGCGTCCTCCGCCAGAACATACCGCCCGCCATTGCGGCGAAACACCGCGCGGCGCACTACCCCGTCCGGCCAATTCGGCTGCCCCGGCACTGGGGCGTGGCGTTCCGATCAGCCGCCGTGTTAAGATGGATGAAGTTTCTACGACTGGTGCGGAGCGGAAAAGGGGAGGATCTCGGGATGGTGCCCCGAGCCAAAATCATCGGACAACACCCCTTCGCCAAGGATGGACAGGGGAAGGTGATCTCGCGGATTGCCACTGTCTTTCCCGAGGGGCGGACCCTTGTCACGCTCCCCGGCATTCACGCCACGCAGCGCATCGCTTTCGTCGAGGCGATCAACGAAAGCCGCCGCGAGCGCGGCCTCGATCCGCTGAGCCGCGAGGAAGAGCTGGCCGCGTGGGAAGACGCGGTCGATCTGATCATCGAAGACGAGATGATCCTCATTCGTCCCGATCCCGACAACATGCCGCTGGCCTTCCTCGCCGACGAATTGTTGCAGGAGCTGTTCTCAAAGCACCGCATCCAGTTCCTCTACACCCTCAACGAGAAGGTTCGCACGGCGATCAAGCGGCGGGGCGAGTGCTGGCGGATCACGCCGCTGCCCCGCCAGCCTCACGAGATGGAGCACTTGATCCGCACCGCTCGCATCGGCATCGGCGGCCGCGAGATCTACCTCTACAACCGCAGCAGCGGCACCCGGTGGCTGACCTTCGAAAGCTTCGCCTCGCTGGGCCTCCTCGACGACGCCGAACTGCGCCGGCATCTCGTCGAGATCCAGCAGTACGCCGCGAAGATCAATCCCCGCAAGGGACCCGAGGTGGCGTTCTACCCGTCGGGCTCGCTCGCCGCCGGCGACATGGCGGCCTTCGATTTCGCCGCCCTCGCCCCCGGCGACCTGCGCCGCGCCTTTGACGATCTGCGGCAGAAATTCCGCGCCGGCGTGCCCCCCGAACTCCAGCGCGATGCGCCCGAAGACCCGCAGTGGCGCAACCGGATCTGCGCCGTGCTCATCGGCCGGGACGAAGAAGTCGTCTCCGAGGAGATGCTCCTCGGGCTGAGCCCCGAATTCTTCCTCCAGGTGGAATGGCTCCCCGGCGGCCGGATCGAACAGGGTGAGCTCATCTTCGATTCCGTGCTCGAGGAAGAGCCCCTGTTGGACGACGACCTCGGCTACACGTTCATCGACGACAAGCCGCGCAAGTTCATCTTCAACTTCGTCCGCCAGTACGGCAATCTCGAATACGTGAATATCGGCCGCGTGGTCAGCTCGCTCGCCCGGCGGCGTCCCTTTCCCGGCCGCCGCGACGTCTACGTCGTCCAGGTCAAGCAGCGCGACAGCGACCGCGAGATCATCAGCGTCATCCGCATGCAGAAATGGGGCGTCCGCGAGCGGCTCGACGAAGGCAAGAGCCTGCTGCAGGCAATGCGCGAATCGGAGGAATACACCGAGTACGTGCTCGACCGCCGCCTCGGCTGCCGCCAGCTTGGCATGAACCTGCCCTCCCGGGTGACCGACGGCCGCATCTACGAACGCTACAGCGGCCACCAGAAAGACCTCGAAGGGCTGATGATCTGGTCACCGTACTTCGAGCGCGACTACATCCACGGCGTGGCGACCGACAAAGTCCCGCTGCACCGCTTCCAGAACGAGGAGTTCGCCCTCGCCTTCGCCCGGCTGCTCGGCCGCGCGGCGGCCGTCAACCTCGTCGTCGGCCGTTGCGACCACCAGGACAACGTCCTCTTCGACGACGGCGATGAGGTGCTCGTTGAAGACGCCGCCGGCGTCCCCGTGGAAATCATCGTTTCCGACCAGACGGGTACGTTCAAGAGTTACCAGCGCGACCTCCGCCTCCTCGCGCCGGCCTATGCCGACGCGATCAATCGCCGCGCCGAGCATGTATCCAATTTCGAGGCCTTCGCCACCACCTATCTCGACGCCTTTGCCGACCGCTTCGCTGCCATCCAGCGCTACTACCGCTGGCGGCGGCGGGCGTTCGACACGCTCTTCAAGGACCGCACTCGCGACGAACGCGGCAGCTTCGCTTTCCGCTGGGAACAAGTCCTCGCCCGACTCGACCGCGCCGATCCCCAAGAGCTCAAGGACCTCATCCGCGAAAACCTCGCCGTCCTCGCCTGAGCCCGTTCGTAGTTCCGCCGTTCAGCCGGACCGAATCGGCGTATCCTGTAAGAGTAAGGTCTCCGGTCGCCCGTGGTTTCACTTGCCCGCGCCAAGATTGACCTTCCCTTGATAAGACAGCTCTCGAGGATCAATCAGCGGTTCGCGGTCAACTCTTGAAACCTGACACAACTTCAAGTGTCAGGAGTTGCCCCCCTGCCGCCGCGCTGGGCCAAGTGGCTGATATCGTGGCATCCCAGCTTCTGCATGACGTGCCGCTTGTGGGCTTCGACCGTGCGAAAGGAGAGGCCGAGCCGATGGGCTATGGCTTGCACGCTCAAACCGCGCGAGAGCATCGCGTGGATCTGCTTCTCACGCAGTGTGAGCGGCACGTCGTCAACCTGGGCGCACTCCGTGGCCCAGGACGGAAACCAGCACTGTCCTGCGGCGACACGCTCGAGCCCGGCAGCCAACCCGGCCAGCGACAATTCGTCGGGGACGTAACCAGCAGCCCCGGCTTCGCGAGCGGCAACCATCCGGGATTGGCTCGCCGCCAAGTCCAGGAGCACGACCGGCGGGCGCCCCAGACGCCGAATCTCGGCGATCAGCCGAAGGATGGGCCGCCGACACGTGGCCGTCGCCAGCAACGCAACGTCCACCGGGCGCGAGCCGAGAGCCCGAACCGCGGATTCAGGCGGCGCCACGAACACACTTTCCGCCCCCCAGTCACGCAACGGCTGACCCAGTACCTCACAGATTAGCTTTGCATCGCCTGTCACCAGCAGCCGAAGGCCCGCCAGATCAACGGCCACGCTTCCGCTCACTTCCGGTTCGCTGCCCACTTTAAAGGTCCCCCGATGCTTCTCGAAGAGTTCCGGCGCTATGGGCGACAACTCAGCCCAGCGCACCTACCACCTCCTTTCACCTCCCACATTCAGTAATTGCGATTTGCCTCGAAAAGCGCGCAGCAGCCCCCCCAAGAGATGCGACCCGCAAGAAGAATAGCATGCTATTTCCGAGAATCTTCGGCTGCAGTACATGGCGGGTGGCGTTGACGGTCGGGCGCGGTTCGTTAGGATGAAAAACATCAGAAGTCGGCTGTTCAGCCTCACGGGGCCAGTGGCCGGAGCTCATAAGCGACGGATAGATCGGGTCTGGAACGGCAAACAAACGGAACGCAGCAAGAAGGGGCGGGAAGAACGCACTGGTGGTCCGGTAAAGGAGCAGGCCGTTGGAGCGTTGCCCTTGCTGCCACCATCG
Organism: Thermoguttaceae bacterium; assembly: GCA_040766885.1. Taxonomy (GTDB): domain Bacteria; phylum Planctomycetota; class Planctomycetia; order Pirellulales; family Thermoguttaceae; genus JAXGPP01. The sequence goes on along the minus strand of JAXGPP010000002.1, from coordinate 497,474 downwards.
GGCTGTCGCTCTTTTCCCCCCTTTTCGGCCACAGGTCATTGTCGCTTGGTCCGTTGTAGGTCTTCTTGGGGAGGACGATCTATGAGATCATGCTTGGTCTGGGGCCTCTCGGCCCTCATGGCGATCCTGATCTTAGGGTTGCCGGATGTCGCAGCGTTCGCCTGGATTGAAGACGTCGGCGTCCAGATAGGAGTCCAGCAACGCGATCCGGTCCACGGCGAGGAGGCCATTTACTTCAGCAAGGGTAGCGTCGAGTACCCGTGGACAGTCAGTTACTGGTCCTGTGAGTACAAATGGATTGGCGATTGTGGGCACCAGACCGAGTACTGGAATGTTTCGAGCGGATATGGCGCCTAGCCCGCATGGAACTTCTTCCATGGGATTCCGGGCACCGCCGAGTTCAGGCTGGTGGTCAGATACACAAACTGGCAGACGTTCAGTTTTTACGAGAATACTACTGTCAAACAAACAATTCGCCGTCGCCCCGGCTGATCGCGTTGACGTATTCGGGATCGCTGCTCTTGAAATTCCCCAGACGTTCCCCCAGCCGATCGGGCTGACTATGCCGATCAAAGCGGGCGACATACTAATTGGTATGAACGCGAGCGGGTTCGCCCAGCGTCGGATCACCGATATGGAGCAAGTGCCGCCGCTGCCAGAGAACCCTCCCGACCCGCCACCCGGCATGTGGGAACCCGCTTCACCCGATCCGGCTTTCTACCATTTTGCCTGGCACATATTGGACGTGAAATCGCATGAAGCAGGTTTTCCGTGGGACGCGGTCCCCGTTGGGAGCGAATACAGAGCTTTCACGGAGAACCTTCGGCTGACCTACACTGCCCCTTGCGGAGAAGTAAAGATCTTGCCGTTGGGCGCGGTGCGTCTGGTCTACACCAAGGTTGATCAAACGCATTGGAAAATCAGTTTGGGTGTGCAAGAGTAGGAGGTACGGCGATGAGAGCGACACTGTTTGTTGCAGTCATAGTGATTAGTACGACAGGCATGGCTTGCGCGGAGGGGCCGGCTGCCCAAGGGTTGCCGCTGGACCCTCGCGTATTCGACCGAGCTGCCGTGGACCCTGAGTTCTTTGAGTTGGCGGTCAAGGATCCTGAACTGGCCGCAGTGGTCGCGGTAGCCAGCCTCCCCCTGCCGCTCCCCGACAATCCGGAGATTTTGGATATCATCCGCGGCAACTACAAGTATCTCCCATTGCCCCTGCCGCCGGATGCTAAAGGAGAGTTCGGGTTGCCCCACGTACCCGAGCCGTTGCCGCCCAAAGGCTATCTTGGCACGCGGACCAGGCTACTCAAACAGGATTCGAAGCTGCTGGACGCGGAGAAGCTGCTCAAGGTCGCGCCCACGCCGGAGAATCGCATCGCCCATTACGAGGAGTACCTGGAGCAGCGTCATTTCCTGGGATGGCAGGTGGACATCCGAGACGCCAAGACAGTAAACGGAGTTACCACGGTCTACGTCGAGGTATATCCTTTGGTGACGACCAAGAACGGGATTTGGATTACACCAGCTACTTATGTCAAAGAAACTTATGAGCTGACGAGCGGAATGGTGAAGCTGGTGAAGTTCGACGCTTCAGGCCCGCCAGCTGGAAGCTATTGATGGGCGCAGCAATTACGGCGCAGTTCGCGCACCGCGTCCCGGAGACCGCTCAAGTTCTTCGTCCCGGCCGTCCTCTCGGCGGCCGGGCGATTCTGGTTTGAAGCCCGACGATGAGAATGCGACTGGCCTCCTCGCTGTAGCGGCACTCGGCCTCGGTCACGCTGCCTGCCCGCAGACCGTGGAGAGACGAGCGGCCACCGACCCTCGCGTGCTGGACCGCGCGGGCGACGATCCCGAGTTCTTTGAATTGGCCGTCGAAGATCCCGAACTGGCGGAGGTGGTCGCGGCGGCCAATCTTCCGCTGCTCATGGAATGTGGATCACGATGGGCGGCACCGTCCGCGAGACCTATGAACTGGAGAATGGGAAGATCAGACTGGTGACGATCGACACCTCGAGGCCGGTTGCCTATACCGTGCATTGATCGCGGTCTTGATCGCCAGGTTGGCCTTCACTGGCTGAAATGCGTTCCCAGAGCGGGGGTCTGGTCCGCCGTTCAGAGGGAAGGATCGCCGGCCGCGTGGTCATGTTGCGCTGGCTCACGATGCCGGCCGATCGGAATCCCTACGAGACGCCGCCCGCCGTATCTGATGCTGGTGCATCGCCTGATCGACGCTGCCGGCGTGTCCGGGTAGACTGAATCCCCGGGCCAGGTCTACCATCGCGTCTCTCACAGGGACTACTCCATGGACCAGCATCAACAGCTATCGCGGCGTTCGGCGCTGAAGTCGGTCGGGGTCGCCGGAGCGGCGGCATTCTTGGGTAGCGTCAGTCCAAACGTGACGGCGAATGAACCTCCGAAGCAACCCTCCGACCTCCGCCAGCAGATCTTCTCCCAAGTTTGGAAGACGCCGCTGATCGATACGCACGAGCATCTCTGCGAGGAAAAGGACCGCCTGGCGGCGATCGGTCGATCGGATGTCCATGACGATTGGTCGGTGGTCCTGGCCGGCTACCTGGGATCCGACCTGATCACCGCCGGCATGCCGCGGAGCGACTATGGCCGATTCTACTCCCAGGGGCCGTCGCCGGCAGAGAAATGGAACCTGCTGGCGGCGTGGTGGCCGGCGGTAAAGAACACCGGCTACGGGCGGGCTGCGCGGATTTCACTGCGGGAACTGTACGGCGTCGACGACCTGTCGGAGGGCACCGTGGACAAGGTCCGCGCCGGCTACGAGAAACTGCGCCAACCGGGGTTCTATCGCCAGATCCTTGAGATGAGCGGGATCGAGTCCTGCCAGGTGAATTCGTCGAACCCGCCATTCATCGAATCGGAGATGCCGACGATTCTGATGCAGGACCTGAGCATTGTCGGCATGTTCGCCGGACCCGAACTGGGGCGTTTCGCCGAGCCAACCGGAATCAACGTGTCGAGCCTCTCTGACTGGCACCGGGTGATCGACTGGTGGTTCGACAAGTATGGCCGCTATGCGGTCGCCGTGAAGTCGCAGAACGCTTACAGCCGCGATATCGACTACCGCCAGGTGCCTGCCGAGGAAGTCGAAACGTCTTTTGCGAAGCGCGTCGAAGGGCAGCCGCTGACCGCCGACGAGCAGAAGGCGATCGAGGATCATCTGTTCTGGTATGCGGTGCGGAAGGCCTCCGAGCACGACTTGTCTGTGAAGCTGCACACCGGCTACTACGCCGGCGACAATCGGATGCCGCTGGCACGGCTGATCCACAACGCCGGTTCGGCGTGCGAGCTGTGCCGGGCCGCCCCACAGACGCAGTTCGTGTTCATGCACATCTGCTATCCCTACTACGAAGAACTGATCTCAGTCGCCAAGCAGTACACCAACGCCTGCGTCGACATGTGCTGGGGATGGATCATCAATCCGGTGGCGTCGAAGGATTTCCTCAAGAAGTATCTCGTGACGGCGCCGGCCAACAAGATCCTCACCTTCGGCGGCGACTACCGCTTCGTCGAGCAGGTATTGGGACACGCCCTCATCGCCCGCCAGGGGATCGCACTGGCCTTGAGCGAACTGGTCGAGGAGGGGTGGCTGAGTGTTGATGACGCGCTGGAACTGATCGATCCGATCATGCACGGCAACGCGCGGCGGATCTTCCGCCTGCCGGAGAAGGAACCGCTGCTCAGGGCGGCTCCGTGGATCTAGGAAGTGCCCGGGGGCGCACCGGCGCGTAGAATGACCTGACCGTACGATGCTTGCTTTCATTCTCTCCACCGTGGCGATCACGCTTTCGGGCGTCCTCTCGCCGGGGCCGATCACGGCCGCGGCGGTGGCCTCCGGAGCGCGCCGGCGACATGCCGGCGCGATGATCGCCGGTGGCCACGTCCTGGTCGAAGCGCCGTTGATCCTGCTGCTTGCGCTGGGGGTGGGCAGTTTTGTTGCCTACCCGGCGGTCCGCGGCGCGATCGGACTGGCCGGCGGAACCGTGTTGATCTTCATGGGCGCGCAGTTGCTCCGCAGCCTGCGTGGGCCGAGCGATGAAATCCGCGTTCCGGTCGAGAGACATCCGGTAGTGATTGGCGTCGCCTTGACGATCGCCAACCCGTACGTCCTTCTCTGGTGGGCCACGGTGGGGCTGTCGCTGGTCACGCAGGCAATGGGCCTGGGGCTGGCCGTGCTCGCGGTGTTTGCCCTCGTGCACTGGCTCATCGATGTGGTCTGGCTCGACTTTCTTTCCCTGGCCGGTTATCGCGGGTCGCAATGGTTCGGCCCGCGTGCCCAGCTTGTCATCGCCGCCGGCTGCGGCCTGTTGCTGATAAGCTTCGGCGCCAAGTTCCTGTACGACGCGGCGGTCGAACTGTCGGCCGCCTGACCATTGAGGCGGTCCAAGCTGGCAGGTAGACTCGACCGGTGTCGCACGTCATCACTCCCGGGAGAACCCTGATGAATAAGCGTCCTGCCCTGGCCTTGCTGTTCGGCCTTGCGGTGATCTCGACAGCGGCCGCCGAGAATAGGCACTATCCCGTGAACCGCCCGCCGTTGCGGCAGACAGCGCTTGTGGCCTTGCCCGTCGGCGCTGTCCAACCGGCCGGGTGGCTCAAGGACCAGCTCGTTATCCAGGCCAACGGCCTGACAGGCCATCTCGACGAATTCTGGCCGTCGCTGGTCGATTCCGCTTGGGCCGGCGGCAGCGGCGAGGCATGGGAGCGCGGCCCCTATTATCTCGACGGTCTGGTGCCTTTGGCCTATGTGCTCCGGGACGAGCGGCTGATCGCCAAGACGAGGCCGTGGATCGAGGGCATGCTGGCGAGCAGTCAGCCGAACGGCTGGTTCGGCCCGGCGAAGAACAAGGATCGCTGGCCGCTGGCCGTCGCGCTCAAGGTGCTGACCCAGTATCATGAGGCGACGGGCGACCCGCGGGCGCTGGAAGTCATCAAGGGCTACTTTCGCTATCTCAAAGACGCTCCGCCCGACTGGCCCGACAAGGACTGGCGCGGCGTACGAGCGATGGAAAACGCGGTCACCGCCTATTGGCTCTATCGCCGAACAGGCGACCCGAGTGTGCTGGAAGTTGTGCGGTCAATCCACGACAATAGCTTCGACTGGCCCGGTTACTTCCGCGACTTTCCCTGGACCACCGACGCAATCCGGCGCGAGGGCTATCCGCATCTCAGCAGGCCGGTGAGCATGACAGCCCACGTCGTCAATGTGGCCATGGCCACGAAACATGCCGGGGTGTGGTATCAGCAATCCGGCGACGATCGCGACCGCCAGGCGGCCTACGACGGCTGGAACAATCTCGATCGCTACCACGGCCAGGTCGCGGGCCGGTTCTCGGGCGACGAGCACCTGTCGGGCACGCGGCCCACGCAAGGCACCGAGTTATGCGCGATCGTCGAAGGGATGTATTCCCTGGAGAAGCTCATTGAAGTGTTGGGCGACGCCGCGTTTTCGGATCGGCTCGAGATGCTCGCGTACAACGGCCAGCCGGGGACCTGCACGCCCGACTACTGGGCGCGGCAGTATGACCAGCAGGCCAACCAGGTGCTCTGCACCGTTGCCAAGCGGCAGTGGTCGAGCAACAGCGATACATCGAATATCTACGGATTGGAGCCGCACTTCGGCTGCTGCACGGCCAACATGCACCAGGGGTGGCCCAAGTTCGTCGCCCACCTGTGGATGGCCACGCACGATCAGGGGTTGGCGGCCGTGGCCTACGGTCCGTCGAGCGTCACTGCGAAGGTGGCCGACGGCGTCGAAGTGACAATCGGCGAGGAGACCGACTACCCCTTCGACGGCCAGATTCGTTTCCGCGTCAAGGCGCCGAAGGCGGTGAAGTTTCCGCTCCATCTGCGGATTCCGGCATGGGCACTCGGAGCCGAGGCACTTGTGGCTGGCGAAACCCTGACGCAAGAGCCAGGCAAGTTCCTCGTTGTCGACCGCACGTGGCAGCCGGGCGATGAGTTGACGCTCACGCTGCCGATGGCGATTCGCCTGGAGACTCGCTACCGCGACGCGATTGCCGTCTTTCGTGGCCCGCTGGCGTATTCGCTGCGGATCAAGGAGCGATTCCAGGAACTCAAACGGCACCACCCGACGCTGCCGGTGGTCGATTGGGAAATCTACCCCGAGAGCCCGTGGAACTACGGCTTGCTCGTCGACCGGGAGCGGCCGGAGGAGTCGATTCGTGTGGCAAAAGTCGTTTCGCCGGGACCGCAGCCATTCGCCAATGAGTCGGCGCCGGTAGTGCTCGCCGTCCAGGGCCGACGGTTGCCCGACTGGAAGCTGGTGCAGAACTCGGCCGACGATCCGCCGCCGTCGCCGGTGGAATCTCAGGAGCCGCTCACGGAACTGGAGTTGGTACCCTACGGCTGCACGCGACTTCGGATCACCGAGTTTCCGGTGCTGGCCAAGTAGCTACGTTCGTTGTGAAAGGTCTTTTCATGCGATCCATCGTTCCTGCTGGCGTACTGACTGCAGCCCTGCTTGCGGCCCATTCGTCGGAATCCGCGGACGACATCCGACCGGTGCCGTTCAAGACGGCCGCGAAGCTGGCTGACCAACTCATGCTGCCCTCACCGCATCAGACGCGGATCGGCGGCTGGCTCGGCGAACGGGTGCTCAACAACGAGCGAAATCGGCTCGTCAAAGTCGACCTGGAACCGCTGCTGGCCGGTTTTCGGCAGCGGCCGGGAAGCCATCCCTGGATCGGCGAGCATATTGGCAAGTGGATGCACGCTGCGACACTGGCCTGGGCGTATACCGGTGATGCGGAACTCCGGCAGAAACTGGACTACGCGGCCGCCGAACTGATCAAGACTCAGGAGCCCGATGGATACCTGGGCACCTACGTGCCCGGCCAGCGATTCGGCCTCTATCGCGGCGCCGATTGGGATGTCTGGTCGCACAAGTACAATCTCATGGGACTGCTCACCTATTATCAGTACACGGGCAATCCGGCGGCGCTGGAGGCGTGTCGCAAGATGGGCGACCTGCTCGTAAGGACATTCCCGGCCCAGAAGAGCATTCTCGCCGCCGGCACGCACGTCGGCATGGCCGCCACAAGCGTGCTGGAGCCGATGGCGCTGCTTTACCGTCACACGGGCGACGAGCGGTACCTGGACTTCTGCCGATATATCGTCGCGGCATGGGACGAGCCCGAGGGGCCAAAGATCATTGCTACGCTTCTGGCAGAACGACAGGTCAACAAGACGGCGAACGCGAAGGCCTATGAGATGCTCTCGAATCTCGTGGGGCTGTGCGAACTGGCTCGGGCTACCGGCGACCGACAACTGCTCGAACCGGTGCTCATCGCCTGGCAGGACATCGTCGACAAGCGACTCTACCTCACCGGCACCGCGAGCCAGGGGGAGCACTTCCGTGAAGACCACGATCTGCCGAACGACTCGGCGGCTCATGTTGGCGAGACGTGTGTCACCACGACGTGGATCCAGTTGAATTCGCAGCTTATGCGTCTGACGGGCGAGGCTTGCTTTGGCGATCAACTGGAGAAGACCTGGCTCAATCATCTCGCCGCGGCCCAGCGACCCGATGGCGCCCAGTGGTGCTACTTCACTGCCTTGGAAGGAGTTAAACCCTATGGGCCCGGGATCAGTTGCTGCGTGTCGAGCGGGCCGCGCGGCATGGCGATGGTGCCGCAGCACGCCTGTCTGATACGGCCAGCGGCGAACGCGGCGGAGGCCGATGCGCTGGTGGTGAACTTGTTTGGGCCAGGCACCTTCTCCAGCATGCTCTACGGCGGGGTAGTTACGATTGAGCAGCAGACCGACTTCCCGCATTCCGGCCATGTGACGATGGTCGTGAAAGAAGGGGGGCCGAAGCGATTTGCCGTACAGGTTCGCGCGCCGAAGTGGGCTGAACTCATTGCCATGACCGTCAATGGCGAAGAAGTGCCGGCCGCAGCCGATAAGGGATGGATCAGAGTCCCGGCGAGGCAATGGTTGAGTGGTGACAAACTTGAGTTCGAACTACGCGTCGGCGCCCGCATAATTCTCGGCAACCACGGCAACGTTGGGCGGGCCGCGCTCGCGTGGGGGCCGCTGGTGTTGGCCTATGATATGAACCAGAGCCCGCAGCACGAGGCCCCGGCATTGCTGGTGCTGGGCGAGGTGCGCGGGCGGCCGCAACTCGTGCTCCGGTCTCCGCCGGGCGAGCCGTTGCGGTGGGAGGCCATGGTCCGGTCGGTTCGCCAGCCGGAGCCCCATCCGGCCGTGTTTGTGCCATTTGCCGACGCCGGCGCCGACGGTGGCCGTTATCAAGTCTGGCTGCGCGCCCCCGGTGAAGCGCTGCCACAGGCCGACTCGCTCTCGGCATTCATGCCCGAGAGCCGCTCGCGCGAAGGAAACGTGGCAGGCTCGGTCACCGATGGTGATGCGAGCACGTTCGTGGTAACGTTCGACGGTCGGCCGGCTCAGGAAGACTGGTTCGCGGTTGAGTTCGATGCGCCCGTTACGGTCGGCCGCGTCACCTTTGCCCACGGGCAGACATTTCACGACGGCGGCTGGTTCGATACTTCGGGCGGAAAACCGGAGATCCAGATCAAGCGGGGGAGCGACTCGCCGTGGGAGTCTGTCGCAAGGCTGGACGCATACCCCGCGACAACGGCGATCGATTCGCAAGGGCTCAAGCCCGGCCAAGCGTTCACCTCGCCACTCCCGCAACTGGTTCGAGCCGTCGCCCTCCGGGTGGTAGGGAAGCCCGCCAGCGGCGATAACCCTCGCCAGGCTTTCAGCTCCTGTGCGGAGTTACAGGTGTTCGCCCCGTAGATACGAAGGGGGGGAGCCGGTGCCTTTCGTCGTAGACTGGCATACAATTTGTAGTGCTTCAAGGAGGCATACAATCTCTAAACAGAATAAGGAGTGCCCCATGAAGACTACCTCTTTGGCGATTGCCTTGGCGCTCATCGGCGCCTGGCGAGCAGGATCCGCCGTGGCGGATTCCGGCGATGGCCGGGCAGTGGAAACCCGGCCGGGCGGGCCGGCAGTGCGGCTGGTTGATTTTGACCTCGACGACATCGAGGACTTCTTCGATGACATGGACGATCACCGATTCGATCGTCGCCTCCGGCGCGGCTGGTACGGTTACCCTTACCAGAGCCACGGCTTCTACCCGGGCTATTCGTACGACGGATATCCGCGCTCGTGGGGATTCAGCGTCCCCTACTTCAGTTTCTACTTCTCGCGGCCGACACCGGATTATTATTCCAGCCCCGCGGTGCCGTATCCCGCTGATCCGGGCGTTCTTTCGCCAGCGTGGCCGGGAGTGGAAATCAATCCGCCGGTTGCGCCGGTCACGGTCCGTTCGCTGGTCGTAAATCCGGAGACAAACGGTGTGGCGCTGAAGTACCGGGTCAATGGAGTTTCGCACAGCATCGCGCCCGGCGAGAGCCAGGAATTCGCCGCGCCGGGACAGGTGATCGAGTTTGACCGGGGAGGCGGCACGGGGCTCGCGCGCTACGCGTTGTCGGGCGGCGTCTACACATTCACTCCCACTGAACACGGTTGGGAACTCTACCGCTCGCCGCTCGAGCCCACCGAACAGTCGCTCGACTCGGGTACAAGTGAAAGCGATGCCGCCGGCACTGGCAGTCGGGGCCGAGCGCTTTAAGATCAGATTTTCATCCGGCCAGGGCGGGGATCTCCAAGTCCTCGTCGCTGGCCGCGTTGCGAAGCTTCTCGAGCGCCCGTAGTTCAATCTGTCGGATGCGTTCCTTGCTCACTCCAAGTTCGTCGCCCAACTGCCGGCACGTGACTGGAGCCCCGCCTTCATCGAGCCCGAAACGGCTGATGATGATGTGGCGTTCACGATCGTTGAGAACGTCCAGCATCTGGCGCACTCTGCTGTGGCGAGACACCTCTTCCGCTTGCATGACCAGGACATCGGCGCGATCGTCGGCTGCAAGGTCAAGCGGGCGGCGGTCAAGGGAGCCGAACCGCTGGCGTTGCCGGCGCTGCTGAGGCACCCCGCGGGCGAACGCTCGGTTCAATGACCAGGTGGCGTAGGTGCTGAAGCGGAAACCGCGGGCGAAATCGAACTTCTCCACCGCGCGCATGAGCGTGATGTTGCCGTCGCTGACGAGTTCGAATAGCGGATTCTCGCGCGAGGCAAACCGTTTGGCGATCGATACCACCAATCGCAGGTTGGCCTGGATGATCCGGTTCTTGACGGCGACCGCCTGCTCGTAAAGCCGTTCGACCTGCTCGAGCAACTCGATACGCGGTCGCTGGGGGTTGAGACGCTGCCGAAGATTGGCGGCTTTGAACTTCAAGAAGTTCATGCGGCGGAAGAGCCCCTGTTCCTGTTCACGGCTCAATAGCGGCACGTCGTACAAACTGGCGAGGTACGCCGGGGTGTCTGGCGGAAGCCGGGGGCGGCGAGCCATCCCAGCGTCCGGAGCGATGGGAGCCCGCTCTTCGTAATCCGAGGCCGGACCCGCCTCCTCGAAATCGGGATTCGGAATGTACTCGAGGGACAGTTCCATAACGCGTCGAACGCGCGGTTCCAGTGACGCAGGCGAAGGGTGGCTGGCTCGAGATTCGACAGATCGGGCTACCATGACACATCCTCGGTTGGACAGGGTGTTGTGCAGCGACGAATCAATTAAACGTTCAAGTCGTTCAATAAAAAATACCCGTCTTCGATGAGCAGTCTAGATAAGAGCCTGGATTCTGAACTGATTGAAATATCGTAAACCATTTTATATTAATCATTTGTGGAAAACATCCCGGGAGCTTGGCAGTGCCACTTGCCAAAGCGGGACATCTTGAAACAACGCTCATAACGTCCGACTTACCACAGAGTTCAAAAACTGGGCTCGCCAAGTCGTGTTACTTTTCCGCCCTTCTTCGTCGCGTTCGAAGTAGCTATAATTCGCTCAAAACGTTCAGCCATGAAGAAACTCCTCACACCCAAACAGGTTGCCCTCGCCATCGGCGTATCCGAGTCATCGCTCAAGCGATGGTGCGACCAGGGCATCATCACTACCACTCGTACGGGTGGAGGTCATAGACGATTGCCGGTTGATGCGGTCGTCGAGTTCCTCCGTACCAACCGTCACCCGTTGGTTCGGCCGGAAGTCCTTGGGCTACCGACCGCCGTTGGTCAGGGCGAGAGGGTGATCGAGCGGGCAAGCGAGCAGTTCCGGGAGTCGCTGGTCACGGGTGACGAGGAGCAGTGCCGCCGGATTGCTTTTGACTTGTTCCTGGCCCGACATCGGTTGGCGGTGATCTGCGACCGCGTGTTCGCGGCTGCCTTTCACCAGATCGGCCAGGGCTGGGAGTGCGGCGACGTGGAGGTCTATCAGGAACGCCGGGCATGCGAGATCACGCTCCGGGTGCTCGAGGAATTGCGGCAGGCACTGCCAGCCAATCCCTCCACCGCCCCCACGGCAATCGGCGGTACCCCGGAAGGGGATTTCTACAGCCTGCCGGCCAAAATGGTTGAAGTCGTGCTCCTCGAAGCCGGATGGAAGGCGCAATCGCTCGGCTCCTCATTGCCGCTCGCAACCCTCCAATCGGCGATTGCCGCGCTTCGCCCGCGGTTGTTCTGGCTGAGCGTTTCCCACCTCCCGGACCGACAGGCATTTCTCGAACAGTTTGCCGCCCTCTATCGGTCCGCCCGCCAGGTTGGCTCGCTGGTAGTGGTCGGGGGGCGAGCGCTCGACGAATCGCTGCGAACCGAGATGCAATACTCAGCCTACGGCGACAACCTGCAACACCTCGAATCGTTTCTCGGCTCGCTGCCGGAAGCCGCGTCCGCGTAGCAGGGGGCTGGCAATTCGGCTACCCCGGGTTCTCAATGGCGTGCGGGACCGTGGTCTGACATAATAGCGCTGCCTCGGGGCATTCAGTGCCACAACGATTCCGCTTCCGCCGCTCACGTTGAGGGTCTTGCCATGAACGATTTCGCGTCGCGACGCTCCTTCCTGCGCTCCGTCGGCCTCGGCTCCGCCGCTTTAGCGGCCGGCGCCTGGACGGATGACACAAGTGGACAGGACGCCACGATCCTGGGAGAGGCTGGTGTGAAAACCGCCGAGCGCCCGAAACACGAGTGGCAACCGGTTTCCGACCGCAAGATCCGCGTCGGCATTGTGGGTTACGGAGTCTGCCGGTTCGGCGCGGCTTTCGGGTTTCAGGACCACCCCAATGTGACGGTCGCCGCGGTCAGCGACCTCGTGCCCGAGCAGTGCGCCGCCTTGGCCAAGGTCTGCCGCTGTGAGAAGACATATCCTTCGCTGGAAGAACTGGTGAAAGACGACAGCCTGGAGGCGGTATTCGTGGCGACCGACGCGCCGAGCCACGCCCGGCATGCGATCGAGGTTCTCAAGCATGGCAAGCATGTCGCCTCGGCGGTGCCGGCGGTATTCGGATCGCTCGAAGACGCCCAGGAACTCTACGAGGCCGTCAAGGCGAGCGACCGCAAGTACATGCTGTTCGAGACATCGGCCTTTCACGAAGCATGCCACGCGATGCGGCAGATCTATCGTTCCGGCGGGTTCGGCAAGATGGTCTACAGCGAAGGAGAGTATTACCACTATATGCCCACCCCGATCCCGTCGTATCGCGACTGGCGGGTCGGCCTGCCGCCCCAATGGTACCCGACGCATGCCAACGCCTACTACGTGTGCGTGACCGGCGGCAGTTTCACCGAGGTGTCGTGCCAGGGCATGCCGAGCATCGTCGAGCATCTGCAAGCGGAGAATAACCGCTACCGGAATCCGTTCGGCACCGAGATCGCCCTGCTGCGCACGAGCGAGGGAGGCATGGCGCGGATGGCCGACAGTTGGGACACGCCGGGCTACGAGGGCGAGGTGGGGCGAGTTCGTGGGCAACGGGGCTCGATGACCGGCATGGCATACCAGGGTTTGGAGAAGGATCTGCCCGACCTGGCTTGCCCGCCGCTGCCGCCGAGCGTTGCTCCCGGCGGCCACGGCGGTTCGCACGGCCACCTGATGAACGAGTTCGTCACGGCGATCCTCGCGAACCGCAAGCCGCTGGTCGATATCGCCCTGGCGCTCAACATGACCGTGGCCGGCATCGTCGCGCATCAATCGGCGATCAAAGATGGCGAGACGCTGCCGATCCCGCAATTTGCATGAAAGTCCAGCCCACAGTCTCCGCCGGCGAGAGGCACCGCGCGGCCGCGTGACGCGCGCTATTCGGGTTCGATGATTGGCAACTCGACGTTGATCCGCGTGCCGCGACCTCGTGCGCTGTCGATCGACGCCTGGCCCCCGAAAACCTGAGCCCGCTGGCGGATTCCTTCCAACCCGAAGCGGTCGGCGGGAACGTCGCCCGGATCGAAGCCGACTCCCCAGTCCTCGATTGCGACGTGGAGCCGTGAGTCCTTCTGGATAACCGCTACGCGAACCAGAGGACTGTGGCTGTGCCGGCAAGCATTGGTCAGCGACTCCTGAACGATGCGAAACACGGCCGATTCCAGCGGCGCGGCAAGGCGGTAAAAGGCGACGTCATGCCGGAAGCGAATGTCGGGACCGCCGGGGCGGGGCGATTCGCATGACAGGTGTTCGATCGCGGCAATCAGCCCCGCTTCATCGAGGATCGGCGGCCGCACGCCGTTGATCAAGGTCCGAGCATCGTCGATGGCCTGGCCTACCAGCCGCACCGCCGAGTCGAACTGTCCGCGAAGATTGCCCTCGTCGGCCGCAATGAACTCGCGGAGGCTGTCCAGCAGCAGCTTGGCGCCGACGACCTTCTGAGTCAAGCCGTCGTGAATCTCGTAGGCGATCAATTGCCGGTCGCGCTCGTGCAGGGCCAGCAGCCGCTCCAGCCGCTTGTGCTCGCGCAACACGGCGGCCTCCGCCTCTTTGCGTTCGGTGATGTCGGCATAAACCGCCACCCACACGTGCCCAAAGCGCGTCGACTCGAGCGTGGAGATGCTCGCCCGGCACCAGAAAGGAGTGCCGTCTTTTCTGACGGTGCGGATCTCTCCGCGCCAGCGGCCGTAGCGATCGAGCGCCGCCGCAAGCGATTGCTGGAATGTCTCCGTTTGGGGGGCGACGAGCACGGCCAGCTCCCTGCCGGTCAGATCGCCGGGGGCATAGCCGAACATCGCATCGCAGGTGGGGTTGGTGTAAATGATCTGCCGGTCGCCAGCCGCGGCTATGGCCACACCCTCGGCCATATTGTTGATCACTTCGCCGCGGAGCCGCAGGGCTTCCTCGGCCTGATGATAAGCGGTCACATCCATGAACATCCCGACCATGCGGAGCGGCTTTCCCTGGCGGTCGCGGCGAACGACCTTGCCGCGAGCGAGAATCCAGCGCCATTCGCCCGACTTGGAACGCAGGCGGTGGATGTTCTCGTAGAGCGGCGAACGGCCGGCAAGATGGTCCTTAATTGCCCGCCGAACGGCCCCGCGGTCGTCAGGATGAACATGCCGCCGCCACACGGACGGATGCGGCTCCATCTCTTCGGCCGGGTAACCGAGCAATTCGGCCCAATGTCGAACGAAGGTTACCTGGTTGCTCGTCAGGTTCCAGTCCCATAGTCCGACGTTGGACCCCTCCAGCCCGACCCGCATCCGTTCTTCGTTCTCCCTCACCGCCTGTTCGGCGGTGAGCCGGGCGATCGCGGCGCCGGCCTGAACCGAGAGGGCTTCCAGCGAATCGCGAGTGGCGGTCGGCACCTCGTCGAGGCTCCGCGATGCCACCGTCAAGCAGGCCACCGGGCGGCCCTCGTGATGAATCGGCAGTACGGCCACCGCCCGCAGGCCCTCCTGGCGGCACAGCACGACGCGGTCGGGGGGCAGTTGATCGCGGTGCGTGTAGAGCGGCGCGCCGGCCATGACTTGCAGCACCTGCGACGTACGCGCCTCGAAACGCTGCGCCGTCGCCATGAAGCTCGCGGAAAGGCCTCGGCTGCCGGCCAACTCCAGTCCGCCGTCCTCCGCAACCAGATAGAAAGCGGCGCCCTCGAATCCCGGCATCCGCGTCACTGAGTCGAGAAGGGCGTTGATCGCCGCATCGAGATGAAGCGATGCATTCAGCGCGACGGCCAGATCGCGCTGCAAACGGGCGAATGGCTCGGCCGCCTTCGATTCCTGTCGGTCAGCGCGCTGGGCCGACTCCAAGGCGGCAATCCGCGCCCGCGCCTCGACCAACTCGCGGGTAAGTTGCTCCTTGGATTTCTCCTGGTCACGCATCAACGCCTCCGGTCGGCGGCCTTCTTGCTGCGCGCCCTGAGAAGAGGCGCCAGACATACCAGGATAACGTCGTGACACGGTTATCGACAGTCGCCCGTGGGGTGGGAATTCCACAAAACGATGACGAAACGTCCTCCGCACGCCCGTCATCGGTGTGGTTATGGAGCGTGAAATACCTCAATCGGCATTGAAGATTTACTCCCCCCGGGTGCCAGCGAGGGCCGCTACGGATCGACCGGTTCCGGGCGCGCCGTCTCGCCGGGCATGTCGTACGGCAGGCGCCACACCCGGTCTCCTTCCCGGTTGCAGAAGTAAAGCCGCGAGGGCGAGAACTCGTCGGGATTACCATCGGCCCAGAAGGCGTAGAAGTCGGGCACTGCATCGACTGGACGCCGGGCGTAGGCGTGGTTGAGCGGACTGGCCTGCGTGATATCGCGAGCCTTCTGCCACGACGCGCCCTGATCGCGGCTGATCCACGCAGCCATCTCTCCGCCCGTTCCCCACTTCTGCGGACCGGTTTCGGTAGGCGCGATGATTCGCCACTGTTCGTTCGGCTCGATGTATAGCGATCCCATGTCGTAATTGTGGTCCGAGCGGGTAACCTCGTGGAACTGCCAGCGTTCATCCTTCCAATGAATGATCGTCCAGATCCGCGGATCGCCTTTCGGCCCCGGCTCGTACGAGGCGGAGGTCACCACGAGCACCACCGGGTTTCCCTGCTCGTCGAATTGAATGTCTTTGACGTACACCATCCGGCCTTCGGCCTGGAAATCGCGCACCAGGGCCGGGCAGTGCGTGTCGGCCAGCGGCAGTTCAAGCGGCTTGCCGTCGACCGTCTGCCACGTCTGGCCGAGGTCTTCAGTCTGGGCGAAGTAGAGATTCGTCCGCTGGTCGACGTTCCCCTTGGGATGCCAGTTGAAGGCCGTGATCACCCGGCCCTTTCGCTGGTTGCTCACCTGGTAGTGGCCTCCCATGCCGGCGAGCTTCTCCGCCGGCGACCACGTCCGGCCGTCGTCGCTGCGGCTGAAGTAGAGTTCGCGTCCCTTGGTGTACTTGGTAAACAGCAACAGGAAGCCTTTGCCCTCGATCCACCATGGCTGCGGGTAGGTGAATTCGTCGGTGGCAACCAGCTCGAAAGCGTCGATATCGTAGGGCTTCACGCTGCGATACTTGAAGCCCGGGCGAACGCGACCACGGCCGCTGACGAACACCCAGATGTGCCCCTGCTCGTCGATCGCGATGCTCGGGTTGTCGTGCGGATCGTTGACGCCTTGCTTGTCGTGCACGATCGTTGGCCGCGGCACCACGCCCCGCTCGTGGTCGTAATAGGAGACCATGGCCAGCAGGTGGCGTTGCCCCTCCTTCGCGCCGCCATAGACAAAAAACGTCTTCTTGGCCTCTGCCGAGTACACCGCCAGCGGAACATGCTTGGCCGTGTAGGTCCCCAGCCCGCCCGAGTACTTGTCGCCGTACTCGCATTTCTGACCGAGCGTGAACCAGATGCCGCGATAGCCGTCATCTTTGGCGGCCGGGGCCTGGGCGATCGCGGCTCCGGCGCTGGCGGCGACGGCAAGACAAAACACGGCAACAGTCAATCGGCGCATCATGGTCTCCAATTCTCGCATCGTTTCTCTCATACCCCGCCATCGTTCTTCTTCTTGTTCCCGTGCTCCGCGCGAGAACGCCATCCGCTACGGCTCCAGGCCTGCGACCCAAGCGGTGCCGCGGCGGAACAGTTCACCGGCCCCGGGGTTCTCAAACGCGACCACGTCGTGCCCCAAAGGACAGTGGAACACGCGACCTTTGCCATACTCGAGCACAAATGCCATGGCGTACGGCTTCTGATCCACCTTTGAGATGGCTGTGGCGAGAACTTTGACGGGCGTATCACCGGCCAGGCACGTGTAGAGTTCGTCGGTGATCTCGAAAGCCTCCATGCCCTTGGTGATCGGGTGCTCGTGATCGACGATCTCCACCCGGAAGGACCCGTGAGGATCGTGGGCCCGCATTTTCGGATCCCACACTCGGCCGGCGAGCTTGACGAACTCGGGCCATTCCTGGAATGCTCCGCAAGCGAAGTGGACCAGCACCATGCCGCCCCCCGCTGCCACGAAGTCGGCGAGCTTTTTCTGGCCCTCCGGTCCGGGCACGGCCGGGTCGTAGTTCTTGAAATGCACGACCACCACATCGTACTTCGAGAGATCTGCCGCTGGCAGCCGCTTCAAGTCATCGAGCACTTCGACCGCCAGTCGAGAGTCTTCCTCCAACTGCGCTTTAAGCGCCGGCGTGGTCTGCTGCCATTTGTGCCCGGGGTAATCCTCACCGGTGACGATCAGCACGCGCTGCGACGCCTCGGCGGCATCCAGGTTGTGCGTCGCCACCAGCACCAGCAGGCATACGGCCGTCGATAAGAAATGGGGGATGGCCCACGAACGATTCATGTCTTCGGTCCTTTCATTGCGGCGGCGGTGAGGCACGCTCCATCTCCGTGATCCACCGTCCCGCGCTCGGCACACAAACCAGGATTCGCTCCTCTGCCGGTGCGGGCAGTTCCTTAGCGAGCGTTACGCCACCCCTCCTTCTTCGATAACCTTGAAGCCCATCAGATCGCCGAGCGTGCGAATCGGCTCCATGTAGTCGCCATAGAACACGGCTCGGTGCAAGAGCGTCATCACGTCGGCGTCGATCACATCTTCGCCCCAGTTGAGGAACAGCCGCTTCGCGTCGCCGACACTCTGCGTGAACTGGGTGCGGCAGGCGAGCGGACTCTTGCTCGTTTCGATGATCTTGCCGGTGTTGATCAGCATCGTGTCGAGATTCACCAGCTTGGCGCAGGTGATCGGTTGGCCCACGCGATTCTCGACCTCCAGGGCCACCCCGCCGCGGCTGTCGGTCTGGGTCCGGATCGAGAACGGAAGCCGCTTGCCCTGCGGCCCGTCCATCTTGGTGGCCGAAGTGCAGTGGAAATGGATCATGGCGTTCTTGGCGGTGTCGATCACCGGATCGCTGATGAACCCGGGCACGCGGAACGCGTAGGCGAAAAGCAGCATCGTCAGGGTCGAATCGATGTCGCCTTCGCACGCCCCCACCATTCCCATGTCGTTGAGCTTGCTGAACGTCAGGCACCCGCGCGGCGTGCCCATGCAATGCCGGCTGGTGATCGCCTGGGCGTTCTCGCGGATCATGAGATTCCTGACCCCCAGGAACATGCGGGCTGAGTCGATGATCTCCTCCCGGCTTGGCTCCACGATCTGCTGGGCCTGGCTGATCCAGTACTCCTCGGCTTCGGCTTCCGCCGCTTTGGGATCGACCGCGTTGCAGGCCTCGAGGACCACTTCATTCGAGATCGGAACCAGTTCGGCGCCGAATCGTGCCTTCACTTCTTCCACCTTGCAGGCCGCGGGCGTGCCGTGGGGGCCGCCGACGGCGAGGATCTTGGTCCGCTTCATTCGCGCCGGGACGCGCATCAATGCGGCAACCTTCCCCAGCTCGTTCCAGTCGCTGGAAGGCATGAGTACGACCTTCTTGCCCTGCTTGTGCCACTGCGGAAAGTACATCCACCCGTGGCCACTGAAAGGCTGCGAGAACAAACCCGTGGGCAGGCCGACGTCGATCAGCTTGCTGAGCACCGGAGCGTCGCCGCCATGCCCGGAGAGGTGGACGATCAGCAGTGCGTCGGCCTGCGGCAGCTTCGCCGCGACCTCGTCCACGTTGGCCGGCGGCACAAGATCACCGCCGACGAACTGCACGTCGCCGAGCTTCTGCTGCAGGTCCGCGAAATGCTTCTCGAAGCGATCGATCTCCTCCGTCGGACGGGTCAGATAGGCATCGCCGGCGCGTCCCGCGTATACCTTGTAGATCTTCGCCGGGGCCGGCGCCGGCCAATCGGCCCCCTCGGCGGCAAACAGGCCATCGCTCGCCAAATGGGTGGCCAGCAGGGCGCCCCCAGCCATCGCACTACCCAGAAACTGCCGACGATTGCAGCCGTTGCACATGATACTCTCCTCCCGGTACGTTTCGCCGCGTCAGAGGTCCCGCCACAACCGCTCGTGGAGCAAACGTCCCGGCTCTGCCATGGCCAGCGAGACGCCCCAGAGCGCTGGCATCATATTCTGGCGCTGCCGGTGATCGCAATAGCCGGGCGGGTTTTCGCCGTTGCGGCGGCCGGTGGGCACCTGCCGTCCGCTCTTCGCCGCGCAAGTTGCCCAGCGTAGAATTTGTGCCAGGCGGCCGGCTGCCGCCCCATCCACCCGGCTTACTTCTTGGAGACTTTCCCGTGAACCGAGGCCTTCGGCTGATGTTGGCGGTACTGGCTATCGCGTGGGGCGACGCCGGACGTGCCGAACCGATCACACATGCCAGCCCCGAACAGTTGGCCGCCTGGCTTCGCGAGTATCCGGAGGCCGACGCCGACCGCGATGGCCGCCTCACCGTCGAGGAAGCGGAGACCTACCGGCGGAAGATGGAGGCCGAGAACACCCGGGCGGCACGCCCCGACTATCCGCACGAGTTCACATTCGCCACGATGTCGGATGGCGTGCGGATTGCACTGGCCGTGGCATACCCCGCGGAGTTCGATCGCGGCGACCGCACGCGAGAGTGGCCGGCGATCCTCTCAATCTGCGGGTACCCCAGCGCGGCGGTTCCGCTCGACCCGGCACGATTCGGCGGCCGTTACGTGACGGTGAATGCTTCGCTTCGCGGCACCGGCGCGTCGGGCGGGGCAATCAGTCCCTGGCTGCCGCGCTCCTGGCAAGACGGCTATGAACTCATCGAGAACTGGATCGCCGGGCAATCGTGGTCCAACGGCCGCGTGGGGATCATCGGCCATTCGTGGCCGGGGCTCATGGGCTTTCTCACCGCAACCACCAATCCGCCGTCGCTCAAGGCGGTGTGCGTCAGCGGACTGATCGACGACTTCTATCGCGGCATCGCTTTTCCCGGCGGCATCCGCAATTCCGGCTTCCCGATCGAGTGGCTGAGCAATTTCTACCGCCCCGACGGCGTGTTTGGCTCCGATGCCGCTGCCCGCCTCATTCGCGGCATGGACGAGGTGGAGTTAGGCGAGATCATCGCGGCGCGCCCCGCTCGTGACCTGGCGCATGACATGCTCTGGCTGTCGCTTCACGAGCGATTCGACACTGCGGCGGTCCGCGAGCAGTCGCTGGCGTCGCACGCGGCGAAGATCCGCGCCCCGATCCTGATCGGCCACACGTGGCAGGACGAGCAGACGGGACCGACCGGCTGGCAACTCTGGAAGCGAATCGCCCCCGGAGTTCCCAAGCGGCTATGCCTCTCCAACGGCCACCATGGCGCGATGCCGCTCAAGCACGACGATGCGGTTGCCTGGTTCGATCGCTGGCTGCTCGACGAACGCGAGGCGTCTTTGCCTGAGGACGAGAAACGGGTGGCGTGTTACTTCGAGACACGCGCGCCGGGCAATCAGCCGCAATCGTTCGGCCCGCCGCTCTTGGCCAGCGAGTTCCCCTTGCCCGACACGCGATGGACCCGCCTCTACCTCCGCTCCGGCAATCGACTGGATTCGGCACCGCCCGCGGTCAGCGAATCGCCCGACATATACCAGGTGGGAACGGGAGACGCGCCGAAAGAGAACGAGCGGGTGCACTACCTGTTCGAATTCGATGAGACGACGGTCGTCTGCGGGCCGGTTGCGGTCGACTTGTGGGCCGAATTATCGTCGATTGACACCGATTTCTTCGTGCTCCTGGCGGATCTGGCTCCCGGCGGCAAGGTGTTTGGCCTGCAGCGCGGCCTGTTGCGGGCATCGCATCGCAAACTCGACGAGAGCCGGTCGGAGTTCGTCGACACCGACGGCGGCCGTCGTTTGCTGGTGCGTCCCTTTCATCCGCACGACCAGGCGGAACCGGTGCCGCCTCGCACGCCGGTCGAGTACCATATCGAGATCCCGGCCGTGGGGCATGTGTTCCGCCCCGGCCATCGGTTGGCGCTGGTGATCTGTCGCCCGCCCCGCGGCGATCCGATCGGCATCACCCGCCATGGCGGGCCAAGCTACCAGTACGACTCGGCGCCGCCGGAAGGGACGGTGACGATCCGGCACGATACGGAATACGCGTCGAGCGTGCTTCTGCCGGTCATTCCGCGACAGGTATCTCCGTCGGCAGAAGTGCCGCTGGAGGAGCAGGCGGGAATCCAGCCAATCATTCAGGCGGCGAATTGAGAATGCTCGGGATGAGGACATCGGCGGGCGTGTCTTTCGACAGGTAGGCCACCGCGCCCGCTTCGCGCATCGCCCGCGCCATGTCCTCCTCCTGGTGCATCGAGAGCCCGATCACGCGCATGCTCGGCCGCTCGGCCAGCAGCCGGCGCGTCGCCTCGATGCCGTTCAGCCGCGGCATGCAGACGTCGATCACGACAACATCGGGCTGAAGCTGCCGGGCCATTTCGACCGCTTCCACGCCGTCGCGCGCCTCGCCGACCAATTCGATTTCCGGCTGCTCGCGCAGCAGATCGGCCAATCCCTTGCGTACAATCGGATGGTCGTCGGCCACGAGAACGCGCCGCCGCGCTGCCGCCGGCGACGTCGGCCCAGTCAGGCCGGTCCCTGTGGACGGCGGCGGTGAAAGGGCTGGCTCGATCGCTTCGATCAAGGCTTGCTCGTCGGGCACTTCCATCACCACGTGCGTCCCCTTGCCGGGGATGCTCGACACCTCCAGTCGCCCGCCAAGGAGTTTGAGCCGCTCCTCGATGCTGAACAGCCCGAAGCCGCCGGCCAACGGTCGGCGGCGCTGTTCGCCAGCGGCCTTGAAGCCGCTCCCATCGTCGGCCACTTCGATGCGGATCGTGCGGTCGTCGACGACCTGGCTGCGAACGCAGGCTCGATCCACGCGGGCGTGCTTCACCACGTTGAACAACAGTTCCCGCACGGCCTGGAACAAGAACACGCGGAGCCCTTCGTCGGCCGGTTCCGCCCGCGGGTCGGCGCAAACCTCGACGGCAAGGTGATGCTTCTGGCCCATCTGCCGCGCGAGCCACTCCAGACCGCCCGTCAGGCCCGCATCGTACAGGATCGGCGGGCTCAACTCGACCGTCAGCGATCGCGACTCCGCAATCGATTCATCGAGCAATCGGTCCACGTCTTTGACGAATCGCGCCAGGCGTTCGTCCGGCAGCCGGCGGCCCAGCAGGCCCAGTTTCATCCGCGCGCCGACGAGGAGTTGCTGCAGATGGTCGTGCAGTATCTGGGCCAGGCGCCGGCGCTGTCGTTGCTCGGCCCGGGTGAGTTCCAGGGCCAGCATCCGCAACTGGGCCGCCTTCTGCTCGGCTTCCGCCGCGCGCTGGCTGACCCGTTCCTCGAGCGTCTCGTTGAGCGATTTTAGTCCCGCCTCGGCCAGTTTCTGGTCGTGGATGTCGGCGCAGGTGCCGAACCAGCGAGTGATGTGGCCGGCCGCGTCGCGAATCGGCCGGCCCTGAGTCTTGAACCAGTGATACTCTCCATCGTGCCGACGGATGCGGTACTCCTGACAGTACTCGCCCCGGCCCTCCACTGCTGTCCGCCAGGCGTCGATCGTCCGCTGGCGGTCGTCGGGATGCAGGACCGCGCTCCAACCGTCGCCCAGTTGATCATGCGCGGCGACGCCCGTGTAATCCTCCCACTGCCGGCTGACGAAGTCGCAATAACCATCGGGGCGGCAGGTCCATACCAGTACCGGCAGCGAGTCGACCATCTGCCGGTGGCAAAGCTCCGATTCCTGCAATGCCCGTTCGGCCGCTCGCTGGTTGGTGACCTCCTCGGCAGACACGCTGACGCCGATCACGCGTCCTTCAGCGTCGCGCAACGGCAACCACTGCTCGATCCACGTGCGCAGGACACCGGGTCGGCCTTTCGTCGTGCCGCTGAACTCGACGTCCAGCACCGGTTGGCCTGTGGCGAGAATCCGTCTCAGAATGGCCTCGGCCTGCGGCGCCAGATCAGGCACGACCTCGCGTGGCGTCCGCCCCAGGTGCTCGGCCGCGGGAATCCCATTGATCTCGGCCATGCGGCGGTTAACCCGGACGTATCGCAGGTTGGCATCGAATACGCACAACGCCACGTGCGCCGAGTCGTAAACCGCCTCGATCTGATTCAAATCACACCACGGGGCCTTGTCGCCAAGATCCGTCTTGCCGCGGCCGGTATCGGCCATCGATTCGTCCTGCATCTCCATGGACTCCTCAGTTCTGCTCCGATCGGCCGCACAATCGGGGGCCGACGGCTCAGACTACGTTGACCGGACGTCCCGTGTAATCGGGAAAACCCTGAACTGCAGAGCCGGCAGGCCCCGCCACAGAGCTGTGGCTGCATCGCGACCAGTCCCCCTGCACCTGCCTTGACAGCGAATGCTGCCGCCGGTTTCGATCACGTCCTTCCCTGGGGAAAGCGCGCTGCCCAATCATTCCCACTGCATCGTCTCGAGGTACTGCCGCAACTGCCCGGCGTTGCGGAACTTGCGCAGGATCAACGACCGCTTCAGCCCGCAGACGATCGCCTTCACTTCCGCCGGATGTCTGGCGTAGTGCCTGGGCCCGCCAATGGCGTTATAGAAAAGGTAAACGAGGTTGAAGACGTCTTCATGAATGTTTTCCGGGCTGACCGGCCCCCAGTGAAACATGTCGACCAGCTTGAGGTCGAACGACAGCCCGTAGCGGCGGATGATGATGTTGTCTTCGTGCAGGTCGCCGTGGTACTCGTGCAGGTTGTGTACGCACTCGATCCCCGCGGCCAGCGCGTGGAGCAGATGCAGCCCCTGAAAGACGCTGATCCGCCGGCCGGGTTGCCGCTTGAGAAACGACGAGAGCAGTTCCCCTTCGACGTACTCCGACACCAGCAGCCGCACCGGCAAACCGCGATAGTCCACCGTCTCCTGAGTGTGGTACTGGATCAGGATGTGGCAGTGGCGCAGCTTGTGGAGCTTCCGGGCGTAAAAGTTGATGATCCGGTTGCGCGGATTGCGCTGGGGGAAGAAGATCTTTCCGGCCCGCTCGATCCCGGTGGCCGTCTCGCGCAGCATGTACACCTCGCCCTCCCAGCCACGGCCGAGTTGGGCGACCACTTCGTATTTGTCGGCCAGGATCGTGCCCGCCGCGAAGCCGAAACGTTTGATGCGGGGCGAGGTGGATTTTCGCTTGGCCGCCATCGCTCAATGATGTCCGCTGGAGAAAAAGGGCATGCTGCGACGATTCCTGGCTTCGGCCTCGTCTTGCCTGTCGCCGGGCTGGTTCTAGTGCGATCTTCCCTGCTCGACGAGGCCCAGTCGGCGCGCGCGGATCTTCGCCAGATATACCAGCGCCACGAAATCATACATTGCGTGCGCGACGATGGGAACCGTGAGCGTGCCCGTCGCCAGCCACAGGCCCCCCAGGTAAAACCCGATCAGTCCGGCCAGCAGTCCGTACGCCGGGGTGATCAGGTGCGCGGCACCAAAAATAATGCTACTGGCGGCCAGCCCGACCCAGACGCCCCGTGCGGGGCCAACCGCCCCGGCAATCGACTGGAGCACGACGCCGCGGAACAACAGTTCCTCTCCCACCCCAGCCAGCAGGGCGATCACCGCCAGTTCAAGCAGCCGGCAGTCGCGGAAAAGTGGCACCAGGTACTCGTCGGTTAGTTGCCGCAGTCGCGCCAGTGGTCGCCAATGCGCCCAAAGAAAGACCGCCAGGACGCCCACCAGCGGCACCGCCCCCGCCATTCCCCACGCCAGTGCCGCCGGGCTCCAGACAATCTGCGAGCCCAACGGAATCTCCGCCCACCACGCCAGCACGGCGGCCAGCAGCCCCATCCCGCCTTCGAATACCACCGCCGCACCTACCAACGCCTGGGGCGAGGGTATCTCCCGCGGCCCGCTCGACCGTCCGTCGCTCATCGCTCGCTCCGCCTTGTCCGGGATCTACCCGATAGAGCCTACCTGCGCCGCGGCAGACCCGTCCAGCGGGTCGCACAGTGCGGCACGCCAACCGTGCTGTGCGGGCCGCGATCGACGTGCTACAATAGGCGTACCGTCCGGGTGGGCCGGCGCTCCAGCCAGGCCTTCCTCGCCTGTCGCTTTCTCGTCCTGTCACGGATGTAAGCGGCAATGCCTGCCGGAGTGGCGGAATGGCAGACGCGCTGGACTCAAAACTCTAGTAAACACCCCAACCACCAAGCCCCGTTGACGTCGTAAGTGCTGACGTTGACGGGGCTTCTGTTTTGCGCCTGTTTCGCGTGTCCTGTGACCAAATCCGGTGTTTTCCGCTCTTTTGGGGCCGGTTTGGTCACAAAATGCCCACAGCGTTTTGGCGCCATTGTCACGCCGTTTGAAGGAACTGTCGCACGCCGCTAGAATGAGCCCGTCCGGGTGGTCGCGCGGCTCGCTACCGCGCGGCCCGAAGTGCCCGGGCCGGTTCTCGTGGTCTCTCCTTCCTTCCACGAAGCCAGCCCGGGCGGCCCGGCCCAAGGAAGGAGCCTCTATGGATCTGTGCGACATATGCACTCCCCCGGGCCCGCGGTGGCCAGAGGAATGGGCTCAGTTTTTCGCTCGGCTAATGCCGGGGGCAGACGGCATCCTCCCCACGTTCTCACCGGGCGACTTGCTACGCTGCCTGTGGTTTCTCGAGCATTACCCCGGATTCGTCTGGCGCAGCCGGGAACTCTGTGAAGCCGAGGCCATCCTCTTCGCGTGGCACGTCCAGGCTGAAGCGATGGCGAACGCGGCCATTGAGCGGCAGGGATGGGATTGCTCCGCGCTCGTCACATCTTGCGAATTGTGCCGCGCTATGGTCGCGCAACGCTTTGAAGAGATCGGCAACGAGTGGGACCTGTGGCCGCCAACGGGGCTGTTGCAGAACCCGACTCTGGTCGAAGGCAGGAAGGCAGCGGTGTACTCGGCTATGGGCCTGGTCTCCCGACTGCGAGCGCTGGCTAGATCTTTGAGCGCCCCCGATGTCGATGGCAGACAGCGAAAGGAGCCGCTTTCGGACACCGAAGAGAAAGTCTACAGACTGATATGCGAGCGGGGGCCGATCCAGGGCGACGAAATCTGCAGGGAAACCGGCATGGAGCAGTCGACCCTGACAAGCCACATTATCCCCGCGCTGAAAGCGAAGCGGGGAGTCCGCAATAAGCGAGGCGCCGGGTACTACGCCGACCTAGCGCCAACCTAGCGCGCAAAGGCGCTGCATTGGCGCTGCATACTGCTGCCCTGTGCCCGTCTACGATTCGGGCATGGACACGATTCAGCAGCTATCCGAGGCCGCCCGGCGGCTTACTCCTGAAGAGTTGCGAGATCGACTGGCTCAACTCGATCGGGAGGCCCGCATTATCCGCTCTCTGTTGCGGGCAACGCTGCGCGATGAGAACGGGACGCGCCGGCGGGAGGTCTCCAGGTGACGGATCACCTCCAAGCAATTCTCAACAAGCTCGACGCACTCCTCGAGCGATCCGGCCCGCCCCGGCGGTTCTTGTCCGTGGCGGAGGCTGCGGCCTACTCAAGCCTATCTGACGACAGCATCCGGCGACTGATCGAACGCGGCGACCTGACGGCCCTGCGGCCGATGGCCGGCAAGATCCTGATTGACCGCGACGAGCTCGATCGCCTGATTCTAGGATCGACTCGGCAACCGACCCACAGCCGTGGGAGGTGCCGCGCATGACGGTTGCCAGCAAGGAAGCGGGCCGGTTGCATGACGCGCTTGGCGTAAGCACGGAGGCCGATTGATGGCGCGGCCGGGTCTCGACAAACATCCGAAGTTTCGGCTTCTCTGCCGCCTACTGAACGAGCCGCGGCCGCACGTGCGCGGGTACCTCGAATTGCTCTGGGAAACGTCATACGAAGCCGGGGATCCACTCATTGGGGACTGTGAAGCGGTCGAAGCCTCGTGCGAGTACCCCGGCGAACCTGGTAAGCTCTGCGAAGCGTTGCTCGATTGCGGCGGCAAGTGGCGCGCGGGCTTTATCGAGCCGAGCGCCGACGATCCGACCGTTTACCAAATCCATGATTTGTACGATCACGCGCCCGATTACGTGCAGCGGCGGATGCGACGCGAAATTGAGCGGCAAGCCCGAGGCGTTACGCTATCGGAACTGAGGGCCGAGGCCGGTCGAAAAGGCGGAAGCAAACGGAAGCAAACGGCAGACACTTGCTTATCAGAGCAAGCAAACGGCAAGCAAACGGAAGCAAACGGCGCAACTCCCGCTCCCGCTCCCGCTCCCGCTCCCGCTCCCGCTCCCGCTCCCGCTCCCGCTCTCAAGCGCGCGCGCAGAGACGAATCGGTCTATTCGGTTGACTTCGATGCGTGGTGGACAGCCTACCCCAAGAAGGAAGCCAAGCGGGCAGCCTGGAAAGCCTACCAGGACGCGGTACACCGGATAGCCGAGCAGGACAGCGGCGACGTCGTGGCCGCGAAGGCAAAGCTTGTGGACCGCGCCAAAGCCTTCGCGCTCACGCCCAAAGGTCAGGCCGGCCGGTATTGCCCCAATGCGTCAACGTGGCTGAATCAGGATCGATTCGACGACGACCCGTCAGCATGGCAGCAAGGCGGCGAGACAAACGGCAAACCCCGGCAGGCGTCGGCCGGCTCGACGTACGACGAGACAGCCGCCTATTCCTCTCTCGGAGCACGGTAATGGATTCCCTTTGGACGGAAGCTCGGTGCCGCCTTGAAAAGCGGTTCAACCCCGAAACCGGCAAGCCGAAGCAAGCCGCGATCTTGAACCGCACCCCTGACGCCAAGCCGGTGCTTCCAGACTGGCCAGTGGTTCAGTCGGCGCCACTGCCTGAACGCGAGCACGTCGCGCGGAATACGCTTGAGCGCCTGAACAATTTCTGGAAGCGGATCGGACCGCGGCATCGGGCCTGTACGCTGGAGAACTTCGAGGCCACCACCGATGCGCAGCGGAAGGCAGTGGATCAACTCCGGCAGTACCGCTCCCGCTTGGTGGAGAACATCCGCGACGGTGTCAACATCGTCATCAGCGGGCCGACCGGCACGGGCAAGGATCATCTGCTGTCGAGCCTGTTCAACGTGACCATGCAGAACGGCATGGGAATCCAATGGACTTCGGGCCCGATGCTCTATGCCGCGATCCGTGGCACGATGGATCGACGCGACACAAGCGAGGGTCAAGAGCTGGAACGGTACACCAGGCCATCGGTCCTGGTGATATCAGACCCGGTTGTCGCAGCCGGTGTTCTGACGCCGTTCCAGTCGGATTGCCTCTTCCAGATCCTCGATGAACGGTGGCGCCAGAAGCGGGCAACCTGGGTGACTCTGAACGTGGCGAACCGCGCCGAGGCAGACACGAAGCTCGGCACGGCCATCGTCGACCGGTTGATTGACGGCGCGCTGACGATCATGTGCGCCTGGCCCTCTTACCGAAAGGCAGCGCAATGAACCCCGGACGTTCTCCCTTCTGCCGAAGCTGCGCCCACCTCGACCAGGCTATGGAACGCCAGGGGCATCCCAGCCCTTGCGGCCGGCAGCGATGGATTGGCCCGCGGCTCCACAAGCCGGAGATCACGAGCGACTCGTGCGAGGAGTTCGAAGCGCCGGAGCCGGCCCCCCCTACGGGTCCTCCTGGCGACTTTGGGCCGGGAACCGCGTCGGCCCTACTCGACGGCAACACACTCAGTCCTGGCGAACGAACAAACGAACATGCCGCCTAAGAAAACGATCATCGTCGACCCTGACCAGCTTCTGACCGCGATCGGTGACATCATCATGGCCGCGATCGCGGAGACCCAGCGAGCGATTGCCGCGCACGGCGAGCGGCACACCGCCAAGAGCGGCATGGATTACCTGGACTGGTCGGCCCGCAAGCAGGACCTCGAGCATGATCAGGAGGCCGCGGCCTGGGCGCCGTGTGACCTTCGGCGGTTTGCCGGCCATGACCTGACGCCAAGCGAGCGGATCCGCCATCAGCAGGCCATCCGGCAGCTTGAAGCCGACGGCCTGGTCATCCGCGACCGCCGGGAGATCGGCATTACCCGGGCCGGCTGGAAGCGATACGACGGCTTGAAACGGAAACGACCGGCAGCACGACGCGGCCGGAAAACCTGAACGCGGCTGAGCCGCAAAGGAGTGTTTGTGAGCAAGTACCAACGATTGAACAGCCGCAGCGATGCGACCAGGCGGACGGTCATGCGGTTGAATCCGCAGAGCGGACTATTCGGCGGGGCCTGGCGTGGCCAGCGGACGCTGGACGTACCGAAGACCGCGACCGTGGCCGCGCCGGTGAAGCAGCAGGCGAAGCAGTCCGCCAGGCCGGCGCCGAAGCCCTCGCCGAAGCCGGTCGCCAAGCAGGCCGTGCCCGAGTTGACGGACAGCCAGGTTGCCGAGCTGGCCGCCAAGCGCCAAGAGGCCATCCGCTTCCGCTACCAGGCCAAGACCGGATTGACCGCCGGACAGGCGGCCTATGCCCTGTCGCTCCGCATGGCGAAGCCGGCGACGCCGAAGGCGTTCCGCAAGTAATCCTCCCCCGGTCCCCGCGTCCTGCTTTTCACCATCACGTTTTCACAGAGGATCCTCAGATGAGTTTGAACTGGATTGGACTTGACAATGTCGGCGTGCCCCTCGCTACCCCCAACAAGCCGTTGGAGGCGGAGGCGAAATCGATCAATGAGGCAGTCGGAGCGGTTCACAAGCTTCGCGCAAAGGCCGATCGGGAGTCCGACGAGATCAACGCCGTCTGGCAAAGCAACAAGGGCGTCGACCGCACGGCGCTGTTCGCGGCGATCGCGGCGGCCTACGATGCGGAAGTTGCGGTCCGGGAGCGGATCACCGTCTTCTACCAAGCGGTGCAGATCGCAGGCGAGGCGGCGAAGCAGAAGGCCCGGGAGGAGTTGTTGAAATACGAAGCGGGCGCGATGAAGGCTTACAACCTGTCGCCCGACCGGCCATTCCCGGCGGCAATGAAGCAAACCGATCACGTCTGGCAGGAGGCGTTCAGAAAGGTCTGCGACGCCGAAGGCTTCACCGTTCAGGAGCCTCTGCGCCAAAACGCGTCGATCCTGCCTCAGGTCGCGTCGGAGGCGAAACGGTACCGCGCCGAGCTGGCCAAAGAGAAGCGGCGAGTGGAGTCCCTGCAAGCCGCGCCCGTGCCGTCGCCGACCATTGGCGAGCTGCAGCTTGACGCGGCGCGGGAGAAGCAGCGGACGCTGTACGAGAAAGCCATGAAACTGTTGGGATCAAACTAGGCATGCCCGGCCCGCCCTGGCCGCAGCGGCTCGATAGCCGCAGGGGTCGCCCAACCGTGAGTGGCGAGTAACCACGGTGGTTTCGTCGACAGCCTGGCCGGCACCGTGCGATGCCGGCCGGGCATTTTCACCCTGTTTCTTTTGGAGAGGATTGCCATGGAACGTACCGGTTTCAATGTCAAGGATGCTTCGCTCGTCAAGACCGCCGCGCTGCCGAATGGCGCGAATACGGTCTACAGCGACGGGATTGACCTCGGAGCGCTCAGCGGACGCGGCGCCCGCTTGGCTGACTGCGAACTTGTTGTCGAGGCGCCCGCGCTAGTGGTGGGCGATCTGGCCGACGCGGCCACGATGAAATACTCGATCCAGACCGACGATGATGCGGCCTTCGGTTCGCCGACCGTGGTTGCCGCGGATGTCATCGTTCAGACCGGAGCCGGCGGCGCTGGCGCGGCGGCACAAACGTACCGGTGGCGAATCCCGACCGGGTGTGAGCGGCATGTTCGCGTCAGAGCGGTCAACAGCGCCGCAGGAGACGCCAGCGATAAGAGCATGACCGTGAGCCTCCGCTTCTGATCATCAAGTCCTCAATTGGGCCTGGCCGTCGTGTTGAACCGGCGGCCGGGCTTTTTCAAGATCCACGGAAAGGATGCTTCAATGTCAGCGATCGGCGACTTGGTAATCACCCTAAGCGCACAGACGGGCGCATTCTCCCGCGGGATCCGCGGCGCCCAAGCCGATCTCGTGTCACTCTCCGGCAGCGCGAAGCGGACCGGTGCCGAGGTGGCCGGCTTTTCCGCCCGCATGCAGGCGATCGGCGGCAAACTCGGCGGGCTCAAGGCTGCGGTAGCTGGCATCGGAACGGCGATAGCAGCAAACCGTGCTGTTTCCGCGATCAAAGACCAGATGGACCAGATCGACGAATTGTCGAAAGCCTCGCGCCGTCTCGGCATCAGCGCGCGGGAGTTCATCGGGCTGCAGCATGCCGCGAACCTCTCCGGCGTGGCGGTCGACCAGCTGACGACCGGAATGCAGAAGCTCTTGAAACTCGTCTCCGAGGCGTCCCGCGGCGGGAGCCAGGCGGACGTCTTCGAACGCCTTGGGCTTAGCGCGGCGAGCCTCAAGGCCATGCCGGTGAACGAAATGATGCAGCAGATTGCCTCCGCCATCAATCGCGTTGACGACGCGGCCGAAAAGGCTGAGATCGCAATGGACCTGTTCGGCAAGTCGGGCGCCGGGATGCTCAGCATGTTTGAGGGCGGGGCGGCCGGATTGCAGGCCGCGGCGGCTGAAGTGGAGCGGCTGGGCCTGGCTGTCTCCGACATGGACGCGAAGGGCATCGAAGCGGCAAACGACGCCCTGACCAAGATGCAGGAGCGGGCCAGCGTAGCGGCGCGAAGCATGGCGGTGGGCCTCGCGCCGGCGATCAAAGAGGTGGCCGACGCGATCACCTTCCTGACCGGCGGCGGTGTCGATACGCCGCCGATCGTCAATCCCAAGACGATGCCGGTTCAAGACATCCTGCAATCCCTGGTCGACGCGGGGCCCAACGTCGGCGCCAAGCAGCTACGAGCCGCACGCAACACGATTTACGAGAGCATGCAGGACCTGCGATTGAAACTGCCGAAGGACAAGCTCGAGGAGGTCGCGTCAGCCGTGCGGATCGCTTACGACGCGATCGAGCGATTGCAGCTCGGCACCGGCAACGCGGCCGACAACATGGCCCTCCTGCAAGTGCAGCTCCTCGCGGTACGTGACGCCCTGGGGATCACCGCCGCGGAGGCAGCGAAGGCAAAGAAGGTACTCGACGATCAGCAGGCCAGCGCTGCCAAGGCGGCTGCGAAACAAGCCGCCGCGCTGACCGAGAAGCGAGAGCAGTCTCAGCAGGACATGCTGGCGGCCGCACAAGAGGCCCTCGATACCTTCGGCATGACCGACCCACAACGGGCGGCGTTCGAAATGAAGCAGCTCGGCGGGACGCCGGAGGAGATCCAAAAGGTCTTGGACCTGTACCGGCAACTCCACGAGATGCAGGAGCAGGCGAAACTCACTGAGGCGGGGGAGGCCATGCGAGACCGTCTTGCCACTCCCGTGGAGGCTGCCATGGAGAAACTCCGTGAGGCTGAGAACATGTTTGCGGCGGGATCGATCGACCAGGAGACAAGGCGGCGGGCAGTCGCGGAGCAGTTTGACGCCCTGAGCCCGTCGGCGGAGATCCGGAAGAAGCTCGACGAGCTGCAGACGCTTTACGATGCCGGCAAGATCAGCCAGGACGGGCTATTCCGCGCCACCGAGGCATACCTGAAGTTGGCCCAGAAGCCGACCAAAGACGAGCCCGTACCCGGAGTGGCAGCGCTAGAGAAAGGGTCGGCCGACGCCTACTCCGCAATCGTCTCAGCCATGCAGAAGTCTCAACAGGAGAAAGGCCTCGACGCGGTGGAGAAGAACACCGCCGATACTGCGGGACTGCTGGGAGAAATCGCGGACATCATGCGAGAGGAGAGGGACGGAGGCCAAGGGATTCCAACCGCATGACCACAATCGACGAACTAGTCGAAGCTGTACGGCTCGCGAGGAAGACCGCCATCGACCTGGCACTGATGGCGGAGCCGGAGCGGCGCGACGAGGCGTTTCGTCGGTTGGCCGTGGCGGCGGACGAAATCAACCAGTTGGTGACCGATCGCAAGTTGCGGTACCGGATCGCGTGTCCGCCGGCGGCTGGCGGCCGGATGACGAAACGGGGGAAGCAGACGCGATGATCATCTTCCCCCGACCGCCGCTGACGATCGACCTGGACCGCGGGCCGCTCAAGGTGGCGCTGCGGAAGCCGCCGGAGATCTTCCGCCCATCGCACAGGACCGCCAGGGACGCGAGCAAAGCTAGCGGGGCGACTGCCGAGCCGTCCCGAGCCGAGGAGGGCGTCAGCGGGGCTGCCAGGGCCCTTGTTGGTCTTTGTGAAGCTGGGCAAGCCGACGGGTGAGCCCGTTGACACCTCCCAGCGCCGTGGTATGCTGGTTCTCGGTGGGTCACTCGGCACCGACCCGCCAAGGGCTGCAAACCCTACACCGGAAGATTCTGCTCATGTGCCAGACTGTGGGCCCGACCATTCGTCGATCTGCTGAAGCACTGATCCGCGCAGGCGGGGAGCGACGGCAGACCGGGCAGCTCTTCCGGGCTGCTTTGCAACGGGTGGTCGGGCCCGCGGTCTTTCTTGCGCGTCCACGGATCCTACGGACCGGGCGCGCAGAAGGGAGTTCCCCATGTCTCAGCGTTCTATCGCCAGCGGTTCGTCACGTCGTGAGTTCCTGAAGGCCGGAGCGGCGGCCGTGGCCCTGCCCGCGGCGGAACCCACCCCGGGCCTTGTGCTCCAAGCCGAGCGAGAGACGTTCTCCGTGGTCATCCTGCCCGAGTTCAGGCTGGCCCGCCATGGTCTCAGCCGCGGCGAGGCGGAGAGTTATAGCCGAGCCTACAACCGCCCGGCCCCCGGTAGTCTCGACGATCGGCGGGCGGTGCTCTTCTGCGAGTCCGGACGCGTGCGGCTCGTGGGCGCGCCGATCGAAGTGGAGGCCGAGGAGCCGGAGGACGACCCGGAGGAGGAGCCCGAGCTGGTTGTTACGCGGTCTGACGTCTGGATCGATGGCACGGAGGGGCGCGAGGAAGCCCTTGTCTGCGTCGAGCCCGAGCGGGCGGAGCGGTTTGCCGCTTCATTCAACACCCCGGGCTGTCGCTGCCACCGCGCGGTAGTCACGAGCTATCAGGTGGTGCGACCCGCGGCCGACCTGGCGGAGCGGATCCGCGCGTGAGCATGTGACCAACGCCCCGCCGGTCGACCAGGCCGGCGGGGTCTTACCTGGAGAAGCGACAATGCCAAAAGAGAGTGAACTGCCCGAGGGGATGGTAAAGCGAGGCGCGACATACTGGGCCGACTTCCGGGCCGGCGGCCGGCGCTTCCGCAAGAGCCTCTCCAAGAACTTCAAGACCGCCAGGCAACTCCTGATCGAGTTGCGGGCGCGAACCGAGCGGGCCGATTACGGGCTGCTGGACAATGACTTCGCGGTCGAGGATCTGCGGAAGCAGTACCTTCAGCACGCCCGGCAGACATTGAAGCCGGGCACGGTTCAGCGTTACGAGTACAGTTTCGACGCGATCCTGCCCGCCATGCCGAAGCGGGTATCCCATATCACGATGGCTGCGGTTCTCGCCTACCGCCAGAAGCGGCTGAGTGACGGAGTCACGCCCCGAACCGTCAACATGGACGTGCAGGCCCTGGGGACGATGCTGCGCTGGGCGGTAAGCCCGGCCCGGCTGATCGGATCGAATCCCCTGGCTGGCCTGAAGCCGTTGCGTCACGACCGGCCGAAGGAAGGCCGCCCCCTCGAGCGCGACGAGGTTAAGCGGCTGCTGGACAAGAGCCCGCCGCAGTGGCGGGACGTCTGGTATGCGTTCCTCGTGACCGGCATGCGCAAGAACGAGCTGGCCAGCCTGACGTTTGCCGATGTCGACTGGGAGGCCCGGGAGATCGTCATTAGCCGCGGCGTGGCCAAGAACCACCATAGCCGGCGGATCCCGATCGAGGCCGGCTTGTGGGATATCCTCGTGAAGGCGGAGGCCGAACGGGAACTGCGGCGGCCTGGCACCGGCCGGCGGCCGGAGATCACCGCAGTGGTGCAACGGAAGTTCACCCGGGAGCATGTATTCGTCACGACGCAAAACACGCCCCTGACGCACGGCAGCGGGCTCTGGTATGCGTTCATGCGATGCTGCAAGCTGGCGGACATCCAGGCCCGGAGTGTCGATCCCGAGGGGCGGGAGATCGACCACGTTGACGTACATAGCTTCCGGCGGACGTTTGCCACCAACCTGATCGAGAACGGGGCCGACCCCAAGACGGTGCAAGAGCTGCTTGGGCACCGAACCTTGGCAATGACGATGAACCTCTACGCCAAGATCCGCAGCGGCACGAAGCGCCAGGCCGTGGGCTGCCTGTCCTACGGTTCTGGTTCCAGCGGCCCTGATCACGTGGTACAATTCCCGAGCGACGGGCGGCGAGTTGGTCACAAAATGCCCACAGTCGCCCACGAGAGCAAGATGGCCGCGACGTAAACCCTTACGCCGCAACGCCTGCCGGAGTGGCGGAATGGCAGACGCGCTGGACTCAAAATCCAGTTGCCGCAAGGCAGTGTGGGTTCAACTCCCACCTCCGGTACTTCTGAGTGGAAAAGGACTTACGGCAAAGGGCCGTGAGTCCTTTCTCGCTTCTTGAGCTCGTGCTGGCGGCAAAAAGACCTCAGCATTAGTGCCGGCGGATTGCAGCCGGGCCCTGGTCTGGACAGACATGCGGCGACTGTTCACTATAGAGCCTGCGTGGAATGAAGTGCCGCCCCCCCTCCAACGTGCTCCTTCGATGTGAGGTTGATATGTCGCAACACGACTTCGCCCATGTTTCACGCCGGCAATTCATCGGTCGAGTGGCAAGCACCTCGGCGGCCGTGGCCGCCTTGCCCGCACTGCCGGGGGCAACGGCCTCAGCCCAGGAACTCGCCGCGGCCGACGCCCAGCAAGCGGAGATCGCGAAGACGCGCAGCTACAACCCGGAAATGGAATATCGCCGGCTCGGGAAGACCGGGTTGTGGATCTCGGCGGTCGCCTTGGGAGGGCACTGGAAGCGCGTCGACAAGATCATCCGCTCGGAAGCGGCGTTTGCCGGGTGCGAGACCATGGGTGAAGCCAGCGATCGCGACATGACCGCCTTCGCCAAGAACCGCGCCGACGTCGTCAGCGCCTGCATCGAGCACGGCATCAACTCCGTGGACTTCGCCGGGGCGATGGAACCGGTCGCGTACGGCCAGGCCCTGAAGGGGCGCCGCGAGAAGATGTACGTCAACTGGTCGATGGGGGCCCAGGAACTCCGCCACGAAGAACACCGCAAGGCGGAAATTCTCGTCACCATCCTGGAAAAAGGTCTGAAGGAGACGGGGCTCGAGTACGCCGACTGCTGGCGGCTGATGGCCTACGAGCGCGGCGGGCTGCATACGCAGCAAGAAGTGGACGAAATGGTCAAAGCGCTGGGAATCGCGAGGCAGAAAGGGCTCTGCCGCTTCACCGGTTTCTCAACCCATGACCGCAAGTGGGCCAAGATGCTGATCGAAACCTACCCCGACCTCATGCAGATGTGCTGTTTTCCCTACACCGCGAAATCGAAGCAGATGCCCGAAGACAGTTTTCTCGAAGCGCT
Source organism: Thermoguttaceae bacterium (assembly GCA_040766885.1). Taxonomy (GTDB): domain Bacteria; phylum Planctomycetota; class Planctomycetia; order Pirellulales; family Thermoguttaceae; genus JAXGPP01. The sequence continues at coordinate 460,840 of JAXGPP010000002.1, read as the reverse complement.
CGTGCGCCAGGATGTCGGCGCTTTCGGCATCAAGCCTTTTGCCAGCAACGCGATCTTCCAGGGCGACGGCTCACCTGACAGCCCGCACGCCGAGAAGGACAACGAGATCGCGCGGCAGACAATCCGCTATATCCTGACCAACCCGGCCATCACGGCCCCGATTCCCGGTCTGGCCAGCGTTCAGCAGGTGGAGAACATGGCGCTGGCCATCCGCGAGCGCCGCGAGCAAGACCTGACGCTGGCCGACGAGACAGCGCCCGCCGGTCGCCTTGCGGCCCACACGCAGGCCCGACTGGATGCCGCCACGGAATCGATGTGGGCGCGACTCGAGCCGCATCATCGCTTCCTGCGCGACTGGGAGTACGTGTGAGCCATGGCGCGAAGACAGTCGACGCGCAGAGCCTGGCTCGGCTTCATCGGCGCGCTGCTGGCCGGTGTTCTCGCCGCGCTCGGCCTGTGGCGGGATCCGTCGGGAAAGGCGGCAGAGCCTGCAAAACCCGCCCAAGACGAGAAATGGACGGTCAAACCGATTACCATCGCCGCGGGCGCGAAGCCTGAGCCCGCCGACAACTCGTACTGCTACGTCTGCCACGCCAATTACGAGGAAGAGGAGCTTACCGAAATCCACCAGGCTGTCGGCGTGGGGTGCGAGACGTGCCATGGCATGTCGATGAAGCACAGCGAAGACGAGAATAACGTCACGCCGCCGGACATTATGTGGCCCGTCGGCCGCATCAACAGTCGCTGCATGACATGCCACCCGAAGGAGAGCCTCCTGGCCGGCGACCAGGCGATCAATCATCGGTCGTTCTTCGAGCGGCTTGCCCGCCCGGCGGAAAGCGGCTCCGGGGAGAAGTACTGCACTCAGTGCCACGCACTGGACCACAAGCTGCCCCATCGCACACGCATCTGGGACCGCGAGACCGGCAATCTGGTCAAGCAGACCGGCGGCCCCGTCATGGATCGGTAGCGCGACCGGCAGAGGAAAAGGCCGTTCCGCCCCGCCACGTCCGGCTCCGCCGAATTCTCTAACCGCAACGCAGAATGCCGAACAGGCCAGGGGTGCAGCCGACCACGGATCGGTCGCTGCGGCTGGTGCAAACACGGCCGTGCAACGGGCCGAGCCACGGGGCCCAGATTCCGCCGCCCAGTCTCGACGCCGTCCGCCCGACTTGCATCTTCTTGAATTCCAATAACTTACGGCGACAGATTTGGGTGGCGGCCATAGTCAGAAGAACCCGAGATGGACCTCGCAGGCCGTTTCCCGACGAGAGGCGAAAACACGCGACTGACTGCCACCGGGGATCAGCCCCGGCAGGCGCCGCTGACCGATGACCGGTCTGGCCGACGCTACGACAGAAAACTGGCAGTCCCGGCGGGCGCTAACTGCCCGCCCCACCCTGTTGTCGAACGGGCCTACCTCCGATATACTTGGCGTTCTAGTGGCGACGGGTGGTCTGTTTTTGTGCGCAGGCGCGTCGGTGCTGGAAGCTATTGAGAAATGGTGGGAACATGCCAGAAGGTACGATCAAGAAGCTGACGGAGAAGGGGTTCGGGTTCATTGCGGTGGGAGGAGGCAAAGACCTCTTCTTCCACATGTCGAACCTGGAGGGAGTGCAGTACGACGACCTGTACGAAGGTCAGAAGGTTTCGTTCGTTGAGGGTCGCGGCCCGAAGGGCCCGCGCGCCGAGCAGGTCAAACCCGTCTGATTGCCGGGAGACATCGTTCACGTTTGCACAGCGAAGGCGCTAGACGAAAGCGAAGCGGTAGCAAGACTCGGCTCGATCGTGCGTGTCTGAGCAAACATCGAAAGAAGCCGGCGGATTTTGCCGGCTTCTTCTGTTTCTGCCCGATGCAGCGCGGTGCCGCCGACGGAGGGGCAGCCTATTCTGAACAGCCACGGGGCCGGTCTGGCAGGTCCTTGTACGAGACCTCCGTCTTGAACAGGCGAAAGCCCCGCGACCGGTAATTCGCCAACGCGGCGGGATGGTCGAACGACGAGGTGTGCAGCCACACCCGGTTCGCCCCTTTCTCCCACGCCCGCCGGGTAGCCTGGGACAGCAGGTATCCGCCCATTCCTCGACCGACGAACTCGGGCAACAGCCCGAGATATGCGATCTCGACCGCGGCTTCCTCACCGCAGTCGAATTCGAAGTACCCGGCCGGCGTTCCTCCAACGTAGAGCACCCAGGTCTCATGCCCGGGACGACTGAGCCATGCCAGCCAGTCGTCGCGGGTCCATGTCAGACGGTCAACCCAGCACCAATCGCGGCCTACGGATGAGTAGAAAAAACGGTTCAGTTCGGGGTCGGCAACCGTCGCCAGCGTCAACTTCAAGTCGCCGCGCGGTGCCGGCGAGGCACACAGTTCGCCGGGACCGGTCATTTCCAGGTAGTACGTTGTCTCCTGCCTTCGCATCGCCTCGGCCGGGGTTCAGCGTTTTTTCCGCCGCACCTTGTAGTTCCCGCGGCTGTCGTCGTACTCCAGTTCGATCAGCCCTTTGCCCTTGATGTCTTCAAGCAGTTCCGAGAAGCTCGAGTAGCCGTAGTACGACTCGTTGAAGCCCGGATAGACGCGCCGAATCGCCTGCTTGAGCGTCGATCCCCAGAGCGGATCGTAGTCCTGCTCCACCGAGTGAACCACTTCGATCACGTGGTCCACGGCCTCCTGCTTCTTGTCGTCTTCGGTCTTGTCCTTCTTCGGTTGCCGTGGAGCCTTCTTCGCCACCCTAATCAGGTCGTCGTAGTAGATGAACTCGTCGCAATTGGCGATCAGCAGGTCGGAGGTGGAGCTCTTCACGCCGCAGCCGAGCACGCGGCGATTGTTCTCCTTGAGCTTCGAGACCAGGGGAGAGAAGTCGCTGTCGCCGGAGAGCAGGGCGAAAGTGTCGATATGCGATTTCGAGTAGCACAGATCGATCGCATCGACCACCATGCGGATGTCGGCGCTGTTCTTGCCGCTCATCCGCGTTTGCGGCACATCGATCAGCTCCACGCCCTGGCTGTGGAACTCCTTCACCGAGTCTTCGTAGTTCCGCCAGTCGCAATAGGCCCGCTTGAAGACAATGCGGCCCTTTTCCAGGAGCCGTTTGAGAACCAGTTGGATCTGGAATCGGCCCGCCTGCATGTCGCGGACGCCGATCGCCAGGTTCTCGAAATCAACAAAGACGGCAATAAGCGGTTCATCAGACATGGCACTTTGTAATTGGGTTACCGGGTGCTGTCAGCGAGAGCGGTCGCTCGTCTGGTCGAGCGGACCGATATAACCGGTGGAAAGGGCGACATCGTCGTACCAGACGGTGTTGTCGCGCGTCGCGCGATGGACGTAGAGTCCAATGTCAAACCGCTTCAGCTTCACGTCGGCCGCGGTTCGCCAACGAAAACCCTGGTGGTGAGTATAGAGCTTGCCGTCGATCCAGGCGGCGAGTTCTCCATCGGCCCGGCCCGGCTGGTTGGCTTTGATCATGTGCTCCAGGCAGTACCAGCGCCCGCGCTCGATGGCGACGCGCTGCTCCTCGTCCGGCCCGAAATGGTTGCCGTAAAAGAGGCCGCTGCGATCGCCTTTCATATCCATCCAGTACGTGTATAAGAACATGTATCCTGGCGCGGGGTAGCGGCCCCAGTCGCGCCACGGCTCGAAGGCGCTCTTGAAGTGATCGTCGCCGCGCGGACGGATGCCTGCAGAGCCCATCGCCCGCCAGCGGTCCGCTCCCGCCACCGCGGTCAGTCCGCCCCCCACATGGTTCAAGTCGCCCTGATCGTAGTCATCGGCAAAACGGATATAGCGGCGGAAATAAACCCGGTCGTAACCCGCCGGTCCGAACCAGGCGGTGGCGCCAACTCCCGATTCCTTTCCCTGGCGGCCCGGCGCGGTGAATTGGATCGCGCCGTTGCCGGAATGAGCCCCGTCGCGCCCTTCAACCAGTTTCGCTCGCCCCTCGCGCAGCCCTCGAATCTCGAAGTACTTCTTGAGCGATTCTGCCGACTCGAAATCGTCCTGAAAGAACACCTCGCCCGGTTTCTCCAGCGCGGCCAGTGCCGCCGCATCGGCCCGGGTGGTTGCCGTCACCAGTCGGGGATACTCGACCGGCTCAGCCCCCCAACCGGTTGTGGCCGCCACTGCGAAGGCAGTCATGCAGAATCCGCAAAGTCTCTTCACAACTCACCTTGTGCCTGGAGTGGGGTCGCCATTGCCTCCGCACGATTGTAGCCCGGCGTTAGCGGCAGGCAAAGACCATCGACGGCTCCGTTCCCTCTTGACGATGGATAGGGCTGGCTCCAGAATCGCCCTGATCAGGCAGCCTCCACGCCATAGATGCCATGAGACTCACATTCCTTGTCCTTCTCTATTCGCTGGTCGCGTGCGGCAGCACGGCGGGCGCGTCGGAGCCCGCGGCCATTGTCGAGGCAAGCCGGCTCGAACAGAGCGGCGACTTCGTGGCGGCCGCCGAAGCGCTCAAGCAGGCGATGAGTGACCGCCGATTGACCCTCGCCGAATCCAGACAACTGGAATTCGAGTTCGATCGGCTCCACCGCATCCGCCGCGACTTTCCGCTCACCAGGGCAGACCTGTTCGAGGATCTGAAAGGGGCGATTGACGGCGTCTCCGAGGCGGAGTTCGAGCAGTGGCTTGCCGAGGGCCGATTCGACATGCGGACCATTGACGGAGATCCGCGGTTCATGGTTTCCAGCGTCAAGAATCTCTTCTGGCGCTATCCGGAACTGGAATCACGACGGACCCCGCCGAAGGACACGGCCGCCTACCAGCGGGCCGTGCTGGAAACGTGCACGGCGATTGCAGAAGCCGCGCGGCGGACGGGCACCCCCTACGTGTTGCCCAGGCAGTTCCGGGTGACGATGACCGTCACGGCGAGCGCCAACGCAGCGCCCGCAGGCGAGACGATCCGTGCATGGCTTCCTGTCCCGCGTCGCTATCCTTTCCAGGGCGGCTTCCGTCTGCTCGCCAGTTCATCGCCCGTCAGACATCTCGCAGAGGAAGACAGCCCGATCCGCTCCGTGTTGCTCGAACAGCCGGCCGTTGCCGATCAGCCAACCGTGTTCCGCATCGAGTACTGCTACACCGCGCACGGCGTTAGATTCGAAATCGATCCCGACAAGGTGCAGCCGTCCGACCCGACCAACCCCGAACTTGCCCCGTTTGTTGCCGAAGGGCCGCACGTCCGCTTCACGCCCGAGCTACGCGCGCTGGCCGAGCGGATCGCCGGAGCGGAGACCAACCCGGCGGGCCTAGCCAGGCGGTTTTACGACTGGATCGCCGACAACATCCGCTACAGCTATTCCATCGAGTACTGCACCATCCGCGACATTGTCGAGTACTGCCGGACGCGAGGCTACGGCGACTGCGGGCAGGAGGGAATGCTGTTCATCGCCCTCTGCCGGCTTCGCGGCATTCCGGCCCGCTGGCAGTCGGGCTGGAATACGTTTCCCGGCAGTGTCGGCATTCACGACTGGACCGAGATTTACATTGCTCCGTACGGCTGGATGCCCGTCGATCCCTGGGCCGGCATCTACTTCACACAGTACGCCAGCGCGCTAACGCCTGACGAGCGTCGCGAGGTCCGCGACTTCTACTTCGGCGGGCTCGACCAGCACCGGATGGCGGCCAATAGCGACCACTGCCAGCAACTCGACCCGCCCAAGCGGTCGCTGCGGTCCGACACGGTCGATTTCCAGCGCGGCGAGCTCGAGTGGGCCGACCGCAATCTGTACTTCGACAAGTTCTCGTACAAGCTCCAGACCGCTCCCTCGCCCTGAGCCGGAAGCACGAATACGCCGTGGCCAACCAGCCCCGCGAGTCCCAGGCGCGGCCTGACCGGTCGCTCATTGCTACTTGGCGCCTGGAACCTTGGACCGTGGATTGACTTCCGGCCAGGCCCCGCGCAGACTCAGGGCTCGGCGACAAACCCGCTGATCCACCGGGAGAGGCGAATCATGAAGCGACGCGAGTTCCTTTTGACCGCGGGGGCGGCTGTGGGGGTCGCGGTTGGATCACAGCCATTGGCCGGCTCCGGCGCTGAGCAGCCCGCCGCGGGCGAGAGCCAGTCGCCGCGTTCCCAGGCCGTCGAGTTCCAGTGCCGGGAAGGCCGCATTACCGTCCAGACCGATCGCTATACAGCGGAGTTCAACGGTCCGCGCCTGGTGCGGTTTGCCTCGCGCGACGGGCACGCCTGGTTAGAGTCGGCGACCGACGCGCCGCCCGCCCTGGAGATGGTTGATAGCACCGATCGCGCCCTGGGCATTGGCGCCAGTCCGCACGCGAAGTCTGAAGTTGTGCGGCTTGGGCCACACTCGGCCGATGTGATCGTCTCCGACTGGCACGGCGACGGCGTCGTGCGGATCGAGGTTGATCCGCAGACGGGGGCGCTCTGTGTCACGCCCTCCGTCACGGTCGCCCGACGGGGTGTGGCTCGCGTCCGCTGGAATCTGGCCGGGCTCAAGCCGAGCTTGGACCTGGTGGCGCCCTTCTATCAGGGCGTGCGACTCAAGCTCGACGACGCACTCATCGCCCGCGAGCGCTGGCGCTGGCCGACCGCTTGGGAGGCCGCCCTGGCCATTCTTCAGGACGGGGAGGCCGGTGGCATGAGCGTCTGCTGCCACGACCGCCGCTTCCGCTACAAGAATCTCTATGTCGGTCATCCTTCCGGGGCCACCGCCGTGCTCGGCCTGGAAACCGAGAACTACGGCCCCTGGCACGATCATCAGGCGGCCGGTGGCCTGACATGGCGACTTGACGCCCATGCTGGATCATGGCAGGCCGCGGCGGAACCGTATCGCCGCTGGCTATGGCAAGCCTTCGAGCTGGAAACGGCCCAGCGGGCACGGCCGGCGTGGTTCAAGGAAGTGACGTTCGCCGTCTCCTGGTGCCCGAGTGCTCCGGCCGTGCTCGAAGCCCTCGCCAGGCGGCATCCGCCCGGCCGCACACTGCTTCACGTGCCCGGCTGGCGGGACCGCGGCTACGACGAAGATTATCCGCGCTACGTGGCCAGCGAAGAGGGCAAAGCGTTCCTGTCGCAAGCGAGGACGATGGGTTTCCGCGTCATGCCGCACTTCAACTTCTTCGCCGTCGATCCTTCGAACGCCGCTTTCGCCGTAGTGGCGCCGTTTGTCTATCGGAAGCTCCCCAGCGGCGAACTCGACGGTTGGGGCTGGAAGGACGGCGGCTATCTCGGCATTCCGCAGAGCGGCTCGCAGATGACCACGCACCGCGAAGACAAGGTGATGGCCTACATCCATCCAGGTTCGAGCTGGTGGCGATCGTGCCTCTGCCGCCAGTTAGCGGCAGCCGCCGAGGACCTCGAGCTCGACAGTGCGTTTGTCGACCAGACACTGTGCACGTGGAACACCGAAAACTGCCTCGTCGAAGACCAGACGCCCACTGAGGGAATGTGGCGGCTCACGCGGGAGCTGAGCCAACTTGCCGGTGGCCTGACGGTCGGCGGCGAGGGGCTCAACGAGATCTCGATGCAGTGGCAGAGCTTCGCCCAGGCCCACCTGTTCAAGAGCCACCATCAGACGATCGCCGGGCTGGATCGGGTGCCCTGCCCGGTGGGCGACTACCTCTTCGGACAGTTGTGTCGAACCATCGGCTACGCCAACCTTCACGGCCGCGACGAGCAGTCGACTCTAAGGATGCAGGTGCACGCGAAACTGGGCACGATCCCCACGATCACGATCGGATCCGACGACGAAATCGAGCGGCCCAACGAGGCCGTCGCAACCGAGTTCGCCCGCGCCGCGGCGATGTCGAGCTGAGACCACTCGCAATTTCATCGGAAAAGGCGCTCCATGTTCAGGCTCGTGATTCTCATCGGACTTGTCGCGGGAACCTTCTCAGACCTGACGGCGTTCGCCGCGACGCCGCCGAGCCATACCGGCCCGGATGTGCTGATCATCATGTGCGATCAGCTCAACGCGAGCGTGCTCGGCTGCTACGGCGGAGATGTGCCTACGCCGAACATCGACCGCATCGCCCATGAGGGCGTTCGTTTCGACAACTCCGTATGCCCGACACCCTTCTGCTCGCCTAGCCGAGCATCGATCATAACCGGGCTGTACCCTCACGCGCACGGGATCGTGACGAATATCAACCGTTGTGATTATCCGGCCATCAGTTCTCCGGCGACTGAGGAAGGAATCAAGGCGGCCGACGTGACCACGGAGAAACTGCTACACGCGGCGGGGTACGCGACGCATCACTACGGCAAATGGCACCTCATGGACGAAAAGCTCCCCTACTACGCCGACATGTACGGGGAGCACCACGAATATGCCGAGGAAATGGCCGGCATGTTTCGGGCAGTTCGCCGGCAGAATCGTGATACGTGGATGGACTGGTACGGCTGGGCGTTGCCCGTCGAGCAATCATCGGCTTTTCGCAAGGCGCTCGAACGATGGGACGATTCTCCGGGCGGCGGGGCACTGGCCGAGTTCATCACCAAGATGGGACGGCTCGCGCTGCCGCTGGAGAAGAACTTCGATTTCCGTGTCGCCGACAAGACGGTGGAGCAGATCGGCCGCCGCGGGGTTGCGGCTTTCATGATCACCTGTTCTTTCAACGCGCCACACGACCCGAACGTTGTCCCTTCTCCGTACTACGAGATGTTCGACCCCGCCCAAATTCGCCTGCCCGCGAATCGGACAAGTCTGGAGCCGCGATACGCCGCCGACTGGTCGCGCAAGATCGTGGAGAAGACCGGCGAGCCGGGGCTGCGCGAGTTCATGCGAATCTACTACGCTTCGGTGAAGTTGATCGACGACCAGGTGGGCCGGATTCTGCAGGCCTTGGAATCGGCAGGGGTCTTGGAGAGCACCGTGGTCGTCTTCACCTCCGACCACGGCGACATGGTCGGCGGTCACGGTATGGTCTGGAAGAGCAACGGCTCGTTCTATGACGAAATCGCCCGTGTGCCGCTGCTGATCCGCTATCCGGCCCTTTTCAAACCCCAACGTTGCGACCTGGCGGTGGACCTGACCGATCTGATGCCGACCCTCCTGCAGATAACTGGCGAACCTGTTCCGCCCCACGTGCAGGGCCAGAATCTCGTGCCATTTCTGACTGGCCGCGCCGATCCGGCAATGGCCCGGCAATATTGTTTCAGCGAACGGATCACCGCCCACCCGCAGCACTTGCGGCAGGTGCCCCCGGAAACCCGCGGTTCGTTCATGGTTCGTGGGCAGGGGTGGAAATACTGGTGCCACCCCGACGGTGATGAATACCTGTATCATCTGGCCGATGATCCGGGCGAGACCAGGAACCTGGCACTTCACGAAGCCCATCAGGACCAAAAACGCGTCATGATCAGCGTCTTGCGAGCCTGGCTCGAGCGAACCGGCTGGAGAGGTCGGAGTCAGGTGGCCTTGCCGCCAAGCGGCGGTTTCTTTTCCTTGGACAGCGGCATGCCGCAGCGCGGACAATAGCTGTACGACACCGACACAACTTGCAGGCATTGCGGGCACTGAACCTGCTTGCCCGTGGTGGTGCTGGCGGGCGGGGCGGCAGGCGGCAGGTCAGAGAGATCCACCGGCGACTTGGTGCTTGGACCGCTGGGTTGGCCGATGAATCCCAGCACGTCGTCTTCCGAAACGGCTTGCGGGCGGGGAACTCGGACCGGCGCGCGGCAAATCGGGCACAGGCCCGTCTTGCCGGCAAAGCTGTTCTGCACCTTGAGTCGATGACCGTTGTCGCACGAAACCTCGATCGACATGATCAGCAACCTCCACTGTCGAGGGGTGCTGCGTGCGTTATTAAAGGTATTCTAGTTCGACCAGGCGTTAACAGCCAGTCCCGAGCAGCAGGTTTCACGAGGGGGTTCCTGTGCTCTGAGCAGAATCCACTCCTTCGAGTGGAAGTGTGAAATGGAAGCTCGCTCCCCCGTCCGGGCTCTCCGTGGTCCAGATCCGCCCGCCGTGCGTCTCGACAATCGTACGACTGATCGCCAGCCCCAGACCCATGCCGTCCGGCTTGGTGGTGACGAAGGCCTCGAAGATCCGCGCGGGTTCCTCCGCGGTCAAACCCGGCCCTGAATCGGCCACCGTGATCTCGGCCCACCCCCCCTCCTCCTCCACTGTCGCGATGGTCAGTTGCCGTTTCGAACGGTCCACCGCCTGAAGTGCCTCGAACGCATTCCGTATCAGGTTGATCAACACCTGCTGCACGCGAATGCGGTCGACAACCACGATGGGTTTCGTCTCGAACGCCGTGCGGACCACCACTCCATCCCGCCGCGCCTCAAAGCCCAGCAGGTGGATCGACTCCTCAATTAGCTCAGCCAGCGAAACCGGCGCGAAGGTTGGGGGCGACTTCCGCGTAAGGCTGCGAAGCTGGGCGACAATTGCCCCCGCACGATTGATGCAGGCAATCGTCTCGTCGGTCCATTCGCGAACGTTCTTCGTATCGATCGGTCCCTCCACTGCCAGCAGGTTACGGCACGCCTTCCCGAAATTGAGCGCCGAGTACAAGGGCTGGTTGAGTTCGTGCGCGATCCCCGCCACCATCTCGCCCAGAGTCGAAAGCCTCGCCACTCGGGCCAGTTCGTCCTGCAGACGGCGCATCTCTTCTTCGGCCTCCAGACGCGGCGTAACGTCGCGGATCACCACCTGCCGGGCAGGCGCGCCGTCGTGGTGGAAGGGGGCGACCGCTACTTCCCCGTGAAAGCTCGTCCCATCCAGCCGCTTCAATCGCCGCACCACCAGTTTCTTATCCGTCGATCCTCCCGCCTCCGCGGCGAGCCGCGCTCGCACGGCTTCATGATCGCTGGGATGGACAATGTCATACACCGACCGCCCAATCAGTCCGTCTACCGAACCGGCACGAAACAACCCCACGGCACTTTCATTGGCAAAAATGATGTGGCCGTCCTGGTCGATCACCACCGCGTCAGGCGATCCCTGGACGAGCTCGCGGAACCGCCGCTCGCTTTCACTGAGCCTGGCCTGAGCAGCCCGAATGCGGCCAAATGCGCGTCCAAGGACGATGTGCAACAACAGCCCGGTCACCGCCACGAACCCCCATCCCTTGAAGGTCGACCAGAGTGCGACCTGCTCGGTCGACTCGGCCAGCAGCCCTACCGCGCGATCGGAGAAGTAGATCCACATCGCGGCCGCAGCCAGATAGCTCAACGTAATCCAGTTCTCCTGGCGAAGCGCTCGGTCGTTGGCCGCAACGGGAGCGATAGCCGGTGTCGTAACCATGGTCTGGCCGTTAGAGCGGGGGGAATTGTGGGATCAGTATTACTCCTTTATAACCGGTATGGGTGGCACGACAATTCAGCATCACGTTTTCTACCGGCCAGGCTATCCAGCCCCCTTCTAGGTGGGGAAGGACGATCTCGAGGAGGCGACATCCGTGCCCTACGAACCGACCGTCTTCGTCGTAGACGACGATGAGCAGGCTCGCAAATCGGTTTGTGCTCTGGTGCGGTCGATGGGTGTGCATGCCCTCGCCTTCTCCTCGGCCGAGGAATTTCTCGCCAGCGGCGTCGCGGGCCAACCGGGGTGCCTGGTAACCGACATTCGCATGCGCGGCATGAGCGGGCTCGAACTGCAGGAAGAACTCCGCAATCGCAATATCTCCTTGCCCGTAATCGTGCTCACTGCTCACGCACGCACCCCGCTGACGGTGCGAGCCATCAAGGCGGGGGCAGTCACGCTGCTCGACAAGCCGTACGAAAGCGAGGATCTGTGGGACGCCATTCGCGCCGCACTGGCAGTCGACGCGGCCGATCGCGCCAAGCACGCGCGCCTTCACGCGCTGCGGGCCCGGCTCAAGCAGCTCACGCCCTCCGAGCGGGCCGTGCTCGACATGGTCGTGGCTGGTAAACCCAATAAGGCCATTGCGCAGCGTCTTGACATCAGCGTGCGGACCGTCGAGAACCGGCGGCGCGAAGTGCTCGAGAAGATGCAGGCTGACTCGGTCGCCGAACTCGTCCGCATGGTGATCGAAGCCCGTGATCCCTCCGGGTGCTGACAGTGCCCGCACTCGCCCACCTGTGGGCATCCGCAAGCGATTGCGGAAACTCGTCCTGCACGTTTCTTCTTCATGAGCCATATTTAGGGCGATGCGGTTTTCGCCGGCTGCTTCATTCCTTCCAGCGGATACCACGAGTGCTCGATTCGCAGTGACGCGGACGGCGCAACGAGACGGTGCGCCGCCGAGCAGGGACGCTCCCATTTCCGGCGAAAACCGCATCTCTATCCGTCCTCGCCGACCCGTGTGGATAGCCGAAAGCAATTGCGGTGATTGGCTGAGACAGGGACTGCTGCTGAGGCCGAGATATATCCTGGCCACTGCCGCGGCCGGGTGCTCTCGCGCAACCCTCCGTACTCTCGATCGTCACTCATGAGCAACAACGAACCGCCGCTCGAAGAACGGGTTGGCGCCCTCGACTCCCGCGAGCGGCAGGTCATGCAAATGATCGTGGCCGGCCAGCCCAACAAGACGATCGCGCGCCGGCTCGACGTGGGCGAACGCACGGTGGATCGCATCCGCTCCAGTGTCTTCCGTAAGCTGGGCGTGACCAGCGCCGTCGAACTGGCGAGAGTCGTGGCTTCGATGGAAGGGCAACCGATTGGAGGAAGCCCGGCGTCCGTCCCACGCCCTTCCCCGCGGGAATCATCGCCACACTGGGCAGGGTCTGCTGCGGATCTTAAATGGCTGGCCTGCGAGATCCATGATGGCATCGCCCAGGAATTGAGCGCCGCAATGATGCACTTCGAGACCGCCGAAAACCTCTGTCCTGATCTGCCCGTCGCCGCAGCGAAAGCCAGTCGCGAGGGTCGGCGGCTGCTCGCGCGGGCCGTGGCCGAAACCCGGCGTTTGATCCAACAGTTGCATCAGCAGCTCGTCGAGCCCATGGACGTGATCGCCGCCGTCGAAGACGTGCTCCACGAAGCGCGAATGAGGTTCGGCGTTACCACCGAGTTGGTCCGGATGTGGCATGTCGAGCGGCTTGCCCCGGCGCTGGAGAACGCCATCTTGATGATCGTTCGCGAAGCGGTCTTCAACGCCGGTCGCCACAGCGGCAGCGCGCGCATCTGCGTCGAACTCGCCCAGCGCGACGATCGAGTGACAATCGTCGTCCGCGATCGGGGGCAAGGTCTTCTCGAAGGCAGCCGCTCGTCGCGATCCCATGGGCTGGCCGGCATCCGGGCACGGGCAGAAATGTTGGGCGGACACGCCGAGATCCTCGCCGAACCGCGGCGCGGAACCAGAGTGAGCGTGGTACTGCCGCTGGTGCGGCGACTCGGCGAGATTCGCGACACCGGTGCCGCCTGAGCAACGCCGAAAGCCTCCCTCAGCAATTGCCAAGCGCGGCCTGCCCGCCCGGCAGTCCACAAACGCCTCCCGCCCCGAAGAGTTGCTGCGACGGCATCGCCGCCAATACGGTCGCACGGCAAGGCACGTCGGACGCCGCCGGTCCCGGCGGCTTGGCCCGGCCTTCGAGAAACTGGGCGATCGTGATCCGCCCCAATTCATCGCGAATCGCCGCTTCGGCCTTCTCCAGCCCCTCGCAGAGGGACGGGACTGCCATCGTGCCCCCGCTGAGCGACAAGTGGAGCGACACCGGGCCCTCAATGGCCTCGATCAGGTCCAACAGCGAAATATCGCTTGGGTCTTGAGCCAGCGAAAACCCTCCGTTTCCGCCTCGCACCGAGCGCAGAATCCCCTTCCGGACCAGTGCCCGCAGAATCTGCAGCAAGTAGCGCTGTGGCAGTCGTCCGCTCTCGGCGAGTTGGGCGCAGCAGACCGATCCCCCTGGTCCAGCAGCGGCTAAATGGATGGTGGCGAAAACGGCGTAGGCGGTACTCTGCGATAGCTTCATGACACCGGACTTGAACGACCGATCGGCAGGATGATCGATTTGCCTCGACCGAGGGCGGCACCGCCCTCTGAGCAATCATCGGCCATGCCCCTCTTTCGTGCGCAAATCCCACCGCAGATGGCGGATAGACGCCAATAAACACGCCGCATTCGACGGGTAGAAACCGCTCATTCGTGCTACCCGCGCCGGGTACGTCGATGCCAAAAGACCGATCACGATTTCAGATACGCCGCCGAAGTCGCTGCAACCTGCCGCCACGCGGCCGCACTCTCTACGGAGAAGCACGCGAGTCGCTTGACCCAGCGTCGCCGGACCACTACCATCGGCTGAAAAGCCCCCACTTCTTCGAGGTATCGCAATGCGTGGTCCGCGAATGTTCCTGGCGATTTCCCTAGCCGGCTTGCTTGGCACGGCGGTCGGCCATTTCGCTTTGGCCGACGAAGTGCCACAGCTCACCTTCTTTGCCTGGTCGGACCAGCACGTCGCCACCAGCGGAGACGGCTCGCACCTGGTCGCCGCAATCGACGCCATGAACGCGCTCCCCGGCACGGCCTGGCCGGATGCGGTGGGCGGGACCGTGGCGGAACCGGCCTTCGTCTTCGGCTGCGGCGACATCACCGAATGGCCGACTGTTGCCGCCCGCGACACCTACAACGAACTGATTACCCAGCGGCTCAAGTGGCCCGCCTGCGACATCCTTGGCAATCACGACGAAGGGGGAAAGAGCCCCAGCGACACGCTCAAGAACTGGATCATCGCCCGGCACGGAGCGCTGTCGTACACGTTCGATCGTGGCGGAGTGCACTTCATCGCCCTCTATTCCGCCTACGATGAGACGCTCAACAACCCGGCTCAGCCGATCCACCGCGACGCGCTGGAATTCCTCCGCCGCGACCTGGCCCAGGTGGCCAAGGGAACACCTGTGATCGTCGCCCTCCACCTCTGCTTCGACGCGATCACCAACCGCGACGACCTGGTCGACGCGCTAGGAGACGCCAACGTGATCATGGTACTCAGCGGACACTACCACAAACCGTCGGTCCACCATTACCGCGGCATCAACTTCGTCCAGGCGCCGTCGCCTGCCCCCAACGGAACGCCGGAGGTCACGGTTGTCCGGGTAACACCTGATCGCGTGCTTGCCATTCCCTATGACTACCGCCGCGCGAAGTGGAGCGAAAATCCGCGACACATCCTCGACGCGCCGATCAGGCGGCAGCCGACTTCCTTCGACTTCCCCGGCATATCTTTCGACCGCGCTTTTGCCGGGGCGAAACTCGATGCCTGCCGGCAGGCGGATACGGCCGGCGTGGGGCCGGCCGAAAACACGGACCCGTCCCATTCAGCACCGGAATACATCGCGGTCAGCCGAGCCGAGAATACGCCGATCAACGACAGCGCGTGGTACGCCTTCAAGATCGTCGCCGACACTCCTCGCCGTATCGCGGTCGCGCTCCGCTACGAGGGCGGAAGCCACCGCTACGCCCCCAAAATCAGCCGCGACGGCCGGCAGTGGACGCCGCTCCCGGCGGCCGTGTGCGAAGTGTCGCCCGACAGGAGCCAGGCGCGGCTTCAACTCGATGTCGGCCCCGAACCGCTCTGGGTCGCCGCCCAAGAACTCATCACCCGGGACGACATCGCCGCCTGGTCCGAGAAGATCGCGGCGCAAACCGACGGGCACCGGACGCCGATCGGCCAATCGCGCGAAGGTCGGCCGATCTTCAAACTCGAGATCGGCAACCAGCAAGCCGCCGAGGCGGTGTTCATCATCGGCCGGCAACATCCGCCGGAGGTGACTGGCACGCTGGGATTGATGCGCTTCGTCGAAACCATCGCCGGCGATGACCAGTTGGCCCGGCAATTCCGCGAGCGATTCCTCACCACCGTCGTGCCGCTGGTCAACCCCGACGGGGTCGAACGCGGATACTGGCGGAACAGCACCGGCGGCATCGATCTCAACCGCGACTGGGACAAATTCTCGCAGCCCGAAACACGCGCGGTCCGCGACGCAATGCTCGACTATCAGGCCGCCGGATCGCCCCAGCTTCGCCTGTTTCTCGATTTCCACTCCACGCATCACGACGTGTTCTACACCTCCCCCGAGGACGGCACGCCCGGAGAGGGCTTCACCAGTCGGTGGCTGGGAGCGATCGGCGACCGCTTTCCCGACTACCAGGTCCGCCGCGAAGAAACGCCGCTGTCCACTGGCAAGCCGACCTCGATGCGCTGGGTCTACCGCACGTTCGACGTGCCGTCGATCACCTACGAATGGGGCGACGGCACTCCGCGAGAGCAGATCGCACGGCTGGCCCGCGGCGCAGCCGAAGAGATGATGCGCCTGCTGCTGGCCGCCGTTCCGGCCGACGTCGAACCGTCGCTCTCCGGCGCCGAGCGTTGAGTCCCGGGGACTGGGCCATTCTTACGGCTGCAAAGCCCATTCGGCGTCCCGACGTTGTCCGAAAACATCAATCTGTCCCCTTCGGGGTCGTTTGTGGGTCACCCGCTTGATCCACATCAAGGACAGCCGCCCTGCAACGGGCGATACTGGAAGAGGCAATGCACGCGGCACGGCGCCCGTCGGAGCCCCCCACCTCAGGAATCGACCATGATCCGCAAGATCGTCCAGATCGACGAAACTCGGTGCAACGGCTGCGGCCTCTGCGTTCCCTCCTGTGCCGAAGGGGCCATCCAGATCATCGACGGGAAGGCGAAGCTCGTCGCCGACGTCTATTGCGACGGCCTCGGCGCGTGCCTCGGCCACTGCCCGGAGGGGGCGATCAGCGTCATCGAGCGCGAGGCCGACGACTTCGACCAGCACGCCGCCGATACGCATGTCGCCCGGTTGAAGAATCGCCAGCCCCCCGCTCCGGCCGCGCACGGCGGTTGTCCGGGCGGTGCGGCGCAGAGCCTGCTCAATGTCCTGCCGGCGGCTGGCCCCGTGGCAGCCCCCTCGCAGTCGCCGGAAGGCGCGGCGGATGCTCCATCAGGCTTGATCAACTGGCCGGTGCAGTTGCACCTCGTGCCCCCCCAGGCCCCCTATCTCCGTGATGCCGAGTTGCTGCTGGTGGCCGACTGCGTGCCGTTTGCCTACGCCGATTTCCATCGCCGCTTCCTTCACGGCGAACCGGTCGTCATCGGTTGCCCCAAGCTCGACGACGGCCGGGCCTACGTCGAAAAACTGGCTGCCATCCTGGTCCATTCCTCGATCCGCAAACTGAGCGTTTTCCGCATGGAGGTCCCCTGCTGCGGCGGTCTCATGCGGATCGCCCAGGCCGCTCGGTCCATGGCCGGAAGCGATATCCCCCTCGACGAAGTCGTCATCTCCATCCACGGCCAGCTTCTCGACCCTGCCGCCGCCCGATAGCGGCCGCGTCCTACGCGCCCCGGCCGCCGCCGTGCTTGCCGTCGACTCCGCCGACCCGTGCCCGTGATCAATTGGCTGGAGAAGAACCGGAAGGCAAACGGGGGCTGAGGCCGCGACCCCGTTTCGATTCCAACGCCGCCGGACCTTCATCGCCCGAGTCCGACCAGGGGATGCTCGACGATCGCGGCCTTCAGCGCCATGCACGCCTGCTCGAATCCGTTGATGGCATCCTCCGCCTCGGATGGAGTGCCGCCGCTGGTCTTGCAGAAACGCTCCACCCCCAACGCCGCCTCCCGGGCCGGTTCCGCCCCGAGGTAGACCACGGTGCCTTTCATGCGGTGCCCCAACCGGCCAACTTCCACCAGGTCGCCTCTCTTCGATGCCGCACGCATCTGGGCGATCAACTGGTCCGCTTCCTCGAGGAAACACTGGGCCATGTCCCGAAGCATCTCCTCGCGGTTGTAGCATCGCTGAAGCGCCACTTCGGGATTGAAGACCGAAACCGCTTGCCGAGGCGGAGTCTCGGCTGACGTGGGCTCCAGAGCGGCTTCCTCTTCCAGGGAAGCGGCTCCACGCGCCAGGCCCTCCACCAGGCGAATCATCTCCTGCGCGTTGACGGGTTTGGCAAGGTAGGCATCCATTCCGGCGGCCAGGCAACGCTCGCGGTCCCCCTTCATCGCGTGAGCCGTCATGGCGATGATCGGGGTGCGGCGGCCTTCGTCTTCGCCCTCGCGGATCGCAGCCGTGGCCTCCAAGCCGTTCATGCCCGGCATCTGCACGTCCATCAGGATCACGTCGTAGCGATTCCGCTCAGCCAGGCGAATCGCCTCCTCGCCGTCCTCCGCGACCTGGACGATGTGCCCCCGGTCTTGCAGGATGTACGTCGCCAGCTTCTGGTTGGCGTGGTTGTCTTCGACCACGAGGACCTGCAGGTGGCCGCGGGCTGCTGTGGAAGGAGCGGCGGAAGGCTCGAAGTCGGCCGGCAGTTCCCTGGCCAGGGGCAACCGCAGCGAGAAGCGGAATGTGCTTCCTTTACCCACTTCGCTTTCCACCCAGATGGTGCCACCCATCAGTTCCACCAGGCTCTTGGAGATGGAAAGCCCGAGGCCCGTGCCCCCGAACCGACGCGACATCGAAGCGTCGACCTGACCGAACGGCTGGAAGAGACGATCCATGCTGTCGGCCGGAATGCCGATGCCGGTATCTCGCACGGCAAACTGCAGGCCGGCTTCTCCATCCTCGAGCCGAGTGCGAACGCTGATCTCAACCTCGCCCCGCTCGGTGAACTTGATCGCGTTTCCGGCGAGATTGAGCAGCACTTGCTGCAGACGCATCCGGTCGCCCACGACCGCGTCGGGCGTGTCGTCCGGCACGCGGCAGTAGAACGCCAGTCCCTTCTCGTTCGCGCGGACGCTGAGTACTCGCGTGATCTGGGTCAGTAATCGCCGCAGGCTGAAAGGGCTCGGTTCCAGCCCCAGCTTCCCCGATTCGATCTTCGCCGAGTCGAGGAGGTCATTGAGCAGCGTGAGGAGCAGATCGGCCGACCCTTTCGCCGTATTCAGGCAGTCGGCGACCACTGCGTCGTTCGCCTTCGGCAAGGCCACGTCGATCATACCGAGGATCGCGTTCATCGGCGTGCGCAGCTCGTGGCTCATGTTCGCCAGGAACTGGCTCTTGGCCTGATTGGAGACTTCGGCGGCGACCTTGGCGGAGTTCAGTGCCTCTTCAGCCCGCTTGCGCTCCGTGATGTCGCGGATCGCGGTATAGCGATGGGTGCTCTGCGGCTCGGAGGGCCGCCCGTGGGCTTCGACGATGATCCGGGTGCCGTCCTTGCGGAGCATCGCGTGCTCCACCACCGACTCGCGGTTCTCGTGCACGTTGGCCAGCACCCGTTCCCGATCTTCAGGCGCGATCAGTTCGGCGATCGCCGCACCTTTCAACTCGGCCACCGTCCGGCCCAGCATTTTGGCGAACTGCTCGTTGCAGTCGACGATCCGTCCGTCTCGGCTTTCGGCCACTCCTTCGAAAGTCGCCGCCGCAAAAGCCGCCAGGTGCGCCGCGTTCTCCCGGGCTGCGGAGGCGGCCACACGGGCCGCGTGCAGGACGAATACGACAAACGCGCTGATGGCCATCGATACGCCCAGCCGTACGAGCGTCGAGACCTCGAACATCACCGGCCAGGATTGGAGCACAAGCAGCTCGATCGTGACGCCGCCCAAGACGACGGTCAGCAGCCCCGGCCCCGTCCCGAGGAGCACCGTCGCGCCAACCGTCGCGATGTAGGCAATGTCGTGCGAGGCGACCGTCCCCAGCCATGGCGTCAGCGCCACCCGCAGGGCCATCGCCACGGCGACCATGCCCACCGCCAGCAAGTAGCGCCACATCGCTGGCAGCGCCGCGAACCGTTGCGGCGCCAGCACCCGCAACAGCCGCTCATCCCACTTGGCCGCTTCGCGCGAAATCCGCGCCACGGCGAAAAGCAGTGCGAGCACGGCGATCACCGCCAGTACCGTCCCGAGATACTTCCGCGCCAGCGACGTTTCTTCCTCCACGCCGAGCCAGCGGGAATAGATCTCGTTATACTGGCCGTCGGCCTTGATGATCCGCAGCCCCTGGTTCAGTTTCTCCAGCAACTCGGCATTGCCTTTGCGGACGGCGAACGAGAACGTGCGTTTGTAGTCGGGAATCGGCGGTCCTGATCGGACACCGGTGATGGCGGCCTGCTCGCACTCCAGCACGCCGATGAGCTTCGAGCACAGGAAGGCGTCGTGCTTGCCCGCTGCGATCAGTCGCAGGCCCTCCGGAATGGATTCGACCGGGATCACCTTGCCGTCGAAGCGGAGCTCCAGCAGTTCATGGTGCGCCGCGTCGGAACGCAGCACCACGATCTCCTTGCCCCGGGCCGCGGCGATGTCCTCGATCGCCGGCTGACCCTCGCGCACGAAGAACGCATCAAACGTCTCCGTGTGCGGCAGGCTGAAATCCACGAGCGCCTCGCGTCCCGGGGTCCGCGCAACGACCGGCAGCACGTCGATCTGCCCGGCGACCAGTCGGTTCCAGACCGTGTCCCAGGGCCCTGGGGTGATCCGCAGGCGCAACCCCATCTCGGCGGCGACCGCCTTGAGCAATTCCACGCCAAACCCGGCCGGCTGCCCGTCCTCGTCGGTGAAGCAGTACGGCCGGAAATCCAGCTCGCTCCCCGCGCGGACTTCCAGCGGCTCAGCGCCAGCCGCGAAAACGGGAAAGACGGCCAGGGCGAGGACCGCCGCCAAGATGAGGCGCGGGCAACCCGGAAATGGCACTGGCCCCCCCGCTGCAATTCCACGGCGCACAGCCGCGGTCACCGCTGTGCATCGTCTGGGCACCCGCACAGAAGCAGCACCGGCGTTCGCTTTGCGGTTTCCCTCCAGGCTGCGAGGATGCGCGCCTGTGCGAACGGTCCGCTTTTGAAGGCGATCACGGGCATTGCCGCGACAGTGTAGCATCGTCCCGGAAGAGTGAAGAGTAAGGCTCAGATCGTTTCGAGACCCCGACTCGCCCAGGCATCCATATCCAGCCCCCACCGCCGAAGACCGGTTTCCCTGAATTCGCTGACCATATCGCCCGAAGATCCGCGTCCTGGATCGTACAGGAGTATCATGCGGCAGGCTGAACAACGCAAGGGCCACACCATTGTATCACGCCCCACGGCTATCGCTGGCGTTCTGCGCTGAACCGCTGATTCTGCGGCACTCTGATCCGCGCGGCGCGGATCTGGACGTGGTCGCCGCCACGGCTGAGTTCCTGGAAACCAATGTGCCCGCGCCGTGGACGTTCCTTCACCGGCGATGCCAGGCGGCCGTCGTGCCGCCGCACTTCCTGCCGCTGATGGTCGAGATTGACATCCTGGATCAACTCGCCATTGAGCACTACCTTGAGGTGCGCCCCCTGGAGCGTGATTTCGTAGCGGTTCCACTCCGTCGGTTTGTAGACCTGCTTGAGCGGCGCGATCGCCCGGTAGATCCCACCCGTCAACTCGGAGTCCTTTGCTTCCGGGTTGTACCGCAGATCGGCCATCTGCAGTTCCATGCCATCGAATGCCGGGTCGCCGAACATCGGCGCCCGCAGCGCGCAGCCGCTATTGCCGCGCTCGCCGAGCTTGAACTCGAACTGCAGCTCGAAGTCGCCGTACTCCTTCTCGCTCACCAGCCACGTGCCGCGCGGTTCGCTGCCGTGGAGCACGCCGTCCTGGACCTTCCAGGCCACGCCTTCGGCGGCCGGCTTCCGCAGGTCATCCCACTGCCGTACAACCCAACCGGCCGGCGGGCCTTCCTCGGCAAACAGCGGCACAAAGCCCTCGCCGTTCTCCGCGGCCGTCGCCCCGATCACACCGCACATCACGAGAAACCACGCCGCGGCGCCACTCATGTACCGGCAGGCAATTCGCATTGCATCCTCCTCGGGTTATCTGCGGGGCAACGTTGCCCGTCAGCGGGCTCGGGCGGGGATCTTCAGCCTGGCAACCGTGTACGGCTTCAAGTCCAAGGTGATCTTTCCCTCCGCGACTTCCACCGTCGAGTCGACCGGCGCCACGGCATTCGGGCTTTCAAGCCTGTTTACTGCCCACGGCACGTCGGCCGAAAGCGTGCGCAACTGGGCCGCCGAGGCCGCATCGAAATCCTTGATCTCCATCGCCAGCGAGAGCGGCCCCGCCGACCCCCGGTTCACGAGCGAAACCAGCAGACTGCCGTCGGCCGCCACCGCGGCGAGGGCATCGAGCGATTCGTAGCGGCATTCGGGTGCTGCATTCTTCAAATCGGGCAACACCATCGGCGCCTGCTCCTCGGGCGAGCGGTATTCGATCTGCACCGGAGTCGCGCCGGCGAACTCGGCAAATGCCGTCTGGGCGTGGTGGCAGGGCTGCGCGTACACCCGTTCGCGTTCCTTTCGCAGGCCGCCGCCATGGTTGACCGTGGCCGAATGGGTGACCATTTCGACAAACGGAGCCTGGCGGATGGCGCGATGATAGATCAGCACGTCGTAGAGCGCCTCGGCCAGCGTCCCCGGACTCACCAGGTTGTCGCCCTCGAGCCGTTCTTTGTCATCCGAGCCTCGCGGGCCGAGATGCGCGAACATCTGCAGTTCGGTGACCGCCAGCCGCGGCGATTCGATTCCCGCCGCCTCCATGGCGCGGCGCAGCCCGGCCCATTTTCCTGCGAGCACGTCGGGCACCGCCATGAAGTCGCGGAAGACGTCCATCGGATCGGTGACGCGCGGCACGTCGCCGCCGATGAGCGGATGGTCGGTAATTCGCCGCAACGACGATGCCGTGTCGCGGATCAGCCGGTCGTTCCACGCCTTGCCCCACATGGCCGGAGCGCCGCAGGCATAGAGCACGATATCGGGATCGGCCGCAAGCATCGCCGGGGCAAACTGGCGGTAGCGGTCGACGTACCCGGCTGCGGTCGTCCAATGGTATTGCCAGCGGCCCCAGAGCTCATTGCCGATCTCCCAGTGTCGAACGTTGTAGGGCTCGGGATGCCCCGCGGTGGCCCGCTTCCGCCCCTGCGGCGAATCGGCCGGACCGTTGCAGTACTCGATCCACCGCGCGGCTTCCTCGGGCGTGCCGCTGCCGGCGTTGATGCAGATCATCGGCTCACAGCCGACCGCGCGGCAAAAAGCGATGAACTCGTCGGTGCCGAAGAAGTTCGTCTCCACGCCTCCCCAGGCGTAGTTCGGTCGCGCGGGCCGCTGGTCCAGTGGGCCGATGCCGTCCTCCCAGTGATAACCGCTGACGAAATTCCCGCCCGGCCACCGCAAGAGCGGCAACTTCGACTCCTTGAGCAGCCGAATCACGTCGGGATCCGCGCCGCCGACGTGATCGGCTGGCCGCAACAGGGCCCGCGCGATGACGAGCTGACCGGGCCCATCGGCCGCGACGGTGAAACGATAGGCCCCTTCCGCCGGCATCTGGGGATCGACCTCGAGGGTGCCGCGCAGCCACTTCCAGTCGTTCGACAAGCCGCCGAGCACCGCTTCCGCGCCGGGCCGATCGCCCTCCGGCGGCCACAGGCCCACCGTGAGCGAACCGATCTCGGGCGATCGGGCCAGAATCTCGACTTCGTATTTCCTCGCGCGGTGCAAGGGCAGCCACGTCCACTGGGCGATGCCTTGACCGGCCGCGGCAACCTCGACTCGCTGCGCCCGGCCGCCATGCGGGCCCGTATCGGGCCTCGTGGCCACCGCCTCCCGCCCGCCTTCCGGAATCCACCAGCACGCCAACGCATCAGCACGCACGCGGACCATCGCGTCGCGAGCCTTGTCGGGCCAGCCAAGCCGCGCCGCCTGCTGCCGAAGCTGCCCGTCGATTTTCGTCGCATCGCTCTCGAAGACCGTCACGCCGTCGGGCGTCATCGAGCCGGTCCAGAACGGCCAGTCGGCCAGCGTCGGGTTGCGCAGGATCTGCGAATCCATGCCGTTGGAGATATTGTTGAACAGGTGCTCGCAGAACTTGCCCGTGATGTAGCGCGGGATGGGGTGCTCGGCCCGTTCCCCCGCGCGGATCGTGACGGTCGCTGAACCCGGTTCCGGCGGGGACTCGCCGGCCCACGACGCTGTGTTCGCCAATGCTCCCAGGAAGCCAATTGCCACACACAGCCCGAATCGTTGCATGTCTCCTCCCCATTGCCGATGGCGACCACAGTTCCAAGTCCAACGATATTCAGCGTGCGCGAGTATATCTCGACCGGAACGGGGAGGCTACCCGACATGCACCGGGCAGTGGTGAGAACCGCAAGGCCGCTCACTCACCGCGTTCGGCGACGAAGAGCCGCGTCCATGCCCCGTCGCTGACGTTGAAATACAGTCGCCGGCCATCCGGGCTGAACGCCGGGTGCGGATCCGACCGCCGCCACGATGCCGCCCCTCGAGCGTTGTTGAATCGGTGAACGATCAGGCTCTTGCCGGCAGCCAATTCGCCGACCACGATCGACCACTCGCCCGCCGCTGGCGGCTCCACCTGCGCATCGGTGGTGAACAGCCTGCCGTCTGGAGCAAAAGACGGATGGCTGCCGGGAAAACGCGGGAATCCGGCGTGCCGCGTCGTCCGCCCTGTCGCCGCATCGGAGACGATCTGGCCCGTGTTGATGATGCTTTCTCCGTCGGGGCTCCAGGCCGGATGCCCCCAGCGCTTCTGCGCCCACAGGAACTTCTTTGCCTCGAGATCGTAACACACCAGTCCTTCCCTGGTGCTTGCCCCTTTGCGGCGGAAGTCGCCCCCCTTGGCCACGGCAAACTTGAAGATCATCCGCCGGCCATCCGGGCTGAGAATCGGATAGTAAAGCGACACCGGACTGTCACCGAACAGCTCCGATACCAGTTCCGGGTACGCTTCCCGAACGGCGGCCGCGGTCACGACGGGCGTTCGCGCTCCGGTCTGGCTGTCAAGTAATTCGATATCGGCGAAGTCGTCTGCCAGCCAGTGCAGCCCGATCACAGGAATGACGTCCCCGCTCGGCGAACCGATCCCGACTTGCCTGCCTCCGGCGAGCACTCGCTCGACGCCGGTCGCCACGTCGACGGCAGCCACCACCCACTGGCCATCGCGAAGATCATGAAACACCACCCGTCGTCCGCCAGACAACCACTGCTGGCAGGCGACCCGGTGGGCATCCTCGGTCTCCACGTTCCGGGCCAGCACGGTCGGCGCACCCGTGCCCCGTTCGACGATCACCACATCCCCCTTGTGCCCGGCCCGATCGGCCGACATGAACAGGAGCACGTGCCTTCCGTCCGGGCTTTCCGGAGACGTGACAAAGTACATGTGGATCGTGTGGCAGTCGGCGCTCTCCAGCACCGGACGAACTGTAGCATTCTTCCACATGTCGAGCGGAGACAGCTCGTCGGCCACCACGGTGGCGATGCCACATGCGAGAACCAGAATCGCCGGAGCGGCATTTCGTGCGAACACGGCAGCCTCAAGAACGGGCCAGTGAACCTCCACACTGAGCGCGTTGAGAATACCCGGGCAGTCTCAAATGTCAACTTTCGAGCGTCCCGGCTGGGGCCACGTCGCGGTGCACGACGCCGTAAAGGACATTCGGTGCGACAGTCCTTGAAGGAGCTGTTGCCTTCCCGTGAGTTGCCCGTCCCTTTGGAAGAGCCGTAGACGGCGCTACGTTGGTGGCTAATTGCCGTTTCAGTGCCAGCCGTAGACGGCTTCCAGGGCTTGGCGGACGATCGAGGTAACTTCGCGTCGGGTGACGGGCTTGGGGAGGACGGCATGCACCCGTTCGCGATAGGCCTGCTCGACGACCGCCTCGTCAAGGTCGCCCGACATGAGGATGCACGGCAGCAGGGCGCGAAACTGCTTCACCCGGCGGACGGTCTCAAGCCCCGTCAGCTTGGGCATGTACATATCGAGGAGGACGAGGTGGATGCGTTCGCGATGGACAATCCGCAGGGCTTCTTCGCCGTCGCTGGCGAGCAACGTGCGAAAGCCTTCCGGCTCAAACACTTCGCGGAGCGTTTGACGGAGCGCCTCGTCGTCGTCGGTAATGAGCAGAGACGGGTTTTCCATTGCCCGATTTCCACTGTCGGAGCAGTCAAATTGCCACAACAGACCCGGCCAGCAATTCGGATGCCATGGATGGCCGAGGGGGACTTGCGAGAGCGGACGGTTGACGTAAACGACTGCTACATAAGAATCTTACAACGAGAGAATCGGCGACGCGAGGCCAATCCGCCCGAGTTGCCGCTTTTCGCCCGGCGGCACTCTCTGCCATGTTGACAGGAATCGGGGGGAGGGTGCCAACAAAAGGCTTCTGCACTTATCGTATTCCTTGTGCTGCGAGGCAGTTGCGGAGCCATCCGTGCCGGGTACGGGGTAAGCGGGGCGCTTGCCCCGCCAAATTGGCTCCATATACTTGGTTGCACCATGCCGCCCCAGTTTTTCCTGTTTGCCATCCCCGCCTCTCCGCTGCCTGGAGTTTTCTTGTGGCCGTTCCGGACATTACGACGTCGATTTTTGGCGAGCATGAATTCCTGATTCGAAGGTTGCACTCGCTGACGGGCCTCATCCCCCTGGGTGGTTACTTGGCCTTTCACCTAGCGACCAATGCGGCGATCATCGACGGGATCGACGCTTATCAGCATCGGGCCGACCAGATTCACATGCTCGGTCCGACCACGATTCTGGCGCTTGAGTGGACGCTGATCTTCATCCCGCTGATCTTTCATTCGTTGATCGGGCTGTTGATTGTCGCCCGGGGCAAGCGGAACGTGGCCAACTACGGCTACGAGGGGAACATCCGCTACACGCTCCAGCGGTGGACCGGCGTGCTGGCGTTTTTGTTCATTTTCTGGCACGTATTTCACATGCATGGCTGGATCCGCTGGGAGTGGTACACCACCAATATCGCCCTGCCGCTGGGCGGTGCGGCGTTCGACCCGAAGAACGTCATCACGGCGGCAGAAGCGATCCAATCGAGCTGGTGGGTGATCGCGCTGTACGGCGTGGGCCTGGTCTCGACGGTTTACCATTTTGCCAACGGGTTGTGGACGATGGGCATTACTTGGGGGCTGTGGGTCAGTCCGCGGGCACAGAACTGGGCGAAGATCCCCTGCGCGGCGATCGGCGTATTCCTGTTAGTCGTCGGCTTGGGCGCGCTTGCCGGCATGGTCCTCATCGACGTACCCCACCAGGGTGATGGTTCGCACCAGCGTGCGGCGGCGAGCGCTACGGCACCGGCCACGGATATGGAATGGGATAGTTTTCCGGGGGGTGAATCGTAACGGGCACGCAGCGATGGTTTGGCATCCCCGCATTTCGGCAGGCGGGACGCCTGCACCACAAAGAGCGCTAGGGTTTCACGAGGAAAGGGCCGCATAGGTTATGGCACAGCAACGCGTGGTGGTGGTCGGCGGCGGATTGGCAGGACTGGCCGCGGTGATGAAGCTCGCCGAGCTTGGCGTCCATGTCGACGTGCTCAGCCTCACACCCGTGAAGCGTTCGCATAGCTGTTGTGCGCAGGGTGGCATCAACAGCGTGAACAACCTTACCCGGCAGCGCGGCGACACGGAGTGGAAGCACTTCGACGACACGGTTTACGGCGGCGACTTCCTGCAGCACCAGCCGCCGGTCAAGGAGATGGCCGAGTGGGCGCCGCGGATCATCGACCTGATGGACCGCCTGGGAGTGACGTTCAACCGCACGGCGGAAGGATTTCGCGACCAGCGGCGTTTCGGCGGCACTCTGTATCCCCGCACGGCGTTTGCCGGTGCGACGACCGGTCAGCAATTGCTCTACGCGCTGGATGAGCAGGTCCGCCGCTGGGAAGAGCACGGGCATGTGACGAAGTACGAGTTCTGGGACTACCTGGGGCCGATCCTGGACGACCAGGGGGTGTGCCGCGGGTGCGTGGCCCAGGACATGGTGACGATGGAGATCCGCGCGTTCCCGGCCGACGCGCTGGTGATCGCCTCGGGTGGCTGCGGACTGCTGTACGGGCGATCGACAATGTCGATGGCCTGCACCGGAAGTGCAGCCAGCCGCACGTTTCAGGCAGGGGTGCGCTATGCCAACGGCGAGTTCATCCAGGTTCACCCAACGGCGATTCCGGGGGCGGACAAGCTGCGGCTGATGAGCGAATCGGCGCGGGGCGAAGGGGGGCGGGTATGGGTGCCGCGCCGGCCGCAGGACTCGCGTCCGCCGCAATCGATCCCGCAAAACGAGCGCTACTATTTCCTCGAGGAGCGGTATCCGAAATACGGGAACCTCGTGCCGCGCGACATCGCGACTCGCGAGATCTTCAATGTCTGCACCAAGGAGGGGCTGAGCGTCGAGAAGGACCGGCTTTGCGTTTATCTCGACGTGACGCATATTCCGCACGACGACCTGGAGCGGAAGCTGGGGGGCATTTTGGAGATTTACGAGAAGTTTCAGGGGGTTGACCCGCGGACGACGCCGATGAAGATTTTTCCCGCCGTGCATTACTCGATGGGCGGGTTGTGGTGCGACTACGAACGGACGGCGGACGGCGGACTGAGGATCGGTTCGCCGCGGAACCAGCAGACGAACGTACCGGGGATCTACGCGATCGGCGAATGCGATTACCATTACCACGGCGCGAACCGGCTGGGGGCCAATTCGCTGGTGGCCTGCATTTTTGCCGGTCTGGCGACGGCGCCGGGGATCACGGCGCTGCTCGACTCGCTCAACGGAGGACCGGCCTCGGAGCAGCCTTCGACGCTCTTCGACCGGGCGTTGAACCACCACAAGGCCCGCTACCAGGCGCTCCTGGACCGGCCCGCCGACGGCGAGAACCCGTACCGGCTGCACCAGGAACTGGGGCGCGCCATGACCGAAGCAGCGACGGTCGTGCGGCACAACGACTCGCTGGACCGGGCCTACGAGCAGGTGGAGGAGCTCCAGCGGCGGGCGGAGGAGTGTTCGCTTTCCGATACGGGAAGCTGGACCAACCAGAACATCATCTTCACACGCGCGCTGATCGACATGTTTCCGCTGGCGAAGACGATCCTCAAGGGGGCGCGGCTCCGCGACGAGTGCCGCGGCGCGCACTTCAAGCCGGAGTACCTGTTTCCGGCGGTCGATGCACCCGACCCGGCCGAGAGGCGTCGCCAGGCGGAGCAGTGGTGCGATCGCTTTGCGGAGAACAACCGCCGCTGGCTGAAGTCGACGATCGCTGAGCTCGACCGCGACGGCGAGCCGCAGATCACGTATGAGGACGTCGACACTTCGCTCATCCCGCCGCGGCCGCGGCTTTACGGCGTGGTGGGGGGCGACATCATCGAGCAGGTCTGGCGCGAGCGAGGGGCCGGTATGGCCGCCGCGCCGGCATGAACCACACGGACTGAGTGACCGCATGATTGCACCTACCTCCCAATCCTCCGGCCATCCGCAGCGGCCGAAAGTGTTCGACGTGGTCGTGCTCCGCCAGGACGGGCCCGGGCAACCGAGCTACCTCGAGCGGCATCATGTCGAGTACGAACCGGATATGAACTGCATCAGCGTGCTGCAGAAGATCGCCGCGCAAGCGACGACGGCGGAGGGGAAGAAAGTCGCGCCGGTGGCCTGGGACTGCAACTGCCTGGAGGAGATCTGCGGCGCGTGCACGATGGTCATCAACGGCCAGGTGCGGCAGGCATGCACGGCCCTGGTCGACCGGCTGCTGGACGAGAATCCCGAGCAGATCGAATTGCGGCCGATGACCAAGTTTCCGGTGGTCCGCGACCTGGTGGTCGATCGCCGCCGCATGTTCGAGACGCTGAAGAAGCTCAAGGGTTGGGTGCCGGTCGACAGCTACTACGACATGGGCGCCGGGCAGCGGCAGTCGCCCGACGACCAGCAGCAGGCCTACGTGTTGAGCAAGTGCATGACCTGCGGCTGCTGCCTGGAAGCGTGCCCGCAGTTCCTCAAGATCGAGCTTCAGCGGGAAGAGGGGGAGACCGAGGAGCAGTTCCGGGCCCGCGAGCGGGAGATGTTCAACCGCGGCTTCATCGGCGCGTTTGCGATCGCCCAGATCGACATGTTCAACACCAACCCGATCGGCAAGACCACAGCCCGGGAGCGGCTCGACGCGCTGACCGACGAGGGAGGCATCCAGATCTGCGGCAACGCCCAGAACTGCGTACGGGTGTGCCCGAAGGACATCCCGCTGACCACGTCGATCGCCCGGATGGGCCGCGAGGCGACGAAGCACATGCTGCGGAGCTGGTTCGACCGGTGAGTCGAGCACGCGGTGCTCGAGGAATCGGCCGCGATCGGACGAGTTGGTGAGCCGATCAAGCTGCGGGCGCCACTTGGGCGAACGAAGCGGCTGCCGGCTGGCTCATCCGACGATTCCGCCGATATCAACCAGGAACAACTGGCGGCCTTCGCCGGTGTGGGGCGAATCGATCACCACCTGCCGCCCGTCGGGGCTGAAGCGCGGGTGGGTGTCGCAGCGCCATTCGCCCGCGTATTCTCGAGGCAGCTGGAATCCGCCGAGCGGCACACGGCGGCCGGTGGCGACTTCGTACAGGTAGACGTTCTGGTTGCGGTCCTTGTCGGGGTAGGTATCGTTGAGGATCCAGGCGTTGCCCGGCAGGTAGGTGCAATGCCCGTTCTTGGTCATTACGCCGGCGCCGACGACCTCGACCTTGCCGCCGGTGCGATCTTCGTAGAGGTAGAACGCGTCGCCGTGCGACTCGTGGCGCGACCAGGCGAGAATGTGCTGCGGATCGCGCCAGATGAAGTGCGACGTGTAGCCGGACGGATCGACAATGCGGATTTCGGAACCGTCGGCAGCCGCGGTGAGCATCCGCGTCATGAATCCCTTCTGGCCGGGGTTCACCCAGCGGTGCAGGAATTCGAACCGCGAGCCGTCGGGATTGACGAGGAGATGGTTGAACCAGTGCTTCGCCGGAGAGAAATCGCCCTTGTCCCACGGCACGCGGACGATGTCGGCCAGCGAGATGAGCAGCTTCGCGTCGCCGCTTTCCAGATCGATCCGCCAGATTCCCGATTCGGCCGGCGCGAGCTGATCGGCGAACGGATCGGGCAGGCCCACGTAACCGTAGCCGGGCCGGACGTCGTTGAGGCGGCGGAAATCGGGCGCGACGGCCCAGCGGCCGTCGGGGCTGACGGTGTAGATCGGGTGCGGGATGGTGCGCTTCGCCCGGGTTTTGACGTCCATGATGTGGCAGACGAAGTGGTCGCCCTGGCGGTCGTTCCAGATGATCTCGCTCCCGGCGCCAGGGCGCCACTGAAGCATACACCCTTGCTGCCAGCACCAGGCCCGCGACTCGCCCAGCTCGATCCAGCGGTCGCCGTCGCCGAGGTCGACCATGCCGATGCGGATCACGTCGTCGGGCCGCGGCGAGCGGTGCTCGAAGCCGACCTCCATCCCAAGGACGTAGCGGCCGGTGGGATCGAACTCGAGCTTGTCGTAATAGCTGAACCAGTGGTGTTTCGGCCCCCGGGTAAGCTGGCGGACCGGCGGCAAGCTGGCGGAAGCCTCGGCGCCGGGCAGCCATCGCCGAGCGGCGAGAGCGATGGGGGCGGCGGCGATGGCCTTCAGTACGTTGCGGCGGGAGAAACGGCAGAACGAGGTGTGCGGCATGGGGAGGATCCTCAGAGTAGCATGGGTTGGGTGCCAGTGTAACGGATGGCCGACAACAATCCAATCGTGCATTCGGATTGCTCGGGCTCAGGGCGATTCGCCTGCCGCCCTCAGAATGGCAAGCCTCGCTCGCGTGGAGATGAAGAAACCCGCCTGGAATTGAAGTTGATCCATCATGGCCGCTACCGACCCGATATATCCAGCCTTCTTGGCGATCAGCAGCATCCCAAGAACGCCAATCACCTTGACTCCAAGTCCTATAGCCGCGGAACGCCCGCGCTTCTCGTCAATCAGGAGGTAATCCGCGCCACATTCCCGGGCCAAGACGATCGCCTCAGCTTCACCGCGATCGAGCTTTCTGGCGACGAGGGCATCTGCTGCAGCCGCGTCCCGGATTGCCGCGGCCTTGAGAAAACCAGGCAAGCTCGTGTGAAATCGCAGCAGTTCGGCCTCAACCGCTGGGGGAATCAGCACGCGTTCAAAAAGACGGGGTAGCAGGTCACCGTGGCCGATCTGCAGCAGAGAGGTAACAGGGGATGTGTCGCTGACCACCAGCATTCACTGTCCCCATTGTTCGGCCGTCGCGATGTCCTGTAGAGCGTCCTCCACGTCGTAGTGAATTGGAATCTGCCGTTTTCCGAGCTCATGCAAGAAGTGGCTCGGCGACAATCCCGCAATCTCCGCGCCGCACCCCAAGCTGACGCGGTTGTCGGCAAACAATCCCAAAGCCAAGTAAAGCCGGATTTCTTCCGGCGTAAATTGCTGTTGGACGGTTTCAGGGAAAGGGACGATCATCGGGCATTCTCCTCTCGGACACGCGCCATTATACGCCCGTGCCGAAGGGACAACAAATCCGCGCGGCTGGAGGGAGCGGGTTACGGGCACTGGAGAGAAAGCAGGCCGGCCGCAGATCGCCGCCCTACAGCCAAAGATGCAGGCGGCCGTCGAGCATGTCGGGCAGCCGCTTATCGACATGATGGCGGATCTGCCGCGGCTGGTAACGGGTGCTGAAGTGTGAGGCGATGATCAGTCCGTTCTTGAAGCGATCGCGCCGCTCGAGCAGGTCTTCCAGGTGGATGTGCCCGAACTTGTGAATCCGTTCTTTGCGGTGCTTGGGGGAGAAGAAAGTGACTTCGAGGATCAGGACTTCCGCCTCATACATTGCCGGGCAGTTGTCCAGCCCCTCGGGCGAACTGTCGCCGAGATAGGCCAGCCGCGGCACGCGGACCTCACGGGTGACATCGACGCCCGACAATCGCAGGTCGCGGATCTCTTCGCCGGGCAGGCCCTGGTACTCGGGCCGCAGTTTCCGCCGCCGGTCCCAGACCACGAAGCCCATGGAGGGCACGGTGTGCTTCGTGGCGCAGGCGGTGACGACAAGCTCGCGGGAGAGCTCAACCTCATCGCCCGGCTTGATCGGCAGCAGATGGCACGGCAGCCGGCCGCGGTCGAGGCGGCTCACCTGGCGGAGAATGCGATCGATTGGATCGATGGCGTGCTCAGGCAGGTAGATCGTGGGCGGCTCCATCTTCATCATCCGCCGCCGCGCGACGTAGGTGGGCAACGCCATGAAGTGGTCGATGTGGGTGTGCGAGACGAACCACGTGGGGGTGCCCATGAACGACCAGGGCTGCGCGCCCAGGTCGAAGCCGAGCTTGAACTCGGGGATCCGCCAGTAGGTTTGCACCGCGGCGAGGGAGAAGCCCTCGATGGTGATGTCTTTGAAAGTCAGCGACTTGACCGGCTGGTCCGTGAACATGTCGGCTTTCCGCGGCGAGCCCCAGACCGGGCCGCTCAGTTGCGCGTGTGGTCGTAGTTGTCGACGGAGGCGGAGTCGAGCGGCCCGGCCGCATCGCCCTGCGCCAGGATCCAGATCTCGCCGAACAGGCCGTCCTGGGCGACGCGGACGCGGTAATGCCGCACCAGCTCGAGCACTGCCAGGAATACGCCCACCAGCCGCGATTTGTGCATGCCGGGCACGAAGAGGTCGCTGAACGCCATGCGTCCTTCGCCGACGATCCGCGTCTGAATGCGTTCCATGTGGACATGGATCGGCGTATCGTCGTAGACAATGCTTGAAGGCTGCACGGAAACCGACTCGCGAATCACGCGGCCGAACGCGCTGACCAGGTCCCAAAGTTCGACTTCGTGGATCGGTTCCTCGGCCAGATTGCGTTCTCGAGGCGGCAGATCGTTGGCCAGCCGCGCGTAGCGCTGCTGCCACTGGCGGCTGCGCTCGTCGAGGATGCTGGCCGCGTCGCGATATTTCTTGTACTCGAGCAAGCGGCGAACGAGTTCTTCGCGTGGGCAGTCGATCTGGTCGTCGACAACCTCGTCGCAGCGGGGGAGGACTTCTTGCGACTTGATCTCAATGAGCGTGCTCGCCATCGCCAGAAAATCGCCCACGGCGTTGCAGTCGAGTTCCTGGAGCACGTCGAGGTAGGTCAAATATTGAGCGGTGATCGTGGCGATCGGGATCTCGGTGATCTGCACCTCGTGCTTGCGCACAAGATACAGGAGCAGGTCCAAGGGCCCGCGGAAGACATCGAGATCGACGCGAAAATCCATTGCGACAGGTAAGCTCGGACCGGGAAAAACCCACCCCCAACGCGAAGGGGTTATGGCAATCGCTTTCGGTCTAGTTTATCTGCGCCGCCCACGATCGGCGAGAGGACTCGACGGGTATG
The DNA here is from genome assembly GCA_040766885.1 of Thermoguttaceae bacterium. Classification (GTDB taxonomy): domain Bacteria; phylum Planctomycetota; class Planctomycetia; order Pirellulales; family Thermoguttaceae; genus JAXGPP01. The sequence continues at coordinate 426,849 of JAXGPP010000002.1, read as the reverse complement.
GCTGCGTTACATTCAGTACAAACGGCATCGTCAGCGCAGATTACGCCACTTGAGCCAGAGGTTGGAGTGTGGGGCGGAATCTACCGAGGAGGTTGATTTCGTTCGCAACTGCAGGGGGAATGAACTGCCCCTGCTTGCCGAAGCATCTGGCCCTCCGTAAACTCGCACATCTGACAGCCTTGCGCCCCGACTGGGGGTGGTGCCGGCAGGAAAAGGGCCATTTATTGTGAGCTTCGAACAGATCTGGGCACCGTGGCGGTTGGCGTACATCGTTGGCGACAAAGAGGCTCCCGCCGTCGGCGCGCCGCTGGCCATGCCCCCGGACGCTGATCCCGAGTGCTTCCTGTGCCAGGCCGCAGCCGACCCGGCGACGCCAGGGCGCCACGTGGTCCATCGGGGCAAACAGGTGCTCACCCTCCTGAACCGCTATCCGTATAACAACGGCCATCTGCTTGTAGCACCAGCACGTCATGTCGCCAAATTGGGCGAATTGGCGGCTGACGAGCAGAGCGAGCTTTCGCAGTCGCTCACCCGGATGGTGGCACTCCTGGAAACGGTCCTGCGGCCAGATGGTTTCAATATCGGGCTTAATCTGGGTCGCGTGGCGGGGGCTGGCTTACCGGGGCATATTCACTGGCACATCGTTCCCCGGTGGAGCGGCGACACCAATTTCATGCCGGTGGTCGCCGCGGTGAACGTCGTTCCACAGTCGCTTGATGCCTTGCATGAACTGTTGACAGCCGAGATTGCTCGGACCGGGTGAGCCCCCAGATTTCGAACGATTGATCGCCGAACCGGCTCCTGGCGGGGCGGCACCTTCAGAGCAACAGGGGAAGACCCTACGGGGCAGGGTAATGGCAACCGGCCGCTCGTGTGGTAGAATGGGCCCGTTATCACTCCGCCATTCGAAAGCGAGTATATGGTCGCATGAGACCCAAATTCCGTTTTGAGTTCACCGCCAACATCCCTCTGCTCATTTTGCGGGCGGTATTCATCTTGGTGGCCAGCGGCGTGGGAGTCTGGCTGCTCTCCTCAGGACTGATCCTCGACAGCCAGCCGTGGATGGCATGGGCTGCGTTCCTGGGCGTGCTGTTGACGGCGCTGGGAGTCATCGCCGTCGACATGGCAATCCCCCGCAAGCGGCTCGACACGATCTCCGCCGTGTACTTCGGGATGATCATCGGCCTGTTCCTGGCCTATGTCGGCAGCCTGGCACTGACGCCGCTGTTTCCGGTAGCCGACCCGGGGGCGCCGTATGCCTTTCGGGTCCGCTTCGCCGTGCAGTTGGTGCTGGCAGTGATCTTGTGTTATGTCTGCATCAGCCTGCTGCTGCAGACGAGGAACGATTTCCGTTTCATCATCCCCTACGTGGAGTTCTCGAAGGAAGTCAAGGGACGGCGGCCGTACATCCTCGACACGAGCGTGGTGATCGACGGACGGATTGCCGACGTGGTGGAGACCCACATCCTTGACAGCCAGCTCATCATGCCGAGGTTCGTCATCAGCGAGCTGCAGGCCATCGCCGACAGTTCGGACCGCTCGCGGCGGAGCCGCGGGCGGCGCGGGCTCGATATCCTCAACCGCCTGCGCTCGAATCCCGAAGTTGACCTGGAGATCTTCGACCGCGAGTTGCCCGAGTTTGCCGGTCAGCCGGTCGACTTGAAGCTCGTCCTCCTGGCCAAGCACCTCGAGGGGAAGCTGATCACCAACGACTATAACCTCAACAAGGTAGCGCGGCTGCACGGGGTGGGCGTGATCAATCTGAACGACCTGGCCAACGCTCTGAAGCCGGTGTTCCTGCCGGGCGAGCGGGTCGATGTCAAGGTGATCAAGCCGGGCGAGGAGGCAGGCCAGGGAGTCGGTTATCTTGAAGACGGCACGATGGTCGTCATCGAGGGAGGACGCGACCACATCGGCGAAATCGTGAACATTGCCGTCACCAGCGTGCTACAGACCAGCGCCGGCCGAATGGTCTTCGGACGCTACGAGAGCACCCGCAACGGGCGGTAGTCGAATCGCGAATAGGGAATACTGAATAACGAAGTCGGAATCGCCGTCATGCGACGAGGCGTGACCATTCTGCCCTCCGTATTGGTTATTCCGTATTCGCTATTCCTCTTTTTCATGCCCGGAAGGCGGACTTCACGGTCTGATCGGTCAGCACGACCAGGGCCCAGATGCCGAAGGGCAGGCCGAGCAGGCAACAGGGGGAAATGCAAGGGATCATGGCAATGATCGAGACGGCCATCGACAGGTTGTAGTTCTGAAGCGCCTTCATCTTCATTGCCCCGAACAGGATCAGGACGGCCATGCCCAGGCCGAACAGGGACTGGGCGAGGCTGACCGCCGGGTCCATGGCCCAGGGAAAGGGCCCTTGCATGCCTTGGCCTCCCTGCCCCGCTGCCAACACCACGATGGCCCCCACCATTCCCACGAGCGCAAGCAGAATCGAGATGCCGGCGGTGACCATCAGCGCGATAGCCGGGCCGGCGACGCGTTGGGCGGCGTAGGCACTGGCATCGGGATAGTAGCCGGCGGTAGGTTGGGCGGGACCGAAGTCGCCGGGTGATTGATACGGATTGGCGGGATCCCCGGTCGGGGCGCCGGTGGGAGGTGTGGTCGAAAACGGGGTCCCACTGCCGGGCAGCGGCGGCGGGGGAGCAGACTGGTTCGGAATGGTCATCGTGGAGCCGCATTCCGGGCACTTCGCCTGGAATCCGGCGGTGTCGTCACCCGTCCGCAGCAATCGGTTGCACTGGGGGCAGCGGAATTCGATCGGCATGGAGAGAGTTCCTGTCACTGTTTAAGGCTCACGCAAAGATAGCAGACCACCCGGCCGTCGAACAGCCATAGTCCGCCGAGTCGTGTCCCATTTGCCCTACCGGCCGGGCGGCCGGAGTGCTAGGCTGGTTGGTCCGGCGGGTCCGGAGGGTTCGGCATGGGGTTTGGCCGCCGGCCGAGTGATGGCGGCACGGGGGCCGAGCGAGGCCCGCCACTGGATCGGGTGCGTGAGAGGCTCATGTTATCGCCAGCGGACATCCTCGGACCGGACGGCCGGATCGCTGCCCGGATGAAGAGTTACGAGCGCCGCGCCGAGCAGCTCGAGATGGCCGAGGCGGTGGCGCGGGCCATCGCCGAGCGGCACCATCTTCTCGTCGAGGCGGGCACCGGCGTGGGCAAGAGCTTCGCCTACCTGGTGCCGGCCATACTGGCCACCGTCGCCCCGCAGGAAGGCAAACCGGCGGTCAAACGGGTAGTGGTTGCCACCCATACGATCAGTCTCCAGGAACAGCTCATCGCCAAGGACCTGCCCTTGCTCAGGAGCCTCTTGCCGCTGGAGTTCACGGCGGTGCTGGTGAAGGGACGCGGGAACTACATCAGCCTGCGGCGGCTCCACACGGCGATGGCGCGGGCCGGGAGCCTGTTCAGCCGGGAGGAAGAATTCGCCCAACTGCGCGACCTGGAGGCGTGGTCGAAGACCACGGGCGACGGGTCGCTGTCGGACCTGGAATTCCGCCCGCTCGGACAGGTGTGGGACGAAGTGGCCAGCGAGCACGGCAACTGCATGGGCCGCAAGTGCCCGCAGTACAAGAAGTGCTTCTACTACCAGGCGCGTCGCCGGGTGGGCAACGCGCAGATCCTGATCGCCAACCATGCGCTGTTCTTCAGCGACCTGGCCCTCCGCCGCCAGGGCGCGAGCATCCTGCCCGATTACGACGCGGTAATCTTCGACGAGGCCCACAACATCGAGGCGGTGGCGGGCGACCATCTCGGCCTGAGCCTTTCGAGCGGGCAGGTAGAGTACATTCTCAACCGGCTGTACAACGACCGGAGCAACCGCGGCCTGCTGGTCCACCATCAACTGGGCGAGGCGCAGCAACAGGTGATGGAATGCCGCTACCGGGCAAGCGACTTCTTTGCCGAGATCGACGCCTGGCTCGCGCGGCAGACGAACCGCAACGGCCGGGTGCGCCAGCTGCGGATCGTGCGCAACACCTTGAGCGAAAGCCTGAAGAAGCTGGCCCGGGTGGTCCGCCGCGATGGCGACAAGCGGAAGAGCGCCGAGGACCGCCAGGATTTCACGTCGGCGGCCGACCGCCTGGAAGCACTGGCCGGCGAGGTCGACGAGTGGGTCGAGCAGCGGACCGCCGACTCGGTCTACTGGATCGAATCGTCGTGGGGCCGCCGTCGCCGCCGCGTCGTGCTGGCGGCCGCACCGATCAACGTCGGTCCGATCCTGCGAGAGGAGCTTTTCGACAAGACGCCGACGGTGATCCTGACCAGTGCGACGCTGGCGACCGCCAAGGGCTCGTTCGACTTCTTCAAGTCGCGGATCGGGCTGACCCAGGCCGAGTCGCTCGCCCTGGGGAGCCCGTTCAACTATCGCGAGCAGGCGCAACTGGTGATGCTCGAAGGGATGCCCGACCCGACGGATGACGCGAAGCGATACGAGGAGCGGGCCGCCGAGATGATCCGCCGCTATGTTGAACGGACCGACGGCCGGGCGTTCGTGCTGTTCACGAGCTACGAGATGATGCGGCGCGCGGCCGAGACCCTCACGCCGTGGCTGGCCGAAAAGAACCTCGGCCTGCTGTGCCAGTCGGACGGCTTGCCGCGGACGCAGATGGTGGAGCGGTTCAAGGAGAGTCCGCGCTCGGTCCTGTTCGGCACTGACAGTTTCTGGCAGGGGGTGGACGTGCCGGGGGACGCCTTGCAGAACGTGATCATCACCCGGCTGCCGTTTCAGGTTCCCGACCGCCCGCTGACCGAGGCCCGGATGGAAGCAATCCGCGCCGGTGGGGGCAATCCGTTTCGCGACTATCAGCTTCCCGAGGCAATATTGAAGCTGAAGCAGGGCTTCGGGCGGTTGATCCGCAGCAAGGTGGACACAGGGATGGTGGTGATCCTCGATCCGCGGATCCGCACCAAGCCCTACGGCCGGATGTTTCTGGCCTCGCTGCCCGATTGCCGCCAGGTGATCGAGCAGGCCTAGCGAGGCTGAAGCGAAACGCCCTCGAGGGTGTTTCGTTTGGATACGTCGCGAGACGTGGCGGTAAGTGGTTGGGGTGAAGGGGTTTCGCACCTGAGACATGGACGCAAGTTTTCTACCACCTTTGGGTCGAGTGTTGAAGTTCCCGGAGGGGTGTGCGGTTGGGGGCGACTGTAAAGGGTTGGGGCGAGGGGAGTTGCGGTCGGAGCGGGGCTGCGCGCGAGTGATGGAGATTGGTGAGCGGTGCATGGAACAGGACCTTTCGTTTGGGGGTGAATGATGGGGCCGATCGCCCGGGCGCGCGGATTGGGCGCGGACCCGGCGAGGGGCTTTTGCGTCAGGCCGGCGCGGAGGCGTCGGGCGACCGATTTACGTCAGTGTACGTATATACATAACAGGTGGCCTAGATCGCAAGAGAAAATCTTGGGGGGAGCGGAGAGATTCTTGGGGTGAGAAGGAAAAGGGGGGCATTGAAGATTGAAAAGTGCAAATTGCAAATTGCAGACTGCAAATTGCAGACTGAAGACCAGGAGAGGCGCGATTTGCGGGAGAGCGGGAAGGAGGATTCACGCGGAGCGCGGAGAGCGCGACGATGGCGAGCGGTTCAGATGGGGGCGGCAGGGGGAAGAAGAAGGGGAAGATTGAACCACAGAGAGCACCGAGAGCACCGAGGAAAGATGAGGGAGAAACGGAACGGCGGGAGGAGAGAGGTTCACGCGAGACGCAGGGGCGCGGAGGGGGGAGTGATGCGGGGCGGGTGAACGCGGGATATTGAGTGGGAGGAAGGGACGCGAGTCTGCTGGAAGCCGATGCGGCGCTCTCGACGAGATGGCGGTGGCCGTAGGCCGGGACCTCTACAAAGGCGGCCCGTACGTCGCGGCGTTCGCCGGTGCGATGCCGGCGGCGCTCGAGGATTCGTGGGTGCTCACCGCAACCAACGACGGGGCCGGAGCGATTCAGACCTGGTACCACCGCTCGTTCGACATGGCCGGCAAGGGTCTGCTCCTGCCAACCACCGGCGGTGGTGTGGCAATTCCTGACGCGGTGACCAAGTAGATAGAGTACGAGTGCGGCTTACGCCAACGGGAGGCACGCCCGACGCGAAGCGTCCGCCGAAGGCGGCCTAGCGGGCGTGCCGTGTTGGCCGCGATCTACTCGAATGGACGATCAACAAGCTTGTCGGTTGGTGCGAGTTCTGTGAATCTCAACTCCACCGCATTCAGACGCGCGAGGAGGGTGCGTTGGAAGCGGTAGCTGGTCCGAAGCGTGCTTGAAATGCCTCCACGCCGACGAGTCATCCAATGGTTCAGCGACTCGCGGGCAACCGCCCTTCGATCCAGAAACTCGCACTTCGCGGTAGTCAGAGGATGACTATCCACGTCCAGAAGCGTCATCTGGAGTTGAACACGCCTTCGCAAGGGCAGCTTCGCCTCGTCGCCACGAAAGTCGAACTCCACCCCAAGGCGAAACGCCGATTCCTCAGCAGACCGCTCCCTGGGGAAGAAAACGTAGCCTTCCAACTGAACAACATCATCCTTCGTGGCCCCGGTAAACTCGGGAGCCCGATCCTGCCCGAAGGGCCCCAATCTGATGGTGCAGGACTGGACGGAGTCTGCCAGAACGTCGTTCGGCAATTCGGATGCGATTACCAGGAAGCTGGCACAAGCAGACAACATCTGCCGACGCGATAGGCGTTCGCCAGCACTGTTTCTTACAGGCGATTTGGCTTTCACAAACTACCTCCGTGTAAAGAACTAGGGTTTTCTGAACGCTCCTGACCGCGATCTGTCGGTTGCTTCGTGAACTTGGCCAACGGTTCTCTAGTACATCGAGTGACCGCAAGTGTGGTCCACTGCGCAGACTCCGTCCGCGTCGGTTGCGCGGCCCCTTTCTGCGACCTCTTCCATGCTATCCCACCGGCGGGGTTTTTCCAAGAGGAGCATGGCCGTCGGAAGACGGCGGCCGTTTCTGTCTCGCAGCTTTCAGCTATCAGCTATCAGCAATCGGCTTGCTGATGGCTGACGGCTTCAGGGCCAGGTAGCGCCGTGTGATTTCCCGCTGCAAGAGCTGGTAGAAATCCGCGCTGGCGATCCGCTCCCGCTGCTCCGGCCTGAGCCAGGAAAGCGGCTTCTGCCAGGCTTCCAGGGGCGGAATCCTCGGCGTTGCGCACGCGCACGGATTTCAATGCTGATCGCACAGCGCGCGTGAGGGCTCTCGCTGCGGCCCTCAAAGAGTCACCCAGCCCGGCCGCGGCTCACGCCGCGACCAAGCTTTCAGCTTCCAGCTATCGGCAATCAGCTTGCTGACGACCACGGTGAGCTTCACGGTGGCTCCTTCCTTCTCGGGCATCGCCCGCACGTCGATCTGCATTCGCCCCACCGGCTTCGTCACGCGCACGACCTCCGGCGGCGTGTGGCGCTTTGCGGTGAGCACGTCCAACGGGCTTTGCACCTGCTGCTGGCGGATCACGGCCACCTTGGTGTAGATCGTCGTGGTCTCCAAGCGTGGCACCCAAGATTAGTTCGCAAAGTCTGAAGCTGCCGGCCGGGAACGTGTGCGAGCGCGGAGATTCGTGCGGCGGTTCGGGGCAGCAAGGACCGGGCGTTGAAGAGCACGGGCAGGCCCGTGGCACCAGAGGCACGGCGATTCGCGCCGGTAACCGGGTGAGAAGTGTCAGCCGCTCCGACACTCGCTGCGCGACAGCCGGCAAGGGTCACGGCCCCGGTGTCAACGGATGAACCGATGTAACGGTGTAGTCCGCATCGACATCCACTTTCACGACGTCGGCCGTGTAGGTGTACAGCCGCAACATCGAGACCATCAGCGTTTCGGGCGTCCCGTCGGGCCGGCGCGCCACTTCTACCTGGACTTTCCGATACGGTTCCTTGCTTGTGAGCAACAACCTGTCACGAACCAGTTGCTGGACTTTTTTGCGGTCCGCTGCAGCCAGTTTCTTTCCGGTCTCTTCCGGAAGCACAACGATCTCGACGTCCTCATTAGGATGCTTCTCGCTCATCACACGTGCTCCTGCGGACACCCGGCCCGTACCCTCATCGGCGAGCCCGTCCGTAAAGATGCCACTAACCTGCTTCTCGGCATTGACCTGAGTGAAGCGGATTGGGCCTCCGATTCATTGTAGAGCGATTGCGTGCCGGAGACGAGGCCAGCAGAGACAGCGAGGACCAGCGTGCGTCAGAACTTGCCTGAATCCCCGCTGAGCCCGTGCGCGTTGGCAAGAGGGTACTTCGCCTTCTCGCAGTCCTTCAGGGAGGCTGCCATCTTCTTCTTCTCTTTGAGAGTCTTGGTCAAGAAACACTTGAAGACCTCTTCTGACGGGCCAATCAGCAGGTTCACTTTGCCGCCAATAAAGGTCCTGGCACCCGCCCCCATGACGGCGGGCTGGAGGGGTGGGTTGAAGACCTGGCACGAGTTGAAGTAGACCACGGCGGGCGATACGGGCGTGTTCGCCAGACGGTTAAACCAAACCGACGTCAGGTTGCCATCGAACAGCACGATCCCTCCTGTATAGCCGTGCCCGACATTGCCGAAGACCTTAAGGTCGGCGGTCAAGTACTTCTTGTAGTTGGCCACACTGGCCGACTTCCCGAGGAGTTTCACCGCTCGATAGCCCAACTGGAGCGCGAGGTTGTAGGCGTATTCGACCGCAGCCTTCGCAGTGGGGATCTCCGGCACTGGCGTGCCGAATACCATCTCGACCTTGCGGCCGGGACGAGGGGCTTTGGCTGGGACTTCGGGAACAGCCACGCTGGATTCGTCGATGTCCTCATAATCGACGAATGCGACCGATTTCGCAGCGTATTTCGCGTCGACGTCGATCCGAGCGATGTCTACGGTGTAGGTGTACTCGCGGAGCATGAACGCCACGAGGTATTCTGGAGCACCGTTGGGACGATGTTTGACCGCCACGTGGACCTTGTGATAGGGCTCCTTGCTTGGACGCAGCACGTTGTTCTCGACTGATTCCACGATTCTCTTGCTCTCCGCGCCAGCGTAGGTTGCCTTGGCAGCGGTTGGCAGAATGACGATCTTCACACCTACATTGACTTCCTTCTTGCTCATCGCACTGCCTCCTCGTACGTTGTTGAAGGTACCTCGGTCAACATAAGAAGCCATCGGCCCCGTCCGCCCCTGCTAGGAGAGAATTCACAGGAAGGCTAAAGAGCCGATTGGTTCGACGACCAGTCAGATCGGGGGTCTTGCGGCGAGAATGGGGGTCATGCGTTTTGGCCTACGGCGACTGCACCAGTGTCGACCGGTTGGCGCGAAAGTTCCGGGTCCAAAATACCACCCACGTTCAGGCTGTCAAGCACCCCCATCTGGTTAGGTCGCAGCCTATTGCTCGCCATTCGGCCGGTTTGTGAGCCGTACCGTTTCCAGAGCATCGATCCGTCGGCTCACTCGTTCGCCACGCTCCCCGCCAAGGGGCACTGGGCTAGCCGGCGACGTGTGCGAGCGCGGAGGTTCGTGCGGCGGTTCGGGGCAGCAAGAACCGGGTAATGAAGAGCACGGGCAGGCCCGTGGCACCAAGCGCAGCAAGAAACGGGCATTGAAGAGCACGGGCAGGGACGTGGCACCAGACGCCTTGGACGGCGGGAATGCTACCGGCGGCTTGATAGCGCCGCGTGCCAGTGGGAGATGGCTTCGAGGCAGGTTGCCGGGTGGTGCTTCCAGGCGCGGTAGGGGAGCGGAAACACCCACAGCCCGGCCCGCCGCAGCGTGCGGCAGCGTTCCAGGGCCAGCGCGCCGGAGTAGGCGCCGGGATGGCCGATGAGATCGATGCCGCCCACGCGGCCGTCCCGCTCGATCACCAGGTCGATCCGCTGCCCGGCCACCGGGTAGGCCGGCCAGACGTGAAACCCCGCCTGCTCGACGGCCCCGCTCACCGCCGCGAGAAACGCATCGCGAACACTGCCGCTCGGCTCTGCCGCGGCGGCCGCTCTGGCGGCGACCGACTCGAGGTACCGCCGCACGAGGCTCCCTGGCTTGAGCTCCTCCGCCCGAACCGAACAGTATACATACTGCTCGTTGCGGGCCCGCGTGATCGACACGTTGAACACGTTCGGATTGTTGAGAAACATGTACGTCGCCGGGTGCGACTCGCCGTCCACCGCCAGCGACAGGTACATCACGTCGCGTTCTTCCCCCTGGAACGCATGCGCCGTGCCTACCAGCAAATCGTGCTTCCGCAGCGCGTCGAGCGTCAGCCGCGACTCGACGAGCGATGCGATCCGGTCGGCCTGCTCGCGAAAGGGCGACAGCACGCCCAGCGAGTGGCAGACTCCCGCCGGCAATTCGGCTTCCTCCTCCACGCGCCGGGCAATCGCCGCGGCGACCGCCTCGGCCTCCACCGCATTGACGCCCCCTGTCCGCCGGCCGGCAGCATGCCGCGGCTCTACGCACACCAGCCGCGCCGTGTCGGGCCGCTCGGTCATCACCTTGAGCGAATCGGAGTAGAACTCGCGGTTGCTGAACGCAATCACCTGCGGCATGCTGCGGAAGTGCTCGTCGAGAAACAGCACTTGCTCCTGCGAACCGATCGCGTCGCCGGCCAGGTCGAGGATGCTCTTGTCGCGAAAGGGGAACCGCACCTCGTCGTCGCGATCCAGGCCGTTGCGGGCGGCGATCGCCTGCTGCCGTTGCCGGGAAAGAAACGAAATGTGCCTGAGCTGGTTGGGATCGCCCACGATCACGCCGCGCCGCGCCCGCTGGAGCACGGGCAGGCAACTAGCGATGTCGCACTGGGTCGCCTCGTCGAGGATCGCCACGTCGAACAGGTCCGGTTCGAGCGGGACTATCTGGGCCACATCGGCCAGCGTCACCAGCCAGATCGGCAGGGCCTGGAGCACGAGGTCGAGCCGCATCTCGGCGAACAGCCGGCTCTGCTTCTCGTTGCTGCGGGCGCGGATCGCCTGCGAGAAGCGGCTCAGCTCTCGCCGGTGATGCTTTAAGAGAAGCTGAAGCCGCCGATCCACCCGGAGCCGCAGCAGGCGCCCGCTGATCGCGGTGAGCTCGTCCATTGCATGCTGGTAACGGTCAAGAAGCGTCCACAGCGGTCCGTGCCCAGCGAGTCGCCAGCCGCGATATGACAGCTTCGCGCGGCCCACGGCGCCGGCCAGTCCGCGGGCCGTTTCGGCCTGGGCGTGCAACCGGCCCCAGTGCTCCTCGCCGGCCGACAGGCGGGCGATCTCACGCTCCAGCGCGGCCACGGTCCGCCGCACGCCGGCAAGCTGCTTCTCCAACTGCCGCACCGCGCGAGCCTCGACCGGCGTTTGCAGGCGCATCCCGTGGAGCAGAGAATGCAGCGATTTCTTCAACTCGCGAAGATGGCGCTGCGGCCCGCCACGGACCACGCCCAGCGACGGCCCGACCATTGCCTCGATCTTCCGGCCCACCACATTCACCGCGTGATCCATTCGCGAGGCGATGAGTACCGACTCGCCGCGGCTGAGATGATCGAGCGCGATGGCGGCGATCGTGTACGACTTGCCCGTACCCGGCGGGCCGATCACCAGGGTCAGGGGATTGGTGGCCGCCGAGCCGAGCACGGCCTGCTGGGGCTGGCTGAGAATCGCCGGCACGCAGTCGGCAACGGGTGGGCGGCGCGCGGCGGCCGGTGGATCGTCTCGCCCAACGAGCATTTCCACCGGCAGCGAAAGCCGCTCGGCGGCAGCCATCTCGGCCAGCTCGAACAACACGCCGCGCGTTTCCGGCGAGCGGGGGACGACCGCTACCGCGGCTGCCGGCAGGCAGCGAATCGCCCCGGCTCCGGCCCCATCCGCAGATCGCATCAGCCGGCGAACCTCTTTTTCGCCGGCCAGCTCCGGATAGCCCGCCAGCCGCAATACATCGACCTCGCCCAGCAGGTCGATGACCAGCGCCATGATCGCGTGCAGGTCGTCTTTGCTGAACGGGGCCTGGGGAAACCCGCCCAACAGCTCTTCCACGGCCGCGCCCGAACCGAGCCGGTCGCCGGCCAGCCGGGCCAGCACCGGATAGTTCACCCGTTGCTGGCTGAGATCGACCGAGAGAAAGGCGGTCTGGCCATCGTCTTCAATCGCCGCCGGGTAGAACACCAGCGGCGCGCTCAGCCGCGACGGCAGTTGCGGCTGCCCGGCCGTCGGCCCGACCAGCGGAAAGGCGCAGTAGACGAGCGATTTGTCCTTGCGGGCAAGCTCGGCTTCCTTCATCGCCGCCAGGGCCGGTTCGCGGTCAAGCGGCACCCGGTCGAGCACGCCCCGCAGCAGATCCTCGCTGCCGGTCAGAAAGGTGACATGGCGGCACTTCTCGCCCAGCAGGTTGGCAATGCCCGTCTCGCGATTGTCGGCCTCGTAACACTCGCGAAGGTAGCGGATGATCTGGCGTTGGTCGGCCATGACGAAGGCGGGCGACGGCAGGAACGAGTGGCAATTGCGTGCGGCGCGCCGGCCGCCGCGCCAGCATAGGCAAAGAAGCCACCCTCCGGCAAGCCAGTCTACCCCCGCGGAAACTGGCGGCAGTACTCGTAGAGCGCCATGGCGGCGGCGGTGGCCGCGTTGTGGCTGTACGGCAGGCCGTAGATCGGAATCTCCACGGTGTGGTCGAGAAGCGGGAGCACGTCGTCTTCCAGGCCCAGCCGCTCGTTGCCGATCACCAGCACCGTTTTGCGCTCGAAGGGGAAATCGTACAGGCACTGCGAGTTGGTCGTCTGCTCCAGGCCCACCAGCCGGTACCCCTCGCTACGGAGGCGGTTCAGCACCGGGGGGAGCGTGCGGTGGAGTTCGATTTCGATCGAGTCGCCCGTCTCGCGGGCGATCTCCTTCTTGACCTTCGCCGCGCCGCAGCAGATGAGACGCCGCACGCCGCAGCAACTGGCCGCGCGGACGATCCGCGACAGGTTGACGTTGCTCCGCATCGGCGGGCAGGCCACGATAAGCTCCCGCGGGCGCTCGAGCGGGGCCAAGTCCTTGTGGCGCTCGTGAATAAACTGGTTCATGCAGCCGTTTTCCGACCTGAATGGGACCCTGCGAACACCGAATTGTACTGCCGTCGCCGCGTGGCCAGAATAAGCCGCGCGTTTCTCTCAAGTTCCGGTCGCCGCCCGTCGATATTGCCGGCGCGCTGGCGCGCGGCAGACACTGGCCTTGCCGCTCGGCGGCGATGTGCGTTACAAGTGACCGACGGATTCGTGATCCGCTGATCGAAGAAGAAAATGAACAGCCACGACGGTTTTCAACACCGTCCTGCGTTGAGTAGCCCAAGCGAGGCAGACTCCCTCCCCTTCTCCCGAGACGACGACTCTCTCCTCACGGGTGCCTGAAAGCACCGCTCCCGACCGCGGCCCGGCGAACATGCTGCGCGCGGGGTGAGGCTGCGCTGGAAAGCGAGACCCAGTTGAACGCGATGCGCAAGGATTTGCGCGCCATCTATGCCGACGGGGCGGCGTGCAATGTCATGGTGGGGATCGGCGAGACGTTTCTCCCCGCCTTTGTGCTGGCAATCAGCTCGAACCAGCTCGCTTCGGGGTTTGTGGTCACCGTGCCGTACCTCGCCGGGGCCCTGCTGCAGCTAGTATCGCCGTGGGCCGTGGGGCGGCTGGGCTCCTATCGCCGCTGGGTGGTGCTGTGCGCCATCCTGCAGGCTGGGTCGTTTGTCCCGCTCGTGGCCGCCGCGCTGCTGGGAGCCATGCCTTTGGGGCTGATCTTCCTCGCCGTGGCGGTGTATTGGGGAACGAGCATGGCGGGCGGCCCGGCGTGGAATGCGTGGGTCGGCACGCTCGTGCCGCGGCAAATCCGCGCGCGATACTTCGCCCGGCGGACCCGCGCCGCCCAATTGGCTTTGCTGTTGAGCTTCGCGGTGGGCGGGCTCGTGCTGCATTCCACCCGGCAGGAAGGCGCCGCGCTGGCGATCTTCGCCTGGTTGTTCATCGCCGCCGCCGCGAGCCGGCTGGTTTCGGCGAAGCTGCTCGACAGCCAGCGCGAGCTGACGGCGCCGGTGGCCGACATGCTCACGCTGCGCCCGCGGGCGCTAATAAACAGCCTGCGCCGCGATGCGAACCCGCGTATGCTGGCGTATATGGTGGTGATCCAGGCAGCCGTGCAGTTTGCGGGGCCCTACTTCACCCCCTACATGCTGCGGCATCTGGAGTTGGGCTATGGCCGCTATGCGGCGCTGATTTGCGCGGCCTACCTGGCCAAGGTGCTCGTCCTGCCGTGGCTGGGGCGTTTCGCCGCCCGGCACGGCGCCGAGCGGTTGTTGTGGCTCGGCGGACTGACGATTGCGCCCATCCCCGCGCTCTGGCTGCTCGGCGATGCCTATTGGTACTTGTTTGCCGTGCAGATGCTCAGCGGGGCGGCCTGGGGAGCGCACGAACTGGCCCAGCTTCTCCTGTTCATCGACACCATCCCCACACACAAGCGATTGGCGATCTTGACCGCCTGGAATCTGGCCAATGCCACGGCGATCCTGCTGGGCTCCCTTGCCGGCGGGCTGCTCCTCGGCGTGCTTGGGGCCTCGCCCATGGCCTACTGGACCCTGTTCGTCATCTCCTCGCTGGCGCGGGTGATGTCGATCCTGCTGCTGGTGAGCCTGCCCGCCCGCTCTGCCGCGCCGGCAGTGCAAGCGTCGCCCGCCTCGTGGCGGCCGGCGTGGCGACGGCGGCGCGTGGCTAGCGCATCGCAGTCGGCGAAAGGGCCGGCCAACGATGATTCCGAGAGCTACCATCCCCTGGCCGCCTGATCGCAAGGCTGGCAGCGAAATCGTGAGCTTCGCCGCGATTTTACCGTGGGGGGGTTCGTTGACACTCAGTTCGCGGAACAACTAGACTGGACGCGACACTCCCTACTCCGGAGTGCTCTTTGTGATTAGTCGCGTAACCGGATTCGGAGGTAGCCCGCACATGGCAGAAGCAAAGTCCGCGTCGATTGTCAATGTGATGAAGGAAGAACGACTCTTCCCTCCGCCCGCGGAGTTCTCGGATCGCGCGCGTATCGGCTCGATGGAAGAGTACCAGCGCATGTACCAGGAGGCGGCCGACGACCTGGAAGGCTTCTGGGGGAAGATGGCTGGCGAGCTGCACTGGTTCAAGCCCTACGACAAGGTGCTGGAATGGAAGCCGCCTTTTGCCCAATGGTTTCCGGGCGGGCAGACAAACGTCTCGTACAACTGCCTCGACAAGCATCTGGGCACTCCGCATCAGAACAAGGCGGCGATCATCTGGGAAGGCGAGCCCGGCGACGTCCGCGTTTACACCTACCAGATGCTGCACCACGAGGTGTGCAAGTTTGCCAACGTGCTGAAGAAGCTGGGTATCAAGAAGGGCGATGTCGTCGCGATCTACATGCCCATGGTGCCCGAACTGTCGATCGCCATGCTGGCCTGTGCGCGGATCGGAGCCGTGCACTCGGTGGTGTTCGGCGGGTTTTCGGCGGAAGCGATCGCCGACCGCAACAAGGACGCCTCGGCCAAGCTGCAGATCACGGCCGACGCCAGTTGGCGGCGTGGCAAGCAGCTCTCGCTCAAAGAGACGGTTGACGCGGCGCTGGCCAAGTCGCCCACGGTGGAGAAGTGCATCGTGCTCAAGCGTGCCGGCATCGAGGTGCCGATGCAGGAAGGACGCGACTTCTGGTGGCACGAACTGATGGCCGAAGCCTCGGCCGACTGTCCGGCCGAACCGATGGACAGCGAAGCCCCGCTGTTCATCCTCTACACGAGCGGTTCGACCGGCAAGCCGAAGGGCGTGAAGCACACCACGGCCGGCTACAACCTGATGACCAAGAAGACGGTCGAATGGGTGTTCGACCTTCGCGACGACGACATCTACTGGTGCACCGCCGATATCGGCTGGATTACCGGCCACAGCTATGTGGTTTACGGTCCGCTCACGGCGGGGGCCACGGTATTCATGTACGAAGGTGCCCCGAACTGGCCGGCCGAGGACCGCTGGTGGGAGATCATCGAGAAGTACAAAATCACGATTCTCTACACAGCCCCCACGGCGATCCGCGCGTTTATCAAGTGGGGCGACCAGTGGGTCGACAAGCACGACCTGACGAGCCTTCGGCTGCTGGGGACGGTGGGCGAGGGTATCAACCCCGAGGCCTGGATGTGGTACCACGCCAAGATCGGCGGCGGGCGCTGCCCGATCGTCGATACCTGGTGGCAAACCGAGACCGGCTCGATCATGATGACGCCGCTGCCGGGTGCCACGCCGACCAAGCCGGGAAGCTGCTGCAAGCCGCTGCCGGGCGTGTTCCCGGAGATCGTCGGCGAGGACCGCAAGCCGGTCGAGACTGGCATGGGCGGCTGGCTCACCATCGCCCGGCCCTGGCCCAGCATGCTCCGCGGCATCTGGGGCGACGACGAGCGCTACGAGCGCCAGTACTGGAGCGACGTGCCGGGCAAGTACCTGTGCGGCGACAACGCCCGCATGGACGAGGACGGCTACTTCTGGATCATGGGTCGGATCGACGACGTTCTCAATGTCTCCGGCCACCGCTTGAGCACCATTGAGATCGAGTCGGCGCTGGTCAGCCACCCGGCCGTGGCCGAGGCTGCCGCGGTGGGCCGCCCCGACGATCTCAAGGGGGAGGCCGTTTCGGTGTTCGTCACCGTGTCCGACGGGGTTGAGCCAACGGACGAGTTGAAGGGCGAGCTCAAGAAGCACGTCCGCAAGGAGATCGGCGCTCTGGCCGTGCCGGACGATATTCACTTCACCACGGCGTTGCCGAAAACCCGCAGCGGCAAGATCATGCGGCGCCTGCTGCGCGACATCGCGGCCGGGCGCGAGACGGTAGGCGACACGACCACGCTGGAAGACTACAGCGTGCTGGCCCGCCTGCGGCAGTCGGAAGAGTGACAGACCGAGAACGGCAATGCCCGCGGCCGGCCCGTCCGGCCGCGGGTATTGCAGCCGGTCGCTTTGGCACTTGATTCGCGCGGCGATCACTCCAGGAACGGGGCGATCGCCGCCGCGATTTCCTCGACGCTCGCGCCGCGGATCAACAGGCGCTTATGGTGCGAAGCCTGGCCGGCGATCACCTCAATCTGCGACTTCTTCACGCCGAGGTTCTTCGCGACGCACTCGACGATCGCCTTGTTCGCCTTGCCCTTCTCGGGCGCCTGGGTCACCGAGACCTTGAGCATCCCCTCCTGCTCGCCGCGGATCTCGTTGCGGCGGGCCGCCGGGTGGGCGCGGACCGGGAGGATTGTTCCCTCGGCGTGGGCTTCCAGCGCGATCATTCGACCAGCCCCTCGAACAACGCGGAACCGATCCGCACCATCGTCGCTCCCTCTTCGATGGCCGCTTCGTAGTCGCCGCTCATGCCCATCGACAGTTCGTCAAGCGACACGCCGGGCGGGCTGTTGGACCGCAATCGGTCGCGAAGCTCGCGAAGCGTGGCGAACTCGCGCCGCGTCTGCTCCGGCCCGCTGCTCAGTCCGGCCATGCACATCAAGCCGCGAACTTCGACGTGCGGGTATGCGGGCAGCTTGGCCAGCAGCGGCTCGACGTCGCCCGGCGCCAAGCCGTACTTGGCCTCCTCTCCCGATACGTTCACTTCCAGGAGCACCGCGGCGCGGAGTGCAAGCTCGCCGGCGACACGGTCGATCGTCTCGAGCAACTGTGGGGTATCGACTGATTCCACCATCGACGTCAGGGGGAGTGTCCGCCGCACCTTGTTGCGCTGCAGATGGCCGATCAGATGCCACGCGACTCCGAGATCGGCCAGCCGTTCGGCGCGGTCCCACAACTGCTGCGGCCGGCTTTCGCCGAGAATTCGGCAGCCGGCATCCGCCACCGCCCTGATGGCGGGCTCATCGACGTACTTGGTCACCGCAACGAGCCGCACTGCGTTGGCGCTACGCCCCGAGCGGGCGGCCGCGTCGGCGATCCGCGCGCGGACCTGGGTCAGGTTCTCGATGATCTGCCGGGCAAGATCCGACATCGACACTGCGGCGGGCCTTTCACTGGGGCTCCTATGAGGCATCTCGCAAGCGAACCATGGTTCGCGGAGCATTAGCCAGCACGATACACGATGGATGCCGGCGGGCCAACCGGCCGATGTCGTCGGGATCGGTGACGGGGGCCAGTTCCAGGTCCTCCAGCAACGACGGGTCCAGCTTGCTGAGCAGATACACCCGGGCACGCTCCTGGGCCTGCGCCAATTGGGTGGCCGCCTGGGCATCGTCCGGGCGGTCCTTGCGGATTTCACGCAACGCGCCCTCGCGGGAACCGGAAGCCGCCAGCCGGGCGACGGCGGGACCGGGTTCGCCGGCCAGATCGCAGCAGATGACGATCGCGCCGTCATCTTCGACGAGCAACTCGGCGGCCGCCAGGGCGCGTCCGAGATTGTCCCACGTCTGCTGCCGGCCTTCGATGGTGGCGATGACCAGGCTGGCACGCTGTGGGACGGTGCCGCCCCATGCAAGCTCGTAAAGCTCGCGTCCGCGCCGCGACACCGCCTGGGCCTCGCCGGCCAGCACGTGGAGGAGATCGTCCCCCGCGCCCGGAATGACCTGCATCGTCATCGCCGCCCCCAGCAGCCAGCCGACCTGATCCACCCGTTCGATGACCTTGCTCTTCGGACCGCCGTGCACATCGAGCGCCGCGGGAGAATGAAACCGTTTCTGGGTGCGCTCGTCGGAGAAGGTGGGGTAGATCGCGCCGTAAATGCCGTGGAAGCCCGCCGCCGACGGGTTTTGGATACAGCCCACTGGCAACACCACGTCGGCATCGACCACGGCACGGTGCAGCAAAATCGGTTCGCCGTTGTCGGCTGCTGCCAGATAAGCCATCCGCTCGCGTTCAGCCGGGTGATGGGTCACCACCGCAATACTCTCGGCCAAGCCCGGCGCCAACATGGGGCGCGGATCACCCGCACCGGCCCGCTCGTCGTCGGCGGTCCGGAGGACGGTGATACCATCGGGGGCGATGCCGGCTGTGGTCAACGCGCCGACCACCGCCGCGACCATCCGATCGGCGTACGGGACGGCGGGCTCCAGGGCGAGGGTCACGCGATCACCCGGAGTTGTGGCGCGCGCCAGGCCGGGATACTCCAGCGGATTGGCCAGGGCCTCCGCGGCGCTTGCTTCCGGATCGATGAGGCGGGGCATCGTGGGGCGGCCAAACTGCCCCACCATCGTAGTCGAGGCGAACTCCAAGGCCACTTCCGAGCTGAATCCGTATTGCAGCAAATAATCCATGGCTGTTGCGATGCGGCTGGCTGGTCGCAGGGATGGAAAGGCGAGCCTTCGACAATTGTATCACTTGAAGCTGCGTAATCCTGGCAATCCCTACAGTGTAGCTAAGCATTGTTTTGCCGCGTCGCCCAAGCCGTCGCCAAGTCGAGCTTTACGTGTCGGCCCAATTCCCGAATAATGAGTGTTTGGTCGAGCCATCCAACCGTATTGCTGATGAGGATGATCGGATGAGTGAACATGGATCGTCGCGGCGAGGAAGCGGCCGATTTGCGGTCGGCATGGCGGCAGGTCTGATTGGCCTGGCCCTGATCTGCAGCCTGGGTTGCCGGCAAGCAGACGAGCCGCCCGCGGCGCCGCCACCCGACAGCACCGCCGAGCGACAAACCGCATCCTCCTCGAGCGACAGCCAGGCGGCGTCGGGCGCCGCGGCCGCGGCGACGGAACCGGTGCCAAAGGGCGATCCGCAGAAGATACTCCAGTCGATGGTGGCCGCGTACAAGGGCGTGTCGAGCTATAACGATCAGGGCTCGCTCAAGATCACGGGCAAATCGGGCAGCGATCCGATTGAGGATCAGTTCGAGTACCTTGTCGTCTGGGAAGGGCCCAACAAGGTTCGCGTGCAGATCGGACCGGCGATCGCGATGAGCGATGGTGCGTCGATCTGGGCCACGGTTCCCAATCTGCCGAACCAAGTGCTCAAGAAGGCAGTGGGGGAGAAAGTTGATCTCACGTCGCTCTACGCCGATCACGAGTTGGCCGCCGCCCTCATCCAGGGACCGACACAGACCTATTCATGGGTCCCCGTGCAACTGATCCTGTTGTGGGCCAACGATCCGCTTAAGACGTTCCTCCACCAGGCAGAAGACACTACGCTGCTGCCGATCGCCGAGATCGAAAATCGCAAGTGCTACCGCGTGCAGGTAAAGCGGTTCGACGGCACGAGCGTATTCTGGATCGATCAGGAGAACCACTTGCTGCGCCGCTTGGAGTTTCCCACCAACGCGCTGCGCGAGATCATTCCGGCGGACCAGATCAGCGATCTGGCGATGGTTGCCGACTTCACCGGTGCGCAGGTCAATGGGCAAGTGGATCCCCGGGCATTCCAGTATCAACTGCCGGAGGGCATTGCCACGGTCGACGCCCTGACCCCGCCCGAACTGATGCTGCTCGGCAAGCCGGCACCCGATTTCAAGTTCGTCGACCCGGACGGCAAGGAAGTGACGCTGGCAACGCTTTCGGGCAAACCGGCCGTACTCGATCTGTGGGCCACCTGGTGCCAGCCGTGCCGGCAGCTCATGCCCCTGTTGAACGAGGTCTACAAGGAACACGGCGCGAGGGTCAATTTCTACGCGGTCAGCGTCGACGACCCCAGCATGGACGATCGAAACGTCGCCGACGCGATGAAAGCGATGAACGTCGACATCCCGCTTGTGCGCGACAAGGAGCAGACGGCCAAGGTATTCCAGTACGCCTTTATCCCGACGACGATCGTCCTCGACGGCGTGGGGGTGGTGCAGGAATATCGGACCGGCGGCACCGCCGATCTCGATGCGCAGCTTTCCGCGCATCTCGAGCGATTGCTGGCGGGCGACGACCTCTATACCGATGGGTTGGCGCAGTACGACGCGCAGAAAGAGGCCTTCCGGCAGCTTCGCCAGCAGGCCGTCGACGACGACCTCTTCACGCCGCTGGTACCCACCGAGCAGACCGCGCCGCGGGCCGAAATCCTTCCCCGGTCGGAACCGGAAACCCTCAAACTTGCTCAGCTCTGGCGGAGCAGTGACGTCAAGGCGCCGGGCAATATCCTGGTCGTCCAGAACGGCGGCACGCCCCAGATCGTGGTGCTCGACGGCGAGAGCGAGGCTGTCGAGATCAACGCCGAGGGCAAGGCGATCGCCCGGCACGCGCTCATCGAGCGCCCCATCGAGGCAATCCGCTTCCTACGGACCGCCACCGACAAGGACGGCAAGCGGTACTTTGTCGGCTCGTCGAGTCCGGGGCAGCAACTGCACCTGTTCGACGAGCAATTCAAGCGGCTGATGAGCTATCCGGAGGACGCCGCGGATAATCCCTACGGCATCGGCGACGTCCGTATCGCCGACCTCGACGGCGATGGCACTCCCGAGATCTGCGCCGGTTTCTGGAATGTGGCGGGCGTGCACTGCGTCTCGCTGGAGGGCGAACGGCTGTGGCGCAACCGCTCTGTGGCGAATGCCTTCCGCGTTGCGGTCCTCGGCGCCGACACCGACGGGCAGCGGCTGGTGCTCGTGACCAACACCGAGGGGCCCGGTCCCGGCACGCTCAAGACGATCAATTCAAAGGGAGAAGCGGTGGGCGACGTGGCCGTGCCCGACCGGAACCTCGCCTGGCTGGCGGCCGCCGACCTCAATGAGGACCAGCAGCCGGAGATCTGCGCCCTGGCGGCGATGGACGATTCGAACCTCGAGGCCATCGGTTTCGACGTTCAAGGGAACGAGCAGTGGAAGTATCCGCTGCCACGCGGCGCCCACGAGCAGCCGATTGATCCCATCGCCTCCGGCCCGGTAGTCGGCGATGAGCCCGACGAGTGGATCTTCGCCTCGGCCGACAGCACGATCCACATCCTCACGTCGGACGGCGCGCTGGTGGATCGCTTCGCCTACGGCGCTCCGCTCACCGGCATTGCCGCCGCCCGTTTCGGCGGCAAGAACGTCCTCCTCGTCGCCACGACCGAGGGCCTCGATGCCTGGGAAGTGAAGCCGCCCGAGTAATACCATTCCGCCTCGGACGTCGGTACGAGTGGACGCCATGTCCGCGGCGCGATGCCGCGGACATGACTTCGCGCTACTCGATCTCGAGGTGCGCCGGTGTGGCCGACGGGTTGGACCGCGGCGGCCGGCAAACCGCGCCGGGAAAGAGCCGCTGCCGGCGGGCCAGATCGGCCGCGGCCGCGTGCTCGCTCAACTCGAATACCTCGCAAAGCTCGATGCGGCGGCCGCGCTCTTCCCCATAAGCGGCGATCAGCTCGGTCCGAAACCGCTCAGCGCGGGGCAGCATGTGCTTGCGGTGCCAGCCGGCCAGCCAGGCGAGCTTCTGCTCATCGTCCGCCGGCACCTGATCGAGCACGCCGTCCTGGTAGGGGAGCCATTCGAACACCTGCGTGCGATGGCAGGCCAGCATCCGCACGATCGTGTCGGCGCGATCGGTCACGTCGAGCACAATGTCGGCAGCCAGGGGGAGCGGCCTGGTAAACAGGTCGGGCATGTAGGCCACCACCGGATCGCGCGCCAGCGCCGGCGTGTCGCGGAGCACGTTGGGCACCGTTACCAGGTACGTCGCGTCCTGCACCAGTTGGCCCGCCGCGCGGTGATCCGGGTGATAATCGTTCGGCCGATGGGTGAGCACCAGGTCCGGCCGGAACCGGCGAATCTCGCGGATCACCCGTTCGCGCGTGGCAAGGTCGGCCACCAACTCGCCGTCGGGAATGTCCCAGGTGACGTATTCCGCACCGATTGTGCCGCCTGCCGCTGCGGCCTCCTCGCGGCGAAGTGCGGCCAACTCGTGCGGCGGGCGCTCAAAATGGCCGGCCTGGCCATTGGTCATCGAGACCATGCGCACCGGGTAATCAAGCTCGCGATAGATCGAAGCCAGGCCGCCGGCGTGATACTCGGCGTCGTCGGGGTGGGCTCCCAATATCAACAATCGAGGCGCGTCAACAGGCATGAGCAATCTTCCTTCATGGACTGGTATTTCAGGCAGGCCGTTGATGGCTGATCTCGATCATTGTGCTGTGGCAAGCTCTGCTTCAAGCAGGACGAAGAACTCCACCAGTTTGCCGGCGCGGTGATAACACTGGTCGGCAACCACCAGCGTTTCGCCCGGCGCCGCGCGGACGGTCGTCTTGAGCGTCATGGTTTCAGTCGTTCCCGCACGAACCTGCTGACCTTCGCCGGTAACGGCCAGTGGTGTGCCCTCTTCCTCCGTACCTGGACTGGATGACTCAAGTTGAATGGCGACGAGTATGCGGCCGTCGGATTCGACCCTGGGAATCGCTTCCAGCATGGCACCAAAGTTCTCATAGGTCACCGAGTTCATCATACCCCGTTGCGACATCGTGGTGCCGGTAACGCGCGGCAACCGGCGGCCGATCTGCAGCGAGGTGGGGCTGTTTTCGACGGCCGCCACCTGGACCTGGAAGAAGAGTTCGATGGCGGCGTCGCGCGCTTTCGCATCGAGCTGTTCCCGGGCACGATCCGACCAGGAAGCTGATCGCTCGCCGGCCGGCGGTTGACTCAGGTCGCGTGCCAGCCCTTCGGCCAACGAGCCGTGAGGGGTATCGGCGGGGACCTCGGCCTCAACCGTGTGGCTGGCTGCGGCATTCAAGACGACAGACGCGGCCAGGACTCGCAGCGTCACCACGCCGGCCGGCTCGTCGGGTAGCGGGGCATCCGTCACCTGGACGTCGGGCGATGGTGCTGCGTCAGCGGCGACCTCCGTTTGCGTGGCGAGTTGCTTTTCCTCGTCGATTGCGGCAGCAAACCCCGGACTGCACAACAGCACCACGAACAGGGTGGCAAATCGGCAAGACATGCTTGGGTCTCCTGCTTCTCTCTTCGATCCGAGTTGGTGTGAACCGATGTTACGTCGCTTGAGCCTTTCCGCCGGCGCGAGGATCGGCGACACCCGCCAATCGGCCCTCTGGTCCGGCCGCCACGGCCTGGGCGACTCCGATCGTCCCGGCGAGATGGAGTCGGTGGCCCAGGGTCTCCAGGCGAGCGGCCACGCGCTCGTCCAAAGATCGCTCCGCGCGGAGTTCGTCGGGCCGCCACTGGTGATGGATCCGCGGAGCGGCGACGGCACGCGCAGCATCCCAGCCAAGATCCAGCCGGTACACGAGTGCCAGGACGACCTGGCTGATGATCGTCGGCCCTCCGGCCGCGCCGACCGTCAGGAACGGGTGCCCGTCGCGAAGCACAATCGTTGGGCTCATGCTCGACAGCGGGCGTTTACCCGGCGCGACCGCGTTCGCCTCGTTGCCCAACAGCCCGAACGCATTGGGCACGCCCGGGGCGATGGAGAAATCGTCCATCTGGTTGTTGAGTACCACACCCGTACCCGGCACGATCACTTTCGAGCCGAAGGTCGTGTTGACCGTCGTCGTCAGCGCGACCCAATTTCCCTCGCCATCGGCCGCCGCCACGTGTGTCGTATGCTTCCTCGCCTCAGAGCCCCCGAACACATCTTCCTGCCAGCCCGGCGGGTTGCCATGGCCCGCGGCAGGCGTTGCCCGATCGGGATCGATCCGCCGGGCGAGCTCAGCCGCGTAGGCCTTGCTTGCCAGTCCGCGCGGGACGGAGGCAAAGTCCGGATCACCCAGCCAGTGGGCGCGATCGGCGAACGCCCGTTTCATGGCTTCGGCGATAAGGTGATAGAACCGAGCCGGGTCGTGGCGGTACGTGTCCGCCACGTCGAATGTTTCCAGCATGTTGAGGATCTGCGCCACGTGAACCCCGCCGGAACTCGGCGGCGGAAAACCGACCACCGAATGGCCGCGATACACGGTCACCAGCGGCTCGCGGAGACGCACGCGGTAGGCAGCGAAATCGTCCGCCGACAGCAGACCTCCATGGCCGGCCATCCAGTCCCCCACGGCGCGGGCCAACGGACCGCGATAGAACCAGTCTGTTCCCTCGGCAGCGATTGCCCGGTAGGTGGCGGCAAGATCAGGCTGCCGGAGCGTTTCACCCTCGGCGTAAGGTGCGCCGTCAGCCTTCAACAGCGCGCTTTGCGAGCCCTCGAAACGCGACAGTGCTGCAGATTCCTCGGTGAGCTGCCGCGCGTAGACGGCGCTGACCACGAAACCGCGATCGGCCAACTCGGCAGCGGGCCGGACGAGATCCGACAGATTCAGGCGGCCATGTTCCCGGACGGCATGAGCGTAGGCTGCCAGGGCCCCGGGCGTACCCACGGCCAACGGTCCGGTCTGACTCAGTTCCGGCTGCGGCTTCCCCTCCCGCAAGTACATGTCGCGGTGGGCTCGCGCCGGGGCGGTCTCGCGCCCATCGATCGACACGAAACGGCCGTCAGACAGACGTGCGAGGAAGAAACACCCGCCGCCGATGCCCGAGTTGTAGCCATCGACCACGCCCAGCGCGAGCGCGGCGGCAATTGCCGCATCGATGGCGTTACCGCCGTTTTCCAAAGCCGCGATGGCGGCCTCAGTCGCCAGCGGATGGACCGTGGCGATCGCGCCGGTGGTCGTCGCGGCTTGCGCCACGCGGCCCGAGAGCATTGTCGCCAGGGCTGGGCCCGAACCGAGAATCGCCCGCAGGGCATCGCGTCGTCGCATGCGGCTCCCTTACGACTGAATAGCCTCCGCACCGGGCGAGTCCCGGCGCGGATCCCCAGAAACAGCCTTTCTGCCTGCAGGTATCCTACCCCAATGGAAGAGGGGGCTCAAGCATTTCCCTGCCCCTCGACGGAGAACCACCGTAGATTAAAATGATATTTCCGGGTAACTCGGCAGGGGATCTGTGGATGAGCCAACTAAGCCACTTCGACGCCCAAGGGGCCAGTCGGATGGTCGACGTCGGCCGCAAGGACGTTACCGCCCGCTATGCGCGGGCTGCCGGTCGAGTGAGGATGCGACCCGAAACGCTTGCCCTCGTGCGCGAGCACCGGTTGGGCAAGGGAAATGTGTTGGAAGTGGCCCGCCTGGCCGGCATAATGGCCGCCAAAAGAACAGCCGAGTTGATTCCACTCTGCCACACGCTGCCGTTGGATGCGGTATCGGTGCAGTTTGATTTCACCGATGCCTCGAGCGTGACGATCCAAGCCGAGGCCCGCGCGACGGCTCGCACCGGTGTGGAAATGGAAGCGCTCGTGGCGGTGAGCGTAGCGGCGCTGACGATTTACGACATGTGCAAGGCCGTCGATCGGGAGATGATTGTCGAAGCGGTCCGGCTGGAGGAGAAGTCCGGGGGCAAGAGTGGTCACTTCGTGCGAGAGGATGCGGGCCGGCAGGCGGCGAGCGACTAGCTATCTGCTGCAAGACAACACCCGTGCTTCCGGAGCACGGATACCGAGGCGTTTCAGGAAGCGACATGGTGCGAGGAATCCCCAACTGTGGACAAGCCCCCGAAGAACTCTATGTCGCCTACGCGCCGATCCGTGATGAATTGGCCCGCGTCGAGCAACTGCTCCGTGAGGTGCTGCAAAGCCAGTACCCCTTCCTCGACCGCTTGATGCAGCACGGCTTCCAGTTGGGCGGCAAACGGATGCGCCCGGCGCTGGTCCTGCTGGCCGGCAAGGCATCGGGCGAATTGACGGTCGAACATCCGCTCGTGGCCGGCGCGGTCGAGTTGATCCACACGGCCACGCTGATTCACGACGATGTGCTCGATGAAGCGACCATCCGCCGCCATCTCGCGACCGTCAACGCGCGGTGGGACAATGAGGCCAGCGTCCTGCTGGGCGACTACCTCTTCGCGCACGCGCTGATGATGGCCAGCTCCCTGGAAACGACCTACGCCTGCCGCGCGTTGGCCGAAGCCAGCCGCGTCATGTGCGAAGGCGAACTCCACCAGGTAGAGAACCGCGGCAAGCACGATCTGACCGAGGAAGACTACCTCAGCATCATTTCCGACAAGACGGCCGCATTGTGCGAAAGCTGCTGCCGGCTGGGCGCGCATTACGCCGGAGCCGCGCCGGCGCATCGCGAAGCGCTGGCCCGCTTCGGCCACGACCTGGGGATCGCCTTTCAGATTACCGACGACGTGCTCGACGTGCAGGGGGACGAGGCCAAGACCGGCAAATCGCTGGGCACCGATTTCCTCAAGCAGAAGGCCACGCTGCCGCTTATCCGGCTGCTCGAACAGGCCGACGCCTCCGACCGCCGCCGGGTGGTTGAAATCCTCGCTCATCCCGACCCCGACCATCGCCGCGCCCTGCGGCCGTGGCTGGAACGCTACGACGCCGTGGGCTACGCGCGGCAGAAAGCGCTGCTCTACGTGCGGATCGCGCAGGAGCAACTCGAAGAGCTTCCTCCCACCCCGGCCCGCGAATCGCTCAAGCTGCTCGCCGACTTCGTCATCGGCCGGCAGCAGTAGGCCGGCCGCAGGCCTGACGCGGCGTCTGGGCTACGAGCCCGGCTTGTCGGCCGACATGGCGCGCAGCTCATCGACGAAGTCGTGGACGTCCTTGAACTGGCGATAGACGCTGGCGAACCGCACGTACGCCACCTGATCGAGAGCCCGGAGGTGCTTCATGACCAGCTCGCCGATGTAGCGGCTTTCGACCTCGTTGTCGAAGTTCGCCTCAATGTCGTTCTCGACCGCCGAGATGACCTCTTCAAGCTGGGCCTCGCTGACCGGCCGCTTCCAGCATGCCTTCTCCAGCCCCAGCTTGAGCCGATCGCGGTCGAAAGGCACTCGCGACCCGTCCTTCTTGACTACTTTGACCGTGGTCCGCTCGACGCGCTCGTAGGTGGTGAAGCGCTTCTCGCAGTCGAGGCATTCGCGGCGGCGCCGAATGGCGGCGCCGTCTTCGGTAGCCCGAGAATCGGTCACCCTATCGTTGTCGGCGTGGCAAAACGGGCATTTCATGCTGGCGCGGCATTCTCCACGGTATTACTATACCGCCCACCGGCGGCTTGCGAAGGGGTTTGGGCAAAATACCGGCCGCTCGGCGGCGAAGTAGTATTGGTTCCGCGGTTGATCGTGCCACGCGTTCCGCCATTCGGCCCGGGAAGTCTCGCGCCTCGCGAGCCCCGGCTAGGACGCTCCCCGGGCGGCGACATATAATGCGAGGCACGGTTGCGATCGGCCATTACGGGTAGCAAGACAAGGACCATCAGCGATGAACTGCCCCGCGTGTGGAAACGAAGTCGATGCCCAGTCCGTGTATTGTCCCAAGTGCGGCCAGCGGCTTGACTCGCCGGTGTCGCAGCAACCGCCGGCGGGCGAGCAGCCGGCGGGCGCCGGCGCGGCCTTACGGCAGGCGGTCCCCGGGCGCCGCTCCGGCGCCGACGACGTCGAAGCCGATTTGTGGTCGGGCCGGTACTCGTCGCGCGACATGATGGGCGTCTGGATCATCTGTGGCATCGCCACCCTGGTCCTGCTCGGCCTGGCGGCATGGGCCGCCACGACCATGGACTGGGCCCCTGCAGTCATCTGGGGCGGGCTGCTCGTCGTGCTGCTGGTAATGTGGGGCTATCCGCTCTGGCTATACGCCTACCGGCGGATCAGCTTCCGCTACCGGCTTACCACGCAGCGGTTTTTCCACGAGCGCGGCATCCTCCGCCATGTGACCGACCGGATCGAGGTGATCGACATGGACGACGTCACCTACGAGCAGACCATCGTGCAGCGGATGTTCAATGTCGGCACGCTCCATATCCAGTCGAGCGACCGGACGCATCCCGAATTGACGCTGCACGGCATCGAGGACGTGGGGAAGGTGGCCTCGCTGATGGACGACGCGCGGCGAACGGAACGGATGCGCCGGGGGCTGCATATCGAGGCCGTGTAGACGAGGCCGCCTGAACGCAGTCGTTCCCGCCCGGCGCCAGCTCACTCGTCGGCTTCCGCCTCGGCCGATTCGTCGTCTTCCGTGTTCTCCGGCCGCTTGCCGTCGCTGGCCAGGCTCCAGTCGCGCCGTTGGCGCGAGCTGGGGATGTTCATCGCCTTGCGGTACTTGGTCACCGTGCGGCGCGCGACCGTGATCCCGTGCTTGCCCAGCTCCTTGACGAGATCCTCGTCGCTGAGCGGATTCTGCTTGTCTTCCTTGTCGATGATCTCCTGGAGCTTCAGCCGCACGGTGTCCCAGGCGACTTCCTCGCCGGCGGCGCTGACGGTGCCGCCGCAGAAGAACCGCTTGAGGGGGAAGATTCCGCGCGGCGTCTGGATCCACTTGTCGTCAACCGCGCGGCTCACCGTGGTCACGTGCACGCCGACCTTGTCGGCGATCTGCTGCATCTTCAGCGGCTCGATCGACTCCGGCCCCTTGTTGAGAAACTCCTTCTGGTGGTCGACGATGGCCTGGGCGACCTTGGTGAGCGTGTTGCGGCGCTGCTCGATCGAGTCGATAAGCCATTGCGCCGAACTCAGCTTCCGCTTGATGTACTCGCGCGTCTCGTTGTTCGCTTCTCCGCTGGCGAGCAGCTTGCGGTAGTAGGGGCTGATGAACAGGCTCGGCGTCCGGCCGTCTTCCAGCCGCACGCTGTAGCCGCCGGCGTCGGCCGGCTCGACGTAGACGTCGGGCGTCACCGGCGGCACCAGGGCGTCGGTGAAGATCGCGCCGGGTTTGGGGTTGAGCTTGCGCAGCTCTTTGAGCGTCTCCTGGATCAGCTCGATCGAGTAGCCGGTCTTCCGTGCGATGACCGGCAGCCGGTTGTGCTCCAGGTCTTCCAGGTGGCTGGAGACCAGCGTCTGAAGCTGCTCGTAGTACGGCATGCCCGGCGTGAGCTGCAACAGCAGGCACTCGCGCAGGTCGCGCGCCGCCACGCCCGGCGGATCGAGCTTTTGCACTACGGCCAGCGCCTGCCGCGCAAGCTCCAGGTCCTGCGGAGTGGCGTCGGGGCCGAGCAGGTCCTCGACGCTGCTCTGCAGGTAGCCGTTGGCGTCGAGATTGTAGATGATCCGATCGCACGTGGCGCGCAGGGCGGCGTCGAGATCGAACCAGCCCAACTGGTCGTGCAGATAATCCTGCAACGACTGCGGCCGGGCGGTCATGTTGGCCATGGCGTCGTGCCGCCGCTCGCCCTCTTCCTCGATGCGGTTCCGCGACGGCCGCGTGTGCTCCTCGAAGTGGTCGGGCCACTCCTCATCCATCTTCAGCAGCCGCTCGAAATCCTGCTCCTGGTCGTTGTTGTCGATGACCAGTTCCCGTTCATCCTCGGTCGGCGCGTCGGGCGACTCCTGTTCGCTCGGCTCCGCCGGCAGATCGGGATCGTCCTCGCGCAGTTCGAGGATCGGATTTTCCTGCATCTCCTGCTCGATGCGTTCCTGCAGCGCCATGATCGGCAACTGCAGGATCTCCATCGACTGGATCATCCGTGGTGCAAGCACCTGCTTCTGCACCATGCGGAGTTCTTGTCCAAGCGAAAGTCGCATGGGGCCGATCCCGATTTACGAGTGTCTCAGTTGGTTCGTCGCTTAAACGTGGTTTCAGAACCCGGCCGCTGACCCAACTGGGCCAAGCACCCCGTCCGGTTCTGAAACGGTCCCTAAAACTTCTGCCGCCCGCTGAGCGCGTCGCTCAGTATCTCCTTATTGGCAAATTCTAGCACGCTGCCGGAAGTGATCCCGCGCGCCAGCCGCGTCACCTGAATGGGCACCTCGGCCAGAAGGTTCGAGATGTGCAGGGCGGTTCCGTCGCCCTCCACGGTAGGATTGGTGGCCATGATCAGCTCCCGGAACTGCCCTTCGCGAACGCGGCGAACAAGGGCGTCGATCGTCAGTTGGTCCGGGCCAATCCCATCCAGCGGCGCGATGCGCCCCAGCAGCACGTGGTACAGTCCCCGGTACGCGCCGGTCTGCTCAAGTGCGATCAGGTCTCGCGGCTGCTCGACGACGCACAGCACTTGCCGATCCCGCCGTGGATCGCGGCAGATGCTGCACTCGTCGGTCTCCGCTAAATTATAGCAGGTTCGACAATAACGGACGTTCTCCTTCACCGCGCGGATCGCCTCGGCCAATGACTCGGCCTCGGTGCGGGAAACCCGCAACAGATAATACGCCATCCGCTCCGCCGACTTCTTGCCCACGCCGGGCAGTTTCGCCAACTCGTTGATCAACTTGCTGATCGACTCGGTGAGCTCAGGCACACACGCCCTCCTTTTACCCTTGCGTCGGCACGTCGCCCGATCCGCCTTCGCCGGGGTTAAGGAACTTGCCGAGCGTCTCTTCCAGGCCGGGCACCGCCAGCCCGCCGGTCATCTCTCGGATCGTCTCGGCGTGAACCTCCTTGGCCTTGCGGACCGCCTCGCTGACGGCGCTTTTTACCAGGTCCTCCAGCAGCTCGCGATCGCCGTTCGGACCGACCATCGCCGGATCGATCCGGCAGGCGAGGACCTCCATCAAGCCGTTGACTTCCAATTCGACCATGCCGCCCCCCGCCGAGCCCGTGATTCGGCGCGACCGCAACTCGCCGTCCAGTCCCTTCATTCGAGTGCTGATTTCCTGGGCCGTCTTCAGCATCGAACCCAATCCGGTAATTCCCTTGAACATTCCCATCCTCCGTGTGTGGCGTATTGCCGTACGACGCGAT
Source organism: Thermoguttaceae bacterium (assembly GCA_040766885.1). Taxonomy (GTDB): domain Bacteria; phylum Planctomycetota; class Planctomycetia; order Pirellulales; family Thermoguttaceae; genus JAXGPP01. The sequence goes on along the minus strand of JAXGPP010000002.1, from coordinate 395,417 downwards.
TTGCCGGATCTCGATCCTCGCAGCCACGGCAACCCCGCCGTCTCAGTATCATCTCGGGCCGGACGCCCCGGCCTGCGGGTTCTCGCCGGCCGGTTCGTCAACGCGGACCGCCCGGGCCCCGAACAGTTCTCCCGCCCGTTGAATGAGCGGGTGCTGCGAGGCCTCCAGCAACCGCTGGTGCGGCGAAACGGTCCGCACGGGTGCAGGTGGGGCGGCCGCCGGCTGATCGTCGCTGACGACGAATGCCACCCGGATCGGCGAGCCCGTCACGTCGGCCAGCGCCTGCTCGATCTTTCCGAGCTGGTCTGGCCGCTCGCACAAGGTCTTCGCCAAAGTATACGCGGGTCTAAGGTGAATTTCTAGTCTATTTGGCGCAGAAATTGCTACACGCTGAAACTGCTTGGCCTGCTCAATCGCCAAGCCGGAAAGGCGCCCCAGGGCTTCCATCCATACTTGTGCTGCGTTTTCCGCGGTCAACGCCAACTGCGGAACAGGCGCCGCCGCGGCCGGCGGGCCGGCGGCCTCAACTACCGGCTCAACTTTTTTTTTACTGTCTGGCCGCGGGCCCGGCGCGGACACCGCGGAAGCCGGGCGGACGGGTGCGGCGACACGGGGCGCGGCCGCTATGCCCGTTTGAAGCTCGGCGATCAGTGCCGGCAACTCGTCAAGCTCCTCGAGTTGGCAGATCCGCACCAGCGCCAGTTCGGTCAAGATACGGCCTTGCGTGCTGTAGCGAAGCCGGGAGAGTGTCTGATCAAGAATCTGCATCGCCGCCAGGATCGCGCCCAGCCCCAGCCGCTGGCCGCTCTGGCGAACCTCGGAAAAGTTGCCGGGGCTGACGTAGAGCATCGTCTCCGTGCCGCAGCCCACGGCGGCCGCCATGGCGTCGCGGAGATAGCCCAGCAGTTGCTCGAGCAACTGGCCCAGGTCCACCCCTTCCTGGACGGCACGATCCACTTCGCTCAACGCACCACCCGGATTCCGCTCCACGAGGTGCTGCACCAACGAGGCCAGTCGCTCTTCCCCCGCCGAGCCCAGCATCGCGTGGACGTCGGCCGCGGTAATCCGCTCGGGAGCGAACGCCAGCAATTGTTCCAGCAGCGACTGGCTGTCGCGCATCGATCCGTTCGCCCGCCGCGCCAACAGTTCCAGCGCGTCGCTGTCGGCCTTCACGCCTTCCGCGGCCACGATCTGTTGCAGGCGTTCGGCGATCGAGGTGGGCAGGATCCCCGCGAAATCAAACCGCTGGCATCGCGACAGGATCGTGATCGGGATCTTCGTCGGTTCCGTCGTGCAGAAGATGAACTTCACGTGCTCCGGCGGTTCTTCCAGCGTCTTGAGCAAGGCGTTGAATGCCTCGCGCGTCAGCATGTGGACTTCGTCGATGATGTAGATCTTGTGCCGTGCGCGGCTCGGGCGCACGTTCACGTTCTGCCGGAGCTGGCGGATCTCGTCGATGCCCCGGTTGCTGGCGCCGTCAATCTCAAGCACATCGACATCTTCACCCGAGCTGATGCTCTGGCAGATGTCGCAGTGGTTGCAGGGCGAGGCGGTCGGACCTTCAACGCAATTGAGCGCCTTCGCCAGGATGCGCGCCGTCGACGTCTTCCCGACCCCGCGGGCCCCGGTAAACAGGTAGGCGTGCCCCACCCGTTCCGTGCTGATCGCGTTCGACAGCGCCCGGGCGACGTGCTGCTGCCCCACCAGCTCTTCGAAGCCCTGCGGGCGATAGCGGCGGGCGACGACTACATAGGAGCCGGCTTTCGCGGATGAGGACGAGCCGTGGGAAAGACCGGAATCGTCGGACATGCGTTTCGGCTCTCCGGCGCTGGCGGCGGACGTGTATTCCTCGGCCACCCGGGCCGAAGTTGCCGGCCCCTGATGAGAGGCCCACCACACATGAGGATGACTACTTATGGCTGCTGGCTTTCGCCCCTGACCAGGTTCGCAGCTCCCCATTGCGGGGGCCTCTCATCGGAGGCCGGACATCAGGCCGAACCGCATCAGTTGTACGAATTACCGCGCGGGTCGTCAAAGGGGAGCCGGTCGCCCCTCGATGTCGCGGTTACTCGACCAGCACCGACTGGTCGCTCGGCACCTGAGAGTTGGCCGACACCACCACCAGCAGCTTTTCGGCCGTCTGCCTGCCAAGCGTGAGCTGTCTTCCTTGAAGACAGACAGTGATTTCGTCTTGCTCGCTGGGGTGACCCACAACTTTGCCGGAGGCACCCAGTCTCAAGCCCCACTCGTCGAGCGTGCGGAGAAAACCGGGCGACTGGTCGACAACCCGTGCAACACGGAACTGCTGCCCGACCAGGCACGACAAGAGGGGTTCCGCTGCAAGCGGCTCCAGCGAACCATCGGCACGCGGGATCGGATCGCCGTGCGGATCGATATCTGGATACCCCAGATAGGCGTCGACGCGGTCAATCAGATCGTCGTTGAATGCATGCTCCAGTTGTTCGGCGTGGTCGTGGACCTCGTGCCAGTCCATGTTGAGAACCTCGGCCAGGAAAAGTTCCAGTAGGCGATGCCGCCGCACAATCCGCAGCGCCAAGGCCTCCCCACTCTCCGTGAGCCGAACGCCTTCATAGGGGGTGTAGGCCGCCAAACCGTTCAGGCTCAAGTTCTTAAGCATGCTGGTCACCGTGCCGGGCGACACCTTCAGCTCCATCGCCAGTTGGCCCGTTGTGGCGCGTCCGTCCCTGGCCAGCGAGATCTTGAATACGGCCTTCACGTAGTTCTCGACGGTCAGGCTGGCCACCACGCGGCTCCTCGGGTTGCGTGAATCGCAGAATTTGTGACAAGTGTAGCTGGCGAAAATTCTAGGGGGTTTCGGGGGGTGCGGCAACAAGAGCCGGAAGGGATTGCCGCGGCGTCACGGGCGTGACACACCTTGGAGGGGGTATTGCCTCGCCATGGCTTGAGGGGAAGATGGTCCGCAAAGGAAGGTCTACCATGCGACTCAATCACCGTGCCGCCATCCTCTGCCAACAGATGATCGCCGACGCCGAGATGTTGCGGATCGCTGTCCGCCGCTGCCCGAGCGGCGCGAGCGTCATCGACTGCGGAATCGAGGTGCCGGGGGGGCTTGAGGCCGGGCGGCGGATGGCCGAGGTCTGCATGGCCGGATTGGCCACCGTCGCCCTTGTGCCCGGTAGGGACGCAGCTTCGTCATCGGGGCCATTGATCGCGGTGCACACCGATCAACCGCTGGCCGCTTGCATGCGGTCGCAATACGCCGGATGGCAGATCGCCCGCGACAAGTTCTTTGCCATGGCTTCCGGACCGATGCGGTCGCTCGCCGGCAAGGAGCCGTTGTTTCAGTCGATCGGACGTGGCTCGGCGGAAGAGGTCGCAGTGGGCGTGCTCGAAACGGCCAAGCTGCCGCCGCCCGAAGTGTGTGATGAAATCGCCCGCGCTTGCGGCGTCGAGCCCGCCCACCTCTTTCTGCTCGTGGCTCCGACCGCCAGCCACGCGGGCACGTTTCAGGTCGTGGCCCGCTCGGTGGAAACGGCGATGCACAAGCTCTTTGAACTGGGTTTCGACCTGAACCTGGCGGAAAGCGGCTTCGGCGCGGCACCTTTGCCGCCGGTCGGCGGCAACGACCTGGCGGCGATGGGCCGCACCAACGACGCCATTCTCTACGGCGCCGAGGTCACGCTCTGGGTGCGTGGCGACGAGCGAGAAATCGAAACCCTGGGACCGCAGATTCCCAGCGCGAGTTCGCCCGACCACGGCCGCCCGTTCGCCGAGATCTTCGCCCGATACGACCGCGATTTCTACAAGATTGATCCCAAGCTCTTCGCCCCGGCCATAGTGAACCTCAATCACCTTCCCAGCGGCCGCGCCTTCCGCTACGGCCGGCTCCTGCCCGAAGTCGTCTCCCGCTCGTTCGGTTTCGCTTGAGCAGTCGCTGCCTGAAGCAGGCCTCGATAAAGCAGCGCCCGATCTACCGAGCGGTCAGCCGCGCGCGGAGATCGGCGGCGCGGTCGAACGCCTCTTCGCGACTGACGCCCGCTTCTTCATACATGGCGAAGATGTTCTCGAGCGGCGTCTCGGGCGGAATGGTATGCGACGCGGCGAGTATGTAGCCGCCGCCGTCGATGGTCATGCCATCGATCAACGCGCGCGTCGCCCGGCGGACGTCGTCGGCGGTGCCGTGGGGCAGGAGTTCCTGCGTATCGACCCCTCCCATGAACGTCAACCTTGCGCCGAATTCCCGTTTCAGGTCCAGCGGATCCATGCCCGGACAGTTGCATTGGACCGGGTTCAGCACGTCGAGCCCCATTTCGATCAGGTCGGGGATAATCGGCCTGAGCGCGCCGCAGCAGTGATAGGCCACGGGCAGGTCGTACGACTTGCCCACGTCGAAGCACCGCTGAAGATGCGGCTTGATCATCTGCCGCCACATCGCCGCGCTCATGATCAGCGACCGCTGGCTGGCCACGTCGTCGCCCGTCCACAGCCAGTCGAGCGGATACCGCCAGCAGGCCGCTTCGGCCAATTCGACGGCGAAGCGGCCACAGCGGCCCAACAGGTTTTCGGCCAGTTCCGGATCGGCGGCCATGTCGAGCATTGCCTGCTCCATGCCCCGCAGCCGCCAGTACATCTCGAACACGTTGGGCGACACGTCGCAGCCGATGAAGTACTCCCTGGATTCGGCCACCAGAGGCACCATCCGCGCCAGCAGTTCCTCCTGCACTTCGTACGGAAACCGGTACTCCCGGAGTTCTTCCGCGGTGGCGCCGGCCAGCGGAAAACGGGCAATCTGGTTGTACGGCCCCTGCTTGACCCACTCGATGCCCCACGGATCGACGTGTCCTTCGCCGTCGCGTTGGTGAACGATCCCTTCCATGCAGTAATTGTTGTTCACCCACGTCATGCGGATGTCGTTTCCCAGCACCTCGTCGACCGCCGCGAGCGGCACCTCGAAAAAGGCGGCGAGCATGGCCCGCGTGCCGGGATGAAACCACATGAAGATCGGGATCCGGTCGGCCGGCTTCCGCTCCAGCGCCGCGTAGACTCGCTCCCGGGGCTTCATCGGTTCGCTCCCATGTCCTGCGTGGAACGACGCGGCGCGTCGCCGGCGAGAATGGCCGCGCCGCACTCTCCCAGTCGGCGAAAGGCCTCGCCGCAGGCTCGGTAGTTCTCCTCGCTCATCCCCATCGAGCCGTACTCTTCCACGTAGCCGACGAAACCGCCCTCTTCGGTTCCCAGCAGTCGATACAATCGTTCGGCCTCCGCCAGGATCTCCTCGCGTGTCCCACGGATCGACACGGTCTGGTAGCTGATTGGCATCATAAAGCATTGCCGCCCGCGAAGCTGGCGTCCCACCGCGTCGATATCGACGACATTCGGCTGCGAAATGTTGAGCACGTCGACACCGATCTCGTGGAAATCGGCCGCGATCTGCCGGAAGTCGCCGCAGCAGTGGTACCACACGTGAAGGCCCAGTTCATGCGCCAGCGCAAACTGCCGCGCGTAACGCAGCTTGAACAGCCGCCGCCACATTCCGGGCGAGATCACCAGCCCGTTCTGCGCCCCCCAGTCGTCGGCGAAATGGATGCCGTGAAACCCGTGCCGCGCGGCCATCCGCATCAAATCGCACTCGAAATCGAAGATCAAGTCCACGAGCGCCGCGAAGCCCTCCTCGCGCACGAGCAGGTCTTCCATGCTGTTTTCGAAGCCGCGCAGGAGGGTGTAAACCGTGAATCCGCTCAGGTCGAGGCTCGCCAGGCGGTAGCGATCGCCGCTTGTCTCGATGAACTGCGGCACGCCGGCCATCCGCTCGTCCTCCCTGAGCGGCGGCGGTTCGACGCTGCCCGGCGTCGGCAGTTCCGGGTAGTAGGGCCTGACCGGATGCCCCATCGTGCCATCGCGCATCGACTCCAGCTTGTAGCCCCACTCATTGACCGACCAGTCCCATAGCTTGGCCGCCGGATCGTGGTGCTTCTCGCGCCCCAGCGAGAGGTGGTAGAGCATCACGTCGCCATCGGTCTGGTCGCGGTTCCAGAACACGATCGGCACCCGTTCCGGCCGCCGGAACGAGATCGCCTGATCCACGAGCGCCTTTCGCGAGTCCATCGGCCGTCTCCGCCTGGTTGGCCTCCATCATATCGTGCCACGTCAGGCCGTAAACTACCCTGATTCCGCATGGTGAATCGTGTTGGAAGCGCAGGCGGGAGGCAACTCGACCCGTTATAATGCCGGCCAACACGGGAGACGGGTCCCCTTCGCCACCAGACTGCTTCAGGGAGAGCTGCGATGAACCTCAAGGACAAAGTCATTCTGATCACAGGTGGGACTTCGGGGATCGGCGAGGCCTGCACCGAATTGTTCGCCCGCCAGGGAGCGAAGGTTGTCACGATGTCGATCCAGGAGGAGGCCGGCGCCGCCCTCGCCCGGCGGTTGAGTGACGAGGGGCGGACATGCCTCTTCCACTTTGGCGACACGAGCCGGGAGGATGACGTCCGCGCCGCGGTCGAGATTGCCGTGTCGCGATTCGGACGGCTCGATTGCGTGCACGCCAACGCCGGCGTGCTGCGGAACCAGAAGATCACCGAGATCACGCTCGACGACTTCTACGCCCTCGTCAACGTCAACCTGCTCGGACCGGTGCTCGTCGCCAAGCATGCCATTCCGGTCATGGAGCGGCAGGGAAAGGGTGTGATCTGCTTCACCACTTCGGTCGCCGCCGACATCGGTTTCCCCTCGCACGCCGTCTACGCCGCCTCGAAGGCCGCCGTGGTGGCCATGATGCGGAGCCTCACCACCGACCACAGCCCCCAGGGCGTGCGGTTCGTGGCGGTGAGCCCCGGCACGATCGACACGCCGATGCTGGCCGCCTCCTGCGCGGGCTTCGACAAGCCGCAGGCGGAACTCTACGCCGAGGTCGCCAAGAAGATACCGGTGCAGCGCATGGGCAAGCCCGCCGACGTCGCCAACGTAGTCGGCTTCCTGTTCAGCGACGAAGCCGGCTTCGTCAATGGCAGCGTGGTCCACCTCGAAGGCGGCACCCTCTGCCTGCCGCCCTGGTGAGGCTAACGCAGCCCCGCAGTCCCTGCGTCTCACTCTCGGCCCAAAGTAGGCCCGCAGTCCCCTGCGGGCTTTTACATCCCGGATTCAGCGCAAAGCGGCCCCGCAGTCCCCTGTGGGCTTTCTAACTCTCACTTTCGGCGTGGCGGTGAAAGTACTGGCTCGCGGGGCCCTGCGGGCTTTGCTGCTTACTCCGCCTCCGCAACGGGCTCGATGCTGAGCCGGTTGCGGTAGACGCCTGCGTTGTGGCCTACGCTGTCCCAGCCGCGGCCGACCGATGTCGACGAAAGCGACATCCAAATCCAGACAGGGGCCGCCGCACTTTCGCCCAAGCGGCTGAACTCCAGCGTGTTGACCGGCACGCCCCAGCCGGCAGTTGGTGAAAGCTGCCGCCCGGCCTGCGGCGCCCAGTCATCGATCCGCAGACGGCACACGGCCCGCTGTTGGTCGTAAATGGTCACCCAAAGCGGGCCTGCACCAAATCGTCCCCGGGCCAGTGTGCGAAACGGGCCTTTCTCGCCGCTGCGGGCCTCCACCACATGGAAATCGTCGTCCGCATCCACGTAGGCGAACCGGGCCGGCCTGCCTGCCGGATAGTCGACGGGTAGGGGCTCGATCCGGTCGCCTTCACACGGCGAGAACGACAAGCTGATCCGCCGGTGGCCGAAAACCGTCAGCTCGCAGAACGAGTTGAGGTGCGAGAAAATGGGCCGCTCCAAACGGCTGAAGGCTTCCACGCGCATGCCGGCATCACCGGCGGCCGGTTCAACGTGCAGGAGATGTTCGACGAACGACGACTGGAAGTGATACCAGCCCTCGACATCGCTCCGCGTGCCGACAAGCCTCAGCCGCCCATCGGGGCGATACGATGGCGGCGTGAAGATCGTCCAGCAGCGGTCGGGCGAGACGCTCTCGAATTCCAGCAGTGGCCGCACCGAGATGGTCATTCGCCCGATGTGCACTTCTGCCTCTCCGCTGAGGGGCGTCAGTGAAGCCGAACGGCCCACGGGAATCCTGAGCGGCGTGGCCCCGGCAATTGGCGCAACCTCAGGCCAGGCAAGCGAATTGCCCAGCGGCCTGGTGTCCGTCGCCGGGGCTCGCTCCGCCACGGGAACCATCGCGCCGATGAGAACACCGGCAGCGAGTGCCGTAACGACCGGCCAGCACGACAGCCGCTGCCCTCGGCAGGCAGCAAGACAGGATACCCAGAGCATCACCGTGATCACCAGCGCCGGCGGGAGAAAACGCCGTGCGCTCGTTGGGAAGAGAATTGAGCCGGCGACCACGGCCGCAGTGGCCATCGCCACGACAAATACTGCGGCCGATAGATACGCCCGGTGATGCCGGCGCCAGACGCCCCACAACCCGGCGGCGGCTACGGCCAGAACAACCAATGGCAGCACGCGGTTGGTCCAGTAGCGCGGGTGGCCCCAGGGGAAGCCGCCCGGCAGGAGCCACCAGGCCAGGGCAGCGCCCAACACGTGCCCCAGCCAGATGACCTGCCACGTAAACGTCCACCGCAGCCGCTCGGGATCCATATCCGGTGTTCTACCGCTCACAGGCTACTGCCTTACTCGCCACCACGCGGCAAACCGAAGACTGACGTGCTACGCAGATCTGCCTTGAAGCGAGCATTCACGCTTCCGGTTGCTCGGACGGGTTCAAGCCTATTGTATGTGCTTGCTCTCCGCATTACTCTGGCTGCCGGCAACCACACTGAACACTCCACCGACCACTTAGTTGCCATGCGAACGCGTCACCACAGCGGCCAAGCATGTTAAGGACCGATGACGAGCTATAAGGACTCGCGGTCACATCGGCCGGCGTCGATGCCGTTCGCACAGCACACGTAGCAATCGAGGGCTGAAGTAATGGGGCGAAAGCAGAGAGAACGGCAGCGGCGCAGACCTAACGCAATCACGCAGCCTGCCCAATCTACTGGGGCCGCCCAGCCTGCCGAGAACCCGGCGAGCGATTCTACTTCCACTGGAGCCACCGCTTCACATTCCGCGTGCAACGACCCTGGGCGATTTCCCAAACATACCAATGCAAAACACCACAGGCTGTCGTTCTGGGTCAAGCGAGCGCCCGCATTGCTCGTATGGGGCTTCATCCTATTAAAGCTATTCGTTTACGACATTGACACCTTGGTATTGCAGGCCCTATCGCCACGACTCGTACCGTTGCGACTGTTCCTTGTTGTCGGTGCGATTCTCCTCGCGTGGCAACTTCTAGGGACCAAGCAGCTAGTCTTCACCGCTTTCTACCCAATTATCCTTCTCGTCGATCTCCTGGTGCTTGCCGTCAGAAGCCAGATCGATTGGACTGCGTTGGTCGTACTGGGTCCATTTATTCGCGCGATGTTCACGCCAATCCGCCGTCAAGTGTGGACTCTGTTCCTCGCGACCGTCGCGTGCCTACTGATCTGGCTCAACTTGCACGCCAGCATCACCTTATTGGCCATGACCTACCTTCTGTTCTATCTAGCACGTCACTACCGACGCCAATTCTCGTTCGCGTTCGTACCAGGCCGATTGATCGGTTGCGCGGCCGAATACATGGAGACTACTTGGAGGGCGAAGCGAGAGGAGAGCTTCTTGCGGGTATTTCGCGCAGCAAAATCGCTCTCCCCCGGGGACCCTGAGCGCGACAAGCAAGAGCTAACAAACCTTGCCTCACTGCTTCAAGCGTACGCTCTATTGTTTGCAGGGGCGAAATGGCTAAAACAAATTGAGCACAGCTCCGCTCTACTAGTTTGCTCAATGGTTCCGCTAACTGTAACCGTCCTTCTTACAGTCGTCGTGTTCGCGTTTGAGTATCTGGCTCTAAACGCGCTGAGTCCACAGAGTTTTTCTGAAAGCACAAGCGGAGGCATCGTCTTCTTTCTGTTCTTCAGCTTCACGACTTTCTTGACTGCGAATTCTGGCGACTTCGCACCTGTCACTCCCTGGGCTTGGATGCTGACGTCGCTCGAGCTGGTGTGTACGGTCTTGACTGGAGTGATACTCGTCTTCGTATTCACCTCGGTTATCCGTGAACAGAGCCGTGAGCAGTTGTCGCGACTCGCTGCCGCATTCGAAGAAGAGGCAGAAGCGATGACCAATATGATTGCGAAGGAGCACGCTCTCTCCGTTGCCGATGCAGCAGCCAGAGTTCGGGAGAAGAAACCAGAGGAATATCATGTCGTCAAGATGCTGATGAAGGGCGAAGTCTGACGTTGCGGGTTCAGCCTCCCCACAAAAACCGGTCTCGCGACTTCGAATCGCACTCGAAATGGCCGACTTAGGGCCATCAGCGAAGCCGAACGACCCACGGGAATCCTGGGCGGCTACGGCCAGGACAACCAATGGCAGCACGCGGTTGGTCCAGTGGCGCGGGTGACTCCAGGGGAAGCCGCCCGGCAGGAGCCACCAGGCCAGGGCAGCGCCCAACACGTGCCCCAGCCAGATAACCTGCCACGTGAACGTCCACCGCAGCCGCTCGGGATCCATCTCTCTTATGCGGATTTCCTTCGGCGCATCACCTGGCACGTTCGGCAAGACTCGTCGCCCTCATTGATTAGCCCCGTTGCCTCTTCGAGAGCATACTCGACGTGCCCGCCGGGAATCAATCCGCTCATATCGCGGCGGTGGCCGGCTCCACGAATCCCCACACGAAATGAACGCCGCCGAACAGGAAGGCGATCGTGGCGAGCAGTGCCGCGACGGCCATCCACAACGCACCACGTCCCGAAAAATCGTCGGCAAACGGATAGAAGACGTTTGAGATCCATTCAGGTCGGCGCCAGACGATCAACCCCAGGATCGTCCACCACAGCGATAAGCCCGCGGCGACCATGTAGAACCCGAGCACCCAGATCGAGAGATCGTCCAGCCACCCCAGGTCCCGGGGATATTCGCGCGCCAGGTATTCCAGCGACGACATCACTCCGATGAGCGGAACGACAGGCCAGAGAATCACCAGCCCGGCCAGGCCGAGGTAGACGGGAATAAGTGCCGGGTACAAAAGCCATTTCTGAGCCGCCGTCGCCGTGCCTCGCACCAGGGCCAGTCCGGCACGCGAAAGACAGAAGCCCAGCAAAATGAAGAGGTACGGAATGGGCGTATCGCTCAGCCCGCGCTCATTAACGCTGATCATCAACAGTCCAAGCACCAGCGCCGCCAGCGACAATCCCCCCATGCGCAGGTTCTCTGTGCCGGCGAAGGCGTCCCGCGTCCAGCGCGCCGCGCGACCAACGCCAGAGCGCAAGCGGCTCGAGTCGGGCCGACGGGCATACCAGTCTCCCATCCTCCCGGAGAGCCAGGCCAGTCGCGAGCGGCTGCGATCGTATCCGCGGCGGAGATGGACACGGACCTTCGGTCCGAATCCCTTGGCGGAGCTGCTGCCGATCGATTCCACGTCGGTCTTCACGTCGCTGGCATGCTGGTAGCGCCGCGACGGGTCCCGTTCCAACAGCCGCAACACCACCTCGTCGAGACGTACATCCACCTCAACCTTGGTTGAGGGAGGCGGAAACCGGCCGAGGGGTAACTGCCCGGTGAGCATCTCATAGAACACGACTCCCAGCGAGTAGATGTCGGCGCGGTGGTCGATTTCGCGGGGCGTCTCCATTTGCTCGGGCGCCATGTAGTGCAGCGTGCCCATGATCTGTTCGACTTCCGTGAGCACCGTCTCGGCTGGCGGACGGCCGACCAGCTTCGCCAGGCCAAAGTCGGCGATCTTCACCCGGCCGCGCTTGTCCACGAGGATGTTTTCCGGCTTGATGTCGCGGTGCACGACCCCTTCATCGTGGGCAAACTGCAGCGCCTCGCAGAGCTGGGGGACGATCGCCAGGGCTTCCTGGGGTGAGAGGCGGCGGTCGTGGATCATCTGCCGCAGGTTCACCCCATCGACATATTCCATAACGAAGTAATAAAGTCCGCCTATCTCGCCAATCTCGTGCACGGCCACGATATGGGGATGGCTCAGCCTGGCCAGGGCCTTCGCCTCCCGCGAAAACCGCTCGGCAAAAGCCGGGTCTTCCCCCACCTCGGGCGCCAGGATCTTGACCGCCACCAGCCGGTCGAGTTTCGGCTGGCGGGCTTTGTACACGGCCCCCATCCCTCCCTTACCGAGCAGGGAGAGGATCTCTAACTGCGGAAATCGGCCGGCCAGTTCTTCAGGTGTCGGGGGAATGAACCGGGGCGTGGATTCGCCGCCGGCCGTCGATGCCACACCACTCTCGATGCCCTGCTTGAGCAGACACTCCGGGCAGAGGCCGGCAGGGGCATCCGCCGGCAAAGCGCCCTGACACTGCGGACAACGTGCTGCTTCCGACATCGGTGCGTTTCCTGCTGTCAACGCCAACGGCGCGCGGGTGCATGCGCTGTTGTCGCACTCGGTTGTGGCCAGCGGGCTTGCGGGCCACCATCCATACTCTTACGAAAAGCGCGGGAAAGGTTACAGCGTTTTCAGCCGCTTTCCCCGCGGACCGCGGCCTGCAGCTGTCTCAGCTCGTCATCGAGATCTTCGCCGGCGGCAAGCGTCTTGGAGACCTCTCTCCGCAGGATCTCCCGGTAACGGCGGCGGAGACGGTGTACGGCCACTTTCACCGCCCCCTCGGAAATCCCAATCCGAGCGGCGGTTTGCCCATAAGCCTGCCCCTGGGACCCGGCGGCAAGGTACTGCTTCAGCTCTTCAAACAGATCCTGTTTGCCGCGCGACCTGCACTCGACCTCGACCTCGCGGAGCACATTATCCAGAAGCGTCAGCGCCCATCGTCGTTCGTAGAGCCTCTCCGGCGTCCAGGAGTGCGACGGTTCGTGCCGGTAGCGGTCTTCGCCGGCCGGAAAATCGAGCGTAATCGCCCGCCGCCCGCCGCCTCGTTTCTGCGCCCGCTGGCGATCCTGCTCCTTGCTGAGAAACCGCTGCATCGCCGTAAGCAGGAAGGTGCGGAAGCGCCCCCGCTCCCGGTCTGCGTCGCGGAGGTATTTCTTCTCCAGCACCGCGGCGAAGAAGGCCTGCGTAAGGTCCTGGGCATCGTCGGCCGAGTAACCCCGGCGACGGACATAGGCGTAGAGCGGATACCAATAGTCGCGGCACAGCGCCTCCAGCGCCGCCTCCGATTCGGGCGACCGACCGTGCCCCGCGGCAACGACCATGCTCCAATGCGTGGTGGCGAACTGACAGGCGGGAGCCGAAGCGCCCGGTCCAGAGTTGGCGGCGGAATGCGGCATCGCACTCTCCCCGACGGCCGTGACGCAGGCGCGCGCTGGTCCATCCGCTTCGTGCGGCAAGCGTCCCGCTGGACACGGCCCGACTCGCCGGCGGCTCACGCAAACCGCCATCGCCCTATTGTCGGGCCGTCTCCTCCTGTGGGCAACTGCCAAACCATTTCCGCTCACCACAGGGCGGCACTGGATGGTCCCTCCGGCCGAATCACGGGCCTTCAACCTGCCACGTCACCGGCAGACCGGTTCCTGGGGCGATGAGGAAGTTCGTCGCTTCGTACGCCAGCTCGATCGGCTCTTCCGGCTTGCTCGTGCCGATCTTCACCAAGCTGGTCGACTGCGCCGGCAGCGTGAGTTCCGCCGGGCCGACGTTGCCGGTCCGCTTGAGCTTCACGTCGACATCCGACGTGTTCCGCATCTCCACCCACACCGCGTCCTTCGACCGCAGGTGCGGTTTGGCTATCGCGATGCAGCCGGCCAGCAGCGGATCGAGCCATTCCTGACGGCCGATGATCTGGTCGTTGAACCACACCGCGGTCCGCCGCTGACGGAGCGCTTCCTTGAGCCCGTCGACCGTTCGCTCCTTGACGAACACCAGCGTCAGCGTCCGGTGGTTGTCCGGCGCGCTGCGCGTCAGCAGGTCGGGGGCGTGGATGTCGGTGTTGCCCATCATGGTCAGGTTCTTGTCCAGGCACCACTGGTGGGCGTTGGGATAGTAGCTGTCGCCGTTGCACACCTCCATGCCGTGCAGCCAGCCGTTCTCATAGAGCGTGGTGTGCACTTCGAGCCATCGGCCCGCTTCCTCGCCTTTCCATCCCTGGTGGTTCCAGAACACAAATGCCCCCTGCTCGTTGGCGCGCTTCACCGCCTCGACAAAATCGGGCGTGTCGATGGCGGCGATATCCTCGAGGAAGATCGCGTTGAAGTGCCCCGGCGGCGTGTCACGGGTAATCTCGGCCCCCTTGGGGAAGAGCAGGTTCGCCTGTCGGGCCGCGCCGGCCGCCAACTCGTTCGAGCGGCCGTGCCTGGTCGGCACATCGTCCTTATGCGGCTGATACTCGATGTGGTCGGTGATCGCGATCGCGTCGAGCCCCTGCCGCCACGCCTCCGCTACCCGGACCTGCGGCCACACCGAGCCGTCGGAAAACACCGTGTGCATATGGAGATCGCACACCAGCGTCTGATACTCCGGCAGGTCGGGGAACTGAACCTCGCGCCGCACATCGGCGGCAACTGCCGGAACCGACAACAGCAGCATCAGCACCAATGCCCAGCACCAGGCGGCAATTCTTCGCGTCATGACAACTCCTCGATTCGTGCTCGGATCGCCACATCCCTCGACCGGCCGCGCGCGGGGCTGCCGGCGCCACGGTTGAGAAGTGTTGTCGGAAGACCCGCGACTGTCAACCTGCGAGCGGCAGTCGGGGCGAACAGAAGAGGGGCCCGCAGCGGCCCGAAGGCGGCAGTCCCTCGCTCGGTGACATCTCCCCGTGCGGCGCGGACCTCACGACCTCGCCGCTTCCGGTTCAAGCGGCCCGGCGACGTTCCGTCGCGCCCTGTGCGGCCAGCTTCTTTGCCATCCGCCGCCGCCGCCCCAGGCGCTGCAAGACGTCGATCACCCCCGGTGTGAAGCGGTGCAGGTGATAGAGCACGTGCGCCATGGGAGTGACGAGCACCAGCCGCTCATCGCGCTGGATGGCCCGCACTACGCGGGCCGCCACCCGCTCGGGTGTGGTGCTCAGCAGGCGCGGCGGTTGCGGCGTCGTACGCCCGGCGTGCCCGCACGGCGCGTCGCGAAACAGGTTGGTGCGGACAAAGCCCGGGCAGATCGCGCTGACGCCCAGCCCCTGCCGCCCGTATTCCGCCCGCAGCGAAAGGCTCAACCCCACCATCCCGAACTTGCTCACGTTGTAAGCCGTGAAACGCCCCATGCCCACCAGCCCCCAGATGCTCGCCATGTTGACGATGTGGGCTTCCGGCCGCGCCTTGAGCACCGGCAGCAACTCGCTCACGAACTGCACCGGCGCCAGCAGGTTGATCCGAAGAAGCCAGTCCCACTGCGCGGCAGTCATGCTCTCCGTCGGGCCGTAAAAGGCAACTCCGGCGTTGTTCACCAGGATATCGAGCGTCCCCCACCGCGCGAGCATCGCCTGGTTCGCGGCGGTTACATCGGCAGCGCTGGCGACATCGCAACGCGCGGCGATCGCCTCGATGCCCATCTCGCGCGCGGACGCCGCCGTCTCGCGGAGCCGAGATTCGTCGATGTCGAGCAGATAGAGATCGCAGCCTTCGCCGGCCAGCGCCAGCGCGATCGCCCGGCCGATCCCCGCCGCCGCCCCGGTCACCAAAGCCCGCTTCCCGTGAAGCTGCCTCATAGATCCCTCAATTCTTGACCACGGCCGCGGCCATCGCCGAAGCCCAGGTGCGCGGCATGAAACGTAGCGCCAATCCGGTGAGCTTGTACGCGGCGCCCGGCACGACCATCGCCTTGCCGCGAAACATGCCGGCCAGGGCCTGCCGTGCCACGCTTTCCGAGGAGAGTGTGGTCCGCCGCATGATGCCCGTCTTGCGATGCCGCGCGACGTCATGAAACTCCGTGGCCGTGAAGCCCGGACAAACCACGGTCACCTTCACACCCGATCGCCGCAGTTCGTGCCGCAGCGCCAGTGAGAACGCCACCACATAGGCCTTCGCCCCCGAGTACACCGCGTAGAGCGGGATCGGCTGCAACGCGGCGAACGACGAGACGTTGAGAATGTAGCCGTGCCGGCGCTCGCGCATCGCCGGCACGAGCAGCCGCACGAGCGTGGTCAACGCATTCACGTTCACCTGGAGCGTCGCCTGGATCTCGGCCAGATTGGCCTCGGTCACCGCCCCGTAGTAGCCGAAACCGGCGTTGTTCACCAGCACCGACAACGGGCGTCCGATCCGCCCTACCGCTTCGGCCAGCCGCTCCGGCCCTCCCGCCGCCGACAGGTCCTCGACGAGCACCGTGGCGCCGACCCCGTGCCGCGATTCAATTTCCCCCTTCAACTCCTCCAGCCGGTCCTGCCGCCGG
This sequence comes from Thermoguttaceae bacterium, assembly GCA_040766885.1. Lineage (GTDB taxonomy): Bacteria > Planctomycetota > Planctomycetia > Pirellulales > Thermoguttaceae > JAXGPP01. The sequence continues at coordinate 379,112 of JAXGPP010000002.1, read as the reverse complement.
GCGGTGATCGCCAGGTCAAAACCTCGCTCGGCCAGCGACAGGGCGCACTGCCGGCCGATGCCGCTACTGGCGCCGGTGACCAAGGCAAGTTCGCGGTCAGGCTGCATTCGCTCGTTCCAATCGCTACAACCCCTAAATCCCACCACCGGCTCTATCGACCGTGGCGGTGGGCGCCCCGAAAGCCGTTTTGGCCGGCCCTTTAATCTTGCGCAATCGTCAAACTCACTCTTTTCCGGCTCTCCCCACGATCGGCAGGGTAGGCCTCTGCCGGGTGCCTCGCGCAGCCCTCTGCCCGTGGTAGAATGGGCAGCGGAGCGGGCGAAATCCCGGCCGCCTCCACCCTACCTGGAGGATGCACACGTGCGCGCGCGGGCAGAAGGGTTGAAGCTGCTCATTCAATCGGGCAACCCGATCATCGCCGTCGAAACCCACGACGAACCGCGGGCGGTGAAAATCGTCCGCGACACGGCCGCCCAACTGGCCCGGCCGCTGTTCGAATGGTCGGTCACCGAAGGGCTCCGGCAGACCGTGCCCGAGGGGACGGACAAGAAGCTCGCCGAGCCGGGCAAAGCCGTGGCCGCGCTCAAGCAGGTCCGCGAGGCGGGCTGGTTCGGCATCTACCTCTTCAAGGACCTTTCGCCCCATTGCAAGGATCCGCAGGTCGTCCGCCAGATCCGCGACCTCTATTTCGCTCCCGAGAGCCGCCCCTGGGTGCTCGTCCTGTTGGATAACCTGGCCCTCCCCTCCGAGGTCCGGCGATTGACCGTCCCGTTCGACGTCGGCTGGCCCAGTCAGCAGGAACTCGAGAAGCTCGTCAAGGAGACGTTCCGCGAGGCCAAGCGGCGGAGCCTCGTCGAGGTCGAGTCGCGGCTCACCCAGCGCGAATTCGAGCAACTCGTGCAGTCGCTCCGCGGCCTGACGGCCGAGGAAGCCGCCCGCGTGATCTCCGGCGCGATCCACGACGACAACGTCCTCGACGGCGCCGACCTGTCCCGCGTAGTCGATGCGAAACGCAATCGGCTGGGATCGATGGGCTGCCTCGAATCGATCATGGCCGACGTCGCCCCCGAAGACATCGGCGGGCTCAACAATCTCAAGCACTGGCTCAACCAGCGCCGCGGCGGCTTCACCGCCAAGGCCCGCGAATTCGGGCTCGATCCGCCGCGCGGAATCCTCCTCCTGGGCGTGCAGGGGTGCGGCAAGAGCCTGTGCGCCAAGGTGGTCGCCTCGGGCTGGCGAATGCCGCTCCTGCGAATGGATCCCGGCGTGCTCTACCAGAAGTTCATCGGCGAAAGCGAAGCCCGGCTCCGCGAGGCGCTGGGACAGGCCGAGTCGATGGCCCCCGTCGTGTTGTGGATCGACGAAATCGAAAAGGCCTTTGCTTCCGCCTCCAGCGTCTCGGCCGACGGCGGCCTGTCGCAACGGATGTTCGGCACCCTGCTGTCGTGGATGCAGGACCATCGCCACCCGATCTTTCTCGTCGCCACGGCCAACAATATCAGCCAGCTTCCCCCCGAGCTGATGCGGAAAGGCCGCTTCGACGAGATCTTCTTCGTCGATCTGCCTGCGGCCGAAGACCGGCAGACGATCTTCAGCATTCACCTGCGGCGCCACGGGCGTGATCCGGCGAACTTTGATCTCGCGCAGTTGCTCGAGGCCTCGGAAGGCTTCAGCGGAGCCGAGATCGAGCAGGCGGTGATCGCCGGATTGTACGCCGCCTTCTCCGAGAACACCGAGTGCACGACGGCACACATCCTGGCTGCGCTCCGCGCCACCAATCCGCTCTCCGTCCTGATGCGCGAGCATGTCACCCAGCTTCGCTCCTGGGCGCATGGCCGCTGCGTGCCGGCAGATTGATCGGCGGAAATGATTTGGTGGCAACGCCATTTCCCTTCATCCGTGCAGGACCGCGATGACCGAAAACGAAGCTCCATTTCCGGGCCAGCCATCCGACCGTGCCGAGCAGCCCATCGTGGCCGAAGTGCTCGCCGACCGCCACTCCGCCCAGCCCCCCGTCCGCGCGCGGGAACTGCTCGCGCTGGTGCTCCTGGTCGTGGCAGCCGACGTGGCGATGTACCGCGGCCACGGCTATGCGGGCATGGCGATGTTCTTCATCGCCGCGCCGCTCTTGCTGCTCATCGGCGCGCCGCGGCCCCAGTGGCGACCGGCGATCGCCGTGGTCGGGGCGATGCTCCTCGTCGTCGCTGCCCGGCTCGTCTGGTGCGGTTCGCCGCTGGCGGTTGCCTCCGGTTTTGTGCTCACCGTGGCGCTGGCGATGGCCCTGGCGGGAATAACTCCCTATGCGCTCGACGCGCTGCTCTACGCCTTTTCGGCGATTCCCGCCGGCTACGAAGGCCTCATGCTCTATCGCCGCTCCGCGGCCGGTTCCAGCCCTCGCGCGCCCCGCGTTTCCTGGCTCAACTTCGCGCTGCCGCTGGCGGCCCTGCTGGGCTTCGGCACTCTGTTCATCATGGCCAATCCCGATCTGGTCACCTGGGTCTCGACCAGCCTCGAGCGACTTGTCCACTCGGCCCGCCGGTGGCTCTTGGAAATCGCTCCCACCTGGCAGGAAGTGCTGCTGTGGATCGCCGTGGCGTGGATCTCCATCGGACTGTTGCGGCCGACCTTCCGCCAGACGACTGAATCGCTGGCCGATGCCGCACGGCTGGCCGAAGCTCCGGCCGAATCACCCCTCTACTCGGCCTGCCGCAACACGCTGGTCACCGTGATCGCACTCTTCGCCGTCTACCTCGTGTTTGAATACAAAACCCTCTGGTTTCGCGTCTTTCCCCAGGGCTTCTACTACTCCGGCTACGCTCACGAGGGCGCGTTCTGGCTTACCGTCGCCCTGGCCCTGGCCACGGCGGTCCTTTCGGCCATGTTCCGCGGTCGCATGCTGGGCGATACGCGGCTTCGCCGGCTCAGCCGGCTGGCGTGGATCTGGTCGGCCGAGAACATGATCCTCGCCCTGGCCGTCTACAACCGTCTCCATATCTACGTCGGCTTCAACGGCATGACCCGCATGCGCGTGGTCGGCCTGCTGGGCATCTCGGCCGTCGTGGTGGGATTCGTCCTGGTCATCGTCAAGATCGCCCGCCGCCGCGACTTCCTCTGGCTCTTCCGCCGCCACCTGTGGACCGCCGCCGCCGCCGTATTTCTCTACGCCGTCCTGCCGGTCGACATGCTCGTCCACACCTACAACGTGCGGCGGATCCTGGCCGGCGATCCGGCCCCCAGCGTCCAGATCAGCGTCCATCCAATCGCGCCGGAGGGCTTCCTCGTGCTCGCTCCCCTGACCGAGAGCCGCAACCCGATCATCCGCGAGGGAATCCGCGCGATGCTCGCCGAGCAGGAACTGGTCGCCCGGCAACGAGCGGCCGATCGGCGCCGCCTGGGCTGGACCACCTTCCAGCTCGCCGACCGCATGCTGTTCGACCGCCTCCAAGCGAAGCACGGCGACTGGGCCTCCTACGCCACTGCTCCCGGCCGTCGCGCGGCCGCCCTCGAACGCTTCCACCACTACGCCTACCAGTGGTACTGAGGCCCCCGGCGCTTGGCCGGGTCTCGCCGCCGGCCGGAAAAACTGGCACAATAGCCCAGAACCGGCCGCCGCTGGATGATCAGGTTGGTCGATCCACCGCCAGGCCGGGCGTGCACCACGGAACCATGCAACGATGAAACTCGCGTATCTCGATTGTGCGTCGGGCATTAGCGGCGACATGACGCTGGGCGCTCTGGTCGACGCCGGGGTCGAACTGGCCCGGCTCAACGAGGCGGTCCAGTCGCTCGGCCTGCCCGGCTGCCGCCTGGTCGCCCAGGAAGTGAAGAAGAAGGGCTTTCGCGCCACTCAGGTTGCCGTCGAGTACGAACCCGAGCACAAGCACCGCCACTTGCACCACATCGTGGCGATGATCGACCAGGGCCGGCTCACCGATCGCCAGAAGGATCTCGCCCGGCGGATATTCCACCGGCTGGCCGAGGCCGAGGCGAAGGTCCACGGCACCACGATCGAGAAGGTCCACTTCCACGAGGTCGGCGCGGCCGACTCGATCGCCGACATCGTCGGCGCCGCCGTCGGCTGGGACCTCCTCGGAGCCGAACGCCTCATCGTCTCGCCCGTGCCGACCGGAACCGGCAAGGTGAAGATCGCCCATGGCGAGTGCAGCATTCCCGCCCCCGCCACCGCCGAATTGCTCCGCGGCGTGCCGCTGGCCGAATCGTCCGTCCCCTTCGAACTCACCACGCCCACCGGGGCCGCCATTCTCGCCGTGCTCGCCGACGGCTACGGCCCGCTCCCCGCCATGCAGATCGACCGCATCGGCTGGGGCGCCGGCCAGCGCGAGCTGGAGAACCAACCCAACGTGCTCCGGCTTTTTGTCGGTGTCGCGGTGGAGGCTTTCCCCGCCGATGAAATCTGGGTGCTGGAGACAAACCTCGACGATGTCTCCGGCGAACTGATCGCCTATTGCACCGCGCGGCTTTGGGAGGCCGGCGCGCTGGACGTCTACACCACGGCGATCCAGATGAAGAAGAACCGGCCCGGCACCAAGCTCACCGTGCTCTGCCAGGCGGCCCAGGTGCAGCCCATCGAAGAAATCATCTTCGCCGAAACCACCAGCCTCGGCGTCCGCCGCTGGCCCGCCAGCCGGCACGTGCTTCATCGCCGCCCACACCAGGTCCAGACCGAATGGGGACCGGTCGACGGCAAGCTCGGCTGGCTGCCGGGTAGAACGCCGCGTTTCTCACCCGAATACGAAGCCTGCCGACGCATTGCCGCCGAACAAGGCCTCCCGCTCCACACCGTATACGAAACCGCCCAACGGGCCTTCGACCCCTCTGCAACAATGTAGGCCGCTCCGTCGGCGGCAGCCCCGTCTCATGTCCCACGGCGTCAAGCCGCGGACATCCCATCCCCTCGTTATTCCCTCCACCCACGCGCAACAAGAAACCATGTCTCTGACCGATGGCGGTCTGCTCGCGGTCCTGGCCCTCATGGCCTTGTTCGGCATCACTTCGATGATGCTCCGCCGGTCGCATCGGCAATTGCTCAGCCGCGAACGTCCATCCACGGCGTTTTCCACCCCCGGCCCGGCCCGCCGCGAACGAGGTCACCCGCAGGAGGCTCCCCGCGAGTTCGTCGACTGGGAAGTGAAGATGCACGAACTCGGCCGCGAGTTGTCCGCGCAACTCGATAGCAAAATGTCGGCCCTCCAGCAGCTCATCGCCGACGCCGACCGCGCCGCGTCGCGCCTCGAAGCAGCCCTCTCGTCGGCCGGCCGCGCGGATCATCCCGATCTGCCCGACGAGCAGACCGCCACGGCCGATACTCCCGCTTCCACGCTGAGTCCCCGTGCCGAGCACGAGCGCGACCAGGTCTACGTCTTGAGCGACTACGGCTTCGAACCGGCCGATATCGCGCGCCGCGTCGATCTGCCTCTCGGCGAAGTCCGCACCATCCTCGCGCTTCGCCCCAACCGCCCCGAATGATAGCTGATCGCTGATCGCTGACCGCTGACCGCTGAAAGCCGATCCGTGCCCGAAACCCCTTCCATCGCCTCCGTCAATGTCGCACTCCGCCTCTCGGCCATGGCCCGCACCGCGCCCGACCGCATCGCGGTCGTCGAGCCGCGCGGCTCGCGCCGCGGCCAGCGCCGATACGCCCACCTGACTTTCCGCGAACTTGATCAAGACAGCGATCATATCGCCGCCGGCCTCCGCCGCATGGGCGTCACGCCCGGCACGCGCCTCGCCCTGCTGGTCCGGCCGGGTATCGACTTTGTCTCCCTGGTGTTCGCCCTCTTCAAGGCCGGCGCGGTGGCCATCCTCATCGATCCGGGTATGGGGCGACGGAACCTGATTCGTTGCCTCGCTGAAGCCGAGCCCGAAGGCTTTGTCGCCATCCCGATTGCCCAGGCCGTGCGGGCCCTGGTCCGCCGGCGATTTCCCCGCTCGCGACTGCTCGTCACCGTCGGCCGCCGCTGGTTCTGGGGCGGCGTCACACTGGCCCAGCTTCGTTCGCACCCCCACGAATCTTTCACGCCTGCCGCCACCAAGGCCGACGACCCCGCCGCCATCATCTTCACCACCGGCAGCACTGGTCCGCCTAAGGGCGTGCTCTACCAGCACGGCACCTTCGACACCCAGGTCGATGAGATCCGCGACTTCTACGGCATCCAGCCCGGCGAAGTCGATGTGCCGGGTTTCCCCCTGTTCGGCCTGTTCAACTGCGCGATGGGCGTCACCGCGGTGATCCCCGATATGGATCCCTCGCGTCCGGCCCGTGTGAATCCCGCCAAGATCGTCGCGGCGATCCACGACTGGAATGCCACGCAGACCTTCGGCTCGCCAGCCATCTGGAACCGCGTCGGCCGCTACTGCCAGGAGAAATCGATCCGGCTCGACAGCGTCCGCCGCGTGATGTCGGCCGGCGCGCCGGTGCCGCTCCACGTGCTCGATCGGATGAAGTCGGTGATCGACCCCGCTGGCGACGTCCACACGCCTTACGGCGCCACCGAGGCCCTGCCCGTCGCCTCGATTGCCGCCTCCGAAGTCCTCGGCGAAACCGCCGCGCGGACCCGGCAGGGGGGCGGAGTCTGCGTCGGCCGTCGTTTCTCGCGGATCGAGTGGAGGGTGATCCGCATCGTCGACGGCCCCATCCGGCGTATCGACGACTCTGAGGTCCTGCCGCCAGGCGAGATCGGCGAACTCATCGTCCGCGGCCCCCAGGTCACGCGCCGCTATATCACTCGGACTGAGGCCAACGCCACCGGCAAGATCGCCGACGGTCCCGACGTCTGGCACCGCATGGGCGACGCCGGCTACCTCGACGATCGCGACCGCTTCTGGTTCTGCGGCCGCGTGGCCCACCGCGTGATCGCCCCCTCCGGGCCGATGTACACCATTTCCTGCGAGGCCATCTTCAACAACCACGCCGACGTCTTCCGTAGCGCCTTGGTGGGCGTCGGCCCGGCCGGCGATCAGCGTCCCGTGATCATCCTCGAACCCCGCGACCGCAAGCTGGTCCGCCTCGGCCCGGCCCGCGACGAACTTCTCGCCGAGATCCGCCAACTCGCGCAGACCCATCCCCACACCGCCACCATCCGCGACTTCCTTCTCCACCCCTCCTTCCCCGTCGACATCCGCCACAACGTCAAGATCTTCCGCGAAAAACTCGCCGTGTGGGCGGCGAGGGAATTGAAACGCACGGCAACGTCTTGAGAGGCAACCAACCGCCGCAACGCGGCTTGGTATAAGGGGCGTCTCGAATTCGCTCCGATGTGAGTTCAAACACCCAACCGACGGTCGCAGCCGCGCGTCTCGCTATATTGCGGGGATTGACAGCCGTCGGTTGCGGGATAGCCTACGGTTGTCGCTCTACCGCACAGAAGGCGACGGAGCACACGATCTACGCGTCCCAAGGAGGGTATCAGGCTCTGGAGAACACTCTAAGAAGGAGCCACTGCAAATGAATCCGCTCACACGAAGGTATGTCTGCCTGACTACGGCTTCGCTTGCCGTCCTGGCGGCTTTTAGTCCCGCGCCGGGCAAGGCAAGGATCGTCGGCATTGAGATCCCTTCGGCCACCATGTATCGCGTCCCGCCAGGTCATCTCGACTCGCCGCCTACCAGCGATGTGGAGGGAATCAAGAGTTGCCTGCAGTCGCTCGGCGACGGCGACGTCCTCGTCATCGGGATGCACTCCAACCCGGACGTCTTCGCCTGTCGCGATGAACCGGTGCACTGGTCTGATTTCTGGAAGCATTTCGGCGTCACGAAGCCTCCTCGCCTCGCCGCCGTTGTCTTCTGCGGATGCATGTACCACGAGGACCGCAATACCGGAGAGATCACGAGGATTTCAGCAGCGGAAATGGAACGCAACCGCGCCAGTCTCAACACCGAGGTGCTATTCGCACCCAGAGGCGCGTACGGCCTCGTTACCCTGCCCGACGCGGCGCAGATCGTCAAGAGCCTCAAGGACGGTGACGATCTTGCTACGATCATCAAGAAAGTCGATCGCAACTATGGTTGTGCCCGCGCCCCGGGCGTCGAACTCGACTGGCGCCTCGCGGCTGGACTTGTCGGCCAGTGGGAGCGGACGAGCGACAAACACCGCGTGTCGTTCAAGCGGGCCTCGCCCTCCCGCGAGGGCGTCGAGTACGAGGCCACGATCACCAGCGTGGGGCCGTTGGACGTGTACGGTTTCACCGAGAATGAGATGACATTCCAGGTTTGCGGCACCACGGAGGTCGGGGTGTTTACCGGAACTGTCAAGTGGCGATGGACCGGCGGAAAAGAAGAGTGGCGCCCCGTGACGATCACACTCAAAGGACCAAACAGCCTCGAAACCGACAGCGTCGGCTCCTGGACACGCGTGACGCCGTAGAAGCAATCGCCCAGCCCCACTGCCACGTCGGTGGCAGTCGGGCGTCATCGACGGGTGTTGCAGGGCTCCAGCATGGCCGGAAAGCCCCGCGTCTGCGCTCCCTGCAAGATCGGCAAAGAGCGAGAACCTTCTTTCATTCCGTATTCGGCCGCCCGCATTCGCTATTTCTTCGCGGGCTTGGCGGAACCGAGAGCGCCCCCGCCCGTTAATCCTCGTATGCCGCCTTGCCCACATCGAGTTGCTCTTCCAGGCGGAGGATCTGCTCCTTCAGGCTCTCGCTTTGACGCTTGACGGCCTGGGCGAATGCCTGATAGTTCGTCGGCGGATTGTCGGCCAGCCGCTTCGTTTCCAGTATCAGGCGGTGCAGGGATTCCAGGCCCCGCGCCAGCGGTGGATCGAGGTGTTCGCTCGCGCCCAATTGCCGGACGTACTTCTCCATGTCGGACTCGCGCATGAGCCGCTGGACCTCGATACTCGCCAACTCCCTGGACAAGGCCCGCGCAGTGGCCTCGGGAATGATCCGCACGCGCGTCATCTGGTTCAGGGTCGCCGGTGGTATCGTCCCCGAACGGATCTTCCGCTCGACCGCGGCGGCCTGCTGGCGGACTCCCAGCGGAACGTTCATCTGCAGCCTGATGAGTTGAACGCCTCCGGCAAGGGCCATCCGTCCGAGCAAGGCGTGGGCGGTGTGGCGATCGCCAACCTGGGCCGCGGCCGACTCGGGCTGACGGCGGACCTGTTCAATCGCCTGGCTGAGATCATTGACCGGAATGCCGAACGCGATTCCCCGCCCCTCCGTCGAGCCAAGGCGGCCGCTGAACGTGCTGTCGAGTTCGCCGAGCGCCTGCCGGATCTCGCTCTCGCCCAACTCGGTGGCCTTCATCGCGATGACCGCGACCACGGCGCCCTCCTCATTGAGCGCTGGCCCTCCGCTGCTGCCGGAGTTCACGTCGCCGTCGATCTGGTAGAAGTCGCAGTTGAGCGCGTGAACCATGGTCTGAATCGTACCCTCAGTCACCGCGTCGCGCAGCACGAACCCCGATCTGCCGATCGCCGGGTTGCCCACGATGATCACTTTCTCTCCTGGACTGAGTGTATGGTCTGTCACCAGAGGGATTGGCGATCGCTCCGTTTCGATCTCCAGCAAGCAGAGATCGCGGACATTGTCTTCGTAGAGGACGCGCTTCGCACGGCACCTCCGTATCCCTTCGACGGAGAACCGGCATTCGATTTCGGCGACGTAAACGCCCTCGACGACATGGGCGTTCGTGGCGACAAGATTCTCGCCGACGACGAACCCCGAACCGGATCCCAACGGGTGCTCGATGATGCACACCGATTCCTTGCTGCGCCGCACCGGCTCGGACAGTTCTTCTGCTGGAACCGTGGCGAGGTCTCGCGACGAAGCGCGGGGCGGTGGGCTCTTCTCCGCCGGCGGTTCGGTCGGCCTCGAGAGCGGCGGCTCCCTCCTGGCCCAAGGCGGCACCGCGAAGTGTGGGGCGGTCGTTGCCGGCATGGCGTCGTGGGTGATGGCCTCGCCGGGATCGATCTCCACCAGTTCCATCTTGTCGATTCGGCAGGCATCGCCTTGAAAGCTGGTCACGGCGAGCCGGTCGCCGGAAAGCTCGGGCCAGATTTCCCGCTCGTACGACAGCCGTTGCGCAGCGCCCCTCCACGCGATCAGCGGCTTCCCATCGCAAGCGACCTCGACCGTCGACCGCGTGACCGTGCACACGATCGTGGTGGGCTTGTCGGCATGAAAGACCGCCCGCCGCCGCGTGGTCTCGTTTCTGTCGGCCGAGCGGCCTCCCACCGTGCTCAGCCCGCTCTGCTGGTTGCCGTAACCCTCGAGCACCGCCAGCACACCGCGCCCGTCGACGATCAGGAAGAGGTTCAGGGAGCCGCTTCCCGAGAGCCGCTCGGCGACGATGGTCCAGCGGTACCCGGCAGGCGGCGGCCGAGGCACGACCAGAGACCAGCGCGACCCGCCCGAACATGCCAGACTCCCCCCTTGTCTCGTCCAACTCGCGCCAATCGAATCCCGCGTCGGATCGATCAGCCCGAGCAGATCGACTCCCTCGGAAGATGGGCCGGGTGGCGGCACGGCAGCCGATTCCCGACCCATTGGCGTCGCAAGGGCGTTTTCAGCCGTGCTGAGGATTTGCGTGGCGACGGCGGTCGGCTCACTCGAAAGCGTGCCGGCCTTGCGCTGCCCCCAGCCGACGAGCAAGACCGCCCCAACAACCACATACACTGCGGCGCCGCAAATACCGGCAATCACGTAAAGCTTGGTGCGGCTCGTCCTGCGGTGTCGCGGACCGATCGGGCCGGCCAGCGCCGACGACGACGCTGCGCAAAACAGGTCGTCTGCGTCTCCTGCCGACGGCTGCCCCGCCTCGACAGCCAGCGACGCCGGGCCAGTAACCACCAATGTCTGCGAGCAATGCGGGCAACGAATCCTGCTCGAAACCACGGCGGAAGCCGCCAGGCGAAACCTGCCGCTGCAAGCCGGGCAGTCGAGAATCTGAGCCATCGCCTCTGCCTCCCCAAGGCTAGAACTGCCGCAGCCCCCTCCAGAAACATCGAGTCTAAGCCGTAACCCCGCCACGTGTCAACGCACCACCCCGAGTCGCTACGCACTCTGCCGCAACCGGCTCTATTGCGCCGCCGCCTGCACTTACCGATCCGGAGTTCAGAGGGTCTCCTCCGCCGGTTAGGAAATGCCCGTCCTCAAAGCCGGCAAGACCTTTTCTCCGAATGCATCAATGAAACGCTCGGGGTTGCCGCTGATCGTGTAGAGGAAGATTCGCTCAAAGCCCAGTTCCAGGTCCGCCTGCAGCCAGGCGATATGCCGGGCGAGATCGGAGGAGACGCGGAGCTTGCCCTTAAGGTCCGAGGCCCGTACCGTCCCGCAGGCGGCGGCCATCCGCTCGGGTGTCTCGATGTTCTGGAGTTGGGTCTGGCCCAGAACGGCCACCGGCCAGTTCTCGGCCGCCGCCTGCCAGGCGCGATCCTCGTCGGGATCGTAACCGATCATGTCCTGCAGGTACATCGGCTTGCCCTCGCCCCCGCCGCTGCGGAACGCTTCCACGATCCGGCGCATCGTGTCGGCGTCGCTGTTCACGGTCAGCAGCCCGTCCGCCCAGGAAGCGACCCAACCGGCTGTCTCCGGGGTCGTCGCCGCCCCCAGCAGCAACGGAGGCTTGTCGGGGAGCGAGTACACGCGTGCTTCCTCGACGTGAATCTTGCCGCGGTGCGTGACGCTCTCGCCGCGCCACAGCGCCCGGATCACCTCGGCGGCCTCCTGCAACCGGGCCTGCCGCTCCGGCTTGTCCGGCCAGCCCTGCCCCGTGACATGCTCGTTCAGTGCCTGACCGGTTCCCACTGCCAGCCAGAAACGGCCCGGGTACATCTCCGCAAGCGTGGCCGCCGCCTGCGCGACAACGGCCGGGTGGTAGCGGAACATGGGACAGCAGATCGTCCCCAGCCCCAGACCAGTCGCCTGAAGGGCGGCCCCCAGCCAGGCGAACGAGTAGCCGCTGTGCTCCTGGCTCGGGGTCCAGGGATGAAGGTGATCGGAACACATTCCGCAGTCGAACCCGGCCTGCTCGGCTCGCCGCATGTGGCCCAGCAGGGCGCTGGGAGGGAACAACTCGTGCGAGGCATGGAAACCGATGGCAGCCACGATGCTTTTTCTCCTGTCTGTTGGCAATTCTCAGCCTCAGGTCGGCTTTTCCAACTCGGCCCGCGCGAGGGCGTTGTCTGCCGAGCCGACTCGGAACCAGTGGTGGCCGTACGCCTCCAGGGCAAGCTCGTGCTCGCCCGACTCGCCCGCCCGGCTTTCGCGGTTGACGAATACGTCGGCCAGTCGCTCTCCGCCGGGCACATCCACCCGCAGCTTCACCTTTCGCGGTTCCGCGGCGAAGTTGTGAATGGTCACGAGCGACGTATCGCGCCAGTCGTAGCGAAGTGCCAGGACCTCCTCCGGGTTCGTAGGCAGGATCTTGAGCTTTCCCCAACTGATCTCCGGGCATTCCTTGCGGGCCCTGATTGTCCGCTCCAGCCAGTTGAGCAGCGATCTTTCGTCGCGGCGCTGATCGGCCGCATTGACCTGGCGGTAGCCGTACTCGGCATCGTCGATGACCGGCCGCACGGTCTTCTCGGCGTTTGAAAAGCCGCCGTGTTTCTCAGCCGACCATTGCATCGGCGTGCGGGCGCATTCGCGTTCCGGCAGCGACAGGTCGTCGCCGATGCCGATCTCGTCGCCGTACTGAATCATCGGCGTGCCCGGCAGCGAGAACAGCAGGCTATGCGCCAGTTCCAGCCGGCGGCGGTCGTTGCCGAGCATCGGCGTAAGCCGGCGGCGAATGCCGCGACCGTAAAGCTGCATGTTCTTCTCCGGGCCGAACGCCGCGAACACGCGCTCGCGCTGCTCGTCGGTGAGCCGGCCCAGGTCGAGCTCGTCGTGGCTGCGAAGGAACTGCACCCACTGGGCGGCGTGCGGATGCGGGGCGGTCTGCTCCAGGGCCCATCGCAGCGGCCCGGTATCGCCGGTGGCCAGGGTATAGAACAGCCGTTGGTTGACCGGGAAGTTGAGCATCATCTGCAGGTGATCGCCCTCTTCGCCGAAGTACTTCAGACTCTCATCCGGCGGCACGTTGGCCTCGGCCAGCAGGATGGCATCGCCGCGCCGCCACTGGAGGAAGTCGCGCATCTCGTGGAGCAGCGAGTAATCCTTGACCGGCTCCACGCCCGCCCCCTTCCGCTCGATCATGAACGGCACCGCGTCGAGGCGGAAGCCGGAGACGCCCAGTTCCAGCCAGAAGCCCATGATCCGCTGGATCTCGTGGCGCACGGCCCGGTTGTGGGTATTGAGATCCGCCTGGTGTTCATAGAAGCGATGGAAGTAGTACTTGCGCGCCTGGCGGTCGTAGGTCCAGGTGGTCTTCTGCACGCCGGGAAAGACCATGCCCTGGTCGTGGTTCTCGGGCCGCTCGTCCGCCCAGATGTACCAGTCGAAGTAGGGCGACTTCGGCCCGCGCCGGGCCGACTGGAACCAGGGGTGGTCGATCGAGGTGTGGTTGACGACCAGGTCCACCACGATCCGCACTCCCAACGCCCGGGCGTGATTCATGAACTCGACGAAGTCGCCGAGCGAACCGTGCTTCTCGTGGACGCTGTAGTAATCGACGACGTCGTAGCCGTTGTCGCGGTTGGGCGATTTGTGGAACGGCTGGAGCCAAACGCAGTTGACGCCCAGGCCGGCCAGGTACTCAAGGCGGCGGCTCAGCCCCTCGAAATCGCCCACGCCGTCGCCGTTGGCGTCGAGGTACTTCTCGACGTCCAGGCAATAGATAATCGCGTTCTTGTACCAAAGGTCCTCGATCGCCATGAAGTCCATCTCCTTGGTCTGTAGCAGGCAGCGCCGGAATCGCGGTATGCAAGAGCGCTGAGTCGGCGAACCTCGCATTTTCCGTGCCAAGCAATTTCCTTGCCGCGGGACGCAATCCCTTCCATGGGGCGATATCGCGAGGGTGCCCAGTTTCTGCGACAACCGCCCAAGTGAGGCCGGACGAAATGCGTCGTGAAACCGGAAGATGTCCAGGGTTCTTCCGTGACTCATCAGCCACGTCGGGTCGACGTGGGCGGTTGAAATGGCACCCAAATCCGTGGACAAAATTGCCACGCCAACGTTGTGGGACTACAGGTTGCTAAGTGCCGACATTCGGTTTTGCGCAAACAGAGAGCAGTATACGTAACATGTTTAGAAACAATGATTTGGGACGCTTGACGACGCCCACGTCGTAGCTACAATGACGGCGGATTCACTAACCGAATTAAGGGGGCCGATTGGCTACTCGAGGCGTCTTTGGGGGAAGGTTACTTTGTGGGCAGAAGGATTACTCTCATGCGATTCATCTGCCAGAAGCCGCTGCTATTCGCCTCGTTCTTTCTCCTCATCGCTCTGACGAGCGTCGCCTGCGCGGAGCCAGTGCTGCAGCTCTACATCGAAGGTGCCGTGTACGACACGGACACGGAGTCCTGGTACAAGGAAGCGGCGTCCGATGGCTCCGAACCCGTACGCGTTTGGGCGATCGGTTATGCCAGCCAAGCGGGCGAGTTACTGGATATTGTCGATGTGAAGCTATCGATCGCCTACAGCGTGGCTTGGGAAAGCAACGGGCACCTGCCTATCACGCTGACACCTTCTACTACCGGTGGCTATGAGGGTTACACGGACAGTTCCACACCCGTTGCCGCGCAACTGCTGCAGTATGGTGCGGAGGGCACCGTCCCGATGTACGGCCCTACCTGGAACTCGAAGCCGCTACCCGCACACGGAGAGTATGGCCCAGGGATCGTCTGGCAGGAGTTCTTGTTAGGAAACTTCGATCTCAACGACTCGCCGATTGCCGATTTCTCGCCGGTCGGTGGACCGAGTACGATCCCCACCCCCACTTCAAAGCTCGGCCAGATCAACGTCTATGAGGTATGGCTGGATATTCCCAACGCCCATGATGTGAGGCTGCATTTCGATCTGTACAACCACATCCTCGGGACCAACCGGGGAGTTTTCGCTCCCTTCTCTCATGATGCGGACGGCACCACCCGGTATGTTCCCGGACCGTCGGCGCTCGTGGGCCTGTGCAGCATGGGATTGACCGCTCTGGGGCTTTTCCGTCGCCGCCGAAGCGGTGCGCCTGTCTGATTTCCAACGGTGCCTGGTTGCTTGGCGGAAGCCAGGGTGCCGACTTGCGATCCGGCTCCAAGGATGAGACCGTTCGCTCGCGCTGACCATTGCGGCGTCTGATTGGCTCGCCGCTTCCGCCGCCGACCTGAAAAACGCACGCGGCGAGATTTTGCGGCTGGGGGGCACTGGCCCCGCCAGTGTTCTTCCCTTCCGTTCCTTGCAGCACGGGAATGCCGGAGACCTTCTCCGCGCAATCCAGCGTCCGCCAGCCACCACCCCTGCCGAACGTCTCTGGATGATTCCCGACGCAGAGAACCGGCCATCGAAGAACATGGGCCAGGGGCGTGGCACACGGTGCGGCGCTCACGGGGCGGAAATATGTAGCCGGAGGCCCGCATCACTCCCGGCGGGCCCCAGTCTCTCCCCGCCACGCCCGTCCATCAACCATTCACCGCTCCGCTCCAATTTGCACTTATCAATCTCCAATTTCCATTTTTCAATTCCCGCCTCTTCAAAGAATCTCTCCGCTCCCCCAAGATTTCCTCTTGCGATCTAGGCCACGCATCATATATACATGTACACTGACGTGTATCGGTCGCCCGACGCATCCGCGCCGGCCTCCGCAAAAGACCCTCGCCGGGCCCCGTGCTCCATCCGCGCGCCCGCGCTCATTCTCTACCTTCAAACCACCAGACAAACAACTACCGTGATT
Organism: Thermoguttaceae bacterium; assembly: GCA_040766885.1. Classification (GTDB taxonomy): domain Bacteria; phylum Planctomycetota; class Planctomycetia; order Pirellulales; family Thermoguttaceae; genus JAXGPP01. The sequence continues at coordinate 363,326 of JAXGPP010000002.1, read as the reverse complement.
CTCTCTGCTCCCTCCCAACTTCTAACTTCTAACTTCCAACTCCTAACTCCTAACTCCTTTCCCCCCATTCCCCTCTACAGACTTCAACACTGAAGCCAAAAGAAGTAGAAAACTTACGTCCACGACTCAGGTGCGAAACCCCTTTGTCACTTGCACTTAGAACCACGCTCCGCGACGGAGTCCAACCGAAACACCCCTAAGGGCGTTTCGCTTCAATCCAAAATGCTCCCTTCATCCTCCACAAACTCGATCAACGCGCACACCAATCCGTGCGGCCTCCAAAGAAGCGGAGTCTGCGCCAACTTCAACACGCCCCTCAGACTACGTACGAAGTTGCGCTCACGCGCCAAGTGCGAAAACCCTGCCTCCCTTGTACTTGCATCCACGCCCCGCGACGCTCCAAACGCAACACTGCGTTTACTGTTGCGCATCAACGGGGGGTATGCACCATTCAACACAAACTGCTTCGCCCGTCACAACTCAGCACGCTGCCACGCCGGCCCCCGGCGAGTCGCCTGGGCGGCACTGGCCCCGCCAGTGTTCTTCCTTTCCGTTCCTTGCAGCACGGAAATGCCGGAGACCTTCGCGCAATCCAGCGTCCGTGGGCCACCATCCCTGCCGAACGTCTCTTGGCGACTCCCGGCAGCAAGTACCGGCTACTCGAGAACACGCGCAAGGCCCCTGGCGCCGCGCACGGCGGATCGGTGGCATCGTGGCGATCCACGGGTTACATTGATCGCGTCGCAGCGGAGAAATGGCGTGACGGCATATCGCACGAGAGGAGCAATCGTATGAACAGGCAATCCGCAACATTCAAAGCGATGGATGTTCGGTCGTCTCGCTATCAAGCCTCCCGCCTGGCGGTGCTACTGGCCATTGCCGCCGCCTTTTGGGGTGCGGCTTCGGCCAGCGCCGAGACACGGGTGCTCGAAAGCGCGGCCACGCGCGTGGAGATCGATTCAGAGAGCGGGGCGTGGTCGCTGGTCGACAAGGCGTCGGGCGTGCGGTGGCCGAGCGAAGGTGCAGCCAGGCCGGGTGCGGCCGAGGGGCTTCCCGAATCGTTCGAAAAGGATGTGGCGAACGAAACGTCGGTGCGGCTCGAGGCGGCTGGCGGCGCGGCGGTGAACTTCACGCTTCTCGACGACGGCCGGGCGCTCGAAATCCGCTACGAAGGCAAAACGCTGGGCGACGTCCGGGTGCTAGACGATGCTCTTGCGGTGACCTCGGCGGAAGACGGCTATGCCGTGGTGCCGTGTCGCGAGGGGCTGTTGATTCCGGCCGCCAGCGGCGCGGCCTTCTCACAGACGTTCGGCACGTCGGACTATGAAGGCTGCCACATGAACATGGTCGGCCTGGTGAAGCGCTCTTCCGCCCTGCTGGCCACCTGGGACGACGCCTACACGTTCGCGCAGCTCAAGAGCGTGCTGCCCGACGGGGCCGGCGGCGTGCAGCGGCTCAGCGTCGGCTTCGACCTGCGGCGGTCGGCCCGCGCGATCCGGCTCACGCCGCTGGGCAAGGGAGACTGGAACACGTTGGCCGCCGGCTACCGCCGCATTGCCGAAGCGAAAGGCGCGGCGGTGACGCTGCGGGAGAAGATCGAACGGAACCCGCACGTGGAACGGATGATCGGCGCGGCCGACTTCAAGCTCTGGACGTGCCTGGCGCGGCGGATGAACGAGGAGAGCACCGCCGAGGAGTCGGTCCGCGTGCGGTGGACGTTCGACGAGGCCGCGGCGATCGCCGAGCACCTGCACCGCGACGTGGGGATCGGCCGCTGCCTGTTCATGATCGGCGGCTGGACCGAAGGGGGCTACGACTGCCGGCATCCCGACAACCTGCCCGCCAACCCGGAGTGCGGCGGAAACGAGGCGCTGGCCGACGCGGTGCGGCGGATCCAGGCGCTCGACTACGTGGCCTGCCTGCACGACAACTACCAGGACATGTACCACGATGCGAAGAGCTGGGATCCGGCGATGATCGAGAAGAAGCCCGACGGCTCCTTGATCCAGGGTGGGCGGTGGCTGGGCGGCCGGGCGTACATGGTCTGCGCGCCGAAGCAGGTCGAACTGGCGATGCGGCCGCAGAACCTGCCGGAGATCCAGCGGCTGTTCGCTCCGTGGAGCTACTTCATCGACACGACGTATGCCGTCGGTCCGCGCGAGTGCGCCGATCCGAAGCATCCGATCGGCCGCAACGACGACATCGCCTGGAAAATCCGCCTGAGCGACGAAGCCCGGAAGCTGTTCGGGATCTTCGGCAGCGAGTGCGGCCGGGAATGGGCCCTGCCGCACAGCGACTTCTTCGAGGGGCTTACCGGCGTGTCGGGGAAGTACTTCCACAACCTCGACCCGGCGAAACTCGGCGCGACGGTGATTCCCTTCTGGGAGATGGTATATCACGACTGCCAGATCTGCTGGGGCAAGTACGGGTACTCGCCCAATGAGGCCGCCGAGTTCGTCGCGCATCACGCCCTCTGCGCCCGGCCGCTCTATTACCACTCGGTGCCCGATCATTTGTACTGGAAGGAAGGGGAAGACGGGTTGAAAACCCGTCCTACGGAAAAGGCGGGCGACGCGAAGGCCAGCTACGCGCGGACCGACCGAGGCTGGGCGGAAGGCATGCACCCGGTCGACGCTTTCCTGAAGACGACGCAGGAACTGCTGGGGCCGCTGCACGAGGCCACGGCCTACGATCGGCTCAGCCGCTTGGAGTTCCTCACGGCAGATCGCTCGGTCCGCCGCGCCGTATACGGTGAAGGGGAACAGGCGACGAGCGTGGTGGTGAACTTCGGCCAGGAGACCGCCACTGTGGAAACGGAACTCGGCGGCAGTGTCGAATTGCCGCCCTGGGGAGTGGCCATCGAAGGGTCGAAGTTCGTCGCCTTCTTCGCCGGTAAGTGGGGTGGCAGGGAGTATCCGGGTGGGGCATTGTTTACGGTCCGGGTAGTCGATGGAAAGGATCTCCGCACAGCCGGCAAGCTGCGTGTCTTCCACGGATTCGGCGAACCGGTGATAACCTGGCGAGGGAAGAATTACGAAGTGGCCCGGGAGGAAATCGTTTCACCGCAAGGGTAACTGCGCCATCGCCCTGGCCCGCTTCTGGCCCGCATGATCTAATGATGTCGAGACGCGGGAAGTTCACCAGAATCGCTGGAGATGGTTATGAGACGGCGTCGCCTTGCGGCTTGGCGCAGCGTTGATCGGGTATGGGCGTGGCTGGCTATCCTCGCGGTGGCGGCGGGTGCCGGCCTTCTGGCCACGCCTGTGGCGCGTGCCGACTGGCCGCAGTGGCGACACGACGCGGGCCACACGGCCGCGTCGGCGGAGGATCTTCCCGACCAGTTGGAGCTGGTCTGGTCGAGGCAGTACACGCCGCGCGTGCCGGTTTGGGACGATCCGCTCAACCAGGACATGATGCCCTACGACACGATCTTCGAGCCGGTGGGGGCCGGCGGGAAGCTGTTCGTGCCGTTCAACGATTCCGACAAGATCGTGGCCCTCGACTGCCGGACGGGGGACGAACTGTGGCGGTTCTACGCCGACGGCCCGGTGCGGTTTGCGCCGGTCTGTTATGAAGACCGGGTGTATTTCTGCAGCGACGACGGCTACCTGTATTGCGTCGCGGCCGTCGACGGGCGGCTGCTGTGGCGGTTTCGCGGCGGCCCCTCGCCGCAGAAAGCCATCGGAAACCGCCGGGTCATCTCCGCCTGGCCCGCGCGCGGAGGACCGGTGGAGTACGACGGCACGGTCTATTTCGCCGCCAGCATCTGGCCGTTCATGGGGACGTTTATCTATGCGCTGGACGCGCGGACCGGCGAAATGCGGTGGGTGAACGACGCGACCGGCGCCGACTTCATCAAGCAACCGCACGCGGCGCCGGCCTTTGCGGGAGTCGCCCCGCAGGGGCAGTTGGTCGTGACGGGAGACGCGCTGCTGGTACCCGGCGGACGCTCGTGTCCGGCGGCCTTCGATCGTCACACGGGCAAGCCGCTGTATTTCGATTTCGGCGGCAAGGGAGAAGGGGGTTCGTTTGTCGCCGCCGATGCGACGCGGTACTTCGTTCACACGCGGTTGCGCGGCACGACCGCCCGGAAGCTTACCGACGGCAAGGATGGCGGGTTGAAGATCAACGAACCGGTGCTGGCCGATGGCTTTGCCTTCGCGGCGAGCACTCCGGAAGAGAAAGACGGCAAGACGCCCCCCTCCGCGATCCAGGCGTTCGGGCCCGACAAGCTCACCAAGTGGCAGGTCGTTGCCGACGGCCGGAGCGATCTGATCAAGGCGGGGAGGCGATTCTATGCGGCCAATGCGGAGTCGATCTGCGCGGTCGAACCGCCGCAGGACGGGCAACCGGGCCGGATCGCTTGGTCGCTTCCCGCTGGCGGGGAGATCCGGCGGCTTCTGGCCACCGACGGCATGCTCATCGCGGTGACGCTCGACGGCCGGATCATGGCCTATGGCAAGCCGTCGGGCGAGCCATCGCACTGGAAGCAGGAGCCGCGGCCGATCGAGCCGGCTGCGGAGGACAAGATCCGTGCGGAGCAGTTGCTCGAGAAGACGGGGGTGCGCGAAGGGTATGCGCTGTGGCTAGGGGCCGACGACTCGCCGCTGTTGGGAGCGGTTGCGGCGGCTTCGGAACTCCACGTGGTTGTGGTCGATCCGGATGCGGCACGCGTCAACGCGCTCCGCCGCCGGCTGGATGAAGCCGGCCTTTACGGCAGCCGGGTCGTGGTGCATCAAGGTGACCTGGCTTCATTCGCGCCACCGCTTTACATGGCCAGCCTGATAGTGGTCGGCTCGTCGCAGGTTGAATCGCTCACGCAACCTGCGCAACTAGCGCGGCTGTACGAGTCGCTACGGCCCTACGGAGGCAAGCTGTGGTGGGCGGCGGAGAAGCAGGCCGACATCATCGAGCAGCGAGTCCGGAAGGGGAATCTTGCCAGCGCCGAGGTCACTCGCCACAACCAGGTAGTACTGGTATCCCGCGAAGGCCCGCTGCCGGGGGCGGCCGACTGGACGCACGCCTACGGCGACATTGCCAATTCCGTGAAGTCGAACGACCAGCGCGTCAAGCTGCCGCTGGGGCTGCTGTGGTTCGGCGGTAATTCGAATCTCGATGTTCTGCCGCGGCACGGCCACGGACCGAGCGAGCAGGTGGTGGGGGGAAGGCTATTCATACAGGGGATGAACTGCCTCAGCGCGCGCGACGTCTACACCGGCCGGGTGCTGTGGAAGCGAGACTTCGAGGACCTGGGAACATTCAACATCTACCACGACGACACCTACGCGGAGACGCCGCTGAGCACCGCGTACAACCAGGTGCATATTCCCGGAGCCAACGCTCGGGGGACGAACTACGTGGCCACCGCGGAAGGGGTGTACCTGGTGATCGGGAGCCGCTGCCTGGTGTTGGATAACACAAGCGGGGAGACGGTGCGCGAGTTCGAATTGCCGGCGAAGGACGGAGGCGAGCCGCCGCCGTGGGCATTCATCGGCGTTTATGAGAACCTGCTCTTGGCCGGCACGGGATTCGGCAATTACTCGGATCGCTTGGGCTACAAGTACACGCCCGAGGGGAAGCGAGGCGTTGCCTGGTCGCCCGACATCAACGGCAGCCTCGGCCTGCTGGCATTCGACCGGCACACCGGCGAGATCCTGTGGCAGGTCGACGCGACGCACAGTTTTTTGAACAACGGCATCGTGGCGGGGGGCGGACGCATCTATTGCCTGGACAAGCTTCCGAAGCGGGTCGAGGACCAGTACCGCCGGCGCGGAGCGTCGTTGCCTGCCTACCGGCTCATCGCCCTGGACGCGCGGAGCGGCAAAGTCGCCTGGGAACAGAACGAAAAGGTGTTCGGCACCTGGCTCGGGTATTCCGAGCGGCACAACATGCTGCTCGAAGCGGGTTCCGCGGCGGGCGACCGCAGTCCGGACGAAGCGTCCGCGGGAATGCTGACTCGCCGCGGCGCCGATGGCTCGGTGGTGTGGGAGAAGCCGAAGTTGAAATACGCCGGTCCGTGCATCCTGCACAATGACTTGATCATCACCAACACGACCAGCTACAAGGCCTCGCAGGGCGCATTCCGGCTGCTGGACGGCGAGCCCGCCACGATTGAGCATCCCCTGACCGGCGAGAGTGTGCCCTGGTCGTTCACGCGGACCTACGGCTGCAACACGGCGGTGGCGAGCGAGCACCTGTTGACGTTCCGCTCCGGCGCGGCCGGATTCTACGATCTGGCGACGCACTGCGGCACGGGGAACTTCGGCGGCTTCAAATCGGGCTGCAGTTCCAACCTGATTGCGGCCAACGGCGTGCTGAACGCACCCGACTATACGCGGACCTGCACGTGCGGGTACCAGAACCAGACCTCGCTGGCGCTGGTTCCGATGCCCGAGATGGAGATGTGGACCTACAACACGTTTCGCCTGGAGAAGGGGCAGCCGTCATCCGTGCGCCGAGTGGGGGTGAATCTGGGCGCGCCGGGGGACCGCCGGTCGGACGACGGAACGCTGTGGCTGGAGTATCCCAGCGTCGGCGGCGATTCGCCGGAGGTGCCGGTGGAGGCGGCGGGCGAGCTCACCTGGTTCCGGCATCACAGCTCGCGCGTGGCCGGAGGGGTATTGCCCTGGGTGGCCGCGTCGGGTGCCGAAGGGCTTCGCCAGTTGAGCGTGTCGCTGAAGCCGGAGGAGGCGGGGGCGAAGCGACTGGTGCCGGTCGCCCGTGGCGAAGACGACGCCGAGGAAGACGCCAAAGGAAAGGTGAGCCTGGACAGCTCCGATCTGGAACTGACCGAGGACGGCGGACCGCAGACCGTGGGCCTGCGATTCCAGTCGGTGCCGTTGCCGGTGGGAGCGAAGATCAAGAAGGCCTATGTCCAGTTCGAGGTCGACGAGGAATCGTCGGAGGCAACGGTCCTCACTCTGGCGGGTCAGGCGATCGACGACGCGCCGGCTTTCGCGGCGAAGGACAAGGACGTGTCGTCGCGGGCGCGGACCCAAAGCAGCGTGGAGTGGAAACCGGGGTCGTGGTCCGAAGAGGGAGACGCGGGGGAGAAGCAGCAGTCGCCCGACCTGACCGGCGTCTTGCAGGAGATCGCCGCGCGCCCCGGGTGGAAGGAAGGCAATGCGCTGGCCCTGTTAATCACGGGGACGGGAAAACGGACTGCCAAGGCTTTCGAAGGGGACGAGAAGGGAGCTCCAAAACTGTTCATTGAATTGGACGAACGCGCGCTCAAGAAGTCGGCTCCTCCGGTGGTCGCCTCCATCCCGCCGCGACCCCACACGGTTCGCCTCCACTTCCTGGAACCCGACCCGAATGTCTTACCCGGGGAGCGGAAATTCGATGTCGTGCTGCAGGGGCAGACGGTGCTTCGGGATCTGGATGTGGTTGCCGAGTCGGGAGGTGCGATGCGAGAGGTCGTCAAGAGTCTGCCGCGGATCGCGATCGCCGATCGACTGACGGTGGAACTGCGGCCGAAGTCGCCACGGGAGCCGGTTCTTTCGGGCATCGAGATCGCGGCCGAGGGGAGCTGAGACGCTCAATCGCCATAGATGCGACTGCCGCTCAGGGCCGCAGGCGGTAGGGGTGGAAGCGGATCGGGTTGGGCCAGACGCGGCAGAGCGGCTCTTGGGCCCGCCGGAAGCGGCCAGGGTCGCGGGGCAATTCATCGATCATCGCGTCGCCAGAGTCCTCGCTCGGGTCGAGCGAAGCTTTGACGCTGTAGAACCGCTCGCCGGTCTGTGGATCGGCGTATTCGTAAAGCGGCGCCGTGCCGCGATCGGCCGCGCCGCCGGGCGGCGCGAAGAAAGCGACCGCGGCGTCTGTCGCGGCTTCCGGTTTTGACAAAGTGAGCCGCACCCCTTGGTCCTGGCGGACCTGATAAACGGGCACGGTCCCCTTGCGCGGGCGATCGGGAGCGAAGAAGGGGATGGCGAGCTCATTTAAGCGAGCGCCGCGAGGCACGTCGGGCTTAGTGTAATAGCCTGACAGGCCGTTGGGCCCTCCGCCGTTCTCAACGAGCCGGTAGACCGGCACGGGCAGCCGCAGGCGCTCGTCGTCGAGGTCGAGCTTGTACATCACCTGGTTGTAATCGTAGCGGGGAGTAGGGTGTTTCGCGCCGGAGAACGTCATCGTGTACGTGCCTTCGAGGTAGATGACGCGGCCCTCTTCCCGGTCGAATTCCGGGTGGTGCTTGACGTTGTAGAAGGCGTACGTTTCGGCCGCTTCGGGTGGGGCTTCGTCGACGCGTCTCTCGCGACCGGCGTCGGCGAAGATGGTGTGGGTGACGATCTTCTCGCCGTAGATCCAGGGACCGACGGGCGTATCGCCTTCGAAGTACCAGACTTCGCCGAGCAAGGAGGTGCCGAAGTGCTGGAGCATGCAGGCGACCCAGCGCTGGCGATGTTCGTTCCAGTAGACCGATCCGCCGTGCGGCGCGACCTCCGAACCAGTCCGGGCGTCGCGGAGGGCCAACGGCGCGTCGGCTTTGCCGGCCAGGCCGGCGTGGATCAGCTTCTTCATTTCCGCGGGGCCAACCGCCGAGGTGTTGCGCCGCCAGCCCCAGACGAGGCGGCCCTGGCCGTCGCGCAGGAGCTGCCCGGACGAGGCGTCGAACTTGCTCCCCGGCTTGAGGCAGGTCAAGCCTTCGTAGGAGTAGATATCCTGGATCGAGTCGAGATCGGCCAGACAGCGGATGCACGGGAAGGGGTTGTCCTGGTAGAAGTACTCGCGGCCGCCGTCGCTGTGGCGGAAGTGGTTGGCGCCGAGATCGAGGCGGGCGTCTTCGGGAGTCGCCCAGACGATATCGAACTGGTCGGTGCTGTCGTTGAATTTCGCGAGTCCGTTTGCGAACGCGGTCAGCGGGGGTTTGATCTTGGCGTAATGGGTGAAAAGATGCTCGCGGCCGTCGCCGTCAAGGACGACGTGCATGCCACCGAGCCAGGTGAGGTTGTGGTCGGTGTTGATCATCCCGCGGACGCGGCCATCCGGATTGCGGAAGAAGGTGTAGTAGACGCCCACTTCGGGATCGAGGCCGCCTGGTCCGGGCAGCGCGGAGGTCGCGCCGGTGGCGCGGAAGTTGCCAAGATTGGTGGCGGAGACCGCCGTGTCGCCCCAGATCCAGTACATCTTGCCGCGATAGACGGCCGTCACCACGCTATCCATGCCGGTGACCGGCATGGGGGAAGGATCCTGGGTCTCGGGCGTCGTGTCGCCGAGCATGCGGCTGTCGCGGTAGATGTCGGCGCCGGTGAGGCGGTACAGACGCTGGGCGATCATGTCGCGATGCATCTTGACGACGAGGCTCTCGCCGGCGCGGGGAATGAAGTTGACGGCCTGCTGCCCGAACATATTGCGGGGCATGCTGTAGCCGTAGGTTGACGCCTCCAACTGTACTCGGGTGCCCATCATTTCCGGCTCCCAGAAGGCAACCACGCCAGCGCTGTCGGTCCAGTATTCGGCGCGGTTGGTGGTGGCGAGGCGGACGAGCGGGATGCCTCGCCCGGTTTCCTCATCCACCACGGTGATGCGGAAGTAGGGCGTGGAGGATGATTGAGCCGCGGCGGCGGTGAGCCTGGAGGCTTCGCCCGCCGATGACGCCAGCGAGCCATGGAGGATTGACCAGAGCGATACGATGGCAGCCAATTTCCAGTTCAACATGGTCTTCTCCGTCCAGGTGACGCCGTGTCGATCAATGCGAATGATCGCAAGCGAAAAGTTGCGCCGCGGCGACCCAGCCGCGCCTGCGGCTTCAGTTGGCTACATTATCTAGCCGGGCAAGGGGCTGCAACCGGCGGGCGGAAGGCATTCCCCCTGTCTTTGCCCGTCGGCTCGACTTCTGCCGGATGCGGCGGTAGTTTGTAGGAACGTCGGTCCAAGAACAGGCGAGAAAACGGCCCAGGCGCAACGCGGTTTTTTGCCAGGAGACTTGCTTGTGAGCGATGCCAGCAGAAGAGCAGGCGGAAGATGTCGTTTCGCCCATCACCGGCTCCACCTTGTGGCTAAGTGCGTGGCTTTTTCGGTTGTGGTGTTCACCGGGCTGGCGGCCGTGACGCGCGCCGGTGCCGCCGAGCATGAGCCGGCACGGCCGAATGTCGTGTTCATTCTTGCCGACGACCTCGGCTACGGCGATCTGGGCTGTTACGGCTCGACGATCAAGACCCCCCACCTCGACCGCCTCGCCCGGGAAGGGCGGCTCTTCACCGACGCCCACTCATCGGCAGCAGTGTGCACTCCCACGCGGTACGCGATCATGACGGGCCGCGAGTGGTTCCGGCGGCGCACGAAATGGAACTACGAGCTGACCGTGCCGGTGGACCGCGTCTCGCTGCCCGCGATGATGAAGTCGGCCGGGTATGCCACCGGGCTGATCGGCAAATGGCATCTGGGCTATGGCGAGAAGGCGCCCAACTGGAACGGCGAACTGAAGCCCGGACCGCTGGAGTGCGGATTCGACCGCTTCTTCGGCACGGCGATGACGCACAACGAACCGCCGCAGGTGCTGGTCAAGAATCATCGCGTGGTGAACCTTTCGCCCGACGATCCGATCACCATCGTGCCGCCTCCGCCCGGCGTCATGTTCGGAAAGATGCAGGGGGGCAAACAGGCGCGGGTCGTGCATGATGAACTGGGTGTGCTGCATACCGAGAAGGCCGTGGAGTTCATCGAGCAGCACAAGGATCGCCCTTTCTTCCTGTACTACGGCATGATCAATGTCCACGGGCCGATCGCACCGGGAAAGCGGTTTCAGGGGGCGAGCCGGTTCGGCCCGTACGGCGATTATGTCTTGGAACTCGATTGGTCGGTGGGCGAGATACTTGCGACGCTCGACCGACTCAAACTGGCTGACAACACGCTGGTGATCTTCGCCAGTGACAACGGCGGCGTGCTCTACAAGGATGTCGTCGAGGCCGGCCACATGGCAAATGCCAGCTTCCTGGGACAGAAGACGGATGTCTGGGAGGGAGGACATCGCGTACCGTTCATCGTCCGCTGGCCAGGGCGCGTGCCGCCGGGCACTCGCAGCGGCGAGCTGATCTGCCTGGCCGACATGCTGGCGACGCTGGCAGCGGTGGTCGGCCGCGATCTTGGGCCCGAAGACGGCCCGGACAGCTTCAATGCGCTGCCGGCGATTCTCGACCAGCCAGGCCACGCACCCGTCCGCCGGCTGCTGACGTCGATCGGCATCTTTGGAATGGCCATTCGCGAAGGGAAGTGGAAGCTGATTCCGGGCCACGGCTCGGCCGGGTTCTCGACGGTCCCGAATCACGCCTGGACGCCACCCTGGAAAGCCGGCCGCCAGACAAGCGACTACACCAGCGACGGGCAGCTCAAGCCGGACGCACCGCCGGGGCAGCTTTACAACCTGGAGCAGGATCCGGGCGAGACCGTCAACGTCTACGCGCAACATCCGGAGGTTGTCGAACGTCTGACGCGGCTGCTCGCACAACTGCGGAAAGAAGACCGCTCGCAGCGGGAACTGGCGGCCGATCTGGATCGGGAGTCTCGCCGCGAGTACCCGCGCGAACACATCTACGATACGTCGGTCTTCGCGGATGAAGCCCTGGTGAATGTGTCGGTCGCCGCGAATCGCTGGCCCGACTGCACGACGCTCGAATCGGCTGTCCGCGACATCTTCCGCATCGAGGGGGTGCTCGACGGAAGTGATCAGGACAAGGCGCTGGCGCTCTGGAAGTGGTTCCGCATCCTGGTCAGCGGCACCGGCGGGCACTACGCCTACGAGGGGCCGCCCGGCAGCGAGATCCTCTGCAGCGATCCGCACAAGATCTTCACCGTCTACGGGCATCACCAGTGCGACGGCCAGAGCTGGGCGATGGTTGCGCTGTGGCGGGCCGCCGGCTACATGGCCTTGGACGAATGCACGCTGGGGCACACCACAGCGGCGCTGCGCTATCGCGACATCGACGGCCAGTTCCGTTACCACAGCTTCGATCCGCAGCACCGCAATTATCACTGGGACGAGCTAAACCAACGGGTGGGGACGCGGTCGATGCCCGTCATGCGCGGCATGGTCTACCGCCATCTCACCGCGCCGCAGCACGTGCACAGCCTGCGAACCTCGCTCGGGTTGGGCGAGAGCGTGGAGCGAAGGTGGGACAACTCGGGGCGCATTGTGCCCAGCGGAAAGGATAAGCTGGCGGCGCTTGAGCAGCCCTACTACGCTTACCGGCCCGGCACGACGCGGGGCGTGTACGCCGCGGTGGGCGAGGAGTTCCAAGTCCTCGAAGCCGACACGCGGCCGGCGACGTACGCTCGCCGTCTCCACGAGGGATCGGACAACGTGGCTTGTTCGGCGGCGGAGCCAGGGCGGGCGACATTGCATCCGGCGAAGTCCGGCGTGCCGGGCGTACTCGTTTACCGTCTCGCACCTCCCTACATGGTCGCCGACGCGCACCTGGAAGCGACGTTGCTGAAGACAAATCCCGAGGATCGCTGCGAGGTCTCGATCTCGCGCGACGGCGAGCAGTGGACACCCGCTTTCAGCAAGAAATCCGTGGGGGAAGAACGGATGACGGTCAATGTGGGTTTCGACGCGTGGAAGCAAGGCTTGCCGAACGTGTACACGGCCTACGACTTCTATGTCAAAGTGGAAATGCAGACCGGGGGCGAACCGCGAGACGTAGGGCTTCAGGACCTCAAGATCGTCGTCCACCGTATGCTCAACAAGCGGACCCTTCCGAACCTGCGGCCGGGCGTCAACGTGCTCCGCGTTACCGCCGACCGGATGGATGAGGACTGCTCGCTGAAACTGGCGCTGGAGTACCAAGTCGACGGCGAGGCGCACACGAAGACGCACCTGATCGACCGTTTCCCATACTACTTCCGCATCGACATCCCGGATGTGCCGGAGGACATCCAGGAGAACTACGATCAGCGCTTCAACGAGGGGCGGCTACGCATGGTCGCTCTCTCGATGACGCTTGCGCCCCGCGACCAGGGCAAGATCGCGCCTTCAACCTTGAGCGAAGCGGAGGCCCTGCGGCTTTGGGCGATGTCGTCGCCACACCCGGCGAATATGGACCACCGCGAGCCGATGGCCCGTGCGGAGCGCGACGTTCGCGAGACATCCGGTTTCTTTCCGCAGGCCGACGAGGCGATTGAAAATGACGAGGCGATGCAGGCGCTGATGAAGGAGTTTCATGGTGGGGACATCGAACAGGCCTGGCGCGCTGCAGAAGACCTGGGCGCCTACCCCAAGGCACTGGACGCACTGCTGGCCGAGGTGCCGAAGGCCAATGGCGATCGGCTGCTTTTCCTCTGCAAAGCGCTGGCTCAGATCAAGGACCCGCGCGCCGCGGGGCCACTTCTGGACCGCTGGAAGCAGGCGCCGCGGGGCGCGCCGGGCAGTCGGTACATTCCCGACGTGCTGGCCGCGATCGGCGACGCGAGCGTGGTGCCGCAGTTGATCGCTCCGCTGGAGCGGTGCCGATTCGACTACCGGTTTCACATTGCCCGGGCGCTGGGCATTCTCGGCGGCCCAGAAGCGGAAGCCGCGCTGGAGGATCTGGCGGCGCACGATCCGTTCCCCGCGGTGCGCGAGGAAGCGAGGCTGGCCCTCGAGCGGTTGCGGCGGTGAGACGCGATTCGGTTGTCTACCGCGACTGCGTCACTTCAAAGGGTTCTTCCGCCGCGAAGAGATACGTTCGGCCGGCAAGCGATATTTCGATGCCGCGGGTCGTTCGCTTGGCCTCGATGGGCTCCGATAAGTCCGGCTGTTTGCCGTCACCGACTTCCACCAAGTGGACCAGGCAGGAAGAGTCGCCCGGCGCGTAGCGGTAGGCGGCGCGATGCGTTGCGACCGGCGTCTCGCTGATTTCAGGGACTGCCTTGCCCGGCAGAATTGGCCGGCAATGGATCCAGCTCTTGCCGTTGACGGCGCATGACTGGCTGCCCTTCACGGTGGGCTTTGCCGGGAACTGAAGGAGCCACTGGACCTCGGGTACTTGCTTGCCGGCCGGCGCGGCCAACTGATCGACCACCACGACGCGGCCGGGCCGCACGAACAGCACCTGCCGCACGCAGCTTGCGACGAGTTCCGGGTCGTAGGCCGCGGCGAACTGGGCGCTTGCCGCCGCCCACTCACCGGATTCCTGGTAGAAAGGCATGTCGCCCGTCTCCAAACGGCGTCCGGCGGCGAGGTTCTGCTGGAATTGTTCCAGCGTGCGGAACCATTGGCCGCGGACCGGGCGCTGCGCCTGTCCGCCAATGAGGAGCGTGTTGTGGTGTTCCGTCGCCTGCTGGGGGCCGCGGATGCGCTGGTAGACAGGTGGATCGACTGCCAGCAATCCGTTGCGATAGATCACCAGCGAGCCTTGATCGTAATGGTTATGGTCGCCGAAGTGATCGGTGGATCGGAGGGTGACGATTGTCGCGCCGTCGTCCCAGGCGCTTCGCGCGATGAAATGACCGCCCTTCTCGTCGCCGGCCAGATAGCTGAGTTGCGGGACGGCCGATTCGGCGGGGAGGCGGCGGGAGTAGAGCAGAGAGAACAGGGCCGTGTCACCGTAGAATCGGCGCGGGCCCCGCTTATCGGCGAGCCAGTGGCTGAAGTACGCGCCCTGGGGCGAGTCGAGGGCCCAGGTCATCGCCTCGATCGTGCCCGCCATGCTCATGGTCACGCCGCCGTTGGGGCCCGACTGCAGATCGCCCCAGGGTATGTACCGCATGTCGGGCAGCGTGCTGTGAATGAGGTTCTCGAAATGGCGTTGGAGCCAGTTGCCATGATCGCGGCGGATGGCGTCGACCGCGTCGTACTCAAAGGCACTCTGGATGCCCAGCACGGTCAGGGCCGCGGGCGTGAAATCGTACAGCGCCCAGTAGCCCATCGGCTCGCAGGGCAAGCCGTTGAGATACTCCATCGCAGGGAACAATCCGCCGTTCATGCGGTCGGCAATCCGCGCGTAGAACTGATCCGATGCGTCGTCCTCGCCGACGGTCGCCAGAGCCCAGAAGGCGGTTCCGCCCGCCGACATCCAGATGTAGTTGTGAAAGATGTGATCGTCGGTCTGCTTCAATCCGGCATCGGCCAATGGTCGCACGCGGGACCGGATTTCCGCCCGGATGTCGCTGGTGAAACCCTCATAGCCGCAGAGCCAATCGTAGGCCAAGGCAAACTCGGTCAATCGGTGGTAGATGTGGAAGGTATCGAAGCTTTCCGGATGGCGATAGCCGCGCATTCTGGCAATCGCCTTTTCGGCCGCTGATCGATCGCCAGTCGCCAGCCACACCATCGCCTGGGCGGCGGCATGGTCCAGACCGCGAAGCTGGTCGACGATAATTCGCGCATCGCGTTCGTCTGCGCTCGACCGCAGTTGGGCAAGTGGAACGGCAAGCTCCGTTGCTTCCGGTCTTACCAACAGCCGCGGCCGATCAGTCTCGATCTCTGCCGCTGGCGGGAAGAAATCGGTGGCGAGCGCAGAATTGGCGGCAAAGACGATGAACGATAAGGCAAGTAGCCGGCGGTTGAACATCATTTGCTTCTCCTGGAGGAGCCGATTGACGGCTGTTTTCCATCATGGTAGCAGCCCAGATCGCTCCAAGTGAAGTGCATTGCGGCGGATGGTCGATTGGCGAAACCTGATCACACGCCGCACGCCCGACTGGCAACTGACCCTATGGCCTATCGTCCGCCCTTCTCGCCGGCTGCGCGTTGACCCGCGGTCGCCGAGCGCGGATACTGGAGCCCCAAGACCACCACTGTGGAGGGAAGGCAAGTTCGAGCGAGGTACTCCGATGCGACATTTATTCGGCCGGGATCGATCACTGTGGCTGCCGCAGGCGCGGCTGATGAGCAATATCGGCGCGCTTGTACTTACCTGGTGCGCGCTTGTCTTGCCGGCTGCCACCGCATTGGCGGCAGAAG
This sequence comes from Thermoguttaceae bacterium, assembly GCA_040766885.1. Lineage (GTDB taxonomy): Bacteria > Planctomycetota > Planctomycetia > Pirellulales > Thermoguttaceae > JAXGPP01. The sequence goes on along the minus strand of JAXGPP010000002.1, from coordinate 347,446 downwards.
CGGCCGCCAGACGCGACCGGCCGAATATCGTGGTCATTCTCGCCGACGATCTCGGCTACGCCGATCTGGGCTGCCAGGGATCGACTGAAGTGCGGTCGCCGAATATTGACTCGATCGCCGCCAACGGGGTGCGTTTCACCGCCGGATATGTTTCGGCGCCGCAGTGCTGCCCGTCGCGCGCCGGCTTGATCACCGGAAGGTATCAGAATCGGTTCGGCTTCGAGACCAACTGGACCGCGAAGGCCGTAGGGGCCGGATTGCCGGTGGACGAGGCGACGATCGCCGACCGCCTCCGCGCGGCCGGCTATAAGACCGGCATGGTTGGCAAGTGGCATCTCGGCCAGTCGGAACCGATGCGCCCCTACAACCGTGGTTTCGACGAGTCGTTGTGGAATCCAAACGGGGGCGTGCTGTTCGTTAACCCGAAGACCGGCACGCTGCCGGGCATGTTCCGCGGACCGGATCCGGTCGAGATACGGAAGTACTCGACCGATGCCTTCACCGACGAGGCGATCGCCTTCATCGAGCGCCACCGGAGCGAGCCCTTCTTTCTCTACCTGGCGTACGTGCCGCCCCACTGGCCGATGCAGGCCAAGCCGAAGCACCTTGCCGAGTATGCGCATGTGGCCGACCTGCACCGCCGCACGTTCCTGGGAATGATGGCGTCGCTCGACGAGAATGTCGGGCGTCTGCTGGCGACGCTGCGCGACGCGAAGCTGGAGGAAGACACGCTCGTCTTCTTCCTGAGCGACAACGGCGGACCGACCGGCAAGCCTCGCACCGCGCCCGATGCGCCCTTCGACTACGGGCAGAACACGTCGCTCAATGCGCCCTGCCGAGGCGTGAAAGGAGATCTGCTCGAGGGCGGCATCCGCGTTCCGTTCATGGTCCAGTGGAAGGGCCGCATCCCGGCAGGCGCGATCTATGACCAGCCGGTGATCAGCCTCGACATCCTGCCGACCGCGCTGACGGCGGCTGGCGCGGAGCCGAAGCCCGAGTGGAAGCTCGACGGGGCGAATCTCCTGCCGTATCTCACCGGCCAGAAAGCCGGCGCGCCACACGAAACGCTCTACTGGCGATTCCGTTTCCCGCCCAATCAACCGGCACGGTATCGCTGGGCGATCCGCCAGGGCGACTGGAAGCTAGTGAAGAACGACCTGGAACCGGTGGGGCTCTACAACCTGGCCGATGACGTTGGCGAGGCGAAGAACCTTGCCGCCGAGCATCCCGAGCGGGTCCGCGCCCTGCGGGCGGCCTGGGAGCGGTGGAACGCGGAACTGAAGGATCCGCTGCCAGAGTTTTCACGCTGAAGCGACCGGGCGCCGCCTTACGCGCCGATGATCGATCCGATGTCGAGCAGGTACAACTGGCGGCCGTTGCCGGCCCAGGGAGAGTCGATCGTGAGCAGGCGGCCGTCAGGACTATGGCGCGGGTGCAGGTCGACGCGCCACTCGTGGTGCGGCGATCCTTCCCAATGAGTCGGCGATTGGAAAACCGCCCAGCTCAATGCGGCGGTTCTCGACCGTGTCGAAGAGATAGAGACGCTGCTTGCGCTTGCTTGTCGGGGTAAGTGTCGTTGACGATCCAGCGATTGCCCGGCAGATAGGTGCAGTGGCCGTCGCCGGTCATGATCCCTTTGCCGATCTCGTCGACCGTGCCGCCGGGCCTGTCTTCCCAGAGAAAGAAGCCCCAGTCCTGGGCGTCGTGCGAGGTCTTTGAAAAGGCGAGCATGTGCGCCGGATCGCGCCAGATGAAGTGCGAGACCCAGCCAGTGCCGATGAGCACGCGGAGGTCAGAACCGTCGGGCTTGGCGCTCAGCATCCGGCTGCGCCTTCCGTTGCCCACCTGCCAGCGGTGCAGGAACACGAACCGCGAGCCGTCGGGGTTGACCAGCAGATGGTTGAACCAATGCTTTGTCTCGCCGTACTCTCCTCCCTCGTACGGGATCTTTGCCACGTCGGCCAGGCTGATGATGAGATCCTGGCTACCCGTCCGCAAGTCGACGCGAAAGATACCGGTTTCCTTGGGTGCCGCTTCATCGCGGAAGGGATCGGGCACGCCGGCGTAGCCATAGCCGGGCCGGACGTCGGCCAGCCGGCTGAAGCTGGGGGCGACGGCCCAGGCGCCGTCGGGGCTCACCGCGTAAACCGGATGGGGAAGCGTTCGCCGCCGGCCGGTGTCGACGTCGAGGATATGGCTGACGTACTCGCTCCCCTGGCGGTCGTTCCAGATGATTTCGCTCGTCGAGCCGGGGAGCCACTGCAACATGCAGCCCTGCTGCCAGCACCACGCCCGCGATCGCCCCAGCTCGGTCCAGCGTCGGTCGTCGCCGAGGTCGATCATGCCGAGGGCAATCTCGTCGTCGGGCTGGGGGGAGCGGTGCTCGAAATCGACCTCCATGCACAAGACGCGTTTGCCGCTGGGATCGAACTGGAGCTTGTCGTAGTAGCCGAACCAGTGATGCTTCGGCCCCGCGGTAAGGACTTGCGGCTCGGGCGGCGACGGATCCTGCGCCAAGGCCCGCCGGGCTTGGCCCCCCAGGCCGATCCCCGCCGCGCCGGCGGCCAGAGTCTTCAGCATCATACGGCGGTCAAGCGACGATTTTCCGGTGTTCGAGTGATTCATATGAAGATGCTCCGTGCCGATCACTGCACAGGCCGACCGCTGCACGAGATTGATCAGAACCTGCGCACTCTTGCTCCGGGATCATGCTCCAGGTAAACACCAATAGGTTAGCACGCGACCCCAGCCGAATCTACCTGAGTGCCACTTGGTGCCCTGCGGCGTCGTGCGCCCCCGGATCACGAGTTGGGGTTCGTGGTGGCGTCGCGGCTGGGGCGATATAATCGCGACCTGCGGTCCGGCCGCCCCGGCCGACATCCCGTCTTGATCCAGACAAGCAAGCATGGACCCGATTTCGCACGAACCACTGTCGACGCCCCTGTCGTCGGAGAACAACGACCATCGCCTGCGGCGAGATGGCGACGGCGCCATGGTTCTGGAGCCGCGATACGATGCCCGGGGAATTTTTGGCGGAGGAGCCGTATTCGCCGTGCTGGGAGCGGTGGTTTTCGCCATCTGCCGGCTTCTCGAGACGCCGGGCCCCACTCCGCTATGGGTGGCGGCCATCTTTCTGGCAGGCGCGCTTGGATGGATCATCGTCCTTTCATTGGTCGCTCCCCTATGGCCCCGGGCCCGCTTTGATCGCAAGCAGCGGACCATCGCGCTGAGCGGCTGGCGATTCTCCAATCGCTCCACCTTGTCGATGGACGATGTCACCGCACTCCAGCTCTGCGGTCCGGTGAAGCACTTCGATTGGGACTCGTACCAGCTTAACCTCATGCTCGTGCCCGGCGTATCGCGGGAGGGCCGAGCCAATCTGCTCGACAACGGTGATCTTGGCGCGCTGAGGCAGATGGGGGCGGAACTGGCCGTGCTGATTGGGGTGCCGTTGCTGGACCATGCGGGAGAGACTGAGGATGAGGCGAGACGCCGGCGCTATAAGGACCTCACGGGGAAATGAATCATGCCGATGCTCAACTGGATCTTGTCAATTGCCGTTGTGTTGTTTGCCTTTGCACAAGCGAGCGCCCAGCAACCCGGTCGTCCGCCGTCTGACGCGACGGTTTACGAGGACTCCGAAGCGATCGCCGGACGATTCGGCCCGTCGCTTGCCGCGCGGGGCCCGGCCATTCTCACCCAAGGGGCGATGGATGTGGCGTTCAAGGACGGCTGGATCTATGTTCTGTCGCGCGGCCGGCTGTGCACTTTCCGGGCGGATGGGGAACTGGCCTCGACACCGATCGGCGAACTCCAGGGGCTCGGCAACACCCGGCAGATCGAAATTGCCGGCGACCTGGCGGCGATCACGTCGCGCGAAGACGGGCTATGGCTCGTCGATATTGCCGATCCGGCCGGGCCCGCGCTATTGAGCCATTACGACACGATCGAACTGGCGACCGGAATTGCCCTGGGGCCGGGCCTGGCAATGGTGGCCTGCCGTCAGTACGGCCTGGAATTGATCGACATCTCCGACCCGCGCCGCCCGCGGCACATGAGCACCTTCCGCACGGGTGAAGCCCAGTCGGTGTACTACCAGGATGGGCTGGCCTACATCGGCGATTGGGCCCCGCGCGAGGTCGTGGTTTGCGACGTGCGGAACCCTTGGCGGCCGGCGCTGGGGTCGCGCTTGCCGCTCGACGGTTTTGGCGACGGCGTCTTCGTTCGGAAAAACCTTTGTTTTGCCGCCACAGGCCACCACAGCCGCGCGATGCGGCAGCGCGACCCCAGTGATGCCGAGTATGGCCGGGGCCACGGTCTGGAGATCTTCGAAGTGAGCGATCCGAGGGAGCCCCGGCTCGTCGCGCGGACCAAGCTGCCGCGGCTTTACAGCCTTGGACTGGACATGTGGGACGTGCAGGTTTCAGGCGACTTCGCTGTAGTCGGTGACACCCACAACGGCCTCTATGTGTTCGATATTCGCGATCCGGCGCACCCGGTTGCGGCGGGCTATCATCGCTTGCCGGCCGCCGGCAGCGAGAAACTGCCCGATGCCGTGGGCGGGTTTGCCATTGGTCGGGACACCATCTACGTGGCGGGAGCCTTCACGGGACTCCACATGCTGGCTCTGCCGGGCATTGAGCCTGTTCCGGCACGTGCACTTGAACGCGGCACGTTCGCCGATGCATCCCCTTCGGCGATCGAACCGCCTGCGTTCGTCGCCTATCACCCCGAGGGGCAGGTCCACGATGTGGCGGTAGACGAAGCGACCGGCGAGATCTGGGTCGCTGCGGGAACTGCCGGGTTGCATCGGCTTCGGCTCGGCGATGGCGACAGCGGGAAGCAGGTCGCGGCGACGGAAGGCGTCGCGTTCAGCGTCGACATTCGCGACGACCTCGTCGCCCTCGGCGAAGGCACGGCGGGGCTGTCGCTCTGGCGCGCTCGGCGGGACGGCGACGAGTTGCTCGGCCGCTACCAGAGCAGCGTCGGCGGTATCGGGCAGATCCGGATCTCACCGGATCGAGAGTACGCGGTCGTCCACGCCGGGCCGAACGTGCTGGAGATCCTCGACATCCGCACCCCCAGCCAACCGCGGCGAGTGCTCAGCGATGTCCACACCGGGAACTTCTACCGCACGCCCTTCAGCCATGGCTTTCTGCCCGACGGCCGCTTCGGCTGCCTGTGGCACGTCTCGGGCTTGTTCGTCTTCGACCTGCAAGGTTCCGCTGGTCCGCGGTTTTCGGGCTGGTCGGTGCCGAGGCGGATGGATCTCGGCAACGGCGCGGCTGTCTGCGGCGAAAGGTTGCTCGTGGTCGGCAACGGCGGCTACACACTGCTCGACCCGGGTCAGACCGAGATCGCCGACCGCGACGTTGTCCGCCTGCCGGGCGTGGACCTTCGCGGAAAACCTTCTGTCTTCGGCGATACGCTTTACCTGGCGCAGCGCTGGCGAGGCCGGATCGTCGCCGTCGATATCGCCGACCCTCAGCATCCCCGCCTGCGATGGTCGCTTGCGATCGAGGGCAATCCCGGCGTCGTCAAGGAGCTTTCCGGGCAGGCGATCATCCCGGGCGGTTACGACGGGGTGCTCGTGCGGCCCAGGTAACGCAGTCCATCAGCCGAAAAACGCGTAGCGTTCTATTCGCGAGTTCCGAACACCCGTCGAATCGCCTCCAGGTAGGCGTTGCCGGTGCGCTTCTCGGGGAGAAGATAACACCCTTCTGTCCATTCGTTCCAGGCGTTGATGAGCACGGCCGGCGGCTGACGCGGGTCCTGCCCAATGTGCTCTGCCGCGTCGCGGAGCAGTTGTTCGAACCGTTCGGGCGTATTGCCCACGATAACGGGTACGTAGGGATACTCGTAGAACTTGTACTTCTCCGACTTCGGCGACGGCGGGAAAGGCCAGGCGACGTCGGGGGAGCACCGCGGCGAGGCATCCCAACCCATCGTCACCACCGGCAGGTCGGGGATTGTCGATTCGCGCAGGCTCTGCCAGTGCTTGCGGTGCGCCTCCATAACGTCTTCGTATCGCTCGGTCAGATCGGGCTGGACCTTGCCGGCCGAATGGACGTTGTAGCGGCTGGTGCTGTGGAAGCCGGCCTCCTTGGCCAGAATGGCGGAGTTGAGATTCCCCGCCATGGCGTTCCAGTGCATCGGCGGCAGGTCGACTTGACGCAGCCGCCCGTCGATCTCCGCCAGCAGGGCACGGGTTTTGGCGGGACCGCCGAGATGGTCGACGAACTTTTCCGGCTCGAAAATGCTGAAGAACAGCTTCCCATCCGGCCGCCAGTAATTGGGCTGGCGGAAGTAGTGCTCGATGCAGTAGTCGATCACCCGTCGCATATCGCGCGGCGAATGCCGTGAGGGGAGCCACACCGTGCGATCCTTGCCGAACTCGGGACAGAACTGGTCGCGCCGGTCGTGATTCGCCCACATCAGGGCGAACTTCATGCGGTCGCGGTTCGGCGCCTTGAGGAATCCCTGCTCCAAAGCCTCCTCCATGTTCTTCACGCCGCTATACCAGTACCAGTCGAAGAGAAAGATGTCGATCCCGTGGCTCACCGCGAGGTCGATTTCGCGCGCCGCCCAGGCGGGATCGCTCTCGTCGAAGTAACCCCACGTGGGCTCGAGCGGCTGATGGTGGCCCGCAAAGCGGGGCACGGCCGCCTTCATGCCTTCCCATTCCGTCCAGCCTTCGCCCTTCCAGGCGCTGCCGTGATCGTAGCTGTGCCAGTGCGGGTAATAGACCACCATCACCTCCGGCCGCCGCTTGCCGGTTTCGCCTCCGCGCGTCGACGGCGCGGTGCCAGCGAGAACCGCAGCGCCCACAGCTACCTGGCAGGCGGCTTGGGTGGAAGAAGCGAGAAACTGACGGCGATTAACGTGTGACATGGTGTCGCTCCATGAGGTGGGACAAGTGTGAGGGACATCGCCAACGCCGAGAGGCTCCGGCGCCGCACGATGCGGGCAACCGGGGGCGCATCGCTGCGCGTCACTTGAAAGGAACTGCATCGTCGGCTCGGGTCAGCGTGCGGAAGCCCTTAAGTCGATCTTCAAACTGAGATTTCCTGCCACGTCGCGCCCTCTTTGGACTGGAAGACCCCCGTCACTTCATTGTTGCGGTTGACATTGTCTGTCGCCATCGCGGTCACGGCAGCCAGCAAGAGGGTGTGCCAGCGTCGGGTGGTGATGTTCATATCCAGGCCTCTCTTTTCACAACAGGAATGTGCCCCCGCAAAGCATGAGTCGACGATCAGTGGCGGTCGCTCGTTGTGGCCGGCAATTCCAGGATCCCCAGGCGCACGGCTCGCCAGTAGGCCGCCTGCGTGTAGTAGTGCCCGTAGAGGACGATCTTCTCATTGTCCACCTGGGCAATCATCCGCTTCAACAGGGCAAGCTGCTCGGCGGTCAATGCCGGCTCGGGGCAGAGAAGCTGTACCAGCGCCGCCTCGGCGGGCTCGCGGATCGTGCGGTCCTCTCTCACCAGGATGTCGGGCCGCGTGGGAACCTGGTAGCCGAGCGAACTTCGCAATGGCCAGTCCCGCCAGTTGAAGTCAATCGACGCGGCCTCCAGCGGCTGATACTTCTCGCAGTTCTTCAGGAATACCTCGGCGCGGCCGGCCACCAGCCGCATCAGCTCGAGCCACTGCTGTTTCAACTCGGGCGACTCCTCCAGTTGGTAAAGCGCCTCCTGCGAGACCTGCTGCTGCAGAAGCGCGTAAGGAATCTTCGTCGATTCCGCTTTCGACCTGGCGGCGGCCTCGGCGCTGAATCGCCGGGCGAGTTCGCGCCAGTGGTTGTCGCCCGTCATGTTGGCGCCGATCGCATAGATCATCGGCAGACGCGCCACTTCGTGCGCCTCGTTCTCCCACATCTTGTCGACCAGCCCGTCAAACGTGCCGTCCTCCCGCCCGATGTGGTAGTCGTTGGCCGGCACCACGTTTCGCTCCATCCTCCGGCAGACGGCGGTGATGATCTTTCTGGCTGTGGCCTTCTCGGCGGGCTGCGAAAGGGGCGAGCGGTAGTACCGCCACAGCCCGTAGGCATACCAGGTGTACTGGTCTCGCGAGCTCTCGCAGTAGTGCGACCGCCCGTCCGTCGGGCAGACCCCGCGGATCACGAAACCCTCTGAAGGGCTGAGTGTTCCCAGCAGCACCAGGCCCGCGAAGATTTTCTCGGCAAACGGATGGAGTGCTCGATCACCCGTCGCCGCGAAACGATCGCAGATCATCGACATCATCAGGCCGCCGCTGATCGCGCAGTCTTCCATTCCGGTTCCCCAGCCATTGCGGTTGGGATACTGCCGGGCAATCTCGTCGGGAGTCGGCAACGCGTAGAGCCGCTTGTCGGGCTCGTAGCTGCAAAGGTAGTCGTAGAAGAGATTCGTGCGGTCGTCGTAGAATCGATCCCAGGCGATCTGCCACGCCTGGTCGACCTTCGCATACAACTCCTCGTCGGTGATAACATGAGGCGGACTGCCAGTCGCACCGCTTGCGGCGTTCGCATGCGGTGGACCGCTTTGAACCGTGCCGGCGGCCATCGTTCCCGGCACCAGCAGCAATGCGATCCACAGGCCCCGGCTTTTCCAACGCATGAAGAAGACTCCCGAAGGGCTGAAGGAAAGACTCAGTAGTAGGCTCTGGCGTCGTCGGGACGGATTTCTGTGAGCGTGCCGCGATAATGCCGCAGGGCCGTAGGCTGATAGGGATGCCGGGCGATGGCCTCCTCGTGGATCTCGATGCCCAGCCCCGGCCCGTCGGGAATCTGCATCGAGCCGTCGACGAGTTTCACCTGCTCGGTGCTGATTTCCGCCCGCCAGGGCACATCGCTGCTCATCGTCTCCAGCAGGTAGAAGTTGGGCAGCGCCGCGGCCAGGTGGAGCGTGGCGGCGTTGGCCACCGGTCCGCTGGGATTGTGCGGGCAGATCGGCACGCACGACGCTTCGGCCATGGCGGCGATCTTCCGCAGTTCCGTCAGGCCGCCGGCGTGCGAGACGTCGGGTTGCACGTAATCGGCGGCCCGCATTTCCAGCAGGGTGCGGAACTGCCAGCGGCTGTAGAGACGCTCGCCGAAGGCGATCGGCACGCGCAGCCGCCGCTTGAGGTCGGCCAGGGCTTCGATGCTGTCGGGCAGGATCGGCTCCTCGAACCAGAGGGGACTGAATTCCTCGAGCGCCCGCCCCACGCGCAGGGCCGTCGGCAGGTCGAACCGGCCGTGACCCTCGATGATGATATCGCACTCTCCCTTCGTCGCCTCGCGGACCGCCTCGACGCACTTCAACGCCGTGCGGAACTGCACCGGATCGAGACTGCGGTACGCCGAGCCGAAGGGGTCCCACTTGATCGCCCGGAAGCCGGCCTGGAAAGCCTCGACGGCCTTGGCGGCGAACTGGTCGGGTTGTTTCGCGCCGACGAACCAGCCGTTGGCGTAACATGGCGCCCGGTCGCGGACCATTCCACCCAACAGGCGGTAGACCGGCACGCCGAGTTCCTTACCCTGAATGTCCCAGAGCGCCATGTCGATCGCCGAGATCGCGCTCATCAGCACCGGACCGCCGCGCCAGTAGGCGTCGCGATAGGCGTCGTGCCAGAGAGCTTCAATGTTGTTCGGCGACTTGCCGACGAGGTCCCGCTCCAGTTCCTGGCAGGCGGCGACCACGGTCTGTTCGCGGTATTCGAGCGTTGCCTCGCCCACACCCTCCAGGCCGGGCTGGTCGGTGAGCACTTTGACGAACACCCAATTGGTGCGATAGGCGTGGCATACGAACGTCTTGATCGCCGTGATCTTCATAGCTTTACCGGCACTCCAGGGGCCAATCTCATTAGTCGCCTGACTTTTCGACGACGCGGTCGCGGGCGAACGTGAACACCGCGGCGGCGGCCACGGCGATTCCACCGACCAGGTAGGCGAGCGAAAGCAGCGAAAACCCCAGCGACAGACCGCGCCCTTCGGCCACCGCGTCGCGCAGCAGCCCCAGGGCCCAGGGCGAGGCCGACCCGGCCAGGAAGGCCAGCATCGTCATCATGCCCACGGCCGACGCGCGGTAGCGGGGCCGGATGACGTCGAACAGCGAGGCGTGCGTGTTCGATTCGTACAATCCGCGGAACAGGCCGAACGCGGCCATGGCCAGTTCCGTGCCGCCCTGTGTGGCGGACTGGCCAAGCCATAGGATGGCCGGCGCACCCAGGAGCATCGCCCCGGTCTGCAGCGCCAGCCGGAATCGCGGCCGCCGCGTGACCATCGCATCGGACAGGGGGCCGCCCACGAGCACTCCGGCCAGAGCGGCCGCATGATGGTAGAACATGGCGCTCGTGCCGGCTTCGATCAGCGACAGCCCGAATTTCTCCTGCATGAACGCCGGGGCCCAGACGACGTAGGCGTTGTTGACCATCACGATCGCCGTGAACCCGACCGTCAGCAGCATCGCCGATGGGGTGCGGAACAGCACCCCAAGGGCTTCGACCGGTCCGACCTTCACCGCCGGCGAATCAGCACCGGCGCTCGAGGGCGCGGACCGCAGCCGGAAGATAAATACGAATCCCAGCACGAGCCCGCACGCGCCGAAGACGTAGAAAGTGGCTCTCCAGCCCCAGCGCTGGGCGAGGTAGCCGCCGAGCAACCCGCTCGACATCACGCCCACGTAGAGCGAAGCCTGGTGCACCGACATCGCCAGCGCCCGGGTTTTCTGATGAAAGGCGGCCAACAGCGGATAGGCGGCCGGCGCATAGAACGACTCGCCTCCCGCGGTGGCGATGCTGCGGAACGCGATCAGTCCCCACACGCCCTGGGCCAGCCCGGTAAACATGGTGGCCGTGCTCCAGAAGACCAGGCTGCCGGTGATGAGCCACTTCTTGTTGAAGATGTCGCCGATGTACCCGGCCAGGGGCATGAGCAGGGCGAGCGTGAGGAACAAGGCCGAGCCGACCATGCCCATCTCGGCGTTGTCGAGCGCCAGGTCGGCCCTGATCGCCGAGAGCGTCACGCCGAAAATCGCCCGATCGCATTGGTGGAAGAAGAACGCCAGGCACAGTAGCGCCAGCAGTTCCCACTTGTAGTAGCTTGGGGGAGCCGCCGCTGGCGGAAGAGGCGCTCGAAGCGTCACGCCCGGATCGGTCGTCTGCCAGCGCGTCATGCTACTGTCACCTCGCCTGATTCAAAGGCACCTTCTTTGTGGTGCGGCCGTCCCGGCTGCCCTTGCATTGTGGTGCGGCCGGGCGGCAATCTCCGCTATACGTCAACGTCGAGCGGCATGTGCTGGGCCGTGCAACCGCCATCGACCACCAGTCTCGCCCCGGTGATATTGGCCGCCGCATCGGAGGCCAGGAAGAGCACTGCCTCGGCGATGTCTTCGGCGCTGGCTTCCTTTCCCAGCGGCACGTTAGCTCTCCGCCGTTGGGTATGCTCGGCGGAAAGCGCAAGCCAGCGGTCGGTGTGGATGTAGCCGGGGGCGACGGTATTCACGCGGATGCCGTGCGGCCCGAGATCGACGGCCATTGCCCGTGTCAGAGCGTCGACGCCCCCTTTGCTGGCGATGTAGGCCGCGCGTTTGTGGATTGCCCGCGTCGATACGTTGGAGCCGATGTTGACGATCGCGCCGCCGCCCTGAGCGATCATCATCCGCGCCGCCTCCCGGGCGACGTGGAACGAACCGATCAGATTGATGCGGATCACCGATTCGAACAGTTCGAGCGACGTATCCTCGAAGCTGTAGCCCACGCCCTGGACCACCGCGTTGTTGACGAGCACGTCGAGCCGGCCGGCCTCGGCGCGGATCCGCGCGAACATTGCCTCGACTTCGGTCGCGCGGGAGATGTCGGCGGGCAGGGCGATGAGCCGCTCGAGGCCGCGCGATCGCAGTTCTTTCAACGCCTGATCGACCCCTTCGGCCGTCGTGCCGTTGACAAACACGGTGGCGCCTTCCGCGGCGAAACGCCCGGCGATTCCCAAGCCGGTGTTGCGGCTGGCGCCCGTGACAAGCACGTATTTGCCCGAAAATCGCATGGCTGGTCCCTTCCCGTCCGCTTGGCCGCAGGTCCGCGGCCACGGGGGCTGTTAACGCTCCTGTGCGTGCGATTGTAATGCGCCGGACGCTGACTTACGATAACCCACGCAACAGCAGTTTCGTGGTGGCGGACCGGGTCGATAGCCGTGCAGGCGTGCGGCGGCCCCCTCGTTCAGCAGGGCTTGCTGCCGTCGTTTGGCTCAGCCGGCGGAACGCTGCGTGCAGACTTACGCGCGGATTGGACCACCGCTCGGATTCGTTCGTCGAGGCCATTATTGAACTTCAGATTGATAGTGCGACGAGGGCGACCAACGGGAGCCCGGCTTGAGGGAGAAAGGGGTTGAAGGTGTTGCGTTATCAACCTGAACACCAATAAAACCATGCATACCAACAGGCCCATCATTGCAGTCTTTGCCGCCAGCCTGCTTCTGGTCCCGCCGGTTGCGGTCAATGCGGCCGAGCCGGTCGGCGCGTCGGGCGAGATTGGCTGCCTCTCCAGTCCGAAGCAGGTCAGCCGCCTCGTGATCACGGAACCGGGTGTGTACGAGAACTACCTGGTGGATGCCAAGGGAGCGAGCGGGAATATCGTCAAGATTGCCGCCGACCGCGTGACGCTCCGTCACTGCGAGATCCGCAACGGCAGCGGCAACGGCGTCGGCGTCTTTGCGTCGAATGTCACCATCGAGAACTGCCGCATTCACCATATGCTGGCCGGGACCTTCAAGGACCAGAAAGACGCCCACGGCATCACCGGACGGTGGGGCAACGTGGTGATCCGCAACTGCGTTATTTCTTACGTCTCCGGCGACTGCATCCAGTTCGATCCGGACCGCAGACTGCCGGGAGCCGTGCTCATCGAGAACTGCACGCTCTGGACTGGTCCGCTCGCGGCAGATGCCGCTGGATTCAAGGCAGGGGAGCGGCCTGGCGAGAACGGTGTCGATACCAAGACTCCGCCCGGAGGCCCGCGCTGCAGACTGACAATCCGCAACTGCTACCTGCATGGCTTCAACCAGCCGGCGCAGATCATGAACGCGGCGGCGCTCAACTTGAAGGAGAATGTCGACGCCGAGGTGGTCCGATGCGTGTTCAACGACAACGAACTGGCGTTCCGCGTCCGCGGTCCCGGCGACCGCGGCGGCGCCCATGTGCGGATCGACGAGTGCGCCATCTACAATACGCGGGTCGGAGTGCGTGCCGAGAACCGGATCGAGCAATTGAAGATCACCCGGCTGGCCTTCGGCCGCGGGGTCGGCGAGCGCCTGCGGTTCGTTCCAGCCGGCCCCGGTCCCGGCTACGAGAACCGTGACGAGCAAGTCGCGCCTTCGCTGGACTCGCTTCTCAAGACGGGCTTCCTGTCGCCGTAGCCAGTTCCGAGGGCAGGGACGCGGACGCTGGCCGCTACCAGAAGTTGTATTCGTCGTTGTCGGGATCGAAATCGTTTTCGGTCAGGCCGACGTTGACCTTGATGTCGCTATAGGTGTATTCCTCCTGGAGAAGCGGCTCGCCGTCCGGCACTCTGGGCCAGGTCCAGGAGGCGTAGCGGACGATCGTGTTCAACTCATCGTCGAAGAACACTTGCACCCGGTGGAAGTCGAAGTACGGGCGCGGCACCGGATGGATGATCTCGAACATCCGGCAAGGCCGGCGGTTGACGGTCGCCTGGGGATAGAACAGCACCTGGCACTCGCCGCGCTGCCGGTCGAGTTCTCCCTTCTCGATCACCTTTTTCACGAGGTTCTCCGGCCCGATTTCCGTGATCGGGTAGTGCTGCCCCCGCATGGCGATCGAGCCGTTGGGATCGAGATAAGCGCGGAACAGGTTCTTGAGCCCCGCCTCGTGCGCGACCATCTTGCCGTCGTTGCGCCCCTCGACCCAGATCACCTCGCGGCCCTTGACCGCGTCGGGCCGGAGAAACTTCACGTACACAGAAAACGGGATTGCGAGGCGTCCGTTCTCTATCCGCCGACTGCGAATCTTGACCATCGCGTCCTGATTCTCGCCGAGCGCGCCGTCCACCCGTAAGCGCTTGCTGAGGATGGCCGTGTAGTCGCGGATATTCGCCTGGGTGTGCCCGAGGCTTTGATTGGCGACCGCGAGTGCCGGATCGAGCGGGTGGGGTTGCGGCGAGGCGGGCGGCAGAGGTGCAAGGTAGGTCGCCGGCGCGGCCTCCTGGGCCGAGGCCGGACCGAGCAGGCCTGCCACCGTTATCGCCGCCGCCGGGATGAACCATCGCAATACGCGCAATACTGCCAAAACGGGCTCTACCGTGAGCGCCATTGATGCTCCTCCTGAATACTCGAAAAGTTGTCTCTCACTACTCGAAAGTGACGTCGGTGACGAACTGGCCGATGGAGACGGACGGCGAGTTCGCGGTGATCGGCTGATCGAAGTACTGGATATTCTTGAATCGCATCCCGCGGACGTGGTGCTTTTCGCTGTCGCCCAGCATGTAGAGCAGCCCCTTGAATTCTCCGGGTTCGCCGAAGACCTGGATATTGGTGAACGAGCAGTTCCGCAGGATGCCCGGCTCGGGGTTCTTGTGCTCTCCGTAGGTGCACCGCATCGGCTTGGCCATGAGCACATTCATGTCGCCGCCGTCGGAGCGGATGCGGAAATCTTCGAAATGGCAGTCCTCCATGAGCATGTTCTGGTTCGGTTGCAGCCAGATGATCGCATGCGCCCAGTATTCCGTGGGCGGCCGATACATGCTGTAGTGGAGCACATCGATGCCGCGTGCGCGGATGTCGCGCATGCCGGCCGTTTCACATTCGTAGCCGATGCGGAAGATGTTGGCCGAGTCGGTCCAGAACTGGCAGTCTTCGATGAGGATCTTCTCGCAGGGCCGCGGCATCTTCGCCATTCCCTTGATGGCGATCGAGTCGTCCTGCGTCCGGAAGAAGCAGTTGCGGACGGTGGCATTCTGGGTGTTGACCAGATCGAGTGCGTCGTCGTTGATCATGCGCGAACCGCAGATCTTGACGTTGTCGATCATTACGCGGTCGCAGTTCCAGGTGACGAACGTCCAACTGAAGGGATTGCGCAGCGTGATGTCGCGAACCGTGAGGTCCTGGCAATCCTGGCAGTCCAACAGATACCGGCCCGGCCCCTGGAAGCGGGGCGATTCTTCGCCGGCGAGGATGCCGCGGCCGCGGATCGTGATGTTCTTTCCCTTGGCGAGGACGCAGCCTTTCACCACGGCGCCGCCGGCAAGGTAAAGCGTCTGGTTGTCGGCGAGCGTGATCTTGCCCGGTCGATGCACGCCCGGAGCGAAGTAGACCACGTTGGCATCGCCGGGCCGGGGCGCGTCGGTCTCGAGGGCATTGCCGAAGAGCACCAGCGGCTTGATCCGGCCGTTGCGCTCGACGGAGATCCGGAAGGGCTTGTCGGCGGTGAGCGTAATCTCGTGGGCGCTGTCGCGCTGGAGTTGGACGCCGAACCGCGCCGGTTCGATGGCGACGTTCTCCAGCGACTCGGGCGATGTGACGCGAATCGCCACCTTGCCGGAGAAGTCGAACGAGGCGAAATAGTAGTCGCCCTCGAAGTGCTGGGTTTGGGCCGCATAGACATCCACGGGTCGCCCGTCGACCGTAACCGCGTAGTCGCTAGTAACCGCCTCACCCGGCGGCGCAGGGTAGGTGATGACCGCCGCATGGGCCGGCCTCAGAACGAAGCCAGTCGCCAGGAGCAGCCAGATAGAGCAACAGGCCAGTCGGCAAGGAAGCATGTTCATTGGTGGGTTCTTTGGCATATCGAATCGTTCATGTCTGGTCAATTCTGCGGGACGAGGCTTTTCCACCAGGTGGGGTCGGGCTGCCAGTCGGGCTCGAGATAGGCCGCATGGGTCTGCTCGAGCTTCGCCTTGAGCGACTCCGCCGCGGTGCGGTTCTGCGCGGCCATCTCCTCGGTGTAATTGGGATTGGGCTCGGGTAGCCGGGCGCCGGTCTCGTGGAGCCAGGCCTCCAATTGCCCCCAGAGCCGCTCGGTTCGTGCGGCCTCCTGGGCTGCAAGGTCGCGCTGCTCGCCGATGTCGTCGGGCAGATGATAGAGTTCGTTCCGGCCGTCCTCCCAGTAGTGGATGAGCTTCCAATCACCATCGCGGATGATCGACGAAGGTTCGCCCCCCTGGTTGCCGTAGTGCGGGTAATGCCAGAAAAGCGGACGGGCCGCGATCTTGTCTCCCTTGAGCAGCGGCACGAGGCTTGAGCCATCGACGTGCTGTTGCGGCTTGAGGGGCAGGCCGGCCAGTTCGAGGATTGTTGGGTAGAAGTCGGTACCGGTGACCGGGGTGTCGCAGGTACTCCCCGGGGCGGCAACACCCGGAGCCCGGATGTAGAACGGCACGCGGATGCCGCCTTCCCACTGGCGGCCCTTGCCGCCGCGATAGGGGAGCGCGGAGGAACTGAAGCTGTCGCCCGATGTCACGCCGCCATTGTCGCCGGTGAAGCAGACGATGGTCCTCTTATCCAGGCCGAGTTCCTCGAGTCGCGCAAGGACGCGGCCGACAGCCGTGTCCATCGACTCGACCAGGCCGGCGTATACCGGGTTGTCCTGGACCTGGCGGACGGGGAGCGTGCGGTCGATCTTGAAACGCTCGGCCGGCGCGGCCGACTGGGAGGCCTTGTCGCGATACTTGCTCCACAGCGGCTTCGTGGTTTGGATCGGCCCGTGGACGGCGTAGAACGACAGGTAGGCCAGGAAGGGGCGGTCCTGGTGTTTTTCGATGAAGGAGATGGTTTCCGTGGCCAGGCGCTGGGTGAGCGACTCGCCGGGCGGCCCGCTCGGCAGGTTGGGATTTTTCCAGGGAGCGAAGTAGCCGCCGATGGGGCTGCCCACGTCCCAGCCTCCCTTGTTGATGTCGAACCCGTGATCTTCGGGCCACGATCCTTCGCTGCCAAGGTGCCACTTGCCGGCGAAGAAGGTGGTGTATCCGGCCTCTTTCAGGGCCTCGGCCAACGTGGTTTCGGCGGCCGGCAGGTTGTGGACGTACTCGGGCGCGAGCAGCTTGACGCGGCGCTGGCGGGCAAAGGCCTCGCCCGTCTGCGCGCCGATCCAGTCGGTGATGCCATGCCGAGCGGGATACTTGCCCAGCATGATGCTCGCGCGCGAAGGGCTGCAGACCTGGCAACCCGAATAGCCCTGGGTGAACCGCAAGCCGCTCTCGGCGAGGGCATTGATGCTCGGCGTATCGTAGCACGAACTGCCTTCGATGCCGACATCCATGATGCCGTAATCGTCGACGAGGATGAACAAGACATTCGGCTTGGACAGCCCCTGTCCTTCCGCGGCGCACAGGGTGGCCAACGGCATGGCCAGACAGAAGAGCACAGCAGCCAGTGACCTTAACATGTTTCTCGTCTCCAATCGTTCTTTGCGCCGGACGGTTGCCCGGTCGGCGCGCGCACAGTTATTTGAGCAGTTCCAGTTCGCCTTCGGGAATGCGGACGACCATCGAAGGCCCGGCGGGGATCTTGGGCAGCTTGCCCCAGCGGGCGGCGGCCTCCTGCCAGCGGCCGACTCGCGCCGCGTCGAGCGTGGGGTCGCCGGTTTCCTCGCGCCACTTGGCCATCGCCGTTTCGAGCTGGCGGCGGACGTCGGCGTGCGCGGCGTCGCCGGCCAGGTTCTTCGTCTCGCCGGGATCGGCCTGGAGGTCGAACAGTTCGACCGGCTCCTGATCAGGCGCCGGGGTGAGGTTCAAAAGGAGCTTGAACCGCTCGTTGCGAACCGAGCGCTGCACGCGGAGGATCTGCGGTTCGTGGAAGTTCATCTCGGTGAACAGGAACTCCCGGGCCGAGTTGGGAAAGAGCGCCTGCCCGGCCACTTCTTCCGGCACGGCCAAATCGGCGGCGCGGAGGATGGTGGGCATCAGGTCGACTTCCGCGGCGAGGTCGCGGCGAACCTGGCCGGCCTGAAGGCCGGGCCCGCGCATCACGAGCGGCACGCGGACGCCCGGTTCGTACGACCATGTCTTGCCGCGGATGACCGGAAGTCCGTTGTCGCCGATGAACACGACGAGCGTGTTCTCGGCAAATCCCGCCGACTCCAGTTCATCGAGCAGGAGTCCCACGCCCGTATCGACACGGCGGATCATGTTGATGATCGTCGCGGTGACGCGCCGCTGGGCCGCTTCGGTAGGCGTTCTCATGGGGTAAGGTTCGGTCACCTCGCTGGGGCGCGTGGGATCTTCGGGCACGCCCGCAATCTGGTCGACGTCGGGGGTGTAGGGGCCGTGCGGGTCGAAGTAGTTCACGTAGTAGAAGAAGGGCTGCTTCGCCTCACGGGCGGAGGCAAAGAAGGCGCGGCTCTCCTGGGCGACCCACTTCACATCCTGGGTCGGCTTGGCGGCGACCTTCTGCTTGGGCATCCAGTCCCAGGGGAAATCGGCGGCCGGTTCGACGTGCAGTTTGCCGATGATGCCCGTGCGATAGCCGGCAGCCTTGAGCAGGGCGGTGAGCGTCTTCTGGCCGGGATGCATGCGGAAGCCGAGGTGCGCCAGGCCGATCTGGCCGTTCTGGTGCGGCCAGCGGCCCGTGAGCAGGGCGGACCGCGAGGAACTGCACGACGACTGGGCGACGTAGAAGTTCTCGAACCGCACTCCCTGCTCGGCCAGCGAGTCGAGCCGCGGTGTGGAGAACCGTGTCTCGCCATAGCACGACAACTGGCAACCGAGATCGTCGGCCGTGATGAGCAGGATGTTGGGCCGCTCGGCAGCCCATGCCGAGGCGGCCAGACAGAGCGATACGACAAGAGTAATGGCAGTTTTCATGATCAATCTTTCCGTTCAGTTCGTTTCCGGTGGTCGCTTGTAGGCCTGGTCGTACGGGCCGAGGCCGATGTCTTTGGGGAGCAGGTCGACGTGGTCCTTGGGGGCGCTGGAAAAGACTTCGCGGATGGCGTCGAGGTAGCCGAAGCCGTACTCGCGGTGCGGGGCGAGGTAATGCCCTTCGCTCCATTCGTTCCAGTTGTCCAACAGCAGGATCCGGCTCCCCAGTTCGGCCGCCGGATAGGTCTTGATGATCGCCTTGGCTTCTTCCAGGAGCTTCTTGTAGTCGTCGGGCGGGAGTTTCCAGATGCTCCCTTCGTCGTGCCAGCCGCTCCAGCCCTGCGAGACGGTGATCACCTGCGGCAGGATGCCGAGCCGCCGGGTTTCGTTGATGGAGTTCAATTGCGCGGCGATCGCCTGAGCGGGAGTCGGGTTGTTCTGCACGTGCCAGCAGTAGGCGAACGTGTAATCGAGGCCCAACTGCTTCATCAGCTCGAGGTGTTTCGGGTCGAGACCGCGGTACTCGCCCAGGAGGTAGAGGCCGTCGAAGCCGGCCGCGCGGCACGCCTGGCGCATCTTGTCGAACGCCGCGCGGACCTGGTCCACGCCCCCCAGGTCCTGGACGAGGAACTCGGGGCGGTAGATGAACAACAGGGGCTTGTTGTCGAGCTTCAGGTAGCTTGCGTGGCGGAAGTAGTTCTCGATCCAGAAGGGCAGCAGGTTCTGCATGAGGTCGGCTTCGTCGGCCACGCCGGCGCGGCCGCGGGACTGGTTCTCCCACATGATGGTGAACTTCATGTTCGAGACGTAGCGCGACTTGAAGAGGGCGTCGTGGATGGCGCTATCAAACCGCATCTTGACCGGGCCGCCCTGCCCGTCGCGGTACCAGCAGTAGACGAAGAACGAGACGCCGTGCTCGACGGCCCACTTCGTCTCCCAGTCGGCGACCTCCGGGTTTTCCTGGGAGTAGAAGCCGAGGGCCGGCGTGCGTTCGGGGTGCTTCAAGACCTGGTTCCACATCTGCGGCTGGTCGGCCTCCCAGAGGGGGCAGTTGTGCGCGCCGACGAGGATCTCGGTCTGGACCGGCTGCGGCTCGGGGACATACGGCTCATCTGCCGCGGGGGCGGAAGAAACGGTTCGGGCCGCGGCGAGCAACCCGGCAATCAACACGATCATGAAGCCACACCTGGTCATATTACTACTCCCTCTTGGATGTCTCAGTTCAGCACGCCCGCGCCAACCAGTGTACCGCACCGGGACGATGCGGCCCAACTGGTTTCGTGACCTTCGCGGCCGGGGTGGAACGCCGGTCGTGCGTGCGCCGCGGCTGTTCTCGATAATCCTCACATCTCCATCAGGGGTACGCGAAGCGCAACAATAAACGCGTTGTTTCATTTCGTGCGTCGAGAGGGCTGGCGACAAGTGCAAGCCGGCAAGGGGTTTCGCACCGAACCATCGGACGCAACTTCATACGTATTGTGAGGTACATGTTGCACTTCATCCAAAGCCCGCTAATCGGTAGGGAAGTCGCACTCATCACAGTAGTAGTCAGCGGTCGACGAAGTCGTCGGGAATCTTCACGCGGGAGATCGGCACTTTAGGTTTCATCGACATGGAGAGCGTTGCCTCCTCTCGGGACCGATAGAACTCCGGTAATGGGGCCTCATAGATGATGTCGGCCGTGCCGATAAAGGGCATCGGTAGCGTCTGCCGGCCTCCGGGAGGTGGTCGTCCGAGCATCAAGGCGGCAATACAAACACCCACGATGGCGAAGACTGCCGTGAGCATTAAAGCTCGGCGGTCCAGCCACTTCCGAAATACGTCATGCAACCTCACTGGTTTCCCTGCCTTTTCTTCTGAGCCTGCCGTGTGAACGGGCCATGAATGGCCGTCCGCGGCGCGCAGCGGTTGCAGTCACGCCGACAGTATGCGCGTGGCGCGGACGGTGTGCCAGTCTGCGCGGCATGGCCAGGTGGTCTAGCAAGTGGCGGCGGGGTCAGGGGGGATGCGTGTTCATAGCGATGTCTCCAGTAGAAATTCGGGCAACAAAAAAGGGCCCGCCTCGGAAGCGTTCGTGGAACGCCTCTGGGGCGGGCCCTTTCCGATACCTGCCCACGGGCGGCAGGCCCCTCCAGATACCCGACTTGACTGATCTTCAGGTTGTCGGCGGCGGCCTTGCGGTCGCGTCGGACAATATTATAGCAAATAGTGGACTAATGTACAATACAGAAAATCTCGCCGGCCGACGCTTTTTTGGGACTAGTGACGCGCCGGAAGGTGATCGCCGCTTCTTGAGAAGTGGGCGGTTGAGCGGAACGGGAGGCAACCAGATCGTCGGCGACGGAAGGACCGAGACGGCGTGCACAGTCATCGAACGCCCGGACTCTTAGACCAGCCAAGTGCCGAATGCTTTGGCGGTCACTGAAGCTTACCAGTACGCCCGGAGGGACTCGAACCCCCAACCCTCGGTTCCGAAGACCGATGCTCTATCCAATTGAGCTACGGACGCAAGTATTTGCAAAATCGTGCTTTATGTCGCCGTCTATGGCGGCCAACCGCGTTGCGTTGACAGCGATTGTGCGCCTTCGAGGACCATTTTAGCATGAAGCCGTGTGGAAGGCCCGCGATGCGTTGAATGACCGAGTCTACCACCTTGCGATGGCAGAGGCCAGACAGTCTCTATCATGATGGCAGCCCAGCCGCTCGCGGCGTCGTGAGCGGCGGGGACCGAGGGGGCGGTGCGAAGAATGCGCTTCGAGGTCAGTTATGGCATGCAAATCGCCCCTCATTCTGCTGACCGGCGGGACCGGCTATATCGGCGGTCGCCTGCTCTCATTGCTCCAGCAGCGAGGCTTTCGGCTTCGGTGCCTCGCCCGGCGCCCTGAGTCTCTCCGTGGGCGTGTCTTGGCCGCCACGGAGGTGGTTGCGGGGGATGTTCTCGACCTGGAATCGCTGACGGCCGCCTTTCGGGGCGTCGATACGGCGTACTACCTGATCCATTCGATGGGCAGCGGGCGAGATTTTCAGCGCGATGATCGGCAGGCGGCCGCCAACTTTGCGACGGCGGCCAAAGCAGCCGGAGTCCGCCGGATCATCTACCTGGGAGGTCTTGGCAATCCGCGGCACGGACTCTCCGATCACCTGCGAAGCCGGCAGGAAACCGGCGGGGTGCTGCGCGCCTCGGGGGTGCAGGTGATCGAATTCCGCGCCTCGATCATCATCGGTTCGGGCAGCCTCTCGTTCGAGCTGATCCGATCGCTGGTCGAACGGCTTCCGCTGATGGTCTGCCCGAAGTGGGTGGCGACGCCGGCGCAGCCGATCGCTGTTGAAGACGTGCTCGAATACCTGATTGCCGCGTTGGATCTGGCGGACGAGAAGAGCCGCACATTCGAGATCGGCGGCCCGGATCAAGTCTGCTACGGCGACATTATGCGCGAGTACGCGCGGCAGCGCGGGCTCACCCGTGCGATGATTCCCGTACCCGTGCTCACGCCTTACCTTTCAAGCTTGTGGCTGGGGCTGGTGACGCCGGTCTACGCGCGGATCGGGCGGAAACTGGTGGAGGGCCTGCGGAACCCGACCGTGGTTGAAGATCCTGCCGCGCTGGAAGCATTTCCGATCCGTCCCCGCGGCCTTAAAGACGCGATTGCGCGGGCGATGTTGAACGAAGACCGCGAATTCGCCGAGACGCGTTGGGCCGATGCCTTTTCGTCCGGCAGCCATGCGCCGGCGTGGGGCGGCGTGCGATTCGGCTCCCGCATCGTCGACTCGCGAACCGCCACGGTCGATGTGCCCGTCCAAGCGGCATTCGCACCGATCCAGCGGATCGGCGGCCAGACCGGCTGGTACTACGGGAATTGGCTGTGGCGGATTCGCGGCCTGCTTGATTTGCTGGTCGGGGGGGTCGGGTTGCGGCGGGGCCGTCGCGACGCGGTCGATCTTCGCGTCGGAGATGCGGTGGATTTCTGGCGGGTCGAATCGTTTGAGCCCGATCGCCTGCTGCGACTCCAGGCGGAAATGAAGCTGCCGGGCCGCGCGTGGCTCGAGTTTGAGGTCTCGCGCCAGGACGGCGCGTCTGTCATCCGGCAGACGGCGATCTTCCATCCAGTCGGGCTGCCGGGCCTCGTCTACTGGTACGGCCTGTACCTCGTGCATCGGTTCGTGTTCTCGGGTATGCTTAACGGCATCGTGCGTGCCGCGCGAAGGGAATGAAACATGGCTTCCATTGGCGTTGGAGACCGGGCCCCCGACTTCTCCTTGCCCTGTCAAACCGGTGAAGCGATCCGCTTGTCCGATTTTCTCGGCCACAGGGCGGTCGTGCTCTTCTTCTACCCCAAAGACGGAACGGCGGTCTGCACCAAGGAAGCGTGCAGCTTCCGCGACGCCTACGAGGATTTTGTCCAAGCCGGGGCCGCGGTGATTGGCGTCAGTTCCGATTCGGCGAAGAAACACCAGGCTTTTGCCAGCGGCCACCGATTGCCGTTCCTGCTTCTGTCCGACGCCGGCGGCGAGCTGCGCAAAGCTTTCGGCGTCCCGCGGACGCTGGGCTTCCTGCCCGGTCGCGTTACTTATGTGATCGATGAAGAAGGGGTTGTCCGGCACATGTTCAGTTCGCAGTTTGCCGCCGATCGCCACGTCGCCGAGGCGCTGGCGGTGGTCCGGCAACTGGCTGGGAGTTGAAGCGTGCGCCACGTCCCGGGGCTGCGGTGGAGTCGATATGAAGATTGCCATCATCGGTTCCGGAATCAGCGGCCTGGTGGCTGCCCGCCTCCTCGTCGCCGATCACGATATTCACGTGTTCGAGGCCAATAGCTACGCGGGCGGGCATACGAACACGGTGTCTTTCACTGCGTTCGGGCGTCAGTACGCGGCCGACACGGGTTTCATGGTCTGCAACGACCGCACGTATCCCAATTTCCTCGCCTTGCTGCGGATGCTGGAAGTCCCCACTCGCTACAGCGACATGAGCTTCAGCGTCCGCTGCGACAAGTCCGGCATGGAATATCAGGGGAGTTCCCTGAACGGGCTGTTCGCCCAGCGCCGGAATCTCTTCCGGCCGGCTTTCTACCGGATGCTGCTCGACGTGCTGCGTTTCAATCGGCAGTCGCTCGAGCTGTTGCAAGGGAACGACAACGAACTGGAACTGGGCCAGTATCTCGAGCGCAATCGGTACAGCCGAGAGTTCATCGAGCACTACCTGATTCCGATGGGAGCGGCGATCTGGTCGGCGCCGCCCGAGCGGTTCCGGCAGTTCCCGGCGCGATTCATCGTCAATTTCTTCAACAACCATGGATTGCTGACGGTCCGCGGCCATCCCCGGTGGAAGACGGTTCAAGGGGGCGCCGCGCGGTATGTCCAGGCGATCACTCGTCCGTTTGCAGACCGGATCCGCTTGAATTGCCGCGTCGTGGCGGTACGTCGCAATAAGGAAAACGTTTCGGTAGCATGGGACCGCGGCGGGACGGAGGACTTCGACGCCGTGGTCCTGGCGGCGCATTCCGACGAATCACTGGCCATGCTGTCCGACGCCAGCGAGGCGGAACGGGACATCCTGGGAGCGATCGCCTACCAGCGGAACGAAACGGTACTGCATACCGATGCGCGGCAACTGCCGCGGCGCCGGCGAGCCTGGGCCTCGTGGAACTATCGGATTCCCCGCGAAGACGGGCAACCGGTGGTGCTGACCTATAACCTCAATCGGCTGCAGGGGCACGTCTCCCCCGATCCGATTTGCGTCACGCTGAACGGCATGCACGGAATCGACACGACGAAGATTCTGCGCGAGATCGAGTACCACCATCCGGTCTATAGTCGCGAGGCGCTCGCGGCGCAACGGCGATTTCAGGAAATCAACGGCAAGAACCGCACCTACTTCTGCGGCGCCTACTGGGGGCACGGGTTTCACGAGGATGGGGTCAACAGCGCTCTGGCGGTCGGCCAGTGTTTTGGAAAGCGGTTGGAATCATGCGCAGTTGCCTTTACCAGGGCTACGTCCAGCATCGACGGCTGAGTCCCGCGGAGCACGTTTTCCGCTATGGGATCTATCTGGCGTACCTGGACCTCGAAGAATTGCCGACGTTGCTGGAGGGCGGATATGGCCTCTCGCGGGCTCGCTTTGCCCCCGCCTCGTTCCGCCGCAACGACCATCTCGGCGATCCGCCAGTGCCGCTGGCCGACGCTGTCAGAAACCTGGTCGAGGAGCGTGCCGGGTGGCGCCCCGCGGGGCCGATCTGCCTGCTGACGCTGCTGCGGAACTGGGGCTACTACTTCTGCCCGCTCAGCCTGTACTACTGCATCGAGCCCGGCGCGGAGACGGTCGAGGCCGTCGTGGCCGAGGTGACCAACACCCCGTGGCACGAACGGCATTGGTACGTCCTCGACGCCGGTAACCGCGAGGGCGAACGACCGCGGCTTCATTTTCGCCATCCCAAGGGCTTTCATGTCTCGCCATTCATGGACATGGATATGCAGTACGGGTGGCGTTTCCGTCCGCCCGGGGCCGAATTGAGCGTGGCCATCGTCAACACCCGGGGCGATGAGCGTCTATTCGACGTCAGTCTGGTGCTGAAACGCCGCGAGTGGAACCGCCGGTCGATGCTCCGCGTGCTGGCGAGTCATCCGTGGATGACCGGCCGGGTGACCCAAGCCATCTACTGGCAGGCGTTTCGACTCTGGTGGAAGAAATGCCCGTTCTATCCCCATCCGAAGCATGGCCAGGTTATGCAAGGGCAGAATCCATGACAGAAGCTTCCGTTGAAAGCAGCGAACGCGAGAACGCCGACGGGTTCCTCGAGCGGACCCTGCGACAACTCGTCTGGCGGCGGCTGGAAGACCTCGATCACGGGCGGTTGACGATCGACGAGGGCAACGAGCGGCGAGAATTCGGCCGATTCGGGCCGGACTCTCTGGCAGCGAATATCAAAATCCTCGATCCGCGTTTCTACCGGCACCTCGTTCTCGGCGGAAGCCTCGGCGCGGCGGAAGCGTATCTCCGCGGATACTGGACTTGCGGCGATCTTGTCAGCCTGGTCCGGATCTTCTGCCGGAATGCCACGGTGTCGGCCGGCCTGGAAAGAGGCCCGTCGCGACTGCTCCGCTCGTTCACGAGAATCGGCCACTGGCTGCGGCGAAACACGCTGCCGGGAAGCCGGCGCAACATCGCCGCTCATTACGACCTGGGCAACGAGTTCTTCGCGTTGTTTCTCGACGAGACGATGGCCTATTCATGCGCGGTCTTCCCGCAGGCCGGCAGTTCGCTCCACGAGGCATCGGTCGCCAAGTTCGACCGCATCTGCCAGAAGCTCGCCCTGACAACGGACGATCACGTGCTGGAAATCGGCACCGGTTGGGGCGGTTTCGCGCTTCATGCCGCGAAGCGGTACGGTTGCCGGGTCACCACGACGACCATCTCCCGTAAACAATACGAGTACTCACGGCGGCAGGTGGCCGCCGCTGGCCTCGCCGAACGGATCACGGTGCTCGGCGACGACTATCGGGCGCTCAGGGGCACGTTCGACAAACTCGTCTCGATTGAAATGATCGAGGCGGTGGGGCATCAGTTCTTCGACACGTTCTTTCATGCCTGCTCGCAGCGGCTGAAGCCCGAGGGCATGATGCTCCTGCAGGCGATCGTCATCCCCGACCAGCGTTACGACCGCTACCGGCGGTCGGTGGACTTCATTCAGAAGTACGTCTTTCCCGGCGGCTGCCTGCCGTCGGCGGGAGCGATCTGTCACTCGCTGGGGCGTGCGACCGACTTCCAACTCACGCACCTGGAAGACATCACGCCACATTACGCCCAGACGCTGTCGCTGTGGCGGGAGCGATTCTTCGCCAACATCGACCAGGTGCGAGGACAGGGATTCTCCGAGGAGTTCATCCGCACCTGGGAGTATTACTTCTGCTATTGCGAAGGGGCCTTCCGGGAACGGGCCATCGGCGACGTACAGATGGTGCTCACCAGGCCCGCCTGCCGGCGGGCGCCGATTCTGCCGCCCCTGTCAGCGTAGCCAGCGCCCGGCCATGTATCCGATTCCGCTGACCGATGCGGCGAGAATCGTACCCCACACCATATCCACAACCGTCACGAGCCACGGCCAGTTCTTGACCGTCGCCAGGTTCGTCAGGTCGTACGTGGCGTAGGTGATCAGGCCGAAGAAGCCGCCGAGCAGCAACGCCCTTCGAAGCGAGCCGGCCTGCAGACCGGGGGCGACGGCGAACACGAGCAGCCCGGCGACAAACAGCAGGTAGAAGATGATCGCCGCCCACCAGTTGGGCTGATCGGCCAATAAGAAGCCCAGTTGCTTGCGATAGAAGCCGCGGGTCACAACCCCGAGCCAGACAAGGTCGATCGCCAGGAAGCCGACCAGCGCGCACAGGTAGACTTTCAGGTAGTACAGCATCGTTGACATTCCTTCATTCTTGCGATGACAGTCAGGCTCGATCCGCGCTTTGCCGGCGATCTGCAAACAGGTAGTGGGAGACAAACCATTCGTTCCCGCCGCGGTAGGCGAAGAGCTCCGCGCAGGCCATGAAGAACATCCGCCACCGCTGGAAATGGATACTCCCCTCCGCCTCTCCCCGGTCGGCCGCGAAGAGCGGCAGAAGCTCACTGCGGCGTGCATCGCACTGCGACAGCCAGGCCTCCAGTGTCCGCGCGTAGTGGGTGCCCGACACGCTCCAGTGGTCCTCCAGGGCAAGGTCCTGCTGGAAATGCAGGAGCAAGTCGTCGGAAGGCATGATTCCGCCGGTGAAGAAGTGGCGGCCCATCCAATTTTCGTCCCCCTCGGTCTCGAACGGGTAGGCAAACTGCCGGTGGCAGAAGATGTGAACCATCAGCTTGCCTCCAGGCACAAGCCAGCCGGCGATTCGCCGCAGCAGTGCTTCGTAGTTCCGCACGTGCTCGAACATCTCCACCGAGACGACGCGTTCGAACCGTTCCCGGGCGTCAAAATCGGCCACGTTCGCCGTGACGACCTCCACGTTCTTCAGGCCCCACGTTGCCGAGCGGGCGAGGATGAACTCGCGTTGCGTTCGCGAGTTGGAAACCGCGGTGACACGGCACGCGGGATACTTCTCCGCGATCCACAGGCAGAGCGAGCCCCATCCGCAGCCCAGTTCGAGCACCCGCATTCCGTCGGCAATTCCCGCCCGGCGGCAGAACAGGTCGAGCATGGCTTCTTCGGCCTCGGCCAACGTCGTCTCCGCGGTCGGCCAGTAGCAGCAACTGTACTTCAGCCGCGGCCCCAGCACGCCTTCGAAGAAGGCGCTGGGCACTTCGTAGTGCTGCTCGTTGGCGGCGTCGGTCTCGATGGCGATGCGGCTGCCGCGCAGTTCGTTGACGAACTGCCGTAGCTGCTCCCGCTGCTGTTCCACGCCGCCACGATCCTCTTGCCGCAGCCGCCTCGCCAGCAGCCGGCGCATGCCCACGCGGATCAACCGGTCGGGCAGGACGGCCTTTTCGGCCAGGTCGATCGGATCCATCAGGGACCACCTTCCTTCTTGGGCTGGACCAGCGGGCGGTAGAGACGCTCGCGAAAAGATGCCTCGCGGAGCAACACCGCCTGCAGGAAGCGGAAACTGTCGGCCAGGTAGCCCTCGTATCCCGAAGGCTTGCCATCCCAGGTCGTCCAGTCGATACCCTGTCCCGCTGCGTCGCGCACGCCGTTCTGAAATTCCCCGCGTCCCTGTCGCTCCAGCATGGCGAGCAGAATCCGGTCGGCGGGTTCCGGGTCGCCGACGACATAATGCGCGGCCAGGAAATGCAGGACGTGTCCGGCAGTGATGCCACCGTTCATGTATTGCCCGAACGTGTCCGTGCCGTCATCCTGCTTCGGAATGCCGAGTCCGTCCGGCTGCAAGTAGTCGGCGCGGAGCACGGGCACCAGCATCGGCGGCACGCCGAGGTCGAACCGCGTGAAGCCAACGGCCGCCATCTTCTTGCGCAGTCTGGCGAGAATCTCGCGCCCCTGGGCCGGCTCGACAAGACCATATTCGATCGCCAGACCGTTCACGGTAGGCGCGGCGTAGTCGTGCAGTTCGCCGTCGGCGCTCTTCCACCACGCCAGCCAGCCGGTTTCCGGATTGAGGAGCGTCGGCACATAGGCCGCCTCCAGTCTGCAGGCCAGTTGCGTGTAGCGGGCCTGTTGCTCTTTTCGGCCAACTTTTTCCTCCAGATCGGCCAGGCACCGCCAGGCACGATAGATGAGTGCATTGCAGTAGGCATCTTTGTGTCCGCAGTTCAATGCATCCCACCAGGCGCAGGAGCGGGCCGGCTGTCTGAGCGTGCCGCGGTTGCCGCTCTGAGTGGCCTCGACCAGACCGTCGTTGTCCACGTCCCGTCTGGCGAGGAAGTCGGCGATCAGTTCAAGTCTCCCCAGGTGCTCACCCAACCACTCCTTATCGCCGGTGGCTTCGACATAGTCCCACGAAGCAATCAGGGGACCTGCATTGGCATCGAGAAAATTGAGGTAATCCCAATAGCAAACAACTTCACCGGTCGGGCGAAGCCGCCTCCCGCTTAACCAGAACTCGATGGTTCTTCGGAGCAGCGGCATCGTCGACACCCCAGGCGCCACCTCGGGCGTCCAGAATGCCTGGTCGGCATAGAACCACAGCGAGCAGCTTGCCGGATCGCTGATGACGTTGTTGCCGAGTATGCCGGCGGGCGCGCTAAAAGGATTGCCCTGATCTCCCCACTGCGCGCTGGGCTGCCAGATATTGAACCAGCCGCGGCGAGCCTGTGCCCACAGCGCGGTATCCGCAAGGCCTGCGGGCGGCGATAGAAGGTGCGGCGAGAACTCCACCGTGTCGCTGGCGTCCGACTGCGGCGTGGTCAGTTCCAATATCAGGTTGACCGTCTTCGCCGCTCGGCTGCCATCAAGGCGAGCCTTCTTGATCGGTTTACGTTCAGGGTCACTGGACTTACCGGTCAGAAGCATCTGCCCGAAATCCGGCGCGCTCACGATCGCGGGCAGGTGAAAGCTTCCGTCATCGTTCCATACACTTGAGATTGCTGTCACCGGCGTTACGCCCGGCGCGAACGGGAACACGAGTTCCATGCCTTCGACCTTTCCGAGATCCGGCCCGTTGCCGCCGAATTGCATGATCAGGCCGCCCCGGGCCGATCGAATTCGCCACATGATTTCGGTCTCCGGCGCAACCGTGATCCAATAGGTCTTGCCGCCGGCGTCCGCGTCCCAGCGCGTCGGCAGGTCGATGCCGTTGCGCCACTGGCCGGCGCAGCCGATCCGCAAACCGACCACCGTCTCGAGGCGCAGCAGATTCGTCTTCTCACGTCCGGTGCCCTCGGTGTCCCAGCCCAGCGCAGAGATCTCAGGGCGTGAAGCTCCCAATTCGATCCACACGTCGGCTTCACCCGACAGCGCCAGTCCACAAACCAGGGTCGCCACCCCGGCAACACCACTTGCCATGATCCGTTTCATGCGGTTTGTCGCCTTCTGTCAAACAAGCCCGCTTCTTGCCGCAACCGCCTCGCCAACAGCCGGCGCATGCCCACGCGGATCAACCGGTCCGGCAAGACGGCCCGTTCGGCCAGGTCGATCGGATCCATCAGGGGCCACCTTCCTTCTTGGGAAACCAGGGGACGAAGACGCTGGTGGTGCGCTGGTACTGGCGATAGTCGTCGCCACGGCTGGCCAGAGCCTGCGCCTCGGTCGGCGGAATGCCCGTCACCCGGAGGAGAAAATAGAGCATTACTGCCGGCGCCAGCAGCGTGAGCCACCAGTACGGAGAACCGACCGCCAACGCCACATAAGACCACCAGTGGAGCCATTCGAAGAAGTAGTTCGGGTGGCGCGAGTACCGCCACCAGCCCTCGCGGCAAGTCCGGCCCCGGTTCTCCGGGTTCCGTTTGAACCGGGCGAGTTGCCGGTCGGCGAGTATCGTATTGCCGACGCCGATGCACCAGATCAGCGTTCCTGCCAGGTCCCATGCGGTCCAGCGGTCCACGGGGTGGTGCGTCACCACCAGGACTGGTAGAGCGAAGAACAGTGCCGCCAGGGCCTGGCTCTGGAAGAAGATGAACAGCCGCCTCTCGGCCGCCGTTCCCCATTTCTCGCGCAAGGTCCGGTAGCGGCCCTCTTCGGGATGGCCGACCACGCGATCGAACAGAATGTAGAGCGCCAGCCGTGCGGACCAGATGCCGATGAGCGTGGCAACCAGCAGGCGGCGTGGAGGATAGCCGTCGGACGTCGCCGCGAAGAAGATTCCCAACACGCCGATCGCGGCGGCCCAACCGGCATCGACAATTCCCGCGTTGCCCGTCTTCCGCTGGACAAGCCACAGGCCGGCCATCAGCCCGGAAACGAACAACAGCCCGAGAAGGATTTGAGCGCCGGGGTTCAGCAGCACGTTGATCGTCCTCTGCGTTATCGACCGGTTGGGCCTGCCAAGCTCACGCTGACGGACTGGACTGGGTCTGCCGGACATGCGCCGGGTTGGTCTCGGCCGCGGGCAACGGCACTGCCGCCGGCGAGACGTAGCGGCACCGCACGGCCGACGGGCAGTCCTCCAGCTTCACGGCATCATTGACCTCGTAGAACGTGGGCGGTTCATAAGTCCAGCCTCGCGCCAGGCGCCGCTCCTCTTGACGGATCTTCCACAAGACATAGGGACCGCCGATCGCGGCGGAAATCCGAGAAGTCCAGCCGAACTCGCGATGCAATTCGTCCAGGAGGCGTGACATTCTGGCGTGCAGCGCAGGATTTCGCCGGTAATACGTTCTCGCCGCCGCGACGACCGCGGAATACGTGGTGGCCATTCCTTTGACTTCCCAGGCAAATCGCCGCCGAATCCTCCGATCGGCGTGGCTCTTGTACCGCCGCCAACCGGTCAAAGTGGTCTGCACCACTCGCAGCATGCTTGGACCGTTGACTGCGAAATCGCGCTCGAACGCGCGCACGATCAGCTCGGATTCCATCCCGGCGGGAATGTGGTGATGCCGGTAGTTGAAGCGGAATTGTCCATGGATATCGGCGAGCGGACACTCGCTCTCTTCGAGCATGCGCCCCTGCGTGGAGATTTCTCCGTGCAGCGGCGTGCCGGGCAACGGCATGTAGAGCATGAACTGGTGGAAATCGGTGCGGTGACGGACGGCGCGCTCAATGACCTGATCGATGTTCTCCGGCGTGTGCTCTTCAAGCCCGATGATCGTCGACCCGAGAACACGGATGCCGTGTGACTGAAGCCGCCGAACCAGTTCGAACGTGTCGCTCCTGGCGAGCTTCGCGTACTCGGTATTCTCGCCCTCCACTCCCATCCAGATCCAGGAGACGCCCAGGGCGATGAGCTGCTCCATGGTGTATGACTCGATCACGTCGGCGGAACTGAAGACGTAAAGCATCCATGACTTGTCGTGCTCGCGCATCAGCTCGAGCAGCCGCAATGCCCGTCGACGATGGAAGAGGAAGTTCTCGTCCATGACGAAGAACGACCGGTTTCCGAGCGACTGTTCGATCCGGCACATGACGTCGAATAGCTCGTCGCCGGTGCGGTAGAAATCAATCCACTTCCCTTTGCCGCCGAACATCGATGAGGTCGCGCAGAAGTTGCAGCCCATCGGACAGCCCACCGAGGGGATCAGCGTGGCCGCGACACGGAAGGTCTTCTCCTTGACGGAGATGCCCATCGAACGCGTGCCGATCCGAGTGGGAATCACCGGGTGCCGGACAGGCTGACCGGGATCTTCGCCCAGGAAACGCCGGAACCACTCGACTCCTTCGCCGCGGACGATCCAATCGGCGTCGATACGCTCTGCAAGGTCGGCAATATTGGCCACGTGGCCGCCGACGACGATTGCCGCCGCGGGCAGGTGCTGCCGAACCAGCTCGCACATCCGCTTGACCTTGAGCACATTCGTGGCGATGCTGCTGATCCCCACGACATCGTAGCGGTGGCGGAAGATCTCCTCGACGAAACGGTCGAGCGTCGGAAAGTCCAACAGTGTGCAAGGCGCTGCGATATTTGCCTGGATAAGCATCAGTCCCCAGGAACGGTGGAACATTCGCAGCGAAAACGCTCCTTCCACCCGCGTTACCTGATTGTGGTACAGCTCCATCGGGTTGATCAACCGGCTGCCGTGCTCGTCATCTATGGCATACGGCCCGAAGACGCTGGTCAAGAGCACCTTGGCCTGACTGCCGAGGAGATGGGGCATCGTGGAACGGCTGGAGAAGACCCGTTCGGGGACCCGTCGCGCGGTCTGCATGTTCGCGTTCAGCCTGAGTGGCCGCCCCGGGACTTTCTCTCAGGCTACACGTAACGGTTCTTCGTGGAAAGGTGGCCGGACCGAGGAATTCACTCGCGAGAAAGAAAACGGCCAAAACGTCCACGGAACCTGCCGGGTCGGTGGGCGCGATGCGTGCGCAAGTGGAACGCTGCCGGCGCCGGCAGCGGATTGGCAGCCCGACACAAGGCGGAAAATTCTCGTTGTCCCCGGCCTGCCGGATTGTTGCGAGACTTATTCTCCCTGTGCCCGTGACGCTCTCGGCGTCCCCAGGTACACCAATGCTAGGCGGCCGTCGGTGTGCCAGCGATCGCCGCCGCCGTTGCGCCCTTCGCGCTGGGTGTGGAAGTCGTCGAGCCAATCGAGCGAGGCAACGGCCTCGGCCTTCTGCAGCGTTCCGACGACATGATCGCGCTCGGCGTCGATATTGCCGTCGATGTGATGCGTCACCTGGCCTGTGGTGCGGCTGAGTCCGACCCCGCGGTCGAAGGTCGCCGCGCCCACCCAGATCGTTTGACCTTCCGCATCGATCTCCTCGGTCTTCCAGAACCGTACGTGGTGCCGCCGCCGCGGATCGCGGCCCACCGGTTGCTCGAATGCCAGGTCTTCCTTCCGGCCCCAGAGATAGAGGTTGCTCACCGGCGCGGTGGCGTAGGGGCGACGGAGCACCGTATCGGCAGCGATGGCCGCCGAAGACGCCACCCCCAGCCGATCGGCGGCGAACCATTGGGCTTTGCCCATTGCCGCCACGACGTCTGCTTCTTGCCCGACGAGGGCCAGGTTCAATGGATCGCCCGGAATGCCGCTGGCGGTATGGGTGACGCGCGGCGCGTCGGCCAGGTCCGGATGCCGCGCGACATACCGCCGCCAGTCCCACGGCATGATCACGTAGGCGACGGCCAGATATATGCCGCCCAAAGCCAGGGCAATCGCTAATGCCCGACGCAGTCGGCAGCGGCGCCCGGCAGTCGGATCGTGGCACGGCTCAGCCGCATCGGCTCCCGCCGCACCGCATTCAGCCGCGCCGACTTCGGAGTTTTCCTTCGATCCTTCAGCCATCAACTGAACACCTTTATTGAGCCCCAGAGAAGTGTAGCATTGGCCGCCGGCAGCGGGTTGTCTGGCGGAGGGGCGATTTCAATAATACACCACCCTTCCGTGTGTTCCCGCGGTCGCCGTGACGGTCTGACGGCTTCGTGCGGACGCGCTGCGGCGATCTGGCTCGTCGATATCAGGCAACTGAACGTCATGGCCAAGCTCTTCACGTGCCCGAACGGTCATCGATGGGACGTGTCGTTTGCCGCCGATGCCCAACTAGCCGCTTGCCCGGTGTGCGGCGCCGACTGCCGTCTGTCCAACGAGCTTGGGCAGGACGAGGCGAGCAACGAACCGACGATCCAGTGCGTGCCGTCGCGCGTGTTCTCTGCGGATACAACCCGTACTCTTCCCCGATCGCCGTCGACGAGGCCAAACGCGACCGATCCCTCTCTGCCGGAGATTCCCGGCTATGAAATCCTGGGCTGCCTGGGGCGTGGCGGGATGGGGGTAGTCTATCGCGCCCGGCAAGTGAGCTTGAATCGGCCGGTCGCGCTGAAGATGATCCTCACCGGTCCCGGTCCCGAACAGCTCGTCCGTTTCCAGATCGAGGCCGAGGCCCTGGCTGCGTTGCAGCATCCGAACGTGGTGCAGGTCTACGAAGTTGGCGAGCATGAGGGGCAGCCGTACCTGGCGATGGAACTGGTCGACGGCGCCAGCCTCGACCGCCATCTGGCCGAGCATCTTCCCGCTCCGTGGGAAGCAGCCGAGATGATGGCGTGCCTGGCGCGGGCCGTCCACTCGGCGCATCTGCGTGGAATCGTGCACCGCGACCTGAAGCCGGCGAACGTCCTGCGGACCAGCGAAGGGCAGCTCAAAATCAGCGATTTCGGCCTCGCCAAACGATTACAGGACGGTCACGAAGTGACCCAGGCCGGCGAT
The DNA here is from genome assembly GCA_040766885.1 of Thermoguttaceae bacterium. Lineage (GTDB taxonomy): Bacteria > Planctomycetota > Planctomycetia > Pirellulales > Thermoguttaceae > JAXGPP01. The sequence goes on along the minus strand of JAXGPP010000002.1, from coordinate 312,460 downwards.
ATCATGGGCACGCCGAGCTACATGGCGCCGGAGCAGGCGACGGGTAATCCGGCAATGGTGGGCCCGGCTGCCGACATCTACGCCTTGGGAGCGATCCTTTACGAACTCCTCACCGGCCGGCGGCCCTTCGTGGCCAAGACGCTCGCCGAGCTATTCGACCAGATCCGCCACGCGCCGCCCATGCTGCCGTCGAGAGTCAAGTCGCACGTGCCTCGCGATCTGGAAACGATCTGCCTGAAATGCCTGGAGAAGCTGCCGGCCAAGCGCTACGCCAGCGCCGAGGCCCTCGCCGACGACCTGGGACGGGCGCTCCGCGGTGAACCGATCCAGGCGCGGCCAGTGGGGAGGATCGAGCGACTCGCCAAATGGAGTCGTCGCCGCCCGGCGGTGGCGACACTGTTTCTGCTCTCGGCAGTGGTGGCGGCTGCGGCAGTAGGCGGCGGCGTATGGCACAACATTCATCTTCGCGCCGAGCGCGACAGCTCGCAGCGGAGCTTTGCGCTGGCCATCCGCGCGGTCGATAAGATGCTCACCGAGGTTGCCGAGGAGCAGTTGGCCGTTGAGCCGCGAATGGAGCAGAAGCGCCGGTTGCTGCTGGAAACCGCGTTGGCTTTCTACGAAGAACTCTTCGCCCAGAAACAGCACGATCCCGCCATACAGGAGCACCTGGGCCTGGGGCACAAGCGCCTGGCCGATATTCAGCGGCTGCTCGGACGCTACGACGACGCGGAGAAGGCGTACCAGCAGGCGATCGCGCTGCTGTCGGCGTTTTCGGCGGCCAGCCCCGCCGAGGTCGATCTCCGTCGGCAACTGGCCGATGCCTACGACGGGTACGGCGAATTGCTGCGGGTCACCAGCCGGCTCGATGAGGCCGAAGCCCGCTACCGCCGGGCGATTGAGATCGAGCACTCGCTGGCTTCAACCCATCCCGGCGAAGCGGCCTATCAGGCTGATCAAGCCCGATCGCACTACAATCTGGCGATTTTGCTCAAAGACACCAATCGGCTCGACGCGGCCCGCGCCGAACTGGCCACGGCCATCGCGCTGCTGGAGAAGCTCGCGGCAGCCCATCCCACCGAGCGGCGTTACCGCCACGAACTGGCTCGCGGGCATCTGAATCTGGGGACGGTGTTGCGACTCGAACAGCGGCTGGCGGAGACGGAGACTGCGTATCGCCGCGCGATTGAACTCCTCGAGCAACTCCGCCGCGAGTTTCCCCAACAGCCGGAGTATCAGTTCGAGCTGGCCACCACCTTCAACAACCTCGGCAACCTGTGGGGCACGCGCCGGCGCTTCGACGAAGCCGGCGAATACCATCGCCGGGCGCGCGAGGCGTTTGCCCCGCTGGCGCGTGATTTCCCTGCGGTCCTTGAGTATCGGATCGAACTGGCCAACACGCACAACAGCCTGGCGGTCGCGCTGGTTTCGCAAGGCAAGGAGGACGAGGCGGAGGAAGCCTGGACAGCCGCGGCCGACCTGCTCCGCCAGTTGATCCAGCAGAGCAGCAACCGCCCGCGCCTCTACGGCGATCTTGGCATGACGATCGGCAACCTCGGCCGGCTTCACTTGCGGCGCGGCAATCTGGCCGAAGCGCGGGGCTGCCTGGAGGAGGCCGTCCAGTGTCTTCGCGTCGCCCTGGATAAGAATCCGAACCAGCCCGACTATGTCCGCCCGGCTCGCAACCAGTACCACGACCTCGCCGCTGTCATGGTCGGGCAAGGCGATGAAGCGGGCACGCTCGCGCTGGCGCAGACACTGGTGAAGTCGGACAGACCGGGTGAAATCGTGCTGGCAGCCGCCTTCCTCGCCTCATGCCTGACTGCCAGCGAGTCGCACAGCACGCTGGGCGCCGACGACAGCGGGTTTCATGCGCGGATTGAAGAGCTGACCGCGGAACTGTGCCGGCAGGCAGTTGAGCGAGGGGGAGAATCACTCGAACTGCTGCGAACAGACGAACAATTTGCGCCCCTTCGCCAAATTGAATCAGCGTCAAGGTTTCTGAAATCGGAACAGATTGCCCGGTCTTCCGATTAGCTCCGCGGACCTCCAGCCTGCCTTCACGATCTGGCATCTACAGTGGCTTTGACCCAAGTCGGCAGCCCGGAAGTGCCGAGAGTTCCGATAATGCCGGTTTTTCTGGCGATCTCCGCTTGCGCGACGTGCCAGGCGGTGGATCCAGGCTGCAGTGAAGGGGAACTGTCGTGGCAGCAATGCTTCAATCGATACTCGTGCGGGCGGTTCTGGTCTCAGCCGCCTTGCTGTTGGCTGTCCCCTGTGTCTTGACGGCCGAGGAAGAGCTGGGGCTTTGGCGCGGCCAGGCGGCCGACGGCTTCGCGGTCCGCGACAGCAACGTCGGATATGTCGATTCGGCAGCGATCGGCGACCAACTGCGCCTCCGCTATGACGCGGCCAACGACATCATCCACGGTTCACGCGCCGAGTTCATCTGGGCACAAGGACGCCCGCAAGGGTCCGGTTTTCCGCTGCCCGAGTCGGGCGTCGACTACCAGGACTTCACCGCGGTCTGCGAGAAACAGCTTGGCGCGCGATGGTCGGCCGCCGTGGAACTGCCGGTGCGGTTTCTCGATCCGGAGATCAACGAGAACTCGTCGGGGCTCGCCGATATGAACTTGGCCCTGAAATACGTCCTGCTAGACGAGGGGCGCCTGCTGACCGCCCAACTGCGGACCTATATTCCCACCGGCAATCCGCACGAGGGGCAGGGCACGGGACACGCGAGCCTGGAACCGGGACTGCTCTTGTATCAGCCGCTCGGCGCGTGCTGGGCGATGGAAAGCGAGCTGCGCTACTGGGTGGCGACCGGCGGAAACGACTTCGCCGGCAGCGTGCTTCGATACGGCGTCGGGTTGCACCGTCCGGTGGCCTGCTACCGGGGCGGCGCAATCAGGCCGGTGATTGAACTGGTCGGCTGGACCGTGATGGATGGATTGCAGAGTGTCGAACTCGCGCCCGGACAGTTCGCCGCTGAGGATGCCAGCGGCGAGACGATCGTCAACGCTAAGTTCGGCGTTCGCGCCGGCCTCGGCCCCTGCTGCGATGCCTACGTCGGCTACGGCCGCGCGATTACCGGCGACGAGTGGTACGACGATACCGTCCGCGCCGAACTGCGGTTCCTCTATTGACATCGCTCGTAGCAGATCGGCATGCTTACTCCCGGCGGCGTCGCTTAAGCGCCGTGCGGCACCAGGGGCTCAAGCCAAGTTCGACGAGTTCCTGCTCCAGATCATCGTTCGACGGATCATCGAGTGTCCGCGCCACCTCTTCCACCACGAGGTCGCTGAACAACTCACGGCCGCGCTGCACGATCTTCCGTACTCCCGGCTCGCTGTACGCCCGTGCGGAAGAGTCTGCCTCATTGAGCCGGCGAGCGATCTCGGCTGCCGTCAACGGGGGGTTTTCCGACCGCATCCGAAGCGCGTCAAAGTACGGAGCGCGGGTCGTTCGCTGAACCGATTCCAGCGCCTGCCACGCCCGATCGAGAAGGGCCTTGCGCCAAGCGGACAGAAACTCGGCGTCCGGGTCCACGGCTTCCGCCTCTATTTGCTCGACCGCGTCGCCCCCGGTCATCGGCCGTCGGGCCCGCTTCTTGCGATCGTTGATCACCAGGTTGATCAAGGCGGTTTTCACCAGCCCGCGGAACCGACCCCGCTCGGGATCGGCGCGGGCGAAGTCGCCGCGGACAAGCTTGAGGGCAAACTCCTGGAACAGTTCGTCAGCAGCGTCGGGATCACGGACGCAGGCCAGCAAGTAGCGGTACACGGCCGTCTGGTAGCGTTCCACCAGCGCTGCCCGCGCGGCGGCCTTTGCCGCTTCATCCCCTGTGTGAGCCTGTTCCACAAGACTCCAACGGGTGCGAATGTGCGTGAGCCGGTCCGGGACAGACTGGTCGTCCATCGGCGATAGTCCCTGAGGGGAAGTGACGGCGATCGTCACAAATTGTACGCCCGCTGGGGACCGGGACAGTGCGGAATGTGGCCGATTTGCGTCGCGCAACTACATCCCGAACACTCCCGCCAGCCACGGCACCGCGCGGTGGGGCCGGAAGCGGTGCCGCGCCGCGTCCACGTACGCGTACTCGAAGTACTGCTCCATGGTAATGCCCACGGGAAGTTCCGCATCGTCGAGCGCTCGCGACGCCGGATCTTCGTATTTCTCGTAGTGATAGACTCTCAAGGCTTCCTCGGCGCCTGCCAGCGCATAAGCCTGCCGGATCTTGGCAATCTGGTTCGGACGGCCCCCTTCGGTGAACAGTAGCGGGCGCGGCGCCAAGGCGGCTTCCAGATCGGTGTAGTCGAACCACTGAAAGATGCCGGGCACCACCTGAAACGCGCCGGGCGGATAGAGGTTGAGAGCCACCGTCCGTTCCTGCCAATGACACACGAAATCGTTGTGCACCACCGCCTTTACCAGATCGGGAAACAGCACGCCCAGAATATCGGCCGGCTTGGCCCCCAGCGAATGGCCGCTCACGGCGATCCGCGTTGCGTCGACGTACGGTTGTGCGGCGAGCCACGACAGCACGCGGGCTTTCTGAAAGACCGAGATCGCCTCGTACGGGCGGCCCATCCAAGCCGCGCAGAGCGACATCACGTCCCGTGCAGCCAGCGGGCTGGCCAGCTCATTGGTGGCCGGATTGTCGAAAGCCGCTGCCACGATTCCCCGCCGCGCGAAGTGATAGGCCATGCGGTTGTCGTGCCACTTCGTCTTGTCGGGTTCGGGCGACCCGGGCAGCTCCGGTTCGCCCGCCAGGGCCTCTTTGCTGCCGAAAGAGCCTGGAAAGCACATCACAGCCGGCCCGGGCGAACGGCTGCTGACGCCGTCGGGAATCAACAGCAGAAAGGGCACAACGCTGTAAGGCTCCGGATACGACTCCCAGCGTTCGAGGCGGTAGCCTTCGCGAGCCTGCGACCATATCCGTTTCGGCGACGGCTGCCCGCCCACCTTCGGAAAACACATCAGCTCCAGGAGCTTGTCGCGCACCGCCTGCTGCCAGGCCGGAAACGCTTCACGGGTAGTGCCCGAGTCAAAAGCCAACTTGGGCCGGAGCGTGGCCAGGCACTTGTGCACCAGGGCCGCCGTCTGCACAAACCGGCCGTCGTCCCGGCCGCTTTCGAAGGTGTGTCTTTCGATCGGAGCGGGCGCCGCTTGCGAGTCCGTCGGCTCTCCGCTCGCCGGACCGGCCGCTGCGCTCAAGGCAACACCAGCGCCGACAACTCCGAGAAAGTCGCGTCGTTTAATGCCACTCATTTCGAGGCTCCTGGGCGGAAGAAGCTGACGGTAGCCGCCTGGAGCCCCATCGAGGCATGCGACGCCTGCCCGATACCGCCGGCGCGGCGAACCGTCGTGTTCAGCGATTCCGGATAGCCTACCTGAGCGGTCTCGCGAGTCAAGCTCGCGACAGGCGAGTCACTTCTCCGCACCGGCGAAGCGGAGCGCAGCGGAGTTGATGCAGTAGCGCAGACCCGTGGGACGAGGGCCATCATTGAAAACGTGGCCCAGGTGGGCGTCGCACCGCGAGCATTTCACTTCCATCCGCACCATCCTCTGGCTGCGGTCGATCTCCTCTTCGATGTTCCCGGTGATGGCCGGCGCCCAGAAGCTCGGCCAGCCGGTACCGGACTCGAACTTCGCCGCCGAGTGGAAGAGCGCCTGCCCGCAACAAACGCAGTTGTAGACTCCGACTCCCTTGTGATTCCAGTACCTGCCCGTGAACGCCGGTTCGGTCCCTTTACGCCGCGTAACGTCGTACTCGATGTCGCTCAATTGAACCTTCCACTCGGCAGGCGTCTTCTTGACCTTCGGCGCCGGCTTCGACTCCGGTTTCACTTTGTCTTCAAACAGCTTCTTGAACTTCTCCACTTTCGGCCGCACCCAGAGCTGGCAGTAACGCTGCTGCCGGTTGCGATCGTAATACTCCTGGTGGTATGCCTCGGCCGGATAGAACTCGGTGTAGGGGCTGATCTCCGTGACGACCGGCGCCCGGAACAGCTTTGATTCATTGAGCCGCTCCTTGTAGTATTCGGCCAGCCGCTGCTGCTCCGCGTCGTGGTAGAAGATCACCGAACGATACTGCGTGCCCTTGTCAGGCCCTTGCCGGTTGAGCGTCGTCGGATCGTGAGTCTTCCAGAAGATCTCCAGCAGGTCCTTGTAGGAAATCGTGTCCGGGTCAAACGTCAACTGCACCACTTCAGCATGCCCCGTCAGTCCAGTAGAAACCTGCTGATAAGTCGGGTTCCTGACGGAGCCGCCGCTATACCCCGAGACGACCGAATGCACCCCCTTTGCCTGCTGAAACACGGCTTCGGTACACCAGAAGCACCCGGCGCCGAAAGTGGCCTGCTGGAGACCTCCCTGCTCGAGGTCCGAAGGACTCGCTGCAGTCAGGTTGCTGGCAGGTACGTTCTTCTCGAGTCCGCTGGCCTGCGCCGCGAGCGGCGTGAAGACAAGACACAGAGCGGCAAACCATGTCGCACGGTTCGATATCGACCAGATCTTCATCGCCGATTCCCATTTCACGCCTATTCACGATTCCCAGTCGTGGCAAGCCAATCTCGCACACGTTGAGGAGGCAAATTATTCCTGCCGGGCGCGCCGCGGGAAATGTTGCGCATTGGGGTCGGCTTGCCGCCGCAATTCGAGCGGACGAAAGGCGTTTTGCAGCCAGCACTTGCGCGATCGGCCTCCACGTTAAACAGACCGCCCCGGCCGCGGCGGCGTGGTGGACGTATTGGCCGGTCGTGACCCGAATCCTATCGCTATAGTGGGTGGGCTGATAGAATCATTCGCGCCGATTATCGCCGTCTTTCATTCTGCGAAACGAAGTCTTGATGACCAGGAATCAGCTCATGCAATCGTCCGCTCGCTATCGCGCCGCAGCCCTCGCCAGCTTGGCGCTGTGCTGTCTCCCTGTCCGGGCTGCCGAACAGCCATTTGCGTGGCAGCAGGATTATGCTCGGATTACAGAAACCGGTGACATCCAATGGACGCCCAAGGACTTACAGTTCGCGGCCGGTCAGAGCGTGCGCTACATCGACTACGAGAACGGGTCCGATGACTCCGACGGCGCGTCGCCCGAGCGGCCCTGGAAGCATCACCCGTGGGACACCGCTGCCACCGCTAGCGCCGCGCGGGCCGCGGGAATCGACACCTACGTTTTCAAGGGCGGCGTAATCTACCGCGGGCAGCTCACGATCAAGGAGCAGGGCCGGCCCGGTATGCCGATTCGCCTCACCCGTGATTCCAAATGGGGCGACGGTCCCGCCGTGATCGCCGGTTCAGACGTTGTCAGCGGTTGGACGAAGGGGGCCGACCACGCGAAGATCCCCAAGCCGGCCGCCGTCTGGAAGGCCAGTCTGGACTTTGCCCCGCGCACGGTGTGGATGGTCGACGCCCGCGGCACAGCCACCCGAATCCCGTTGGCCCGCCATCCGAACTGGAAGAGCGAACCGGAAGACCACAAGGCTCAATGGTTCACCTGGACCAACAATCCTCATCCGTTCCGCGCAAAGGAAGGCTATAGCGCTAACGATGCCACGCACCTCAAGGGCCTCGATCGGGATTTCGTCGATGGGGCGCTCATCTACTCCGAGTTCGGCTGGGTTATGGGCACGCCCTACCCGACCAGGGTGAACAAATACGATCCGGCCGACGGCTCGGTACAGTTTGCCAACTGGACGGGCGGCGGCAATGCGTCGATCATCTTCCGCGGGATGCGGTACTACCTGGAAGACAAACCGCAGTACCTCGACGACGCCGACGGCGAGTTCTGGTTCGACAAGAAAGGAAGCGGCGGCACGCTCTACCTGCGATTGCCCGGCAACATCGACCCCAACACGGTCCGTATCGAGGTAGGCCGCCGCCACGACCTCATCCTGGGGACGGACGCAAAGCATCTGGAGATCAGCGGCCTCGACTTCCGCTGGACCACGCAATCGTGGGAATTGGACGTCTCGTCGTGGGACTTCCGCACCAAGCCGTTCGGTGTCCGGCCGGAGGCCCATCCGGCCTGCATTCGCATCTGGGGACGAGGTGAAGGGATCCGGATTGCCCACTGCCGGTTCGAGGACGTGGTCATGGGCATCGGCATGCGGGCGATCGGCGAGGGATCGCCGATTCGCGACATCGTGATCGAGGATAATGTCTTCCGTCGCAACGATGCCGGCGCCGCCAGCTTCACCGCCGGCGCGGGTTGGGGCTTTTCTCACCTGGTGGGCGTATTGGACGACATTCGCCTGTACCGGAATTACGCGGCCGACATCGGTTTTCGGGCGCCGCGCTACGAACGGGGCTGCACGTTCGACTTGACCCATCCGTTCCGCGCCCACATCGCCGGGAACGTCGTCGAACGCTGCGGGGCCCAGGCGATCAACGTCGTCGCCGGCAAAGGGGCCACGCGGGGCGATGTCCCCCTGATCCGCGTGCTGATCCATCAGAACAAGGCCTGGAAGACGATGCAGAACGGCAACGACTTCGGCGGCATCGAGAGCTGGCAGCACGGACCGGTGTACATCTTCAACAACCTCAGCTTCGACGCCCGCGGCCAGCGCGAAGGGGAACGAATTCACAATAAGGGAAATCCCGGCTTTGGCCATGCCTACTATCTCGACGGAGGCTTCAAGCACTACGTCTTCAACAACATCGCCTGGGGCCTTTCGAACGACCCCACCAGCCCGCTGGTGAACTGCTCGGCCTTTCAGGAGATCTACAGTCACCAGAACATCTTCCTCAACAACACCGCCTACAACTTCACCGTCGGCTCGCGCCGCCAGGCGCCCGACGCCGGCCGAAACAAGTACCTGGGTAACGTCTGGCAAGGCATGAGCGAGCGCGTGTTCCGCCATGCCGATCCGGCCAAGACTCCGGCCGATGGCAATGCCGCGCACGCCGGTCCGCAGAAGGAACAGTTCGCCTACCAGACCAACGCCTACGCGGGCAACGTCTTCCACGACATCGCCGAACTGGGTGTGTTCGAGGCATCGGGCCGCTGGCTCGAAACGCTCGGGGATTTTCGTGCGGCGCTCGAGAAGCAGCACAGCTTGGCATCTGATCTGGGAGTCATGGACCGAGTCGCGCCGCTCCGCGATCCGGGCCGGGGCGATTTCCGTCTTCAACCGGAATCGGTCGCCCTGGACAAGGGCGTTGTTGCTTTCGTGCCCTGGGCGCTTTACGGCGTGGTCGCCGAGTGGAACTTCTATCATGCCGGCAACGACCCCACACAGATCATCGACGAACACTGGTACGCCAAGGACTTCCTTACCGATCGTACCGAGTACCGCGACCGTCCCACGTATCCGCTGAAGGTCGTCAATGCCGGTCCGGACGACTACGTCAAAGGTCCGCTGGAGAGCTTCGCTCCCGGTGCCCTGCGCTTCGCACCCGCGAAGCGGACCTACGCCACCATCAGCCATGAAGTCCTCGACAAGCCCTTCACCACCAACCTGGCGACGCGGGCCAATCATGGCCAGGATCCAGAGCGCAGGGAATTCACCTTTACGGGTGACGATCTCAAGACCCCCGCTATCTACGCCAGCAACTTCCTCATCGAAGTTTACTTCCGGGCCGCCGCCGATGGATTGATCATCGCCAAGAAGCAAGGGGCCGGCTACGCGCTCCGCCTCCAGGACAGCCGCGCAGTGTTCAGTGTCGCAGGCGAGGGGGGAGTCCGGGCCGAACTGGCTTCTCAGGCCCGACTCACCGATGGCAAGTGGCATCATCTGATCGCCGAGTGCGACCGCGAGGCCGAGAATCTAGCCGTCTACGTGGACGGCAAGCTCGACAGTACCGCTCGCGGCCTCGGCAGAGTATCGCTGGCCAACAAGGGGGACCTGTATGTCGGCGGCCGCCCCGACGGAGACTACCTTGACGGCGCTATTGAATTCCTGCGCGTCGCCCACGGCACACTTGCCGACGCCCGCACCACCATTGAAGAGTTGCATGCCTGGCAATTTGACGGCCCCGCGCAACGCGACATGCGCGGCGGCACGCCGAAGGGCAAGGCCCGCGACGCAGGCGCCATCGAGACGCGCTGAGGGCGGTTTGTCACGAGATACACGGACTGCGAGCTTCCGTTCCGCCTGTCTGTCAGGCGGCATGGAAACGTCCTGTCAGCCTGGCGGGCCGAGGAACTTGTCGAGATGCTCTATCAGCTTGACGATGATCTCCCAGTCGCAGGCGATGATGTCCTGAGAATGGGCGAGGTTGTTTCGCAGTGCCTCCAGCTCTTTGACCGTCTGCTCTCCTCGGCTGCGGGAGACGAAGCCCGCTCGGGTCCGTAACGCCTCGTTGCGGAGCACAATCTGGCCCCGGTCGGAGAACTGGAGACAATCGAGCAAGTCCAAGTCCTGATTGCGCCGTTTGCGTTCTTCCAGCAGCGCCTCGGCCTTCTGCAGTCGCCCCTCCGACAGGTATTGCCGCCACGAGTCATTGGGATACGCCGACTCGATCAGTCGGGTCAGCCCCATCTCGATGATGGTGATCATTCCGAAGAGCCACATCCGAACGGGCGGCTTCAAGAGATCGGTCTTGGTGACGATGCCGCCAACCTGTCCGAGGACGCTGACGAACAGCCAGGGGCGGTCGTTGAGTCGCATCACCAGCTCCGGGATGCTGGCCGAATCGGGTACCACGTCGCCATCTTCAAAGGGGTGAACGGTATCCCCGCACGTCTCTCCGGCCAGATCCTCCAGTCGCACATAGCCGCAAATCGTGCCATCTTTCCTGATCCCCGCCACCTTGTAGGCCCGACGGGTCATGGCCTCCAGCACGTCGGCCGCTGAGGTCGAGGCGTCAAACGAGGCCAGCGGTTCGGCGATGTCGGCCGCCGAGAAGTTCTCCGTGAATACGCGGCGAAGCCGCTGCTGCGACGCTATAGTCGTCGTCATCGCAATTCTCCCGGATGTCCTCCCAGCGCCCTATGTCTCCGTCCTGCGTCCTCAGTCTTCCGTACTGTCGCGCTGATTACTCGGGCTCGACAAGCGCGGCGGCGCCATCGCTCTCGGACCAGATAAAGGTGTCGGTGTGGGTGGGCCATGCAACGGTCGTGACCCGCTGGCCAGCGCGCCGCTCGAAGCGGACTTCGGGCTCCTTGACCTTCGGCGCCAGCGGCAGGAGAACGGCGATGAATCGCGGATTCACAGTCCGCACCGTCGCTCGGAGGCAGGGAAAGGCCGCGGGAGGACGCCAGTCGTTGGGGCGAAATACATCGGTCGAGACCTGCGGCTCCGCGTCGGCGTCGAGGCGAAGCACCAATCTCGGTTCCGTGCCGCGCGAGCCGACATCGGCCTCGCCGGAGGCTTGCTGCGGTTCGAGCATGACCCTGCCGTCGGCGATCGTGGCTGCCATGCCGTCGGCGAACATCATTTGCCACGTGTACTCGTGCGGCTGATCGTCCTTGCAGATGTCGTCGATCAGCAGGGCGTAGGCCGGCGCCTCGCCGCGCGGATAGACGAAGAACGCGTGCCGCCGAGCGTGCTCGACGCCCGCACCCGGCTTGCCGGCGCTGTTGCGGTTGTAGGCTTCAGTCGCATCGACCAGGGCATAGCCGCAGCGGTCGCTGTTGGAATACTGAACGATCTTTCCGTTGGTGCCCCATCCTGCGCCGGAGAGAGCCTGGCCGATGCCGTCGACGAGGACGCAACTGTGGCCGAGCGTCTGCCCGCGTCCTTCAGATTCGTGCTCATTGGCGTACCCGGGATCGACGGCCCAGCGGCGTCCCAGGCCATAGAGGGTGAAATGTCCCTTGTCGGCCTGATTGTGCGTGACGGGATAATACGGTCCCGCTTCGATCGAGAACATCACGTCGCTGGCGGTCCAGCCAGTCCGCCACACGCAGAGGCCGCGGCCGGTGAAATGCCTGGCGAGGGGAACCTTTGCAGCCACCGGGTCGACCGCCCGCACGTCGTTTTCCCACAGGATGCGGAGCATGCCCTGTTGCGAGCCGGTGTTCTCCCAGAGCCATCGATACAAGCCGCTCGCGTGAGCATCGGCCAGCTTGAGGAGTATGCCGCTGAGCCCGGCATAGCTGGAATCGTTACGGGCGTCGTAGACGCGCTCGCCCGGCAGGAGCGATAACGCGTAGAACTCGGCCAGCCTGGCGAACGTGGGGTGGCCGAACAGATCGCCCTTGCCGTTGCGGCGGAGGGCGTCGGCGAACATCACGGCATTCGAGAGCCCATAGTCGGAGTAGCTCACGCCTTCCAGGCCGGCGCCTTCCTGGTCGAAGCCGGCCGTCAACCATCGCTCGACCGTCTCGACACACTCGTCCGTCCAGGCCCCGACACGCTCGGGAAAGGCGTCGCTCAACGCGAGGGCTAGGCATCCGGCCGCGCCGCCGTTGACGCCGTTGTAGTTGTGGACCTCGTGCCACCAGAGTTTCGGATTGTTGAACTCCTCGATGGCGTGTTCGAGGTACGCGGAGCAGGCGGCAGCCAGACGCTCGCGATCGGCGTCATCGAGGCATTCGGCGAGCAGGTCGTAGCCAATGGCCAGGCCGCGCATGATGTCGCCGCGCCCGCCGGCAAATCCCTGGGAAATGGTCGGGTTGGTGATCGGATAGCGTTCGACGGTCGCCAGGAGCACCGCCGCCCCATGCTCGCCAAGCTCTTTGCGCCCGGTAAGCTGGTAGGCAAATCCGATGGCCTCCATCCGCCCAGTCAGGGATCGCCCCACGGTATGCACGAGCAGTGCATCGTGGCGCCGCTGCCCCTCGCGTCCCGCTTCCCGCGACAAGGGGCAAGGGTCCTGAGGATCGGCGTAACGGGGCGAGGCGGGATCGCAATACGCCTCGGCGTCGGCGAGGATCGTCTTCCAGACCGGAGCGAGTTCAGGCTGCTCGATTCGCTGCCGGAGTGCGCCGATCTGGGATCGGTCGAAGAGCAGCCGAGGACCCTCTGCCGCGGCGACTGCAGTTGACAGCAGAACCAAAGCTAACACGGAAACGCGAGCTCTCATGCCGACCTCCCGAGAGTGCATTCGCAGCCCCAGATGTTCCGCCGCCGGATTGACCGGAACCTGCCGGGGGCCGCAAGCCTGGCGCACCATCGTAGCTCTGGAGCAGGGCCGTTCCAAGAGGGCAACGGGCTTCATGGAATGACGGGATCAGACATTCGCAGCGCGGCTACGCCGGGTGATGCGCCGCGCTGGGGAACAGACCGCATCGAAAAGGCTGGAGGATGGTCTCGCGGCGACGAGTCGTGACGACGAGCTTGGCAGGGCGACTGCCGGACGACATAATGCGGACCAACAACGGAGAGATTTCCATGACACGATCCGTGCTTCGCCTTGCCGCATATCTCGCGAGCGTCCTCATTGCCGTGCCGTCGGCGGCCGCCGACAGCGCTCAGCGGCCTGACGTGCCGAACGTCGTCGTGATCCTGGCCGACGACCTCGGCTACGGCGATGTAGGGTGCTACGCGTGCCCCGATATCCGCACGCCAGCGATCGACCGCCTGGCAGAGCAGGGAGTGCGGTTCACCTGTTACTATGCCAACGGGCCCGAGTGCACGCCGACGCGCACGGCCTTCATGACCGGGCGCTACCAGCAACGGGCAGGGGGGCTGGAATGCGCGATCGGCAACGGCAATGTCGGCCGTTACGACGACGCCATCCGCCTCGCCGAACAGCACGAGTTGGGCCTGCCGCCGAGCGAGAACACCGTCGTTGGCCTGCTGAAGCAAAAGGGGTATGCCGTCGCCGGGTATGGTAAATGGCATCTCGGCTACGAGCCGAAGTTCAGCCCGATCCATCACGGGTTCGATCACTTCTTCGGCCCATTGGGGGGCGGCATTGATTACTACTTTCATTGCGAGCCGGACGGATCGCCGATGCTGTACGAGAACGGCCGGCCCGTCGAGCGCGAGGGCTATATCACCGACTTGATCACTGACCGGGCGTTGGAGTTCCTCGGAAGCCGCCGTGGCGAAAAGCCGTTCTTCCTTTACCTGCCGTATACCGCTCCGCACACGCCGCTTCAGGCACCGGGAGAGAAACCCGCGGCGCCGCGAACCGATGAGGACTGGAATGAGGGGACGCGTGAGACGTACGCCGCCATGGTCGAGCGATTGGACCGGGGAATCGGCCGCGTGCTCGCAGCAATCGATCGGAACGGTTTGCGCGAGACAACGCTCGTGATCTTTGCCAGCGACAACGGCGGCACCAAGACCGGCCGCAACGCCCCATTCTCCGGGCACAAAGGGGGCGTGTTCGAGGGTGGAATCCGCGTCCCCTGTATCGTTCGCTACCCAGGCATGCTCAGGCTGGGAACGACGTTCGACCAGCCCGTGATGACAGTGGATCTCTCCATGTCGATCATTCGGCTGGCCGGCGCCAGTCCACCGGCGGACCGTCCGATGGACGGCCTCGATATCCTGCAGCACGTCGCTTCAGGCCAACCGCTACCCGAGCGGCCGCTCTTCTGGCGACAGCGGCGGGGAGATCGCACGTGGCGGGCGGTGCGAGATGGCCAACTCAAGTACATCGCCGAACACACCGGGGACAAGATTGCGGAATACGTCTTCGACCTGGGGGACGATCCGGGCGAGACGCGCAATCTTCTGCCGGATCGCGCCGACGATGCGGCGAGGCTCAAAGCGAAACTCGCCGCCTGGGAAGACGCGGTCCGTCCGACACGCTGAAAGCCCGAGACAGCTACTGCACGGCGGGCGGCGGCACGCGCTCGCCGCGAAGCTGGGCCAGCCGTTGGTCGTCGGCGTAGACGCCGTAGAAGGGGACATTGCTGTCGAGCCAGAGGTAGATCTGGCGACGCTCGGCATCGGTGAGCTTGAGTGCCTCGCGGTGGGTCTGGTCATCGAGGATGCGGCTCAAGGGGCTTTCGTCAGCGCCGCAGTGGCCTGGGGAAGTGACGATCTGGGCGATGCTTTCGCCACCCCACTCGTACCAGCGGAGAAACGGCCGCAGGTTCGCATACGACCGGGTGAACTCGCCCTCGGGCTCGCCGCGGAGATCAAGGGCGCTCTTGCCGGGACCTTCCGCGCCGTCGTGGCAATCGAGACAGTGCCGGTCCAGCATCGGCTGCATGAGACGGACGTAGTTGAACGGTCGGGTGCCGTCGGGACCGGGATGGATGGCGGATGGACCGCGTGCGATCGCCAGCGGCGGCTTGGCTCGCGGGGTCACGCTGGGCGGTTCGTGGCAGCCGACGCAGCCGCGCTGTTCGCCGGGTTGCAGGTAGGTGATGCTCCGCATGGTCTGCACGGCGCGGCCCTGGGCGTCGACCGCCTGGAAGTAGAGCGGTTTGCCGGCGGGGGCGCGGAAATAGGCCGAACCATCGGATTCAACCGGCACCGAACCGAGATACATCCGCGCGCTCTCGGCATTGGCGTGTCCGAGTCGAGGGCGGTTCGCCACGTGGTCCTCGACTTTCGGAAGCACCTGGTACACGCGGAGCTCGCGGATCGGCCGCGGGTTGTCTTGCGGCAGAAAGCTCCAGGAGGCGTCGGTGAGAACGAACTCGCCTTCGTCTCCCAGTTCCGGATTCGACTGCGGCGGCAACTGGAGCGGGGCCGCGCGCGGCCCGAAGGGGATCGGGCTGGTGCAGGATAAGCCCGGCTCGCGATAGAGCAGTTCCAGGTTGCCGAAACGGTCGAAGTAGTAGAGGCCGATCTCAGTTTCGTCGACCACGCGCGGTCCCCAGCCGGGAAGCGGCTGGAAACTGAAGCCGATCAGGTAGAAGTCCTCGGACAGGGGCCACGGTCCGTGATAATAGCTCGACGGCCAGCCGGGGGCCTCGGGAAGGCAGACTTCAGGAGTGAGGATCTCCAGCGATTCGAAACGGTCCTCGCCGGTCTGCGGATCATAGGCTGCGCGAGCCGGGTCGAAGAGCACGAGCGTGCCGCCGACCGGCGAATGGTGCGCGCCGGCAATGAAGGCGATGCGGTTCGAACCCGGAATGGCGGCCGGCTGGAAGCAGGCGCTGACATTCATCGTGTAGTTGCCGAACAGCGCCTTGGGATTGCCGCCGTCGGGATTGGTCACCCAGAGGCCGTGGAAGTGGGCCGCCGAGCGGTCGACATAGTCCCATCGCGAGTAGACGATGCGGCCATCGTTGAGCACGGCGGGGTGCCACTCGTTGGTTTCGTGATACGAGATCGTGCGCAGGTTCTCGCCCGCCGCATCCATGCGGTGCAGCGTGTAAGTCGGCAGCGGCTCGAAAGGATTGTTGCAGCGGCAGAACCCACCGCGGCGGCTGGAAAGGAAAGCGACGTCGCCGCTGGGTAGCGGGCAGGGGGAGAAATCATCCTCCGGGCCGGAGGTGAGTCTCTGCAACTCGCCGCTTTGGGTATCGATCGCATAGATGTGGAACGCCGAGCGGTCGGCCTCGTAGAACCCCTGTCCTTCGCGGCCGCGCTCGTCGGCCGATAGCGCGAGCCAATTGCCCTCTAACTCGGGGCGCTCGCGCTCGGGCAGTTCGGCGAATGAGAAGTACGCCTTTCGGCCGTCGTAGGAGAGCGCCAGAGTGGTGTAGTTCCCTCGCGGCAGGCGGCCATCCACCAAGCTGCGGACTCGCATCGACCGGCCGGGTTCTTCGAGCACGCACACATCGCCGCCATGGATACCCGTATAGTCGTAGTAGTAGCCCACGTATTCGTGGATCATCTGGCAGATGAAACGCCGCTGCTTGAGGAAGAGGATCGGCCGGTCGGCAAGGAGCGGATTCTTGAGGGCCAACTGCCGTGCCGCACCGCGCACGCGGCGGTAAAGCGCCCGCCGGGCCGTTTCGTCGAGAAGCTCGGCGCGGCTGACCGCCGGGCGGAGTTCGGCCAGCGCGGCTGCCTCGACCACGAGATCTGGGGCATCATCGCGGCGTGCGAGCACGTCCAGCAGCCGCTCCGCACGGGCCAACACCTCACGGATGGCCGCCGGTTGGTCGTCGCCGCGACCGAAGCGGCGCTCCTGGGCTGACCAGTCGTCTTCGATCAGGGCCTGGAAGGCCGCTCCTTCGGCCCGTTCGGCGCCCGACACGGCCGCCGGAACACAGGCTGCCACGGCGAGAATCGACAATCCGAGCTGCCATAAATGGGGGTTCATTCCCAATCCTCCCATATCATTCGAAGCCATCGCAGCATGCAGGCTACCACGAATGGGGCGGTCGGGCAATTGGCCGGCGAGGCGGTCGTCGCGAAGATGGGCGAATCGATCCCGCTGACAGAGGCACCGCCGCTAAGTACAATGGCGCAAGACCATTTGCGAATAACCAGCATGAAGCTTTTGCTCCGCGTTCTGATTGTTTTTCTTGCGCTCGGTGGCGTGACCGCCGTGGCGTATCCCTACGCCCGCTCATACTGGAAGGCCCGCAACGCCCCGAAATACCGGCTCGCCGAGGTCGTCCGCGGCGATCTCGTGTCGGACCGCGGCGCCAACGGCACCGTGCAGCCGGTGCTCAGCGTCCGCGTGGGGTCGTTCGTCTCGGGCCCCATCAAGGCCCTGCACGTCGATTTCAACTCAGAAGTCAAGAAGGACGATTTGCTGGCGGAGATCGACCCGCAACTCTACGAAGCGGCCGTCGCCCGCGACGAGGCCTATCTTGCCACCCAGCAGGCCCAGGTCGCGCGAACGCGCGCCACCCTCCAGCAGGCGATCAACGACGAGAAACGTGCCGAGGCCTTCCGTGCCCGCAACAAGAGCTATGTCTCCGAAGCGGAGATGGACCGGCTGAGGTTCAGCCGCGAGGCGACTGAAGCGGAGTTGGCGTTGGCCGAGGCGTCCGTCCGACAGGCCGAAGCCAGCCTGAGGAACTCGCGGGCCAACCTCGGCTACACCAAGATTCGCTCCCCCGTCGATGGCACCGTGATCGACCGCAAGATCGATCCCGGCCAGACGCTCGCCGCCCAGTTTCAAACGCCGGAAATGTTCATCGTCGCTCCCGACATGGAGAAGACGATGCATGTCCTGGCGTTGGTGGACGAGGCCGACATCGGCCTGATCCGTGCGGCCAAAGATCGCGACGAGGAAGTCGAGTTCACCGTCGATGCCTATCCCGACGAACTGTTCAAAGGGACGATCTACCAGGTCCGCGTCAGCCCGAACACGCTGCAGAATGTGGTGACGTACACCGTGGTGGTCGAGGCTCCTAACCCCGGCCGGAAGCTGTTGCCGGGGATGACCGCCGAACTGACATTCCAGATCGAAAAGAAATCGGACGTCATCAAGATCCCCAACGCGGCGCTGCGATTCTATCCCAAGCTCGAACAGGTCCGCGAGGTCGACCGCAAGATCCTGGAAGGGGAAGAAGAGGAGAAGAAGGAGGACGACTCCAACAGCGAGGAGGAGCCTCCCGCGGCGGAACGGATCAAGATCGGCAAGGAACACAACAAGCGCCACGTGTGGGTCGTCGACGGCGATTTCCTGCGGGCCGTGCGCGTCACGACCGGGATCGACGACTACCGCTACACCGAACTCGTCTCAGGCGACCTCAAACCGGGCATGAAGCTTGTCACCGGGGAAGAGGTGAAGGAGTAGCATGAACTTCGCACTGACGCTCCGCGTCGCCTTGCGGGCGCTGGCCAAGAACAAGATGCGGGCCGGGTTGACGGTCCTGGGCGTTGTCATCGGTATCGCCGCCGTAACGACCATGGTCTCCATCGGCCAGAGCGCCACCGATCTGGTGCAGGGCGAGTTTGCGGGGCTGGGCACGAACATCATCGTGATCTTCCCGGGCAGCATGCACGGTCCCGGTGGCCATCGCGGCCGCGGCACGATCCTCACGCTCACCGCCGATGACGCCGAGGCGCTGGCCCGCGAATGCCCGGCGGTGCTCGCCACCTCGCCGATTGTGGGCACGGGGGGGCAAGTGGTCTATGGCAACGCGAACTGGATCCCGCGCGAGATGGTGGGCGTGGGCATCGACCATCTCACGGTGCGAAACTGGCCGCTGCGGATGGGCGGCTTCTTCACCGAGCGCGACATCACCTCGGCCACCCGGGTGTGCGTCATCGGCCAGACCGTGGTCGAGAAACTGTTTCAGACCACCAATCCGCTCCACAATTCGATCCGCATCCGCAACGTCCCCTTCCGTGTGGTCGGCGTGCTGGAAGCGAAAGGAGCGAACATGGTCGGCGAAGACCAGGACAATGTCGTCCTCATGCCCTACTCCACCGTCCGCAAGCGGCTGCAGGGGTCGAATTTCGAGGGCATCGACGTCATCCTGGCCTCGGCGCGCTCCGTCGACCGCACGAGCGAAGCGCAACAGCAGATCACGCAACTGCTGTTGGAGCGGCACCGCATTCGGCCGGGCGAGAAGGCCGACTTCGAAGTCCAGGACTTGAAGGAGATCGCCAACGTGCTGGGGATCATTACCGGCACGATGACCGCGCTGCTGGCATCGATCGCCGGGATCTCGCTCCTGGTGGGCGGCGTGGGGATCATGAACATCATGCTCGTCTCGGTGACCGAGCGCACCCGGGAGATCGGCATCCGCATGGCCGTGGGGGCGCGCGGCCGCGACATCCTGCGACAGTTCCTTGTGGAGTCGGTCCTGCTGTCGATCATCGGCGGGATCGTGGGACTGGCGCTGGGCACGGCGGCTTCGATCGGCATCACCACGGTGATCAATGCCCTGCTGGACGGCACCGACTGGCCGGTCGTGGTGTCGGTCAAGGCGGCGGTGATCGCCGTGCTGTTCTCGGCCGCCGTGGGAATGTTCTTCGGCTACTACCCGGCCCGACGCGCCAGCCGTCTCGACCCGATCGAGTCGCTGCGTTATGAATAGAGACACGGCCGTTTGACGTTGCCGGCCCGCCACATTGATGCTTCAATAACCGAGCGTCTGGCGGACGAATTGGCGGCTCATCTTGAGGCTCTCGCGCAACGGTCGGGTTGGCTTGAAGTTCCGCTCGTGGGCCAATTCAATCACCGCATCGCCGGAGAAGTCGATCTCCTCAAGCGCCTTGGCGATGGCCGCATAGTCCATGTCGCCTTCGCCGAGGGCTTCCGACCAGGTGCCGTCGGCGTTCTGGTCGCGAAGGTGGAGGAACACGATGTTCCGGCCGTAACGGCGGATGAAGTCTACCGGATCGACGCCGCCGCGGACGAGCCAGTTGAGATCGGGACCGAGCTTTGCGTCGGGGATCCGCTCGAGCGTCCCGCGAAGATCGTGGAGGTTGTTCTCGACCTCGTAGGTATGGTTGTGGAGATTGAGCACCACGCCATGGTCGTTGCACAAGGTGATCATCTGCCGCAGCCCGTCCGCTTGAATGTCGAACTCTTCGGCTGTTTTCGCATGCCCGGCCGCCCCGACGGAAACGCCCAGGGTGCGGCCGCCGAGTTTCGCCAGCCGCGGTACCACGAGCCGGGCGTCTGCGAGGGCCGCGTCGCACCCCTCCCGGTTCCACAAGTTGCCGCCGAACGACGAGCCGATCACCGGCAGCCGGTGCTTCTCTGCCAGCGCGGTGATCCGCGCGACGGCGTTGTCGGGCCGCAGGGCGTTGTGCATCAGTTCGATCCCCGCCAGGCCGGCGTAGCTCATGTCGGCGAAGATCTGGTCGAGCACGGGCGTGATGTCGTAGTTCGGCTGCGTGGCGGCGTAGACCCACGGGTGGGCGCCCACGACCACCTGCTTGCCGGCGGACTGGGGATTGGCTATGGTCACTCCTGCATAGCTGGCCGCCGCGAAGCATGCCGCACCGCGGAGAAAATCGCGCCGCGAAAAGCTCGAACGGGCACGACGCTGGGTTTCGTGGAGCATTGACGGGGATCCTTCGAACGCTGAGGGGCAGGGCGGTACGGGAAGGCTTGACGCGGGCTATTGTTTTCAGCCGCCGGCGCGGTGTCAATTGCCGGCGGCACGGAGCCGAACACGATGAATCTGGGCGAGACACACATCGAAGACACGTTTGCCGAGGCGTTCCGGATGCGGTACGTGCGGCTCATCGTCACGGCCGCCGATGATTACTGGGTGGGGATCGGCGTGGCCGACTTCTGCGGCTACAGCACGTCGATCATCGGTTGCGACGCCGAAGCGGGCCTGGAACGCCCGCTCCCCGCCGGCGAAACGCCCGACGGCCGCCCTGGCGCGGCGATGCTGGCGTTCGGATTCTCGGCTGACCGGCTCGCCGAGGCGATCCCGAAGCGGACCGGGCAGTGCCTGATGACCTGTGCGACGACGGCGGTGTTCGACGGCCTGCCGGAAGCCGAGGAGTCGGTTCCCCTGGGCAAGCACCTGCGGTTCTTCGGCGACGGCTTCCAGAAGAGCAAGGTCATTGCCGGCCGGCGATACTGGCGGATTCCGGTGATGGACGGCGAGTTCCTCGTCGAGGAAAGGCTCGGCGTGGGGAAGGGAGTGGCGGGCGGCAATATCATCCTGCAGGCCGTCGACGCGGCCGCGGGACTGGCGGCCGCCCGGCGGGCCGCCGAGGCGATCGCGCGTCTGCCAGGCGTGATTGCCCCGTTTCCAGGCGGCATCGTACGCGCCGGCAGCAAAGTCGGCTCACAGTACAAGAAGCTCGTCGCCTCGACCAACGACGCCTATTGCCCGACCGCCCGTGGCCGCACGGAAAGCCGGCTCCACCCGGAAGCTCACTGCGCTTACGAACTGGTGATCGACGGGGTCGACGAGCAGGCGGTCGGTGCGGCGATGGCCGCCGCCGTGCGGGCCGCCGCCGGGCCGGGCGTGCTGCAGATCGGGGCCGGCAACTACGGCGGCAAGCTCGGCAAGTTCCACTTCCACTTGCGGCAGTTGCTCGCGTAGAGAGCAAGGCAGCATGATGCGCGCCGTGGCAAACGCGACGCGAAACGCTGCACTACAGCATCATCCGTTCGGGCCGATCGAGCCCCAGTCGCTTCATCTTCTTGTAGAGCGTGGTGCGGTTGATGCCCAGTGCTTCCGCCGTGGCCTGGCGGTTCCAATCGTGCTCGCGGAGAGCATCGAGAATGATCTGGCGTTCGGGCGCCGACATGGCGTCTTTGAGCGACCGGCCGGCAACCGCGTCGAGACTCATCGGGGCGGCGGCCAGCACGTTGCGGGGCAGGTCGTCGACGACGATCTGCTCCGACTTGCCGAGCAGAACGGCCCGCTCGATGACGTTCTGCAACTCGCGGACATTGCCCGGCCACCGGTAGTGCTGCAAGGCGGCCATCGCCGCGTCGGTGAGCTCTCGATTGGGCTTTCCGGTCTCCTCGCAGACTTCTTCGAGGAAGTGGCGGGCGAGGAGCGGAATATCGGAGATCCGTTCGCGCAGAGGGGGCAGTTCGATGTTGATCACGTTGACGCGATAGTACAGATCCTGGCGGAAGCGCCCCTGGGCCACCGCTCCGGCGAGATCTTCATTGGTGGCAAGGATCACGCGGGAGTCAACGTTGAAGGTCTTGGTGCCGCCGACCTGTTCAAAAGCAAACTCCTGCAGCACCCGGAGCAGCTTCACCTGCATGGCCGGACTGGCGGTGCCGATCTCGTCGAGGAAGATCGTGCCGCCATCGGCCTGCATGAACTTGCCCATTTTGTCGCCCGTGGCGCCGGTGAAAGCGCCGGCCACGTGGCCGAACAGTTCGCTCTCCAGAAGCGTCTCGGGCAGCGCGCCGCACGCGACTTCGACAAACGGCCGGTCGCGCCGGGAGCTGCGGCGATGGATTGCACGGGCGATCATCGACTTGCCCGTCCCGCTCTCGCCGGTGATCAGCACGGTGGCTTTCGTGTCGGCCACACTCTCGATCATGTCGTAAACCCGCAACATGCGGTGGTCGTGTCCGACGACATTGTCGATGCCGAACCGCAGGTCGAGCTGGGCTTTCAGTTGGCGGTTCTCTTCCAGCACGCGCCGCTGGTTGAGCACCCGTTCCAGCGCCATCTCCAGTTCCTGGTCGATGAGCGGCTTGGTAAGGAAATCCATGGCGCCGGCGCGGATTGCCTCCACGGCCGATTCCACGGTGCCATAGCCGGTAAGCAGGATGACGGCCGTCGCCGGGCATAGCTGCCGGCAGTGGGCGAGGATGTCGAAGCCGTCGCCGTCGCCGAGACGAATGTCGGCCAGAACAACGTCGTACGTTCTTCGCCCGGTCGCCGCCACTGCCTCTCCGCATCCGCTGGCGGTGTCCAACTGGTATCCCTGCTCGCGGAGCCAGTCAGCCATCGAGGTGAGAACCTGCCGATCGTCGTCTACCAGCAGCAGCGTGCCTTTGTTCATGCTGTTTCCTTAACCTGGTCGGAAGCGTGGCCCAGGCCCCTTCGACCCCACACGTTGGCAGGACGCCAGGAGTGTCCGATAGCTAGCTTCCGACCGAACCTGCCGGGTATATCACCCGGCAAAGCCGGCAAGTCGCAAGTTTTTTCTAGATATCAACTTATCGCCACAAACCACCTCTTGCCCCCCTGTTCCAGAGGGAAAGCAACAGCATGGTCTGTCGAGAAATATCTACGTCACAGGATGCCGACGGTCAACGCGTTGCAGCGCATGCTACTAGAATGGGGAGGCATACTTCTGCGGACGAATCTGATCGGTGGGATTGGGGGGCAACGTATGGCCGCACGGGAGCTACCCCCGATAGCCATCGATTTCCAGATATATACCGCTGGACCGGGGGGAGTAATTGCTACTGCCGGGGAATACCACCCTGCCGGTTGACGTACTACTATTTAGGGAAGCAGCCGCTATCTACTCTTTCCTGGAGTCCCCCATGAGCGTGAGAATGCTGATCGCCGATGACCATGAGGTCATTCGTAGCGGGTTGATTAGCCTCCTGGCCGGCACCGACATCGAGGTTGTCGCGCAGGCTGCGACCGGCAAGGATACGGTCTCCGAGGCCGAGCGAACCAAGCCCGACGTGATCCTGCTCGATATCCGTATGCCGGATGGCGACGGACTGGCGACTCTGGAGAAGCTCCGCCAGAAGGTGCCCGAAAGCCGGGTGGTCATGCTTTCAACGTACGACAACCCCACCTACATTGCCCGCGCCGTGGCCCTGGGAGCGAGCGACTACGTGTTGAAGGGCTCGAATCGCGACGACCTGATCACGACGATCAAGGCCGCCGCGGCGGGCGAGTCCCCCTCACGGGCTGGCGAACTCCGCCGCGTGGCTGGCGCGATGAAGGTCCGGCAGGTGGTCGACGACGATGACGTCCCCCTGACGCAGCGGGAGACGCAGGTGCTGCGGCATGTGGCCCTGGGCCTGAGCAACAAAGAGATCGGCCGTTCGCTCGAGATCAGCGTCGAGACGGTGAAGGAGCACGTGCAGAACATTCTCCGCAAAATCGCCGTCAGCGACCGCACCCAAGCCGCGGTGTGGGCCGTTCGCAAGGGCCTGGTCTGACGCGCTGCGGGCTCAAGAACCGCCGATCACCAACCGTGAGACCGGCAGACGAAACGGGAGCCTTTGGCTCCCGTTCGCCGTTTCTTGGCGCCATCCAGGCCGCTCTGTCGCTTTCACCCCACCTTGGCGGCCACAAGCCGGATATGGCAATCTGCAAATCCTGAAACTCTTTCCGGCCCTCAACCGTCTATTGATGGGGCGCGAAGGCTGTCTGGCCGGCCCCATTGGCTCATCTTCCGAGGAGAAGCACTATGCGCTTGCGTGTGTTGCGGTACGCTGCCGCCCTGGCCCTGACACTGGCCGCCTGGCCCGAAACGGCCGAGGCCCGCATCAAGTTGATTACCCTCCCGGTGCGGGAGCGAGTGGAAATCCAACTCGACCACCCCAATGTCACACTGGTTGAGGAGGAGCGGATCGTCCCCTTGGTCCAGGGGGTGAACCAAGTGGATTTCTCCTGGGCCAACACCCAGATCGATCCGCAGACAATCATCTTCCGCGTGCTTGGCGGTCAGGGTGAAAAGCCCGAGGGGGGTGAGAAGCAAGCGAAAGACGACGCGGCGGAGAGAGAACGCGAGGACGCCGCGCCGGCGATCGACGTCAAGGTGCTCTCGGTGAGCTACCCACCTAACGAAGCGGCCTTGGTGTGGCAGGTGTCGGCAAGTCAGTCGGGCTCGGCCCGGGTGCGGATCAGCTACCTGCTGGGCAATCTGACCAAGAGCTTCCATTACCGCGCGGTGGCGGCAAACGACGAACAGACGCTCACCCTCCGCCAGTACATCCGCCTGCAGAACCTGGCCAACGAGTCGTTCGGCTCGACCGGTTTGTGGGCCGGCTTCGGCCAGCGGTTCCTCAAGCCCGTCGGCCTCAATGAGACCAAAGAGATGCTCATGGAGAAGGCGGAAAAGGTCCCGATCAAGAAAACCTACACCTGCGATCCGGGCGAGTTCGGCTGGTTCGACCAGGCACAGCAGAAACTGCTCGTACCGATGCACTACGTGATCAAGAACGACAAAAAGAACCACCTCGGCCAGGCGCCGCTCCAGTTCGGCAAAGTGCGGATCTTCCAGGAAGACGGCCGCGGCTCGACGGCCTTCCTTGGCGAGGATTGGGGCAAATTTACGCCCTTGGACGACGAGATGCGGCTCTACGTCGGCGTGGCTCAGGACGTAGTCGTCCGCCGCACGATCGAGAGAAACGAGCAGCATCGCATCGCCGGCAATCTGCACAATCGCGAAATCATCATCAAGTACGAGATCGAGAACTTCAAGAACAAGCCGGTCACGCTCGATGTTTCCGAGAACATCCGCGCACTAAGAAATGAAGTGGCCGGCGACACGGGGCGCGACGTGGAGTGGGAACTCGGTGAAGAGACCACCTTCAAAGGCCGCCCCGACGCGGAGAAGAGCACCTTTGAGCGGGTCGTGTTCCACGCCGATCTGCCGGCCCGCGAGGGCGACGCCGAGGCGGAGAAGGTTGTTCATAAGCTCCACGTCATCATCAAGAACGAATGGTAACGCCCATGCATACGCTCCGTATTCTCATCGCTTCGCTAGCCCTGCTAGCCGTTGCTCGGTGCGTGCCAGCCCGGGCGGAGAACATCGACCTGTCGACGGTGCCCAACCGCGACACGGTGCAGTTGACGATCTACAACTCGGAAGACATCACGCTGGTGCGGGAAACCCGCAAGGTGAGCTTCAAGCAGGGCGTCAATCCGCTGCAGTTCAGTTGGGCCAACACGCTCATTGATCCGACCTCGGTGGAGCTCCGCTTCCTGAGCGATCCCGATCAGCTCGAACTGCTCGACACGACCTTCCCCCACGACAAGCCGCAGATGCTCTACTGGAACGTCCAGAGCGAGCTGGACGGCGAGGCGACCGTGGAGATCAGCTACTTCACCAGCGGCATTAGCTGGTCGGCCGACTACGTCTGCCTGGCCAACCAGGACGAGACGGCGATGGGCTTCGAGGGCTTCGTCCGGGTGACCAACAACTCGGGCGAAGAGTACGAAGAGGCCCAGGTACGGCTGGTGGTGGGCAAGATCAACCTCGTCGAAAAAATCGCCCAGCTGGCGCAGGTTCCCATGGCCGAAGTGGGACAGATAGAGAAGGCCAAACGCGATGAGCTCGCCCGCGAGGTGCTGCGCGGGGCCTTCGGGAGGGCGGCTGGCGATATGGCGGCGCCGGCGGCCGCTCCCGCTCCCGCCGAAGAGCCCAAGCAGATCGTCAAAGAGGGCTTGAGCGAGTACTTCATCTACACGATCGAAGGGACGGAGACGATCCCCAATGGCTGGTCGAAGCGGATGCGGAGCTTCGAGGGACAGACCGTCCCCTTGAAGATCCAGTACCGCTACCGCGAGCCGGAGTACGGCCCGCAACTGGTGCGGATGTATCTTTTGACGAACGACAAGGAGTCGAAGCTCGGCACCACGCCGCTGCCCGACGGCATCGTGCGCGTGTTCCGCGACAACGGCCGCGACGGGCTCAGCTTCCTCGTGGCCCAGCCGATCAAGTACGTGCCGATCGGCGACAAGATCGAACTCAACCTCGGCCCCGACCCGGAGGTGATCTTCGAGCTGGTCAAGGCCCGTGTGTGGCGCGACAATCTGTGGGTGCAGGTCACGGGGACCAACCTCTTCCGCCGCGTGGACCAGCCGGGGATCCAGATCGAGGTCAACAGCCAGGTGGCCGGCTGGGACGACCGCACGCTGTACGTCCAACGGGTGCGGAATTACACGCCCAAGCCGATCGAGCTGGAGGTCCGCCGCACGCTGCCCGGCCATATCCTGTTCCGCAGCAGCCTGGAGGCGAAGAACCACGACTACCAGACCGTCGAGTACACGGCCACGGTCGAGCCGGCGGAAAAGGCCGAGTTGCCCTATGAGGTCGTCCAGCACCAGGGACGCAACGCCAAGCAGAGCAACGTCACCCTGGAGAAGGCTGAGGTCAAGCTGCAATGATTTCACGTCTTGCACTCGCCATCGTCATCTCCGCCTGGGCTGGGGCAGCCCGGGCGGAGAACATCGACCTGTCGACGGTGCCCGACCGCGACACGGTGCAGCTGACGATCTACAACTCGGAAGACATCACGCTGGTGCGTGAGACGCGCAAGGTGAGCTTCAAGCAGGGCGTCAATCCGCTGCAGTTCAGTTGGGCCAATACGCTCATCGATCCGACTTCGGTGGAACTCCGCTTCCTGAGCGATCCCGATCAGCTCGAACTACTCGACACGACCTTCCCCCACGACAAGCCGCAGATGCTCTACTGGAACGTCCAGAGCGAGCTGGACGGCGAGGCGACCGTGGAGATCAGCTACTTCACCAGCGGCATTAGCTGGTCGGCCGACTACGTCTGCCTGGCCAACCAGGACGAGACGGCGATGGGCTTCGAGGGCTTCGTCCGGGTGACCAACAACTCGGGCGAAGAGTACGAAGAGGCCCGGGTACGGCTCGTCGTCGGCAAGATTAACCTCGTCGAGAAGATCGCCCAACTAGCGAAAATCCCAGTATCTGACGTCGAAGAATTGGCGGGCTCGGTGCGCCTCCGACTTGGCAACGAGGTGCTGCGCGAGCAGATGGGTCAGGCCATCGACGCGGTAGCGGCTCAAAGCTCTGCCGAACCATCCGATCAGCCCAAGGAGATCGTCAAGGAGGGATTGAGCGAGTACTTCATCTACACGATCGAAGGGACGGAGACGATTCCCAACGGCTGGTCGAAGCGGATGCGGAGCTTCGAGGGCCAGACCGTGCCGTTGAAGATCCAGTACCGCTACCGCGAGCCGGAGTACGGGCCGCAACTGGTGCGGATGTATCTCCTGACCAACGACAAGGAATCGAAGCTCGGCACCACGCCGCTGCCCGACGGCATGGTGCGCGTGTTCCGCGACAACGGCCGCGACGGGCTGAGCTTCCTCGTGGCCCAGCCGATCAAGTACGTGCCGATCGGCGACAAGATCGAACTCAACCTCGGCCCCGACCCGGAGGTGATCTTCGAGCTGGTCAAGGCCCGTGTGTGGCGCGACAATCTGTGGGTGCAGGTCACGGGGACCAACCTCTTCCGCCGCGT
The DNA here is from genome assembly GCA_040766885.1 of Thermoguttaceae bacterium. GTDB lineage: Bacteria > Planctomycetota > Planctomycetia > Pirellulales > Thermoguttaceae > JAXGPP01. The sequence continues at coordinate 284,123 of JAXGPP010000002.1, read as the reverse complement.
AGACCAGCCGGGGATCCAGATCGAGGTCAACAGCCAGGTGGCCGGCTGGGACGACCGCACGCTGTACGTCCAACGCGTGCGGAACTACACGCCCAAGCCGATCGAGCTGGAGGTCCGCCGCACGCTGCCCGGCCATATCCTGTTCCGCAGCAGCCTGGAGGCGAAGAACCACGACTACCAGACCGTCGAGTACACGGCCACGGTCGAGCCGGCGGAAAAGGCCGAGTTGCCCTATGAGGTCGTCCAGCACCAGGGACGCAACGCCAAGCAGAGCAACGTCACCCTGGAGAAGGCTGAGGTCAAGCTGCAATGATTTCACGTCTTGCACTCGCCATCGTCATCTCCGCCTGGGCTGGGGCAGCCCGGGCGGAGAACATCGACCTGTCGACGGTGCCCGACCGCGACACGGTGCAGCTGACGATCTACAACTCGGAAGACATCACGCTGGTGCGTGAGACGCGCAAGGTGAGCTTCAAGCAGGGCGTCAATCCGCTGCAGTTCAGTTGGGCCAATACGCTCATCGATCCGACTTCGGTGGAACTCCGCTTCCTGAGCGATCCCGATCAGCTCGAACTACTCGACACGACCTTCCCCCACGACAAGCCGCAGATGCTCTACTGGAACGTCCAGAGCGAGCTGGACGGCGAGGCGACCGTGGAGATCAGCTACTTCACCAGCGGCATTAGCTGGTCGGCCGACTACGTCTGCCTGGCCAACCAGGACGAGACGGCGATGGGCTTCGAGGGCTTCGTCCGGGTGACCAACAACTCGGGCGAAGAGTACGAAGAGGCCCGGGTACGGCTCGTCGTCGGCAAGATTAACCTCGTCGAGAAGATCGCCCAACTAGCGAAAATCCCAGTATCTGACGTCGAAGAATTGGCGGGCTCGGTGCGCCTCCGACTTGGCAACGAGGTGCTGCGCGAGCAGATGGGTCAGGCCATCGACGCGGTAGCGGCTCAAAGCTCTGCCGAACCATCCGATCAGCCCAAGGAGATCGTCAAGGAGGGATTGAGCGAGTACTTCATCTACACGATCGAAGGGACGGAGACGATTCCCAACGGCTGGTCGAAGCGGATGCGGAGCTTCGAGGGCCAGACCGTGCCGTTGAAGATCCAGTACCGCTACCGCGAGCCGGAGTACGGGCCGCAACTGGTGCGGATGTATCTCCTGACCAACGACAAGGAATCGAAGCTCGGCACCACGCCGCTGCCCGACGGCATGGTGCGCGTGTTCCGCGACAACGGCCGCGACGGGCTGAGCTTCCTCGTGGCCCAGCCGATCAAGTACGTGCCGATCGGCGACAAGATCGAACTCAACCTCGGCCCCGACCCGGAGGTGATCTTCGAGCTGGTCAAGGCCCGTGTGTGGCGCGACAATCTGTGGGTGCAGGTCACGGGGACCAACCTCTTCCGCCGCGTAGACCAGCCGGGGATCCAGATCGAGGTCAATAGCCAGGTGGCCGGCTGGGACGACCACACGCTGTACGTCCAACGCGTGCGGAATTACACGCCCAAGCCGATCGAGCTGGAGGTCCGCCGCACCTTGCCCGGCCACATCGTGTTCCGCAGCAGCCTGGCGGCGAAGAACCACGACTACCAGACCGTCCAGTACACGGCCACGGTCGAGGCGGTGGAAAAGGCCGAGCTGCCCTACGAGGTCGTCCAGCACCAGGGACGCAACGCCAGGCAGAGCAACGTCACCCTGGAGAAGGCCGAGGTAACCAGGTGAGCTGATAAACCGCCAGCATGCTCAATTCTGGGGCACAAGCCCGCGATTCCGCAACTCGGCGGCGACTTTGACGATCGCAGCGGCCACCTTCCGCGCGGTGGCTTCATCCATGTTCCTGACCGGGCAGCCGATTGAGCTGCTCTCCAGAATCTTGTCGACGATCAGGTTGACCCGTTCCATCAGGTCGGTCGGCCACTCCTCCGGATTCTCCATTGCAGCCCACAGCCGATCGCAGGCCTTGGCCAAGCGCTGCTTCGTGGTCCCTTCGCGCCGCGACAGAATCGCCACGACTTCATTGATGTGAGTGATGTGAGCGACCATGGTTCCCTGGCCGGAATCGCGACGACGAGCAGCAAACTCTCCGGGCAACTGTTGGCTGCCGTTGCCGGGGCGAACGTTGTGGAAAACTACCGTCAACGTGCGATGAGAAGGGATAAGACACGACGAGAACAGCAATCGATAGGGTCAGCCTAACCGATAGCAACTGTCCTGGTCAATCCCCTCTGACAGGCAGTGTCAGATTCCTTGCTTGACGAACCGCATACCATTCCAGCGGTTGCTTCCATCCGGCCTGCGTCATCTGCACGCGGCGCGACAATGCCCTGCGAGGAGACGGATTATGTTCTGCGGCAGCAAGTGGATTGGCGGATTCGCGATCGGGACGGCCCTGCTGGTTCTGGCGGGAACGATCTCCGCCCAGCCAAGCTCGCGGTCTCCGGGCGGGTCTCGAATCATGGCCGACGGTGATCGCGACCGCGATCGTTCAGACTCCAATTGGGATGGCGATCGCGGGCGGCTTGACTTCGACCAGGACCGTGGAGAGGGCGACCCCTCGCGCCGCGACGCTGAACAAGGGCCGCGACGAGTGCGGCCCGGCCCGCGGGAGGAAGGCACGCCGGAGGGCGTGGCTCCCGAGGCGATGATCGCACCGGGACAACCCCACACGCGGATCGCACCGCCGATCGCCGGCTGGAAGCTGGGGGTCTACGCGTTCAACACGCCCGCCGGAGTGCGAATCACTCGAGTGCAGCCGGGCAGCGCCGCCGCACGCGCCGGTCTGGAGCCGGGGGATGTGGTCGTCACCGTCAATGGCTACCAGATCGGCCAGGTAGGCAGCCGCCTCTACCCGTTGGGCGACGAACTGCAGCGTCGCGCCGGCCCACGGGGGGAAGTTCTCCTGCTGGTGCAGAACGTCCGCAATCGCGACCTGGTAAACATGAACGTCCGCCTGCAGCGGCAGTTCTGACTGGGATCGGGACGCCGCGGAAACGTCACCGCTGGCCGCCAGCGGCATTCCAGCGGGCCTTGTAAAGCCGCTCCCCGGCAAATGTCAGCCGGCCATCGGGGTTCAGAAAACCGATGTCGTCCGACCACCATTCAGGCCGTTCCGCCTGGACGAACGCCACGCGGCCGGTCGTGGGATGGATGCTCACCCCCTTGACCGATTCCCGGTCGGCCAGCTTCTCAAAGGGCTGGAAGCCGGGGCGGTCGCGGTTGAACCGGTAGACGTGCCTCGAGGTGGTGACTATCAGCTCGGGTGACGCGGGAACCGGCGACAGATCGTGCCCGCCTCCCTCCGGAAGCGTGTGGCGAGCAGCCAGCTCCAGGCGTGGTTTGAGACCATCCCAGTCGAGCAGTCGATAGCCCCGGAGTTGATCATCGCCCAGCGCCCAGAGCAGCTTGCGCTCGTTGTCCCAGACCGCGCCGTGGGCCGAATACAGTCTGTCGGACCAGAGTTCCTCGCCCGGCGTGCCCGGCGCGAACACGATCAGCCGGTTGCCCTGGTCGCTTACCGAGGCGGCAACCGCTACACGATTGCCGGGCAGAAGATCGGCGGAATGGGCGTTCGCGGCCCGGGCGTAGAAGACGGCTTCCTTGGTCTGCCGGTCGACGAGGGCTACCGCACCGCCGGACGAGGTGATGAGGATCTGCCGGCCCTGGGCAACAGGCTTGCAGTCGTCGGTCGTGCGGAAAAGCGGCGCCCAGGCTTCAGGCAGATTGGAACACTCGGCTGCCCGCCACGACCAGATCTTGGCGGGCGGCGTGGCATTCGCCTCGCCAACATCGATGACGAAGACCTCGTCCCAACCGCAAACGATCAGTTCCTCGGCCGCCAGGGGCCGAGCGACCGATGCCACCAGTGCCACCACTGCCAGCAACAACCACGTGATGCGCATGGGTTTCTCCCGCAAAGGCTCTGCCCAGACTATTTGCCCTGCGTCCCGGTCGGGCTCAGCCGCAGTGCGGCCCCGCCGTAGGGCAAGAGGGATAGTTCGAGCCGATCGTCCGGCTTGACAGTCACGGCGCGGGCTGCGAACTGGCGCGGCCCCTCACCGTCGGCGATCAGCGTGCCCGAGTAACCGCCCGGAGCAAGGAACGCCAGTGGCACGGAGAGCGGCAGCGGCTCGTTGCGGCCGTTAATGGCTCCCACGTACCAGTCGTTCCCATGCCGGCGGGCAAGCACGACGTATTCGCCAGGCGCCCCGGTGATGTAACGAGTCTCATCCCAGGCGACGGGCACGTCGCGAAGGAATGTCTTGGGGGCGTCGGGCAACTCGCGATAGGCGCTCACCCGGTCGGCAAAGTGGAGCAGGCCCGATTCAAACACCACCGCCAGCGCCAGTTCATGGGCATTCGTGGTCAGGTGCGGGTAGCGGTCGTCGGTGAACCCGCAGGGCGTGTAGTCCATCGGGCCGACCGCGTTGCGGGTGAAGGGCAGAATCGTGTTGTACTGCGGGGCTTTTTCCGGGTACTCGGCGGCGAACGTGTAGCATTCCTCGCCGCGGACAGCCTCCATGCTCATCAGGTGCGGCCAGCTCCGCTGCCAGCCGCGCGGCACGGTGCAGCCGTGGAAATTGACCATGATCTCGGCCCCCGCGGCGTCGCGAAGGATGTCGTGGTAGAGCGCCATGATGTTCTGCTTGTCGCTCTGGAAGAAGTCGATCTTCACTCCCTTGACGCCCCACTTGCGCAACAACTCAAACTCAAACTTCCGCACCTCGGGCAGGTTCATCGTGCCGCGGGGCTTCTCGGTGACGATGTTGTGGTCGCCGCCCGAGTTGTACCACAGGAAAAGGCCCACCCCCTTGCTGCGGGCGTAATCGGCCAGTTCGCGGACGTTGCCGTGGTTCATCAGCGTCCAGTTGGCGTCGACAAGGAAGTACTCCCACCCCATCTCAGCCGCCAGATCGACAAACGGCGCCATCGCCCGGTAGTCCTGCGGGCTGTCGTGGTCCGACCACCAGCTCCAGGAAACGCGGCCGGGTTTGATCCACGACGTGTCGTCGACCTGCGAAGGCGGATTGAGATCGGTGACCAGCGTCGACTCGACGATCGTAGCAAGCGATTCGCCGACGACGATCACCCGCCACGGCGTCGCCCAGGGGAGTTCGGCCGAAGGGGCAACCTCGCCCTGCTTCCAGCCCTCGTCGGGGTCGGGGAAACGGATGCGATAGACGCCGTCGGGCGCCTGCTGTGCCAGCCGGCATCCGCAGTACCTGCCGTCGACCGCGGCCTCGGTCACCAGCACCCAGCGTTTCCCGTCAACGACGCGGAACAAGGCCGGCAGCGCCCAGCCTTCCTTCTGCGGAGAGGCGGTGGCGACGGGAATATCGTGGAGGTAATACTCCTCATAGGCCGGCGTGTACATGCTGGCGGCCGAATACGGGGTCATCCACGCCCGGCCGTCGACCGGCAGGCGGAAACCGGTTGCCTCCTCCGTCACTCGGACTGCCCGCCCCACCGGCCCCGGAAAGCGATAGCGGAAGGCCAGGCCGTCGTTGGCCACTCGGAACACGACCTCCAGCGGTTCGCCCGCGGGGTTCTCCAGCAGGAACGACTGCTCGTGGGCCAGGCTGCGGCACTCACTACGCTTGCCGTGCACAAGGCGATAGGCCTCGTCGATCGTGGAGACGCGGCTCCGCCCCTTGAGCGTCATCCCGTCGACGAACGCCTGATCGTCGCGGACGATGCCCAGCGGCGACCACGGCAGGACCTCAATCCGATTCCCTTCCGCCCCGTGCTCCACGCGATAATAGAGCCGCGGCTTGCCGGCCGGGTAACCCGGCAGTTCCGGTGCGGCAAGCGCCAGCGAAACGGCGAGCTTGCCATCGGGCGAAGCCAGCATCGTGGGTTCGGCAGCAGCGGACCCGCCGGAGGCGAGGCCTGCCACGAGTGCCAGCGTGAGGCTGGGGATCGACTTCATCGGATTCGTCTCCTCGGCGTCGGGCCGCGCACACCACGGCCCCGTGCACAGCGCTTGGGGCCTGCTGGCTGTCCGGCACACGCTGCCAGCCTAGTCGACGCCGAGGCAACCGGCAAGCCGCTCAGTCCTTGAGGTTCTTGAGCTTCTCGTTGGGAATGGGCGCATGGCGGCGAAGCTCGGCGATCGTCTTCAAGGTCCACTCGGTTGGCTTGAACGGCTTGACCATGAGATCGGTGACGTCGACCGTCTCCACGCCCGGGGCCTGCCAGGTGATCTGCCACTTGGAAACGATCACGTCCACGGCGGCCTCCCGGGCGATCGCCGGAAGCTGGTCCTCGATGTGCTTGAGGATGTTGTCGACCGGCGCGGTGCCGAAGCCTTGCTGGTGCATCAAGTCCTGCCCCGCCTGCCCCTCCGCCTCGAGTCGCTTGACCTTCTCTTCGTCGCCGGCTGCCTTGGCCTCGGCATGTTCTTTCATAAGCGCTTTCAACTGGGTCTCATGGACCTCGGAGGGGGCGAATGCCACCGCCAGCGCCCGCGAGTCGTACGTGCCGACTCGAAGCGCTTTTGGGCCTTCTTTCGGCGACTCGGCCGAGGCCCGTCCGCCACACGCCAAGGCGGTCATGGCCGCTGCTATCACACACGTTGCCAACATTCGTCGCATGATCTGCACTCCCGGTTCTCAGTGACTGCTGGTGCCCCACGTCTGACAGGGCGTGCAAACGAGTCGCCTATAACGCCCGTCGGCGGTGGATTCCGGGCACGCGAGTTGCTGAAACAGGCGCCTTTCCCATCCACTTTGGAGACCAATTCAGGAAAGGAACGCCACGTGTCAATCTTAACTGCTCGAGAACGAGGGGTCGCCCCGCGGAGCCGCTCCGAGGGCACGATCGCCAAATTGATCGAAAGTCAGACCTCAAAGCTGCCTTCGGACATGTTCCTGTGGGCCGCGGGGGGCTCGATCGCCGGGTCGCTACTGCTGCAACTGGCTGGCAACCGCGAGCGGAGCCTGTTTGTCGGCCAGTGGGCCCCGGTGTTCCTGATCCTGGGGCTCTACAACAAGCTTGTCAAAGCCGCCGGCTCCGACTGACCGTCGAGCGGCTGCCCGGCCACCGCTGAGCGCCAACGTGTCGCCGAAGCACGACACCGAAGGTGCTAGCGGCCGGGCGGCGGGACTCGGCTGTGTTTCCCGACCGATCGCTCCGTCTGCTGGAGTCTCGGTGGCGATGCCGTATCCGCGGACGGCTCAGCCTTGCGAACGTTTCAGGGCCGCAAGCGCCTCCCGGACCGCCTTCTGCTCGGTCTTCGGATAGAGCCGCACGACGTGCCGCGGCGGCGCCGCAAGGCTTTCGTCGAGAACCTCCATGGTCCACGACAGATCGCTTTCCCCCGGACCATCGATCATCTCGCCGGTGCGAAGTTCGCGATCCAGATCCAGCAGGTAATGGGTCACGTTGCGCAGGTAGTAATCGACGCGGGCCGGATCGTAGCCCGGTTTCGGGAAGACAGCCTCGACGTCTCTGATATCCAGCTGGGCGTTGCCGACGGTATCCATAAAGGAAAACTCGTCGCTAAGATGGAAGAAGCGGATATTCATCCAGAGCGGAAGCGGGAGAGCCTGCTGCTGGATGCAATCCTCCCACAGCTTAACCGGCGGGCCGACGTGCTTTCAATCGGAGGCGCGTTCCATGGACGGCGCGGCTGGTTGCGCACGCCCAAGAAAACGCACCGGGGCGGCGAGTTCCGACGCCGCCCCGGCATTGTGCGATGACGGGAATGAATTGAAGGCAGTTCAACAATCGCGGGGCGGCGAGTTCCGACGCCGCCCCGGCATTGTGCGATGACGGGAATGAATTGAAGGCAGTTCAACAATCGCGGGGCGGCGGCAGCTTGGCCGCCGGCATCCGCCTCTTCACTCCACCTTCATTGTAATCATTAGCCGTCAGTCAACATACTGGCTGAGCTTCTGCACCACTTCCCCCTCCGGGCCGCGGATGGTCACTTCCAGGGGCATCTGGCCGGGCAGGTTGTGGGTGGCGCAGCCGAAGCAGGGGTCGTACGCTCGGAAGGCCATTTCGACCATGTTCAGAAGTCCTTCGCGGACTTCGCCTTTCTTGATCAGCCCTTCGGCGGCCCGCTTCACCGACATGCAGATCGGGGCGTTGTTGTTCGTCGTGCCGACGATCAGGTTCACCTTAGTCAAGATACCCCGCTCGTCGGTGGTGTAGTGGTGGGTGAGCGTCCCGCGCGGGGCCTCGACGCAGCCCACTCCCTCGTGCGGCGTCTCGGTCGGCAGCACCCGGTACTCCTTGCTGGTGATCTCCGGGTCGGTAGCCAACTCGACCCAGCGCTCGGTGGCGTTCAGCAACTCGATGAGCCGGGCCCAATGCGTGGCCAGGGTGTGGTGCACCGGCTTGCCGCCGAGCACTTCGTACATCCGCTCGTACTCCTTCTGCGCCAGCGGCGTGGCCATCCGGTCGGCGGCATTGCACCGCGACAGGGGCGTGGCCTTGTAGACGCCCGAATCGGCGCCGTCGACGAAGCCCTTCCACCCGACCTTCTTCAAGTAGGGGAACTTGAGATACGACCACGGCTCGACGCGCTCGGCGACGTGCTCACGGTAGTCCCTGGCGTCGTACTTGGCGAACTCCTTGCCGTCGGGGCCCGTGACGCGGATCTTGCCGTCGTAGTAGTTGGTGCAGTTGTTGGCGTCGACCATGCCCATGTTGTAGGTCTTGTGGGTGTAGACGCCGCCGGTGATGAGCTTCACGTAGTCGCTGTTCTTGAGCACCACGTCGTCGAACAGCTTCAAGGAGAACTGGCCGAACTCGATTGCGTCGCGGCCCAGCTTCTCGATCTCCTTGCGCTGCTCTTCATTGATGCCCTTGCTCACGCCGCCGGGCAGGCCCCAGTTGGGATGCACGGCGCGCCCGCCGATCATCTTGATGAGGTGATGGCCGTCGCGGCGCATCTTGAGCACCTTGCCGCCGATCTCCATCCCCACCTTGGCCACCACGCCGAGGATGTTGCGCTCGGCTTTCGGTGCCTCGGGGCCGACGACGAAGTCCGGTCCGCCGAGGGCGTAGAAGTGGGTCGTGTGGTCGGTGGCGAAGAAGATGTTGTAGAACATCTCCCGCAGCTTCTTGGCCGCCGGGGGCGGGTCCACCTTGAACACGCCATCCAGTGCCTTCGTGGCCGCCATGTGGTGCGCTTCCGGGCACACGCCGCAGATGCGGGCCGTGAGGTTCGGCATTTCCTCGGCCGGGCGGCCGACGCAGAACTTCTCGAACCCGCGGAGCTCGGGAATCTGCAGGTAGGCGTTGGCCACGTCCCCTTCCTCGTTGAGGAAGATGTCGATCTTGCCGTGGCCTTCCAGCCGCGTGATCGGATCGATCGAGATTCGCTTATGCTTGGTCGCTGTTGTCATGGAGCGTTTTCCTCGCTATTTCGCGGCCGCCTGGGGCGCGCCGATGTGATCCTTGATCGCCACTTTTTCGGTCACCCCGGCCGCGGCCGTGCTGTGACCGTTGCCGCCGAGCTTCTTGCGCCTGAGCAGGCTGTGCGCCAGGCTGAAGCGATAGGAGCTGCCGACTGGGTCGGGGATGCCTTCCTGGATGATGCGCTCGATCTCCGCCTCGTCATTCGAGTCGATCACCGAGGCCAAGGCGCTCATCAGCCGCGCGCCGTAGTCGGGCACGTTGTCGTTCGGACCGTAGCAGCCGATGCAGGGCTGGTTCACCTGCGGGCAAAGGGCGTCGCAACCGGCCCGCGTGGCGATCCCGCAGCAGATGATTCCCTGCTCCAGCAGGCACGTTTCCTCATCCGGGATGATTTCCCAGGTGCGGACGAACTTCTTGATCTTCTTCTCCGACCGCTTCCGCTTGCAGGTGTCGCAAACGGTCGTGTTGGCGCCGATCACCGATCCGGCCGGCGGCAGCTTGCCCTCGAGGATCGCCACGATGGCGTCCCAGATGCGGTCCGCTTCGGGTGGGCAGCCGGGCAGGTAATAGTCGACCTTCACCGTCTGGTCCAGGGTCCGCACCGTCTCGTAGAACAGCGGCAGGTGCAGCGTTCCTTCGGGCACTTGAGTCTCGGTCTGCGGCACGATGTGCTGGGGATTCTCGGTCGAGACCGTTTCCTGGTAGGAGTTGCGGAAGATCTCTTCCTTGGTGTTGAGGTTCGCCAGGCCGGGAATGCCCCCCTCGTGGGCGCAGGCCCCGAAAGCCACCAGGACCTTCGATTTCCGGCGGAGCAACTGGGCCATGTATTCCTGCTCGCTGGTGCGGATGGCGCCGTTGAACAGGCAGACGTCGATCTCGCCGTCGGCCATCTTCTCGACATCGCGGACCTTGCCGTCGGTGGCACAGGGCCAGAGGACGATGTCGAAGGCGGCGGCCACGTCGAGAATCTTGGCGTCGATGCCGAGGATCGAGATCTCGCACCCTCCGCACGAAGCGGCCCAGTAGATGGCAAGCTTGCCCTTGGTCTTGGTCTGACTCATTACTGGACCTCCATCGCTTCTTCGTGCTCGTGGACAATGGCCTCAAGCGCCTTGAGACGCTCGCCGTTCTCCTTCCAGTTCTCCTGCCACTTGAGCGGTCCCAGCTTGCGGACCTTGTCGACAAAGTCGTCGACGGCCTCCGCCAGTTGCTGGCCTTCGGCGGCCGAGGCCCAGACCAGCCGCAACCGGTCCTCCTCGAGCCCCATGTTCAAGAGCACCTGCCTGACCATCGAGTAGCGCCGCATGGCCTTGTAGTTCTGCTCGATGTAGTGGCACTCGCCGGGATGGCAGCCGGCGACCATCACCCCGTCGGCCCCCATCGCGAAGGCGTCGAGGATGAAGCTGGGATCGACCCGGCCGCTGCACATCACGCGGATGATCCGCACGTTGGGGGCGTACTTGATGCGCGCCGAGCCGGCCAGGTCGGCCGCCCGGTAGGAGCACCAGTTGCACATGAACCCCACGATCTTCGGTTCGAAGTTACTGTCGCTCATGGTAAAGACACCTGTTGGTGGTTGATTTTTGAGGGAGCGCTCGGCATTCAGTGCTTCGCTACACCGCGGCGGGCTGCTCGCTGGTCACCTTGGATCCATTGCCGTCGCCGCCCATCGCGTCCCAGAGCGCGCCTTTGATCTGGGCGAAGATCTGGTCGTTGGAGAAATGGGCGCCGCTGATGGCTCCCGCCGGGCAGGCCGCCACGCAGGTGCCGCAACCCTTGCACATCGAGGTGACCACGCGGCTGGCGCCGGTCTCCTCAATATACTCGATGGCGTTGTAGGGGCACATGTTGTTGCAGATCTTGCAGCCCGAGCAGGCCGCTTCCTCGATCGAGGCCACGATGGGCTCGATCATCACTTCGCCCTTGGTGATCATGCCCATCACGCGGGCTGCCGCCGCGGCGCCCTGGGCCACCGAGGCCGGGATGTCTTTCGGCCCCTGGCACGCGCCGGCGACGAACACGCCGTCGGTCATCGTAGCCACCGGGTCGAGCTTCGGATGCCGCTCGGTGTACCAGCCGTCGGCCGTGCACGAGATGCCCAGCCGCAGGCCCATCTCCTTGGCGTCTCCCTGGGGCTCGAGCGCCCCCATGAGCACCACCATGTCGACCGGCACGCGGCGCTGCTTGCCCAACAGCGTGTCTTCCACCTGGACGATGAGCTTGCCCTCCTCGCCCGGATTGCGGGCGGCGTCGGTCACCTCGGCCACCTTGCCGCGGACGAAGTGCATGCCCTCTTCCATCAGCCGTTGGTAGAAGTCCTCGTAGCCCTTGGAAAGGGCGCGGATGTCGATGTAGAACGAGTACACCTCGGCCGCCGTCTTCTCGAGCACGAGGTGGCCGAACTTCATCGCCGCCATGCAGCAGATCGCCGAGCAATTGGGGTTGTGGCGCGAGTCGCGGCTCCCCACGCAGTGGATGATCGCCACGCTCTTCGGCTCGGTCTTGCCGTCGCGCATCACGATCTTGCCGCCGGTCGGACCGGCCGCGTTGCACAGCCGCTCGAATTCCAGCGAGCTGTAGACGTTCGCCAGCCGGCCGAAACCGTACTGGGGCATCCTCTTCGCGTCGAACATCTTCCAGCCGGTGGCGATGATGATGTTGCCGACCTCGACCTCGATCACCTCGTCTTCCTGGTCGAAGCGGACCGCCGCCGTCGGGCAGACCTTTTCGCACACCTTGCACTTGCCCGTCTTGAAGTAGGTGCAGTTCTCGGTGTCGATCACCGGGATCCGCGGCACGGCCTGCGGGAAGGGCGTGTAGATCGCCTTGCGATAGCCCATGCCGGCCTCGAAATCGTCATCGAGCACCTTCCGCGGGCACTTCTCCTGGCAGATGCCGCAGCCGGTGCAGTCGGCGTAGTCGACGTGCCGGGCCTTCTTGCGGATCTTCGCCTTGAAGTTCCCCACCGAGCCGGAAAGCTCTTCCACCTCGCTGTAGGTGAGCATCGTCACGTTTTCGTGCTGCCCCACCTCGCTCATCTTCGGCGTGAGAATGCACGCCGAGCAGTCGAGCGTCGGGAAGGTCTTGTCGAACTGGGCCATGTGGCCCCCGATCGACGGACCGCGCTCGACCAGATACACCGGGTAGCCCGCGTCGGCCAGTTCCAACGTCGCCTGCAGGCCGGCGATGCCGCCGCCGATCACCAGCGTGGCCGGGTTGACCTTGACGTACATCGGTTCCAGCGGCTGGTTGAGCTTCACGCGCTCCGCCGCCGCCGACACCAGCGACTTGGCCTTCTCGGTGGCCGCCGCCTTGTCCTTGGCCACCCACGAGACGTGCTCGCGAACGTTGGCCATCTCGAACAGGTAGGGGTTCACGCCCGCGTTCTGGCACGCGCGGCGGAACGTCTTCTCATGCAGGTGGGGCGAGCAGGCCGCCACCACCACCCGGGTGAGATTCTGGTTCTTGATGTCGTCTTCGATCATCTGCTGACCGAGCGACGAGCACATGAACTTGTAGTCCTTCGACACTACGACGTCTTTGACATTCTCGCCGGCCCACTTGGCGACCGCTTCGCAGTCGACCGTGCCGGCGATATTCGACCCGCAGTGGCATACGTAAACGCCGACTCTCTCGGCCATGGTTGTCCTCCAGGAATATGAGCTATTGGCTTTCAGCTTTCAGCGATCAGCTTTCAGCCTCAGCTACCCGCTCTTCGCTGATAGCCGACGGCTGATGGCTGACGGCTCATTTCACCGCCACCGCGCCGTTCATCTTCGCCTTGAGCACTGGTTCGGCGGCCACCAGCTCTTTGCCGAAGCCCAGCTTGTGCAAGTCGATGCCAAACGCCACTCCGAGCATCTGGGTGAAGTACACGATCGGGATGTTGAAGTTGGTGCCGAACATGCCGTTGACGCGGTTCTGGTACGCGTCAAGGTTCAACTGGCACATCGGGCACAGGCAGATGATCAGGTCGGCCTTGTAGTCCTGGGCGTTCTGCAGCAGCCGCCGGTGGAGCTCGAAAGCCTGCGGCTCGCTGATCTGCGTCATGTGACCGCCGCAGCAGTGGGCCTTCACCGGGTAGTCGACCACCTCGGCCGAAAGCCACTGGAACATCTCGTCCATTTCCATCGGGTACTCGGTGTTGTCGCCGTCGCCGATGGGGCGGACAACCTGGCAGCCGTAGTACGGAGCGATCCGCAGCCCCGAGAGCGGCTTGACGACCTTGTCGCGGATCGCCGTCTCGCCGATGTCGTGGTAGATCACGTCCAGCAGGTGCCGCACCTTGACCCGGCCCGGCTTGTACTTCAACCCGCCCGCGGCCAGCGCGTCGTTGATCTCGCGGTTCATCTTCGGGCTGTCGGCCATCAGCTTGTCGACCTTGGCCAGGTTGCAGTAGCAGGCGGCGCAAGGGGCGACGAGCTGGTCGAGGCTCGAGTCGACCAGGGCCAGGTTGCGGGCGATCACCGACGACGCGACCAGTTCGTTCTGCGAGAAGTACTCGGTCGCCCCGCAGCAGTTCCAGTCGTCGATCTCCAGGAGCTTGATACCCAACAGGTCGGCCACCGCTCGGGTCGAGTGGTCGTAAGAGGCCGCGTTGCATTCCAACGAGCAGCCGGGATAGTACGCGTATTTCACTTTCCACCCCCAATCTCGCGGGCTTTGTTGATGATGGCCTGGAGCTGCGCGACCTTCTTGATTTTGGTGGGCGTGAACGCCATGCGGCCGCGAGCGAACATCGAGAGGCCCATCGGGGCCATCTTGAGCATGGCGAAGGGCTTGTTGAGCATGTAGAAACGGCTCGCCAGCCCAAGCTCGAATGCCCGGCCGTACTTGTCCACATAGTCGGTGAACGTCTTGGCCAGCGCCGGGGCGTCGGTGTCCTTGGCCATCCCCTCGCGGATCGCGATCCGCTTCAGGCTGTACATGATGTCGGTGATCGGGATCTGCTGCGGGCACCGGGTGGTGCAGAAGTAGCAGGAGACGCAGTACCACTGGGTATTCGCCTTGAGCACCTCCTCGCGCATGTTCGAGTTGATCATGGCGAACAGGGTCCGCGGCGTGTACTGCATGTCGGGACCGCTGGGGCAGCTTCCGCCGCAGCTTCCGCACTGCAGGCAGTGCACCAGCCGCTCTCCGCCCGGCGTCTCTTCAATGACTTCGTGCAGGAAGTCGGCGCCGCGCTTCTCGGACGAGTGAGCAATCATCGGCTCCTCCGTTTGTTTCGATCGACGGCCACACGGCCGCTCAGGATGTCGCCGACCCTGTTAGCAATGCGTGTGCCGAGTCTGCGGATGGCCGGAAGTTCGGTCGCAAAGCGCGAGTCGCAATCCAGTTGCAACTAGCTGAGAACCATTCTCAAAACAAACCCCGCGGTGCCCACACGCGGGAATCCGTGGATCAGCCACGGGAAACCGCTTCCGGAAGTTGGGGAAGAGTTCCAGCAAGCAGCCAATCCGTCTAAATTATCCACACACTCTTGGTCGAGTAACTGGCCCGAAAGGAGGGTCTCGCAATGGCTTGGTGGGTCTATAAGTGCAACCGGTCCAGTGAGTTCAACTACCGTGGAGCATGGGAACCACACTTCACCAACTCACTTGCCTCTGGTGAGCTCTTCGATTTTGGAGACTGCGATATCGTCGGCTCGGATGAACTCGTGGTTGGCGACCGCGTTCTCGCCTACCAAACGGACGAGAACACGCTTGTAGGGATAGCCAGCCTGATCGAATGGGATCGAGACGGATACATGTTATTCCGCGCGGACGAGGCATTAGGGGTCAGGATGTATCCGCTCAAGAAGGGAGACAGCCGCGTTGCCATCCTCCCGCAGTTTAGGCAAGGGTTCATTCGCACCTTCTACCCCATGGACGATTCCGATGCGAAATACCTGATCGCCCTGGCACGCAAAGTCCGCGACGGGGAGGTCACCTACCGCGTCAGCTCTTTTCCGGGTGTCTTCAGGAGAAGCCGCGGGGCAAAGAAACGAGGGGGCGCCAAGCGCGTTCATAGGTAATCCACATCGCTGAATGAGTCGCCTCATGTCAACTCGAGACAACGTCTGGCCCGCGATGCGTCTGCCGCTCATCCTGCTTTGGCTGGTCACGCACGCCTTTTTCGTCGAGCACGCAAGTGCAACTGGCCCAACCGCCGCACCGCAACCGCTACATGTCAGCGAGAACCGGCGGTTTTTGGTGAAGTCGGACGGCACGCCGCTGTTCTGGCTGGGCGACACCGCATGGACGGTCGTGCAGAAATGCACTCGCGACGACTCGCCGGACCAGCCTTCCGTGCGCAAGTTCTTCGAAACCCGAGCGAGGCAAGGATTCAACATCATCCAGTGCCAGTTGGCCAGTGACGCGGCAAGCGCCAATGCGTATGGCCACAAGGCGTTCGTCAGCAGTCGCTTCGACCGACCCCGGATCGTCGACGGGCCGGACAACGACTATTGGGACATGGCCGACTGGTTCATCGCCCAGGCGAAAACGCACGGCCTCTATCTCGCGCTACTGCCCACCTGGTTCGATAGCGTCCCGAACGACGATCCGCTGATCGAAGACCCTGCGGTGGCCTATCGCTACGGCCACTTCATCGGCAACCGCTACCGCAATGAACCGCACATCGTCTGGGTGCTCGGCGGCGACCCCAACCGGCAGCGCGACCGCGATGTGGACCATCCGCCGCGACTGGTCGCCACCCGGGCCATCGCCGAAGGGATTGCCGACGGTGCCGGCGGGATCGATCGCTTCGACGGCAAGGCCGACTACGCCTCGACGCTCATGACCTACCATCCGCGGGGCGGCGGGCAATCGTCCTCTCGACTCCTGCACCGCGAGGACTGGCTCGATTTCAACATGATCCAGACGACGAGCCATTTCGTGTTCACGAACTACAAGACCGTCGCCGCCGACTATGCCAAAGAACCGCCCAAGCCCACGCTCGAGGCCGAAGTCGCCTACGAGTACTCGGTCGATCTCGGCCGCCCCAAGGAACTCGACAAGCGGATTCAGCCCTGGCACGTCCGCAAGGCGGCCTACTGGAGCGTCTTTGCCGGCGGATTCGGGTTCACCTACGGCCACCGCAGCTATATCGGCTGGGTTCGCGAGGGCGAGTCGCTGCGGTATGGCGCCGACATCCCCTGGTACGAATCACTCGACGCCCCCGGCGCGCGCCAGATGGCCCATCTCAAGGCGCTCATCCAGTCGAGGCCCTTCCTGAACCGAGTGCCTGATCAGTCGCTCGTCGCCGACCAACTGGGCGGAGACCTCGACCATGTGGCCGCCACTCGCTCCTCCGACGGCAGCTATGCCATGCTCTACTTTCCTACCGGCAAACCGGCCGCGGTCCGCATGGACCGGATCGCCGGCCCCCAGGTGAAAGCTTGGTGGTTCGATCCGCGAACGGGTGCGGCGACAGAGGCCGGGACGTATCCCACGCGCGAGGCGCGGAGTTTCACGCCGCCCACGAGCGGGGAAGACGACGATTGGGTGCTGGTGCTCGATGATGCTGCTCGGGACTCTCCGCCACCAGGCGCGTTCGAGAAGGTGGAACTCGGCACTGGTCGGGAGCGTCAGCGGCTGGCCGAATATCGCGAAGAACTGGACCGGTTCCGGCGCGAATTCGGCGGCGCTCGCTCGCTGCCCGACATCCCCTTCTTCCTCTTCGGCATGGGCCCGCGGACCAAGCTCCTGTACAAGTCGGGGGCCTTGATCGATCCGGTGAGCGGCAGGGCCGTTCGCCAATGGCCCCTGAAGCACGAGACTATTGTGCCGCCCGACTATGGAGTGTGGGTCGAAACGGGCGACGGCCGACAGGTCTCCATCGTCGAAGACGAGCAGGCGGTTTGGGTCGAAGAGAACGGCCGGCGCGAAGCCATCGCGGGGACGCGGCAACCGCTGCGTCTGCCCGCCTTTGGCGAGTACCGCTACCCGCACGTGATGCGTGTGCTGCATCAGGAACTGCTGGTCAACGTGATCGACGGCAAGCCCGTGCCCAACTACTTCGTCTACCCGAAGCCCTGGTACCGCGACGGGGCGATGATGGCCATGGGTTTCAAGGCCACGGGCAACCTGGATGTGATCCGCGATTGGGTGCTCAGCCTGACCGAGCCCTATGACCGCAATAACGGCGGCGAGACCGAGGCCGACAACCTCGGCCAGGCGCTCTACCTGATCTCGCTCGTCGCCGACCGCAACCATCCGCTGGTTGCGAAGGTCCTCGCGGAGTTACCGCGGTTCGAGGTGGATGGCCCCGGCGGCAAGTACATCAACGGACGCTCTGATTTCGCCGAACATCCAGCTTACCAGACGAAATGGGCTAAGTTCGGCCTTTCATCACTGGGGTTCGACGATGCTTACGTCGTGCCTGAGGTATCGGACTCCTACTCGGCCCTGGTCTGGTGGGCCTACAAGGACCGCTACGTGCCCGGCACCGATGCCGACGACCGCGACGCCTACCCGTATCTCGGCTGGGCCTGCGACCACTTCCACGGCGCGAAGCGAAGCCCGATCAGCAACCGCGACTACCCGTTGACCTGGGAGCAGCGGGCCAGCCAGGCGAAATACGACGGCATGCGGGTCGTCTCCGAGCAATACACGGTCGAGCGTCTCGCCGCCCCGCACACCTGGCACGCCGCCGAGGTGTTCTTGTACCTGTTGGAACAGAAGCAGTAGGAAGCGGCTGGCCGCCGGACGAGGCGGCCACGTAGCCGGAGGTGAGGTCTCAATGGCCGGCCGGCCCGGACGCGTGCCCTATAGACTTCCGCCGATCCGCTTCACGGTCTGCCGCACGTCATCCTCTCGCCATGGCAGTCCTTGATTGGTGACTCCGCGGCGATTCAACTCGTCGGCGATCTTGGCCGGCGACCAGCCAAAATGGTAGCGGATCAGCCGCAGTCTGCGAACCGGATCGCTCTCGGCCAGGATCTCGTCGAACGTCATCGAGGCGCCGAAACGAATGCGGTTGACAAGCTGAGCCGCGGCAAGTGCCGTCCAGATGAACACGTTGAGGGCGACCAGCCCGCCGAGGAGAACCAGGACGGACGGGCGTAGAACCATGCCACGGGGAGGGCGACCGCGGCGACGACGAAGAGCAGGATGTTTCTCGTCGCGGGACGCATCATGGAGGCGGTCGCCCCCCGTCGCAAGTGCCTGATCTACTTGTTGCCTGCCGCGCGGATGCAGTACAGCCGCGGCGCAGTCCGCAGCAGCAATCGGTCGCCGGCCATGGCAGGGGTGGCCAGGGCCATGTCGTCCTCGGCCAAGGTATTCGTGTGCAGCACTTCGAGCGTGTCACCGGCCCGCAGCACGAACGTCGTGCCGCCCTCGCTTAGGCAGAACACCTTATCGTCGTAAGCCCACGGGCTGGCCGTGAAGTTGCCGCCGCCGGGGATCCGCTGGCGGCCGTAGATTTCCGCCCCGGTCTTGGCGTCGTAGCAGGCCACGATGCCGCGGTCGTACAGCACGTGGAGCCGGCCCTGGTAGACGAGCGTGCTTGGGTTGTAGGGGGCCGCCATGGGCTGGCACCAGGCGATGTGCTCGCTGGAAGTGGCGCCCTCGGCCAGCGTGATGTCGCCTTTGCCGCCCGGACGGATCGCATAGATCGGCCGCTGCGGACTGGCGACGAAGCCCGAAGTGATGTACAGCAGGCCGTTATCGGCGTAGGGTGTCGCGATCGTGATCCCCGACATGCCCTCGAACCACCACAAAAGATTCCCCTCCAGGTCGTACGACCGCGTCTTGCCGGTGCCCGGCGTGACGATCTCCGTCCGTAGCTCGTTCTGCCAGACGTACGGGGTCGACCAGTTGCTCTTCTCGTCACGGTCGACCCGCCACGCCTCTTCGCCGCTGTGCTTGTCGATCGCCACGAGGTACGACTGCTCCTCGTTGTCGTTGACGATGTAGATCCGATCGCCCCAGAGGGCCGGCGAGGCCGCCATGCCCCAGCCTTCGCGAGTCTCGCGCGGCTCGAAGCGCTTCGACCAGACGAGTTCGCCCTCGAAATCGAGAGCGAACAGTCCGATATTGCCGAAGTAGGCGTAAACCCGCTGGCCGTCCGTCACCGGCGTCTCGGAGGCGTAGCTGTTCTTGAGGTGGATGGACGTCGCGGGCTTGCCGCGATGCACTGTCCTCTCCCAGAGCACGCTACCATCGTCCAGCGCGAGGCAGAACACTTTCCACTCGTGCTCGGCCTCGGGAGTCGGCCGCTCACCGCCGAGGTAGAGCCCTTGCTTGGGCGCCTCGGCATCCCCCTTGTTGATCGCCGTGGTGAGAAACACACGGTCACCCCAGACGATCGGCGACGACCAGCCTCGGCCCGGCAGGTCGGTCTTCCAGGCGACATTTTCGGTGGCCGACCACTGGCCGGGCAAACCCGGATGGTCGCTGATGCCCCGTGCCCCGGGACCGCGGAACTGTGGCCAGTTGTCGTCGGCAGCGGCGCTACGCGCGGTCAGAACAAGGGCAGTTGCCAGTAGAGTGACCAAGCTTGAAAGGAAGGCGGTCTTCATGTGGGGTTCTTGGCTCGCGGTAGATCATGTCCAGACCGAAACCCGTGCCGGCCCGGCGATGCATCTTACGCGGCAACCGCTCGCGAGCCAATCATTCCGACGGCGAATCAAGCCGGTGCTCCGCCGGCCCGGCAGTGCCCCCATTCCCCGTGCGGGCCGACTCCTCCAGTCGCGAGATCAGATCGCGAAGGCTGGCGAGGTTCTCCTGGACCAGTTGCTCGAGCGACTGGAGCGTCTGGTCCTGCCGTTGCGACTGCCGGCGCAGCGGCTCGAGCCAGCCGTGCATGAGGCGAAACTGCTGGCGGAGAACGTTGAGAATGGCCGAGGGCACCCGGCTGACGATGTGCACTTCGGGCGGCCCGCTCGGCGCCGGAGCGGGGCGCGCCGCCTCCTCGATGGCGGTGAGAGACTCCCGCACCAGGCTCGCCAGGCTGTCGAGCGTCTGCGGTGCGAAAGCGGCGGTGACCACCTTGCCATCGCCGTTCGCCGTCCGGGCCTGCTCGTCAAGCATCCGGGCCATCCCGGCCGAGAGCGTCTGGCGGATCTGGTCCAGGCCGTCGCTGAAACTTGTGAGCTGGACGATGAGCTGGCCAAACTTCTCATCTTCGCCCACGCCGCGAAGCTGCACGTTGCGGCGGTACGTCTTCTTGATCTCCTCCCAACGCGCTGCCTCCTGTGCGTTGAGCCGCCCGGTCAGCTCCTTGAATTTCAGCAGGTTCGATTCGGCGCCGGTGGTCAGCGTCTGGGCGTCGTTGGTGTAACTGGCCCGGATCAGGTCGTCGAGCTCCTGCCGGGTCATGATCGCGACCACCCGCTCGGCGATCCGGTTCATGTTGCGGTACGAGCCCTGGAGCCGGAACGGAGGCTCGGTGCGGTACTCATCGGCGGTGGCCGCCGAGCGGATGTACTCCTGGTTCACCCGGAGCACCACGTCGCGGACGCGCATCAGCTTGCGCATCACTTCGACCATCTCGTTCACTTCGGCCAGGGAGTACGAGGCCTCCAACTCCACTCCTTCCTGCGAGTTGGTCTCGGCCATCCGGATGATCGCATAGACGTCTTTCTGGCTGCGGCTGGCGAGCCTGGCGAGCACTGGGTTGGAGGTCAGCGCGTTCTCCAGGTAGCTCATCTCGAACAGGTCGGCCTTGGGACCGATGATCTCGCCGAGGTTGTACGTGTCCGCCCGGTTCGCCAGCATGTCGGGAATCCTGAACTTCTCACCGCTCTCGGTGTACGGGTTGCCCGCCATCACCACGGCCACCTTCTTGCCGCGGAGATCGTAGGTCCGCGTGCGGCCGCGATAGACGCCCTCGACCTTCCGCTGCGCGTCGCAGAGCGAAATGAACTTCTGCAACAGCTCCGGGTTGCAGTGCTGGATGTCGTCGAGATAGATCATCACGTTGTCGCCCATCTCGAACGCCAGGTTGAACTTCTCGATTTCCTCACGGGCCGCGGCGTTCGATGTCTCCGCTGGATCGAGCGACGTAACCTGGTGCCCCAGAGCCGGGCCGTTGATCTTCATGAAGACGATCCCCAGCCGGTTGGCGATGTACTCCATCAGGGTCGTCTTGCCATAACCGGGCGGCGAAATGACGAGCAGCAGGCCCATGCGGTCGGTCCGCTTCTGCTCGCCCACCACGCCGAGCTGTTTCGCCAGGTTGTCGCCCACCAGCGGCAGATACACTTCATCGATGAGCTTGTTGCGGACAAATGAAGTCAGCACGCGGGGGCGGAACTCATCAAGCCGCATTCGCTCCCGCTCCCGTTCCAGCAGCAACTGCTTCTGCCGCCGGAAGGCTTCGAACTGCGGCACGACGCGGGCCTGGTAACGTTCCAGTTTGAGCAGGAAATCGCTGTAGTCGAGCCGGTACGTGCTGCCTTGGATGAGCGGGTGATTGCCCACCATGCCCGGCACATCCTGAACAACGGCTGCTTCGATCACCGGCCCGCCCTCCGGCATGCCGGCGAGCACCAGCGCGGCCAGCTTGTCGGCGTAGTCGCGATTGATCGCTTCGTTTCGGGTTGCCAGGAAAGCCTCGATCCAGTCGCGCGCTAATCGGAATGCGGTGGCGCCGTCGGACCGCACCGACTCCACTGCGGCCCGAAAACCCTCCAGGGCATTCCGCTCTTTGAGATGATCCTGGAACGCCTGATACAGGTCCCGAGCGGCCCCGCTGATGATGAACGGGCTTCCGCCCGTCAGCTCCTCGAACAGGTACTCGGCCGCCTGCGCCGACAGGTCAACGTCAAACAACCGGGTGTCGGCGGCGAACTTGCCGATCAGCTCCGCCAGCTCAGCCACGTAATGCGCGTCGGCTTCGGTTCCCGGAAACAGTTGTCTCGCAGCGCCGAACCCCCGAAGCTGCGCGGCAATCCGCTCGCGGCGATCAGGATCGGGAAACTGGTGCCAGAAGACGCGGGCCAATGCCCTCGCCCGCGGGTGGTATCGCAACAGTCCGGCCGTCGCCCGCAGTTCGAGCAATACGCGCAGCAGCTTCGCCGCGTCGTGGTCGTGGACGCCTTTCACATAGGCCTCGTCGTAGCGCGAGGCCATGAATTGCTGGACGTACGCCGTAAGCTGCGCCTCGTCGGCCTGGCGAAGCCGCTCCATCTCGGCCGCGTCGCCTCCATCGAGCGCGCGGAGAATCTGATACGCCAGGTACTCGCCGCGATATACTTCAGCCGTCTCGGAAACGACTTCCTGTGACCAGACCTCACAGGTGGCGAGAAACTCCGGCTCGGTGATGCGGTCGAAGTAGTTGGTGCCCGTAAGATGGAAATACATCTCGCCGTCGCGAAGCACCGTCGTCAGGTCGAATACCTGGCGATTCACCGAGAAGCGGTGGTTGCCGAAGCGGAGCACCTGCTTGCCGTCTTCGTAGAGATCCTGGCGATCCTTGAGCTGGCGGACGGCGTCTTCGCGAATCGTCGTCAGGCGGCTCTCGATGTCGTCGACCTTGACCGTGTCCCCCAGTTCCGCCAGTTGGCGGACGATGTCGCGGACCTTCTCGATCATCAGGTCCGAGGCATAGTAGCCGTGGATCTCGCTCACCGCCTGCAGTTGGTCGACGCGCCCCTTGATCCCCTTGAGGATCCGATCGGCCGCGGCTGCTAGCGCGGTCGCGCGGCGGTTGCGCGCCTCGACCAGTTGCAGCTTGCGGCTCTCGAAGGCGGCGTAGATCTCCTCGCGTTTCTCGGCCAGCGCTACGACGAACTCGTCGAACTCCGCGAAGCGGCCTTCCAGCTCCTCGACCTGCACGAGCATCTTGGTGAGGTACTCGTCGCACCGCTCCGGCGTGTCGCAGGCGTCGAGGTAGCCGACGATGCTCTGGCTGATGAGCTTGAGCTGCGAAGTGAATTCGGCCTGCCCCTCGACCTTCATCAGCTCGCCCGACCGGGTCTTCAGCGCCGCCCGCACCTGGTTGATCCGCGAGTAGATGGCCGAGATACGATCGATGATCGTCGTCCGCTGAGTGGCATCATCGATCTTGAGGTTGCTCACCACCTCGGTAAGCATCTCCAATTCGCGCGAGCCCGCGCCGATCTCCTCCTCGAGCTTCCTTGCATCGGCCACCTTCTCCAGTCCGGCGATCCTCGATCGGTATCCCTCGACCGCCGACTCGTACGGCGACAGTGCTTCGGGTTTGAGCAGGAATGTCACCGCATCGCGGGCCAGGCGTTCCGACTGCTGGCGGACCTCCTCTTCGAGGGCGTCGACCTGCGGGCGGTCGATGTACCGCAGGCTTCGCAGCGCAACCAGTTCTCCGCGGACCGTTCGCAGTTCGCCCAGTGAAGTCACGTAGTCGCCGATTACCTCGAACCGTCGCGACCGCGCCGCGGCGATCGCCTGCCGTGTCTTGCTGGAGACCTGCTTGAGTTGTTCGGCCGTGCTGCGGCGGACCGCGGCGACCTTCTCATACTCGCTGATCGCCGCCTGGGCCGCGTCCCTGATCTGCACGAGGATCTCGCGCAGGTTGTACGCCTCGGCATGGTCGAGCCAGTGGTAGCTGTCGAGGATGTCGGCGGTCCGCCGGGCCAAGTCGACGAACAGGTTGACATAGGTGTCTTCCTTCGCCAGCAGCGCGAGCACCTCGCGGCACTCGGCCATGCCGCGCACGATGTCGCGATTGCCCACCTTGTAGAGATACGAGTCGCTCTGTGAGGGAATCTGGTAGTCGGGGCCGACAAACGGCGTCTGCCAGATCTGCAGCGCGTGGTGCCGCTGCGGCTCGTCCTGAGCCTTGAAGTACACCAGTTCGCCGCTTTCGAACAGGGCATAGCCGTTGCACAGCATCGGCGTATCCACCTTCTGTTCGATGATGTTGTAGGGCAGCAGCGAGTAGATGCCGTCGCGGTGATAGAATACGAACAGGTTGTCCTCGCCGTTGGGCGACTGCACCCGTTGGCGGAACGCGAGCTCCGCCGGCTGGCTTTCGAAGATCTTGCACTCGCCCGTCTGCAGCACGTAGCCGTTGGGAAACACGATCCCCTGGTCTTCCGGCAGCAGCAGGCAGGCATGCTCGATGGCGTCGAGCCGGTACACCGCCTGGACCTTCTCGCTGAAGACCAGGTAGCGGTATCTCGGCTCCTGGTAAGGCCGCACCTTGAGCAGGATTAGGTTGCCGATGATCGCGTAGAAGATCTCGGCGTCGTCGAGCGTCTGATCCGGATCATCGACCGGCTCGCGGTAGATGCCCTCGCCCGAGTCGGTGTTGTTTTCCACCTTGATGGTAAGATCACCCCCGACAGTCTCGACAAACACGCGGTCTTCGATGTTCACATGCGGGTGCAGCCCCTTGGCGTGCATGTCGCGGTGGGTTCGCGTCCAGTTGAACTCGTGCTGGGACGGCAAGCGGACCTCGTGCTCGCTGCGGTTGCCCATGTAGATGAGCTTGTCGCCCTCGACGAGCCACTTGAACGTCTTCACATCGCGGGCGTCGTCGCCGACGCGGAACACCATGTAGAGGTGCGGTCCCAGCCGGGCGAACTCGGCGAACCGCGCTTTGCGGTAGTACTTGTAGAGCTCGGCAAACTCGCGGTGGAATCGCTCGTCGGCAATCAGCTCCAGCGGCAGCGAGTGGAAGGTGTGGTCGCGGAACTCATACGCTGCCAGCACATCCTTCGGCTCGGCAACCGACTTCAGGCCCAGGTGCACGTTGTAGCCGAAAAGAAACCGGTTCCCCAGCGGCGTCATGTCGCGCGGCGCGCAGTGGTGCTCGGTCGTCACCCGTTCGGTCGCCAGCAGCCTTGTCTCAATCGCGCCGAATACCGACTTCCGGGCGGCATTGAGCTGCTCCAGCCGGCTGCGCAGTTCCCGCCCGGCCGCCGCCAGCCGGTTGCGGATCACCTCGTACGTGCCGTGCTCCATCTCCGCTTCCGGCGGACTCACCGGCGATTGCCTCTCGACGTCGTTAGCCATGCAGCCTCGATCCTGATAGCGACATTGGCGCTTTCAGCCCCGAAGGAGCGCACGCGAATCCGGATAACCCCGCAGGGGTGACAGCCGATAGCCAGG
Organism: Thermoguttaceae bacterium; assembly: GCA_040766885.1. Taxonomy (GTDB): domain Bacteria; phylum Planctomycetota; class Planctomycetia; order Pirellulales; family Thermoguttaceae; genus JAXGPP01. The sequence goes on along the minus strand of JAXGPP010000002.1, from coordinate 258,732 downwards.
GGCGTAAGCCCCTGGAACGAAATTCCACAGAACCGGTAAGCCCCGAAGGGGCGATAGAGGTGGGGCCCGTGGCTGTCTGTCGCCCCTCCGGGGCTCGCGGTGCATACCGATGCGATGGCCAGGGGCTCACGCCCCTGGCTACCGGCTTCCGCCGCTTCGCGGCTTGAAAACACACCCGCCATACCCTTCGACACTCCTACTCTTCCTTAATCCCCTTCGCCGGGCTGTCGGCTACGCCCGCGGCGCGCACCTGGTCCAGCAGCGACCGCAACTGCTTGCGGATCGGCTCGTCCTCGGTCATCCCCATCAGCTTGCCGATCAGCGCGGCGATCGAAAGGTTCTTCACGTCGTCGGTGTTGATGTTGAACTTGCGGACGAAGCCGGCCAACTGCTTCTCGAAATGCCCCGCCTCGCCGTTGAAAAACGTGCTCTTCACGTCGCTCAGCACGCGGCTGTTGCCGACCCAGCGATCGACCGTCTTTCCCGAGGCGATCGCGCCGGTGATCTGCTGGAAAAACTCCCCTTCGCCTCCCACGATGTCGATGTGGGCCGACTCGAGGGCTTTGCCCATAATGCCGGCCTGCTCGTGGGCGATGTCGCGCTGCGCCTGGATTGCGGCCAGCTCGATCTCCTTCTGCTTCTCCAGCCGGAGCTTGAATTCCTCGTGCTCCTTGCCGGCCTCGTGGAATTGCTTCATCGCCTCGGCCTTGTCGCGAATTCCGGTCGCCTCGGCGGCCAGCTTCTGCCCCAGCACGCTCGCCTCCGCGGCGCCTTGCTTCTCCGTGGCCGCGGCCTTGGCCTCCAGCCCCTTCGCCTCGGCCACCGCCTTGCGCTCCAGCACGCTCGCCTCCGCCGCGCCCTGGCGCTCGATGGCGTCCGCCTTGGCCTCCAGCCCCTTCGCCTCGGCCACCGCCTTCTTTTCGATGATCTGCGCCTCGGCCAGACCCATCGCGGCCTCCTCCGCGGTGATGCCTTCGGCGAGAGTACGCTTGGCCGCCGCGTCGCGCTCGGCGGCATCGCGCCGCGCTTCGGCGGCAATCACTTCCTGTTCGGCGCGGTACTTCGCGGCATCGCGTGCCGCCTCGGCCGCCTTCGTTTCCTTCACCAGGGCCTCTTGCGCCTTCTGCTCGGCCGCCACGATCGCCACGCGGCGGGCCCGTTCAGCAGTCGCCACGTCCCGCGTGTCCTTGATCTTCTCCTCTTCCTCGACCACTGCCCGCTCGACCATCACCCGTTCGCGAATCACCTCCTGGATCGCTCGGCGTTCGGTCTCGACCGCCTTCTCCTTCTCGATCTGCGCGAGCGACACCACCCGTTCGCGCTCGGTCACTTCCAGCAAACGGTCTCGCTCGATCCGCTCGATCTCGACATGGTCGGTCCGTTCCTTGTTTCTTTGCGCGACGAGCACCTGCCGCAGACGGTTCTGGTCGGCGATCGAAACCTCTTCCTCGGTGGCAATCCGCGCCCGCTCGGCCTTGAGCCGCTCTTCCTGCTCGACTTTCGCCGCCTCGGCCCGCTCGCGGGCCGCCATCGTGGCAATCTCCCGGTGCTGCTTCTCCTCGGCCTCGCTCTGCTGGCGCTCCAGTTCCAGCACCGCCTCACGGGCCTCCACGTCCTGCTTCTTGATCGTCTTTTCCTTGTCGCGCGAAATCTGGTTGGCCAAAATCTGCTGCTGGGCCGTCAGGTCGGTGATCTTCTTGATACCTTCCGCATCAAGAATATTGTTCGGGTTGAGCAACTCGACCGGCGTCTGCTCCAGGTAGTCGATCGCCACGTCGTCGAGGATATACCCGTTCAGATCGCGGCCGATGAGCTTGAGAATCTGCTCCTTGAGGCTGTCGCGCGAGGTGTAAAGCTCGACGAAGTCGAAATGCTTGCCCACCGTCTTCAGGGCTTCCGAAAACTTGGCGTCGAACAGCTCCACCAACTGCTGGATCTGCGATGCCCGCCTGGCTCCCACCGACTGCGCCACCTTGAGCACATCCTCCGGCGTGTTGTTCACCCGCAGGAAGAAGGCCACCTTGATGTCGGCCCGCACATTGTCCTTGCAGACCAGCCCTTCCGAGCCATGCCGGTAGATCTCGATCCGCCGCAGCGAGAGGTCCATCACCTCCGCCTGGCGGACGATCGGCCAGACAATCGCCTTCGAAAAGTGAACCGTCGGCTGCGGCCCCCCCGTCACGATCAGCGCCGTTCCCTGCTCCACCTTGCGGTACGACCGCAGGATGAGCGAGATCAGGCCAATCGCCAGCAGGATGGCCACGAAGATGAGCACAAGGCTCATCGATTCTACGAATCCCATGTTGTCTTCTCCGCCGGGGGCTCAAGGGTGTCGAATCGGGCGACCACGTAGGCGCCTTTGGCTTCGTCGTATTCGTATATCACGGCTTCTTCGTCCTGCCGGAGCGTCACTCCGGGCGACGTCCTGACGTTGATCAACAAGGGCGCGCCGCCGGTGGCGATCTCCGCCTGGCCGTATTCGGGTGTGGCCGAAAGCGACCGGATCACGCACCGCTTGCCCACAACCTCCACCACATCCCCCGAGTCGTCGAACACCTTCCGCAACATCGGGGCAAACGGCGCGATAACCGTCTTGGTGAGCACGGCCGCCACCAGCGCGATGGGCGGGAACATCGCCAGCGCGACCCACCATCGCGAGTTCTCCAGCCAATGGTTCGCCAGCACCGACAGCACCCACATCCACACGATAAGCACGCTCGCGATAAACGTCACCGGCAACTGGCCGATGTAGAGGAACCGCGGCAGCCAACCGGCCCCCTCGCCCGATTCGCCGTCGACATCCGCGTCGACGTCCGCGTCGGCGTCGATGTCCAGGCCGGCCGACTCGAGCACGTCGGAGCCCACCGCCCCCAACACGTAGAGCCCCCAGTAGACGATCACCATCAACAGGAGGACGGTGTACGGCAGGTTGACCAGCGAAAAGCTTTCCCGGATGAGTTCAAGCATCGCCCCCACCTGTTTGTTGTTTTCGCCCCGACAGTGCCCCCCCGGCGCGGCGGCCCCTCTCCCCAATTGCCGGCTCCGTCGCGATTCACCCCACAGGGTCACTCCCCTCTATCGCTACCAAGCCGACTCCCTCGACGCAATGATATTCGTCCCCAATCACCAATTCTTCCCTCGCCAAAGAGGGGGTTACTCCCGTTTCTCCACGGTTCACCGGGCATGTTTCCATTCGAGGAGATCACAGCGAAGCTCGCCTCCGAAGGAATTCGCCCAGCGAACCGCCCCCCGCCTGCTCGCCTTCGACTCACCATTCGCGCCAGCGGAGCGATCCGCCGACCGCTGGGGCAGCCGGAGGTCTGTCGCGCGATTGGAACACGGCCGTATCGGCGCATCGCCGGCGATTGCGCTTGATCTACAAGTAAAGCTAGACTAGAATGTCTATATGAGCCGACCGAAGAGGGTACTGCCGGAATTCAACGCCAACGGCCTGCTTCCTCCGGGCGATTTTCTTCTCACCTTGGAGGAACTTGCGCAATCGCTGTTGGTCGTTGGGCCGCGGGATTCGCAGCACTACCCTTATTGGGACACGGCGTGGCGCCGGCAACTGGTGGAGAATTTGTCGGTCCTTGTGCGGCAGCTTTGGCAGGTGGGCGTTGTGGAGGTCTTCATCGACGGCTCGTTTGTTGAGGACAAGGAGCACCCCAACGACATCGATGGGTACTTCGTATGTGACCTGAAGAGGCTCGCCAGCGGCGAACTCCAGCGAGAGTTGAATCTCCTCGATCCGCACAAGGTGTGGACGTGGGACCCGGCCAGCCGGCGGCCCTTTCGCGGATATCCAAAGCGACAGCTACCGATGTGGCACGTCTACCGCGTCGAGCTTTATCCCCATTACGGGCAGTTGTGCGGCATTCGCGACGAGCATGGGCACGAACTGGAGTTTCCCTCGGCGTTTCGCCGCTCGCGGCGGGACGGAAAGCCGCGCGGAATCGTAGAAATAGGAGGCGGCCAATGATACGCAACGAATCAGAATACCGCGAGGCGGTCAAGCGAATCCGCGACGAGGAACGACGGCTGGCTGACCACCGGGTGAAGCTGGAAGAAATGGACTTGAGCCGCGTGGAGATCAAGCGGGCGATGGACCCGCTGTTGTCGTTCCACGAACAACTGAAAGAGGAGGTCGAGAGTTACGAGCGGCTGAAGCGCGGGGAATTCGACGAGATCCGCAACTTCTCCGGTTTGGGACGCCTGCTCATCGCCGCGAGGATCGCCGGAGGTCTGAGCCAGCGTGAACTCGCCGAGCGGCTAGGCGTCCACGAGACGCAGGTGTCGCGGGACGAGCGGAACGAGTATCACGGGATCACCGTCGAGCGGGCCAACCGTATCCTGGAAGCCCTCGGCGTGGAACTGCGGACCGTCGTCGAACGTTTCCCGAAGGCCCTGCACGCCTGAAACAACCGCATCGGGTCAAAAACGGCGATGAACGCCCTTTGACTTCGACGGGAGCACTGCGGAACGTAGTGAAGCCGGAATGCGTAAACCAGTCGCAACAGCGGAGCGAGCCGCTGGCGTCTGCAGCCGACCCCCGATCGATCGAGTGGAGCACCAATACGCCTCGCGGCCTACGGAAGCACTTGCACGCTCCGCACGAAGGCGTTCGACTTGATCTGGTCCGGCTTCAGGGGCCGGCCGTTGATAACCACGCCGGCCAGCGTCACGTTCTCGACGAGATTCGTATCGCTGAATCCGGTGAACTCCACGCGAGGATCTTTGCCGACCGCCCGAACGTCCTTGAAGACGACATGGTCGATGTGTCCGCGGACATCATCCCGCGTCCACACGGCCTTGCCGATCCATAACGAGATCAGCCGCTTCGTTTCCTCGATCCGGATATTCTCGAAGCGGATATTGCTGACGCGGGCCGCATCGCAGTGGTACACGCGCAGAGTCCATTCCCGCCCCAGGTCATGGATCACGTCGCAATCGGTGAACAGCACGTCGTCCACGTTTTCGCGGAGTTCTGCGCCGACGCTCAGCGCGTGGGCGACCTCGTTCCAGAGCACGCAGTTCTTGGCCACGATCTTGCGCACTTCACCCTGGCCCCGATCCGACTTCACGACGATGAGATCGTCGAGCGTGCGGATGAAGCAGCCGTCCACCGTCACGTCGCGGCTGTTGCAGATGTCGATGCCGTCCGAGTTGGCGCGGTAGCCGAGCAGCTTGACGTTCTTTACCGCCACCCGGTCCGACTGGCGGATGGGGATCGTCCAGGTGCTGGAGTCCCGCAGGATCACGCCTTCGATCTGGATGTCCTGGCCGCGCACAGCCAGCAGGTTTCGCGCGTGCGTGGTGGAGCGGCTCCCGTCCACGATCCCGCGTCCGCGAAACACGATTCCCTCGCCTTTCAGCGTGAAGGTCGGCGCGTAGGTCTTCAGCCCGCTGTAGCTGCTGATGCCGAACTTCTCGTCGGGTTTGATCACGCCCCGCACGATCGCGCCCCCCGCGACGTAAACGGTTTTGCCGCTCGGTACGGTGAGGCTGCCGACCTCGTGGATGCCGGGACCGTAGAAGATGACGTTGGGGTCGTCCGCACGAGGCACATCGCGTTCCGGCGGATTCCCGAAGATGTGCAGCGCCCCCACCCACGTGCCGTTGATTTCGACCGTCAGGTGGCGCGGCGTGTCGAGCTGAATGCTGATCGTGCGGCCGCTGACGCTCGGTGTGATGCCGTACGACGAAGGCAAGACCTTGGCCGATTGGACCGCTTCCCGGCAGGTGATGTCGATGCGCACGCTGCCGGCGAAATCGAAATAGGTGAACGACGCCTGTTCGAAGTAGTCGGCCGAGTTCTTCTTGTCGTCCATTCCCTTCCAGCGCGCCTGCGGATCGGCGGGTGAGACCTTCGCCACATACACGGGTGTGTCCTGCCCTTCGACCCGCACCGTGTAGTCCGAAGACAGTTCCTCACCCTGGGGCGCCGGGTAGACCTTCACGGTCGCTGCCAGCGAATCGCTCTCGATCATCCCCACGAGCAATAGCGCCGACAGCACACGCGGAACAGACAACCATCCCATGCCAACTTCCTTTCTCTCACCGGGCGATTGATTGAGCTTCAGCCTGATGACGCAACGAGGGCCACGCGCCACCGAGCGAAGCTCGGTCCGGAGCCCGACTGCACGGAGGGAACCGTCGAAGCATCTTGGTTTATCAACCTGACCGCCAATAAGAACACCCACGAGCGGGCGAAATCAAAGCAGCCACGGTGAATAGGGCCGATTATCGCCACAACTCCTGTGGCTCACAAGCGCCCGCGTCGGGGACCCACGCCGAATCGCCATCTTGAGTGCGTGCGCCATAGGCGGTCTCCGCCGACGGCATGCCAAGAAACGCCTGCGGCCACCCAAGAGGGCGGCCGCAGGTTTCACGCTTCTTCAGCTATGGGCGAGCGAGATCACCTCGCGTCTCCCGCCCGATTCCAGTCCAGCGGAGCTAGCGCGTGGTGGAGGGCTGGTCCGCCGCGGCCTGGTAAACCGTGGTGGGCTCCTCGGCTGTGGTCGGCCGCTGGAACGTCTTGCTTGTCAGGTCGATCTGAAAGCGGATGTTACCGGCCGACTTGGCCCGCGCCTTGACCGTGTAAGTCGCCTGCTCATTCGGCTCGAGCTGGTCGATCGGCTGGAAGTTGAGCGTTTTCCCGTCAGCCGTAACGTCCGTCTGGCCTTTGGCGGAAATAAACTCCAACTCCTCGGGCATCGTCCCCTTCAGTTGGACATGGTTCGCCGTGGCAGTGCCCTGGTTCTTGACCAGGATGCCATAGCTGATTTCCCCATCAACTTCCACTGGGTCGTCCACATCGACGACACTGAGCAGCAGCGCCGGCAGGGCGATCACTTCCAGCTGGGTGAAGGCCTGGGTCTGGCTCGTCATCTGCAACTGTTCAACGCGATCGGCGACGCCGCAGTAGTGCGAAGCGACGGCTTTCATGTTGAACGTGCCTCCCTCGTGTCCGACCGTCGTCACCTTTACCCGGACTGTGTCCCCAGGCTTCAGCGTTCCCAGATTCCAGGCCACCTGGCGAGTCAGCGAGTCGCTCTTCTGCTGATCTTGCTGGTTTTGCTGGCCTTCCTGACTTCGCTGGGCCTGTTGCTGGCCCTGCTGATCCTGCTGGCCTTGCTGTTGAGCCTGCTGGTTCTGTCGCTGAGCTCGCTGCTCGTCGGAGGTCTGTTGATTATCGTCGTCCTGTTGACCGCCGGCAGGAGTTGGCTGCTGCTGACCGCGCTGGCTTTGGCTCTGCTGGCCACCCTGCTTGGATTGGCCCTGTTGGCTTTGTTGGCCCTGGTTCTTCTGGCCTTTGCCTTGCTGACGCTGCTCGGCCCGCCCCTCCTGGTCAATGCGCTGGACGTCCGACGTGCCGACGACCTCAAGCGGATCCTCGTAGTTCAACACCAGTTCGCTCTGCAGCGCTGGCGCATCCCCCTGGTTCTTCACCTCGATGGTGAAGGTCACCGGATCGCCGATGCTCTCCGCACCGGGACCGCTGATGTTCACGGCCAGTCGGGCCGCATTGAACTGGGTCTCAACCCGCTGCGACTGGGTTCGGTCCCCGTTCTTCTGAACGGCCACCGCGCGGCTCCCGAAACTCCCGCTCCGCGTCGCCACCAGTTGGGCCTCAAAATCCCGGCTCTGATTCGGCTCCAGCTTTTCGACCTCGAACGTGACCTCGTTCTTGCCCTCGAGGGTCTGCAGTCCCGAAGGCAACTGGTCGCGGATGGTCACCTTCTCGGTCGCGCCGCTGCCGGTGTTCTTCAACTGGTACCGCCAGGTGATCGGCTCGCACAGGGCGGACTCCTTAGGCCCTTGCTTGGTGAGCTGCAGATCCGGCTTGACGAATCGGGTCACCAGACACAGCGATGGCTGATACTCGACCGCCAGGCACGCACGGGCTTCCCCTTCCTGATCCGAGATAACCGTCACGCGGATCGTCCGCGTCTCGCCCGGAGCAAGCCGGTCAATGGTCCACGTGGCCTTACCGCCCTGCATTTGCTGCTGTGCCTGCTGTGAACTGCCCTGTTGCTGGCCGTCCTGCTTCTGAGCCTGCTGCTTCTGAGCCGAGCGGTCCTGCCCCTGCTGGCTCGCTTGATCTTGATCCTGCTCGTCCTGGCCTTGCTTGGCCTCGCGGGCTGACTGCTGGACCTCCTGCTGAGCCGCGGCTTGGTCGTCTCTCTGTTGAGCCTGGCTTTGCGATCCCTGCGACTCACGCTGCTCGCTCTGCTGGCTCCGTTGCCGGTCCTGCTGGTCCCGCTCCTTCTGCTGCTGGCCCTGCTGATTCTGTTTCGACTGGCTCTGCTCTCGATTCTGCTGGCCCTGTCCAGACTGAGCCTGACTTGGCTCTTCTCCCTCGCCCAGCAACTGTGACGACTCGATTTCCATTCCCTGCGGGATCTGCTGGCTGACTTTGACGTCATGCAGCATGATGTTGTCAGAGACGTTGGTCACGTCGATGTCGAAGTGACTCGATTCTCCGACGCGCACCTCCTGGGCACCGGTGACGCTCAACCGCACCAGATCCTGACTGGCAGGCAATGTCAGTGTGCTCGAACCTTCCTGATCTTGCGTGCGCTGCTGGCGCTGGTTGGCCTGCTGGTCCTGCTTTTGGGATTGCTGCCGGTCCTGCTGCGCCGACGCGCTGCTGGCAGGCAGAATCAGGGCGACGGCCGCCGCCGCGGCGAGCCATCGTGAGTGAGTGAGTCTAGACATGCTTCACCTCGTGGTTTGATCCTGATGGGTGTCCTGTTGGATGAATTCGTGTGCCGGGTGCGGCCGCGTTTCGCCGTCTGCGGCTGATCCCGCCTAGGCTGGCGACGGTCGAGCGATGTTGAGTGACGCAACCCGGGGGCTGAGCTTGCAAGCGGTGATGAGATGGCGGGACGCCGGCGCAAGCACCGCCGGCGCGACTGGCAGCCACACGGACAATCCTGTCTTCCAGTCCGGCCGTTGATCGCGATAACTGAATCCCTTGTTCTTTCCTCCTTTCTTCTCTCTTTCTCTTCTTGGAGAGTGCTCCTGATCCTTACATCGACCAGGCAAGAAGCACCACTCATCGGCCCGCCACACGCCGCCTTGACGCTCGACCGTGCAACATCCGTTGCGTACAGGCATCTGCTGCGTGCTAGCACCCTGTCTGCGCTCTTGTGCAGACGTGGCAAGTACGTGAGCACGCCACAACGAGCAATGCCCATGCCGCCGGCAGCGGGATCTGCCTGCCGGTGCACGCCAAACCCGTTCGATGCGATTCCCGGCGGCGCGCTTGGGAAAAGCTGCCTGTTGCCTGTGCCGCCGCCCGTCGGGACCAACCCGCGGGTCACTGCCCGGGATGCACCTAGGGCAACTAAGAAGACGACAGGCTGTCAATAACAGGAAGACAAGCTGTCAACCGGCACAGGACGAAACAGACACCGTGAAAGAGCCGGGGTCTCTCCCGAAGAGGTGCGATTAGAGCGGCCAAAGGTGATAACCAACGAAGCTGGCAAGAATAGGACGTCTGGACAAAGAGCGGGACATGCCATGCTTGTCCACATGCCACCGGCGGAATGTTCTCCACTTCTTGAATCGGCAACTCGCAAGCGGTCCGGAGCAGTTCTCAACAGGTTCGGAGTCTTGCTCCCGTGCTCGGCAGCCTCGACACGACGGGTGGCGTTGTGGCTGGGTTTCTTTCAAGTCGGAGCGGGGAAAGGTCGTCGGGCCGAATGACAGCCGTAATCGGCCGGCCAACAGAAGACTCCGATGTTGAAACCCGCGTTGCAGGCCGCTCCGGCTCACGCCCTGGCACTGCCCGCATTACAGGATCGAAAATTCTCCGTCGAAGCCTTCCGGCCACAATACCTCGTAACCGTCTTCGTTGCCGATTGCGATGATCGCGCCTTCGATCAGCTTGTCCTTTTTGAGGGCGGCGACGATCGTGTCCCTTGCAAGATGGGGATCGACGACAAATGAAAACGCATTGATCGTGCCACTGCCGATGTCGCCACCATCGCAGTGGCCGTTTCCCGTCCATCCCAGGCATTCGTTGAGGATGCCTTCCACCTTGTGGCGTTTGTCCAAGTCGGCAGTATCGCCCCACGCATCTTCGGTCTTGAATTGCACGATGATCTGTGCATGGTCGCCGATGTCGATTTCTTCGTAGCCGTTCGTGCGCGGTTCCTGGCTTTCGCGATCGATGACGGTATCGGCGGATTCGCCTCTTGGAATCCGGACGTTCTTGCTGCGGCCCGTCTTTCCCAGCGTACCCCAATGTATCGTGACCGAACGATTGCCCGCGTCCCAAGCTTCCCAATAGAGCGTTTGCTTGCCAGTGCGATTGTAAAGCTTGATCATGGACAGTGGGCCTCTGCAGAACTCCTTATAGGAAGTTCATACCTGTCACCTGCAGGCCGCAAGTGTGCCGCCCCGCGCGCCGGCAACCAATCGTCACAAGTCGAATTGTAGCTGTTGGTTGCTCCGTCGTCACGCCTTCTCCTGCGTAGTAAGCCGCCGCTGCCAGACGTTCGTCGGGTCGGCGACTCACCCGGCCCGCCGGACTGCAGACGCCTCATCCACCTCGAGGAAGAGCAAAGGCGACAGCCGTTAAAATCAGACCAGAGCAGCCCACACCACACGGTCCACAACATGCCCCTGCCCGAATGTCTTCCGCTTCCTGGACCAACTCCGCCAGACGACCACCGAGATCGACCTCCCGCTCCGCGGAATGACCGAGCGCCCATCCTCCCCTGTCTCCGATTGCCCAAGTCAGATCAGCTCACGGGAGATCTTGCCGCGAAGCCGCGGCGGCACTTGACAACTGCCGCCGCGGCCGTCCATAGTGTCCGCAGCAGGGTAGGTGCAGAAGGGGCCCGACGCTGATGGACATCAACGCACAGAAAGAGCAGTACAGCCGCGCGTACATCCAGGCCGTGGCGGCGGTGGCTGGGTACGCGTGGTCGACTCCCAGCGTCGACGATGACAGCATCGACCTGACGCTCTCGGAGCGTGGCGGCGGCGGCAGTGTCCGGTCGCCGAAACTCGACTTGCAGATCAAGTGCCACGCGGCCGAGACGGCCGCCGAGACGTATCTGACTTACAACCTCAAGATCAAGAACTACAATGATCTGCGGGAGGAATGCCTTCTTGTACCAAAGATTCTGGTCGTCGTGATCGTGCCCGAACATGTGCAGGACTGGACGCATTACACAGAGAGCGAACTGGCCCTGCGACGGTCGGGCTATTGGCACACCCTGCGCGGCGCGCGCCCCGTGGCCAACACAACGACCGTCGCCGTGCGTCTGCCACGCAGCCAGCCGTTCAACGCGACCCAGCTCCGCGACATCATGCAGCGGATTGCAGCGGGAGGAATGCCATGAGTCCCGAGATGCGCGATCCCGAGGCGGTGCGCGCCCTGCGCCCGTTGGAGGTGGCCAGCTATCTGCGGTCGCGAGGCTGGACGCAGCAGCCGGCCCCGGCCAAGAACGCCTCGGTATGGACCACCGCCGTCGGCACCGAGGAGTTCGAGGCTGTGGTGCCGCTTGACACGGCGTTGGCCGACTATGCTCTGCGCATGGCGGAGGTCGTGCAGGCTGTCGCGGTGGCAGAAACGCGACCGCAGGCCCAGGTCTATGCCGATCTCCTGACTACGTTTGCCGACGTGGTGCGCATTCGCATCGATGATCCGGATCTCGACGATGGCTCGCTCCCGATCGAGGCGCACGCGCAGGTGGCGCAGCGTGCGCGCGACCTCTTGTTGGCAGCGGCATGCGCGGCGATCGAAAAGCGGGCAGTCTGGCATACGCGCAAGCCTGCTCAGGCCGTGGAGCAGGTCCGCAAGATCCGCGTAGGGCAGACGGAGCGGGGAAGCTACGTCGTTACCGTCATCTCACGCGTCAGCCCGGCGCTCCAAACACCGGAGAACGGGCAGCTCCTCGAAACAGAACCGCCATTCGAGCGGCGCGTGATTGAGACCCTTGCCTCGTCGCTCCAGTCGCTAGACGAGGCGGCCGAGAGCGCAGCCATCTCGGGCAAGTTCGCCTCGTTCGACGAGGCGATCGCCAAGGGGGTCAGCGCCAACTTGTGCGATGCCGTGGCGGGCTTCTGGGGCGATGAGAGCATGCAGCGGAATCTCGATTTCACGTTTTCCTGGTCGCCGGCGCGTCGCGTCGAGAGCGGCATTCCCTCCAGAGTGAGGCTCGCTTCGGATCGCATCCCGCTGGTGCGCGAGGCGGCGCGGGTCATGCGTGATCGCGCGCCGGTGCCCGACTTTGAGGTAAGCGGAGCCGTGGTCAAGCTGGACCGGCCGCTGGGGCAGCCGACCGGGAGGGTGACCGTCATCGGACTGCTGGACGGGCGGCCCAAGCGCGTGGCGTTCGACCTGGGCGATCCGGACTATCACGTTGCTGTTCAGGCACATGATCAGGAGAAGGCGCTCCGATGCGTCGGGGTGCTCAGCCGCGAGGGACGGACGTACGTATTGCGCGACGTGTGCGAGGTCAGGGTCGAGGAGGCGTGAATCGCATCTTCAGCTTCCCTCGGATTCCGCCTCCCCCTTTCCATTCACCACTCCGTTCGATCCACCCGATCCTCGCCAGACCATCGGCCGACCGGGTCTCGCGCTCTTGCCCGAGTCCCGCTTCCCCCTCCAGAATTCTCCACAAAAGTGGCCAAATCTGGCCGGATTTATGATTGACAAAAATACATGAACACTGGTATACTACACGCCGGCGACGAACCTCCGTCCGCCGGCATGGGTGCCGCCCGGTAACTCGGGCCCCGCCCAGGTTCGCTCTTTCACAATTCACCCCCATCACAACTCGCCTGCCGGCGCGTGCGCCCACTCCCTGCTTTGGACGCGCGGAGACAACCACGTTGTTCCTCTCCTCCTCCCTCCTCCCTTCTAACTCCAGGCCTTTGTACTAGCATGCGGAGCCGGTTACCAAGGCGGCTTGCGGCAATGAGTTGCGTCGATGACCGGTGCCTATACTTGGAGAAGAACCGCGATTTCTCCAGGAGGCATTCCAATGATTCTTCAGGAAGTGATTGATCGTTTCGAGCAGAAAGCGCCGGTGTGCGTGATGGTGCGTGCGGCCATGGAGAACGTGCTTTCGGCCGAGCGTCTCGACGGATTGTTCGAGGAAGCCGCCGAGCGGCAGGCCAATCGGCAGCTCATGTTCTCGACCGTGGCCGAGATGATGGGGCTGGTGGCCTGCAAGATCCATCCCTCGGTGCATGCGGCGTATCAGGCTAAGGCCAAGGCAGTCGGCGTGACGGTCAAGGCCGTCTACGACAAGCTGCAGCGGATGGAGAGTAACGTCTCTCGGCAGCTGGTGGCCGAGACGGCCGCGCGCATGGAAGCGATCATTACCAACAGTGGAGGCACGCTGCCGGAGTTGGTGCCCGGTTACCGCGTGAAGATCCTCGATGGCAACCACTTGCGTCGCACGCAGCGCCGGCTGGGAGCATTGCGGAAGCTCAACGCGGCCCCGCTGCCGGGGCATTGCGTGGTGGTCCTGGATCCGCGCTTGAAGCTGGCGATCGACGTGATCCCTTGCGAGGACGGGCACGCGCAGGAACGCAGTCTGTTGCCGCAGGTGCTGGAGACCGTGGCGCCGCGCGACCTGTGGATCGGCGACCGGAATTTCTGCACGACGGACTTCCTGTTCGGCATCCAAGCACAGCGGGGTTACTTCCTTATCCGTCAGCACGCCCAGGCATTGCGCTATGAACTGATCGGCCGACGCAATCGCGTCGGCGAGACGGAAACCGGAGTGGTCTACGAGCAGAGCATGCGGATTTTCGACAAGGAAGGCCGCGCCATCAAGATCCGCCGCGTGACGGTCGTACTCCATCAACCCACCCGGGACGGAGACACCGAGATCCATCTGCTGACCAACCTCCCGCGGAAAGTATCGGCCGAGCGCGTGGCCGATTTGTATCGCCGGCGCTGGACCATCGAAACCGCCTTTTGCGAGCTGGCGCAGAACCTGGAGGGAGAGATCGAGACGCTGGGCTACCCGCGTGCCGCGCTGTTCGCCTTCTCGATGGCCTTGGTCTGCTACAACCTGCTGAGCGTGGTCCTGGCGGCACTGCGGGCGGTGCATGGCCACGAAACGGCGCAGACGCAGCTTTCCTTCTACTATCTCTGCGACGAAGTGGCCCACACGCATCGCGGCCTGGATATCGCCCTGCCCGACGAATACTGGCGGCGTAAGTACGCACGCTTGACGCCCGCCCGTATGGCCCGTGCACTGATCCGCCTGGCGCGACAGGTGGATCTTGCCCGCTATCGCAAGCATCAACGCGGTCCCAAGCGGCCCCCACCCAAAATGGACAAACGACGCCGAAGCCATGTCTCGACGGCCCGTGTGCTGGCGCAAAGCCGCACCAATACGTCATGAATCGATGCTAGTACAAAGGCCTGCTTCTAACTCCTAACTTATAGCTTCCAACTCCTTTCCCCCCCATTCCCCTCTACGAACCGAAACACTCAAGCCAAAAGGGTGGTTTCACTTGCGCCGAGTCGCCTGGGCAGAAAACACTATGCGCCTTGCACTTGCCGCCGCGCCCCGCGACGTAACCAAACGAAACACCCTCAAGGGCGTTTCGCTTCAATGCAACGATGCCCCACTGGCGCAGGGCAAACCCGCGCGATGCCTGCCCCATCCTCACGACCCCCGGGTAGCGAGCGCTTGGCGCCAACTTCAACACGTACCTCAAACTACGTACGAAGTTGCGCTCACGCGCCAAGTGCGAAACCCCTGCACCCCTTGCACTTGCCGCCGCGCCTCGCGACGCACGATCCGCAACAATGCGTTTATTGTTGCGCATCAACGGGGGGTGCCACCACCGGGCGCCTCGGCGCCCGAAGCCCGGCTCGCCCGGCCGCTTCGCTAGGCCGTCTCGATCTCCACGGCCGATACGCTCGCCGCCGGGATGCGCCACCGGCCATCTTCCGGCAGCGACTTCTCCACAGGGTTGAACGCGTCCGGGCTCGTCTCGCGGATCTCGAACATCGGATCGGCGGCAATCTCAAACACCTTGCCGCCCCGGCTGGCAAGCCCCGTCACTTGAAACCGAACGTCGATCGCCCGATCGCGGCTGGTGTTCACTACGTGGAAGAAAAAACGGTTGCCTTCCCGGCTCGCCGTCACATCCAACTCGGCCGGACATCGGGCCACGCGCACCGCCTGGGAACCGCCGTGATGGCGGTAGAGACTCATCACCCGGGCCACCGGCTGCATGTAGATTCGGCCTTCCGGCGTCTTCGGCAGCAGGATGGCATTGACCTGCCAGGTCGTGCCGCAGAAGTCGGCCGCCGTGGCGATCTTCAGCACGTCGCCATGCCGCGCGTGTACATTCAACAGCCGCGCCATCGCCACCCCCGCCGCCCAGGTCGAGAGAACCTCGCAGCGGTTTGGCCCCCGCAGCGCGAAATGGCATTCCGTCAGCGCCAGCGGCATTCCCGTCCCCTCCACCTGTTGGCGCGCGTCCCGGATCTTGGCCTCGTGCGGCTTCCAGGCCTCCATCAACTGCTCCCACGTCGCCGCCGGGTCCTTCCGGTACTCGTAGTCGCGCAGCACGGAATCCGGGTTTTCTTTTCCCGGATCGTACATGTGATGCAACGCGATGTAATCGAGATGCTCGCCGGCCACCTCGATCATCCGCCGGGCCCAGCCGCTGTCGCCCCACCCGATCAGCTTGATCGTCGGATCCACGCGGCGCATCGCCGTGGCAAACTCAACCGTCTTCCGGGCGGCCGTCTCCAGATCGAAGCCGTTTCGGTCGTACGAAGTCTCGTTCCCCAATTGCCAGTAGCCGATGCGGCACGGCTCCGCAATGCCGTGCGACCGCCGCAGCGCGCTGGCCGGGTTGTTGCAGTATTCGACCCACTCGGCCGCCTCGTCCGCCCCCGCGCGGCGGATGCTCCCTGCCGGCGACCGCATCCATCTTGTGCGGCCGTCCGACTCGAAGTTCACGCACATGAGCCCTTCCGCGCCAACCTGCCGGCAGAAGCCGACAAACTCCACCGTCCCCACCTGGTTGTCGTTCATGCCGCCCCACAGCAGGTTCTCCATCGCCACCCGCTCCCCCCGCGGGCCGACCGCTTCCTTCCATCGATAGTAGGAGCTGAAACAGCCGCCCCACCGCACCATCGTCGGCGCCAGTTCCCGCGTAATCCCCACCACATCGCGTCGCCAATCGTTGGCTTCGTAGTCCCACGACGCGGCCACCGAGCCATCCCTTTCCCCCAAGGGCTCCATGAACTGCATGTAGAGATAGGGTGAAAGGTCAAACAGCGGCTGCGGCTCGACTGCAATCGCGTCTGCCGCACCTGCCACCAGATCGGCTTCGGCACGCCGGAACACACCTCCGGCCGCCGCCGCCATGGCGGCCCCCTGAGCCAAAAACGTTCTGCGATGCATCAGTCTTGCTCCCTTCCGGTTCAGGATTACCCCGGCAGCCGCGACCAGTGTACCTCGACTGACCCCACTTTGCACTTTCGCGCCCGACGCACTGGTTATGGAGCTTCTGGCCCGATCGCCGCGGGGGGAGTAGACTGAATTCCAGAGGCTTCTTCCGCCGCTCCAGGCGACCCGGAACAACTATGGCGACCGATTGGTATCTCAAGCTGGCCGACCGCGAGTTGGGACCGTTTACTGCAGACCAGCTCAAGGCGATGGCCCAGCGCGGCCAGATCGCTCCCTTTGATCCCGTGCGGCGGGGCGAACAGGGGGGCTGGATCGCGGCCGGGTGCGTCAAAGGACTGCTCAACGGCGCGCAGCCCACCGGCGACGACTCCTCCGACGGGCTTCAGTGCCCGACCGACGACTCGCCGCCTGCGATCGCCGTCGTCCCGTCCCGCACAACCGTCGCCACCAGCTCTCGCTGGGCCAGGCGCCGGATGAACGCCAACCTCACCACGCTGCTCGTCGTGGCGATGGTCTTCGCCGTCGCCTGCATCGCCGGCTACTCCCTGTTGACTCGCCCAATGCCCGCCCCCCGCCCGTCGGCATCCGGCGCGGCGCACGCCGGAGCCCCCGACGCCACTCCCCAGACGCTCCCCCCGTCCAAAGCCGTTGATATCGACCTCAGCATCGTCGATGAACTGACCAATCCTAAGACCCCGCCAGCAGGCCAGGGGCAGACGGAAGCACCCGCCGCGAGGTAGAATGCCAACCGGATGGCAGCGCGTGGTTGGGGGCGGTCCCCGGTGGCGAACGCCTTCCATCTGAGCTTGGGCCACTTCCGTGAAAGCGCTCGTTACTGGTGCCGGAGGCTTCCTCGGGCTGTACGTCGTCGAACAGCTCGTCGCCCGCGGTGATCGTGTGCGCGCGTTCTGCCGCCACCAAAACCCGCGCCTGGCGGAACTGCGGGTCGAGTTCTGTCCCGGCGACCTCACCGATCGCGAAGCCCTCCAAGCAGCATGCGACGGCGTCGACGTGGTCTTCCACGTCGCTGGCATGGCCGGACTGGCGGGCCGCTGGGCCAGCTACTACGCCGTCAACACTGTCGGCACCCGAAACGTCATCGACGCCTGCCGCCGCAGCCGGGTGCGACGGCTGGTCTATACCAGTAGCCCGAGCGTCACTTTCGACGCCACCGACCAGGAAGGAATCGACGAATCGGCCCCCTACCCCGATCGCTGGCTGGCCCATTATCCCCGGAGCAAGGCCCTGGCCGAGCAAGCCGTGCTGGCCGCCAACGGCAGGGATGGTCTGGCAACCTGTGCCCTGCGCCCGCACCTCATCTGGGGGCCCCGCGATCGGAATCTGAATCCCCGGCTCATCGACCGCGCCCGTCGCGGCCAGCTCCGCCGTGTGGGGGACGGAGCCAACATGATCGATTCAGTATATGTTGAAAACGCCGCCACAGCCCACCTCCAGGCCGCCGATGCCTTGAGCGAGGGCTCCCCCGTCGCCGGCCACGCCTACTTCATCAGCCAGGGGCACCCGGTCAACTGCTGGCAGTGGGTCAATGAGATCCTCAATCTGGCAGGGCTGCCGCCGGTCTGTAAATCGCTGTCATTTCGGGCCGCCTGGCGGATGGGCTGGTGCTACGAACTCGCCTACCGCCTGTTCCGGCTCGCTGGCGACCCGCCCCTGACCCGCTTCCTGGCCGCTCAGATGGCCAAGTCGCACTACTTCAACATCAGTCGCGCCCGCCGCGACTTCGGCTACGAGCCCCACGTTTCCCACCAGGAGGGGATGGAACGGATGGCGCGCGCTCTGGCCGAAACCGGCTAATGATTCTGTAGGCCGGCAGTCCCTTGCCGGCCAGCCATGGCCGGCCGCCGAGAGCCCCCTTTTCCCCACCCACGATTCCCCCGGCGGCTTGCCAAACCCTGATATAACAGGTAACTTCGTTGGCTTGGGGCACGCTGAGGAGCCAGCATGATTGCGGAGCATTCGGGTCAACATCGCGTCGTAATTACCGGGGTCGGGCTGACCGCGCCGAACGGCAACAGCCTCCCGGAGTTCCGCCGCAGCCTGCTGGAGGGCCACAGTGGGGTAAGCCGGTTCGAGACCCGCTATTTTGGGCCTACGCTGGCGGGGGTCTGCCAGTTCGACGAGCTCCGCTACCAGCGCCGCAAGGAGTTGCGGCGCGGCACCCGCGCCGGAAGCATTGCCATCTTCTGCGCCCGCGAGGCCATCGCCGATGCTGGGATCGACTGGGAGAACGTCGACAAGTCGGCGGTGGGCGTCTACATCGGCGTCACCGAGCACGGCAACGTCGAAACCGAAAACGAAATCTTCTCGCTCAAGGGGTACGACTACGACACCCAGTACTGGTCGCACCATCACAACCCGCGGACCGTGGCCAACAATCCCGCGGGCGAGATCACGCTCAACATGAACATCACCGGCCCGCACTACACGCTGGGAGCCGCCTGCGCGGCCGGCAATGCGGGCTTGATCCAGGGGGTGCAGATGCTGCGGCTGGGCGAGTGCGACCTGGCCCTGTGCGGCGGCGTCTCAGAGAGCATTCACACGTTCGGGATCTTCGCCAGCTTTCACAGCCAGGGGGCGCTTGCCCGGCACGACGATCCGGCCAAGGCTTCGCGTCCCTTCGACGCCGACCGCAACGGCATCGTGGTGGCCGAGGGGGGCTGCATCTACGTGCTCGAACGGCTCGACGACGCCCTCGCCCGCGGTGCCCGGATCTACGGCGAGATCGCCGGCTACGCGATGAACAGCGACGCTCACGACTTCGTCAATCCGCACCCCGAGCGGCAGGCCGATTGCATTCGCCTGGCCCTGAGGCGGGCCCGCCTCAGCCCCGACGACGTCGATGTCGTCAGCACGCACGCCACGGGCACCAGCTCCGGCGACGTCCAGGAATGCATGGCCCTGCGCAGCGCGTTCAACGGCCTCGGCCGGACGCTGTTCAACAATACGAAAAGCTACATCGGCCACGCCATGGGCGCGGCTGGGGCATTGGAACTGGCCGGAAATCTGCCGGCTTTCGACGATGGCGTATGCCATCCCACGATCAACCTCGACCGCCTCGATCCGGAATGCGAACTGAAGGGGCTCGTCGCCAACGAGTCCCGCGAGGTCGGCGCGGTGAACGTGATTCTGAACAATTCGTTCGGCATGCTGGGGATCAACTCGGTGCTGATCGTGAAGAAGGTCTGACGCGGCGGGTCGGTGCATCGAGCCGCTCAGCCGGGTCCTCACTCCGGACGAAGCGGGTTTTTTGTGGAGCGGACAACGGAGAGATAGCGGAATGACTGGTGCCGAGATTCGCGAAGCCGTCCTTGATATCCTCTCGGATATCGCGCCCGACGATGACCTCAGCCAACTGCGGGACGAAGTCGCGTTTCGCGAGCAGCTCGAGCTGGACAGCATGGATTTCCTCGACATCGTCATGGAGCTCCGCAAGCGCTACCGCGTGCAGATCCCCGAGGAGGACTACTCGCAGTTGGCCAGCATGCAGAGTACGGTCGCCTACCTCGAGCCGCGGATGATAGACATTCCCGGCCGCTGACGGCCCGCATCCGCCGCGGCGGATGCCTCGTCCGGTCACCGGTCTTCCCCGGCGCAACGTTCCCAGGGTCCGCCGGCCGGGACAGGTCGATATTCTCGGCCAGATCCGCATTCGCCACACGACCCGGGCCGCCGAATCATGGACCAGTCCCCGTACGACGCGATCATCATCGGTGCCGGCATGTCGGGTCTGGCCGCGGGCATCCGACTGGCCCGCTTCGACCGCCGCGTGTGCGTTCTCGAACGCCACACCACCATCGGCGGGCTGAACTCGTTCTACCGGCTGGGCGGCCGGAACTACGACGTCGGGCTGCATGCCGTCACTAACTACGCGCCGCGGGAAAGCCGCCGTGGACCGCTCCCCGTGCTGCTGCGGCAGTTGCGCTTGAGTTGGGATGACTTCGCCCTGGTTCCGCAGGTCCGCTCGCAGATCGTGTTCCCCGGCGCCGCGCTCGAGTTCAGCAACGATCGCGCGCTGGTCGAAGCCGAGATCGCCCGGATATTTCCTCGGCAGATCGACGGCTTCCGCCGTCTCCTGGAGAACCTGCTCGACTACGATCAGCTCGGCGTCGACGGACATCCTGTTTCGTCGCGGGCCGCGCTGGGCGCGTACCTGACCGATCCTCTCCTGGTCGAAATGCTCCTCTGCCCGGTGCTCTACTACGGCGGCTATCGCGAGCACGACACCGATTTCCAGCAGTTCTCGATCCTGTTCCGCTCGATCTTCCTGGAAGGGCTCGGCCGGCCGCTGGCCGGCGTGCGGAGGATCCTCAAGGCGCTCACCCGGCAGTTCAAGGCGCTGGGAGGCGAACTCCGCCTGCGAAGCGGCGTCAGCCGCATCGTCGCGGTAGCGGGGCGGGTCGAACGGGTGGTGCTCGACAGCGGAGAGGAACTTGAAGCCCGTCGCGTCATGTCCTCCGCCGGCTGGCAGGAGACGATGCGACTGTGCGACCCGCCGGGCTTGCACGAAGAAGAGCCGCATGGGCAGATTTCGCTCGTCGAATCGATTTCCATTCTCGATACCGCGCCGCGTGAACTGGGATACGACCGCACCATCGTGTTCTTCAACGACGCCGAGCGGCTGCACTACGCGCGGCCCGAGGGCCTCATCGACCTGTCGAGCGGCGTGATCTGCTCGCCGGACAACTTCGCCTACGACCAGCCGCTGGAGGAGAACGCGATCCGGCTGACCGCCCTGGCGAACTACGATCGCTGGACGGCGCTGGAGGAGGACGACTACCGCCGCGCCAAGCGCGAGGCCTACGATCGAATGACCGCGGCCGCAGTCCGCCACATGCCCGATTTCCGGCCGCACGTTGTCCAAACCGATGTTTTCACGCCCAGGACGATCCACCGTTATACCGGCCACGACGGCGGGGCGGTGTACGGCTCGCCGGTGAAACGGTACGACGGCACGACGCCGCTGGCGAACCTGTTCATCTGCGGCACCGACCAGGGCCTGGTCGGAGTCATCGGAGCGATCATGAGCGGCGTCACCATGGCAAACCGGCACCTGTTGACTTGACCGGCCCTGTCGGCCAGGATTGGCCCGACCGGAATCTCCTACAACAAACACGACTTCATGCCCAGAGACTTTCTCGCCGGCGCACGCGACGAGTACGATGTGGCGGTGATTGGTTCCGGCCTGGCCGGACTGACTGCCGCCAACACGCTGGCGCGCGCCGGCCACCGAGTGTTGCTCGCCGAGCAGCACTACAAACTCGGCGGCCTGGCCACCTGGTTCCGCCGTCCCGGCGGTCACATCTTCGACGTTTCGCTGCACGGTTTCCCTGTCGGGATGGTCAAGAGCTGCCGCCGTTACTGGACGGCAGAGATTGCCGATTCAATCGTCCCTTTGCGGAGCATCCGCTTCGACAACCCGCAGTTCTCGCTCTCGACCACCTACACCCGAGAGGACTTCACCCGGCTCCTGACTGGTCGATTCGGCATCCCGTCGCCGCAGGTCGAAGCGTTCTTCGACGCGGCGCGGAGCATGAGCCACTACGAAGACACCGCACTGACGACTGGCGACCTGTTCGAGCGATTCTTTCCCGGCCGCGAAGACGTGATCCGGCTGCTCATGGAGCCGATCACCTACGCCAACGGCTCAACGCTCGAGGACCCGGCGCTGACCTACGGCATCGTGTTCTCGAATTTCATGTCGAAAGGGGTCTATACATTCCAGGGCGGGACCGACCGGCTGATCAGCCTCATGGAGCAGGAACTCCGCGGCCACGGCGTCGATGTTCGCATCCGCGCGGCCGTGGAGCGGATCGAGGCTGACCGCGGCCAGATCCGTGCCATGGTCGTCAATGGGCGGCGGATCAAAGTCCGTGCGGTTGTGTCCAATGCCAGCGTCAAGTCCACCATCTTCTCCCTGACCGGCCCCGAGCACTTCGATCCTCAGTACGTCGAGCAAGCACAGGCCGTCCGGCTCAACAACTCGAGCACCCAGGTTTACATGGCGCTCAAGCCAGGTGAAACGCTGGATGAAGAGAAGTGCGGCGACCTGCTGTTCAGTTCCACCGCGCCGGCGTTCCGCACCGAGTGGCTGTTGAGCCGCGATATCACCAGCCGCACTTACTCGTTTTATTACCCCCGAACCCGGCCCGGTCGGGATCGCTCGGTGATCGTCTCCAGCACCAACGCCAATTACGGTGATTGGGCAGACCTCGGGGCGGAAGCTTACGCGGCGGCGAAGCGCGACCTCATCGAAACAACCCTCCATGCCGTGGAGAAGTACGTGCCCGGCATTCACGACAAGCTTGACCTGATCGATTGTGCCACGCCGCTCACCTTCCGCCGGTACACGCAGCATCCGGCCGGCGCCAGCTTCGGCACCAAGTTTGAGGGCCTGGCGGTGAGCCGCGCGCTGCCGCAGCAGATCGCCGGGCTGTACCACGCCGGCAGCGTGGGGATTATCATGTCGGGCTGGCTCGGGGCTCTGAACTATGGCGTTATCGTTGCCAACGACGTCGACGCGTACTTGATGAACCGCGCCTCGCAGGCGCCAGCCGAAGCGGTCAATAACCCATGAGCCGACAAGCGATCTACGACGCCATCCCGCACCGTGAACCGTTTCTGCTCGTCGACGACATCGTCGAACAGGCGGAAACGCGGATCGTCTGCACCAAGACATTCCATGGAAACGAGGAATTCTTCGCCGGACACTATCCCGGTTTCCCGCTCGTGCCGGGCGTGCTGCTGTGTGAAGCGGCGATGCAGTGCGGCGCGATCCTGCTGGCGCGGCACATGGCCGACAGCCCCGGCAGAGTACCCGTCGCCACCCGGATGAACGATGTCCGTTTCAAGCGGATTGTCCGGCCCGGCGAGACGATCCGCATGGAGGTCGATCTGTCGGAGCGGCTGGCCGACGCCTTCTTTCTTAAAGCCAAGGTCACTGTGGCGGGACAGGTGGCGGTGCGGTTCGAGTTTGCCTGCACCGCCGCCGCGCGAGTGGCAACCGGGGACTGAATCATGGACTTTTTGCAGCTTTCTGGCAAGACGATCCTCGTTTTCGGTGTGGCTAACCGCAAGAGCGTGGCGTACCACGTGGCCCGGGTGCTCGGCGAGGCTGGGGCGAACGTGGTCTATGCCGTGGAGAATGAATCGGTCCGCCAGGGCGTGGCGAAGCTTTTTCCCGGCGGCGAGATTCACGTCTGCAACGTCGAGCGGGAAGAGGAAATCGCCCGGCTCCGGCAGGAGATCGGCAGCCGGCACGAGAAGCTGCACGGGATTGTCCATTCGATCGCCTTTGCCGACTACTCGGAGGGAATGAAACCGTTCCACGAGACGCCGAAGAGGGCTTTCCTCCAGGCGATCGATATCTCCTGCTACTCGCTGACGGCGATTTGCCGGGCGTTTGAGAACCTGCTTGACACGGACGCCTCGGTAGTGACGATCTCCATCTCCACCACCGCCATGGCCAGTGAGAACTACGGCTACATGGCGCCCATCAAGGCGGCGCTCGACTCGTCGCTGGCTTTCCTGGCAAAGTCGTTCAGCCGCTTCTCCCGTGTGCGGTTCAACGCGGTGGCGCCGGGGCTATTGAAGACTTCCGCCTCGGCGGGCATACCCGGGTATGTCGACGCCTATCTCTACGCCGAACAGGTCATCCCGCGGAAGGAGGCGGTGCGGACCGAGGAAGCGGCTAACGCCGTGGCGTTTCTGCTCAGCCCGCGCTCCAGCGGGATCAACGCGCAGCGGATCGTGGTCGATGCCGGGATGGCGGTCAACTATTTCGACCGCGAGTTGATCCGCCGAGCAATGCGTCCGGAATAGCCCGAAACTCTGCTACGCCGGCGGCGCCGGGACGAGATCTTCGCCGACGAAGCCGCAGGAGCGGTGCGTCCCGTCGCAGAACGGCCGCTTCGTTGATTGTCCGCAGCGGCAGAGCGCGATCGGCTTCTCGGCGTTGATGGGGAACTCGCGGCCATCGCGATCGACGATCCGCACCGGCCCTTGCACGAGATAGGGACCGTTGTAATTCACCTTGATTGTCACTTCGGCCACGATGCGGCTCCTGGTGCGGCGGGGGCGACGGTCGGTCGCCTATAGTCTAGCGAGGCCGTCAAGAGGCGGCAGCCGGCACCAGATGCCGGCGGGGCCCGGAAACAAGTGAGGCCGGCCGGTTTGCCTTCCCTGGCAATCCGGTCGGCCGCAAAATGATTCCGACCCGCCCGCCGTAGCGGCGTTCCGCACACGATCACCGGCCTTCCGGCGCGATCAGGGGCCGATCGACCGCGGATTGTCCAACAGGAAATCGCGGGGGCCGCGGACGGTGTAGTAGGGATAAGTCACTGCGCCGGTCGGCGGTCCTTGCACGAAGTTTGGACCGTCGGAGCCGTACGGCGTCCGTGCGGCGATCGGCGCGCCGCAGGCATTGGCGCAGACATGTGGAGCCGCTCCGCAGGAGCCACAGGCATCGCTGCCGCAACTGCCGCAGCCGCCGCCCATGGGGCCGCCGGCGCAACCACTCCATACAGCAATTGCCGCCAGGGCAAACAACAAGATCAGCGTGCGTTTCATTCCGGTATCTTCCTTGTCACTGCAGGGTCAATCGTTCGACTGCGGACCTGGAAAAACGCCGATCGGATCGGGTCGCTCGGCAGCCAGGTGGCAGAAGCCTCCTGTGATCTGACATCGGCCCGCCGGGTGGCAGAATCCAGAAAATCGTCATGACTGGAAGCTTCGCTACGACCGGCATCACAAGCCAGAGGGGGTGTTGTACGGGCGTGTCCTCGCCGTTTCTCCTTGCGGCGCCGAGAGCTTGGAAGCTTCCTGCTGGACGACGACCGAGCGACTTGCTACCGTGAACGATGCCATGGTTGCCTCCATCGAGTACATCGAAAAAGTCATCGCAACTTACCGCGACGCCGTACGCCTCAACCTCGAGTCGCCCGGCCGCGAGGGCAATATGGTGGTGCTGTCCGAGGAACTGGCCGACGAGGTCATAGTTACCGGAGACCTCCACGGTCACCGGCGGAACTTCAACGCCATCCGCCGCGTCGCCGCGCTCGATGAACACCCGCGGCG
The DNA here is from genome assembly GCA_040766885.1 of Thermoguttaceae bacterium. Classification (GTDB taxonomy): domain Bacteria; phylum Planctomycetota; class Planctomycetia; order Pirellulales; family Thermoguttaceae; genus JAXGPP01. The sequence goes on along the minus strand of JAXGPP010000002.1, from coordinate 233,227 downwards.
CCACCTGGTACTGCAGGAAGTCTGCCACGGCGGCCCCATGTATCCCAACGGCGGGTGCATGTCGCACGGCATGCTCGAGGACGTGACGCGGATAATTGTGCAGTATCCCGGTCGCGTCCATTTCCTTCTGAGCAACCACGAACTCTCGGAGTTGACCGACTACCCGATCCAGAAGAACCGGCAGATGCTCAATCTGCTGTTCCGCCTGGGTTTGCAGCACATGTACGGGCCGGCCACCGAGAAGGTCCGGGAGGCCTACTCCGATTTCATTCGCAGCTGCCCGCTCGCCGTGCGGTTGCCGCCGGATGTCTTCATCTGCCACAGCATTCCGGAGAGCGCCGATTCACGGCACTTCGACCACTCGATCTTCACCCGACCGCTCGACACGTCGGAGTACTTCGAACGCGATGCGGTCTTCGAGCTGGTGTGGGGACGCGACTATCGGGCGGCCAACGCCAAGGCATTTGCGCGACTGGTGGGCGCCGGCGTAATTGTCAGCGGTCACGAACCTTGCCCGGAAGGCTTCAGCACGCCCAACCCCAACCAGGTGATTCTCGACTGCTGCAGTGAGAAGGCGTGCTATGCGATCCTGCCCGTCGGGAAGAAGCTGGCCCAGGCCGATGTGGTCGCTCAAATCAAGCGGCTCAGCCAGTGACCCCACCACCAGCGACCGCCGGGCTCAATCGAAGACCGCATCCATGTAGGGATCCTGGAAACAATGCCTGAATCCCGCCCGCAACCGCCGCGGCGATGGTACCAGTTCGGCCTGGCGGCCATGCTGCTTGCCACGTCGCTGGCAGCGGTGCTCATGTCGGCGCTGGCGGGATTGTTACGAGATGACGGCGGGCGAATGCCGCCAGGGTTCTTCTTCGTCATGGCGGTGGCTGCTCCGATGGCCGTGATGATCTTTCTCAGCCTCCTGCGGGCAGTGGCTGACCGCCGAAAACGGGACCGGCGGTGAGGTCGAACGCCGCGCCGCCCCCGGCATCCCGGTTTGGCTGACTGCGCAATCTGGGATGATCTTGGAGCTTGCCGCCTGATCTGCTAAAACTGGCGACTGCCGGCGGCGCGTTGATGGAACACCCGCCACGCGGCAGCTTTCCGCCCATTGGCCCGCCTTTCAAGAATGGCTCAAGGATGAGGAATTTCGGCAGGGTCTTGCGCTTGGCACTGCGGTACAGATGGACGCTTGCCGCCTCGATCGTCTGTGCGCTGGCGGTCGGCGTCCTCTGGGGGGCCAACTTCGGCGCGATCTATCCGTTCGCCCAACTGGCCTTCAAGGCGAAGAACCTTCAAGAGGCTGTCGAACTGCAGATCACCGAGGCGGAGCAGCGTGTCGCGGCGCTCGACTCCCAGATGGACCAGCTCCGCAGCGAGCTCCGCCGGGCCGATCGGGACCGACGCGGGGAGATCGAAGACGAGATCCAGGATTTGACCGACAGCCGCCAGGCCGAGCAGTGGGCGCTGGCCGGTTACCGGTGGGCCAAACCCTATGTCGATCGCTATTTGCCCTCCGATCCGCTCCAGACCCTCGTGATCCTGATCGGGCTGTTGATGGTGGGAACGGTGGTCAAGAGCGCGTTCCTCGTAGCGCATACGATCCTCGTCTCCCGGCAAGCGGAGCTCGTGACGTTCGAGCTGCGCAAGGTCTTCTATCGCCGCACACTGCGGATGGACCTCGCGACGTTCACCAGCGAGGGAACCAGCGATCTGGTGGCCCGTTTCACCAACGACATGCGCAATATCAACGATGGCGTGAGCATTCTATTCGGCCGCCTGGTCCGCGAACCGCTCAAGGCCGTCTGCTGCCTGGTGGGTGCGGGACTGATCTGCTGGCAGCTATTGCTCTTGTCGCTGATCATCGTCCCGGTGGCCGGGCTGGCTATCCGCTGGCTGGGCCGGATGCTCAAGCGGGCCAATCGCCGGGCGATGGAGGAGATGTCGCAACTCTATAGCGCCCTGGAGGAGACCTTCCGCGGGATCAAGATCGTCAAGGCGTTCACCATGGAACGCCATGAGAGAAAACGATTCCACGATATCGGCAAGGCCTACTACCGCAAATCGATGAAGATTGCCCGCTACGACTCTCTCACCCATCCGCTCACCGAGATCATGGGGATGATCATGATCTCGCTGGCGCTGGTGGCCGGGGCGGCCCTGGTGCTCGATAACGACACCCACTTATGGGGAATTCGCATGAGTTCCCGGCCGCTGAGCCTGGCGTCGCTGCTGTTGTTCTACGGTTTGCTGGCAGGCGCCGCCGACCCGGCCCGGAAGATGTCCGACGTCTTCACTCGGCTGCAACGGGCCGCTGCCGCCGCCGACCGCGTCTATTCCCTGCTGGATCGCGAGCCGACCGTCCGCGATCCGGTGGGGGCGCCGCACGTCCGCCGCCACCATCGCGATCTGGTGTTCGACCGGGTGACATTTTCCTACCTGCCCGGCCGGCCCGTGATCCGGGACTTGAGCTTGCGAATTGATTTTGGCGAGACTGTAGCCATCGTGGGCCCCAACGGCTGCGGCAAGAGCACACTGGCAAACCTCGTTCCTCGGTTCGCCGATCCAGACGAGGGAACCATCCGCCTCGACGGCATGCCGCTCTCTGAAATGCGATTGCAGGACCTTCGCGGCCAGATCGGCCTGGTCACTCAGGAGGCAGTGCTGTTCGACGACACGGTGTTCGACAATATCCGCTACGGCTCTCCACGGGCCACCAAGGAGCAGGTCGTTGAGGCCGCGAGGCAGGCTCACGCGCATCGATTTATCGAAACAGAGCTCCGCGACGGCTACGACACCCTCGTCGGACCGATGGGAGCTCAGCTTTCCGGCGGACAACGGCAGCGGATCGCGCTGGCCCGAGCGATTCTGCGCGACCCGGCGATCCTGATCCTCGACGAGGCGACCAGCCAAATCGATCTGGAGAGCGAACAGCTCATCCAGCGCGTGCTGGAACGTTTCAAGCGGGGGCGCACCACGATCATGATCACCCACCGGCTGGGCGTGCTGGCGCTGGCAGACCGGGTCGTCGTAATGCGCGACGGGCGGATCGACGATGTCGGATCACACGGCGAGCTCCTGTCACGATGCGACGTCTATCGCCGCCTGCACGAGATCCAGCACGAGGATCTGCGCGCCAGCGCGTGATCCCGTGATCGCCGCACGTCAGACTTGCCTCGGGGCCGTTATTGGCACGCTGTTTGCATAAAGCAGTCATCGCTTCTGCAAAATGCAGAGCAGTCACCCCCCCAGAGAATCCCCGGCGGCTCTTTCTCGAGCCGCCGGGGGGTACAGAGAAGAGGCAATTTCTGACTGGGGCCGGTAAACGAAGAGGTATATACAGGAACGTTCGAGAGGCCAAAGTCGGACTGGAAGAGGCAATTCCCCCCGACTGGAACAGAGAAGACGGCTTCCCGACCACTCAGAAGTGACGACTTCCGAGTAAGCAAGGCGAGCTGGGGATTGAATGCTCGAGGCAGGCCCCAGCTCGCCTGTTTTATTTTGATACAGCAAAATTGAACACTTGTATCAAAATAAAACACTTTGATTTTGCTTAGCTTTGCCTCATACCGCCGCGATCCGGTTCTTCTTTCCGTAGATCTACTGTATCGTTGAGCGTGCCGCCCCGCTGAGCGTCGAACGATACAACGCGGAGCACCGCACCGCTTCCCTTTCCCGCCTGCCATATCGCCCGCCGTCTGTGATTGTACGTCTGACTGAGAGCCACGGAACATTGCGGCGGACGCTTCAGTTGGCTCTACCCGTGCTCGCCGAGCAACTCTTGGCGATGCTGGTCGGTTTCTCCGACACGGTGATTGCCGGGCGGTACCTTGAGGAACCGCATCTGGCGGCCATGAATTTAATGGCCTATCTCCTCTGGCTCGCGCAGGGGATTTTCGCGGTGATCGCCATTGGCGCCACCGCGATGGTCGCCCGGTTCGTCGGCGCGGGTGATCCGGTATCTGCCCGACGGACAGTCAATCAGGCCTTCATCCTAGGCGCTGTGTTGGCCGCGGTAGCCACGGTCGCAGCCGGATGGCTGGCTCGTGACGCGGTAGGGCTGGTGAACCTGGAAGGGACTTCCGCTGCGCTCGCCGTACGGTACGTCTACTGCATTCTGCCGGCCCTTCCGCTGATCATGATGGAGGCGGTTGGCGTTGCCTGCCTCCGCGGTGCGGGCGATATGATTGCCGGCCTGTTGATCATGGTCGTTGTCAACACGGTCAATATTGTGGTGAGCTGGAGCCTCGTGCTGGGAATAGGGCCGCTGCCGCGGTTGGGCTGGGAAGGTTTGGCGATCGGCACCTCCTTGGGCTACTGCTGCGGTGGGCTGCTGGCGGCAGGGCTGCTGATCCGTGGTCGATCCGGCCTCCACCTCAACTGGCGCCGGATGCGGCCCGATTTGCCGTTCATTCGCCGCCTGTTATGGATCGGAGTCCCGGGCGGAGCCGATATGCTCTCGATCATTGGCTGTCAGCTCTGGTTTGTGGCGCTGATCAACCAATTGGGCGACTTGGCAGCGGCGGCGCACGGCGTCGCGATTCGCGTGGAATCACTTGCTTACCTGCCGGGTGCGGCATTCCAGGTGGCTGCGGCGACGCTGGCTGGCCAGTATTTGGGAGCCGGCGACCATCGCCGGGCCAGTCGCAGCGTAATCATGGCTTTGCTGGTCGGCGGCGGGCTGATGACGGTGGCCGCAATGGCGTTCTTCTTCGCCGCGCCGCAACTGGCCATGCTGCTGGTCGGCGGCCGACAGGCGCGGATCGCGCTGGCCGCGGCGCCTCTCCTGCAAACGATCGCCATCGCGATGCCGGCGCTGGCTTTGAACATGATCCTGTCCGGAGCGCTGCGTGGCGCCGGCGACACGCGATGGCCGCTCGCGTTTACGATTGTCGGGTTCGTCGGCGTGCGGCTTCCGGCCGCCTACTGGTTGTGCTTTGACACGCTTACGATTCCCGGCACGAACTCGACCCTGAGCGGCTGGGGCCTGGGCATCCAAGGCGCGTGGTACGCGATGGTCGCCGATCTGGCGGTGCGTGCGACGCTGGTGCTCTACCGTTTCTGGCACGGCGGCTGGAGGCGGATCGACGTGTGAGTGGCCGTAGCGAACGGGTGTGCGGCGAGTGATATTTGCCGCCTGCGGCGCCAGCGGCAATTCCTGTCGACAAGGTGAACATTTCCCGCCCCCGCGACGTACTGGTTGCCCGGTGGTGTTTGCCCTTTTCGCTGGCAGCACAGACGTTAAGATAACCGCATGCGCGGGTCCAGGGGCGGGCCCGTGCCGTCGCTTCTGATGAGAAAACCGAGGGCCGACGATGCTGGATCTCGAACAGGAAACCCGCCGCTGGACGACCACCGATGCTGCCGAGCTCTACGAAGTGGCCAACTGGGGCAAGGGCTACTTCTCGGTCAACCGGCAGGGGCATGTGGCCGTCCACCCAACCAAGGATCCCGCGCGGTCGATCGACCTGAAGCACCTGCTCGACCGTCTGCAGATTCGCGGCATTCAGGCACCGGTGCTGGTCCGTTTCGGCGATATCCTGCAAAACCGCCTGCAGGAGATCCACGACGCTTTTCAGCAGGCGATCAAGGACCACGACTACAAGGCCGGCTACCAGCTCGTCTACCCGATCAAGGTCAACCAGCAGCGGCAGGTTGTTGAGGAAGTGCTGCGGTTCGGCAGCCCTTTCAAGTTCGGCCTGGAAGCCGGCAGCAAGCCCGAGCTTCTGGCGGTGGTCGCGATGACGGGCAACGATGTGCCGATCGTCTGCAACGGGTTCAAGGATGATCGTTACATCGAGATGGCCATGCTTGCCCGGCGGATCGGCCGGCAGATCTTTGTCGTGGTCGAGAAGTACACCGATCTGGGGTTGATCCTCCGCTACGCCGAGGAAATCGGCGTTCGGCCGCTCATCGGAATTCGCGTCAAACTGGCCGCGCCGGGATCGGGGCGCTGGCAGGCCTCGGGCGGCTACCGCTCCAAGTTCGGCCTCACGGTGAGCGAGGTCCTGCGGGCGCTGGAAGAGCTCAGGGCGCGCGGCATGGAGGACTGCCTCAAGCTGCTCCATTTCCACCTTGGCAGCCAGATCACCAACATTCGCCACGTCAAGGCGGCTTTGAATGAAGCCGCCCGCGTGTATGCCGATCTCCGCAAGCAGGGCGCCGGTTTGGAGTACCTCGATGTCGGCGGCGGACTGGGCGTGGACTACGACGGCTCGCAGACCAACTTCGAGTCGAGCGCCAATTACACGCTCCAGGAGTACGCCAACGACGTCGTGTTTCACATCCAGAGCGTCTGCGATGAAGCCGAGGTGCCCCACCCGAACATCCTCTCCGAGAGCGGGCGGGCGGTGGTGGCCTACCACAGCGTGCTGGTCTTCAACGTGCTCGGGGTCGCCGATCAGGGCGAGCACGACGTCTCGTTCGATCTGCCCGAGGATGCTGAAAAGCCGCTGGAGGACCTGCGCGACACCTACCAGGGACTGACGGTCCGCAACGTGCTCGAAAGCTACCACGACGCCCAGCAGGCGCTCGACACGGCGTTGAGCCTGTTTGGTGCAGGGTATTTACCGCTCGCGCAACGGTGCCTGGCCGAGAACCTTTTCTGGGCGATTTGCCGAAAGATCCAGCGGCTGTTGAGCCAGGTGGAATATGTTCCCGAGGAACTGGAGAAGCTCGACTCGATGCTGAGCGAGACTTATTTCTGCAACTTCTCGCTGTTTCAGTCGATGCCCGACAGTTGGGCCATCAAGCAACTTTTCCCGGTCGTGCCGATCCACCGCCTCGATGAGCGGCCCACGCACTTCGCCGTGTTGGGCGACATCACCTGCGACTCCGACGGCAAGATCGACCGCTTCATCGATCGCCGCGACGTGAAGCGGACGATCCCGCTGCACGAGTTCGACGGCGAACCATACTACCTCGGCGTGTTCCTCGTCGGCGCCTACCAGGAGATCCTCGGCGATTTGCACAACCTGTTCGGCGATACCAATGCCGTGCACGTGAGTCTCAACGGCGGGCCGGACGACGTGACGATCGACGCCGTTATCAATGGCGACACGGTGCGCGAGGTGCTCCAGTACGTTGAGTTCGATGCCGGCTCGCTGGTGGTTCAGATTCGTGCTTCGGTCGAACAGGCCATCCGCGAAGGCCGCATCGACGATCGCCAGGCCGGCCGCCTGTTGCGTTTCTATACCGCCGGCCTCGACGGCTACACGTACCTGGAACACGCTCACGAAGAGTGAGGCAACGCGCACTGGAGTACTGAGCACCTATTGAATGACGAATGAAGTCCAAAGGACGAAGCACCGGTCACCAGATCCCAATGACCGGGCTTTCGGTCATTCCGGCTTCGACATTCTTTCGTCATTCTGATTTCGTCATTCGTCATTTCCCCCTTGGTCGTTGGCACCTGGTCATTGGGGCTTCCCTTGGAACCCTGGCTCTCCACACTGCTCGTCCTGGCGGCCATGGCGGCGGTGGTCGTCGCCTTCCGGCTGATCGTCCGGCCGCCGCGCGGTGTCAGTTCGCAGGATCCGCCGGGAGTGCGAACGGTCGCCGTGTTTTCGGGCGATGATGCCGAATGGTTCGCCGGCGATCGCCCCGATTCGCCGCTGGTCGGCGTGCGGTTGTTCCACGCCCTGTGCGATGGCCTGGCCCGCGCGGGGATCCGAGTCGAAAACCGCGGTACGGTGGAAAACGCGCAGTGCGCCGAGTGCGCCGTCGACGATAGCCGGTTCTGCCTGGTCCTGGAATGGATCGACCGCCGCTGGATGGCAAGCGTCGAGTGGACCGCTCGCAAGGCCGCCGAACGACGCCATCTGGCAATGACGGGGCATGTCTTCTCGCCACCGGATAGCCCTGCCCTGCGGAGGCTGCTGGAGTGCATCGACCGCTGGCTTCACTCCCAGCCGAAGCTCCACGACGTCGGCTGGCACCGCAAGGAGTGCTGGCTCGAGGAAGACCTCTCCGACGCCCACGCCGCTCCGGTGGATCGCCCGGCTTTCTGATTCCTCCATCCCCCGCTGCGGGACGACTGCCGGCAAGGCTCTTGCGTCGCGCCCTCCCTCTCGGCCACACTATCGACTGAGCATTGGGCCTGCCTGACTCCCTGGAGACCGTGCCATGTCGTTTTCACGCCGTCGTTTCCTTGCGGCTTCCGCCGCAGCCCTGAGCTTTCCCATGGTGGCCAATTCGCGCGTGCTGGCCGCCAATGACGAGATTCGGGTAGGCCTCGTCGGGCTCGGCGGCCGGGGCGTTGGGGCGCACCTGCCCGGCTTCCAGAGCCAGCCGGGCGTCAGCGTGGTCGCCATCTGCGATCCCGATCAGGACCGGCTGGGCAGCACGGCCGAGATGATCAAGGTCAAGTATGGCCACGAGGTTGAGCAGTGCACCGACGTCCGCAAGTTGCTGGAACGGCCCGATATCGACTGCGTCGCCAACGCCACCCAGAACTACTGGCACGGCCTGAGCACGATCTGGGCCTGTGAGGCAGGCAAACACGTCTACTGCGAGAAGCCTCTCTCCCACTACATCTGGGAAGGCCGGCAGATGGTCAATGCCGCCCGGCGTCACAACCGAATCGTGCAGTGCGGTACCCAGCGGCGATCGCAGACCTCGATCCGCGACGGTATAGCCTGGATTCAGGCCGGCAACCTCGGCAAGATCGAGCGCGTCTACGCATTCGCCAACAAGGGCCGAAGCTCCTGCGGCAAACGCGCTACGCCGCTCGAACTGCCGGCGTCGCTCGATTACGAGTTGTGGTGCGGCCCGGCCCGCAAGGAACCGATCTATCGCGACCGCCTCCAGTACGACTGCAGCTTCCTGTGGAACACGGGCGACGGCGAGTCGTGCAACCAGGGGGTGCACGAGATGGATATCGCCCGCTGGTGTCTCGGCGAAACCTGGCCGCGACGGGTGATGAGCCTCGGCGGCCGGTTCGTGTTCAACGACGCCTGCGACGTCCCCAACACCCAGATCATCTACTACGATTTCGCCGCCGCGCCGGTGCTCTACGAGGTGCACAACCTCCGCAAGGCAAAAGACGACACCGCCATGCCCGATTTCCGCGGCGAGCAAGGCGTGGGCGTGATCGTTGAGTGTGAAGGAGGCTCGGTGAGCCTGTACCGCGGCCTGGCGGTCGATCGTGACGGAAAAGAAGTCGCCCGCTTCTCCGGCAACGAAGATCACTTCGTCAACTTCATCAACGCCGTCCGCAGCGGCCGCCGCGAGGATCTCAACGCCGAAATCGAAGTCGGGCATCTCTCCACGGCCGTCTGCCATGCCGGCAATATCTCGCTTCGCGTCGGGCAGGCGGCGCCGCCCGACCAGCAGCGGGCCCAAGTCCGTGAGATTCCGGAGCTTGAGCAGATGTACGATCGTTTCGCCGCCCATCTCGGGGCCCACGAAGTCGACCTGAACACGGTCACACTCGGCCCCTGGCTCGAACTCGACCCAGAGCACGAGTGCTTCCGTAATCATCCGCAGGCAAACGAGATCGTCCGCGGCTACTATCGAGAATCGTTCTTGGTGAAGGAAATCGTGTGATGAACCATGTACGACTGCTACTGCTGCTGACCGCTCTCATGGCATCGTTCAATACTCCGGCTCAGGCGGACGACGTGAAGTCATGGGAAGGCACGATGACCATTCCCACGTATCCCTGGGAAGACGACGTGAACCCCAAGTTCTGGGCCATGGAAGGGCCGGCGAGGCTCTCCACGACCGTCAAAGGAGCGATCACCTATCCCTACACGATGCAGGATCATCTGTCGCGGACGAAAGTCGATCGCTCCTATAAGGCGCTATGGCTGGAAAACGAGTATCTCAAGGTCACCTGCCTGCCGGAACTCGGCGGCCGGCTGTTCTCGGTGCTCGACAAGACTGAGAATAAAGAGATGTTCCATTTCAACCGCGTGATCAAGCCGAGCATGATCGCCATGCGCGGCGCTTTCATCACTGGCGGCGTCGAGTGGAACCCCGGGCCGCAAGTCCATACGGTGACGCTCGTCTCTCCAGTCGATGCCGTGTTGGGCCGCAATCCGGATGGCTCGGCGTTCATCGAAGTCAACAACATCGAGAAGATGTTCCGCACGCGGTGGACTGTCCGCGTGACGCTCCATCCGGGTAAGGCCTACCTCGACGAGCAGATCCGCCTTTCCAACCCGACCGATGGTGTGCATCCCTATTACTTCTGGAACTGCACGGCGTTCCCCAAGCGGCCGGGCACGCGGTTCATCTACCCCATGACGCTGGGCACCGACCACAACGGTCGCGAGTTCTTCGACTGGCCGATCCACGAAGGTAAGGACCTTTCCTGGCTCAAGAACTACGACGAGCCGGCGTCTGTTTTCGCGGTGAACTGTGCCTTCGATTTCTTCGGGGCCTACGATGCCGATGCCGACCGCGGCATCGTGCAAGTGGCCAATCATCGCGTGCTTCCCGGCAAGAAGGCCTGGACCTGGGGCAACTCGGAGTGGGGCCTGGTGGCCCAGCAGAACCTCGGCGACGAGGACGTCGAGTACATCGAGGTGCAGAGCGGCCCCTTGCCCACGCAATCCGACTACGGGATGCTCGCCCCGCGGCAACAGGTCGCCTGGCAAGAGTGGTGGTACCCGGTGCACGGCCTGGGCGACGGCTTCGAGTATGCTACGAAAGATCTTGCGGCGCAGTCGAGAGTCGTGGATGGCAAGACTGAAGTGCGGATTATCGCCACGGCCGAATACCCCGAGGCAATCTGCACGCTCGCCTCCGACGGTCGCGACATGCTTGCCGTCCGTGCCGATCTTTCCCCTGCCAGGCCAGCGACGCTCGTCTATCCGGGTGATGGACCGGTTCAGGTCACGGTGAAGACAAAGGAAGGGACGACGCTCGCCCAGTTCACCACGCCGCTGCCGATCCCCGAGGTCTCGCCCCCCGATCCGGCGAAGTTTGTCGAAAAGCCCGACGACCAGCTTTCGGTGGAAGAGAAGTACCTCAAGGGAGACAAGTTCGATCGCGGCACCAACCGTCTCAAGGCCCGGCAGTACTATGAAATGGCCCTCGCCAGCGATCCCGGCCATGTTCCTTCGCTGCGGGCGCTGGCGGTGCTCGACATCGAAGCCGGTCTTTGCGACCAGGCCGCCGAGCGATTGCAGAAGGCGCTCGACCGCTACGGCGACGACGGCCTGGCGTGGTACTTCCTCGGCGTCTGCCGATTGCGGCAGGAGCGGTTCTCCGAGGCCGCCGACTGCGGCTACCAGGCCGCGAAGCATCATGGCACGCGGTCGCTCGGCCTCGATCTTGCCGGCCGCGGCTTCATGCGGCTCAAACAGTACGGCAAAGCACTCGACGCTTTCCGAAAAGCCGCCCGCGCCAATCCCGACGACGCCCGGGCACGCGATCACGTGCTGATGGCCCTCTTGGCAGCGGGCCGGCGCGAGGAAGCCTGGGAACAAGCCCGGCTCGCCGCGCGCCGCGATCCGACGGCCATCCTCCCCCAGGCCATTCTCGCGCTGGAGAATGGGCCGGCCATGAACCGCTTTCGCGATTGGACTGTCGCTGGTCTCGGCGAACACGAGTTCGAGATCATCGAGACCGTCTGGACCTTCGCCGAGTGCGGCCTGTTCAGCGAGGCCGCGAGAGTTCTGGCCGAAACGATGTTAAAGCCCGTGCCCGACCAGCCGCCCCCCCTGGCGCTCTACCACCTCGCGTGGCTTCTGTCGCGGCAATCCGATCAGGAATCCTCAAGCGGTGAATTGCTCCGCGAAGCGGCTTCACGCTGGCAGGACTTCGCGTTCCCGTCGCGTCCGGAGGAGATCGAAGTCTTTGATTTCGCCCTGGAGAAGAATTCCCACGACGCGCACGCCCATCTCCACCTGGGCAACCTGCTGGCAAACCTCGGACGTCTCGATGAGGCCGTAAGCCACTGGCAGCAGGCAGCCGAGCTTGATCCGAAGCTCGCCATGGCCCACCGCAACCTCGGGCTCCATGCGGCGAACATGGAGGGGGACCATGGCCGCGCTGCCGAACACTACCGCCGCGCGATCGCCGCCCGGCCGAGCGACCAGACACTCTATCGCGATCTGGCCGAGATCCTCGTCGCCAGCAAGCGGCGTCCCGAAGCGATCGAGCTGTTGGCGAACATGCCGATTGAAGGCGAGCGGCGGGCCGAGATCTCGATCATGCTCGCCCAGGCGTACGTGGAGGAGCATCGCCACGACGACGCGATCGAGCTCCTCGAATCGACGCCCCACTTCGTCAACTGGGAAGGGCAGGACTTGCCCCTGGTGCTGTTCCGCAAGGCTCACCTGAGCCGCGGGCAGCAGCGATTCGAAAAGGGTGACCATGCGGCGGCGCTGGCCGACTTCGAAGCCGCCCTGACCTACCCGAAGAACATCGGTGTGGGCCGCTCGCGTCGGCCGCAGGAGGCCCGCGCGGAGTACTGGCGCGGCAAGGCTCTGGCCGCCCTGGGACGTATTGACGAGGCTCGCGCCGCCTGGCAGCGCGGGGCCGACGGCCCCCGCGGGTCGGACGAACAGAACGAACACCGCGAACTGTGCCGCAAGGCGCTGGCCTCGCTGCCGGGCGCGCCCTAAGATTGCAGCAGCGCTCGGCACGGGTGCCCATCGCAACACACGAAAGCCCCGCAGGGGCGAAAGAGGAGATACCCATGAAACGACGATCGTTCCTCAAGACGGTCGGCGGCGCGGTGGGCGCTGCCAGCTTGTCCGCGCCTTCGGTGGTCCACGCCCAGGCGGCTGTCGCCGAACCGCCGGCGACCGCGGCCATGCCGCGACGCCCCTTGGGGCGGACCGGTGAAGAGGTGTCGATCATCGGCTTTCCCGGCCTGTCGCTGGTGCACGAAGATCAGGAAGCCGCGACAGCGGCAATCCACGATGCTTTCGAACGCGGCGTCAACTACTTCGACGTCGCTCCGGCCTACGGCAGGGGCGATGCTGAAGTGAAGATGGGAATCGGACTCCAGGGCATACCGCGCGACGAGATCTTCCTGGCCTGCAAAACGCAACTGCGCGATGCCAAGGGAGCACGCGAGGAATTGGAGCGATCGCTTGAGCGGCTCAAGACCGACCACTTCGATCTCTACCAGCTCCACGCGCTCCGCCAGCCCGACGAGGTGAAACAGGCACTTGGTCCGGGTGGCGCGATCGAGACCTTCCAGAAGGCAAAGGAAGAGGGGAAGGTCCGCTTCTTCGGCTTCTCTGCGCATACGACCAAATCGGCGCTCCAGGCAATGCGCCACTTCCGCTTCGACACGGTGATGTTCCCCATCAACTTCATCGAGTACCATACGCTCGGCTTCGGCAAGGCGGTGCTCGAGCTGGCCCGCGAACAAGGGGCGGGCGTGGTGGCGATCAAGCCCATGTGCCGCGGCGCCTGGCCGGAGGGAGTCGAACGGTCGCGCAAGTGGTGGTACCGGCCGGTTGAGGAACTTGCCGAGGTCGACCTGGTCGTCCGCTTCACGCTCTCGCAACCCGGCGTGGCGGCCGGGTTCCCGCCCGCGTTTGTCGATCTGCTGGATAAGGCGATCGAGGTCGCCGCGAACTATCGGCCGTTGAACGACGCTGAGAGCGAACAGGTTCGCAAGCTGGCCGAGTCGTGCGAGTCGATCTTCCGCCGCGAGGAGCAGCAGGTCGCGCATCGGCTCCCGCACAAGGTCCTCTATGCCGACAGTCCGCACGAATGCTGTGGCGGTCAGTACGCCTGAGGTCACGTCTCGTACTCCTCACGCTCCGCGTGAGGAATTTCCATCACGCTGCAGCGTGATGGAAATACCGGAGGTGATGTGCCGGACGAACTACAACGGAGACCCAACCGTGACAAGTCGACCGATGAAGCATCTCCAACTTGTTGTGGCGGCGATGATTGTCTGCGCATCCGCTGCGGCCATTGCCTACGAAGACCATCTCCCGCCCGGCCCCGAAGCAGCCCAACTCCGCGATCGATGGGACGCGCCGTATCGCGGCAACAACCGTCCGGGCTGGGATACCGGATATCCGTCCACCGAGCTCACCAAGGCGGTGAAGGAGGGCGAGGTCAAGCCCGGCCGGGCGATCGAACTGGGCTGCGGCACCGGGTCGAACGCGATTTACCTCGCCCAGCAGGGCTTCGACGTCACGGCGGTTGATGTCTCGCCTACCGCGCTCAAGCGGGCCGAGGAGAAGGCCGCGAAGGCCGGCGTGAAGATCCGTTGGCTCCTGGCCAACGTGCTCAGACTGCCCGAAATGGAGCCCTTCGACTTCATCTTCGACCGCGGCTGCTACCACGGCGTTCGCCGCACCCATGCCACCGGCTACGTTGAAGCAGTAACGCGGTTATCGAAGCCGGGAACGCGGCTCTTGATCGTGGCCGGCAACACCAACGAACCGCGACAGTCCGGGCCTCCCCGGGTAAAGGAGGAAGAGCTGCGTGGCGACCTCCAGCCCGGCTTCAACTTCGTGCGCCTCCGCGAAACTCGTTTCGACTCCGCCTCGGAACCCGCCAGCGGCGCTCTCGCCTGGTCGGCGCTGCTGGAGCGAAAAACGCCATAGCGTGTGTGGCGAGCCCGCAGAGGATTTGTTGTTCCGTAGCGTGGTCGCCCGTGCCACCACGGCTACTTCGCCAGTCCCACCCGTGCGTCATCGTCAGTCGGCACGTACTCCGGGTCTTCGCCCAGGCAGAAAGCGTCCAGCCGCGGAGCGGTGGCTCCCGCGCTCCCTTCACGCGGGTAGACGCGAAACACCAGCGGGCCCGCTTCGAGTCTCAGGCGAATCGGCTCGCCCGGTGGCGCGCTGGTCGAACCGCTGCCGCGCCCCGTCCAGTGCCACGCCCACGAACCCACACCGCAGTTCCCCAGCACCTGGTCGCCCGTAAGCGTCACCTCCTCGTCCGCCCGCACCAAACCGAATGATTGATCGCCCCCCGTCGGGTAGCGCACCCGGGCCCAGAGCGTCCACTGGCCGCGACGCGGAACGTCTACCTGATACTCGCAATAGTTGGGCGTCTTTCCCGTGCGGTCGTAGGGCCCACGGCAAAACACGAAGTCGCCAAAGGCCCTTTCATCTGCCAGTGTCGCTTCACTCCCCGCGGCCATGGCTCCCACGCGGCTCACACAGTCTTCCGCCTGCAGCCACAGGACGTCCGGCTTGCGGATCTCGAGCGTCGCGCTGCCGATCGCCTTGCGGACCACCGCCGGTGCGCTTCCGGCGAACACCACGACCAGCCGGCGGCAACCGACTGGGATCGCTACTCGATCGCCGGCAGCGTCGACCGCGACGCGATGGCCTTGAACATCAAATGCCGTCACGGCCGGCGAATCACTCATTCTGATGACCAGTCTGCCTTCCTTGCCCAGCCGATGCCAGAGCGTGACGACTGTATCTTCTCCCCGCGCGCCCACCAGCGCCCGCACATCGCGCGTGCCGGCAGCATTCTCCACCGCCTCCACTGCCACGAATTCCGCCTCCCGCTTGCCCGGCCCAAGCACCGCCGGCAGGAGCACGAAATCCTGCTGCAATTCGGCCAGCCGCTGAGTGTCGGCCGCGGAAACGGCCTTCGCCGCGCGGATCTCCTCGTACTGGCGGATGATCTCCAGGATATCAGGCGTGAGCGGATGGGCCTCCATGGCGGTGAAACTCGTCTGCAGGGAGATCGGCGCATCGAGCGCCAGCGACTTCGTCATCAGGTATTCGATCTCGTCGAACTGCAGCCCATCGTAATTCCCGCGGGCCGGGTTGACTCCAAACCAGCCCAGTTCACCGGGCAGCATGTTCTCATGGCACTCCAGCACGCGGCGAACCGACGTATCGATGTGGTCCTTACAGGTCGGAAACTGCGCGATTGTCCCGCCGGCCGCCAGGTAGGACAGGTACGTGCCGGGATACTGGTCGATCGTGGCGTTCCGCGTGAAGCTGTGCCACAGGCCGTGCGACATGCCGCCCCCCATGTGGATCACCGGCCGCTTCGTGAACTTACCCAGCGCCGTGGCGTGGAAATTCGACAGGTAGTAATGGAATCGCCTCCGGTCCACGTCCTCGCTGCCGTCAAAGTAGACCATGTCGAAGTCGCAGCCGTTGAACACCTCGGCCAAGCGCCCGGCCACCTCATCGAGCAGGTCCGTCTCCTGATCGATGATGTAGCCGTTGATGCACCCATCGACGCCGTAGTGCCGCACGGCCGTCCCGGCCCCGTGACTAGCCGCCCGCGTGCCATAGGCTCCTCGCCGGCAGCCCACGAGCGTGTTCCACTTTCCCTCCGGCCCGATCGATTCGTACGTCACGATCTCATCGTCGATGATCGCGTCGCGGTGCTTGTCGACGCCTCCTTCCCAAACCTTCTGGCTCGCTACCGGGCTCCCCGGCCACTCGCGCAAGTCCTCCTCAAGCGTGATCTCGCTCGCCTCGGCGCTCGTCTGGGCCGCCAGCCGTGCCTCGCGATCGACCCAGAATCGCCGATCCGGCACCGGCGTGACGAACGGATCGTGCTTGGCCACCTTCGACGCAAAGCAGTGCATCCCGACCAGGATGCCCTCGGTGTGCAGCTTCGCCACCGTCCGCCGCAGGCTCTCGAGCCCCTCCGGGTAGAACCCCGTATTGATCGTGTAATGGCCCGGGCTTGAGCACCATGCCCCCGACGAGAGCATCACCTGCCGCAGTCCGGTGCGGCGGCAATAGTCGATTACCCGCTCGGCATCCTTCTCGCCGAAGCCGAGAAACCAGTACGACCCGCGCGCGATGTCCAGATCCTTGGAGGCCGCGCCGTCCTGATGATTGTGCGGCAATTCATAGGCCAGCGACAGCCGGTGCAGAATCGTGCGGAGTTCCTCCGTCCGCGCGACGACAATCGCCACCGCGGCATCCTCCAACCGCGGCCCCGGTCCGTCCTGCGTCGTTGCCGACAGCTCCGACCACTCGCCGCGCCGGCTCACCGACACCTGCGTAGACAGCGTCGCCGCGCGAAGACACACGGCCAAATCCGCATTCCACGCCGCTCCCAGGATCGAACCGGCATGCTCGACGATCGTGGCGCCGCCCCGCAATAGTGTCAGCCGGTCGGGCCGCGTTCCAGTGATCTCGACCACATCGAGCATGATCCAGTCAGGCTGGCTCTCCACACGATACACGATCCGCGTATCGCAGCCGGCAAACTCGAGCGTCAGCCGGTCCCTTGCCAGCAATGCCTTTGAAGCCGGAAAGTTCCTTGCACCGACCCTTGCCAGCGCCATCGGCAACCGCTGCCCTGGGGGACACAGTTCTCGCCCGGTCGCTTTGTCCGTGAATGCGTCCCACACGGCATTCTCGCCGATAACCGCCCGGAAACGAGCGTTCTCAAGCACGATCTCTTGGCCGTGCGCCGCGGTCGCCGCAGCGAGACCTGCCAGCAACACAGGAATGAGCTTTCTCATGGCGGGCAGTCAAACAAAACGGGTGTCCATCGTTGGCCGTCTTGGCGCGACCGTACCATACGCGGCAGCGCCAAGCAACTGCGTGGATCGCATCTCCCCACGTGGTCGACCGCGATCGCCCAACGCAACGGGGACTCGAGCAAACCCAAAGAATCCGTATCGCTTGAAACCGATTGGCGGCACACGTCGAACACTACCCTGCGTAAGAAAACATCGCGGCGAAACGACAGCCGCACACCACCCACTTTGAGGAGAGTTGAGATGCGACGTTTCGGTTACCTACTGTCCGCGGCTGCAGTGATGCTCGTTTGTGTTGCCTCCGTGCGTAACGCCGCTGCCGCCGAGAAGCCCAAAGACATCGTCGACACCGCCGTGGCGGCGGGCAGCTTCAAGACGCTGGCCGCAGCGCTTGGGGCGGCCGGACTCGTCGAGACGCTGAAGGGCGAGGGTCCGTTCACCGTCTTCGCCCCCACGGACGAGGCGTTCGGCAAGCTTCCTGCAGGAACCGTGGAAGATCTGCTGAAGCCGGAGAACAAGGCAAAGCTGGTTAGCATCCTCACTTACCACGTCGTGCCCGGCAAGGTCATGGCTGCCGACGTCGTGAAGCTTTCCGAAGCCAAGACGGTCCAGGGGTCGAAAGTAAAAATTAGCGTGAAGGAGGGGAAGGTCAAGGTAGACAATGCCAATGTTGTCAAAACCGACATCAAGGCATCGAATGGCGTAATCCACGTGATTGACGCCGTGATCCTCCCCAAGTAAGTTGAACACGCCGTCTTGGGGGAGGGCCGAGATCGGCCCTCCCTTTTTGTTGCGCGTGGGAACTGAAGCGTGCATCAGACCGTATTGCAGCGCATTGCCGCCGGCGAAGCGTCCGCGGTGGACGAGTGTATCGACCGTTACGGCGCGCTGGTTTGGTCGTTGGCCCGCCGGCATCTGCGTCATCACACCGACGCCGAAGATGCGGTACAGGAGATCTTTGTCGAGATCTGGCGGAATGCGGCCCGCTTCGATCCGGCAATCGCCTCCGAGGCGACGTTCATCACCATGATCTCTCGGCGGCGTCTCATCGACCAGCAGCGCAGACAGGCACGCACCCTGGTCACGCAGTCTATGGTCGAAGAGCCTGCCGCCGAGGGGCAGGCAGATCAAGAACGATTGGGGATTGGAGAAGAAGTTGCCCGCACGCGCGAGTTCATGGGACGGCTGCGGACCCAGGAGCGGCGCGTGCTGGAATTGGCCTTGCTGGAAGGCTTGACGCAGAGCCAGATCGCGGCGGCCGTCGACATCCCTCTCGGCTCGGTCAAGACCCATGCCCGGCGCGGGCTGATGCGTCTTCGTGAAATGCTCGAGGCCGATCGCGATCCCAGCGAAACGGAACGCATGCGATGAGCCGTGCACGCCATCAGCAGTCAGAACGCCTTTTCACGCTGCTGGCGGAGCGCGCGGTTTTTGGTCTCGACTCGGAGAGAGAGCGTGAACTGGCGAGACTCGCTGCGATGTGTCCCCATATCGACACCGACTGCCTTGACCGGCTGGCCGCGGCGCTGGTGCTGGCCAATTTGCGGTCGCGGCTGGAACCTCTTCCGGCCCGTCTGCGTCACCTCGTCCGCCACCGCGTCTGCGCGTTGACTGTACCGAAACGGCCGGTGCGAGCGCCCGGCCGCTGACCGGAGAGAGCACGTTACCTGCAATCATGCTTGCGATAGATCCCCAAGATGAGCGAACTGAATAGAATGGCGGCCAATATCATCCTGCATTCGGCCCGGGCCCTCGCAGGCTACGCGGCCGGCGATCTTCTTGAGTCGCAACCTGAGTTCCGGGAAAGCGCCGGTCCCGCCGCGTTTCAGCGATGGCAGAACCTGCTGGCGCAGTGTCTCGAGGAACTGGCTGCGGCGATCGCCACCAGCCGGCCGCAATTGTTCGTCGAGCACGTCCGCTGGCTCCAGTCGCTGCTTGCTGCGCGAGGGGAACAACCGCTAGCGCTGCAAACGGCCTTGGACTGCCTGGAAAGGGTGCTCGCTTCGGAATTGCCCGAAGCACCCGCGGGCGTAGCGGCGGGCGTGTGCCGAGAAGCCGGCGAAGCCCTGAAGCAGGGCACTGCAGACTCCGCCCCGATTATGACCCCCGAATCCGTGTTCGGCCGTCTGGCCGCCAGCTATCTGCTCGCACTGATGGAGGGAGACCGCACCCGGGCGATGCAGATAGTCATCGATGCCGCGGAAGCAGGGCATACGGTGCAGGATCTGTACCTGCAGGTTCTTTTGCCGGCGCAGGAGGAAGCGGGCCGCATGTGGCAGGCGGCCGAAATCAACGTCGCGGAAGAGCATTTCGCCACGGCGACGACGAGGATGGTCATGGCGCAGCTTCGCGGCCGCGCCCTGGCCAAGGGTCCGAACGGCAAGACGCTCGTCGCTTCGGCCGTCGCCGGAAATCAGCACGACATCGGGCTGCAGGCCGTCGCGGATTTCTTCGAGATCGACGGCTGGCGAGTGATTCAACTCGGTTCCGATATGCCGGTGCACGACCTGGTGCAGGCGGTCGCGTTCTACCACGCCGATTTGCTGGGACTTTCGGTATGCCTGCACGGACAATTGACAACCCTGAAGCAGACCATCGAGGCCGTGCGCAGCAGCGAAAGCGGCGCAGCGGTCAAGATTCTCACCGGGGGGCGGGGTCTGACTGGAGTCAGCGAACTGGCCGCGGAGTTCGGCGCCGACGGATATGCTTCCGATCCCATAAAAGCCGTCGCTCTGGGCAACGCGCTGGTGGGGCTGAGTTCAGACCGGCCGCATGGCGAAGTTGGCGTCTCTTGAAACCACAAGCTGGCATGATCGATTTCGACGTCATCATCGTTGGAGCTGGCCTGGCGGGATTGCGCTGCGCGCTCGGACTGCAGGATGCCGGCCTTTCTTTCCAGATCTTCGAGGCAAGCGACCGCGTGGGCGGCCGAGTACGCACGGACCTGGTCGAAGGCTTCCGCCTGGACCGCGGATTCCAGGTGCTCCTGACCGCTTACCCCGAGGTCCAGGCGACTCTCGATCTTGCGGCACTGAGCCTGGGCCGCTTCCTTCCCGGTGCCGAAATCCGTTGGAGCGGCAAATTCCGGCGGATTGCCGACCCTTGGCGCCAGCCGCGCGACGCTTTCCGCACACTCTTCAACCCCGTCGGAACGCTCGCCGACAAGCTGCGGATTGCGGCCTTGCGGCGTTACGCGTGCAAAGCGCCTCTGGACGATCTCCTTGCACGCCCGGACACCGCTGCGCTTGCGGAACTCTCCGCTCGCGGATTCTCCAGCTCAATCATCGATCGCTTCTTCCGGCCGTTCTTCGGCGGCGTGCTTCTGGATCCCTCGCTCCAGACGACGTCGCGGATGCTCGACTTCACCTTCCGCATGTTCTCCCTGGGCGATGCCGCACTCCCCGCGGCCGGCATGGAGGCCATACCGAAGCAACTTGCCGCGCGGCTGCCGCCAGCGTCGATCCACGCGGATTCCCCGGTTCAACAAATCGCCGACGGCGATGTGGTGCTGGCCGACGGAAGCCGCATTTCCGCCGGCGCGGTGGTTGTTGCCACCGAAGCTCCGCAAGCATCGCGGCTGCTCGATCCGATCCCTACCCCCGATTCCCGCGGCGTAACGTGCCTCTATTTCGCGGCCGACGCGCCGCCGGTGACCGAACCCGTCCTGCTCTTGAACGGCGAGGGATGCGGACCGGTGAACAATCTGTGTGTGCCGAGCCAGGTCGCAGCATCGCACGCACCTCCCGGGGCCGCATTGATCTCGGCCACCGTGCTGGGAATCCCATCGCAGGACGATCGGGAGTTGGAAGCGGCAGTTCGGTCGCAACTGGGCGGCTGGTTCGGCCCGCAGGTCGGAGACTGGCGGCTTCTGAAGACCTACCGCATCCCCCACGCACTGCCGAGCCATCTGCCCGGCGATTTGCCATCCCTTGTCCAACCCGTGTGCATGCGGCCCGGGTTGTATGTCTGCGGCGACCATCGCGACACCGCCTCAATTAACGGCGCGATGGCCTCCGGCCGACGCGCGGCCGAAGCGGCGGTTCGCGAACGGGAATCGGGACACGCTATTCGGCCATCCGGCCGACTCGGCGGGGAACCGGTCGCCGAGGACTGATGCGGCCGGTCCCGAACGGGCCGCTCGCTCCCTCGCCGGGGCAGCATCGGTCGGCATGCCAGGCTGCTCGACGGGCCAATCGCCGTCCCCGAGGAGCGACTGGCGATCCGAAGCGTCGGCTTTCCTGAATCCGAACAGGTGTCAGCCGCGAATCATTCTCCGACGCAACTCCCAACGCAAGGGAATCCTGACACCCATTCACCCGAAAGCCGAACGAAGTCCCAATCATGGTAAACGGCGTTACAGAAATCCGAGTCAACGGCCATTCGCGAACGTCCCTCCTGGCCAACGGGTCCGAGCAGCATTCGGACTGCGACCTTGGGGCGATCGAAGGCGCCGTGCGGACGATCCTTCGGGCCGTGGGCGAAGATCCCGATCGCCCCGGACTGGTCGATACCCCGCGACGCGTCGCCCGCATGTATAAGGAAATGTTTGCGGGACTTCATCGAGACCCGGCCCGGCACCTCAAGGTGACCTTCCCCGAGCAGTACGATGAGCTGGTGCTCGTCCGCGACATCAGCTTCACCAGCATGTGTGAGCACCACCTGCTCCCCTTCAGCGGCGTCGCCCATGTTGCTTACCTTCCCAAGGGACGAGTGACAGGACTGAGCAAGATTGCCCGCGTCGTTGAAGAAGTGGCGCTCCGTCCGCAGGTCCAGGAACGGATGACACAGACGATTGCCGACCTCGTCGAGCAGCAACTGGAATCGTCGGGCGTCGCGGTCGTGATCGAGGCCGAGCATTCCTGCATGTCGATCCGCGGGATCCGCAAACCTGGCAGCCTCACCGTCACCAGCGCGCTTCGCGGCACATTCCGCACGAATCCGGCCAGCCGCGCCGAAGTCATGTCGCTCATTCTTGCCAAGCACAAGAGCTGATCCCTTCCCTGAACCCCTGCTGGCGATTGAAGCGATGATCATCCAGAAACGCTACAAGTTCTATGCCGCGCATCGGAACGAGGAATTGCCGGACAAGTGTCGCAATCTCCACGGACACCGTTACGGGCTGCGATGCTGGTTTCGGGTCAAGCGGAACGGATCGATCTCCACCCTGTTCGGCGATTTCGACGCCCGTATCGAACCCTTCCTGAAACTCCACTACGATCACGGCCTGCTGATCAACGTCTGCGACCCGCTCTACGCGACGCTGTGCGAATACATGCAGCGCACCGGCGACGTGTTGAAGCTCAAACGGTTCGACGCGCCCACTTCCGTCGAGAACCTCGCCCACCAGTTGTTCTCCGAGATTTCTGCCATGGGCTTCCATCTGGTGCGACTGGAGATCCAGGAGACAGATACCAGCACTGTGGTTTACACCCGAAAGGATTGGATATCGCACAGCCAATTGCGCAACCGCGATTCGTCGCGGTTGCGCGATCTGGTTGTTTGAAGTTGCGGTCACTCGTGTTCCAGCAGTCACAGTTCGCGCAGTCGTTCGATGAAGATCACGCTCGTTGCAGGCAGCCACCGTCACGACTCCGAGTCGGAGCGGGTCGCCCGCTATGCCGAAGGGATCCTGCGGCAGATCGGTGCCGAGACGTTCCTGCTCTCGCTTGCCGACAATCCGCTTCCGCTCTGGGACGAGGGCGCCTGGGGCGCCGATCCGAAGTGGACGACCCTGTGGGGCCCGATTGCGCGCGAACTGCGTGATTCCGACGGTTTCGTCATCGTCTCGCCCGAGTGGTCGGGAATGGTGCCGGCGGGGTTGAAGAATTTCTTCCTGCTCTGCGGGGGAGACCTGCTGGCGCACAAGCCCGGTCTAATCGTCAGCGTTTCCGCGGCTTTGGGCGGCGCTTATCCGGTGGTCGAGTTGCGGACGAGCAGCTACAAGAACACGCGCATCTGCTACCTGCCCGACCACGTGATCGTCCGCAATGTCGGACAGATGCTCAAGGGCGATCAGCCCGCCGATGAACACGACGCGTCTCTCCGGCGGCGGATCGGCTATTCGCTTCAGTTGTTGATCGAGTACGCGAAAGCCTTTCAATCGGTGCGCGCCAGCGGCGTTGTCGATCTCAAGTCCTTCCCCTACGGCATGTGACCTGCTCATGCGGTCGCAGCGGCGCGGCCTCCGATCGCGCGGCTGGCTGCCTCATTACGGCGCCGTCACAGGCTCTCCCGCTGCTCGCGTGAACAGCGAGACGTACGTTTCCGGCTCGATCTGATCGGAATGGAAATGCACCGAGCCGTCGCCGTAAAGGAAGTTCGCGCCGTCCGGGTGGAAGCTGTACACTTCGTTGTTGTTTCGGCAGTTGAACATCTGGCTTGTGTTACAGGTCGAGTGGATCCAGAATTCCGCCTCGGCGTCGGCCCACTCCGCCCCCGAAATCGGCTCCTGCGGCGAAACATCCGCGTCGCCCCGGGAGCGGTTCTCCTCGTACTTCAGCGGCCGCCCGCCATCTTCGAAAAACAAAAACGTGTTCGACAGCCCGTCGGTCACGTCCGCCGTCCGCGAGTGCCCCAGGTAGTCGCGGAGCAGCATCCCGTTCCATTCGCGCCGCATCGTCAACTGCCCGCTGGCCACCAGCGCCCGCCGGTCGGCCGAGTCGATGAAGAACGTGCAGGCCGCGTAGTCGCTGACGTAGTACTTGCGGCTGCGGCACGTCCGGTCGCCCGGAGCGCTTGGGCAACGCACCACGCTCAACTCCACCTCGCGCGCGGTCCGGTTGAGCGGCGAATCCCAGTCAACGCGGAAATTGTACTGGTCGTAAATCGACTGCTGCTCCAGGTAGGGCAACAGGAAGGCCACGATGTTGTGGTCCGGCCGGCGGCTCCGCGGCAAGGGGAGCAGGCGGTTGGCGCTCTCGTAATTGAACACCGCCAGCCCGATCTGCTTGAGGTGATTGCCGCACTCCATCCGCCGCGCGGCCTCGCGGGCCGTTTGCACCGCCGGCAGCAGGATCGCCAACAGGATGCCGATAATCGCCAGGACGACCAGCAACTCTGTCAGCGTGAAAGCAAATCGAAGTCGATTCACGGCTGCCCCCTTCGGTTACCGGGATCGGGCCCTCACAGTGCGGTCGCCATTATAGGGGCTCTCGCACCGGGTGGGAACTAGCCCCAGCGACTGTCCAAGAGGCTCTGCGTCGACAGCCAAAGTGGACACTCCAGCGGCAACGCCCGCCGTGGATTTCGACCCCGCTCCGCTCCGTCTCCCTACCAAAGGCCAATAATGCCATCGCGCGGTTGCATTATTTCTCCGGATTCACGGGCGGCGGCGCGTTGGTGGCTCACATGCTCCGCTCTACACAGGCGCAGCAGTCGATAAACTCAATCGCCACCCATACCCGTAGCGGCAATAACAGGCCTGCGAGACTGCCCTTACGTCCCTCCGCACTACGCCGCTTTGCCGAACATAACCGATGTCAAGGCTCGATCCCGCCATAGCCTGCCCTCGGCCATGACTCACTCTAACAGGGGGTTCAACGGGCAGCTTGAAGTGCTAGAATGCTCGGGGCCGACGTCTTTCTCCGAGGACAACGGCCATGTCCGAGGTCACTCGCGTCTTGTCCGCCATGGAGCATGGCGACTCCAAGGCCGCTGAGCAGCTTGTGCCGCTGGTGTACGATGAGCTTCGAAAGCTCGCGGCCGCGATGATGGCCCATGAGACACCCGGCCAGACGCTCCAGCCCACGGCCCTGGTCCATGAAGCCTACTTGCGGCTACTGGACGTGAAAGAACCTGAACATTGGGCCAGTCGCCGCCATTTCTTCTGCGCGGCCGCCGAGGCCATGCGCCGAATTCTGGTGGAAAATGCCCGCCACAAGCACAGTCTGAAATGTGGCGGAACGCTGGTGCGGGTGGACCTCGACGACTGCGACCTCGCGATGCCCGAGCGGGACGACAGTCTCTTCGCGCTCGACGAGGCCATCGACAAGCTGGCGGGGACGGATCGAGAGGCGGCTGAACTCGTCACACTGCGGTGCTTCGCCGGGCTGACGTCTGAACAGGCGGCCGAGGCTCTCGGCATGTCGCCGAGGACAGCCGACCGATTGTGGGCCTACGCCCGATCCTGGCTACGCAAAGAGCTGGAGGACCTCTAGCCGCAGTGGGGTGTGCCGCAGTCCTTCCGCATCTGTGGAAGGGGGACGGTCGGCAGCGTGTCAAATATCGAAGCTTCTTTGGCGAACATCGGTCTCCGATTTCGCATGTGTCTTTGGAGGGCGGTTCGGGGCGTCGTTGCTTGGAAGACCAAGCATGGCGAGCGAACGCGAAATATTTGACCGGGCATTGGAGATCGGCACACCCCGCGAGCGAGCCGAGTACCTCCATCAGGCATGCGGTCAGGACGCGGCACTCCGAGAACAAATCGAAGGGCTCTTGCAGGCCCATGAGAAGCTGGGCAAGTTCCTTGAGAGCCCGCTTCTCTTTCCCGAATTGGCCCCGACTATCCTGGCCACCACTATCGAGTCGCCGAGCGCCGAGGGTCCCGACACCGAAATCGGCCCCTACAAGCTCCTCCAGAAAATCGGCGAGGGGGGGTTCGGCCTCGTCTACATGGCCGAGCAGAGCGAGCCGGTCGAGCGGCGGGTTGCGTTGAAAATCATCAAGCCCGGCATGGACAGCCGGCAGGTGATCGACCGCTTCCAGGCCGAAGAGCAGGCCCTGGCGATGATGGACCATCCCAATATCGCCAGGGTCTTCGACGCGGGCATGACCCCGAGCGGCCGGCCCTACTTCGTGATGGAGTTGGTCAAGGGCGTCCCGATCACCAATTACTGCGACGAGCGGCATCTTACACCCAGAGAGCGTCTGGAGCTGTTCATTCCTGTTTGCCATGCCGTCCAGCACGCCCACCAGAAAGGAATCATCCACCGCGACCTGAAACCCTCCAATGTGCTGATCGCGCTCTACGACGACAAGCCGGTTCCCAAAGTCATCGATTTTGGCGTGGCCAAGGCCACCAGCCAGAGGCTGATCGAGCGGACGATGTTCACGCAATTCGGCCAGGTTGTGGGCACGTTGGAGTACATGAGCCCCGAACAAGCCAATTGGAACCAGTTGGATATCGACACCCGCAGCGACATCTATTCCCTGGGCGTGCTGCTCTATGAACTCTTGACAGGTCAAACCCCCTTCGATCGTCGGCGGCTCCGCTCGGCCGCGTTCGACGAGATGTTGCGGATCATTCGCGAGGAAGAGCCGCCAAGGCCGAGCCTCCGTCTAAGCACGTGCGACACGCTGCCGTCGATCGCCGCCAATCGGCACATGCAACCCAAGAAGCTCAGCACGCTGGTCCACGGCGAACTCGATTGGATCGTAATGAAGGCGCTGGAGAAGGACCGCTCGCGGCGGTATGAAACGGCCAACGGCTTTGCCAGTGACATCCAGCGGTACCTGAACGACGAGCCGGTAATGGCGTGCCCGCCGAGTGCGGTGTACCGATTGAAAAAGTTTGCCCGGCGGAACAAGGCAGCGATCATCACCGCTTCCCTGGTAGCCCTTGCGCTGATTCTGGGATTGCTGGGGACCTCGTGGCAGGCCGTGCAGGCAACCCGGGAACGCCACAGAGCCGAGGTGGCGCGACAGGAAGAAGCACTTCAGCGGCGGGCGGCCGAGGCACACGAGCGCCGCGCGCAGCGCAACTTGTACGCAGCCCACGTGAACCTCGCCCGCGACGCCTGGGACGACGCCGACGTGCCCCATGTCCTCAACCTCCTCGAACGCCACGTGCCGCCGTCGGAAGAGCCCGACTGGCGGTCCTTTGAGTGGTACTACCTGCTCGGCCTCTGTAACCGTGATGAGCTGACGATCCCATGTGGATACTCCTTGAACCGGCCCACGTTCTCTCCCGATGGGAAGACTCTGGCCGTGGGAGGCTGGAACGACGAGCGCGGCTGGGTCATCGAACTGTGGGACCTCGAACGCCTCCAGCGCGTCAAGGTCATGGAGGACGCCGCAGCCACGGGTCCGCTCGCCTTCTCTCCCGATGGAACGACGCTCGCCTGGGCCGGTGGCGTCGAAGTGAAGCTCTGGGATGTCGCCACCGGCCGCTTCCTGCGAACTCTCGCAGGTCACCAGCACTCCATTCTGGCGCTCGCCTTCACCCCGAACGGCAAGCAGATTGTGTCCACAGACGGCGGCGATCTGGACAACAAGGACATCCCCGGGGTGATACGGGTGTGGGACGTCGCCACCGGAGAGCGGCTGCAAGAGCTGACGGGTCACACCGGGTTCATCTGGTCGATCGCCATCTCTCCGAACGGCGAGCGGCTGGCCTCGATCGGACTCAATGAGGTCCGATTCTGGAATCTCCTTACCGGCGAGCCGATCGAGGGTTTGACGATCCACAGTGGCGAGCAAGCTGGAGCGCTCGCGTGGTCCGCCGATGGCAACCTGTTGGCCACGGACTACCAGGGGCACGTGGTGACCTGGGATCCTGCTACAGGAAAGGAAATCAGGCGATTCGTCGCCCCGCCACTTCTCTGGCTGGACTTCTCGCCCGACGGGAAGCGGCTGGCATCGGCACACGGGGACGGCACTGTACGACTCTGGGATGTCGAGACAGGCGCCGAGCTGAATGTCTACAAGGGTCATTCCCAATGGCTCTATTACGTCCGTTTCTCTCCCGACGGGGCCCGGCTCGCCTCGGTCGCTCGCAACTGCGAGGTCAAGGTCTGGCCCGTGCAGGCGAGGCATCCGTTAGATGCCCTGGCCGGGGCCAATGCGCGGCACTTCAGAAAACCCGGTCGTGATCGGCTGGCCATTTCTCCGGACGGAGAATTGATGGCGGGGCTGCAGGATTTCGGAAGAGTGGGGATCGTCGATGTCCGATCAGGCCGCCTTCGCGCAACGCTCCCCGTTGGGGCGGGCGTTCATGCAATCGTGTTCTCGCCGCATGGCGAGCAACTGGCGGTTGCACATTCCAGCGGTCTTCAGATCTGGGACGTGGCCGGCCCTAAGTTGGTGCAGAAGCGGTCGTCGGAGGCGGCCGTGTGGACGGTTGCCTTCTCGCCCGACGGTCGCTGGCTCGCTGTGGGTACCGAATCAGACCAGGTCGAGATCCGCCGGGCGGACACGCTCGCCACCGAAATGGTGCTTCCGTGGCGGTATCAGAAGCCGGTGCGCAAGGTCGCGTTCTCTCCAGACGGGGAGACCCTGGCCGTTACGACCATTGGCCCCCCGGCAGAAACGCATCTCTGGGAAATGGACACGTGGCAGTTGCGGACGTCATACAAGGGCGACAGTGCTGGCCACAGCAAGTGCTCGACCGATCTGGCGTTCTCAACCGACGGCAAGACGCTTGCCGTCAGTGAAGGCACCAATTTCCAGCCCCATGACGGCGCTGCTACCAGACTCTTCGACGTGGGCACTGGCCGCCAGGCCGCCACGCTCCGAGGAGACGGCGCCCTCCACCTGGCCGTGGCCTTCACTGGCGACGGGCAAGTGTTGGCCACGGCAAACGAGCGCGGCGAGATCACGCTGTGGGATCTGGAGACCCGCGAAGAACGCGTGACGCTGAATTGGGAGGGAGCCAATGTCGAGTCTTCGGAATTCTCGCCCTTTATCGAGTCGATGGCGTTTTGCCCGGATGGGCGCACTCTGGTGAGCTGCGACAAGACGGCACGAGTATGGCTGTGGCGCAGCGCGGCCCAGGACCGCATTGACCAGTGCGAGCGTGCCGCATTGCAGCGGCCGACAGCCAGGTACACCGGACCCGGACGATGGAATCAGGCAACATCCTCCGGCTTCGGGTGGAGTAGTGATTGAAGGACCTTAAGGCAAGCAGGAATGGGCGTGAAACGCGCCAGCCCGAGTTCACAATGAACGTGATGGCGCGACTCACGCCCCCAAAAACAATCTCAGGAGGTACCGTGCCATGTCAAGCCATTGTGTAAAGCGGTCGACCGGGTTCACGCTCGTCGAGTTGCTGGTCGTGATCGCGATCATCGGCATGCTGATGGCGCTGTTGTTGCCCGCGGTTCAAGCCGCCCGTGAATTAGCGCGGAAGTCCTCCTGCGCCAACAATCTGAAGCAGTTTGGCGTGGCTTTTCAGAACTACCACGACACGCACGGTACGCTGCCGCGGCCCAACTACGGAACGGAGGGAAGCGAGTTCCAGGCTTGTTGGACTTGGGGCGCCATGGTCTTGCCGTATGTCGAACAGGCTGCGCTGTTTGACCAGTTCAATTTCAACTTGGAGCCGGGCAAACCGGCCAATCGCCTGCTCGCAGGAACATCGCTGCCCGGCTTCCGTTGCCCTTCGGAACCGGCGGACGAAATGATCACATTCGTGGTGGGCCGCAACTGCTCGCGCGGCCCGAGCCCTCAAGTCACCTGGCCGATGGCAAACTATGGCCTGAATGACCTTGTCGGCGGCCTCGAGTTCGCTCACGTGAAAGACGGCTTGAGCAACACGATCATGCATGGGGAAAGGGCAGTGAAACACCACGTGTTTGGCAAGTCTGCCTTGCTGACGGCTTGTCCCGTGTCTGCCGATGCATGGGGATACGGCGCCGGCGGGAATGTGGAAATGTACGGCGCCGTAATTTGTGCGGATATCTCCGGTCCGAAAGATATGAAGTACTTTGATGCCATTTGTCTCAGCAGTTACCACCGGGGCGGAGCCCAGGTGAACTTTGTCGACGGACATGTCCGCTTGATTCCACTGTTCATAGCCGAGGAGACCCTGCAAAGACTTGCCGATCCTCGAGACGGGCAACCGGTGGGCGATTACTGAGCCGCGGTCAATCCGCACGGGCGGTGATTGGCGACGGCTTGCTCCGGGCTGAATACCAAGTCTGAAAGCGAGTGTGCGGTGCTTTGAGGTACCGCACTGCACCAGGAGACCGACACCTGCCCCAGAAAACAAAGCCGGCCGGCGCGGAGAGCACTGACAGGCGCCGACGCGTCGGCCGGGGACCGGAAGGCTCGCAAGCGCACGGTCCGCGCGCCGCGAACCCGAAGGCGTTTCTTTATGGTAATGCGCGGACCGTGCCCAAACCAGGGTGAATGTCATGTTTGTCGCTCTGAAGCACTGCAGACGCCGGCCAGCCGCGCGATCCCGCAAGCCTCTCCACTTGGAGAACCTCGAACCCCGTTTCCTGCTGAGCAGCTATTCGGTGGTCGATCTGGGCTTTCTTCCCGGCGAATTCCACAGCCAATTCCAGGACATCAACAACACCGGCCAGGTCGTCGGCTACTGTGGAGAGCGCGCCATGGTCTGGACGCCAACCTCGGCCGGGGGTGTCACGGGGGTCATGACCGACCTCGGTGTTCCGACCGGCTACGACGGCGCTCTGGCCAAGGCAATCAGCAGCAACGCCTTGATAGCCGGCACGGCCTACCAGTGGGGCGTATCGGCAACTACCACGGTGCCCTGCGTGTGGATCCCCGACTCCACTGGCTGCTCATGGACATTGCAGATATTCGGCACGGCCGCCAGCCCTGTCCTCGGCGAGGCACTCGGCGTGAACCAACTCGGCACCGTGGTCGGCACGGTGGTCGTTGACTCGACCGAACATGCCTGCGTCTGGGAAAGCGACGGCTCAGGCGGGTATGTTACGACCGACTTGAACGCCATTTTCCCGTCATTGGAAGTCCCCGACCTTCCCGGCAATGGGACTTTCTGGATCCACGAGGCCGCCGCCATCAACGACATCAACCAGATTGTCGCCAATGGCCTGTACCTGGAAGACGCGGATGGCGATGGATATGCCGAGGTTTCGCGGCAATGGGGATTCCTTGTGGAAGACCCTGACAATGATGGCTTCCACACCGGAGAGATCAACGTCACGAACCTCGGTGCGTTGGGCAGCCGGCAGTACACCTACGTCACCGACATCAACAATCAGGGGCAGATCGTTGGCTCGTCCGCCGGGGCAAGGAACAACCAGGGCTGGCATGCCTTCCTCTGGCAGAATGAAGTGATGCAAGACCTGGGGACCCTGCCGAAGGACGTGTCGAGCTACGCCCTCGGCATCAGCGACACAGGGCTGGTAGTCGGATACTCAGAACAAGGTGCTGCTACCTATCCCCACCCGTTCCTCTGGCAGAACGGCCGAATGACCGATCTCAGCACCATGATCCCGGCCGATTCCGGGTGGCTACTTCGCCAGGCTTACGCCGTCAACGACCAGGGGGAGATCGTCGGCATAGGTGAAGACCCCCGTACGGACCACTACTCGTGGCCATTGCGAGGCTTTTTGCTGAGCACCTCGGCCACGCTCCCCACGATTTCGATCGGCGACGTTTCCGTGACGGAGGGGGACTCGGGAACGACCGCCGTTCAACTTGAGGTCACGCTTTCCGAGCCACCCGGCCCCGGCCAGACGGTCAGCGTGGATTACTACACGACTGGCTGCTACAACGACAGTGCCACTGCCGGCCTGGATTTCATCACGGCAGCGGGCACGGTGTCGTTTGCTGAGGGCAAGACGAGCCAGGTCGTCACGGTCCAAGTCAAGGGCGATCTGCTCGCCGGCGTCAATGCCGACGTCAACAATAACACCGACCTGGGGAACGAGTACTTCTACGTGAACCTGGCCAACCCCCGCAACAGCGCGGGCGTTCAGGCGGCCGTTTTCCTCGATGCCCAGGCAATGGTCACAATCCTCGAGGATGAACCGGCGATGTCGATCAGCGACGTTGCGTATCTCGAGGGCAACGATGGGCTGACGCCGTTTACATTTACGGTCCTCCTCTCGGTGCCTGCCAAAGACACCGTGAGCGTCGAGTGGCACACCGAAGACAACACGGCGAAAGCTGGCGAAGACTATAAAGACTATGTGGCTGCAGAAGATGAACTCGTGATTCCCGCAGGCGACTCTTCCGGAACGTTCACCGTTTGGGTGATCGGGGACCCAGTGAAAGAAGACTGGGAGGTATTCAGCGTCTGGCTCGACAAAGCGACGGTTGAGAACGCCTACATTCCCAACCTCTCCAACCGCACGGGCGGTTTTGCGTGGGGCCGCATCGAAAACGACGATCGCGCCACCAAACCCGTCAAGCCAAAGAGCAGCGCCGCGAGACTCTCCCTCGCCGACGCGGACGACGTCGACTTGCTCGCCGCAAGTCAGTATGAACCGATGCTGGACGCGCCGAAGGGAAATGGCTTGGCGGCGACAGGCCGCGTAAATGCGTGGCTGTACGCCGCACTGCAAGACACCGCCTGGACCGACAACGACGATCCCGACGGAAAATGGTCGCTCGATGACGAGTTACTGCAAATGCTTGCTTACGAGACTGCTATTGCCAGCTCAAACGGCATAGCGAGGTGATCCGCCGGACCCACTGGCTGTGTCACCGCAAACCGGCTTGCGCGTAGGTCTTGCGCGGAAACGCCTGCCGCAAACCGGCTCAGTCGGGCGCGGCTGCTGTATCGGGCACCAGGACCAGATCGAAGACTATCGCCGCGGGACGGTTGGGATCGATGCCCTCCCAGGGCGCCATTGGAAGCGTGCCGGGCCTGTCCAACAAACGACGTGACTCCGCCGCCGAAATATCAGTGCTCCCGGTCGTGGCGACGCGGTATCGCCCCCCCTCCGACATCGGCAACCGCGGCCGGCCCCGCTGGTCGGCCGGGAGCACGATCGTCGGCCGTGGCTGATCGGCATTGGCCAGCAGCACGTGCGGACCGTTGCAGAGAACCACTCCGCGTAGACGCTCCACTTTCGCCCCGGCCGATTGCCGAGGCCGCATACGGCGATCCTCGATGCGTGGGCCGAAGGTGAAGGTTACGGTCCGTTCTCCCGCTGCACCAACCGGCACATCCAGGTGCAGATAACCCTGGTCCTCGCCCGCTTCGAGCGGTTGCTTCGCCAGATCGTGAACCAGCACCTGTTCCGCCCAGTCGGGGCGGCGGAAAAGCACCGCGGGCGCTGCCGCGTTCGCCTCGAGCGGCTCAATCGCCACTCCGCAGGAGATCGCGCCATCCGTCTCGTCAAGCCGGCGGACGGTCACCTTCCACAAGCCCCCGCCGGCCCGGACATTCACCGTAGCTTCGAGAGGGAAATTGACCACAATGCCCTGCTCGGAGCCCACGACGATGTAGCGCTTGAGCGTATCGATGCCCAGCAGGCCATGAAACGTGCAGCACCACACCGCTTCAGTAAAGTCGGGCTTCACGACGAGCGGCCCCTCGTCGTCGCAGACGAACTGGTGATGACCGTAGCCGCCGTTGGCCGCGCGGTTCATCGGATAGTGATTGGCAAGCAGTCGCTCTGCGGAATCAAGAAACCGCGTTTCACCAGTGATCCGCCACAGATCGAGGTTCAGTCGGAGCCAATCGGCCTCCGAACAGCCTTCGTCGGTAGCGCAGGCCACGTGGAACTTCTCTCCCACACCGCCGGTCGGCCACACATAGCCCCCCTCAATTGCTTCCTGCCATCGTGCCAGCGGCCGCGCAAGGTACTCGGGCTTGCCCGTGGTCTCGTAAAGCAGAAGCAGGCCGTGGTGGGCAATCAGGTTGCCGTGGCTGTGATCGATCGGCAGTCTGTCAAAACGTCGGAAGAACTCGGCCATGCGCTCGGCCTGCTCGAGGTAGCGTGCCTCGTGAGTCGCATGATAAAGCCGCACCAGCCCTTCAATCGCCGGGAAGTAATCGGTGACGTACCCTTCCGCATACGAGCCCGTTGCCCGGTACTGGGCTTCTCTTGCCGGGTCCATCAGTTGATCGGCGGTGCTCACGTAGAAATCGCCGATGCCCCGCGCCGCCCGGAGCAACTCGGGGCGGCCCGTCGCGGCATGCGCCTCCAGAAGCCCCACCAGGAGTCGCGAATTGCCCCACAAGATCGGTGTCTTCGTCGCCCTTGCCGCCGTTGAATTCTCCGCCGAATCGACCGGATCGCTCCAATCGATCGGGCGGCCGAAATGCCCGTCGGCCTGTTGGTAACGCGTCACCGTCGCCAGCAGTTCGGCCAGCGTGTCAGGCTCGATTCGGCCGGGTGGAGAAAGCCGGCTGGCGATCTCCAGAAAGCGTCCCGAAATGTCACCGCTGTAATTGGTGAATCGCCGCTCCATTTCGAACGATACGTCGGCCCGCAGGTAGGCGACCGAACGGTACGGGTCTTCTCTCAGCCGCGCCACCCCGCGGCGATACGCCGTCCCGAGCGGTCCGCCTAAGTCCACATCGCCAGCCGCGGGAAACGTCCACTTGGATTCCGGCGGGCTTGTGCCTGGTGTTCCGGCCCCGTCAGCGAAGTGCGTCGCCACAGCGAACGCGATTCCTGCGCCGACCACCGCCATCCAACCCCGCCGCTCTCGAAGCGACATTTCGTTGCTCCCGATTGATCGAAGCGTTCCCCTGTACACCGGGCCTGAACCGGCCGGGCCTTCAGCGGCCATTGTCATCGACGCCTGTTCCACCGTCTATCCCGACGAGGAATGCGCGCGGCGGCTTTCGACACCGGCCGCGGCGAGATCAAGGATCGCGGCCCGCGCTCACGGCTTGTCCTGCGCGGCGAATCTCCCCTGATACTTCGCATGGCCGTCGCATCGTTCGAACACGAACTGGCAGATCCGGGTGTCCGGATACAGGGCCAGTGGCGCATGCCCGAGATTCACGATTTCCAGCACCTGGTGGTTCGAGATCCCCGGGTGCATGAAGCCCGCCGTGACATGGACCGCCAAGCCAAATCGCGCAAACCGGCTCCTTCCCTCCAGGCGGCCCGAAATGTTGTCGGCCAGCGTGATCTTCTCCCGCGTGATCCCGAGGACCATCTCGCCCGGCTTGATCACCAGGAAGCTGCCGCTCTCCACGTGAACGCTCCGCGTGATGTCCTCGAACCGAGAGTCGTTCCGGACGTGGTACACCTTGGACCGCTTCTTGAAAACCCGGAAATCGTTCCCCAGCGTAAGATCGACGGACCCCGGCCCGACCTGCGATCGTTCGAGCGGTTCAATCCGGATCGATCCATCTTCCAGGGCCTTCTCGATCTCCTCGCCGATCAGGATGCTCATGTCTGCCACACCTCTGTCGTCGTGCCGTATTGCCACTGAACTTCATGCTGAACGGCCAATGGCCCGCGTGACGGCCTTGCTCAACTCCTGCAGCCAGAGCACGGAACTGCTTACGGCTATGCAAAGCAGCCAATCGCCCAGGCCGAGGCTCGTCGTGGAAAACGCTCGCTGCAGAAACGGCGCGTGAACCACGGCCACCTGGAGCAGGATCGACAGGCCGATGGCGCCCCACAGCCACACGTTGTGAAACAAGCCATGGAAGGCGCTTCGTTCATCCGATCTCGCGTTGAAAACGTTGAAGATCTGGAACATCATGAGCGTGGTGAAGGCCATCGTCTGCGCGTAGCGCAATGTGCCCGAGCCTTCCAGCAGGCCGCCCGGCAGCGAGGCGTCGAGCACGAGCAATGTCCCCACGGCCATGATCGCCCCTACGAAGAAGATCCTCGTCCACATCCGCCACGTGATGACACCCTCGCTCGGCGGGCGCGGCGGCTGGTTCATTACGTCGGGATCCGCAGGATCAACGCCCAGTGCCAGGGCCGGGGCGCCGTCGGTCACCAGGTTGATCCACAGGATGTGCGTCGCCAGCAGCGGCAGCACGACGGCATCCTCCTCCGATTGCAGGTCAATCAGCTTTGCCAGCAGCACGCCGAAGAACATCGTCATCACCTCGCCGATGTTCGACGACAGCAGGTAGTGCAGGAACTTGCGGATATTGGCGAAAATGGCCCGCCCCTCTTCAACCGCCACCACAATCGTGGCGAAGTTGTCGTCGGTCAGCACCACGTCGGCCGCTTCCTTCGAGACATCCGTGCCGGTAATCCCCATCGCCACGCCGATGTCCGCCGACTTCAGCGCCGGCGCGTCGTTGACTCCGTCGCCGGTCATCGCCACGGTGTCGCCGTTGGCCTGCAGCGCATCAACGATGCGCAGCTTGTGCTCCGGGTTCACCCGCGCGTAGACGGAGACCTCGTGGACGGTCCGGACCAGTGCCTCGTCCGACAGCTTCTGCAGTTCGCTGCCCGTGACAACTCGGCCGTCCGTGGAGATGCCCAGTTCGGCCGCAATGACCGATGCCGTTTTGGGATGGTCGCCGGTGATCATCATCGGGCGGATGCCGGCGCCGCGAGCTCGCGCCACCGCCCGCTTCACCTCCTCGCGCGGCGGGTCGATCATGCCAATCAAACCCAGGAAGACCAGGTTGTGTTCCACCTCCTCATCGGCCTCGTCGTGGTCGAAAGCGTCGGCGGGCAGTTCCCTCGCCGCCACGCCGAGCGTCCGCAGGGCTTGGCCCGCCAGCTCCTCGTTCTTCTCGAGTATGGCGGCGCGCCGCTCGTCGGAGATCGGGCGGAGTTGCTCGCCGACCAGTTCCTGCCGGCAGCGGGCCAGCAGTACGTCGGGTGCGCCCTTGGTGAAGACAAGCAGCCGGTCGCGCCGCTCGGCATCGGTGTGGATCGTGCTCATCAGCTTGCGCGCCGATGAAAAAGGCACTTCGCCGACGCGCTCCAGCCGCGTTTCGAGCGTCTCGGCGGATAATCCTGCCTTGCGCGCCGCGACCACCAGCGCGCCTTCCGTCGGGTCGCCCTGAATCGTCCACCGTCCATCGCGCTGCTCCAGCACCGCGTTGTTGGCGCGATCGGCGACCGCCAGTGCCCGCTCCAGTTCGAAACGCAGCGGTCCGTCAAGCGTCCCGTCGCCCGCGACGTGAATCCCGCCCGTCGGCTCGTACCCGGTGCCGGCAAAGTCCACGCGTCCGCTGGCGGTAACCACCGCCCGAACCGTCATCTCGTTCCTGGTCAGCGTCCCGGTCTTGTCCGAGGCGATGATATTGGCCGATCCGAGCGTCTCCACGGCAGCCAGGCGGCGCACAATGGCCCCGCGCCTGGCCATGCGCTGCACGCCCATCGCCAGGACCGCCGTCACCACGGCCGGCAGGCCCTCCGGCACCGCGGCCACTGCCAGCGCCACGCCCAGGATCAATACGTCGAACAGCGCGGAAAGGCCGCGCACGTGTTCCACCAGGATGATCGTGGCGATCATCACGATCGCAATCGCGACAACCACGACGCCGAGCAGCTTGCCGACGCGGTCAAGCTCTTCTTCGAGCGGCGTAGTCTCGTCGGCCGTCACGTGCAGCATCCCTGCGATCCGCCCCATCTCGGTGTCCATGCCGGTCGCCGTGACCACGGCGGTGCCGCGCCCATAAGTAGCCACCGTGCCGCTGAAAACCATGTTGTGCCGGTCGCCCAGCGGCACCTCCTCGCCGATCGGCGCGGTGTCCTTTGGCACCGGCAGGCTCTCGCCGGTCAGCGCCGCTTCGGCCGCCTGTAGCGCGGTCGTGTGAACCAGCCGCGCGTCCGCAGGGATCGTGTCTCCTTCCTCAATGAGAATGACATCGCCGGGCACAAGTTCCGCCGAGGGAATCCGCCGCTGCTGGCCGTCGCGGATTACCGCGGCTTCGTCGGCGGCCATCGCGCGCAGCGCCGCCACGGCCGCCTCCGCCCGCGATTGCTGCACGTAGCCCAGAATGGCGTTGAGGAGCACAACGCTCAGGATCGCCATCGCCTCGTATGGCAGCGGCGACTCGCGCTCGTACAGCCAGAGCGCCGCCGAGATGCCCGTGGCCACCAACAGCAGGATGACCAGCGTGTCGGAGAACTGCGCGACGAACTTCCGCCACTCGGGCACCGGCTTCTCCGCCGCCAACTCGTTCCGCCCATACCGCTCCCGCCGGACGCCCGCTTCCCCCTCGCTGAGACCGCGATGAAGATCGGTCTCAAACGCTGCGAGGACGTCGTCAACCGGCTGTCGGTAAGGTGCGGAAGTGCCGCCTGGTGCTGCGCCGGTGCTCATCCATCGTATCCTTCTCGGTTGGATGCAGTCGCGCCCAATGCCCCGACCATCGCCACTGCGGCGCGGCCCGGGCGCGCATTGGAGCAGCATGGAGGGGGGCAGAAAAAAACTTCCCCCGTATTCTATCCGGGCAGAGCTCCCCCGTCAGGGCTCCTCCGGCTGATTGGGGCGCGCCGTGCCATTTCGCTCACCGCCGCGGCCGATCGTTCCTGGGTGCTCTCATATCTCCGGCGAATGCATCAGTGGCTGTTCCAGAGCCAATACAGATAGTCGTCGATCAACTGCCGATTCGGGGCGTCCTCCTTCACCGCCATTTCTGACAGCGGCAGTTCCACGATGGCATCGTCAAGCTCGACTCTGCAGAACAGCCCGTAGTTTCGCCGCGTCCGGCTCTCAGAGAGGCCGATCACGCTGACGTATCGCATGATCTGCCGCACAGGTGGGGCCGACTCAGCGTAAAGCGCCTGGAAGGGGAACGATAATCTGCCAAGCAAGTAATCATGATACCGCAGGAGCGTCTCCTTACTGACCTTCGGCAAAGGAGCCTGGCTTGGGAGCCCGAACACCGCTCGGATGCGGTCCTCTTCGTCAGTCGGTGCGTTGTTCTTTCCGGGCATCGCTGTCTCTTGGCGGGTGCAATGGATCGACCGAGAGCGTCGCGCCCCTGGGAGCCCCGTATCCACGCTACCTTCCAGCTGAAGGCCTGTCTACAGGCTTCATTCTGGACCGGAACTGAAGATAACGCGGTGACAGCTACGGGCGCTGACGACGCGGGTGGCGGGGGCGATGTTGAACGCCACCGAGGTGAGCGTGATCCGGCCTGGTTGCACCGCCCGATCGCGGCCCTATCGCTGCGCTTCCAAGTCCACCCTCCCTTCAGTTCGCGGTGTGGGTCGTTCTCGACATGCCAGCAGGGGCGAACGGTCCAGTCCCCGCCGCGACTGGAGAAGTGAACCGCAGAGACCAGAGAATTCAGTGGGGGAGGAAACGAGGAAGTGGTGGGGAACTGGGGGATTGAGAACTGCAAAAATGCAAAATGAAAAGCGGGGTGACGGGCCGGTGGGGGTGAAGGGTAATGAGCCACCGACGGCGCGGAGAGATCGGGGATCAGGGAGGGGGTTGAGAAATCGCGGCCGCGTCTGGCGCAGCCGGTAGGCTGGCGATCGGCAAGGCAAGAAAAGTGGTTTCTGAAAGTGGTTCTGAAAGCAAGATTGAGCGAAACATTGCGGGCGGGAAACCGTAGGAGCTATTATGATAAAGGAGTACCACTCCGGGGGCAGGCTTTACGTCTGCCGCTTCGCACCCCCCGGGGGCGACATGGCTCGCCACCCGTCTAACTTATCTTTGAGGATCTCTGCTGAATGTCACGCGACTCGCAGCCGCCGCAGCGCCGGCCCGCCGACAAAAAATCCCCTCCCCTTGGCAATAATCTCTTCGTCTACGCCCTAGCCGGGCTTTTTCTGGCCTTCCTGCTGTGGGCCGTGCTGGGCACACGGGTGCAGCACACGATCCCCTATGGCAAGCTTGTGGAACTTGTCGAGCAGGGCGCTCCGGCCAAGAATCCGAAAGCCGCGATCGAGTTGACGGAAGGGACGACGAACCAACAACGGACGGTCCGCTACAGCGATCTGGCGAACCTGCGGATCGGCACGTTCGAGATCAGCGGCACGGTCACCCGGCAGGAAGTGCTCCCCGAGCGGAAGGCACCGACGGAGAAAGCAGCGTTCCGCACCAATCGCCGCGGCTTTGAGGAGGACGGCGGCGAGTTATTCCGCATGCTCCGGGCGGCTGGCTTCACCGATGTGGCCGGCGAACCGGCGCCGGGGTTCCTCTGGACGTCGGGGCCGTGGCTGCTGCTGTTCGGGCTGTGCATCGCGCTGTTCATCATCACGCTGCGGCGGATGGGCGGAGCGGGTGGGGCAGTGGCTTTCGGCCGCAGCCGCGGGAAGCTTTGCGCCCAGGAGGACATCGGCGTCACGTTCCAGGATGTGGCGGGAGTGGACGAGGCCGTCGACGAACTGCGCGAGGTGGTCGAGTTTCTGAAGACACCCGACAAGTACCGCGTCCTCGGCGGCCGGATTCCCAAGGGCGTATTGCTGGTCGGGCCGCCGGGTACGGGCAAGACACTGCTGGCCAAGGCGATCGCCGGCGAAGCGGGGGTGCCGTTCTTCAGCCTCTCGGGTTCGGATTTCGTGGAGATGTTCGTCGGGGTGGGCGCGGCGCGAGTCCGCGACATGTTCCAGCAGGCGCAGAACCGCGCGCCGTGCATCGTGTTTATCGACGAACTGGACGCCCTGGGCAAAACGCGGGGGACAAGCGTTGTCGGAGGGCACGACGAGCGCGAGCAGACCTTGAACGCGCTGCTGGTGGAGATGGACGGATTCAACTCCAATTCGAGCATTATCGTGCTGGCGGCGACGAACCGGCCGGAGACGCTCGACCCGGCGCTGTTGCGCCCGGGCCGCTTCGACCGCCACGTGCTGGTCGACCGGCCCGACGTCCGCGGGCGGGAGCAGATCCTCACGGTGCACGTCAAGAACGTGAAGCTCGACGATGCCGTGGACCTGAAGCAGGTAGCGGCGATTACGTCGGGTTTCGTGGGGGCCGACCTGGCCAACCTGGTGAACGAGGCGGCGCTGCTGGCGGCGCGGAAGGGAAAGCCGGCGGTGACGATGCAGGAGTTCAACGAAGGGGTGGAGCGCGTGACGGCGGGGCTGGAGAAGCGGCAGCGGATCATCAACGAAGAGGAGAAGCAGCGGGTCGCCTATCACGAGGCGGCCCACGCCCTGGTGGCGTACAGCCTGCCGAACACGGACCCGGTGCATAAGGTATCAATCATCCCGCGCGGCCTGGCGGCGCTGGGCTACACGCTGCAGCGGCCGGAAGGTGATCG
The DNA here is from genome assembly GCA_040766885.1 of Thermoguttaceae bacterium. Lineage (GTDB taxonomy): Bacteria > Planctomycetota > Planctomycetia > Pirellulales > Thermoguttaceae > JAXGPP01. The sequence continues at coordinate 192,074 of JAXGPP010000002.1, read as the reverse complement.
CTACCTGATGACGCAGAGCGAACTGGAGAGCCGCATCCAGGTGCTCCTGGGCGGCACGATCGCCGAGGAGATGATCTTCGACGACGTCTCCACTGGCGCCCAGAACGACCTGGAGCGGGCCACCGACATTGCCCGGAGCATGGTGATGGACTTCGGCATGAGCCGGCTGGGGCGCGTGACGTTCCGCGAGAGCCAGCGGTCGCCGTTCCTGGCCGGGGGCGGCGGAGATTTCCCCCGCGAGCGCTATCACAGCGAGCAGACCGCCCGTGAGATCGACGAGGAGATCAGGCGGATTGTCGACGAGTCGCTGACCAAGGTGCGGCAGATTCTCGAGAACCGGTCGAAAGCGCTGGTGGCCTTGGCCGAACGGCTGATCGAGAAGGAAGTGATCGACACCGACGAGTTGGAGGAGACGATCGAGGCCAATTCCCCGAGCCCGGTGATCGTGCCCGGCACGGGCATCGAGCCGAAGCGGCGACTGCGGCCGGCGACCACCGGCGAGTCAGACGAGAACCCTCCTTCCGCCGCGTCTTCCACCGGCCGGAGTTGAGCGGGCAATTCTGAAGGCTTGAGCGCTCCGGGGCCGCGCGGCGAAACGGTTTGACTCCACGAGCGTCGCGAGTCAGACTGAGCGGAGACAATCCGCCCGATCGGCCCGAGATCGTGTCGCGGAGTGTGACACGAGAACAATCTCACGAGTTTTTCAATGACACGAACACTCTCCGTTGAGCCCGTTTTTCCGTCACGATGGGCGGCGGCCATCGCGGTGGCGCCCGCCCTCTGGGTCAGTCTGCTGGTAGCCGCTCCACCCGAGGTGCGACCGCCCGCAAAGTTCGAGCCACCCGACGGCAAGGCGTACCACGGCGTGTGCCTGCCGGGTTACTGGAGGTCTGAGGAGTTCGCCGCCAACCTGGCCGCCTACCGCAAGGTCGCGGGCGAGCAACCGCCCCTGGTGCTCCACTCCTGGTTCGCCCATTGCCAGGAGAACGGCAAATGGCGGACCTGGCACTGGATGAACGAGACGCCCGACGGCGGCCGCTGTGCCGGCGCCGCCGAAAACTATGCCGACGAGAGCCGCAAGCACGGGCTGGTCCCTCTCATCGCCTGGACATGGATGGAATACCCCGACCGCGGCCGCTCGCCCCGGTTGCAGGATCTCGTGGCCGGGCAGTACGACTGGTACCTCGACGACTGGATCAAGGGCCTCAAGGAGTTCGGCGACCCGGTCTTCATCCGCCTCAGCCACGAGATGGACGGCGACTGGTACCCGTATTCCGAAGGCTACAAGAAGGACCCGACCCGCAACACGGCCGCCGACTACGTGGCCTACTGGCGCTACGTGGTCGATCGCTTCCGCAAGGCGGGCGTCACCAACGTAGCCTGGGTATGGTGCGTCAACGGCGACCGCAGCGGCGGCAAGGACTGGCCCGACTACTATCCGGGTGACGACTACGTCGACTGGCTGGCGATCGACATCTACAGCTCCCGCAATCCCCGCGACATCATCCGGCAGTTCATCGAACTCTACGGCAAGACCGGCAAACCGATCATGATTCCCGAAGGCGGCACCGGCCCCGAACAAACTCAGTGGAACCGCCAGTACGCCGGTGATGCCGGGTGGGTGAAGGAACTGTTCGACGTGATCGAAGCCACACCCCAGATCAAAGCCCTCTGCTGGTTCCAGTGGGGCACCCAATGGAACATCCAGCGCGATCCCGACCAGCTCGCCGAATACCGCCGCCGCATCCAGTCCCCTCGTTTTCACGCTGCATTCGCCGGTAAGGCACAAACGCCGTGAGTCTGGCCTACCGTTCCCAGCTCCCAATACCTGCGTACACACCGCCGCGGCCCTGTATCCGGCGCGATGTGTTCACTCCCTCAATCCTGCCGCAATCGACCGGAACTGCTCCAGCGCCGTTTCCAGGTCCTCGGCGATCTCTTCGGCAATCACGTCCGGATCGGGCAGATCGTCGCCGTCTTCCAGGCTCTTATCCTTGAGCCAGAAGAGGTCCAGGTTCACCTTGTCCCGCTTGATGAGCTCCTCGTAGTCGTACACCCGCCACCGGCCTTCGGGTTTCTTCTCGCTCCAGGTGGGCTTCCGGCGCTGGCGATTGCCGGGCTTGTAGCACTCCACAAACTCGTCGAGGTCGGCCCGCATGAGCGGATTCTGCTTGAGCGTGAAGTGCATGTTCGTCCGCAGGTCGTACACCCACAGCTTCTTGGTCCACGCCTTCTCCTGCGCGGGCCTGGCGTCGAAGAAGAGAACGTTCGCCTTGACTCCCTGCGCGTAAAAAATTCCCGTCGGCAGCCGCAAGAGCGTGCGAACGTCGCACTGCTGCATCAGGTTCCGCCGCACCGTCTCCCCGGCCCCACCCTCGAACAGCACGTTGTCGGGCACCACGATCGCGCACCGCCCGTTGACCTTGAGCAGCGTCTTGACGTGCTGCAGGAAGTTCAACTGCTTGTTCTTCGTCGTGACCCAGAAATCCTGCCGCTCGTAGGCGCTATCTTCCTTCTCCAGGTCGCCCTCCTCCGTGACGATGGTGATGCTCGACTTCTTCCCGAATGGCGGGTTGGTCATCACCATGCTGTAATGCGCGGCGGGCGGGCTGGCCAGGCTGTCCACGCCCGAGCGGATCGGGCAGGGATCGGCGTCAATCCCGTGCAGGTACAGGTTCATAATCGCCAGCCGCGCCGTGTTCGGCACGATGTCCGACCCGAAGACGAAGCCCGTCTTGAGGTGCTTCTTCTGGTCCTTGTCCAAGTCCTTGCCGTGGTGACGCAGGACGTATTCGTGCGCCGCCACCAGGAACCCCGCCGTGCCGCAGGCCGGATCGATGATCGTGTCGTCGGCCGAGGGCTGCATCACGTCCACGATCCCCTTGATCAGCTCGCGCGGGGTGAAATACTGTCCCGCCCCTTTCGGCGATTCGGCGGCCGATTTGGAGAGCAGGCCCTCGTAGATGTCACCCTTGACGTCCGCCTCCATCCGCGTCCACTGCTCGCGCTCGATCAACTCCGAGATCAGCCGCCGCAGCAGGGCCGGGTTTTGGATTTCCGGCTTCGCCTTCTTGAAGATCTCGCCGAGCATCCCCGCCCTCTTGCCCAGTTCTTCCAGGATGTGCCGGTAGTGCGTTTCGAGGTCGTCACCGTCGAGCCGCAGCAGGCTCTGCCAGTCGAGCGAAGCGGGAATGCCCGACTTGCGATTGTACGGCGGGCGGCTGAATTCGTCGGCCATCTTGAGGAACAGCAGGAACGTGATCTGTTCCGTGTAGGCCATGTACGAAAGCCCGTCGTCCCGCAGCACGTGGGCGAAGTTCCATGCCTTGTTAACGATGTTCTGGGTGTCGGTACTCATGCGTTCTCGTTCGTAGACGCGGCGTCCCGCCGCGTTAATTCAGTCTTATGGCGGACTTGGCGTCGTGCCGTCCTACGTGTTCTATCTGCTTGCTCTGCCGCCGTCCTTTGTTACTCGGCGAGACGCCGCGTCTACCGTAGAAGCGGCGTCCCGCCGCTTGTGCTTCCCGTCGCCCCGCTCGGCAAGCCGCGTCCGGTTCGCCTTGATCCGTTCCAGCAGCTTATCGGCCGGTTCGTCACTCGGGCCTTGAGGAACGAGCTTGCCCTCGAAGGCGCGGCGCAGAATGGCTTGGCGAAGGCGATCAGATCGTTTGACGTTGGCTTCGAGACTGGCTTGCGATACGTCGATCACAGAAAGGCGGTGTTCGACTTCGGCGATGACCTGGGATTGTTCATCGATAGGTGGCAATGGAATAGCGAATGCGTCGATGTCGCGCTGCGATATCTTGTAGATGCCTGCGGTTGTCCTCGCCTTCCGCTCAATCTGGCCGCGAAGGAGCCGTGATGACCATATTCGAGCGATGAACTGACGGAGGATGGCCGCAGAGGCGAACCGCAGGCGTATCATTGTGTCGGGGAATACGATTCTTTCGCCAGGCTCTTGGGCGAGGGTGCCACGACCGACGAGGTGAAGTGATCCATTTCCTCTGGCAACGAAGAAATCTCCCGCCTGAATTGCGAGAGCGTTTGCCGTATCCTCGGAGATCGGAATGTATCGTCGCTCGGTGTAGTCAAATTGTAGTTCGCCCATTGCGCTGAGCCGAAGAGCGGGGATTCCTGGCGGATCGTTCGAGCCTTTCACGGAAATTCCATTGCAGGAAGGTTCAGCAAGCAACTGTTCCACGCTCGCCCAACACCAACCTTCCGGCAGCGCCGGAAGCTTGGTGCAATCCGGTCCTGCGGGTTCCTTGTACTTCTCCTTCCATTTGGCGGGCGGGATCTTTCCGGCCTTGGCGAAAGCGGCCAGTTGCTCCTGTTCCCACCTGCGGCGGCGTTCGGCCAGGATGCGCGTGAGCAACTCCGGGCCGTTCTCATTCGTAGACGCGGCGTCCCGCCGCGTTATGCCCTCCTCGTCAACGTCGTCCCGCCGCGTTATGCCGTCCTCGTCAACGTCGCCCCGCAGGCAAGCGACTCTATCCGCCCCATCCGCAGCACGGCGCCGGCCCTCCGCTTCGACACGACTGCGGCGAGACGCCGCGTCTACGCTTCGGGTATAGCGCGCCGCGTCCAGACCCGCGGGGTTGCGGGCGATATAGGCCCGGAAACGCTCCAGGTGGTCGGGGCTGCGAACGATGTGATCGAACGACTCCTTCTGCCACAACGATCCCTGCCAGCCGCTCACGAGCCTCCGGACCTCATGCGACGTAAACGACTTCCACGAGTGCAGGATCTGCGACAACTCGTAGCCCGGCTGCGGTGTCAGCAGCACATGCACGTGGTTGGGCATCACCACCCAATCGTCGAGCCAATACCGGTCGCCATCGAAGTGCAATAGCGCACTTGCGACGGTTGCCCGCACGTCTTCGCGCTCCAGCAGGCAGGAACCGTAGCCGGCGTCGAGCCACTTTTCCAGCCGCGCGGTGAACTGGCGGTGATAGACCTGCCGCGTGGCCTCGTCCCAGGGCTTCGGGTGCGCGGCCAGCCACGCGTCGCGTTCCGCCAGCCACTGCCGCAGCTTCGCCTGCGGGAGCGAATCGGCCAGCCGGAAAGTCACGAAATACGTCACCGCCTCCTGACGCCAATGGGGCAGATTGCCCGCCAGATCGGCGACCGGTTCGGTCGGATCGAACCAGCCATGGCCGGGTGGCTCGTCGTAGACGCGGCGTCCCGCCGCGTTGCCGTCGCCGCTTTCCGCTTCATTCGATTCTGCCGGCCTTACATCGCGGTTCTCAGTGCCGTTTGAAACGCGGCGAGACGCCGCATCTACGCGCCACTCGGCAGTCAATCGCCCCTCGACCGCCGCTTTCAAAACCGCCGCTCGGTAACGCTTGAGATTCGCCCGCACTCGCTCAAGCGCCGCCATGCCCGCGTCCAGATCGGAGAAGAGTTCCTCGATCTTGGCGACAATGCGGCGTTGCTCGTTGGCGGGAGCAAGCGGTACTGGAAGGCCATCCAGAGAACCCTGGCTGATCGTGTTTTGGCCCGCGCTAGACACCTTATGCTGGTCAATATAGTTGCGAGTGACCTTGGTATCGGCCCAAAGCCGTATATAGCGAGCCGCAGACGGCTCAATGAGGCGAATCCGAATGAAGTGGTCACAAAACAGGACTGGCTCAGAGCTTTTCTCCGCTCGAACAAAACGTCCAACGAGGTCAGGGCTTCCGTTTACTCGGATTGCGAGTAAGTCATCTGTTCTCAAGCCATACCTTTGGATGTCCTCGACCTCTGAATTGATCCGGCGAGGCGAATCCAATGAAATGCAGCCATCCCCAATATCGGCAAGCCTCAAGACTATCGTTGGGACGCCTTGCCCGCCTTTCCGCTTCCCGTAGCCATTTAGTTTTACTGTCCCAAGCCGTATTGCGGCGCGTAAGTGGTTTTGGTATTTGACTTTCTGGACACGGACTTGTTCAGGAGGTTGCTGTCATGGAACGACGGTTTGAGTTGCGTAAGGAGGCGATGCTTGCTGAGTGCGAAGTGTCGCCTCATGTGTTTCGTGGTGTGATGGAGCGGCTGGCGAAGTTTGTGGAGCCGTTCGCGGAACTGCTCATGCAACCGGCCCAGCGGGCGCACACCCGCGATTACCTGGCGGGCCTGGTCTCGGATCTGGAGCGAAAGAACGTGGAGTCGATCGCCTATCGGCATGATCAAGACCGGAAGAACTTGCAGCATTTCGTCGGCTGTGCGCAGTGGGACCATCAACCGCTGATGATGGAACTGGCTCGGCAGGTGGGCGAGCGGGTGGGCGAAGCGGATGGAGTGATCGTCTTCGATCCGTCGGCATTTCCCAAGCAGGGGAAACAGTCGGTCGGCGTGGCCAGGCAATGGTGTGGCCGGTTGGGCAAGGTCGACAACTGCCAGGTGGCGGTCTACATGGCGTACGTTTCGCGTATAGATCACGCCTTGGTCAACACCCGGCTCTATTTGCCCAAGGAGTGGACGGGCGACCGCCGGCGCTGCAGAGCCGCCGGCGTTCCGAAGAACGTGCGTTTCCAGACGCGTCACGAACAGGCGTTGGAAATGCTGGACGAGCAAGGCCATCTGCTGCCCCATGCCTGGATTGCCGGCGATGACGAAATGGGCAGAAACGCCGGGTTTCGCCGGGATTTGCACGATCGCGGCGAGCACTACTTGCTGGCCGTTCCGTGCAACACGTTGGTCCGCGATCTGGAGGCGGAGCCTCATCAAGGACGGGGCGCGATTGCCAAGCCACCGTTTCAGCGCGTCGACAAGTGGCGGGACTCGATCGCCGACGATGCTTGGACACGAATCAACGTCCGCGACGGAGAAAAAGGGCCCTTACAAGTGGAAGTGGCCACTTGCCGCGTCCAGGCAAAGATCGGCCAACGGGTGATGAAGTACGAGGAGACGTTGGTCGTCGTTCGCTGCTTGGATGAACACGGTGCGACCAAGTACGACTTCTATCTGGCGAACGACCCAGGCGATACCCCGACCAAGGAGTTCGCTCGCGTCGCCCTGGCTGCCCATCGTATCGAAGAAGCGATCAAGCGCGGCAAGAGCGAGGCCGGGCTTGCCGACTATGAGGTTCGCAATTGGGGCGGCTGGCATCACCATCAAGTTCTTTCGTTGCTGGCCACCTGGTTTCTGGTGTGCGAGTCGCACCGCGGAAAAAAAATGGACACCGGCAATCACCGTCCCGCAAATCCGCGAAGGGGTAGCCATGCTCCTACGGGCTGCCCACTACTGCGACACGCCGACGAAAATCGCCAACAACAAAACCCGTCGCTTGGTCCGCAACGAACAAGCACGCTTCTATCACTACAAGGCGCGTAACCGTTTGCCACCACTGCGAATAAATCAACGCCGATAGCTTCGGACAGTAAAATTAGAGACTCGGAGCGGAGTTGTCCAAGCGTCGTCCAGCACCACCCCTTCGGCAGCGGCGGCAGTGTGCTCGCATCAAGCTCTGCAGATTCCTTCTTACCGTTCCGACTCATGTCGCCAACCTCACATTCTCCCGTAGACGCGGCGTCCCGCCGCGTTGCACTCGATTTTCTCGTAGGCCCGCCCTCTCGCGGCAGTGTTCACGATCGATTGTTGACGCGGCGAGACGCTGCGTCTACAGTCATGCCGCCAACCTCGCATTCAGCTCATCCAAAATCCCCGTCAGCCCGTCGCCGAATACGTCGTAGGCTTTTCCCAGCCCGCCCAAGACGTTGAAAGGGGCGTACTCGAGGTCGTCCTGCTCAATGGCGGCGCTCGTGGCGATGTGGTCCTTGATCGCATCGAGCCACTGCCGCTGCTCCGCCGTGAACCGCGCGCCTGCCGCCGCCTGCTCCGCCAGCCATGCCTGGTACCGCTCTTCCACGGTGCTGCCGAAAGGCGCGAGCGGCTTTTCGGGTTCAATCGCGTGACGCACTAGCGCGATCACGTCCACCAGTTTGTTTCCCCCGCGCCCCCGGACCTTCTCCGGCTCCACCGCCTCGAACGCCCGCCACAAGAGTTCCGGCGTGGCTTCCACGGGTGGCCCTTTGATCGCTGCCGCCAATTCCTTGACGTGCCGGTAGCGCAGGCCGCTGCGGAACGGCTGGCTGTAGAGAAGTCGCAGGGCTTCCAGTTCCGCCTTGTTGTTCTCGATGAACTGGCGGAAGCTCGTCACCAGGGATTGTGCCCGCTCAACCGCTTGGGCGTCGAACTCAGCCCGGAGAAGCACGTCCTGGGTTTCGCCGTCGATGATCTGATCGGCGGCCCGCTTGGCGGCCAGAATCAACTCCCGCAACTTCGCCTTGAGAAACGGCTCAAGGGCCTTCTCCATGAGCCGCCCTTCGGCTTGGTCGTATTGCTCGTCCGTCGGTTCCTGGTCGTCGGCAATCGCGAACTGTGCGACGGCCTCGCCGTAGACCACATCGGGATCCACGCTGTCCATAAGCTCCTTGGTCAGAGTGGCCAGGTCCTTGCCGCCCGACTGCTCACGGACCGCCTCTTCCTGCTCCGCGGTCATGTTCTCCCGCAATCGGGCCAGCTTGCCCGCCAGGGCCGAGGTCACATCCTCGTCCACCACTCCCGCCGCCACGAGCTTCAACACCTTGTCGAGAGCGGCGGAAGGCTTGCGGTCCAGCGGCTTCGATTCGGTCTTGTCCTGCTCGCATACGCCCACCGCGTCGACAATGACGAAATGCGTCTTGTGCCGGGCGTTGGGCGTGACGCTCTGCAGCTTGTCGGGGTCAACTACACGAACGCCCCGCCCCTTCATCTGGTCGAAATAGCCCGCCGACTTCACATTTCGTAAGAAGATCAGGCATTCCAGCGGCTTGACGTCCGTGCCGGTGGCGATCATGTCCACCGTGATGGCGATGCGGGGATTGAACGAGTTGCGGAACTCGGCCAGGATGTTCTCGGGCTTGTTACCGGTCGTCCTGTAGGTAATCTTCTGGCAGAAGTCGTTTCCCCGGCCAAACTCTTCGCGAATGATGCGCGTGATGTCTTCGGCGTGCGAATCGTCCTTGGCAAACACCAGCGTCTTCGGCACCTCGGTGCGCCCCCGAAAGATGTCGGTGAACAGCCGGTCGCGGAACGTCTGAATCACCAATCGAATCTGGTTCTCGGCCACCACATCGCGGTCGAGTTCATTGGCGGTATAGGTCAGGTCGTTTTCGAGTTCCGTGAGCCGTTTCTTCCGCGTGCGGCGATCCCGCGCCGGCACGAACTTGCCCGGCTCCCCGACCAGCGTCGCACCGTCCCTGGTGATCTTCGTCTCAATCCGGTAAACGTCGAACCCCACATTCACGTGATCGGCCACCGCCTCCTTGTGGCCGTACTCCATCACGAGGTTGTTGTTGAAGAAAGCGATGGTCTGCTTGGTGGGCGTGGCGCTCAGGCCGATCAGGTAGGCGTCGAAGTATTCCAGCACCTGCCGCCAGAGGTTGTAGATCGAGCGGTGGCACTCGTCGATGATGATGAAGTCGAACGTCTCGATCGGAATGGACGGGTTGTAGACCACCGGCAGCGGCTTCTTCACCAGCGGGCTTCCCGTCTCGAACAGCGATCCCTCCTCGTTCTCCTCGGCGAATTCGGGTTCTCCCTTGAGAATGGAGTAGAGGCGCTGGATCGTCGTGATCGCGACGCGGCTCACCGGGTCAATCGTGTTCGACCGCACGAGTTGGACATTGAACTCGTCGGTGAACTTGTAGCCGCTCGTCGGGCTGACGAACTGCTGGAATTCGTTGTGGGCCTGTCTGCCGAGGTTGGCCCGATCCACGAGGAACAGCACCCGTTTCGCGCCGCCGTACTTCACCAGCCGGTAGGTCATATTGACCGCGGTGTAGGTCTTGCCGCTCCCGGTGGCCATCTGGTTCAAGGCCCGGGGCCGGTTGTCGGCGAGCGATCGCTCCAGGTTGGTGATGGCCTCGATCTGCACTCGCCACAGGCCCGCCGTGTCGAGCGGCGGCATCTCCCCGAGCGACGCCCGAAGCTGCTTCTCAAGGCAAACCAGCCGCCGCAACTCTTCGGGGCGGTGGAAGGTGAAGACCTCCCGGCTTCGCGGGTACGGGTCCAGCGCGCTGGTAAACTGGGTGGCAGCGCCGGTGCTCTCGTAAGCAAACGCCAGCGGCAGGCGGTAGTGGGGCAAGCCGGCCGGCAGTCCCCCCATATACTTGGCCGACTGCGTTTCAACTCCGGTGAGTGTGTGCCCCTCCGGCTTCGCTTCGACGACCCCCAGCACCCGGCGATCAACGTAGAAAAGATAATCAGCAAACCCCGTCTTGAGCGGGAACTCGCGCACCGCCACACCCGGACCGGCGGAGAGGTCGATGCTCCGATAGTCCTGCACCAGCCAGCCGCACTGTTCAAGCTGGCGGTCGATCTTCTGGCGGGCTTTCTGTTCCGGAGTCATTCTCTAATTCCCATCGGCACAATGGGTTAGACATCTCAATTCCCACGTGCCGACCTTGTCTCCGGATTCTACTCCCCCCGGGGTAGGCGCACAATCGGCGCGTAGGCTCGGCAACGCACCAAGCCGGCTTCAAGATCGATGGCCGGACAAGAAACTGACCGCTGTCCCGTTCCCCCGATCAACGGAGCCCCCACCGCAGCCCCTTCTGTCTGACCGCTGATCGCTGAAAGCTGTTAGCTGACTGCTGATCGCTGAAAGCTGTTAGCTGATGGACTTCTCCAATCGCCCCCCGCCGCAATCAAAGAATCTCTCCGCTCCCCCCAAGATTTCCTCTTGCGATCTAGGCCAGACATCATATATATAGACATGTACACTAACATATATCGGTCGCCCGACGCACACGCGTCGGCCTCCGCAAAAGCCCCTCGCCGGGCCTCGCGCTCAATCCGCGCGCCCGCGCTCATTCCATACCCTGAAACCACCATACGAACAACTACCGTGATTCTCTCTGCTCCCTCCGTTCCCTCATGTTATTTACTGGCCTCTCGGACCAAGCCCCCTCTACAGACTTCAACACTGAAGCCAAAAGAACTAGAAAACTTGCGTCCACAAGCCAGGTGCGAAATTCCTTTACCGCTTACACTTAGAACCACGCTCCGCGACGCAGTCCAAAGTAAACACCCCAAAGGGCGTTTCGCTTCAATCCAAAATGCTCCCTTCACCCGCCAAAAACTCGATCGACGCGCACCCGTCCGCACCCCTTCCAGAAAGCGAAGTGTGCGCCAACTTCAACACGTACCTCACACTATGTACAAACTTGCGTCGAGCCCCTCAGTGCAAATTTCCTGCCTCCCTTGCACTTGCGTCGACACCCCGCGACGCTCCAATCGCAACACTGCGTTTATTGTTGCGCATCGATGCAACAATGTACCAACGGCGCCCCCGTAACCCAACGCCCGCACGGCGTTCTTGACTGATGCCTGACTATGCCAAAATATGTATGACGATTTGTCCAGACCCCAACGCCCTCGAACCGGCACCACAGAGAACGGCCCTTTAATGAAGTCACCCGAAGACTCACTCCTCGTCGTCCGCCTTACGCCGCCTGGCCGTGGTGCGATTGCCACGCTCCGGGTGGAAGGCCCCGCCGCGGCCCGCGCGGTCGGCTCACTGTTCACGCCGCGGAGCGGGCGTCCGCTCGAGCGATTTCCACCCGGTCGGCTTGCCCTGGGCGAACTGGCTCTCGGGCTTGCGCACCGCGAACAGGCTGTCGCGCGGCCCTGCGCCGACGGGTCGGTGGAACTGCATTGCCATGGAGGCCAGGCAGTGGTGGCGCAGGTCGAGGCCGCCCTCATCCGGCAAGGCTGCCAGTCGGTCCCCTGGCAAGACTGGGCCGCCTTGCACGAGTCCGGCCAGATCGCGGCGGAAGCCCGCGTGGCCCTGCCCGCTGCCCGAACCGAGCGGACCGCCGCAATCCTGTTGGACCAATACCAAGGCGCGCTAGACCGGGCCCTCCTCGCCCTGACTGAAAGCGTCAATCGCGGAGATAGCGATTCGGTTCGCTCGCAAGTTCAGGCACTCCTGGCCCGTGTGGAGCTTGGCCGTCATCTGACAAAGCCCTGGCGGGTGGTTCTCGCCGGGCCGCCCAACGCCGGAAAGAGCAGCCTCATCAATGCTCTGCTCGGCTACCGACGGGCGATCGTACATCCCACGCCCGGCACCACACGCGATGCGGTGACCGCCGTCACCGCGATCGACGGCTGGCCGGTGGAACTATGCGACACAGCCGGGCTGCGTCCGGCCATTAACCGGATCGAGCAAGCCGGCGTCGAGCAAGCCCTGGTCGAGATAGCCTCGGCCGACCTGGTCCTGCTGGTTTCCGATCCGACTCAGCCCTGGCCTGCCGCCAGCGAGCAACTCCTGAAGCGCGCCTCGAACGTGATGGTCGTTCACAGCAAGTCCGACCTGCCGCCGGTGTCGGACGTATCGCGTCCTGCCGGACTTCGCACCAGCTCCCTGACCAGCGACGGGATTGCCGCTCTGGAGCAGGCCATCGCAATCCGGCTCGTCCCCGACCCACCCCCGCCGGGCGCTGCAGTGCCTTTCACCGATCGCCAAATCGCGATGATCAAGGAGATGATGCCCAGCGAATTCGCACAGGATAGGGATTCTGGGGAGGGGTGATGTTTGGGCGCGTACCGCTTGAGATACTCCAAGAAGGAAACCAGCCATGAACGATCGCCCGTCAATTTGCCCTGCCGAAGCTCGCCAGTTTATCCAAGCTTTTGGGTTAACCCCTTTTTTGAGGAAATCGGGCTAATCTTCTCTGGACGTATTTTGGCGGCTGGAGGTAGACTGCGGCCCGTGCCTATTCTTGGCCGGGGCAGCCGGCGTTTGTACTCGTACGATTGGGCGCAAGTCAGGCGCCTTAAGGATCGGCGTTTCCAGGATGGGAAACCCGAATGCCGCTGACTGTCTCGTATCGCGGGCGGGCACGTGAGCGAGCGGCTGAGCGGCGAAGTTCAGGAGGAACGTGCGATGCTTCGGACCAGGTTCTGCTGGCCGCGGCTTGCGGCTCTGCTGCTGGCTGCGGGTGTGCTGACCCAACTCTCGACCGCCGCAGAGACGCCCTCGTCCGGCAAATCAGCAAACCAGGCAGCCCCAGCGATCAATCCGTTCGGCGACACACCTGCGGCACAGGTCAGCGCCGTCAGCGCGCCCCCGGCCGGCACCTCGCCGGCAGCGGACAAATTTGCCACCGCCTTGGATGAGCCAGCCCCAGCGGCCGCGGTGAGTTCCGGTAATGTTGAAATGAAGATGGAGGAACCCGCGGGCTCCGCAACGGCAACGGTTGAAGCGGCGGCCGATTCCACGGGCGGCAGTCCGGTCGAGCTTCCGATCGAAGACGCACCGCTGGAGCCGGCAATTACGGCCGAGGCCGCGACCGAACCGCTGGCGCCCATTCCCGATGCCCAGCAAGACGGCGGCGCGAAGATCGAGGCTGCCGGTTTCAACGGCATCACTCCGGGTGCGTCGAAGCTCGCCGACGTGGAGAAAGCCTGGGGCAAGCCGACGCGCCAAGGCACGCTGGGCGGAAGGCTGGTCCACCTCTACTCGGTGCCCCCTTTCAACCAGATCGAAGTCAGCTATGCCGGCGACAAAGTCGCCAGCATCGTGATCCGGCTGGAAAAGACGTTTGCCGCCACCGACGTGGCACAGCAACTTGAGCTCGGCCAGATCCGGCCCGTCTATGTCTCCAACGCGCTGGGCGAAATCCTCGGCCAGGCGTATCCCGAGCGTGGTGTGCTGTTTTCATTCGCTCCCAGCAAGGATCCGACCAAGGTGCGGAACGAGGTGGCGCAGATCATCCTCGAACCCATCTCGGCCGAGCCTTTTGTTCTGCGCGCCGAGACGAACTTGCTCCGGCGCGTCGACCTTTCTATCAGCGACCTTCAGGCGGCATTGAAGCTCGACCCGAGCAACGGCCGCGCGCACTGGCTGCACGCCCGCGCCTTGGCCGCCAAGGGGGATCATGGTTCGGCACTGGCCGCGGCCACCAGTGCGGTGGAACTGGAACCCGGCGATGCGTTGTTCCGCGTCACGCGGGCCCAGTGTCTTGGCCAGACCGGCGCCATCGCCGAAGCGATCAACGAAGCCCAGAAGGCCGTCCAGGCGAGCAACAGCCGGCCCCACGTGAAGGCCCGTGCCCAGTGCCTGTTGGGCGACCTCTACAGTTCCGGCCCTCAACCCGACTATCGCCAGGCCTTCGCCTACCATTCCGACGCCATCAAGTCGGCCGACGCGCTCACGGCCGATCAGCATCCGGCGATCCGCGTGGCCGCCAAGGAAGTCATGCTCGACGCCTATCTCGGCGCCGCGCACGACATCGCCTGGGGACGCTGGAACCAGCGCGAGACCGCCGTGCCGCGATGGCTCGAACGGGCCAGCCAGCAGGCGCAGGATCTTTCGACAAACGAACGCGGCGGCGGCGAACACCAGTTCCGCGTGGCCAGCCGAGCCCTGGCCAGCCATGTCGGGCTGCAGGGAAAAGTCGACCCGGGCGAGTGGACCGATCGTGCCGCGATTCTCGGCCAGGAACTGATCGACGCAGCTGAGGACGCTGCCCGCAAGCGGCAGCTTCAATGGGAACTCGGCGCTGCTCTCTACGACGCGGTGCAGGTCTACCAGATGCGCGGCGAGCACGCCAAGGCCCTCGAGTACGGTGAGAAAGCCGTCGCCAGCCTCGAAGCCGGAATCGATGCCAGCCGGACCGTCCCCGATGCCGCGTACCTGCTCGGTCGACTCTATTTCCGCTTGGGCGCGATTCACGCCATCGGCAAAGGGAACCATTCCACCGCCGTCACCTGGTTCGACAAGGCCGTGCCGGTCCTCAAGCAGGCCGCCGGCGAGGCCAAAGCCGCCGACTCGGCGCGCCTCGGCGAGACGTTCGTCAGCATGGGCGTCTCCTACTGGGAATCAAACCAGCGCGATTTGGCTGTTTCGCTCACCAAGCAGGGCGTGGAACTGATGCAACAGGCGGTCAAGGACGGCGTTCTGCAATCATCCTCGCTCCAGGTGCCCTACGGCAACCTGGCCACGATGAATCGCCAACTCGGCAATACCGAGGAAGCGTCGAAGTACCTGCAGCAGGCCGCCCAGTTGAAAGAGACGAGCCTCAAATAGCCTGTCTTTCAACGCACCGCCTTCAGATCATTGGCCACTCGCACGATCCGCCGTACGGCCTCGTCGACCTCGGCCTCCGTCGTGGTCGAGCCGAGGCTGAATCGCAGCGATCCGGCGACAATCTCGTGCGGAAGCTGCATGGCCCGCAATGTCGGTGAAAGCTCGGTCGAACCGCTCGCGCACGCCGATCCCACCGAGCAGGCCACCCCGGCAAGGTCGAGCGCCATCAATAGCATCTGGCCGTCGAGGCCGGGAAAGGCGACGTTGGCTGTGTGCGGCAGGCGCTCCGCGCCGGCGCCATTGACGACCGCATCGGCGTAGCCGGTCCGCAGACCGGTTTCGAAACGCTCGCGCAACGCGGTAATCCGCCGGACTTCGCTCTCAAACTCTGCCTGCCACAGTTCCAGCGCTGTCAACATGCCGATGGCCAGCGCCACCGGCTCTGTGCCGGGACGCAGGCGGTTCTGCTGCTCGCCGCCGAAGAGAATCGGCACCAGCCGCGTGCCGGCATCGAGCACCAGCGCTCCAACTCCCAGCGGCCCCTGGAACTTGTGGGCCGCCACGGTCAGTGCGGCGACTCCCAGCCCGCGGAAATCGACCGGCAGCTTGCCGGCCACTTGCACCGCGTCGGTGTGCAGCGGCACGCCGATCTCACGGCACGCCGAGGCCAGTTCCCTTACAGGTTGCAGCACCCCTGTCTCATGGCTGCCGAGGATGATGCTCACCAGGTGCGTCTGGGGAGTAAGAATTTCCGGCAGATCGTCCACCCGAACGACACCATCGTGGGTGACGCCCAGTGTATCTAGCCGCCAACCGAGTTCGAGCAGCCGCTCGGCCGGCTCGATGACACTGGGGTGCTCGATCGCCGAGATGACGACCTGGCCTGGATCGCCCCGGCCGCGGGCCTCGGCGATGCCAAGAATCGCCAGGTTGTTGGACTCGGTGCCGCCGCTGGTGAACAGCAGGCGATCGGGCCGAGTGTCGGTCACGCTGGCTCCCAACAACGCGGCGATCCGCTCGCGGGCATCCTCCAGCGCCCGCCGGGCCCGCTGGCCCGGCTGGTGCTGGCTCGCCGGGTTGGCATAGCCGTCCCGGTATGCCCGCGCCATCGCTTCGACGACCTCCGGCCGGACGGGCGTCGTCGCATTATGGTCGAGATAGATGGTCTCCATCCTCCAATTGTCGGACACAGGCGGCCAGGCGACAACCGCAATGCGGGCGATGGCTCGCCGGCTCAGCCTACTGTGGGATAACGGTTCCCGGGCCGCCGGCCAGGAATGGGTCGGCGTCCGCGCGCTGGGCCAGTTGTTCGGCGTCCTGCTGCCGTCCGGCGGAGAGGAGTTGGGCCATCCATTGATGGTGAACGTGGGCGTAGTTGGTTCGGAAGGTCTTGTAGTCGGGGGCGATCGCCAAGCCGCGCCGGAGCAAGGCCGCCGCCTCTTCGTGCCGGCCCTCGGCAGCCGTCGCAATCGCCCAGTTGTTCACCGTCGCCAGGAGATTGCCACGGGCGGTCACGCTGGCCGGATCGAGCCGCAGGGCCTTGGCATTGGCGGCCACCGCCTCGGCAAACCGCCGCTCGCCAAGGAAGTCGACGCCGCGGTTGTAGTAGATCGTCGCGACGAACTCGACCGCAGACACCTCACGACGCTCGGCCGGCGTCGACGCTTCTGCGGCGGCGCCCAGTGTCGCCGCCACAGCCTGGGCCTGGCGTTCCGGGTCGTTCATCAGGCGGAACCAGGTCGGGCAGGTCGTCTCGACGTCGATCACGCCATCGGGCAGCACGATGCGGCTCATGGCGTGGCCGGGAACCTCAAGCCCACGTGCCTCCAGCCCCACCGTCTCGGCGAGGCAATTGTAAAGGACCGATGCGCTCACGCAGTTGTACCGGCCCTCATCCAGTGCCGCGGGCAGGCCGCTGCTCTCCAGGCGATATCCGCCGCAAAGGATTCTCGCGTGGGCGAACTCGAATACAGCTTCGGCCAATTGCCGCGGCGATGCCGCTGACGAACTCGTTCGGCGAAGCTCACTGGCGAGGTCGTTGAAGCGAGCCTCATAGCGTTCCAGCGACCGGCTGTCGGTTACTCCGCTGGCCACCAGGGCCGCACGGAGCAGGGTGTGCTGGTCCCATCGTCCGTCGGCGGCGTCGGCAAACAGCGCCGCTTCCAGTGCCGTGACATTGCCCTCGAGCGTCGCGTAGGTCGCCGCGGGCCGCGCCACCGTCATCTGAACGGATGGTGCCGACGATTTCAACGGCGAGTAGCCCCAAGCCGTCGGCCCGCCGAGGGCAATCACCACCGCCCAGAGTGGACCGGCCCAGAGCCAAGCCGCTCCGATTCGCAAGGATCCGGTGGAAGGCGATTTGCGGGTCATGACGACTGCGGACGATCTGCCTGCTGCGGAATGATGCATGGTTGCAACAAGCATACGATGCACAAAAGCATCGCAGCGGCGTGAGACGGCGAGAATCGGGGGAGACTCCGTCCTTGGCGTTCGGCCTGTGCGTCTGGTAGCGAAAGCCCGACGCCGGGCGTTCCCCCCGCCTTGCCACACGGCGGCGGGCCGCGTACCGTTAGAACAAACCCAGCATCGCAACCAGGACGGGATATGCCATGAAAGCCGCTTATATCGACCAACCCGGACCACCCGAGCAGATTGTGTACGGTGATCTGCCCAAGCCCCAACCGACCGGTTCGCAAGTGCTGGTCAAGGTGGCGACCGTATCGGTCAATCCGATCGATACCTACATTCGTTCGGGGATGGTGGCCTTCCCGTTACCGAAGCCGTTCGTGATCGGTTGCGATCTGGCGGGGACGGTGGAGGAGGTGGGCCCGGAGGCGAGGCTTCTCCGGCCAGGCGACCGCGTGTGGGGGAGCAACCAGGGCCTGCTCGGCCGGCAGGGCACGTTCGCCGAGTACGCGGCCGTAGAGGAGCAATGGCTCTATCGGACTCCGGACGTGGTGGGCGACCGCGACGCGGCAGCGATTGCCCTGGTGGGCATCACGGCCCACCTCGGCCTGTTCCGCGATGCCCGGCTCAAGCAGGGCGAAACACTGTTCGTCTACGGCGGATCCGGAGGCGTCGGCGCGTGCGTCGTGCAGATGGCCAAGGCAGCGGGGGCGCGTGTGATCACCACCGCCGGAAGCGCGGAAAAAGTAGAATTCTGCCTGAACCTCGGCGCCGATCTGGTGATCAACTACAAGACGGAGGACGTCGATGCGGCCATCCGCGGCTTTGCACCGGAAGGGGTCAATGTATGGTGGGAGACGCTGCGCGAGCAGAACTTCGACCGGGCGGTGGCCATGCTGGCCCGTCGCGGTCGCCTCGTGGTGATGGCCGGCCGCGATGCCCGTCCGCCCTTTCCGGTGGGGCCGTTCTACGTCAAAGACTGCTCGATGTTCGGCTTCGCCATGTTCAATGCCCCGGCCGACGAGCAGCGCCGCGCTGCAGAAGACATCAACCGCTGGATGAGCGAAGGTCGCCTGCGGTCGCAGATCGGTCGCGTCATGGCGCTGTCAGAAGCGGCCGAGGCGCACCGGTTGCAGGAGGAAAACACGCTGCGGGCCGCCGGTACACTGGCCGGGAAGATCGTGCTCGAACCGACCCGCGACTGACCGCCGCCGCGTGGAGGCGAGGCATCGCGCCCGGCAAACGGGATCGCCCGCTCAAATCATGTTGACCATCGACGGATCGTTTGGTGAAGGGGGCGGCCAGATCGTGCGATCCTCGCTGGCGCTTGCGCTGGTGACCGGCCGGCCGGTTGTCATCGATAATATCCGTGCGCGGCGGCAGAAGCCCGGACTCCGGCAGCAGCACCTGACGGCCGTCCGTGCGGCCGCCGAGGTGGGGCAGGCAGAGGTGCTCGGGGCCAAAACGGGATCGTCGCGGCTCGACTTCCGGCCGGCCCGAGTGGTTCCCGGCGCGTATCGCTTCGATGTCGGAACGGCCGGCAGCACGACACTCGTGCTGCAAACGGTCCTGCCGGCGCTGCTGGTGGCGACGGGCGAATCGACGATCGACTTGCAGGGCGGAACGCACAACCCCTTCGCGCCGCCGTTCGACTTTCTCGCCGAGGCTTATCTGCCGCTCGTCAATCGGCTTGGGCCGCAGGTGACCGCCCGGCTGGACCGCCCCGGCTTCTATCCGGTCGGCGGCGGCCGCTTTCGAGTGCACGTCCGGCCGCAGCCGCAGTTGGGGTGGCTCGAGCTCACTGAACGTGGCGCGCTGAAACGCCGGCGGGTAACGGCTCTCGTCGCCCGGCTCGCACGGCATATCGGCGAGCGTGAGTGCCGGACGATCGCCGAACTGACCGCATGGGACGAGCGCGAGATGGAGGTTGTCGAGATCGACGACTCGCCGGGGCCGGGCAACGCCGTGCTGATCGAACTTGAGTTCGAGCACATCACCGAGGTATTCGTCGGCTTCGGGCAGCGGGGAGTCCGCGCTGAGACCGTCGCCCAGCGCGCGGCCCAGGCGGCGCTCGATTACCTCGACGCCGGTGTGCCGGTTGGAGAGCACCTGGCCGATCAGCTCTTGCTGCCGTTGGCGATCGCCGCCCATTTGGGGACGGGTGGAGGCGTGTTCCGCACCACGCATTTGTCGCTCCACTCGACGACCCACATCGGGCTGCTCGAGAAGTTCATGGAGCTGGCAATCGCAACGGAAAGACTCGGCGAGAATGACTACCTGGTCCGCGTCGATCGCGGCCGCGGGTAGCTCCTATTGCCGCGCCACTTCGCTGTCGATCCAGGCCAGGTAAGCCGCACTGGCAGCGGTTATGGGCAGGGCCACGATTTCCGGCACTTCGTAGGGATGAAGCTGGCGAATCCGCTCTTCGACGCGGCCGTAGGCCTCGGCGCGAGTCTTGACGAGGCAGAGGTACTCCTGCGCCCTTTCCACAGCGCCTCGCCAGCGGTAGGTACTCGCGATCGGTCCCACGACCTGCACGCAGGCCGCAAGCCGCTCTTCGACGAGCGCCCCGGCGATCTTCCGAGCGTCGTCTTCCGAGGCGGTAGTTGTCATCACCTGGATGAACTCAGACACGTGCCCGTCTCCGTCAACCGGCATCTGCCGCGCTGCCTTTTCCGGCAATTCCCAGTTCGGCGGCATGCGGCTTGAGGGCCTCAATCACAAAACCAATATGTCCGGCCGGATCGACCGCGAGAATCTCGATGCTCCGGGCGATGATCTGGCGGTCGACCTTGGCGGCAAAGGCTTTGTCCTTGAGCTTCTTTTTCACGCTTTGCGGAGTGAGTGAGGCGATTCCATCGGGACGTACCAGGCAACATGCCACCACGAAACCGGTCAACTCGTCGCAGGCAAGCAGGGCTTTGTCCATAGGCGACTTGGGCGGGAGGTTCCAGGCCACCTGGTGAAACGCGACGGCGTAGGCGATTTCCTCCTCGCCACGCTGGCGGAGCCAGTCCACCGTCCTTTGCGGATGGTTCTCGGGCCACTGCTCATAATCGGCATCGTGGATCAAGCCGGTGACCGCCCACAAATCCGTATCGGCCTCGGGGCCCCCGTAGCGCGCGGCCGCCGCGCGCATGACGATTTCCACCGCCCGCGCGTGCTTCAGGAGCGAATCGGTCTTGGTCCAGTCATGAAGCAGTTCCAGTGCCTGTTCGCGGTTGAGCGACATCGCTGTTCTCCCTAAAGTCCCACTCCAAGTCAGTGTATCAGGGTGAGCGACGGCTGGAAACCGCCGCGGCCGCCGCGCCGCACCTTGTGCGTTGACTTGCGTTCCGGCCCGTTATACCCTGGGCGAAAGGTTTGTCGTCGGCCCAGGTCCCGGCTGCGGCCGGGACTTCACCAGAGTCTCAGCAGACACACCGAAGAAGCTATGCCCATCAATGTGGCGTGCCCCGGCTGTGGGCGGAAGTTCCAAGCGCCGGACAATCTCTCGGGTAAACGCGTGAAGTGCCCCGGGTGCGCCACGGCATTCGTGGTCAACGCCCCCGCGTCCGACGCTCCCGACCCGCGACTGACGCCTTGTCCCGACTGCGGCAAGGCGATCTCCAAACGGGCTGACCAATGCCCTCACTGCGGCTGCCCAATGGGACGCCCAGCAGCATCGGCTGCAGGGCAGCCAGCATTGCCGGGCAACGATCCGGCAACTGAGGCTGTTCCCAAACGCCGGCGGCCGGTGCTGGTGATCGCCGGCGCACTACTGGCGTTCGCGGCGATTGCGATTCCGGCGGCCTACATCGTCTGGCAGCAGTCTCGGGCCGCACCGCAGGCCGAGCCCTCGGCTCCCGCACCGGTTGTGTCCGCTCCCCAGCCGCCAGCGATTACTGCCGAGCAGCGAGAGGCCTGGAGGAGCGATGTGGCGGCCGCCGCCGCGCGACAGATCGACGATCTTCAGCGGCAGGTCCATTCTGTCGATGTGATGTTGAAGCAGGCGCAGGCGAACACCGATCTGATCCAGTCGCTGGCTCAGGGCAAGTTCCCCGAACCGGCCGAATTGCCGCAATCGGCGGCGACGGAGGCAGCACCATACCAGTCGCAGTACGAGGAACTCCTCAAGGAGTGCCTGGAGTACCTGCGCCAGGGCGTCCCCGAACCCTCTACCCGTGAGGAAGTGGTTGCGGCAGCAGAACGCTGGGCGGCCGAGAAGCGGAAACCGCTCGAAGAGCACATGCAGGGGGTAGTCAGCGATCCGTTGGGCCTGTAGCCCGAAAGATGCGGCGCGGTGGCCGTCAACATGCCGTCGTTTTGCCTGTGGGAAACCGGGAGGCTTCCCGGTCAATCCGGGTTCTGTAGCCGCTACATCACTTCGATTTCGTTGGCCAGCGGCGTACTGCCGGGCACGGACATGGCCGCGTGCTGCGCCATCTGTTTGATGTAGTACGTATTGCAGAACCCAGTCAGGACCACGCCATCGTTTCCGACCTCGACCCCCAGGTTTCGCACGCGGCCTCGCGTTTCACACCACACCGCCCGCTCAATGGCGGCAGCGAGGTGTTCGGCTTCGGCCGGCGGCATCGCCCGCCGACGGTCGGCGAGTCCGTCCCACACCGAGACGAGATCTCCGCCGCAGAACAGATCATCCATGGTACTCTCCTCGCGCGCGACTGGCGGGACCATCCTGGCGCCAGTCACGGCGGAAACGCGCCGAGGGCTTCCGCTTCCCTCTCGCTCGAAACAATTGCTCGACGCGGACGGCGACCGCGTCAAGAGTAATGCCTGTCGTGGTGAATCTGTACCGGCACGACTGCGGCGCCGGCCACTCCCCAGCGCATCCGGCGACGGCGATTCCGCCGCCGACCGATACTGCGCTGGGCGAAAAACCAAGAATCCATGCCTCATTCAACCCGAATCGAGTTGACCAGTTCGAGGTCCGCTTCGTTGCACTCGCGGCAGACCGCGCGAACCACTTCCTGCGCCAACTGCTTGTGGTAGAAGCTTGACACCCGGCCGCAAAGCATGAGCGACTTCTCGCGGCCCTGAACCCGGAGGACGCGGAGTTCGAGGATTGGACTCTCCTCCAGCGCCGCCTGAGCCCGCGGCTGCAAATCCGCAGTAGACACGCGCGTCATCGCCACCACTCCTTCCCTGGCAAGACAGGACTCCGCGTGGCGCTTCAGCCGATCGAGTTGGTCTCAAGACGAGTTCAAATGGCGCTTACGTCCATGAGTGGCTCGAATCCAAACACATCCCGGCCAGAAAACGCCTCGCACCCCGTCCTAAAGGGGATGGCTTGCGAAACCGGACGATCATTATCACGGTGAGTCTAGTGCTAGCATCACGGCCGAGTCAACCCTCTGCCACCAGAATCTGGGGTCATAAACAAGAATCCGTTATTCCCACCCGAAATAGCGTAGCGGATTGTCTCGAGCTGGCAGGACCATCCTTGCCCGCGGAATGGTCCGAGACCAATAATGCTTGCTTTCCGGCGGAGGTTGAACGGTCACGATGACTCTCTTTGCCCCCGCCATGGCGGGCCAAGCGGGAGGAGAATTCGAGGATGGGTTTGTCGCGCGACCTGAATGAGGCACGTCAAGCGTATCGTCGTGGAGATCTGACTGCCTCCCGGCGCGCTCACTCGGCAAGCGCCGGGGCTGAAGAGCGGCACCAGCACGCCACCGGCCAGTACATCAAGAGCGCCGTCTACGGTGGCCTCGATGGAATCATCA
The DNA here is from genome assembly GCA_040766885.1 of Thermoguttaceae bacterium. Lineage (GTDB taxonomy): Bacteria > Planctomycetota > Planctomycetia > Pirellulales > Thermoguttaceae > JAXGPP01. The sequence continues at coordinate 168,890 of JAXGPP010000002.1, read as the reverse complement.
CCACTTTTGCCGTAGTAGCGGGGGTTGCCGGAGCTGATCTCTCGAGCGGCGTCGTGCTGATCCTGGGGTTCGCCAACCTCATTGCAGACGGACTGTCGATGGCGATCGGCGACTACCTGAGCACCAAGTCCGAGCAGGAATATCACCGGGCGGAGCGGCGGCGCGAGGAGTGGGAGGTCGAACACTACCCCGAAGGCGAAATCCGCGAGATGATCGAGTTGTATGTCGCCAAAGGGATGTCTGAGGAAGACGCTCGAACCATTGTGGAGATCTTCGCCCGTCACAAAAAGGCTTGGGTCGACTTAATGATGATCGAAGAACTAGGGATTTTCGGTTCCGACGAGTCGCCGATCCGGAATGCCTTGGTAACCTTCTTTTCTTTTGGTGCTTTCGGCTTCGTGCCTCTGGTGGCGTTCGTCGTGGCCCACCTCACGCCGCTGGGAACCAACACCTTTCTGCTGGCCACCTTGCTCACGGCGCTGACGCTCTTCGTCCTGGGGGCGGTCAAGGTCAGGATCACCGCCCGGAATTGGGTCCGGTCCGGCCTGGAAATGCTGTTGGTCGGCGGGATCGCTGCGGTGGCCGCGTACGCCATCGGACACCTCCTCGGCGGCTTGGCGCAAGGCAGTCCTTGACGGTCTCGGGCACGCAGTTGCCGCGCCGACTCGATTGATCGAGCAGCAGTGTCATGCGTTTCTGCTGTTGGGTAGGGCACGCGTCCCCTGCACCTGAATCTATTCCGCGTTTTCCGGTCGTTCCCGCAGTTTTTCGTCAAGTTCGAGAAAAGACCATCGGTGATGCGGAAAATTGCCGGGCGCTGCGTTAAAATACCGAAGCCTGAAGCCTTACATCTTGCAGCATCCCCGATCATCCTGGGCCTTTGGTCCTCATGGCAGGTTGCTGAATGAACGAACCACATCCCACGGCCGAGGTCCTTTCCCGGGAAATCGCGGATCTCCGCCGGAAAAACGCGGCTCTCGAACTGGCTCAGCAAGAAAGCCTGCGCGAGCTCAGGGATCGGCGGCACACCGAGGAGACACTTCGCAAGACGAACCGCGCGCTGCGGGCACTGAGCGAGTGCAACCGGGCCCTGGTTCGCGGCGTGAGCGAGCCGGAACTGCTCAATGAGATTTGCCGCATCATCGTCGATACGGCCGGGTATCGGCTGGCATGGGTGGGATACGCGGAAAACGATGCCGCGCAGACGGTTCGACCCGTCGGCCAGGCCGGCTTCGAGGAGGGATACCTGGAGAGGGTCGACATCACCTGGGCAGACCGTGAGCGCGGCCGGGGGCCTGTGGGCGTAGCCATTCGTCACTGTCGGCCAGCGATCACCAAGAACATCGCCAGCGACCCCGATTTCGCACCCTGGCGCGAGGAGGCAGGTCGCCGGGGGTATGCCTCCTGTATCGGGCTGCCCTTATGCACTGCCGGGCGGGCGTTTGGCGCGTTGGCCATCTATGCTCCGGAAGAGGAGGCCTTTGACGACGAGGAAGTGCGCCTGCTCGCCGACTTGGCCGACAACCTGGCTTATGGCATCACCGCGATTCGCGAGCGGTCGGCACGCCAGCAGGCCGAACACGCCCTCGGCGAAAGCAAGGCTCGCCTGGAGGCCATCGTCCATTCGGTCTCCGAGCTGATTCTGATTCTCGACGAGGAGGGGCGCTACCTCGACGTCCTCACCTCGGAGAGCGAACTCTTACGGCTGGCCTCGCAGCAGTTGCTGGGTCGCACGCTCGAAGAGGTGATGCCTCCGCACACCGCGGCGGCGCTGTTGAACGCGATTCGCCGAGCGCTTCGCACCGGCAAGATGCAGGTCGTCGAATACCCGCTCGACGTGCTGGTCGGCCACCGCTGGTTTGAGGGGCGGACGATGCCGATCCGTGGTCTATCGGCGCCGGCGCGAGTCGTCTGGGTGGCGCACGACATCACCGATCGAAAGCATGCCGAAGAGGCACTGCGGCAATCGCACGAAGAATTGGAGCGCCGTGTCGAGGAACGCACTGCGGAACTGGCTGCAACCAACGCCCGTCTTGTCGCCGAGATTGCTGAACGGGAACGGGCGGAGCGAATGACCCGGGAAAGCGAATGCCGCTACTACATGTTGTTCGAAGATTCGCCGATCGCGCTCTGGCTGGAGGATTTCTCAGCCATCCGCGACTTTCTCCGGCACCGTGCCGAAGAGGGAGTGCGTGACTTCCGCAAGTTTTTTGGCGAACATCCTGGCGCGGTCGCCGAGTGCCTGCGTCGGTTGCACGTGCTCGACGTCAACAAAGCCACGCTCTCGCTGCTGGAAGCCAGCGACAAGAACGAGGTCCTCGGCAATCTCGAATCGTTCTTCACCGACCACGGGCTAGATGTCTTCCGCGACGCCCTCGTGGCGCTGGCCGAGGGAAGCCGCCGCTACGAAGCCGAGTCGCTGCACCGCACCCTGCGGGGCAAGCCGATCCACGTCGCGCTTTCGCTGGCGGTGGCACCCGGTTGCGAGGAGACGCAGTCGTTGGTGGTGGTCTCGATGCTCGACGTTACCGAGCGCAAGCGTGCCGAGCAGGCCGTGCTCCAGGAACAAGATCGGCTCCGCCGCCTCCTGGACGTTTACGAGCAGCACCGCCGCCTCGCAGCTTACGAGATCCACGATGCCATCGCCCAACCCTTGACGGCCGCTCTGATGACATTGCAAGGGGGGCTTTCGCAGGTCTCCAGCCGTTGCGAAGCTCCGATCAACGAGGGGTTCCATGGCGCACTCGGATTGTTGCAGCAGACGATCGGCGAGTCGCGACGCCTGATGAGCGGATTGCGGCCGCCGATCCTCGACGACGACGGCTTGGTCAAGGCGATCGATTACCTGGTGTGCGAATCCGAGACTGAAGTCGAGATTGACTATTCCCATGACGTGCGATTCGGACGGCTGGTGTGGCCGCTCGAGACGGCCATCTTTCGCATTGTCCAGGAATCGCTCCACAATGCGCTTCGCCACAGTCGCGCCAAGCGGGTCCGCATCGTCCTCGACCAGCAGGATGATCGGGTCCGCATCGAAGTCCGGGATTGGGGCATCGGCTTCGATCCGGCGAGGGTCGATCCGAACCGCTTTGGGCTCGAAGGGATCCGTGAGCGGGCTGAATTGTTCGGCGGCAATCTACTCATCGAAAGCGCGCCGGGTGAAGGCACTCGGATCGTTGTCGACTTCCCCATCATCGAGGCCCCGACAACGGAGCAGGACCCGCTGTAGAGGCCTGCTCCAACGAGCCGCAGACTCAACCTCGACTTCTGGCCAGGAGTTGCACCTCAGTGCAGAGACCTGGCGCGATATCGCCGAGGCGCCGGTTGAACCGATACCACCAGGCATAGTCTTCCAGCGGCGCCAGCGGACCTCCGGAGAGAATGCGGAACCCGCGGCAGCGCTCGACGGTGAATCCCGCCGACGACACCAGCCGCTCGATGCCCTGGCGGCAGAAGGTCTGGTGGTGCGATCCTCCCCGACCCAAGCGTCGCGCCCAACCGGCGGCCGCTTGGCGCAGGCAACGTACTCCAGGAGGGAATACTGGTACGCCAAGTACGAGCAGCCCGCCCGGGCGCAATATCCGGGCGAGTTCGGCCAGAACCCGTTCGGGCGACAGAAGATGCTCCAGTACCTGCTCGCAGATTGCGATGTCGAAGCTCGCGCCGGCCAGCGGCAAGCCGAACTCGACGTCCGCCCGCAGCAGCATCCACCGCTGGGGTCGGTACACTCCCCGGAGGCGCCGAACGTTGAGGTCGACGCCGAAAAAGTCGATCGTTTCGGCAACCCCGGTCGGCTCCAGATAACGGAGCGAGCGGCCGTTGCCAACCCCGACGTCGAGCAGTCGAAGCCGACGCGCCGCGGCGTCCGGGTGCCAGCGAGAATAGTCCGATACCGCCTCGGCCAAGCCCTGGTAACGGGCCAGGCGGAGCCGAAATCGTCGTCGATTCGGCTCCACCGCAAACGCCAGCCGCGCTCGAGTTCCCGAATCGCTGTCCGTGCCGCCGTGCATCGTCGCGAATCACGCGAGAAGGCCTATCTTGACTGCCCGCCCGGCGCCGGAGCCCGCCCCGCCCCGCCCGGTGCCGTGCCGCCCGGTGCCGCCCCGCCCGGAACGGGCGCGGTCGGCGCGGTCGGAGCCGGGGGCGCCGACTGTGCCTTCAGGGCCTCGTCGCGGAGCGTCTGGAGCTGCTGCTGCTGATCAGCCGTGAGCACCGCGAAAGCTTGTTCGGCAGCCTTGATCTGGGCGCTGAACATCTCCTGCTGCAACCGGGTCATCTCCTGCTGCAGGCCGGCGACGGACTGCTGGATCTGCTGCTGTTGCTGCGGCGTCAGCTTTATCTGAGTGGCCAGCGACGAATTCATCAGAGCATTGAACGCCCCGACGTGAAACGTGATCTTCTGCAACTGCTCCACCTGCGGCGGCTGGAGAATTTTCTGCACCTGCTGATCGAACTGCTGCGCGCGCTGCATGGCCTGCTGGCGCGCCTGGGCGAGCATCTGCTCCTGTTGCGCAGGCCCCGCTTGTTGCACCTGCTGCAAGTCGGCCTGGTTACCCTGGCTGAACTGCTGCACGGCCTGCTGGACCTGCTCTTTCTGCTGATCGTCCAGTTTCAGTTGCTGTTGGACGTAGTCCAGTTCCACCATCGCCAGAGTGGGTGGCGGGGCCAGCTGTTGGGCCGGCAAGAGGGTCGGCAGGAGCGCGACCAGGGCTACCACGAGGCATGTTGTCAAAGTTGCTCGAATCATCGTTTCCTCCAGGAAGTTAATCGATCTCTGCCGCCCCACTCGTACCGCCAACACAGTTTCAATTCTAAGGCTCACGGTCCGATCCGGCCACTGGGGGTGGAATTCGGACGCGGCATTCATTACCAACCGCCTTACCGCGGCTCGGGCGAGGTGGTGACCTGAAGATAATGGTCCAGGTATTGCCGGGCGACGCGCGTCACATCGTCCCGCGTGACCGCTTCGATCCGGGCGTCGAATGTCCGGTCATAGTCGTAGCCCAGGCCGTAGAGCTCATCGAGCGCTGCCTGCTGGGCCTGGCCGCTGATCGTCGTGTTTTCCTGGGCGTGCAGGGCGACGACCATTTGCTTGGCGGTCCGGAATTCCTCGTCGCTGAATTCCCCCTTCTTGGCGCGCTCCAAATTGCGTTGGATCCGCTCGACGACCTCGTCGATCTTGTCGGGCTGCGTTTGCGCCATCACCGCCAGGAAGCCCGGAGCCGGACCGGTGATCGCGAACGCATGCACAAAGTACACCAGCCCGGCGCCGCGAAGCTCGTTGTGCAGCCAGCCGCCCGGATAGCTGTAACCCGAACTCATCGCATCGAGCACCGTCAGTGCCGCGTGGTCCTTCGCATTGAGAATGCTGACGGTCGGGTAGCCCAACAGCACGACGCCGATCTCCTTGGCTGTCTGTTTGTGGTGGACGATCGTCTCCGCAATGTCGTTCGGCCGATCGAACTCGATCGGCGCGAAGCTGGCATCCGGCTCCAGTTCGCCGAAGTGCTTCTTTACCAGCTCCACCGCCGTATCGGGTTCGATGTCGCCAAACACGGTAACGAGCATGTTGTTGGGCACGAAGAAACGCGCGTGGTACTGCCGCAGATCTTCGACGGTCATCGGTTCGACGGTCTCGGCCTTGCCTCCCTGGATAATGTGGTAGGGAGAACCGGCCGGCAGATGGTCGTAGAAAACCTCGAACGCCTCCTGTTGCGGATCATCCAGCCGCCGCGCGATGGCCCCCAAGGCGAGCGTCTTGACCCGGCCGAATTCTTCCGTGGGAAATGTTGGCCGGGTAAAGCACTCGGCAAACAGCGCAGCGGCCGCGGCGAAATCTTCACGGAGCACGGTGGTGCTGCCGTACACGGTGCTGCGGCCGGCGGTCATGTCGAGGCGGCCGCCGATCGAGTCGAAGTATTCGGCGATCTCCCGGGCCGAATGCCGCGCCGTGCCCTTGTCGAGCATCGCGGCCAACAGGGCCGACCGGCCGGCCGTCTCTGGCGTATCGACCAGCGTGCCGCCGAGCACGTACGCCTGGAGGTTCACCAGCGGCAGTTGCGAGTGCCGTTTCACCAGCACTCGCAAGCCGTTCGGCATCCGCTCCAGGCGAACATCGCTTTCGGCGGCCTTCGCCGACGCGCCGGCGGCGGCCAGATTCTGTTCCGGCGGCGAGATCACTACCCGGTTCAGCCGCTGGGGATCGAAGTACCGGCGGGCCACGTCGCGGATCTGCTCGGCGGTGACCTGCTGGATGTTCTCGGCATACTTCTGGTCGAACAGCGGGTCGCCGGTCGACAGCAGACCGCGGCCCAGGCTCCCCGCGGCCTGCTGGACGGTCTGGCGGCCAAACACCAGTTCGGCGGCCTTCTGCTTCTTCGCCTTGGCAAGCTCCGCCTCGCTCACCGGTTCCTCGCGAAGCCGGTAGACCGCGGCGAGAATCTCCTTCTCAGCCTCGGCGAACGTCTGCGGCGTGCTGCTCCCCATAACCGCGAAGAAGCCCGCCACGAAATGGGGCGTATAGCTGGCCGAGTTCACCGACAGGGCGACCTGTTTCTCGTAACGCAGCCGCTGCACCAGCCGCGAACTCTCCCCTTCGCCCAGGATGTACGCCGCCACGTCCAGCGCGTAGAGGTCGGGATGCGAAAGCTTCACCGTCGGCCAGGCGAATACGTAGTCGTACGTCGACCCGTCCATCTCGCGTAGCGCTTCGCGCGGTGCCAGTTGCAGGGGCTCCTCGGGCATGGCGACCACGGTCTCGCGGCCGCGCGGCGTTCCAGTCCACTGCCGGGCAACGTGGTCGAGAATCTCCTGGGTCTTCACGTCGCCGACCACCACGAAGACCTGGTTGTTGGGAATGTACCGCTCGCGGTAAAAGTCGATGATCGCTTCATTGCTCGTGCCGTTGAGAACGTCGAGATAGCCGATTACCGGATGCCGGGCAGGATGCTCCTGGTAGACGGTAAGGTTAAGCAGCTTCCAGAGCACACGGCTGCGGTCCACTTCGCCATCGGCCAGCTCTTGCTTCACCACCGCCAACTCTCGCTCGAACTCGCGGGGCTCAAAGGAGATCCGCTGCATCGAGTCAGCCACCAGTTCGATGGCCATCAGCGTGTTCTTTGCCGGGCAGTCGATATAGAAGGCGGTCGTATCGTCCGACGTGTAGGCATTGGTGGCCCCGCCGAACGTGTCGATAATCTGCTCGATCTCCTTCTCGCCGCGCTTGCTCGTCGTGCCGCCGGCCACGACGTGCTCGAGCACGTGGCTCAATCCTGCCCCCAGGTATTTCCCCTCAAATGCGCCTCCGGTGTTCTTGACGAAACAGCGGACCGTCGCCACCGGAGCGACATGGTTTTCCTGAACGATCACCGTTAACCCGTTGGAGAGGGTGGCCACGGTGACCGCATCGGGCAGGGAGCGGACGCTGCTGTACTCGGGCGTCCCAGAAGCGGGGGCCGGCGACGCCGCGGCCTGCTGTCCCGGCGACGCTTCGCCTCCCGCCACTGCCGCGGCCAGCGAGACCAGAACGAGAAATACGGATGCGGAGAGCATGTACCTGGGGTGCATCGAGTTCATCCTGAGGGGTTGGTTCAGCAATCACCTTCCTGCGCGAGACCCGTTCCGGCTCGGCCTGCCCGACCATCGGACCCTGCGACGGTCGATCAGGGGCCCTTCTGAAGCGGCCTCCAAGAACCCCAATCGTATGCTTCGTCGCCGCTTGAACCCACCCCCAGCGCGTGGTCCATCGTCGAATTCGTCGCCGCAACCCTGGAATCGACTCCGACGAGGCCCACTTGTCTTCGATCAAACCCGCTCCAGCCAAGCCTCTACCGATTCGATCGCCGCGGCCTCAACCGGCACCGGCCGTGTTTCTGCGCCGGCCGGTCGCCCCCTGGCGAGCGACGCGAACAGATCGTCATCCCACTCGGCTTCCAGGGCCCGATCGACGGCCTGCGTTCGGGCGGTGCGGTCGCCAGCATCCAAGTACATCACCGCCGCCACGCGCGGCGTTGCCGGCGGGGCGTGCCCGCCAACAGCATCCGCCGGCAGAGCGAAAGCCGTGCCTCGGATCGAGGCGGCCAACTGGTTGCGCGGACTGCCGGTGCTCGCCAATGCGGAACTCGACGCGGCAAGACTCGCGGCCCCATGGAGGCCGCCGGGCCGGGCGTACGCTTCGGCGGCTGCCATATTCACTTGGTAGCCCAGGTCGGCCATCGAAGCCACGGTGATGCGGCTGATCGGGCTGGCGCCAGGCTTGCTCCAGCCAGTCATCAACTCCGTCTGGAAGACCGTGTCGCGCCAGTGGGCATACGCCGTGCCCTGTCCGCCGCCAGCCTCGACCGGAACACCGGTGGCGTTGGTGCCAAACAGAGCATTGTATTCGGCGCGGGCTTGCGGGCCCGTAAAGACGGGTTCGGATGTCCCCACCCCCGCAAGCAGCCCGCGGTGATCCCAGATCGTGCCAAACCCCAGCGCGTGAGCGATCTCGTGGGTAAAAACGTCGAGCAGATCGCCTTCGGCCTCGAGCAGGTTCAGGTCGGCCGTATCCAGAACGATGATCCCGACATATGGCAAGTAGCTGCCGCTCCGCAGGGCCTCCGGCCCGCCGTAGCCGAGCACATTGCCCGCACCATCGATCGCCTCGCTCGAGATATTGATCAGCACGTCGTCGATCGCCTGGCCGTCGTAGGAGGCGTTCGGCAGGTCGCCGACGATGATCGCTTCCCATCGCGCCGCCGCCTGTTGGGCGAAGCTGCGCTGCGAGGCGGTCAGGCCGTTGAGCGCGAGCATGATGTCGAACTCGCCGGTCGATGGGGAGGGTGCCATCCCGGGGCCAGCCTGGAGCACGTAGTCGCCCGTGGTGGCATTGCCGTACGCCGACGCCCGGATGTAGTACGTCGCCCCCGCGGTGACGCTGACGGTAACCTGGCTGTTGACTCCGCCGCCACTGTCGTCATCCCGGCCGATGGCGCGCTGCGACCCGTTGTAGACGATCAGATAGGGATCGAGGCGGCTGCCGGTGGCCGCCGACAGCCCGATGGTGATCGAACCGCTAGTCGCGGCCACGAAGCGGAACATGTCGACGTCGCCCGTGCGGTCGATCGCCGAGTTCCGCGTGAGCGAGCCGTTGCCCGTAAGCGTTACACGGGTGGCGTTGCTGAACGTGTTGCCATCGTCGGACGTCGCCTCGGTGGACAGGCTGAGGCGGTAGCTGCCCGTCGTCGCGCCGTAACCGGCGGCTTTGATGTAATAGGTGGCGCCGGCCGTGACCGCGAATGTGACGCGGCTGCTGGACGTCGCACCGTAGTCGTCATTATTGGCAAGCAGGCTGCGTGCGCTGTCGTAAACATACAGGTCGGGATCGAGCCGGCTGCCGGAGGTCGGCGCATTGGTGATGGTCATCTGGCCGGTGATCGGGGCGACGAAGCGGAAGAAGTCGACGTCGCCCGAACGGTTGACGATGCCTGTCTTGGACGCCGCCCCGGCGCTGGTCGGCGTCAGCACGGCGGCCTGTCCGAAATCATTGCCGAAATCGTCTGTAGCGGCGGAGACGGCAACGCGGTACGCCCCGCGCGTCAGGCCGTAGGCGGCGACCTTGATGTAATAGGTGCTCCGTGCGGCGACGTCGATCGTCAGCCTGCTGTTGCGCGTCCCGTCGCCGGCGTCATCATTGCTGCCCATGAGACGCTTCGAGGCGTTGTAGACATAGACGATGGGGTCGATTGCGCTGCCCACATTTGCGCTGAGGTCGACCGTCATCCGCCCCGATGCCGGTGCGACGATCTTGAACATATCGACGTCGCCTACGGTCTCCAGGGTACCCGTTGCCGAACCATTGCCGGCGGCCGAAAGGGCAATGGATCGAGCCGCGGCAAAAGTGTTCCCCACGTCGTCCTTCACTGCCGCCGGCTGCCGCGCCTGGGCCGATGGCATGACCAGGTCGTGCCAAGCGTCGAGCCCCGCCCCCGCGAGACTGAGCATTGTCCGCGACTCGAGCGATTCCACCCGGAGCAGCGAGCATCGACCGGCCGGGGGGGCCGATCGTCTGGCCTTGCGGGACTGGCGACGGGTGACGCGAAGCGCCGCGACGATGTGAGGCAAAGGGCTCACGGGAGGACCTTTCGTTAACGGAAGCCGATGCATTCGGCACCGAGTTCTGTGATGTGGCTCGAAGGCAGCAACTGACTACAAGTGCCGGACCGCACGGCCGGTTGTCACTGCCTCCACCTATTGTGCCGCGTTTCGGCGAGGAAGGGGATGATCGAGGAGGATCGCGTTGGAAAATGGGGTGCCCTTTGAACCGGTCGAATGTACGCCGTGCCAGTGCCGTCTGGGCGGCCGGCGGTGCAGGGACAGGCAATCGCCGGCTGTCGGACATTGTATTCCAAGGCCAAGAACGTTACGATTTCCGTTGTCGAGGGACCGTCCTTTCGGCTGTCCCCCCACCGCCGGGATCCTTCTTTGTAGCATACCCTTCGCGATGGAGAGGAATCCTGGGGCCATGGCCAGCGCCGGTGGTGTCGTAAGTGATTGTCTTTGAGAGAGTTGTGATATTTTTGAGCAGTTTTTTTGCGGGAGTAGCTCAGGGGTAGAGCGCTAGCTTCCCAGTCCCACTAGAGAACTATTCAAATCGGATCTGAGTGTTTATCTGGCTGAGTCTTCTGAACTAAGCAATGCGGTGACAGTTTTCAAGAAACGGTACCGGTTGGCCCATGCGAACCCCAAAGTACCGTCGCCGGAAGGACCGCGATTCGGCCTACCTCGAGATCCACGAAAAGCGGGGGGTTACCCGGTCCGGCGGGCTCGCCTGAGTCGCTCGAGGCCTACCGCCAGCTCATCAATGAGTACCTCCGCGAGAAGGTCGCCGTCGGGAAACAGATCACGTACATGCCCAAGGCGCCGCCCTCGTTGTTATACACAAGTGTGGTCGGCTTCGGCAGCGTTGGCTCCGGGATCGAACGTGTTCCAAGCCAGCGCCAAGTCGTACATGCGTTGGAGGCCCAGCCAGATGGTCTGAGGACCAGGTGGGTCTTCCCGGTTGGGATAGTTCACGTAGCCGCCGAGTTGTGCGATCATCGGTAGAATGATGGCCAGCTTGGGTGCTTTCCGAGGCGGCCGCTTTTTTTGGACAACCATCCACACGGACTTCCATTCCGCCGGATCGAAGATTGCCTCGCAGTTCAAATCGGGGCTGCTGCGACCGAGGCGGCAGACCATCAACGTCCGCCAAGCCACGATCAGGTACAAGGCCACGCAGGGCAACATCCGATCGATGTGCTCGAACCGTCGCTCCTCGACCCGACAGCCGGACTTCAGCACTCGGAACAGGACCTCGATCAAAAAGCGGACCGTGTAGTATTGGAGGATCTCGCGCACCTGCTCCACGCTGTCGATCGGCAGTGTGGTGACCAACAACCATTCCACTGGCTCGTCATCCGCTGGCGGATTCGCTTCGCGCGCTTGCACGATATTCACGGTCACTGCAGGAAGTTTCTCGCCCGCTCGGTGCGGCGGACGAAGCGTGACCGTGGCGCAACGCACTTCTACCTCCGCGGTGCGGTTCTTCCGCGGCTGTCGGCGGCCGCGATTCTCGCATGAGACTTTGGCTTCGCGACCGCGGACGGCAATCGCCTTGGTGAACAACACCGGTTGCGCTTCCACGGCCGCACGAATTTGCCGGCCCTCGTGGTCCTCGTTTTCGGGGGCTCCCTTCAACAACGCCCGGTCCTGGCACGCCCGAACCAACCACTCCACCGCGTGTTCCCCCCGCGGCTCGGCGAATACCTCGTAGACGTCGGCCTCGCTATCCGCGATGCAGACACATTGGACCGCGGGGACCTGCTGAGCCACGGCCCGCGCTTGTTGCAGGCCCTCCACCCACCGCAGACTCTCCTTCTCCTCGATCGGGGTCGCCTCACGACGCTGTTCCTTTTCCCGACGAGTCTCCTCGGCCGGTTCCTCGCGCGTCCACATCGTAGCCCAGCACGTCCCCAGCGGCGTGCCATCCGTCGTAAAGGCCACCAGCGGATGCAAAAACGCGCCCCAGCGACAGGAACTGCCGAGGGAACCCGCGCCGGTTAGCTGCACTTCGGGTCGTGTGAAGTCCAATTCCGTGGTGTCTTGAACCACCAGCACAACGCGTTGCTCCGCGATCCGCTGGAGCGTCCGCTCGGCATGCGGTGCCAGCAAGCGTTCGTAGGTCACCTTGTCATTGTCGAAAAACCGATACGCGGCGATCATCTCGTTGAACCCGCCACACACAGCCGGAATACTCGCCGTGGGTGGCTCACCCAACGCCGACAGCAGCGTGTTGAGCCGCTCATTCAAACGCTTATCCTTCAAATCCGCCGTCTCCATCTCCTCGATCGCCCACGGTGCCAACATCCGTCACTCCCTTGACTCGTTTCGCCCTCCTGCGTCAAATCAGCGAGTTCACAGTATCGCCCATCTGTGCCACTTCCCCAAGATCACTTCCGCTTGTGTATAACAACGAGGGTGCCGGCCTGGGGCCTGACGATCGCCGAGCTGGTCCTGGCGTGGCTCGATCACTGCCGCATCTACTACGGGATGTCGGCCAACACGCAATCGACCGAGTACAGCAACTGCCGGCACGCCATCCGGCCGCTGGTCCACTCCCACGGCGATCTGCTAATCGGGAACTTCACCCCCGACGTGCTCAAGGAGGTCCGCGAGCGGATCATCGCCGGCGGCTGGAAGACCGAGCCCATGAAGCGGCCCGCCAAGTCATGGAGCCGGAGCCAGGCCAACGGGGCCGTCAACCGCATCAAGCGGATGCTGCGCTGGGGTGTCGAGAACAACCTGGTCCGGCCCGAGGTATCGGCAATGATCGGCGCGGTGGCGCCGCTCAAGAAAGGCTGCACGATCGCCCGCGAGGCAAAATCGGTGCGACCGGTCGATCAGGCGATCGTCGAGGCAACGCTCCCGCATCTGCCCCCGGTGGTCCAGGCGATGGTCAAGGTGCAGATGCCACCGAAATGCGGAGCGACAACCTCTGTGCGCTCTGCCCACGAGATATCGACCGTTCGCGCGACGTCTGGGTATACGTGCCGCCCAAACACAAGAACGACCACCGAGTCAAGGCGTTGGCGGTGGCCCTCGGGCCGAAGTGCCAGGCGGCCCTTCAGCCGTATCTGAAAGGCCCGGCCGACAAGCCCTGTTTCAGCCCCCGCGCATCGCGGCCTGATCGCAAGAACGGCAAGCGAACGCCCGGGGCACGGTACACGACCAGCAGGTACCGCTGGGCGATCGTCCGCGGTTGCGAGTCCGCTTTCGGCATGCCCGCCGAGCTGCGAAGGATCTCACCCAAGCTGCCGGCCGCGGAGAGCTCGCGGCTGCAGCGGCTGGCCGCCGAGTGGCGCGCCGCCCACTGCTGGCATCCGCACCAGCTCCGACACTCGGCGACCGACACCGCCAAGCGGGCCCGTGGCATCGAAGGTGCGCGGGCCTAGCTGGGCCATTCACTCGAGAGCACCACCGAGATCTACGAAGAGCGCGATCTGGATCTTGCGGTCCAGATTGCTCGGGAAATCGGGTGAAGCACCACCAGGACTACCCGGTCGCCGGGCGGCCGGTTGTAAGCCCGGGCATAGGCGCGAGCCTCGCGCAAAGACAAATGGCGGCGAGGGGCGGAGAGGATGTTGCCCTTCTCAACGATGCAGACTGCAAATCTCCTGGATGACATGGTTCCGTAAGCCCTCAACGAGAGCCCGGGGGTACAGCCCCCGTACTGGCCAACTCACATAGCCCCAGCGGGGCCGGCCGAGGTCAGTGGTGGTTGATCGCCAGCAGCCTGATGCCGCGGGCCGCTCCAGGGTCGCGCTCGATCAGCCCGAACCGCTCCAGTGCCCTCAGGTGGCCGACGACGCCATTGGGCGACCGGATCCCCATCGCATCGGCCACGTCGCGGATCGTCGGCGGGTAGCCGCGGTTCCGCAGGTAATCAGTAGCACCCGTTTCTGCCGCTCCGTCGGCCGAACCACTCTCAACTGTGCTCCCATGGTCAGACTTTCGAATAGAGTCAACTGAGCCCGTCAGAATGGGTGCGGCTGATGGTTGGTGGCGAGTTCAGGCGGCCCGGCGAAGCCGGGCATCCCAGAGGGGGCCGAACTCATCGTCGTACTGGGCCGCCCGGAGTCGCAGCACGGCCTCGGCTCCCTCACGTCGCCAATTCCGCATCCCCGCTTGCTTGCAGCGGGCGCCCACAAGACTCTTGCAGGCCGATTCCACGGGGCCGCTGCCGATGGGCAGTCCTGCCGCGCGATACAGAGCATAGTCCATTCGCTCCGCGTTGTGCTTCAGGTAAACTGCCAGCGTCCGCAACGCCTCGCGTTTGACCGGCGATCGCACTTGCTTGCGCAGGGTGGCAACCGCCTGTCGTGACAACCGGTGTTGCCCCTCCCAGCATTCATCCAGACGCGACTTCGCCCACTCCTTGCTGGCATCGCTTCCCTCGCCGAAGACCGCATGGGCCGCCTTATAGACGTTCTCTTCCAAGTGATACCAGTCCAGGATCGGCGTGGCCTCGGGGAAGTGCAACGCCGCCAACTCCCACAGCCAGTGCGCGCCGTCGCCGAGGAACACCCGCTTCTTGGCGCGTCCGTAACCGGCCGCATGGGCCTCCAAGAACAACTGCTGCCCAAACGACTCCAGCGGCAGGAATCGCGCAAAGGAACGTTGCCGTTGTCGTTCTCCTTGCGCATTCCAGGCAATGGCCCGGCCCACGCGGATCTCGTGCCAGCCGCCCTCCGTATGGATCATCGTGCCGTCGCCGTAAACCGCCACGATTTCCGGAGAAATGGCCGCTTCTTTTGGCCCGCGCGGCGCTCCGCGGCCGGCGTCGGCAAAACACGCTTCGCGGGCGGCGTCATCGCCGGCCAAGAGCATCCGCCCGGCGGTGAGCACGATCTGTTCGATCGAGTGCTTGCTCAGTTCGATGGCGTAGTCCTCGGCCAGCAGGCCACGCGCCAAGTCATAGGAGGGCAATAGGGACGCCAGGCGCGAGACCTTCGCGGCCGCCCGCCAACTGATACCGTGCGCGTGGAAGCAAAGCTCGTCGTCGTGAGGATAGCTTTCCTTGCCGCAGCGATCACAACGCCGGCGCGGTCGGGACAGAGTAATCGCCCCGTGCAGTGTGACCACGCTGCGGCCCACCAGGCCCCGATGCCGCATGGGGTGCCCGCAGCCGGGGCAGGCCGGGGGCGACGAGGCGGTGCTGGCCGATTGTGCCCAGCTCTGCAGACTCGCCTGAGCGAGTTGCCGCAGCCCGGACTGGAGCTGTTCTTCGGCGTCACCGAGGTTCTCCAATTTTGCCGGCAGACGTTCCAAGAGTTCGTCGAACTGCCGGTGGAGTTGTTCCCGTTGTTGCGCGGTGAATATACTGGCCATCGGATCCTTTCAGGGTGCTAGGGACCTTCGGTTGGCACTGAAACCCTGGCACCCTGTTTTACTCATTTTCCCCAATCGCGCAACACCATTTCAGCCGCTTGCCGTCAGAATTGCCCGCCGGAGGGGGCGCTGCTAGCATTGCCGGCAGTGTCCAGTAGTGTACTCACGTACCGTATCGGTCGTCAAGGATGCGTTCGAGCCAGTCGGAATCAGGCAATCGGGTGAGCCATCCCGGACGCTGTCCCTACGTCTCTTGAGCGCCCTCTCTGCAAGACTCGGACCACGTAGTATGGGTTGGCCGGCGGCTCTCAAGCTCCCGCCTACAGCTGCACATAGGCTGGCTAGTTCCCGGCTTCGGCGCTTAGTTGACAGACCGTACGGAACCGCAGAGACTTGGACGGGCTCATGACTCTCCCGTAAACGCTTCATCGACGCGGCTATCTCCGCTATATTCGTCATCTTCAGCTCGCTCGGAACAACTGTGTTGATGTGTGGTATTCTTGTTGAGCGGAAACTTGTTCCGGGGGTGGACTACTAGTGTAGTGTCTCTTAAATAGCGTTACTTATGAGCGGTTGTGGGGTTTCATTCTTTGTAGGAGGATGAAACCCATGAAGACGGCGCCGATCCTTGTGCTTTCCGACGACGAACGAAAAATGCTGGCTGCATGGTCGCGGGGACGAAGCACACCCGCGCGTTTGGTGTTGCGCGCGAAGATTATTCTAGCGGCGGCCGAGGGCAAGACCAACGAAGCCATTGCCGCCGAACTCCGCACCTCGAAGCCGACCGTTGGACGGTGGCGAAGCCGATTTGCCGCTCAGCGAACGGCCGGAATCGAAAAGGACGCACCCCGACCTGGACGCATGCCCGCCATCACGGCTGAGACCGTGACGCGAATCATGCGAAAGACGACCCAAGAGAAACCCGAAGCCGCCACGCATTGGAGTACGCGGTCGATGGCCAAGGCCGTCGGCGTGAGCAAGGCCACGGTGCAACGCATCTGGGCCGCGCATGGCTTGAAACCGCATTTGGCGCGGACCTTCAAGCTCAGCAACGATCCGCATTTTGAGGAGAAACTGATAGACATTGTGGGGCTTTATCTCGATCCGCCGGAGCACGCTTTGGTGCTCTGCGCCGATGAGAAAACCTCGATCCAGGCATTGGACCGGACGCAGCGTGGGCTGCCGATCCATCGCGGCCGTTGCGGCACGATGACCCACGATTACAAGCGTAACGGCACGACGACCTTGTTCGCCGCGATCGAAATGACGGAAGGCAGGCTGATCGGAACCTGCATGTCTAAACACCGCCACCAGGAGTGGATCAAATTCCTCAAGCAGATCGACGCCGAAACGCCGCCGGACTTGGACTTGCACTTGATCGTGGACAACTACGCAACGCACAAGCATCCGAAGGTCCAGTCGTGGCTGAAACGGCATCGACGGTTCCACATCCATTTCACGCCCACCAGCAGCTCCTGGTTGAACCTGATCGAACGCTGGTTCCGTGAAATCACCGACAATCGCATTCGACGCGGCACGTTCCGCAACGTCGAGCAATTGATTCAGGCGATTATGGATTACATCAAACAGCACAACCAATCTCCCAAGCCGTTCGTCTGGACCGCCAAAGCCGATGAAATCCTCGCCAAGGTTCAGCGTGCCAGGAATGTTCTCGATAAACTACAATCTGTGTGAAACACTACACTAGGTTGCTCAGGCTCGTTAAAATCCGGTAAGCGTACGCCACCGCCATAGCCGAGCTTTCCGCCACGGCGTCATTTCCGGGTGTAGTGTTGAGCGGGACCGACGAGCGGTCGCGTTTCATTCACCTTTGGGAGATGAGAATCATGGCGAGTTCAGGCGATGCCCGGAAGCGGCAGGGGTGGCAAGCAAGGTTCGCGAGATATCGCTCAAGCGGGCTTTCCGTGTCTCGATTCTGTGAACACGAACGGGTATCAACCAACACGTTCTACTATTGGGCGAAGCGCTTGAAAGCCACCTCGGCCCGCGCGTCCTCGGTCGGCCAAGCGGCGCTGCCGACGTGCCAACCCCTGATGCCCACCATGGACGGCAAGCTGCCAGGAGCCGCCGTGCGTTTCCGTTGGAAGACCGGCACGGAGGTGTGGGTGCCGGCCGAGTGCCTGGAGGCGATCCGCTGCCTGGCCGAGTGCCTCGGGTCGGCGGGCGATCGCCACGGCGAGGCGTTCCAAGAAGTGATCGTGAAGGCGTGAGGGGAGAGTCACCGCGATGCTCTCCTCGGCGCTGCTGTCTCCCTTGGGGAAGACGAAGATCTATCTCTATGCCAAGCCCGCCGACATGAGAAAGAGCTTCAACGGCCTGCACGCCCTTGTCGCCGCGGAATTCGGCCGCGACATTCGCGCCGGCGACGTGTTCGTGTTTCTCAACCGCCGGCTGGATCGCATCAAGCTGATCCATTGGGATCGGGACGGGCTGGCGATTTGGATGAAGCGTTTGGAGCGAGGCACCTTCCAGAGGCCGCGCGGTTCCGGCAACGGCCCCCAGCTGGAAATGGACGCGACCGACCTGACGCTGTTGCTCTCGGGCATCGAGCTTGCAAGCGTGAAGCGCCGTCCGCGGTATTCGCTCGCTCCCGTGCCGGGCGCGGCGGTGGAGCAAGGCGGCTCGTGGTAAGCGGACGCGGCGTCCGAGCGGGAGGACTATTTTCTGAAATCTGCTCGCGGGAAGCGAATTTCCTCTTGCGCTTTTTGGCGACCTCGCTAGGATGAGTTCCATGCTTGAGCCGAGCGAGATTCCCAACGATGTCGAGGCCCTGAAAACGCTGGTGCAAGCGCAAGCCGCGACCATCGCCTCGCAATCGCAGAAGCTGGAGGAACTCGCCGCCGAGATGGAGAAACTGCGGAAGCTCTTGAGCCATTTCGTCAACGGCCATCGGAGTGAGAAACGCATCCTTCCGGCCGCACAGCAGGGGTGGCTACCCTTCGAGAGCAGCGAGGAGTTCCAGGCGACTCGGGCGGAAGCCGAGGCCCAGGCCGAAGCGATCGTCCAGACCTACACCGTGACGCGCAGCGCCCCGAAGAAGAAGCGAGATGAATCGTTGCCGGCCCATCTGCGTCGCGTGGAGCAAGTCATCGAAGGGGACGATACGCAGAAGCACTGCCCGACCCACGGCCCGCGAGAAGTCATCGGCTACGACATCACCCAGACGCTGGTCCGCGTGCGTCCTGAGTTGTACGTGCTGGTGAAGAAGTATGCGAAGTACGCCTGTCGGACGCATCCCGAGTGCGGGGTGGCTTCGCCGGAGCGTCCGACCTCGCTGGTCGAAGGCGATCGTTACGACACGAGCGTGGCGGCCGCGGTGGTGGAGGCCAAGTGGTTTCACCATCTGCCGATCTACCGGCACCAGGACTTGTTCGCCGGCAGCGGCTGGACGCCCAGCCGCTCGACGCTGTTGAACCTGGTCAGCCAGGTGCAGTTCGTCATCACGCCCTTCATCGCGTACATGACCCGCCTGGTCCAGCAAGACGTGGGCGTGGGCATCGACGACACGAGTTGTCGCATGCTGTTGCCGAAGACGCCGCCGTCAGTGACTCCCGGCGACATGAAGAGCCGGCGGTTGGTCGAGAAGATTGCCGAGACGCGCGCCAAGGGGGAGCCCAGCCTGCTGGCGAAGATGTGGGTGTACTCGGGTTTGCATCGGGCACGTTACAACATCTTCGACTTCCGCGTGTCGCGGCATCGGGACGGCCCGGACGATTTCTTCCGTCATAGCCGCTGCATCGTGCAGGGAGATTGCTTCTCGGGAAACCTGAGCGTGGCGATCCACAGCGACGAGCGTTTGACGTTCGCGGCGTGCTGGGGGCACGCGCGTCGCAAGGTCGTGGAGGCGACGACGTACCCGCAGGAAAGCGCCCTGCTCTTGGGAATGATCCAGGCGCTTTACGATATCGAGGATCGCGGCAAGGGTCTCTCTTGGCAGGAGCGTCAGGCGCTGCGCGAGCGTGAAGCGACGGTGGTCCTGGACGCGATGAAGCGATGGCTCGACACCGCGCCGCTTACGGACGTGTTGCCTAAGAGCGACTTCGCCGAGGCGTTGCGGTACATCCGCAACCACTGGCAGGAACTCAACGTCTATGTCGGGGACGGACGAATCCCGATCGACAACAATTCCGTGGAGCAATTGATGAAACAGGCTTAGGCAGACTACCCCCCCTTGTTGCCGTTGTTCATCAGGCCAGCCATTGATTAAAGTGGCTGTCTCCGCACTGCTGGAACTGGCAGAGTGGCGTCAACGAATACTGCAGGGAGGCATGTCATGCGAGAGTCGGAAGGACGGGTCGGAGAACCGCTGTGCCAATCCTTCGAGGCGAGCTCGCTGGAATCGTTGATCGAGCACCTGGTGTTGACGGCTCTTGAACCTGCAGCCGTGGAATTGAGTCTGACGGCGGCGGGGTCCATTGAATCCGAGCGCGAACGGATAGAGAGACATCACCTGCAGGCTGTTGAGCGTGCAACCTACGAGGCCAGCCTGGCGCGCCGCCGTTACGAGGAAGTCGATCCGAGCAATCGACTGGTCGCCGCCGAGCTGGAAAGGAATTGGGAGTCTCGACTTCAAACGCAGCGCAAGGCCGAAGAGTCTCTCAATCGCTTTCGTCAAGAGACTCCGAGCACGTTGACTCCCGAGCAACGTCACTCGATCCTGCAACTGGCCAGCGACTTCTCCATGCTGTGGCACAGCAGTTCGACGACTAACATCGACCGCCAGGCGATCGTTCGCTCGCTAATCAAGGACATTGTGGTGGACGTGGTCGACAACACGGAGCGACTTTCCGTTACCGTTCATTGGGCAGGCGGGTTTGAAAGTCAGCATGAGACTCGCCGCCACGTGCGGTCTTTCGACCAGCTTGACGGTGCTGCCCATCTCGCGGAGCGGATCCAGCAGCTTTACAACGGGGGCTATCCCTTGTCGGAGATCGCGAAGCAGTTGAATCACGAAGACTATAAGCCGGCCAAGCAAGAGCGATTCACTCGGACCTCAATGGGGGCCCTTTGCCGGATGCTGCGTCGAAGGGGCGTGATCGCCGCGACTCCCAACATTAAGCCGCACTACTGGCGGGCAGGTAAGCTGTGCGAATCGCTCGGCATCAAGAAGCCGACACTCAGCGGGTGGCCGGCATCGTCTCCGCAGCCGATGCTGTTCAAGGAGCTGCCATCAGAGCCCGTGCCGGATCGTGTCACGGTGGACGTGTGCCGGTTACGCGTCGAGCGGCCGCGTGAATTCGGCGCGGTCTGGCCGGCCTTAAAGGGGTGGCGGAAGCTGCGCCCGGACCAGTGCCTGGAGGAGCGGCTGCCGCCGGGACAGGAGGAGATCGCCTGGGCCGCAGTGATCACGCTGTTGGTGGTGGCGCGGTTCTGCAATCTGTCGAGCGAGTTGCACATCGCCGACAGCTGGTATCGCAGCACGGCGTGGGAGGATCTGCTGGGTGTGCCGATCGAGAAGGTCAATCCGGAGCGGCTGTATCGGGCGTTGGATCGGGCGTTGCCGCTGAAGGCCCAACTGGAGAAGCACCTGCGCCAGCACTGGGGAGGCTGTTTCAAGTCGAATTCGACTTGCTGCTGTACGACGTGACGAGCACCTACTTCGAGGGCCAGTGCCCCAGGATCCCCAGGCGCGTCGAGGGTATTCACGCGATCAGCGCCCGGACTGCAAGCAGGTCTGCATCGGGCGGGTGGTGACGCGCGACGGCTTGCCGCTGGGGTACGAAGTCTTCGCCGGCAACACCAATGACACGAAAACCCGGCGGCAAATCGTTGAGGCCATGGAGGCCAAGTACGGCCGCGCGCAGCGGATCTGGGTGTTCGACCGCGGCGTGGTGAGCGAGGAAGACCTGGAGGAACTCCGCCGCCTCGAGGGGCAATACGTGGTCGGCACGCCCAAGTACCTGCTGCGGAAGTCCGAGAGGCAACTGCTGGAGGCCGCCGGGGGAGGAAGTGGAAGCGGGGATCAGGGTCAAGCTCTGTCCCACGCCCGATGGCACGGAGACGTTCGTGCTGGCCAAGAGCCGCGACCGCGCGGCCAAGGAGGAGACCATGCGCCGGCGGTTCGTCGAGCGGATCGAGACGGGGCTGGCGGCGATCACCCAGGCGGCCGAGAATGGACGGCTGAAAGATGCCGAGAAGGCCGATCGGCGGATTGGCCGACTCTTGGGCGGCGATAGCCACGGAGCAGGGTGCTTCTCGGTGGAAGTCGACACGCTCGATCCGCGCTGGGAGAAGGCCCCTCCGTTCTCCGCGGGATTGACGACCGTGATCCGCGCCGCCGGTACCGGATTTGCGACGACATACTCCGACGTGCCACTCACAGTCGATGGCACGTAGTAAGTAGGTTGCTGCACAGTCCGGTACTCGATGACCTGCGGGTGCCTGTGGATCGGCGGGAGCCTGTGGATCGGCGGGAGCCTGTGGATCGGCGGGTGCATATAGTGGTGCCCGCCAGGGAAGTTGCCGCCGGGATGGTGCGCACTGCTCGAGTTGATCGCGGTCCCAATGATGTTGGCAACGCCGTTGAGGATCTCGCCGGCATTGACGCTTGAACTCTGACGCGAGTTGTGTCTTGGCGGTGAACCGAACGATCGGCCTCCATGGCCTTGGGCGTTCGCTTCCGAATGCCCCAGGTCGCTAAACAGCGCCGTGGCGAACACGGCCATCGCAAGAACTGCGAAAAGCTTATAGCTCTTCATCTCTCATCTCCCTTTGCTTCGAATTGCCGTACAGGAAACGCTGTCGAACCGGTTCTCTATTACCATGGCAGACGATCGCCGGTTTGCGACATTCGTAATGTGCGTGAATGGTACTTGTGGCGCCTGCTGGACGTGGCGGTCCAACGGTTCGAGGATTGCGTTCCTCAAGGCCTACAAATGGCAGGAGGATCGCGCGCGGGACCGCCTCCAGCAGATGGTGGCCGGGGAGGACGCCGGCCGGCATTCGATCGGCATCATCGACGAGACCAGCGACGTCAAGCAAGGGATGAAGACTCCGGGCGTGCAGCGGCAATGGTGCGGCACGCTCGGCAAGACGCAGAACTGCATCGTTACGGTTCATCTGGCGTACGCCACGGGTGACTTCCACTGCTTGGTCGACGGGGACTTGTTCCTGCCGGAAAGCTGGTCGAAGGACCGCGCGCGGTGCCGCGAGGCGGGCATCCCGGACGAGGTGGTCTATCGGCCGAAATGGCAGATCGCCTTGGAACTTATCGATCGTGCCCACAGCAACGGCCTCGTGTTCGAGTGGTTCACGTTCGATGAGGGATACGGCGGGAAGCCGGAGTTTTTGCGGCAATTGGCGGCACGAAAGCTGTTGTTCGTGGGCGAGGTTCCCAAGACGTTGACCGGCTGGATCCAGCCGCCGCGCGTGACCGAGCGGCGGTTTCACCGCGGCCGGGGACGCGGTCGCAGGACGCCCCGCCTGGTTTCGGGCAGCCGGCCGCCGATCAGCTTGGAGCACCTGCTGAAGTACTCGCCGCAGTTGCGCGACCAGCCGTGGGCGGGGCATCGCGTGAAGGACGGTGACAAAGGACCGCTGGTGTGGGAAGTGAAGCACGCCATGATCACCCTGCCCGACGAGAAAGGCCTGCCGGGGATGCGGGTGCATCTGGTCGTAGCGCGCAACGCTTTGAAGCCGGAGGAGGTCAAGTTCTTCTTTAGCAACGCGGACGAGGAGACGGGCGGTGCCGAAATTGCTGCTGGTGGGTTTCTCGCGCTGGCGTGTGGAGCGCTGCTTTGAGCACCAGAAACAGGAGGTCGGGCTTGACCAGTGGGAAGGCCGGCGCTGGTTGGGACTGAAACGGCACCTGATCATCACCGCGGTGAGCTACCTATTCCTGGCTCGCGTCTGCCGCGACCGGCGGGGGAAAAAATCCGCAGTTGACCGTGTGCCAGGTGCACGTTGCCGTGGCGGAGTTGGTGCGGGGTTGGTGGCTTAACGGCGCGATGAGCACCGCACTGATCGAGGCGGCGGTCAGAAGGAACCAGCACTGGCAGCGTCGCAACGCGGCCGCGCGCCAGTCCAATATCAAGCGAACACGCCGCGAATTGCGGGAAAAAGGCATCTATCTCAAAGACCTGATCCGCTGCAAGTGGACGTGACCTTGCGCAGTAATATTAGTACTCCGAGTCTGCCTTGTCATTTGTGCAAAACCGTAGCGGTGAGCGCTGGAGTATGCAGTCTTCGCCAGCGAGGTCTACGCGGCGTGTGGATGCGGCGAGCCGATGATGTGCAGGCACGCCGCGCACTCGCGTTGGCGCAACGTGGGCGAGCCAGTGGAACGGCTCTCGCTCCGGGTCGATGCGGGCTCCGACAAAAACGGCCGAGAAAGGCGTTGCCGTGGTCATTCCCTGCAGCGGGAGAGCGAAAGACAACACAGTCGCCGCGGCGCTCGGCGCGACCGACGTGGCCGGACTGTTGTTCGTAGTGTTCAGGGTATGTGCTCCGCCGAACATCAACACGGCAAGCCAAAAGCGGGTACCTATTGAGTTTCTGTTGCGGAAGGGCTGATTTGGGCATTGCTCGAATCGGCAACTGGGCGGCGGAGCGGTGAAGGCGAGTTATCGATCAACGAAAATGCCCTGCATGGGGTGGTGACTCGTATCGAAGGCGGTCGGATGCGACATCGGGCGCAGAGTTTCTCTACTGGGGCTATGGCATTGGATGCATGTCAACAGTTCAGTGGCGTCACGTCATCGCTTGCCTCGCCAGCACGACCAGGTTGTGGGCCAGCACGCCTAACCCGATCGCGGCATCAAAACGCTTGAATCCGTGATAAAAGCACCGTGCTAGCCGAAACGCCCGTTTTAACCCCGAGATCGTCCCTTCGATCCCGGCGCGGAAGGCCTGCCACATCGTCATCAACTTGTCGGCGAAGTCCGCGAGCCGGCGCGGGATCGCCAGCGTGCTCACCTGCTGGGCCAGCTCGTCGTACTCCTCCGCCTTCGGGCAGAAGCCCTTGTCGCCGGCCACCACCTCCGGCCGCGTGCCGTACAGCTTCTCGTGACGTTCAATCACTTTCGCCGTGAGCGTCGAGTCGGCCGGCCGCTCCTCGAACACCTCGTAGTCCGTGATGAACTTCTCCTGTGTCTGGCACAGCAACAGCGCATGCCCGAACTCCACCGGCTTCTCGCGCCGCCCCCGCTTGATCAGTTCGGTGTGCGGCTCGAACAGGCTGAACACCCGTTCGGCCGCCGGGACGGTCTCTCCCTCCCGCTGCGACTGGGTGACCACCTGCTGCATCGCCGGCAGGAAGCCCTGCAACTCGGCCGCCACCGCCGCCAGTTCCAGCTCCGCCGGCCGGGCCGCGGCAAAGCGACAGAATTCCTCGGCCGTCGCCACGATCCGCTCCACCCGCTCGATGAGCACCCGGAAGGACCGTTTCACCGCCCGCTGCCGCGCTTTCGAGGAGCTCTTGATGTACCGCGTGATGAACAGGTGCAGGCCCTTGATCTTGCGGTCGTGGAAGCGTTTCGGGCAGCTTTCCCGCACGATCTTCCGCCCCCGCTTCAACAGTCGCGAGGCCACCCGCCAGGTGTCCCACAACAGCGACGAGTCGGTCGGCCAGTGGATGTTCGTCTCCACCACCGTGGTGTCGGTGCGAATGATCTTCGTGGTGATCGTCTCTTCGGCGGCCATCTGCTTGCCCAGCAAGGCGTTGACCTTCTTCCAGGTTGCCGGGCGGACCGCCTGCAGGCACTTGGCCAGGAGGCTGTGGTCCATGACCGCTTTCTTGCGCGTCCGCAGGAAGTCCTGGAGAAACTCGCTCTCGGCGATCCGCACCACCGTCTCCCGGTACGCCAGTCCTTCGATGGCGTACCTCCTCCGGCTTCAAAGCGTTGCGCGCTACGACCAGATGCACCCGCAGCCGCCAGCCCTTGGGCAGTCAGCCCGAGCGCGTCATCCCAAGGTTTCGCACCGCATTTCGGGCAGCGGTAGTACGACAGCCAGAGCACGATCACGCCAAACAAGCTCACGATCTTTTTCGGTCGCCAGCCGACAAACTTAGGTTGTTGCAGAGGTCGGGGCGAAAGGCTAGAGTAAACACGGTCGCTGACTCAAGGCGACCAGCGTGCCGACGATCAGGGGGCGCAGGACATGATACACGGCGGCGACACTGGTCGCGGCGCGAAGGGGCCGCCAACGCTCGACGTAGCTCGCCAGCTCCGCGTGATTTTCCTGGCCACGGGTGATGATCGCCAGCATCAGATGCTGGCCATTAGTCGTGCGAACCTGGCACGCTATCATCCGGAGTTGCGGCAAGTCATCATTTCCGACCGAGCGATCCCGTCTCCGGGGGTCGACAGAGGCCGCGCCGAATCCATGCCGGCGTGTGCAACACCGTTGGGGAAAGGTGCGGTTTCGACAAGACACGAAGTGATCCGTGTCGAAGCACTCGGCGGCTACGCCAGCCGAGCTTACAAGACTCGCCTGAATATGTTCTCTCGTACAGACGCGAGTCTCTTCCTCGATAACGACGCTGTGGTCATCGCACGCCTTGACGAGTTGTGGCCGTCTCTCGACCAGGCTCCGGTGGCGCTCGCGCTTGAGGATCACGAGACGGTCGGCGCCGCGGTGCGTGCCGGGCTGGCGGAGCTAATCCTCAGCGAGGAAGAGGCGGACTTCACCCTGAGCACCTGTGTTGACGACCAACCGCACTTCAATACAGGCGTCCTTCTGTGGCGTCACTGCCCGGCGACCGACACTCTGTTCCAGACCTGGCATCAGGAGTGGATGCGGTTCCGGCGGCGCGACGAGTTCGCCTTTTCTCGGGCCCTCGCTCTCACCGGCATCCCGATTGCGACATTGCCACCGGCCTATAACACGCCCGTGTTACGGGTATTTGAGCCCCATGAAATCGCCGGGGTTCGGATCCTGCATTTCTGGCGCCCGCCGAAGCTCGTATACATGCAAAAACTGGGGGTGACACGCCATGATGGACGAGTTCCAGAAAGCGCTCCGTGAGCATCAGGCGGGCCGGATCGAGATCGCCGCAGAGATCTACCGGTGTATCGTCAAACAACAGCCGGAGCACGCCGGCGCATGGCATCTGCTGGGCGTGGTCTGTCAACAGCAGGGACATGTGGAGCTTGCCCTGGAATGCATCGGCCGGGCCGTCGCGCTGGATGCCAGCAAGGCCGTGTACCACAACAACTTGGGCGTGGCGCTCCGCGCAGCCGGACGCCTGGCAGACGCCCAAGAGGTGTTGAGGCGCGCGCTGGCAATCACTCCCTTCTATACCGACGCGCTCTCCAACCTGGCCCTTGTGCTCCGCGAGCTGGGCGATGCGCTTGCGGCGATGGAGATGTATGAGCGGGCGCTGGACTGCAATCCACACCATGCGGACGCACTGTACAACTTCGCCAACCTGTTGTATGAACAAGGGCAAAGCGACCTGGCAGTAGATTTCTACCGTCGTGCGATTGCCGTTCAACCCGGCCGGGCCGAGTTGTACAACAATCTGGGCAATGCGTGGATGTTCTTGCGACGTCCGGAGACGGCGGCGGAGTGCTATCGCGAGGCACTGGCGGCCGCACCGGGTTATGCCGAGGCCTGCGGCAATCTTGGTCATACGCTGGCCGACCTGGAGCGTCATGAGGAGGCCCGGCAAGCGTACGCTGAGGCCGCACGGCTGCAGCCCGACCAGCCGCTATGGAGATGGGCACCGCTTCGCCTCTGTCCGACCGTTTTTCGAAGCACCGCTGAGCTCGATGAGTATCGCCGAAAGCTGGAAAGACAACTTGATACCTGCCTCGCCGCGGAGACCTCGATCCCATCGGAAGATTTTGACCGACAGGGCTTTCCGCCTCCATTCAACCTGTCGCATCATGGCCGCAACAACCGCCGGCTGAAGGAGAAGTACGCGGCCCTGTTTGCGCCTCACGTACCGCGGTATCCACTCGCCCGGCGACCGGGCAAGCGGCGGATCGGCTTTCTTGTGACCGCAGGTCACGAGGGCGGCTTCTTACGCGGCACCCGGGGAATCATCGAGCGACTTGACGCCCGCTTCCAACCGGTGATGCTTTGTTCGGCAGCCGTATTGCCAACCTGCCGGGCCGCAATCAAGCGGATGGACATCGAGTGGGTGCCACTCCCTGTCGGGCTCCGTGCGGCCGCCGAACGGGTCGCAGGCGCCGGTTGTCATGTACTGTACCACTGGCAGATCGGGACTGACGCGCTCAACTACCTGCTGCCCATGGCCCGAGCAGCCCGGGTCCAATGCACGAGTTGGGGGACCCATGTCACCAGCGGCATCGGTGCTGTAGACTACTACTTGTCGAGCGAACTCATCGAGACCCCCGGCTCCGAGGCGCACTACACCGAGACGCTGGTACGGTTGTCGACGCTGCCCACGTACCAGCCGCGGATACCGAAACCGCTTCCGGCGCGGCGCGCCGATTTTGGTTTGCCGGAGCGGGGAACCTGCTATTTGTTTCCGCAGCGACTGGCCAAAGTACATCCGGACTTCGATTCTTTTATCGCCCGCATACTCGATGGCGATCCCGCGGGATATCTGGTATTGCTTCGCGGGCCGCGAGAACAGACTTTCCAGATGCTCCAGGCTCGTTGGACCCGGACGCTAGGGAGTGCTGTGTGTCGGGTAATTCCTTTCCCGCTTCAGAAGACGTCCGACTACAACCGTCTTGTGGCGATAGCCGATGTGGTGCTCGACGCGCCTCACTACAGCGCCGGTCTCTCGGCTTACGATATCTTCTCGTTTGGCGTACCCCTGGTCACTCTGCCCGGCGAACTTCACGTGAGCCGCTACGCATTGGGGTGCTATCGCAAGATGGGACTCGAGCACCTCGTTCCCGGCACGGACGACGAGTACGTCGCTCTGGCCGTCCAACTCGGAACCGATTTTCCCTACCGCGCTGCAATCGCTGCCAGAATTGCGGAGCGCAGTGATGTGCTGTTCGAAGATACTGAGGCCGTACGTGCCCACGAGGATTTCTTCGATCGGGCGATCGAGAAGTCCGTTCCGCTTGCCGATTGACGCGGGCCTAGGAGTTGTGTTGGCAGCGTCTGAGAATCATCGGACACGGGAGCGGTGTGCAATCGCCCCCCACTTCGGACAGCAGTGCCTTCCTGCATTCAGGAGCGGACAGAACAGAAAAACGGCGAAGGGGTACTTGACATAGTAGAAGAGAATCGCTAGAGGTTAAGCATCTTCACAAATGTGCTTCTTGGCGCAGGGGTCAGCAAATGGATGCGCCACAGTCTCTTTCGCTGCTGGTGATGCCAGGTGCCGCGACGGCCCGTTTCGCCGGGCTGCCGTTTCTGGATGGCGTCGCAGTGCGCGGTTCGTCCATCATTGCGGCCAGGTTCTGTAATCGCCCCCCACTGTTGTCCAGAGGGCGACGCTCAGTGTGTTTTTTGCAATCGACCGGCATTCCGTCGACTCTCAGCGACGATTCTTGTCGGCCGTTGTCTGATAGCGCGGTGACGCTCGGGGAAATGCCTCGCGATGCACTAGGGGATAATAGGGGGAGAAGAGGCCATGGGGAGTTTCTTACCATGCGGGTGGCGGAGGGATAGAAAGCACCGGAAAGAAAGTCATCGCAAGAACTTGCGATGGAAGAGACTCTATCAGCGGCAGAATCGGCTAGAGCAACTGGAGTTGCGCTCCGCGCCCGGTTCGATGCTGCCGATTGCCCCCTGGGAGCTTGCCGGGCTCGTCCCGGGCCCCCACCAAGATGGCGACGCACTCGGGTCGCGTCTATTCGACCCACATGAACGCTCGCAGCCAACCATTTTGCGCGATCAGGTTCGCCCTTTCGCGGCGGAATCCTCGCTGCTGACGAGCGGGCAGGATCAAGCCCCGGAGCCGCTCACATCAAGTGTCCGATCGCCACAACCGGCAGGCGACACAGTGCCGTTGAGCACGGTCGAGGACGCATGGCCCAACCGCCCTGTGGAGAGCGAGATATCGCCTGACGCGCTGGCTGCTCTATGGCACTCGTTCTCGACGGAGAGCCCAAGCGGCCGACGATCGGAACCGGCCGGCTCACTCAGCGGTGCCGCCTTGGCGGACCGCGACACGGTGGGAGGAGACTTCGCCGCGCCGGCGATTAAGGACGAAGACGACTCGGGCATGTCGGCGAGAGGTCCGTTTGCATTAGAGGAGCCAAGCCGGCAGGCTCCGCCGCCGCTACCATTGCGGCCATCGGGCGAGACAGCCGCAACAAGTCCGCCAGACGGGGAGCATCAGAACGCTGCGGAGCCGCCGGCTGGCGCGGACAGTTCGTCGGCGACGGTGCGCAGTGACGCCGCCGATTCTCCCTCAAGCAATCCCGATGGGGGCCAGACGTCAACTCGTGACGACGCGGGCAACGGTGGAAGGACAAGCGGCAACGAGAACCGTCCTGACGCGGACCGGCTGGCCGCGCCGGAGCTGCAACGCGTTCATTGGGCAAGCGGCCCCGGGAGCGGGCAGCTTCTGATAGCCGGGTCGATCCGCGCCAACCTCCCTGCCGGCTCTCAGATCACCATCGAGTTTTTTGAGATCATGGAAAAGCCGCGGTCACGACACGCCGAGCCGAAGCGTCTATTGGGCTCGACGACGGTCGTGCAGGACGCTTCCAGAGTGACAAGCTTCAAGGCCCTTGTGGACGCCGAGGTGACACCCGACGGCCGGATCGTGGCCCAAGCCCGGCTGGTGCGGGGAGCAGCCAGCCCGCTCTCCGAGCCCATGGCCATTCACGACGGAGCGGACGCCGATCGGGACGGGATCGCTGACGATGTCGAGTCACTCGGCCCATCCGGCGGCGATGCCAATCGCGACGGGGTTCTGGATCGCCATCAGGCCAACGTGGCAAGTCTCCCTTCGGCCCGGGGCCGCCAGTTCGTGACGCTGGTCTCTGGCGGCCATGCACTGAAGAACGCCAAGATGTCACGGCAAAGTGCGCGGCACGTGAAGGGGGTAGACTTGCCCTATGGTTTATTCGATTTCGAGATTGTGGGCATCGCGCCGGGAGGTGCGACGACCGTCGAGATGCTGCTGCCTGAGGATGCGAGGCCGGATGCCTATCTCAAGCAGGACCCGGAAAGCGGCCGGATGTCGCGGTTTGACTTCGACGGCCAGACGGGTGCGGTGATTCGAGACAATCGCATCACGCTCTATCTCGTGGATGGTGGTCGTGGCGACGCCGACGGCCTGGTCAACGGTGTGATCGTCGATCCCGGCGGGCCGGGATCGTTTTCCATCACGAGTCTCGTCAGCAACGGCCTGGAAGGATGGACAATCGTCGAGAGTGGCGGGTCACCGGCGAGCAAAGGTTCGGTAACGTTTGAGTCGGGGCCGGTCTTCGACTCCTTTGTCCTCCGCGAAGGCGATTCCTTCTACGTGTCGCTGGAGCGGAACGTCGACATCCCCCGGGATCCCGGCCTGTTCCGCTTCACGTACGAAGCCGCGTTCGACACGAGCGATCGTGACTTCATCAACGATGACTTCGAGGTAGCACTGGTCGACGAGCACGGCCAACCGGTCGCCCTGCCGATAGAAGCCGGCCGCGACAGCTACTTCAACCAGACCGAAGAGGAGCCGGTGGCAACCGGTCCGTCGGCATCGACCGGCCAGGAGTGCGTGGACCTGGACATTGCGAACCTCACCCCCGGTGACCGCTATCGCCTGATGCTGCGGCTGGTCAACAACGACGACGACACGGGGAGCCAGGTTCGTTTGATGTTCAATTTCCGGCCCACGGCGCGTGACGACCGCTACACGATCGGCGAGGATCAGCTCACGACGCTCGACGTCCTCGCCAACGACACCGCGGAGCCGGACCTGGAAGACGCCCTGACGATTGTCGATTATGACGCCACCGGAATCCCGGGCACGCTAATACTCGTCGAAGCAGCACGCTTCGAGTACAC
This sequence comes from Thermoguttaceae bacterium, assembly GCA_040766885.1. Taxonomy (GTDB): domain Bacteria; phylum Planctomycetota; class Planctomycetia; order Pirellulales; family Thermoguttaceae; genus JAXGPP01. The sequence goes on along the minus strand of JAXGPP010000002.1, from coordinate 137,588 downwards.
GCCTCCGCCCAATTACTCGGGCCCCGCCAGCTTCACTTACACGATCACCGATGGTACGACCGGCCACACCGACGTCGCGACGGTGCGGATCACCGTCGAGCCGATCAACGATCGGCCGGAGGCCGCGGACGACGCGGGGGCGATGTACAGGATCTCGGAGGACTCTTCGCTGTCGATCGCCGCTCCAGGGCTGTTGGCGAACGACTCCGACGTCGAGGGCGACCCGCTTACCGCCCGGCGAGTGACTCCTGCGAGCCATGGGACAGCCAACGTCAATCCTGACGGTTCTTTCGTCTATGCGCCCGATCCCAACTACGTCGGGGAAGATTCGTTCACCTACCAAGTCAACGACGGTAAGGCGGACAGCAACGTGGCCACAGTGACGGTCGTGGTGGATCCCGAAAACGATGTCCTGGCCCACCCCGACAGTTACAGCGTCGACGAGGATGGTTCGATCACTGTACCTGCCGGTGCCGGTGTGCTCGTCAATGACTATGACGCCGAAGGCGATCCGCTGACGGCAACGGAGTTCACCGCTCCTGCGCACGGCACCCTGTTGCCGAATGTGGATGGGTCGTTCGTCTACACCGTGACGGAGGCTAATTACCACGGCCTGGACAGCTTTACCTACCTTGCGTACGACGGGATTGGTTACAGCGGGCCAGCGACAGTCACCATCGATATCATGCCGATCAACGACGCGCCGGTGGCCGCAGCAGACAGCTATCCAAGCCCCCAGTACCAGGACGTCGATGAAGACAACCCGCTCGTCGTATCCGCGCCAGGGGTGCTGATCAACGACACGGACGTCGAAGGGGACGAGATCCACGCGTTTCTCGTGGCCTACCAGGGAACTGGGACAATCCATTTGAACGAGGACGGCTGCTTCACCTATCTGCCGGGAGATGATTTCTTCGGGACGGACTCGTTCACGTATAGGGTCAATGACGGCGCAGCCGACGGCAATATCACTACCGTGACGATCCATGTTTCGCCGGTTCCCGACGCGCCGATGGCGGCCAACGACAGCTACAGCGCGGCGGAGGACACGCCGCTCTCGATCACCGCGCCGGGGGTACTGGTCAACGACACGGACGCCGATCCGGGACAAGTCGCGCTCTTGACCGCGGAAATCATTGCCGGTCCGCCGGTCGAACACGGGGTGCTGACGCCCAGTGCGGACGGCTCGTTCAGCTTCGCGCCGGCGCTGAACTTCTACGGCACGACGAGCTTCACCTACCAGGCGCGCGACCCCGACGGGAATCTGAGCAATACGGCCACGGTTCAGATCATTGTCGATCCGGTCAACGATCCGCCGGTAGACGTGGACGATGCTTACCAGGTGGATGAGGACGGAACGCTCACGGTTTCGGCTGCCCTCGGCCTGCTGGCCAACGACACGGACGTCGACAGCCCGACGATCACGGCTGCCGAGGTGCACTATTCCGGCAACGGTGTACTCAGCTGGTTTGCCGATGGCTCGTTCACCTACCAACCGGACAACAACTTCCACGGCACGGACAGCTTCACCTACCAGCCGTTCGACGGCATCGCGCTGGGAAGCGTGCGAACCGTGACGATCACCGTCGCCCCGATCAATGATCCCCCGGTGGCTCTCGCTGACGGCTATCTGTATATCGTCGATGCGGCGGGCCTGCTTTCCATCACGGCTCCGGGCGTCCTGGTCAACGATGTCGACATCGACGGCGATCCATTGACGGCTCACCTCGACCAGAATACGCCGTCCAACGCGGTGACGCTCAACCCGGACGGCTCGTTTGTCTATGACCCACCAGCAGGATTCGCCGGCGTGGAGTCGTTCTCCTACCATGCCGCTGACGGGACGGTGTCCAGCGATTCGGTCATGGTGACGATCACCGTCGATCATTCGCCACTGGGCGTGGACGACGCCTACCAGGTGGACGAGGACGGGATGCTCACGGTCTCGGCCGCCCTCGGCGTGCTGGCCAACGACGACGATGTCGATCCGGGCGACACGTTACAGGCGCTGGGTTGGAACGCACCGGAACACGGGACGCTCGTCCCCAACTCCGATGGCTCTTTCACCTACACACCCGACGGCAACTGGTTCGGCACCGATAGCTTCACCTACCATCCGTTCGATGGCATGACGGTGGGGAACGTGACCACGGTGACGATCACGGTGGACTCGGTCCCAGATCGGCCGGAAGCTGCTTCGGACAATTACTACTACCTTGTCGATCCTTCGGGGCAGTTCGTCGTCGCGGCTCCCGGGGTATTGGCGAATGACAGGGATGTCGATCTCGGCGACACGTTACAGGCGGTGGATTGGAGCACACCGGCGCAAGGGACGCTCGATCCCAACACCGACGGCTCGTTCGTGTACGAGCCACCGCCAGGATTCAGCGGAGTCGCCGATTTCACCTACAAGGCATTTGACGGCAGCTTTGAAAGCCACCCGGCGACAGTGACAATCACCGTCAACCACGCCCCGGACGCTGTGGATGACGCCTACACCACCTTGGAGGACACGCCGCTGGTCGTTTCCGTCCCCGGCGTCCTGGCCAACGATGTCGATCCCGGTGAGGTGCCGCAAATCGTTGAGTGGGGACAACCGGTTCATGGCACGCTCACGCCGAACAGCGACGGTTCATTCAGCTATAGCCCGCAGCCGAACTGGTTCGGTACCGACAGTTTCACCTATCGCATCAAAGACGGGTTCAACGAATCGGACACGGCGACGGTGACAATTACCGTCGCATCGGTTCCCGATCTGCCTACGGCCGTCAACGACAGCTACAGCATCGCTGAGGATTCGATCCTGGTTGTGCCGGCACGGGGTGTACTGGTTAACGATACCGACGCCGATCCCGGACAGACGGCGCTCTTGACCGCAGAGATCGTCGCCGGTCCGACCCATGGGACACTTGATCCTCCGCTTGGCGTCGACGGTTCTTTCACCTATCGGCCGTCCCCCAACTACTACGGTCCGGACAGCTTCACCTACCGGGCACTCGATCCGGACGGAAATCTGAGCAATGTCGCCACGGTCTCGATCACCGTCACGTCGGTCAACGATCCGCCCATCGGGTTTGCCGACACGTACACGACATACGAAGACGTTCCCTTGGTGGTGACCGCGCCGGGTGTCCTGGCCAACGACGATCCGACCGACGGGCCGACGCTCCGCGCACAGAAGCGCAGTAGCCCGAATTCGTCACACGGTGCGGTGACCGCTTTCAGCTACACGGGCGCATTCACGTTCGTGCCCGCGAGCAATTGGAACGGCACGACGAGTTTCCTCTACCGGCCCTACGATAATGCCGGGGGCTACGGGGCCAATACAACAATCACGATCATCGTGCTCCCGATGCCGGATGCCCCTGTAGCCAACAACGATAGCTACAGCATCGCCGAGGATGCGACCCTGACTGTTCCGGCGCGGGGCGTGCTGGTTAACGACACCGACGCCGATTCCGGACAAACGGCGCTCTTGACTGTAGAAGCAGGGACGGTCACCGATCCGGAACACGGGACGCTCGCCCCCAACTCCGATGGCTCTTTCACATACACGCCCGACGGAGACTGGTTCGGCACCGATAGCTTCACCTACCGGGCACGCGACCCCGACGGAAACCTGAGCAACACGGCTACGGTCTATATCAACGTGATCTCCGACAACCACTCGCCCGTGGCCGCCGGCGACAGCTACACGGTCGACGAAGACCATGTTCTGTACATCTCCGGCCCTGGTGTGCTGGCCAACGACAATGATGACGATCCCGAAGACACGCTAGGGGCGGTGCAGTGGAGCACGCCGGCGCACGGCACCCTTGTCCCGAACTCTGACGGCTCGTTCACCTACACACCCGGCGACGACTGGTTCGGAATCGACAGCTTCACCTATTACGCCGCAGACGACGAGACCACCAGCGTCGAGCCCGCCACGGTTACGATCACGGTCAATCCGGTCAACGATCCACCGGAGGTCACCGGCGAGAGCTATGTCTTTCTGGCCGGCGTCATGAGTTCGCTGGCCATGGTGGCGCCGGGCGTCCTCGAAAACGACGACGATATCGACAGTCCGACGATCACGGTTGCCGAGGTGGACTATTCCGGCATTGGAGTGCTCACCTGGGCCGCCGACGGCTCTTTCACCTACACGCCGCCGGCGGGATTCGTCGGCGTCGAGAGCTTCACCTATCGGGCGACCGACGGCGAAGCGCTCAGCGGCGAGGCCAACGTGATGATCCACGTGACCCATGCTCCCACCGCAGTTCCCGACACCTACGCCACCGACGAGGATGTGCCGCTCGTCGTCTCCACTCTCGGTGTGCTAGCCAACGACTACGATCCTGATCCGGGAGAGACGACGCTGCTGACCGCGCAACGCGTCAGTCCACCCAGCCACGGCACGCTTGCCACCGATCTCGCGACGGACGGCTCGTTCGTCTATGTGCCGGATGCCAATTGGTTCGGCACCGATAGTTTCACCTATCAGGCTACGGACGGGGTCGCGACAGGCGACGTGGTCACCGTGACGATCCACGTCTTGCCGCTTCCCGACGCGCCGGTCGCTGCCAGCGACGGCTACAGCGTGGCGGAGGACTTGCTGCTCTCGATCGCCGCGCCGGGGGTGCTGGCCAACGACTCGGACGCCGATCCGGGAGACGTACTCCAGGCGGAACTGGTCGCCGGCCCGCCGATCGGACACGGGGTGTTGACTCTGTGTGCCGATGGCCCGTTCACCTTTGCGCCGGCGCTGAACTTCTACGGCACGACGAGCTTCACCTACCTGGCGCGCGACCCTAGCGGGAATATCAGCACTACGGCCACGGTTCAGATCACCGTTGATCCGGTGAACGATCCGCCGGTAGGCGTGGACGATGCTTACCAGGTGGACGAGGACGGAACGCTCACGGTTTCGGCTGCCCTCGGCCTGCTGGCCAACGACACGGACGTCGACAGCCCGACAATAACGGTTGCCGAGGTGCACTATTCCGGCGACGGGGTACTTGTGTGGTTCACCGATGGCTCGTTCACCTACCAACCGGACAACAATTTCCACGGCACGGACAGCTTCACCTATCAGCCGTTTGACGGCATCGCGCTCGGTGACGTGCGAACGGTGGCGATCGACGTCGCCCCGTTCAATGATCCGCCCGTGGCTGCGGGCAACAGTTACACGCTTGTGGAAGACATACCGCTGACAGTCGCTGCGCCGGGAGTGCTGGCCGACGATACGGACGTCGACAGTCCGACGATCACCGTTGCCGAGGTGCACTATTCCGGCGGTGGAGTGCTCACCTGGACCGCCGACGGCTCGTTCACTTACGAGCCGGCCGACGATCTCTTTGGCGCGGACAGCTTCACCTACACCGCGTTCGACGGCCAGCAGTATTCATCTCCTGCAACCGTCCAATTGGTGATCGAGCCGGTGAACGATGCGCCGCGGCCCGGCGAGGACAGCTACTCAGTGAACGAAGACGGAGTCCTCACCGTCGCCGCGGCAGAGGGCGTGCTGCTCGGAGACGTCGACGTTGAAGGGGAAATGCTCGCTGCCCATCTCGCTCAGGGCCCCGCCGATGGCAGCCTCGTGCTCAATGAGGATGGCTCGTTCACCTACAGGCCCAACACGAACTTCTGCGGTGTTGACTTCTTCACGTACCAGGCCAGTGACGGCGAGTTGCTCTCTGCTCCAACCTTGGTGACGATTGTGGTCGTGGGCGTTGACGATCCGTCGTTCGCCAACGACGACTACTACAGCATCGGCGAGGACCGGACGCTCGCCGTCGGTCCCAGCGGAGTCCTCGATAACGACACCAACCTGGACCAAGACCAGCTTCAGGCAATCCTCCTGTCTGGTCCCGATCCGGCACACGGTACGCTCATTCTCGACACCGATGGATCATTCACCTTCACGCCCCAATCCGACTGGCACGGCGTCACGTGCTTCACCTACCAGAACTCAGACGAACTGACCTTGAGCAATGTCGCCACGGTCCGAATCACCGTCGAGGCGATCAACGATACTCCCATCGCCGTGGCCGATAGCTTTGCGCTCTCCGTGGACAACATGCTGACCGTGGCTGCGCCCGGCCTGCTGGCCAACGACACGGACTCCGAGGGCGACACGCTAATGGCCATCGTGGTCAACTCTCCCACGGAAGGCGCTATCACCGCTTGGGGCGGCGATGGCTCATTCTCCTACAAGCCCCGCGACGGATTCGTCGGCCTTGACAGCTTCACGTACCAGGCCAACGACAGCCAGGCCGACTCGAACGTCATTACCGTGACTATTGTCGTCAGCGCGGTGAAGTTCTACGTGGTCGACAGCAGCGCGGGCACGAGTTTCCGCTATCAGGACAACGGCAATCCCGTCGACGGGGCCGGTCTGGCCGCGGGAAACAGCAATCCTCGCGGCGCGACGAGCAATGCGGCGGGCGATCGACTGTGGGTCATCGAGGGTGGGGCAAGCGGCAACGTGTTCGTGTACAACCGCGACGGATCACTCCGCGGCTCGTGGCAGGCCCAGGGGCTTGCGCAGCCGGAGGGGCTGGCGACCGACGGCGACGACCTGTGGATCGTCGACGCGGCTCCTCAGCAGCGCCGCGTGTTGTTCTACAGCGGCGGCGCCACTCGGACTTCCGGCACGCAGGCGGAAACGTCGAGTTTTGCGCTCGTCGCGGAGAACGCTTCGCCGACCGGAATCACCACCGATGGCACGACGATCTGGATCAGCGACGACGGGGCCGACAAGGTGTTTGTCTACGACAGCACGGGCGTCCTGCTGGGAAGCTGGCAACTCGACGGCGCCAATGGAAACGCTGCGGGGATTACCAACGATCCGACCGGCTCCTCGGACGACCTGTGGACCGTCGATCGGACGACGCGAAACGTGTACCGCTACGCGTCTGCGGTCGACCGGCGGTCAAGCACCGCTCCCGTCGCAGCCAGCGGTACGTTCCTCCTCGGCCCGGGCAATCTGGCACCGGAAGACATCGCCGATCCCACCGTCTGGATCAGCAGTTGGCCGAACGCCCAGGAAGGTGTGGGCTCCAGCTACTTCCGCCTCAGCCGAGATTCGAGCGAGGGATCGCTTGCCGTTTCGTACTACTTCGATGAGTACAGTTCCACCGCCGAGAACGGGACCGATTTTGCCTACCTGCCGGGCACAGGCGAGTACGACCCCTTCGGCGAGGTGACGTTCGGCGACGGCCAGACAACGGTCGATATCCCGGTGGCTCCGACCGGCGGCTTCGACGACACATTGGTCGAGGGGAACGAGACGGTCCGTATTGCGTTGCAGAGTGGTTGCAGCTGCGGATGCGGCCCGGCTGCCTATCTGCTCGGCTCGCCTTCCAGCGCTACGCTTACGATCACCGACAACGATCAGGCGCCGACGGTCCACATCGACTCCTGGCAGAATGCCGCGGAGGGCGGGACGGCCGGTTACTTCCGCTTGCGGCGGGACGTGGCGGCTACCGCGCTCACGGTGTATTACCTCTACGATGATTATGTGTCGACAGCGCTCAATGGCGCTGATTTCGCGTACCTGTCGGGTGTGGTGACGTTCGCCGCCGGCCAGGAAACCGTCGATATCCCGGTGATCGCCGTCAACGAGACGCTGCGCGAAGGAGACGAGACGGTCCGCATTTCTTTGTACAGCGGATGCGGCAGCAGTTGCGGCCCTGCCCAATACGTTCTCGGCTCGCCTTCCAGCGCCACGCTCACCATCATCGACGACGATCAGCCCGTCGTGCGGATCGATTCCTTCGCCAACGCCCAGGAGGGCGTCACCGCGGGGTACTTCCGCCTCCGCCGCAACGTGACCGCCGGCAGCCTCGCAGTGAACTACTCGTTCGACGCCGTCTCCACCGCCACCAACGGCCGCGATTTCCCCTATCTGCCTGGAACCGGTCCGGGCGACAACAACGGCGAGGTCGTCTTCCTCGATGGTCAGTCCACGATTGATATTCCCGTCGACCCGCGCGAGGGCTATGACGACGGGAAGGTCGAACCCGACGAGACTGTCCAGATCACGCTCCAGCCTGCCACGGATTCGGCTTGCAGTTGCTGCGGCGTCCTTCCGTCCTATTCGATCGGCTCGCCCAGCACCGCTACGCTCACCATTGCCGACGAAGACGTCCTGCTCGACGTCCAACTCAGCGATGCCTCGGTGGTCGAGGGTGACAGCGGCACGCGACTCCTTTCGTTCCGCGTAGCGCTGTCCCAGGCGCTATCGCACGCCGTCGACGTCGACTTCGTCACGATCGACGGCACGGCGGTCGCCCCCTACGACTACACCGCGGCCAGCGGCTCGATCACGTTCCCCCAGGGCGCGACGGAGCGATGGATCGACGTAATCGTTCATGGCGACTGCACCCCGGCGGCCCGCGAACTGCTCGTGGTCGAATTGACCAGCAACGACATCGAGTTCGGCACGGGTTCCCGGACATTCGCCGTGGGCACGATTGTCAATGACGACAACGAGCAGTTTGACAGGACCGGCTCGTTCGTGTTCACGACCACGGAAGACTTCCACGAAGGGCGGCTGGCGAACGTCACGGCGACCGCAGTGCCGGACGAGGTCCGCTGGGTCGCCCCCGGTCCCGGCCTGCTCCCGTTCATCAATGTGCCCGCCTCCAGCCGGGGCACTATCATCCGGATCGACGTGGGCACAGGCCAGATCATCGGGGAGTACAACACGGCTCCCGGTTGGGGGTACGGATCAGATCCGCTCGTCATGGGGCACAACCCCTCGCGAACTTCGGTCGACCTTTTGGGCAACGTCTGGGTCGGCAACCGCGACGAGTTCCAAAGCGTGAACGGCGTGCCCATGGGATCGGTCACGCGGATCGGCGTGGTTATCGGCGGTGAGCGGGGCAACAAAGTGGATTCGTCCGGCAATCCATGGGTCAGCGGAGAGTGGTTCTTCCAGGCGGATGATGACGGCGAATACCTCCAGGGTCCGTTCGACTACTCGACCGCCGTCGACCGCGACGGCGATGGCCTGATACGCACCTCGCGCGGCTTGGGCAACATTCTCTCGTGGAGCAACGCTGATGGCAATCAAGACGGTATGGGCGACGACACGCTCGGCGGCGTCTCCACCGCCGAAGACGAACTGATTCTTAACTATACGCGGACCAAGCCGGCGGCGGTCCGGTTGGTGGCCGTCGATGCCAACAACGACGTCTGGGTCGGCAGCCAGCACGGCGTTTGGGTCGACCCCGTAACGGTGTACTACAACTGGCACGAGAAACTGAGCGGCGAAACGGGCCAGCGGATTGACGGCACACAGTTCGATTACGACGCCGGCGGCTACGGCGGCTTTGTCGATGGCAATGGCGTCTTGTGGTCGGCGCGTTACGGCCAAGGGCTGCTTCGATTCACCCCCAGCACGATCAACCCACCCGGCGTGGGGCAGGTCTTGGGAAACAATACGGGCGATTATGGCATCGCATTGGACCCCAATACGGGCCACGTGTGGCACGCGGGAAACAGCGTTCTCTACGAACTCGACCCGCTAGGCAATGTTCTGAACAGCTACACTAAGCCGTCGTCGCTCGCCAACCAGTTCCTCAAGGGACTCGCCGTGGACGGCAACAGCCATGTCTGGGTGGCGGGTTACCCGAACCAAGGATACAACGCCTCCAGCATTTGGCACCTCGCGCCCGATCCAGCCTCCACGCCCTCTAATCCTCTGCCGCACGTCACCGCAGGCGTCATCGGCGGCTTCCAAGGAATCCACTCCGTGGGAGTCGACGCGAACGGCAAGATCTGGGCACCCGATGGGACGACCAATGTGGCGACGTGCATCGATCCCAATCCTGACGAAGGCCCCGAGGACCAGTACGGCTATAAGATCCCCGTGATCGTCGCCACCGTCAGTCTCGGCGAAGGAGCGAACCCCTACACCTACAGCGACATGACGGGCTTCGTGTCATGGAACGCCCTGTCCGACGGTACCTGGACGCACACCGTCGACGGAGAACTGGCCGACACACCCTGGCTGAACGTCATTGCCGACACCACCACTCCCGGCAGTAGTTCGATCGAGTTGCGGGCCCGCGCCGCAAACAGCCTCGATCAGTTGGATCTTGCGCCGTACCGCAAGGTTGCCTCGGGCGAGACGCTCCAGAACGTCGCTGGCCGCTACTTCCAGGTGCAGGTCGTCTTTGAATCAAATTCGGCCGAAGACGTGCCCAGCCTCCAGCAACTGGTCATCAACTCGGTCTCGGTGCCGCCGCAGATCCAGATCGATTCGCCCGCCCACGAAAGTCAATTCTTCGCCGGCACGACCGTCGTAATTGCCGGGCACGCGGTGACCGGACAGCCCGAGTTCCCCCTGGCCACCGTAATGATCGACGGCCGGCCGGTTGACGCGCTCGATGCCGGCGGGGCGTTTTTCACCCAGGTGACGCTCCTGCCGGGCCGCAACACGTTCCAGTTCGCCGCCGTCGACGTCCGCGGCCACACCGCCACCACGAGCCACACGCTCGTCGGCACGAGCGCCGACTCATCCGCTCCGGCCTGGGGCGACCTCCCGTCGCTGGCTCACTTCACGACCGAATACCACCGCACGTCGTTCCACCCTGGCCAAAACGTGCTCTACGCCGACGCGGCCCTGACCAACACCGGCCCCTACGCGGTCACAGGGCCGGTCCTCCTCGGCATCACCAACATCAGCCATCCCGGCGTTCACGTGTTCCAGCCCGACGGCGTGTCGCGCGAGGGGATTCCCTACTTCGACATCACCGATCTCGTGGCCGACGGCGTCTTCTCGCCCGCCGAGACAACCGCCCTGGCGACGCTCTCGTTCAATAATCCCCACCGCGTTCCCTTCACCTACGACCTGGTGCTCGTGGGAGCAGCGAACCACGCGCCGCAGTTCAATTCCGTGCCGCCCGTCTCGGTGGCCGACGACCGCGAGTACCGCTACCAGGCCCTGGCAATTGACCCCGACGGAGACCAGCCGAGCTACCGCCTCGTGGCTGCGCCGCCGGGTATGGCCATCGACAGCACGCCCGGCAGCCCGACCCGCGGCCTTGTCGTCTGGCCCGCGGCCCAGTCCTCGCTGGGCAGCCACTCGGTGAGCGTCGAGGCCAGCGACGGCCGCGGCGGCACGGCCACCCAGTCGTTCACGCTCGTGGTCCACGCGCCCGTGCCCAACCGGCCGCCAGTCTTCGACTCGTTGCCGGTGGTGAATGCCCATGTCGCGGCGGCCTACGCCTACGACGCCGACGCCTCCGATCCCGATGGCGACGTGCCAGGTTATGCCCTGGAGCAATACCCGGCCGGCATGACGATCGACGCGGCGACCGGGCTCATCGCCTGGACGCCGGCCGCCGACCAGGTGGGCGACCACACGGTGGTGGTCACTGCGACCGACGGCTACCCGGCCGGAGATCCGGTCCTCACCCGGCAGTCGTTCACGGTGCGCGTCTCGGCCGAGCCCGAAAACCATCCGCCGGTGATCGTCAGCCCGGCGGTAACCGAAGTGCTCGCCGGCGCGACCTACCGCTACCAGGTCGCGGCGGCCGACCCCGATCCGGGCGACCAGGTCTCCTTCGAGATCGTGCCGCCCGCGCCTGGCGGTATGACGATCAACGCCGGCCTCATCGAGTGGCCGGCGCCGGTCCACGGCCAGACGGTGAGCGTCCGCGCCGCCGACGGCCGCGGCGGTTTCGACGTGCAGACGTTCACGATCTCCGTGATCGCGGCGGCGCCGCTGTCGATCACCGGCACGGTGTTCCGCGACGCCAACCAGAACGCCCTCTATGACGGCGGCGAGCCGGGGCTCGAAGCCCGCATTGTCTATGTCGACCGCAACGGCAACCGCCGCCGCGACGCCGACGAAGCCTTCGACGCCACCGATGCCGCCGGCCAGTACGTGCTCGCCGGCCTGCTCGCCGGCAGCCACGTGCTCCGCGTCGAGCCAGTCGCCGGGTGGTTCGAGACGACGCTCGTCGAGCCGCCACCGGCGACCGTGCTCGTCGATCAGAACCTGACCGGCCCGAGCTTCGGTCTCATCGAGCGCCTCGTCCCCAACGGCGCGCCGTACTTCACCAGCCCGGCTTCGATCGCCGCGACGGCCGCCGACCCGCTCGACCACACCGTGGTCGCTCGCGACCCCGACCAGGACCCGCTCACCTACTCGCTGGCCTATGGCCCCGCGGGGCTGGCCGTCGAGCGCCTGTCGGGCAGGCTCGTCTGGACCCCCGCGGCAACCGTGACCGGCGTGGTCTACGCCGGTGTCCGCGCCGACGACGGCCGCGGCGGCACCTCGCTCCAGCAGCTCACGATCACGGTGGCCAATTCCAACGACGCCCCGGTCTTCGTCAGCGAGCCTGTCCGCGTCGCGCGGATCCCCGGCGTCTACTCCTACGACGCCGACGCCCAGGACCCGCTCCGTCCGACCGAGCCCATGGCCCGCTACTGGCTCGATCCGTCCGCCGCCCCCGCCGGCATGACGATCAACGAGGCCTCCGGGCTCATCGAGTGGACGGTCCCAGTGCTGGGGCTCTACGACGTGGTCGTCTGGGCCGCCGACCAGGACGGCCAGACCGCCTGGCAGCACTACCGGCTCCACGTCACCGACCAGCCGGCCAACCAGCCGCCCGTGCTCGACACATTGGTCGAAATGACAATTCCCGTCGGCGCGGCGTTCGCCGACCGCGTCGACGCCGTCGATCCCGACGGCGATCCGCTCACGTTCGAGCTCTTGAACCCCAGCGCGATCGCCGGGCTCACCATGCCCGCCTCGCCGGGCAACTGGCTCTCCTGGACGCCGACCGTCGCCCAGATCACCGCTCCGGCCGCCCCGCACGAGTTCAGCGTCCGCGTCAGCGACGGCCCGGGTGGCCACACGGTCGACCGCAGCTACCGCATCCACGTCGTCGCCGCCCCGCCGGCCAACGGCGCGCCGGCGATCACCTCGACGCCCGTCAAGCACGGCGTTGCCGGCGAGCTTTACATATATCAGGCCGCAGCCACCGACCCCGAGGGGCACACCGTCCGCTGGCAACTCCTCGAAGGTCCGGCCGGCATGACGATCGGCCCCGATACGGGCCTGGTCGTCTGGGCGGCGGGTGAGTCGGACTTGGGCACGCACGCCGTGCGCATCAAGGCCATCGACGCCTACGGTGCGTCGGCCGTGCAGCCCTACACGATCGACGTGACTTTGAACCGGCCTCCCTACTTCACCACGCCGGCCCGCACCTGGGCCACCGTGGGCAAGGCCTACGCCTACCACGCCGGGGCCGCCGACCCCGACGGCCAACGCGTGACGTTCTCCGCCGCTTCCGCCACCGGTTTGGCGATCGACCCCGACACCGGCCTGGCCCGCTGGATACCCGAGGAGGCGGGCTCCTATTTCATCACGCTCATGGCGACCGATCCCTGGGGGCTTTCGGCCAGCCAGGGCTATTGGATCAACGTCCAGCCCACGCCACCCAACCAGCCCCCCGTCATCCGCAACGTGCCCCGGAACGTGGCCCTCGTTGGCCGCGAGTACGCGTGGCTCGTCGACGCCGTCGACCCCGACCACACCCTAACCCAGCTTACGTTCAGCGTCACTCCCACCGGCATCGACGGCGACCTGCACTTCGATCCCGCCGTGCCCAACCGGCTCGTGTGGAACCCGACCGCCGCGCTCGCCGGGCAGCAGGTCTCGCTCTCCGTCACGGTGACCGATCCCCTCGGCGCCACGGCGAAGCGGACCTGGCCGGTCACCGTCCGCCAGAATAACTTCCCGCTGGTGACTGTGAGCGACCAGACGATCACCGCCGGGCAGACATTCGCCTACGGCGTCTCGGCCACCGACGCCGACACGCTCCGCTATGCCCTGGTCGCGCCGCCCGATCGGATGACGATCGACGAGGTGCTCGGGCTCATCGAGTGGCCCGGCGCCCCGGCGGGCGACTACACCGTCGCGCTCACCGTGAGCGACGGCTTCGACACCGTGCCGGCCTCGTTTGTGCTCCACGTCCTGCCCGACACCACGCCACCACAGGTCGAGCTCCGCACGAGCCAGCGCGTCGTCGATTCCGGCCAGCAGGTCTGGATCTGGGTCACCGCCACCGACGACGTGGCAGTGACCGGCCGCACGCTCACCATCGATGGCCAGGCCGTGGCCTTGAACCCCGACGGCTCGCTCCTCTACACCGTCACCGGCGCGCCCGGCCAGACGTTCAATCTCTCGGCCACCGCGAGCGACGCCGCCGGCAACGTGTCTGAGCCTCCCGCCACCGGCACGCTGCTCGTCCGCAACCCGGCCGACCAGCCGCCGGTAGTGGCGATCAGCTCGCCCGCCGCCGGAGCGAGGATCACCGAACTTGCGCAGCTCCTCGGCACGGTCTCCGACCCTGAGAACATGCTCGTCTCCTACACGGTCACGCTCCAGCCGCTCGACGGCAGCGGCCAGGAGCGCGTGCACGAGTTCACGGCCGCGCCGGGCCCGTACCTCCCGTCGACCACCGGCGGCGAGATCGACACGATCGACGCCACGAGCCTTCCCAACGGGGCCTACCTGGTCACCGTCGCCGCCACCGACTACTACGCGTCGGTCACCACGGCCGAAGTCAAGGTCGAGATCGAGGGCCAGCTCAAGCTGGGCAGCTTCACGCTCACGTTCACCGACCTGGAGCTGCCCGCCCCCGGGCTGCCGATCACCGTCACCCGGAGCTACGACACGCTCCGCGCCGACGAGCAAGGCGACTTCGGCTACGGCTGGCGGATGGACCTGTTGAGCGTCCGGGTGGACGTGGTGCAGCCGGGGCGCGACACCGACGAGCCCGAGCCCTTGCGCCGCGGCGACCGGCTGGTGTTCACGCTCCCCGACGGCTCCAAGCAGGGCTTCACCTTCTGGCCCCGCCGGGTGAACCCCGACTTCTACCACGACGACAACCAGTACTGGCCGGCGTTCGAGCCCGACCTCGGCTCCAACAGCACGCTGCGGATGACGGGCCGCCACCCGGCGCTTCTCGGAATGACCAACGGCTTCGACGACGTCGACATGATGGCCCTCTACAACCCCGCCTCGGGCGCCTACGGCGACTACGACCTCACGCTTCGAAGCGGCACGAAGCTCGCCATCGACCCGCAGACGGGTACTTTGCGCGAGATCACCGACCGCACGGGCAACACGCTCGCCTTCACCCCCGGCGGCATCCTCCACTCCGCCGGGCGGAGCATAACCTTCGATCGCGACGCCGCCGGACGGATCACCTCCATCGTGCTCCCCGACGACACCCCCGCCAACCCGGCCGACAACCCGCGGATCGTCTATACCTATAGCCCGGCCGGCGACCTCGTCTCGGTGACCGACCGCGCCGGGGCGACGACCACCTTCACCTACCTGAGCGACCCGGCCCATTACCTCGAAAAAATCTTCGATCCCCTGGGCCGCGAGGCGGTCCGCAGCGAGTTCTACGACGACGGGCGGCTCAAGAAGGTGACCGACGCCGACGGCCAAACGGTCGAGTACGACTACACGCTCAACCCGTCGGAGGTTCCCCAGGGATATTTGGCCGCCGGGCGAGCCCAGAAGGTCACCGATCAACTGGGCTGCAGCACGATCCAGATCGCCGACGGCCGGGGCAACGTCGTCTACCAACGGGATCCCGAAGGGGGAATCCGGCTCCGCACCTACAACGACAAGGACCGGATGCTCTCCGAGACCATCGTCGTCGGCCAGATTGACTCGCCCGCCAACGGGGAGACAGACGACCTGACGACCAGCTCGACCTATGACCCAACCACCGGCGACAAGCTGACCGCCACCGATGCCCGCGGCAACGTCACCACCTACACCTACAACGGCTACGGGCAGATCACTTCCACGAGCAGCCCCACGGGCACGACCACCACCGGCTACGACGCCCGGGGACTGCCCACGTGCATCGAGGATGCTATCGGCAAGGTGAACCGCTTCGAGTTCGATGACAAGGGCAACCTGAAACGCGTCTTCAACGACGCGAATGTGCTCCTGGTCGACAACGCGCATAACCAGTACGGCGACCTGACGAGTCTCACACCCGCCGCGGGCCACGTGACCTACTTCGACTATAACCTCGACGGGAACCAAGTGGCGACCTGGTTTTTCGACTCGGACGACCAGGTTCTCCAAGTAACGCACTATAACGACGCGGGCCGCGTCACCGGCAGTCGCCACCTTGTTCTACCCGCTGGCCAGCACCTCACATCGAACCTCGCCGACGTCAATTTCTCTGATCAGCAATACGCTCCCTATACGCGTTGGGCCACCGGTGTGGTTTATAACCTCGCCGGGCAGGTTATCCGGTCCACGGATCAGCAGGGCAACGCCAGCGAGACCACGTACGGCGTCCGCGGCCAGCAGATTCAGATCCGCACGCAAGCCGAAAGCGCCAGCGGCGCGCCGGCCTGGCTTCTGTCCCGCGCCTACCACGATCCGAAGGGCCGCGCGGTAGTCGCGGCCGATTCCTTCGTCGAAGGCGCCGCCGTCACCAGCGCCAACGCGTTGGCGTTCAATGAGGCCACGCAGACCTATAGCACGTTTACCTTCGACAACACGGCGGACACCACGGCGACCTTCTCGATCTACGATGGCGCCGACAGGGTGGTCGAGACCTGGCAGTTGAAGGACGTCATCGTGGCGGTAGTGGGCGCGGAGCCCAACTACGCCACCGAAATCCGCGTGGGCGGAGACGCGTTTGTGCCCCCCGCGACGGCGGCGACGGGCGAAGAACTCTACGAGACGTACTTCCGGGAGATTGGCGAGTTCTTCCAGACCCACGGTGTGGTCGTATCGACTTCCCGAATGGAGTATGATAACGCCGGCCGGGTGACTCTCACCGTCGATAGTTTTGGCGCTGAATCGCGTACTACGTACAACCGAAATGGCGAGGTGATTCAGAGGGCCACCCAGTCGCGTGATGCAAACGGCCAGCTCGTCTGGCTGGTCTCGCGGACGATCTACGACTTGTTCGGCCGCGCGGAGCTCTCGGCCGACCGGTTCGTGGTCACGGCATCCTCGCCCAACGAGGTCACTGGAGTCGCCACGCCGGCCACACGAACGATCTACGACGCCCAGGGACGCGCCGTGGCCAGCGTCCGGCTGGCAGACGTGATCGTCGATCTGCAGGGCATCGCCGGTGGCTCGTACAGCAGCGTTCTCATCTCGGCCGGCACGGAGGTTTACCGCTCCGAGACCGCTTACGATGAACGAACGGGCCGCATGAAGGCCACCGTCGCGGCGCACAGTCCCGGCGAGGACGGCCCGTCGACCGACTACCTCTATGACCACCTCGGTCGACAGGTGGCCACCGTCGGCCCGGCGATTCCGGTCCGCTCGGTGGATCTCCGCGGCGTCACTCTGCCCAGCGGCACGACTCATGTCCGCCACCGCAACGAGACGCACTACGACGATACGACGGGTCGCGTCGCCGAGACGTGGGCGAACCTGCTCGTCGCCGTCGACGCGGCGGGCAACGTGCTGGCGACCATCGACGCCAACCGTCAGGTCGCCATCTACGAGTACGATGCCGAGGGCCGCACCACCAAAACGACGCAAAACGGCTACCGTGATGATGGAGGCGGCAACGCCGTTCTCATGCTCAGCATCTCGACGCAGAGCCGCTACGACCAGCTCGGCCGAGTCGCGGCCGAGAGCGGCCTTTACGATGAACTGGCTCTCAACGTGACCTGGTCCGAGGTGGAACATTCGTTTACCGACGGCACAAACGTCGTTCCGACCAAGCGGTATGAATACGATTCCGAGGGGCAACTCACGGCGGTTGTGCTTCCCGCGGTGACCGATCCGCGGAACGGCCAGAGCGTCAATCCGCGCTACGAGTACGCCTACAACTCCCAAGGCAAGCAGACGCTCATTCGCGACCCGCTCGGCCGCGAGACTCGCTTCACGTACGACTCCCAAGGCCGTCAGCTCGACAGGACACTGCCCTTGGGCCTCGGCGTGGACGGCATTCAAGGCACCGCCGACGACACGACGCTGCCCGAAGGCGACTTCCGCGAGCAGTTCCAGTACGACAACCGCGGACGGCAGGTGCTCCATGTCTCGTTTGAGGGAAAGTACGAGAAAACGGTCTACGATGACCAGACCGGCCGGCTCCAGGAACGCCGTTTCTACAACGATCTGGCAGCTTATAACGCCGGCACGGTCGCCGAGACCTGGACGTACAAGTACGACGCCTTCGGCCGCGAAGTCGAGGTGCGGCAAGAGGCCGGAACGGCGGTCCGCACCACGACCACCTCCTACGACGAGCAGGACCGCGTCAAGTCGATCGCTTCGCCCGAAGGGACGGTGAACTACCGCTACGACGCGCTGGGCCGCAAGACGCGGATGTTCACCGGCAGCGAGGCCGACCCGACGAAAGACGTTTCGTACTCCTACGACGCGCTCTCGCGGCTCACGGCGGTCGAGGTCCACGAGCGGAACAATGTCGTCCCTCCCACGCCCGAGCGGACGAGCTACTTCTATGACTCGTGGGCAATCTCGACCACCAGCGCAAGCCCGGCGGCGTGGTGGACGACTTCGTCTATGACGCCCTCAATCGCCTGGACACGCTCACTACGTTCAAGGACGTGGGCGACGACAACGCCTATACCACGGGCGTGGATCGGCTCCTGGCCGAATACGACTATACGGTCCGGGCCGACGGCCGGCGAACTGGCCTCATTGAACGTTTCTGGTGGGACGACAACGCCGACGAAATCCTGGACCCCCACGAGAACCGGATGACCTGGATCTACGACGCCGCCGGACGGCTCACCGGAGAGTTGATGGATGGCTATGCTCCCGACGACGCCCTGGACTATGTCGCGCGTTACCGTTTCGACCTCGTCGGCAACCGGCTGGACAAGGACACGGCGCACGTGGCGAACCCCGGCACGCTCGCGGATGCCGCACTGGATGCGTTCTTCAATTGGACCACGCCCGAGGCGCCCACAGACCCGATCACCGCGGACGAAACGATCAGCTACACCTACGACGCCAACGACCGCCTGACCACCGAGACCGCCGGCGCCAAGGTCACGAGCTACGGTTATTCCAGCACGCAGCAGTCGCTCAAGGAGGTGCGTGACAGCGGCACGCTCACCAGCCGCAGCGAGTATCTCTACGATCTGCAAGGCCGGATGCTCTCGGTCACCGTCACCAGTTACACATCAGGCCAACCCAGCCGCATTGAGCGGACCACGTTCGACTATAACGCCGCCGGCATCCGCGTCTCGGCCTTGCACGAGACCGACGCCGACGCGAACGGCACGTATGAGTTGGCCACGCGGACCGAGTACCTGAACGACCCGGCCACCCCGACTGGCTACAGCCAGGTGCTCCAGGAGACGGTGATCGACCCGGCCACCGGCGAGATCCAGAAGCGCGTGGTCTACGCCGTGGGCCTGGACCAGATCACCCAGACCACGACCACCTACTCCGGCGGCCAGCCGCTCTCCACCGAGACCCTGACCTTCAACGCCGACGGCCACGGCTCGACCCGCCTGTTGACCGATCTCGCCGGCGCGATCCTGACGCTCTCCGGCATCCGCCAGCTCTTCGCCTACGACGCCTACGGCAACGCTCTCGGCTTCGACCCCGCCCAGGCCGCCACCGCCTTCCTCTACTCCGGCGAGCAGTTAGATCCCTCCCTCGGCCTCCAGTACCTCCGCGCCCGCTACTATGACCCGGCCACCGGGAGATTCAACCGGCTGGATCCCTTTTTCGGAAACACGAGCGACCCGCTCAGTTTTCACAAATACCTCTTCGGTCACGGGGATCCGGTTCAAAACCGCGATCCGAGTGGGTTGTCTCCCCTCGCCAGTGCGCTGAGCGCTCTGACGATCGGCGGCTTCCTCACCGCCACAACCGTGGGCGGTATTATCGGCGCCCTCGTTCCGGCCGGGATGGCTGCCTATGAAGGCAAGAGCGCGGACGAAATCCTGGCGGCAGCGTGGCGAGGCGCCTTAATGGGTGCTTTGGCAGGAGGCTTGGGTTATCTGAGCGGCGGGCTGCTGGCCGCCTTTGCGCCGTGGGTCCAGTACCTTGGCGCATTCGTTTCCAACGCTCTGTTCTCCGGCGGAGAAGCAGCGATCGAGTCCTGGATCAACAGCGGCGACATCGGCGACATCGCTTCCGCGTTCGCCGTGAGCGGGGCAACGGGCGGCGCGCTGGGGATGCTTGGATTGTTTGCTGGCAGACATGGAGGGCAATTTGCCGACGACGTGCTGGGAAGGCTGTTCCGAGCACACTGCTTCGCTCCCGAGACACTCATTGCCACTGAGCGTGGCAAGACAGCCATCAAGAACGTCCAACCGGGCGACAAAGTCTACGCCTTTGACTTCAAGGCCAACCAGTGGGTCCTCCAGGAGGTGCAGAAACGTCACCAGAGCCAATACTCGGGTGCCATGTATGAACTCACCATTGGTGACGACGCCATCAAGGTGACGGCCGAGCATCCGTTTTGGGTGATCTCGGGTGAAGCGCTCCAATCGCGGCCGACCAACGCGCACTTGGCGCGCGGAGAGGACGAAGGCATCTACTTGCCAGGCCGGTGGGTTGACGCTTCCCACTTGAGAATCGGCGACGTGCTGACGGACCAGGCCGGAGCGACCCACACGCTGGAGCGCGTCGTCCGACACGACGTGGTCCGGCAGGAAGTCTGCAATCTGGCGATCGAGGGGAACCACTCGTTCGCTGTCGGCCTCGCGGGAGTTCTTGTTCACAACGCGCAGTGGTGCTATATCTATAGCAAAGTGCTTCCCAAGCCTCCCTCCTTGGTCGAATACGCGGAGAGTCTGGGATATAAGGCAAGGCAGGTGCATGCGCACGTTCTTTCCGCACAACTGCCGTTGATTATCTTGGAATTTCATGGGGCGGGTCCAGGCGGGACGGTGGCCGGCGGTGTGTGTGAGTGGGACGATGCGGGGCGCGGGGCGTAGCGCCGGGCAAGGGCGGAGGCAGGGCAACCGCCGGCCAGGTTCGGCAGCGGCGCCGCGCGTTGGGGGCATTCTTCATCCGGTCGTGCGACGCGGCAATGTCCGGCGCGCGGTCCGCATTCGAGTTCGCGATACTTAGGGCGAAGGCTCTCGACGTAAGTCGAGTCGGACTGGACTTACGTCGATGGTCCGTGTCGTAAGTGTTCACACCCTCGGCGGCGCGCCTTGACGTTGTGTCGAACGCGACATTTCCTTCCTGCGGCACTTTGCCCGTCGCGGGGCGGCCGACACTGGCCGCCCCGCGCGGCCACACTCCGCCGGAAAGGGTTTTCACGATGAAGAAAGCTTCCCGTTCGACTCGACGCTCCACCACCTCCCGTCGCCCGCGCAGCCGATCCTCCGGACACGTCGCCCGCCGCGGCCCGGCCGCGCTGCGGTCCTGGACCACCGGCGCGCTGCCGATCGTCGAGGACTTCCTCCAGCGGATGAAGCTCGAAGCGCTGCTCGCCGAGTTCCTCCCTGGCGACGATCGCCGCACCAAGATCCCCACCGCCCGCGCGGTGGTGATCCTCGTCAAGCAGATCCTGCTCTCCCGCACGCCGCTGTATGCCGTGGGCGAGTGGATCGCGGGACACGATCCGGCCGGCCTCGGACTGAAGCCGGAACAAGTGGCCGCCTGGAACGACGACCGCGGCGGCCGGGCCCTGACGGCCCTCTTCCGCGCCGACCGGCCGTCGCTCGTGCTGGCCCTCATGCGCCACATCGTGCGCCAGTTCGACCTCCATCTCGACGAGCTGCACAACGACTCGACCACCGTCTCCTTCTGCGGCCTGTACGCCAGCGCCAGCCAAGGGGCCGCCCGTCACGGCAAGCCGACGGTGGCCATCACCTGGGGCCACAACAAGGACCATCGCCCCGACCTCAAGCAACTGCTGTATATCCTCACCGTCACCCGCGACGGCGGGGTCCCGGTGGCCTTCCGCGTGGCCAGCGGCAACGTGACCGACGACCGCACCCACGTCGAGAGCTGGGACTTGCTCTGCCAGTTGGCCGGCCGGCGCGACTTCCTCTACGTGGCCGACTGCAAGCTGGCCACGGTAGAGAACATGAACTACATCGCCCAGCGCGGCGGCCGCTTCGTGAGCGTGCTGCCGCGCACCCGTCGCGAGGACGGCGACTTCCGCCAGCGGCTCCGCGCCGGCCAGGTCGCCTGGGAGCCGCTCGGGGACAAGGCCGACGATGAGGGGGAGGTGGTCGATCATTATGCCGTCGTTTCGCCGCCGGAAGCGCTTCCCGAAGGCTATCGGCTGTGGTGGTACTCGAGCACCCGCAAGGCTGAGCTGGACCTGGCCGCCCGCGGCCGGCGGCTGGCTCAGGCCCAGCAGGAACTGCGTGACCTGCAACAGCGGCTGCGGTCGCCACGGTCGCGGCTGCGGGAGGAGGCGAAAGTACTCGCCGCCGTGGCGGAGATCCTCGACCGCCATCAGGCCGCGACCTGGCTCCGGGTGCAGATCGACCAGCGTGTGGAAGAGACCTTCCGCCAGAGCCGCCGCGGACGTCCCGGCAAGGACACCACCTACGTCCGCGAGGAGTCGGTGCGCTTCGATCTGGAGTACACGATCGACGAAGCCGAGCTGGCCCGGGAGCGGCTTACCGACGGCCTCTTTCCCCTCGTGACCAACGACACGCAACTCGACGCCCGGGAGGTGCTTGAGGCCTACAAACGGCAGCCGCCGATCGAACGCCGCTTCGAGCAGCTCAAGACCGATTACCGCGTGGCCCCGGTGTTCCTCAAGGACGTGGCCCGCATCGAGGGCTTCCTCTGCGTCTACTTCTTCGCGCTATTGGCGGAGTCGCTCATCGAGCGTGCGCTGCGGCAGGCGATGCGCGACCACGGCCTGGCGGCCCTGCCGATGTACCCCGAGGACCGCGACTGCCGGCGCCCCACGGCGCGTCGCCTGTTCGACCTCTTCGACCCCACCCAGCGTCACGTCTTCACCCGTCCCGGCAGCGAACCGATCCAATTCACCACCAAACTCTCCCCGCTCCACCGTCAACTCCTCCGCCTCCTCTCCCTACCCGTCACGCTCTACCGCTGAACTTCCCCACCCTGCGATATTCGGAGAATATGGGATGCAGTTGTGCGGAAAGAACGTGCGCATCACATCGTACAAGAGGAATTCGATGCCGCAAAAGCGACCGTCGTGGACTCCATAGACTGGATGATCAAGGAATCCCAGGACATGCTGACGGAAGTGGGCCTTGAAACGCTAACGGACCCGAAGAAGGCTCTCGCGATGGCAAAAGCCATCAAAGCCGGCACTGGAAATCCCGACGACTTCTTGAATATGACGTGGGCAATCAATGGAAATGGGACGCACACTAACGAAACCATAACGACGGTATATAATCTGCTAAAGCCAGGCCGCGGCAATGCTGCAGCTATCAAGCAGGTCCTTACTAACCTGAAGAACGATTTCATGAGTGGCGCTAGGATTTCGGAGATCTATTGATGGAAGATGAAACGAAGCGGCTGGACACTGCGGTTCGAACAGGTGACGTTGTGTACGTCCGAGACGTCCTAATGGCGCGTCCTGAACTTGCCAATTCTACTAAGGCCGGATTTACTTGTCTGGAGGCTGCCACTGCCTGCGATTCGTTCAAGAGAGGGCGCGGCGTGGAGATGCTAGAGACATTGATTCAGTTGGGCTGTGATGTGAATCAATACAATACGCTCATGAGATCCACGCCGTTAAGCAATGCGGTCAATCAAGACAATGTGGAAGCCGTTCGGGTGTTGTTGAGTCATGGGGCGGACCCCAATGTTCTGCGCCCGCTGATCGCAGCAATCGTCGGAGGAAAGGCGAATGCCCTGGCGATGGTGAAGCTGCTTGACAACCACGGCGCGGACCTTTCACAGGAGTTCCGTATCGGATCCACCGACGAATTCAAGACCGCCTACGATTTTGCCCGAGACTGGGGCCGCGCCGATGTATGCGAGTACCTTGCCTCGCGAGGCGCGGCCGTGACAGCCCGATCTGGCAGTAAGAAGAAGACTCGATCGGACGAAGTATGCGCGTTTTGTGAAAGCGTCTTCGGAAAGCTGCACCCGCTGTCATTGACCGAAGTCGTCCCCACCGGACCGTCGTTTCGCATTCACGCAGTTTTCCCGACGACGGATAAAGGCTGCACGACGCTGTTCACAGCCGGCCTGAGCGATCACCGCATGGAGATGCCGTCTCCGGAACTAGCGGCCTATCAGTTCGCGGAGCTGTTCATTCAATTGCCCGGCCGCTGGCAACTGGACGACAAAGCGCTGCGGGATCCACAATGGACCTGGCCCGTGGTCTGGCTCAAGAAGATGACCCACCAATTAATGAACGGGGACTCCTCACTCGCTGGGCCTGTGGCGATTTGGTCGGCATCCGAAGGTTCTGAGACCCTTGCACCGCATTTGAAGTTCACAGCGTTTCTGTTGTTGTCGGAGATGTCCCACGGGTTCTCAAACGGCGAGCAGCTCGCGCTCTTCCGAGTGACGCCGCTCTATCCTGAAGAAGTCCAGCTTGAGAAGCGCGAAGGAGTGGCTGCTTTGATGAGGGCGTTCGATCGCCACAGTACGCCTTTCATCGTGGATGGCGACCGCGAAAACGTGGCCGTGTAACCTGCAATCGCCTGTCCTGGTCCATCAGCAGATCTTAGGAGAGAACTGAATCGCGAGGAATAGTTGCAGAGCCACGGTCCCAAGTGCCGCAAAGCACACCGCTTGGCGATGGCGCGCACGGAGACGGCGCAACGCTCATCGACTATTTGGACCAACGTGCGTTGCGTGGAGACTTGTGGCGCGCTGGCGCCGCTCGACGCCACGAGCCTGCCCAACGGGGCCTATCTCGTCACTGTCGCGGCCACCGACGATTACGACTCGGTCACCACCGCCGAAGTCAAGGTCGAGATTGAGGGCAACCTCAAGCTGGGCAACTTCACGCTCACGTTCACCGACCTGGAGCTGCCCGCCCCGGGGCTGCCGATCACCGTCACGCGGAGCTACGACACGCTGCGGGCTGGTGAGCAGGGCGACTTCGGCTACGGCTGGCGGATGGGCCTGGTGAGCGTCCGGGTGGACGTGGTCCAGCCGGGGCGCGACACGGCCGAGCCCGAGCCCCTGCGGCGCGGCGACCGGCTGGTGTTCACGCTCCCCGACGGCTCGAAGCAGGGCTTCACCTTCTGGCCCCGCCGGGTGAATCCCGACTTCTACCACGACGACAACCAGTACTGGCCGGCGTTCGAGCCCGACCTCGGCTCCAACAGCACGCTGCGGATGACCGGCCGTGAGCCGGCGCTGTTGGGCATGACCAATGGCTTCGACGACGTCGAGATGCGGGCCCTCTATAACCCCGCCTCGGGCGCCTACGGCGACTACGAGCTCACGCTTCGCAATGGAACGAAGCTCGCCGTCGACCCGCAGACGGGGGCCTTGCGCGAGATCACCGACCGCACCGGCAACACGCTCACCTTCACCCGTACCGGCATCCTCCACTCCGCCGGGCGGAGCATCGCCTTCGAGCGCGACCAGGCCGGCCGGATCACCGCCATCGTCCTCCCCGACGACACGCCGGCCAACCCGGCCGACAACTCGCGGATCGAGTACACCTACAGCCCAGCCGGCGATCTGGTCGCGGTGACCGACCGCACCGGGGCGACGACCACCTTCACCTACCTCAGCGACCCGGCCCATTACCTCGAGAAGATCTTCGATCCGCTCGGCCGCGAGGCGGCGCGGACGGAGTACGACTGGCAAGGCCGCGTGTGGAAGGTGACCGATGCCGATGGCCAGACGGTCGAATTCACGTACGACGTGGCCGGCAAGACGCAGTCCGCCACCGACCAGTTGGGCTACGTCACGGTCCAGAAGTTCGACGCCCGGGGGAACCTCATCCGCGAAGAGGACCCGGTGGGCGGGATCGTCAAACGCGGCTTCGACGGCGAGGACAACCTGCTCTGGGAGACGGTGGTGGTGGGCCTGGAGGATTCGGTCAGCAGTGAGACCGACGACCTGACGACCTCCTACACCTACTATCCGGGCACCAAGGATCTCTGGACGACCACCGACCCGCGCGGCAACGTGAGCACGGCCACCTACAACGGCTACGGCCAGCCGCTCACCACGACCGACGGCCTCGGCAACACGGCCACCACCCACTACGACTCCCGCGGCCTGCCCGACTGGATCGAGGACGCCAGCGGCGTCCGCACGAGTTTCACCTACAACGCGAAAGGCGGCCTGGAGAACGTCCACAACGACCAACAGCTTCTGATCATCCACAGCACGCACAACACGTTCGGCGACGTCACCAGCACCACCCCGGCCGCCGGGCCTACCACGTATTTCGACTACAACCTTGACGGCAAGCCGGTCGCAAACTGGTACTTCGACTCGACCGACCAGGTCCTCGACGTGACCGACTACGACGACGCCGGCCGCGCGACCGGCAGCCGCCGGCTGGTGCTCCCCGACGGCCAGCACGTTACGGCGGAGTTGGCGGGCGTCGACTTCACCGCTCCCCAGTACGCCCCGTACACGCTCTGGACCACCTCCACCACCTACAACGCCGCCGGGCAGGTCACCCGTTCGACCGATGCCCTGCAAAACGCTGTCGAAACGACCTACGACCTCCGCGGCCAGGCGATCCAGACGCGCACAGAAACCCGAAGCGTCAGCGAGGAACCTTCGTGGCTCGTCACGCGGACCTACTACGACCCCAAGGGCCGCGCGATCGTCACCGCCGACACGTTCGTGGAGGACGCGGCGGTCACCGCCGCCAACGAGGCCGCGTTCAACCCGGCCACGCAAGGCTACAGCAGCTTCACGTTCGACAACGCGACCGCGACCACGGCCAGTTTCAACGTCCTCGACGGCGCGGGCCGCGCGGTGAAGACCTACCAGCTCAAGGACGTCACGGTGGCCATCGCCGCGACCACGGTCGGCGCGGTCACGGCCTACGAGTCGGTCATCCGCGTCGGGGGCCAGACGTTCGTGCCGCCCGAAGAGCCCGCTCCCGGCGAGACGCTCCACGAGACTTATTTCCTCCTGCTCAGCGAGTTCATTGAGACTCACGGCGCGGTGGTCTCCGAGTCCCGGACCGAGTACGATAGCGCCGGCCGCGTGACGCTCTCGGTCGATTCGTTCGGACGCGAGACCCGCACCGTCTACAACGCCTTCGGCGAGGCGGTCGAGACCCGGACCCAGTGGCTCGACGGCGGCCAGCCGGTGGCGCTCGTTACCCGGAGCGTGTACGACGCGCAAGGCCGCGTCGAGCTTGCCACGGACCAGTACGTGGACGGCGCTAGCACCGTCTATGCCACGCGGACGATCTACGACGCCCGCGGCCGCGCCGAAATGACTGTGCGCTTGGAAGGCGTCCAGATCGCCCTTGCAGGCGGCAATACCTCGGTCGCAAGCTACGGCACGGAGGTCTGGCGGACGGAGACGGTCTACGACGACCACGGCCGCGTGGTGCGGTCGATCGGCCCCTACGACCCCGCCGCCCCGGCCGCCCCCCGCCCGACCACCGACTACCAGTTCGACGCGCTCGGCCGTCAGGAGGCGACCATCGGGCCGGTGGTGTACGACGAGCTCGCCGCGCAGTACGTCCGCCACCGCAGCGAGACGCACTACGACGACACGACGGGCCGCCTCCAGGAGACCTGGACCAACATCCGCGTTGTGACCGACGCCCAGGGCAGCGTCCTCAGCACCAGCTACGCCGACAAGCAGGTAACGGCCTTCGAGTACGACCTGTTCGGCCGGAAGATCAAAGAAACCCGGCGCGGCTACAGCGGCGGCGCACTGACGCTTTGCGTGGCCGTCGAGACCCGGTACGACGCCCAGGGCAACGTCGTCGCCGAGAGCAATGCCTACGACGCGCTCACGCAGACGGTCGCCTGGTCCGAGTCCGCGCAGTCGTTCGTCGACACGGCGCAGGGCAACGCCCTCGTCCCCACGAAGCTCTTCGAGTACGATTCCCAGAACCGGTTGGCGGCCGTGACGCTCGGCACCGTGACCGATCCGGCCACCGGCCTGCCGGCCCGGCCGCGTTACGAGTACCGCTACGATTCGCAGGGCAGCCTGGTGCGGATTCTCGACCCCTATGGCCACCTCACCGAGTTCACGTTCGACGCTCGGGGGAACCAACTCACGCGGACGCTTCCCATCGGCACGGGCACGCCGGCCGACCCGAGCGACTTCGTCGAGCGGAAGTTCTACGACAGCCGCGGACGATTGGAGCACGAGATTTCCTTCGAGGGCGTGGTAACGGCCTACGTCTACGATGATACTCCGGCCGGCGGCGGCCGATTGGCGCAGAAGGAATACTGGCCCGACGTCACCGCCTACAACAACGGCGCCGGCGCGCCGACTGAGATCACGGCCTACGCCTCGGATCCGCTCGGCCGAACGCTGAGCACCACCCAGGACCGCGACGGGAACCTCGCCACCACCGCCGATCAGCGGATCGTCAGCAACGGCTACGATCCGTCTGGCCAACTCGTTTCGGTGTCCTCGCCCGAAGGGACGATCCATTACGAGTACGATCGCGTCACCGGCAGCCGCACGCGGACGTACACGGGCGACCTCGACGAGACGTCCGCACCGACAGTGGGCGACGGAGAGGAAGTCACCGACACCCGCTACGACTATGACGCGCTCGGCCGATTGGTGAGCGTGACCGTTGCCGAGCGCAACGATGTGCCGCTGGCCACGCCGGAAGTGACCGAGTATCGCTATGACCTTTTGGGCAATCTTGCGCAACAGCGGTTGCCCAACGAAGTGGTCACGAGCTACAGCTGTGACAGCCTCAATCGGCTGACGCAGCTCCGTTCGTTCCACGACGACTACGCCGCCGGGACCGATTGGGTATTCGAGGCGGCCAACGAAAACCTGCTGGCGCAGTTCGACTATGATCTGTTGGCCGACGGCAAGCGCAGCGGCGTGACCGAGACCGACGACGGCGACCAGACCACGCGGATCGACTGGCTCTACGACCAGTTGGGCCGGCTGACGCGGGAGGTCTACGACAGTTGGGATAACTCGCTGGACTTCACGGGCGATTACCTCCTGGACCTTGTTGGCAACCGGCTTGCGAAGAAGACGGACCGGCAGCCGACCGCCCAGCAGTTGGCCGACTACCGCACCGGCGCGGCGATGTCTTTGCAGAACGTCGATGAAGCAATTACCTCGCTCTTCGACGCCAACGACCGGCTGTTGACCGAGGCCAAGGACGTGGCCGGCGGCACCACCGAAGACCGCTTCACGCGCTACGAGTACGGCCCCGGCGCGACGATTTCACCGGCCTTTGGCGGGACAGGCACGCAGCAGACGAAGAGGACCGTCCGCCAGGGTCTGAACGACAGTGGCAACAAGGTGGGGGAGGACACCTACACCTACAACCTGCAAGGCCGAATGGGCCAGACGCTCATCGACTCCGATGGCGACGGCAGCGCCGACACGCGGATCGGCTACACCTACGGCGATGACGGTATCCGCGTCAGCCAGACGGTGACCGAAGACACCGACGCCGACGGCTCGTTCGATGACGAGACGCCGCAGGAGACGAAATACCTCGTCGACCATCAGAACCCGACCGGTTATGCGCAGATCCTCGAAGACAAGGACGCGGCGGGCACAATCCAGAAGTCCTACACGCTGGGCCTCGACGTCACCAGCCAGACCCTCTACACCGGCGCCACCCACTTCCTCCTCTACGACGGGCACGGCAGCACGCGCGGTCTCGTCGACGCCACCGGCCAGCCCCTTGTGGGCCAGGTCTTCCGCTACGACGCCTTCGGCAACCGGCTGGACAGCAACACTGCCCTGACCACGCTCCTCTACAGCGGCGAGCAGACCGACCGCACCGGCCTCCAGTATCTGCGGGCGCGCTACTACAACCCGACGAGCGGGACGTTCACAAGGTTTGATCCGTTCTTCGGCAGCCTCCTGGACCCACAGAGCCTGCATAAACAACTGTATGTACATAGCGACCCAATTAATGGAATTGACCCAACAGGATTGATCAGAGGCTTAGGCTTACGCCTGCTTCGATTCATTGCTGAGGTAGGAGTCTATAAAGCATACACTTCTCTTCTTGGAACAAGGGCCACCTACATCCTCGGGCGCAAGTACATGACAGAGAATGGGCGCGACGTCGATGAAGTCTTCATCAACAAGCAAATTGCTCGCAAAAGCGATGATGATTACGATTCGCGTTGGTTTAGCGCGCTATGGACGCACCGTCCCGACATCTACGATATCGGCAACCACACCGTGTACGAGGTCAAACATGACACGCTCGCCAACATCGCGAAAGCAAGACATGACCTGGATACAGATTATGTTCCGCAACTGACCGCGCGTTGGGGCGCCCCATTTACGAAAGGGCTATGGCATCCCGGCGGGACTCTGCCGGGCGGCATGCCCTACTACCCCAGCGGAAAGTGGTACAATGTCGATTGGTTCTACGGCTTCACACTGGGCAATATTCAGATACAGGCGAGGAGAGTTGAACCAGGGATTATCGTTTGGCGAACCGATGTGTCTGACGAGGTTGTGTTGATGACCATGCTGGTGGCTGAATCCTTGCTGACGATGGATGCAGCGATCGACCTCGGTGAAGATGGATCGAAGTTCTCGAATACAGCCAGCGGCCTGAGTGGGCGACCTCGAACCGCCCCGTCTGAAGCAGTATGGGAAGGTGAAAGGGTGTTTCTTGCGGCATCTATTGGATTCGTGGCAGTGGGCGGAATGGGCCTGGGAGGAGGCGTCGGCTAGTTCGGCTTTGCGCCGGAAGGACTTGACTGCAAGCACTCGTCGACCTATTGACACGAGCAGGGCAAGGTGAGGCTGAGACTATCGTTCTAAGCGGTGACCGGCGACGGGGCTGTGTTGGTGGAGCTAATGGCTGCTGGTTCTCGCGCAGGCGTGCCAAGCTGACGA
Source organism: Thermoguttaceae bacterium (assembly GCA_040766885.1). Lineage (GTDB taxonomy): Bacteria > Planctomycetota > Planctomycetia > Pirellulales > Thermoguttaceae > JAXGPP01. The sequence continues at coordinate 106,684 of JAXGPP010000002.1, read as the reverse complement.
TTCATGACAATCGCCGTTGGTCATTGTGAGGGCGCTTCTTCGAACATCGAGTCGCGAGCCATCTGTATGGGAGCCACGCCAATGCTCGTTGGAGAACCAAGAAAGCGCTATTACGTCTATCCGTCCTGCTGTTGTTTTCGATACTCATTCGACGAGCTGGCCACAGTGCTGGCCGATCCTATCGGCCATGAGGGACTCTCCGAGAGAGATGTCTATTACGAATGTCTTGGTTATTCACTAGATATCCAGCCGTTCGACATGTTGCCAAGCCGACATGGCGGGGGAATCATAGTCGCTCACGCTGCCTCGGAACCCGACGAACGCTGGCTACCGAGTTGCGTATTACATTCGATCGCTGATGTCACTGCGCCGCATGGTATGGAGTCCTTTCGACGCTCACAGGCGGGGATTTCATTTCCTGCACGGGTTTCCGTGCTGGAGCCTCAGAGCGACCCGTTTGCTGAATACCCGACTCGGAACGGTCGACGTTTTCGATGGTGTTACATTACGCCTGAAAACGTCGATTGGTGTGAGAATGACATCTACTGGATTGTCGACGCCCAGCCGACCAGGTCGGCAAATGGCCTTCGAGAGGCGCTTCGCGAAGCTGCAATAGAGTTTCAGGTCGATCTTGACTGGCTTCCCGAGGCCCCGGCCCCTCTCGAAGAAGAAACTCACGGTTGGTTCCAGGACACTACCTTGACGCAAGAGTGGTGCCGCGCATCGAGCGTGTCACAGGGGGCCGGGTTCAACTTCGCCGTCACGGTCTTCTGCGCGCTGCACGTTCGGAATCTCGCCACTGGCTCTTCTCTCCGGGCTGTTCACCTCGTGTCTTCGATCGAAGGACGCCCGAGCATACGCAGGGTATTCTGGAGAGGGCTATCAGAGCTCAATCGCAAGGGCAGGGCACACTGATGATTGTTGTGGTTGTCCGCACCACCGTGAGGGCGGCCAGGTCGACGTGTTTTCGACTCAGTACGACGCCGAGGGACGCGTCCTCCGCGAGGAGTCGCCCACCGGCGCGGTGAACTACGAGTACGATCTGGTCACGGGCTTGCGCCGGCGCTCATTCACCGGCGCCTCGGGCAGCTACGCGTCCGACCAGGCCAACGCGGTCAATGACGTGCGGTTCGACTACGACCCGCTCGGCCGGTTGCTCACCGTCAGCGCCGTCGAGCGGAACGACGTCGTCATCGACACCCAGCCCGGCGTTTCCGGCAGCCAGCCAGAAACGACGCGGTATTACTATGATCTGGCGGGCAATCTCGACCGCGCCGACCTGGCCAACGAGGCGATCACCGATTACCGCTACGACAGCCTGAACCGACTCAGCTCGCTCACCCACTACGCCCCGGACGCGACCCCCGCGAACCTGGAGAACAACCCGAAGCTCGCCGGGTTCCAGTACACCGTCCGCGCCGACGGCAAGCGGACGGCGGCCACCGAGACGTTCTGGCTCGACTCCGACGGCAACGGCACGGCGGAAGCCCATCCCTCGACCTACGACTGGGTCTACGACGACCTCGGGCGTCTGACTTCCGAGGCGCTCGACCACTGGGACGGCCAGTTCGACCGCAGCGAGTCGTTCGTCTACGATCTGGCCTCCAACCGCACGCGGCGGGAAGTGGACACCGACGGCGACAGCCTGGCCGACGAGGTCTTCGCCTCCGAGTTCGACGCCAACGATCGGCTGCTGCGCGAACTGATCGACGACGACGGCACGGCCGGCGTGGACCGCACGGTGACGCACGCCTACGACCACACCCAGACAGCCGGCAAGACGGTCTGGCAGGGGACCGACACGAGCGAAGCGACCGGCGTCAAGCAGAGCCGCACCACCCACAGCTACGATCTTCAGGGCCGCTTGAGCCAGGTGCTCATCGAGGAGTTCATGGCTGGAGTGACCAGTTCCCGGACGCGACTCAGCTACGGTTACGATCCCCAGGGCATCCGCATCACGGCCCTCGAGGAGACCGATGCCGCGGCCGACGGCACGTACGAGACCCGCCGTGAAACCCGGTACCTGGTCGACCACGACAACGCCACCGGCTACGCCCAGACGTTCGCCGAGACGGTGGTCAACGCCAACACCGGCGAGGTTGTCTCGAAGACCGTCTACGTCGTCGGCCACGACGAGCTGACCCAGACCCGGTACGAGTACGACGCCTCGGGAGCCGTCACCAGCGAGACGACGCACACCTTCACCCACGACGGCCACGGCAGCGTCCGCGTTCTGTTGGACGCCGCCGCCACGCTGGCCCAGATCTACACCTACGCCGCCTACGGCCAGCTTCTGGCGATCCATAGCGCCACGGCGCAACTCGTGGGCACGACCGCCGACGCCGCTCTGACCAGCTATCTCTACACCGGCGAGTACTTCGACGCCCGCTCCGGTCTCGAATACCTCCGCGCCCGCTGGTACGACCCCGCCACCGGCCGCTTCAACCGCCTCGACCCGTTCGCGGGCAACCTCAACGACCCGTTGAGCCTGCACAAGTACTTGTACTGCTTTGCCGATGCTGTTAATCTCATTGACGTCCTCGGCCTCTGGACCTTGTGTGAGACGCTCGGCACACTTCGGACGGGCGCGCAGAAGGTCGCGGCTCAGGCTTGGGCCGCTTGGGAGGCTTATGATAAGGTCGACACGGCCAAGGAGACGTTGATCCTGCTGTCGAACCTTGTTCGCGGCCGACCTTGGGATCCGATTTCCGCCCTGCTCATCCTGGCCGAATTCCTCCCATTGGGAAAGCTAGCCAGCAGAGTAAAGGGATTTGTCTCCAATATCCCGCCCGGCACCAAAGGGATTATCAATGAGTCCATCGATCACGGGAGCGATGTGCTCGATGAATTGAGCACGGCGTACCGCAAAGTGGGTGGGAGCGGCGCGAAAGATGCGGCGGAGTTCTTGGGCGTCCACGCCACTGTCTTGGTAGCGTCAGCCAAGGGGCTCAAAGCCAGCCCCTTCAAGGCCGGCTATCATGGCATTGACGGGCTAATGCTGGACGATGCCGGAAAGTGGGTGCTCGTGGAAGCGAAAGGCGCTTCCAGCACGCTGGGAACGGCTGTCGGCGGTTACCAGCAGCTCTCACGCAGATGGATCAGGGACAAGATCCAGAGAATTATCAATGCAGAGCAGAACATCGACGTTCCCCAAGACCTGAAGGACCAACTGATGGATGCCCTGGATGCTGGTGAGATTCGTGCGGTTCTCGTCCATGCACCGACCAACTCGGATGGCAGCGTCAAGGCTGTGGAGTTCATTGAGAAGACCTGGGCTCAGATTGGTGAGGATTTATGGGGAGACTTGACATGAAAGCGCGCTATGAGCGAATCGGAGTGACAGAGCATTGGGCGAAACAAGCGGATTTCTGGGAGCGTCGTGTTCAGAGATTTGACCCAACCGCTGTCAATCGTGAACTTCTGGGTGGCAACTACGAGACGCATCTGAATGGTCTGATCAGCATTGCTTTCGGTAACTACCTCAACGACGCTCTACCGGCGGCTCGCCAGTGGGGTGCGGAGCTAATTCGAAAGGCGGACACCTACTTCTTCGGCGAATGGCGACTTGCAGTCCTCGGCAGGGACGCCGAGTATTGGCGGTCCGGCAACGGAGACTGGATTCCTGCGTATCGCTCGGCGGTGGCGTTTGCTGTCGCCATGGGAGATTGGGACAGCGCAAAGCGCCTGTCGGCCCATCCTTCTGAGAACAAGATCGGTGACCCCGACGACAAGACGTGGTACTTGCTCGTGGCTGAATTCTTGATGCACGGCCGGACGGCGCGCTTCAGCAGTATTGGCGACCAGATCCAACAGGAAGGCAAGAAGTATCATCAAGTCCTCGCTCAGCTACTGGATGCCGTTGCCAGAGGGCAGGCAGAGGGCACCGGTGAGCTGTTTGGGGAACACATGGAATATTATCAGAGGCGGCTGAAACCGCGCGACGAGATCGACCACAAGCTGGCGATTGACGGAACGATCATTGCGCATGCGGCCGAGCACGCCGGGTGCCCGATCGTGTTTGACGAGAAATGGAAGGACTACCTGATCTACGTCTGAGGACAGGCCCATGAGTTACAGCGTCATTGTCTACCGGCTGTGTCTTGAAAAGCTTCGCAGTATCTTGGGATCAGGAGATGCAGTCCTGCAGCGCGAGGTGGAAACCGCGTATGCGCAAGACATCTGCCGAAACAACGAGTGGTTTGCGCGTCAAATCGAGGGCGGAGCTCCTCGGTTGGAGGAGGCGTTGGCTGCTGTAATCCACGGAAAGCCTCTCGCGGCACGCGAAACCTCTCAATGCTGGTATGCCGCCGAACTCCTGGCGCGATATCTGGGAAAGCGCATCGGACTAGGCAGCCTGGAGGGGGTCAGTTCCTTCTATCTCGACGAGGTCGGCCGTCTCTTGACAACTGCCCTGAACATTCCTCCTCACCTGTCGTTTCCGGCGATCCTCGATCGGGCCCCGCCGCTGAGCCTGCCGGCGCCCAACGGATTCCCGTATGTAGGCTATTTGACCGCCAAGGAGTGCGGAGAGCTGTCAGCACTGTTGCATAACGTCGACCTGGAGCAGTTACAAGGCGACCGAGAAACGGTCGAGGGAGTCGACGACTACATCAGTCTGGTTGAAACAGTGGCCGGAAAGGAGGATGTGGTGCTCTTCTACTATTGAGCACCCGTCCTGGTCGCGGCCGGCACCAACAGTGATGAGCCGGAGATCTTGCGCTCGGACGACCACCTTCTTCTATCTCGCTCCCGGCTCGCCCGGCTACCGCGAGCACTACCTGGAGCGGATTGAGGATCCGCTCGGTCGCACCGCCGCGCGCAGCGAGTTCTACGACGACGGCCGGCTCAAGAAGGTGACGGACGCCGATGGGAAGACGATCGAGTACGCCTACGACGCCGCGGCCCGCACCCAGTGGGTCACCGACCAGTTGGGCCACACCACGAAGCTCGTAGCCGACGCCCGGGGGAACGTCGTCCGCGAAGAGAATCCGGTGGGCGGGATCACCAAGCGAACCTACGACGGCGAGGACCGGCAGCTTTCCGAGACGATCGTCATTGGGCTGGAGGATTCCGCGAGCACGGAGACCAACGACCTCACCACCAGCGCCACCTACGACCCCGCCACCGGCGACAAGCTCACCGCCACCGACGCCCGCGGCAACGTGACCACCTACACCTACAACGGCTACGGCCAGGTCACTTCCACCAGCGGTCCCACGGGCACGACCACCACCGGCTACGACGCCCGCGGCCTGGCCGCCTGGGTCCGCGATACAAGCGGCAACGTCACGAGCTTTTCGTATGACCCCAAGGGGAACCTCACCGGCGTCACCAATGACTCCGGCCAGACGCTCGTCACCAGCGACTATAACCAGTTCGGCGATTTGACCGCGAGCACCCCCGCCGCCGGGCACATCACGCACTTCGACTACAACCTCGACGGCAAGCAGGTAGCCAGTTGGTACTTTGACGATCCGGCGAACCCGCAGCTTCAGATCCTCGACTGGACCGGCTACGACGACGCCGGCCGCGCGGTCACCTCACAGAATAGCACTGTCGGGATTCACTGTCTGGGCATTTGGGCAGTTGGACAGAACGAGCTTCAGCGGCCCCATGCCTTACGGCGGGCGGTCCCAGTCGAGGCGCAGTTCTCGAAGTTGCCGGCGGATGGCGCGGAGATCCCAGATCTGAATGGTCTGATTCTCGCTCGCGGCGGCCAGGTGAGTTCCATCGGGGCTGAACGAGAGCCAGGAGAGATGGACCGGATCGGGCGACTCGAGCGTGGCCAGGCGCTGGCTGGTGGCCGGGTCGAACAGCGCCACGACATAGCGCGAGACTGCCACGGCAACGGTGCGGCTGTCGGGCGAGAACGCGAGCGGGCCGAAGAAACCCGGACGCTCGCGGGGAATGCGATGCGTTTCCTGCCAGGTTCCGACCTGGATGAAGTGGTACGCGCGGTGCGTGCTGGCGACCAGCCAATTGCCGTTCGGGCTGAAGAGCACGCGCGTCATCTCGCTGTCGGGGAGCAGGCCTTTGACCGGAGCGCCGTTGCGGGCATTCCAGACCCGCACTCCGCCGGCTCCGCGGAAGGTACCCGTGGCAAGCCAGTTCTCGTCGGGGCTGATGGCGACAAAGGCCACACCCGGATGTTCGCCGCAAACGACCGTCTTTGCGGGATTCTCCACATTGAAGAGGGTTGCCTGAGCGGGCGCGGTAACCGCGGCAAGCAGTTGCCCGGAGAGACTGAAGCATGCCCGGTCGGAGTAGTTCCGCGCCGGTCCGTTGAGACTCGTTGGAGAACCCAACTCGATGGCGTCCGAGTCGTAGCCTTTCACGATGGGCCAGTACTGTAGCCCCGAGGCACCGCTTGTCACGAGAGCCTCTCCACCAGGCGCGAAGATGGCCGACCGGGTGACTCCGAGAGCAAGAAAGACGCGCTGCCGGCCATGGGCCAGGTCCCAAAGCCGCACGCCGTCGTCGGAGGCTGCGGCGAGCCATCGCCCGTCGGGGCTGAAATCCACGTTCCAGGGACCTTTGCCAGGCTCTGACCCGCGGAGCATCATGCGACACTCCGGCTCAACAACGTCCCAGATTCCCACCGTGTCGAAGTCCCAGAATCCGAGCCGTTTCCCGTCGCGGCTGATCTGCCGGAACTCGCCCTCGGTACGCAGTATCTGCCGCATCCCCTTCGGTTCCCAGAGCCGAGTCGTACCATCCCACGAGCGGCTGACGAGGATGCTGCCGCCAGGATTGAAAGCCACGCCGGCCACTTCGCCCTGGTGACCGCGGGCGACAAGCTGCTGCGAAAACCCCGATCCCAGGTAAACGGCCACACGGAAATCCATGCCGCCGACGGCGAACAGGTCGCCCTGCGCACTCCAGCAGCAGTCGAGAATGCCGGTCCGGTAGGGAAGGACCTGTCCGATCTCGCCGGATGCCAGGTCGAGGACCTCGACGAGTGGGTCATCGGGACGAAACAAGGCGACCTGACGCCCCAGCGGATGAAAGCGGATTCCGGCCGGCGCGCGACGCACCGCGCGCGACAGGGCAAGCGATCCCTGCGGCACCGTGTGAAGCTGGACGTAACCTTCGGGCGACACGGTCGCGAGCCAGCCGCCGTCGGGGCTGAACTCGATCGGCCAATCGGCCGAGATCACCGGCACGCCGAACGCAACGCGGCTGTCTCGCCAATCCCAGACCAGGCATTCCGCCCTGCCGCTCGTGTAGTACTTTCGCGCCACATACCGACCGTCGGGGCTGAAGACGGGCAGGCCGTCCGCAGGGCCCGGGCTGGAGAGCCGCGCCAGGATCTGGCCGTCGTCGGCCGCGCGGATGACGATGTTCCCCTCGCCGTCGTCGCCGGCGCAGTGTTCCAGCGCCGCGTCGAACTGCACATGGGGATCGCCAGGATGCAGCCACGTCCATCGCCGCGCGAGGCGCAGGTCGGCCAGGGCCATGCAGGCGATCGCTTCGTCGCGAAGTTCCGGTGATGGCCGGATTGCCCCCGCCGAGGCGATCGCCTTCAGGCTGTCGAATCGCTGCCCGTCCCTCCCGCTCCGACGCCCGGCGCGTGCCTGGGCGAGATAGGCCTGCCAGAGCCTCTCGGTCGCGTCCTGCGCTCGCCGACTGGCCTCCACCGTGAAATAGCAGGAGACCGCCGTACCGGTCAGCAAGACGAGCACGATGGCGGCGATCAGGCCGGCGATCAAGGGGCGGCGCCGACACCAGCGGCCAAGCCGCTGGAGGCGACCGGTTGGCCGGGCCTGGATCGGCTCGTCGCCGAGGAAACGCTCAAGATCGTGGGCCAGAGCCGCGGCAGTGGGATAGCGCTTGCGGGGGTCGCGCTCCAGGCACTTCAGGGAAATGGTTGCCAGATCGCGCGGGAGTCCGCGATTGAGCAGTCGTGGAGAAACGGGCTCGCCGTCGATCACTTGGGAGAGAACGTCGCCGACCGTTTCGCCGCGGAACGGCGGCTGGCCGGTGACCAGCTCATAAAGGACTGCGCCCAGGGAGTATACATCGCTGGCTGGGCCGACTTCGGCACGCCGTCCCAGGGCCTGTTCGGGCGGCATGTAACTCGGTGTGCCGACGATTTCGCCGCTGCCAGTCAGGCCAGGATCTTCGTGAACCTGTTTGGCCAGCCCGAAATCGGTGATCCGCACCTGGTCGGCGTCGTCGATGAGCACGTTGGCCGGTTTCAAGTCGCGGTGCAGCGTGCCGTGCTGGTGGGCATAGTGGGTCGCCTCGGCAATCGCTTTGACATACTGGGCGGCGCGGCGCGCGGGGAGCGGCCCCTCGCGAACGATCTCGCGGAGGCTCCGGCCGGGCACGAAGTCCATGGAGAAGAAAGGCTGGCCGTCATGCTCGCCGACCTCGTGAATGGCCACGATGTTCGGATGCTGGAGGTGGGCCGCGGCCTGGGCTTCCCGGCGGAACCGGGCCACGTCCTCTTCTGCGGCGAGTTGCCCGGCGAGGATCATCTTCAGCGCGACAATCCGATTGAGGCTGACTTGCCGGGCCTTGTAGACGATGCCCATGCCGCCCTGGGCGATTCTTTCCAGGAGTTCGTAGTCGCCAAAGCGCCGCAGTTTGACTCCGCCCGGAGGCGCTGCGGCGGTGGAAGAGAACCGGAACACCGTGTCGATGAGGGAGTTGTCGGACGGGAATCTCGCGAGATACTCTTCCCGCGAAGGATGCTCGCCTTCACGACATCGATAGTCCAGTTCCAGGAGCAGGAGCTCCCGCAACAGGCTGGAACGCTCGGGCTCCGGCGTATCGTCAAAAAAGCGTTCAGCCGGCGGCCGCTGGCCCGATTTCCAGGCCGCTTCGAACGCGGCGCAGACTCTGTCGATCCGCTTGAGTGCGGCCACGGGCAACAGGGCATCGTGGCGGTCGGGAACTTCGCTCATTACGCAAGTTCCTGCTCCCAGATCCGGCGAATCAAATGCAGGCGCCGCTCGACGGTCCGAACGGAGATCTGCAGTCGTCCTGCGATCTCCGGATTGGTGTACCCTTCCATCTTCGCCAGCGCGATTCGCTGCAGTTCGGGTTCCAGTTCGTCGAGCAACCGCTGTGTTTCCTCGGCGACAATCGCGGCAATCTCCGGGCTGGGGTCGCTGCCGGCAAGGCGGCCCAATCCCGGCTCTCCCCAGGTCGAATCGGCGGCAGCGAAAGCCGATTCGCCAACCACGTGGCCGCCGCCGCGGCCTTGACGGCGCTCATGGCGTACCAAGTCGGCGACTTTGCGCGCGGTCATCCGCGCCAATAACCGCCAAAGGCCCTCGCGGTCCGCCAGATCCGGAAACCGGCCCGCTTCAGCCGCGCGGCAGAAGCTATCCAGCGCGCTGAGCGCCACGTCTTCTTCGTCGGCCGAACGTTGGGGCACGCCGCACAACCGGTCTCTGGCCAGGCGGACGAGCTGAGGGAAGTAGCGTTCCCAGATAGCCTGAGCCCCGTCGGGGTTCCCGAGCTTGACCTCCTCGATCCAGCGGCTCACCGAGTCGTCGCGCGTCATCGCACGCAGTCCCCGCAGTCGGCAGGGAAACCCACGGGTGCCAGTATAGGCCCTGCCGTGGCATTCGCTAACCTCCACCCCCCAAGCGGTTCATGGATGCACCGGCGTGCTCCGGTATTCCGCGCAGAAAATGGCGGGTTTTGGCCTCGAGCACCGGTTTACGCGTAGGCGAATCGCTCGGGCGCGGATTGTCCGTCCAAGGTTTGGCTCAAACCTGAGGAAACATTGTGCGGAGGTGAAACCGATGGTCCGATCCACAGACTTCCGCAGTCGGCATGCGAGCAGTGCAACGATGCGAAGCCGTTCGTGTCGCAGAGCGGGCCCTGGCGGCTTGTGGTCACGGGACTCTCGCACGGGCCCGCCGTCTGCTCGCCGGCTCCATCTGGAAACGCTGGAAGAGCGGACCCTGCTGGCCATTGACTGGGGCGCGTTCCAGCGCGGGCTCACCGGTACGGACTATTTCGGCCAATTGCAGGAGAAACTGGACCAGCAGATCTTCGCGGAACCGTTGCCGCTGGTGGGCAGCCAACTGAGCGAAGTCGCTGCCGGAGACTTCCTCGACCGTCTCGGGTCCGATTTCAGCAGATTGCCTCCGCTCAATGTCGGCCAGTCCCCGCCGAACGAGCAGATTGCCGATGTCGCCGGACAACTGCGGGGATTCCTTGAAAGCAAAGGCTATTCGGGGCTGCTCGTCGAGGGCCAGTCGATGGAGAACGGGGCCCAATTCGTGCTCACCGTTGGCGGAAAGTATGAGGACTTTGCTCTGCCGCTGGACCTGGGCCTCGGCGATGATGCGTTCATGGAGATCTGGTTTCCGGAATCCGACAACATGGCGGTCGAAGTGAATTTGGATTGGGAGTACCGCTTCACCGTCGGCGTCCAGGAAGATGGCTTCTATGTCGCTGATATCCAGGACCCCGCCGAGTTGTCAATCGAGGTGGATGCCAAGCTCAACGACGATGTTGGCTATGTTGGCTACGGCCGTGTGGGAGTGCTGATGGCCAAGTTCACGCAGCCTGAAGAAGCGGCACTCCACCGGAGATACCAGGTTGAAGTGCCGGCGAACCTCACCGGCGATGCAGTGCTGGGAGTCACGGCCGATGGAAACTCGCGGTTGAATCTGGCGATCGACGCCAGAGCGTACCCGACGTCTCAAGATTTCAGCCAGTCGGAACCCGGAGTGTTTGATCTGGGAATCCACGCCAATGCCGAACTGCGTTACTGGACCGACGCGGCGGGGTCGCACGACGAGAACACCCGGGCGTTGATTGAGTTTACCGACGTGACGGTCGACTTGGGATCGCTCTATGAAGGGATCATTCAGCCCGTGCGGACGGCGTTCTGCGACTATGCGGCACCCGTCAAAGCGGTGCTCGATTTTCTCTGCGATCCGCTGCCCGGAGTCAGTGATATTGTCGGCAACATCAGCCTCCTCGACGTCGTCTATGCGGCCGCAGCAGCGGATTATGCAGGAGGCTTCCTGGGCATCGATCTACTGCCAATCGAGTTCTCGGAAGAGGAACTCTATCATCTTTCCATCGCCCGGGAGGTGGCGACGTTCGTCCATGGAATCTTCGAGCAGATCGAGGCGTTTCCGGGAGAAGGTGTCTTGAATCGAGGCGGTTTTTCCATTGCTGTCGACACTTCCGGACAGCTTTCGGAACCGGTTCAACGGGACGCTGCTTCGTCGGCACAAATGCCCGCAGCCTGGCGCGAGTTCCTGGATCGGATTCAGTCGCCCCGCGCGGAGGTAGAGCTTGGACCAGCGGAACTGGGAGCGGAGTTCCGGTTCGGCTTCCCAGTATGTGAGGACGACCGCGCTGAAGAAGTCTATCAGTTGCTGACGGGCCAAGGCGACCCGACGCTCTTCGAAGTGAATCTGAAGTTCGCCTTCGATTTCGTGATGACGCTCTGCCAGCTTCCCATTCTGCCGCCTTTGCTCACGGTGGGCTTGGATTTCGGTGTGGGCGCGTCGCTCAATCTGGGCGGTGGGTGCGATGCCGCGGGAATGCGCGCTCTGACCAAGACAATCGAGGCGCGGATCGACGAAGGGTGGATCGCGTCGGTCGACGCGCTCGTCACGGAGTTGCGGGATTCCGAACGCAAGGAAGACTACCGGCAGCTTCTCGAAGACGGGTTCTACCTGGAGGACCATTTCGTCGACGGCCAGCCGCACAACCTCGAAGGCCTGAAGGTGTCGACGGATGATCCCGAGCTGACACTGCACACGGGGCTGGTCGGAAAGGCGTATGCCGGCGCGGATCTGTGGGTGGTGGAGGCCAAGGCGGGCGTTACTGCCGGGCTGGAGGCCGATATCGGCCTGGATCTCAACGATCTGCCGAATCCGGTGAATTCCGATCCGCTCAATCCGGAATACCCCGGCAGCACGACCCTATACACGTACGACGGCAAAATCCGCGGAACTGAACTGAGCACGATCAAGGAGCATGATGCACAGGCCGTGTTCAACACGCTGGGTGAGTTGGCGTTCATTCTGAAAGCGTTCGCCAAACTGGAAGTGTTGTGGGTCGACATCATCGATGAGAGCGTGACCCTGGTGCACGCACCGATCTTTGATTTCACGATCCTCGACACGCTGACCGACGCCCAGATCCTCGCCGGCCACTTCCGCAATCCGCCGGTGCTCGGCGAGTGCGAGAACGGCGTGCTCTCGCTCTACATGGGCCCGACAGCGGACCGTCGCGAGTACTCCAACGCCGATCGCACCAACGGGCCCGGGGTGCCCGACTACTTCACCGGCGAGCGATTCGATATCCGATCTCTCGGCTGGAGCCCCGGAGGAGGCGAGGAGATCGAAGTCACCTTCTCGCAGAACGATAACCCAGCCCTCTCGATACATCACCGGCAGGTTTTTCACAACGTGACTAGCATCGTAGCCGACGGTGGGACGAGCCGCGATGAGATCTTCGTCGATTCGTCCGTTCATGCCGATGCCGTACTCCGCGGAGGATGGGACGATGACACGCTCTCCTACCAAGGGTACGGCACGGCCCGTCTCTACGGCGATGTCGGCAATGACACAATGACCGGCGGCCAGGGGAACGATTTATTGTACGGCGGTACGGGAGACGATCGGCTGCTGGGAGGCGGCGGCAACGACAAACTGCATGGATGGGATTCTGCCGGTGCCGCGGGGACGGACGACCGTGGCGAGGACTTCCTCGATGGCGGTCCGGGCGACGATGAACTCTACGGCGGCCTGGGCAGCGATACCTATCAGTGGAAGAACGGGAATGATGTGTTCTCGGAAATCGACGACCACGGTCCCGGCAATGCCGATCGCCTTCTCATCCTGGGGTCGGTCGAAGAGGCGCCTGGCGGCGACCTGATCGAGAAGGATGACACGATCATCGGTTCGGTGATCGTGGAGCTGATCAATGGGCAGCCGACGCCCCGCGCCGTATTCACGACGAATTTCGGCCAATGCAAGCTCGACCACATCGAGGAGGTGTCGATCGCGACCGGGGGCGGGTCGGACGTGGTTGTGCTGAGCAATCTGGCGATCCAGACCGCGGTACGTGCGATCAGCGTTGATCTTGCCCACCCGAACGAGCATCAGAGCGGCGATCGCGACCGCGACGTGGTACGGTACCTGGGATCTGATTCCGGTGACCATATCTACGTCACCAGTATGGCCGGGCAGGCCACAGTGACGGATCTCTCCATCACCGACCCGGAGCACAACCAGACCGTTGTCGACGAGTCCGTGGTTCACTTGACCGATGACACCGGTGGAGTCTCTCACACGCTTGCCGTCACGATCAGCCATACCGATCCGATCCATGACGAACTGAGCGTCGAAGGGGGACCGGGAGATGACCAATTGGCCATCAATGCGCCCGCGTCGGGTGTAAAACCGGCCTGCGATCTAGTCAATGTCGCTCTGGTCGGAGAGGAAGGCGCCGACACGATGACGGTTCACTATCGCCTCGTGCCTGCCGCCAGCGAGCAGACTCTCTTCGGCGGCAACGTGCTTAAAGGGAGCATCAGCATCCTCGGCGGAACGCGTGGCTGGTGGACCGGCAACCCCATCGACGACACGGCCAACGACACGTTCATCGTTCAAGGCGACCTCGGGAGCACCGAACCTGCCCTTGTCGAAGTGAGCGATCAGGGCCGGTTGGTGCGCGTGTTTCAGAATACCGATCCGGATAATGCGTTCTGGGTTGAGAAGATCAACTGCTGCTGGATCGACGACTTCCAGCTCAACCTGGGGTCGGCGACGGTGGAAAATAGCGTACGCATCGTGAGTGCGATCGCCGGCAAGGTCACGATCCACGATGGCCCGGGTGACGATCAACTGTTCGTCCAGTCGCTCGAGGCCGGTGGCGAAAAGAAGATCGTGCTCGACGGAGGCGGCACGAATACGGTCACCGTCGGGTCGGGATCGGCGGACGACGTCAAGCAGCTCACCGTATCCGGCGGCGTGGGATTCGACGTGCTGGTGTACGATTCGTCGGCTGAGAACGTCCCCATCGACGTCGCGGTGGATCACGAGATCGGCGTGATCGACGGGCGCAAGCAGTTCCGCGTCGAGGGCACAAAGAACAACGCAACGGCCTACTCGCCCGTGGTCTATGACAATGCCATCGAGGAAGTCGTTTTGCGGTTGGGTGAAGCAGACGATCGCGTCACGGTGCCCGATCTCGGCCGCCGCTACTGGAGCACGAACACCTACGGCGGGCGAGTCCGAGTGGAAGGCGGCGAAGGAGACGGCGACCAGTTGATGGCCACGCTGCCCGACCATCGGCCCAGCGGCATGGTGACCGATCCCGGCGTATTCACGTCGAACATTGAGACGGTGACGTTTGCGAACACTACGGCCGAAGCGGCGCCGGAGTGGGTGATGACCGGGAAACAACTCCGGTATCGCGAGCAGACGGTGCTGGAGACGTCCGGTGCCGCCTCTACCAACATCAACCTGAGCAACGGCGCGGACCACCTTCACGTTGCGGAGGCCTGGCCCGAACAGGGTGAGATCCGCATTAACCTCGGCGGTGGCGTCGACAGTATCTCAGTTGGTGACTGCCTCGCCAACATCCGCACCCGGGTGGTGATCGATGCCGGGCCGCCGGAGCCGGGAGAGTTGATCTCGATCAACGACGGCACGCTGATGGCCGGCCAGCCGCGAGGGCTCTTGACGGGAACGTCGCTCACCGGGTTCGGCATGCCCGAGGCAGCAGGCATTGGGTTCATGGGATTCTCCGGCGCCAGCCTGAGCTTGCTGGGGGACATCAAGCACGAGTTGACGATCGAAGACCGTGACGTGCCGACGGGTGTAATTCTCGGACCGGGGCTTGATCTGGTGACCATTCGGGGCCTGGCGGCCGACTTGACCCTCGACGGTGGCCTGGGCCCCGACATGCTTACCATTCAACCACAGCTAGGGATGCAGGCGGTGAGCGGATCACTCAACGAGTATCCTGTCGAAGGCTACGACGGGCGACTTGAGTTTACTTCCCCAGCGGCGGCACGCATCGATTTCGCGGGCATCGAGTCGCTCGATCTGCAACTGGGGGACAACAGCGACCAGTTCGAGGTCAACTGGGGCGCCGATTTCCTTACTACACAGATCCAAGGCCATGGCGGCGATGACCAGATCACCGTCCGCAACGCGGATTCTTCCTTGGTATTCGATCCCGGTGGAGGGTACGACACGCTGACCGTCGAGGTGACCGATCCATTGGCCGATGAGTATGCGGCGATGGCGGACCATGTGACCCTCGCGACCGGGCTGGAGCGATTTGTCCTCGACGACCGAAGGGCCACTGCCTGGCCGATGCAATGGATGGTATGGCCCATCGGGCTGTTCGCCGCTTTGGGGGACCGCGTGCAGCAACTGCTGGGATCGACCATTCAGAACGCAGGCGAAGTCTTCCTGAAAGTCGGCTCGGCCGGCGATGCGGTCGTGATTGGCGAGCAGGCGGACCAACCGGTTCGGGCGGTGATCGATGGTCACGACGTGCACCTGGCGGGCTGGTTCACGGATACCGCGGAGCCCGAACTGCGTCAGTATTCGGTTCGCTTCGAGCGGGCCGGTTCTCCCGAGGTCGCGTTGGCGAGACTCCAGGTGCTCACGGGTGCGGGAGCCGACGTCGTCTCGTTGGTACGTCCGGCGGCGGCCGAGTTGGTGCAGGTGTACACGGCGGCGGGCGATGATCGCATCGTGGCCGCGCAACTGTCGGCGGGAGCGACGGTCGTCAACACACAGTCGGGGGCCGACCGAGTCGAGATCCGCTCCGCCGAAAGCGCCGGGACGTTGATCGTCGACACGGGGGACGACGACGATCACGTCGACATGATGCAGGTCGGACCGTCTTCTTCCCTAACGATCAGTGCCGGCTTAGGCGCCGATACGATCCGAGTGCTGGGCTACCGTCTCCAGTCCGATGTATCGGTTCGGGGCGGTGACCCCGCGGGCATTCGCGGCGATACGTTGATCTTCGACGCCGGCAGCGGCACCTGCGCGGGGAGCCCCGAGGAGCCCGATGGTGATGTTCGCGTGGCCGGCAGCGACTTTCAAGTTGCCTATCGGGAGATCGAGAACCTGCAGTGTCTTGCAGGTACGCCTGTAGTCGCCGCGGTTCCGGCGGCGACCGACGAAGGCCGCCCACTCGTGCTGGAGGCGACCGCGACCTTGCCCGATACGAGCTTCACTTGGGATCTGAACGGAGACGGGGATTTCACTGACGCCGCGGGGCGCACGCCCACAATCGCCTGGAAGCAGTTGCGGGCGCTGGGCATCGACGACGATGGCGTCTATGACATCGCCGTGCGACTCACGGAGGGAAGCGTCGTCAGCGAAGCAATTACGACCGTAACGATCGAGAACACCCCGCCCACGTCGGCAGTCGCCCTGCCGCAACCGCCGGTTTTCGATGCCGATCAGGAGGTGCCGCTCGAGCTTGGGGCGACCGATCCGGGCGACGATCGCATCTCTCGATGGGAGGTGGATTGGGGAGACGGAACGATCGAGGTCATTGCCGGCGATGCCGCCGCAGTGACGCACGCCTATCCGCCCCGAGTGGCGCCGTACGAGATTCGCGTTGCCGCGACCGATGACGATGGCAGATACGAGGATTTCGCCGTGTTTTCGGTCGATGTCGGTGCTGCTGTTCCGAGCGCCGGACCGAGTTGGGGATACTCGGTCTTCGAAGGCCGGGCGCTGACCATGCACGCAACGGCTGCCGGCACTCCCATCCTCTGGGCATGGGACATCAACGGCGACGGCGATTTCACCGATGCGTTTGGCCAGGATCCGGCTGTCTCCTGGGAGACGCTGGAAGCCATCGGCATCGACGACGGCGTGGACCGTTTCGCACCCCCGATCACGTACAACGTGCGGCTGCGCGTGACGTACCCGGGCGGTTTAGAGAAGACTTCCGCTGCAACGGATACGGTCCCGCTTACGGTTTGGAACACGCGGCCCACCGCCGTACTCAGCAACGACGGTCCGGTGTACGAAGGCGATACGGTCGTGGTAACGCTTTCCAACCCCTGGGATCCTTCGTCGGCCGATCGGGAAGCCGGTTTCACCTGGCTCGTTGGCGACGGCAGATCGCACGATGTCGCTGCCGGTGGATCGTGGACAACGACCGTGATCGCGACTCATTCGGGAGTCCAACGGGTGCAAGGAACGCTCCGCGACAAAGACGGGGGCGAAATTCTCGTATCTACGAACATCACCGTGTTTGATGTTCCGCCCACGCTGACGCTCGCCGGCGCCGACAAGGTGAACGAAGACGCTGCCTACGCTTTGCAGTTGGCGGCCGACGATCCGGGCGACGATGTGATTGTGCGGTGGAACGTCGACTGGGGTGACGGGAAGAGCGAAACCGTCTTGAGTGCGACGGCGTCGCTGGTGCACGTCTTTGTCGACGAAGGCGATTACGTGGTCACGGTGACGGCGACCGACGGCGACGGTTCCTATACGGCGACCAAGACGGTCGCGGTCAACCCGATGCCCGCCCGCTTGATGCTCGTGGGCTTTCCGTCGGCAGATGAAGGTGACTTGTACACGCTGTTCTTCACGCCTACTACGCCGGGAAACGAGCTGGCCAGTTGGTGGATTGATTGGGGCGACGGTGGACAAGAGTATTTCGCCGGCAACGCCGGATCGCTCACGCACCGCTATGCCGATGATGGATCGTACCAGATCACCGCGCGGGCATACGATGCCCACAACCCACGATTGGCCCCTTACTCCGTCTCCAGGGTCTACACGCTTTGCGGCAGGCTTTATGGCGAGGTGCCGGGTGAGGGAACCTGCTACATGGTCAGCGACGCTCGCGGCGACTACGAAACGGTCGCCGCCTGGGCACGAAGCCAGGGAGGATACCTGGCGAGCATTTCCAGCGCGGAGGAAGAGTCGATCCTGACCCGATCGTTCATGATCGACGACGGAAGCCAGTTCTGGATCGGCCTGCAACAGGAAGGGGCGCGGCCGGTGTCCATCCCTGCGCCGCAAAGCCTGATCGCCAGTTGGAGCGCGGCCGATCCGGGCGGCAGCCCGCACGTTCAGTGGCTCCCCGAGATGGGAACGGTGGCGTGGGAGTGGGGGCCGGCGGGCGAGGCTCCCGACCTGGCGACCGTGGGCTCGACGAACCGCGACCTGTCGGCGGCGTATCGCTTCAATCTGGCTCCTGACCCGGGCGTGGTCGACAGCTTCGGCGTGGCCAGTCCGGATTTCGGTGCGAGCGATCTGGTCGCCGCCCGCAGCGTCTCTTTTGGGCTGTGGCTGCGTCTCACCGACCTCACAGGGAAGGACGTGCTGCTGGAGGCGGGAGACGAGACACACGGCACGTCGCTGCGGATCGACGGCGACCAACTGGTCTTCCGCGTTCGCGAGGCCGCGGGATCGATGCGCGCCAGATCGCTGGAGGCCCGCACCATGCTCACCGCCGGCGATATCCAGGATTTCGTGCACATCGTGGCCACGATTCAGTTGGGGACGAAGGAGGCGGACCGCCTCACGTTGTACGTCAACGGGCAAGAGCGCGCTACGGCCGCGGCGGCAAGCGGCACGCTTTCGCGGTGGGCCGTTCGCGATGGGTGCGGACTGGGGGGCGTGGCTGGCGAGTTGGGGGGCAACGCCGGCGATCTCGACGACTTCGGCGCGCTCAATGGGCAGATCGCCCAGGTGCGGCTGTACAGCGCGGAACTGACGTCCGCGGAGGTGCTCGGTGAATTTCTCAGCGTTGCCGCGACCCGTACGACGCTCACGTGGGAAAGCGGCGAGGGCCTGTCGTACGTCGATTTCGTGGGCGGGCAGCCGGCGCCCGCGGCTGCGAATTTCGTGCTCGCCGGTTCGGACGGCGGCCGGGTCGGATGGGACGCAGCCCCACAGCCGTTACCCGCCGCCGGCCTCTATGGCATCGTCGAGTTTGACGGCCTTTGGAGGCTGGTCGGCCGGACGGGTGAATCGTTGGCGGTGACCGTGCGCGACGTCGCACCGCGCATCGCACTCGGTGGCCGCGAACAGGTCGATGAAGGCGGAGTCTTCACGCTGACGATCGACGCGCCCGTCGATCCCGGTACCGATCCGGTCAGCCGATACCGGATCTACTGGGGTGACAGTCCGGAGCCGCAGTTGGTTGCGCCTCCGGCCACTTCGCCGGCGGCATCCTCGATCAGTGTCGCACACTGCTACCGCGACGATGGCACGTATCCGATCCACGTGGTCATCGTCAACGAGGAGGGGCTGTTTGCCAACGAGCAGACCCTGGACGCCGTGGTGGCAAACGTTGTACCGACGATCGCGGTCCGTGGGGCAGCGGTGGTCGAGGAGGGGTTGCCCTATGTGCTCGAGTTGGGCTCGATCGTCGACCCGGGAACGGACCTGGCCGAGGTTGCGATCGACTGGGGCGACGGGACGCCGGTCACGAGGCACGCGGCGCCCGGCTCAATCACGCACGTCTACTCGCGTGGGCCGGCGCAATACAAGATCCACGTTGGCCTCGAAGATGAAGACGGCTCGTATCCCGGCGTCGCCGAGCAGACGGTCAAGGTGCTCGACGTTGGGCCGCGGGTCCAGGTGCTCTGCCCGGCCAGCGTCCAGGAGGGGAGCCCGGTCGAGATCCAGCTTGGCGCAGTGTTCGATCCCGGCGGCGATCCACTGCCCGCCATTCAAGGTTACATTGTCGAGTGGGGTGACGGGGCCTGGCAGCGGCTCGCCGCACCAGTGAAACTCAAGCACACGTACGCCGACGGCGACGCGTCGCGCAGCATCCTGGTGCACCTGTTGACCGAGAGCGGGATCGTCGCAACCGCGGGGCTGGCGCTGATCCTGATCGAGAACGCGCCGCCGCAGTTGAGCAATGTCGCCATCACGCCGCTCAATACCGAGAACGAGGTTACACTTTCCGGTCAGTTCTTCGATCCCGGTTCCGGGGACAGTCTTGAGCTGACGATCGATTGGGGTGAAGGGGTGCCAGAGACCATCGCGTTTGCCCCGGGAACGGAGACATTCAGCCGGACGCATCACTACCTGGGGACTCGCCCGGCCTACCACGTGCATCTGATACTCGGCGACGGCGATGGCGGCATCGATACGGCCGACGCCGCGGCGATTGCGGCGGTGGCACCGCTATCCGCCGGAACGCTTGACCCGACGTTCGGCGCGGGCGGCAGGCTGGTGAGCGACTTTGAACCGGTGTTCGGCGACAGCGGCGACGGCGGAGAGGCCGCCATCGACGTGGCAATCCAGCCCGATGGCAAGATCATCGCCGTGGGATGGTACTACAGTTCTGCCGGCAACTCCGACTTTGCCCTGGCGCGCTATCTGCCGACGGGGGAGTTCGACCCGGATTTCGGAATCCAGGGTCGCGTCTGCACCGATTTTGGTGGCGCGAGCGATTCGGCCCTGGCCGTGGCCATTCTGCCCGACGGCAAGATCCTTGTCAGCGGCCAGGGCGGCCCGGGCGACAGCGCGGGGCACGTGCTGGCGCGATACACCAGCACCGGCAAGCTGGACAAGACGTTCGGCAATGGCAACGGCTTCGTAGTGGAGCACTTCGGCTGGTTTGGATCGCAAGGGCCGTTGAGCCTGGCGGTGGCTAGCGACGGCACGATCTACGTTCCCGTGGCCAGGCCATCTCCCACCGATTCCGGAGTCGTCCCGGGGATCGCCAGCTTTAACAGCGACGGGACGCCCAACACCGATTTCGGCGACGACGGCCTGGCAATGCTCGATCTGACCACATACCCGCACCTTACAACGAACCCGGCCGACGTGGCCTTGGATCGTGACGGCAACCTGTTGCTCTTGTGCCAGCCCGAGACGTCATCTCGCCGCTACTGCTTCGCCGTGGCCCGGTACGATCTGGCACTGGGCGACCTGGACCCTGAGTTCGGTACTGAAGGATGGGTCTTCACCGAATTCACTGAGTTCGCCGACGCCAGTGCCTACCCGTTCCGCCTGGCAGTCGCGCCCGATAGCGGAAGGATCATCGTGGCGGGTTATGTTACCGGCTTGCTCGACGGGGTTTCGAACCAACAGTCGTTTGCGATCGCGTGCTATACGCCTGATGGTCAATTGGATACGAGCTTCGGCAACCAGGGAAAGGTCGTCCCCGATCTGACGCAAGTCGGCGCACATTCAGGCGTCGCAACCGACGTGGCGATCCAGCCCGATGGCAAGATCGTCGTGTTCGGATTCGCCTTTTCTGACTTCGATGCGGGCCCTCGCAGCTCGTTTGCGGCACTCCGCCTGAACGCCGACGGCGCGCCGGACACGGCGTTTGGAGAGGAAGGCTTCGCCTTTGTCAAATTCAACCCGCACAACGATTTCGGCCTTGCGGCGGCGGTCCAGGCCGACAATAACATCGTGCTGGCAGGAGCCAGCTTCAACCAGCCTTCGGGTGGGTGGATCTGGTTCGGCCGCGATCCCGACTTCGCGCTGGCCCGGTTGATGGGCGGCCCGCTTCCGGCGCCGGCCGTTCGCTCCGTCAAGGCCGCCGCCGATCATAAGAGCCTTGTGATCCAGTTCACTGATGTAGATCTCGATCGACGATTGGCTGCCAACCCGGCCAACTACCGGCTGACGGCCGCCCGTTTTGATGCGAACCGCGACGGCAACTACTTCGGCGACGCCGACGATCAGGAGTGGACGATCGATGCAGGCTCGATCGAGTACGATCCAGCGACCGATCGAATCACGCTACGGTTTGACTCGCCGTTGAATGACCGCTTCCGCCTGGAGATCGACGGTGATGACTCCACCGGCGACGGCACGCCGGGTATCCTCAGCCGTGCGGGAGCATTTCTTGGCGGCGGCGATGTGGTACGGGAACTCGACCTGCGGATCGCCCCCACGCTAACGTTCACGGCTTACTGCCCGGTCGATCTGGAAGTCGTCGACGATCTGGGGCGCGTCGTCACCAAGGCCAAGAACGAGATCCCCGGCGCCACGTACCTCGAAGCCGACCTCGACGGAGATGGCGACCTGGACGACCAGGTCACGGTTCCGGATCCCGGCACGGGCGAGTTCTCTGTTCGCGTGATCCCGGAGCCCGGTGCCGACCCCGCGGAGCGGGTCACGCTGGTGGTCGAGGATGCGATCGCCACGACCGTGTTGCTCGACCAGGTAGCCATCGGAACGCTCGGTGCCGATCCTGAGCCGATACCGATAACCGTAGATCGGACGCCGCCGGTGATTTCCCTCGCGATGACGCCGAATGTACTCCTACCGAGCGAGGGCTGGGTCGCGGTTCACGCGAGTGTCGAAGCGCAGGATGAGACCGATCCCGCCCTGCGGATCGTGCTGGTGGAGATTGCTCCCAGCTGGGAAGCCGATCGCGCCGCCGTCATCTACGGGGCTGATTTCGGCCAGGACGATGAAAACTTCACCCTCAAAGCCGAGCCCGGAGCAACCGGCCGCTACTACACACTGACGTATGCGGCTGTCGACTGCTCGGGCAACATCGCCTACGCCACCGCCACGGTAACGATCGACAACCGCCAACCGGTGGCTGTGGCGGGTGAGGACCTCGTCGCCTGCGAAGGTGAGATCGTCTCGTTCGACGGCACCGCGTCGTTCGACGCCGACGGTGATCCGCTCAGCTTCTGGTGGGATTTTGGCGACGGCACGACCGCCAGCGGCGCCCTGGCAAGCCACGTCTACGCGGACGGCGGCATCTACACGGTCACCCTCACGGTCGACGACGGGCACGACGGCGGCAACCACAGTGACACGCTTCTGGTGACGGTCGGGAACGCTACGCCGGTCGTGACGGCCATTGTCGGGCCAGACCGTGGAGTTCGGGGGCAGGAACTGGGCTTCTCGGCGGGTTTCAGCGACGCGGGAGTCCTCGATCAGCACACGACCCGGTGGCAGGCCGTCCAAGGCACGAAGACTGTGGCCGAGGGCTCTGGTCTCGAATTCGCCTTCACGCCTACGACGGCTGGCGAGTACAGCATCTCTTTTACCGTGACCGACGATGACGGCGCGGCTGCCGGCGAGAGTGTGGTCCTGGTTGTCTGTGCCATCGACATCCAGGCGGAGCCGGACGACCCGACCAAAGTGGCTTTGGTGGTCGGCGGTACCACCGGCAATGACCGAGTTTTCGTGGCCCCGCGGCGGCGATCCGGACAATACCTGGTCTGGATCAACGGTCTCTTGCGCCAGTGCGCGACGACTCCGGACGGAACGACAATCGATCGGATCGTCGTTTATGGCCAGGCAGGCAACGATCACATCGCTGTCGCCGGATGCAGTCGTGTCTCGGCGTGGCTCTACGGCGATGCCGGAAACGACCGCCTCAAGGGCGGCGCGGGAGACGATGTTATCCTGGGAGGATCCGGCAATGATCTGCTGATCGGCGGACCTGGTCGTGACCTTCTCATTGGCGGATCGGGTGTCGATCGCGTCTTGGGCGGCGGCGGTGACGATATTCTCATCGGCGGGACGACCGCTTACGACGCCCGGTGCGCCGCGCTGGGAGAGATCCTGGCAGAATGGGCTGATCGGGAGAAGTCGTACGTCGCTCGTGCCGCGCGATTGAGCGACCGCTATTTTGATGTTGGGGGAACCGATCGGACGGTATGCGACGATAACAACCGCGACTGGCTAATGGGAGGCGCGGCCCGGGACTGGTTCTTTGCCAACCTCGCTCTTGACGCCGGCGACCATGCCCGCCGCAGAGATCACATCATCGATCTTCGCCACAACGAACTGGCCTTCGACCTGGACTGGATCAACGCGAAGCCCAGGGCGATCGCACGTTAAGCCCCTCAGTCGTTGGCAACCGGTACCAAGCGGTCTTAGAATCGGTACCAGAAAACGCCAGCCAATCGCCGTAAGTCCTTATGCTGCAACAAGTCGGGGCGAGAGGATTTGAACCTCCGGCCTCTTGGTCCCGAACCAAGCGCTCTATCCAGGCTGAGCTACGCCCCGCTGTCTTCTAATCACTTATCTCATAAGGCTTTGCGTCGATCTGGCTTTCGACGCTTAAAACATCCCATTCCATCCAAACTTCCTGGATTCACGTCTTTTTGAGTGGGTTTCCTACCGTTTCCTACCATAGCCTACCGCCCTAAATCCCGACCAACTTGGAACCAAGAGCGTGATCGCTCAGGCTTGTTGACCAGTTCTTTGGCGGTATGCGTCCTCCGGTAGTTGGCAGGATGCTGCTGGTGGGCTTCCGGTCATAACCTACCAAGCTGCCGGTCGCCCGGCGCACGCTTGGGAACGCCCCAAACGCTCGGTTCATCTAGGATACCCGGCCTCCGGCGGAGCGTCAACCGCAGGTCGCGCGCCGGCTGCCGTGAGAAACTGTGACGAATGGCAAAAATGCGCGAGGCGACCCAATGTTCCAGCGGGTCGCCGATTCCCTTGTGCGCCAGGGTCTCGTCCTCAGCTCTCGAAAGTTGGGAAGAATTATCAACTTTGCGATCTTGCCTGGGCGATCCAGCCGGTCGTCCAACCAGTCTGCCGATGAGCCACTTGACAACCCTTGCCAAATCGTCAAGCCGTGCCGGCATCTGTGGCATCTGGCCAAAAGACATGAAGGTGGGGGCACGCCCCCGGATCGTGTAGTAAGGTTTAGGAAGAGATGGACGGCAAGGTAGAAAACGGGGGCACCTCTTCTGTTTCGGCCTATCTCGCCGCCCAGGCCATACTACCCGGCGAGAGAGGCAGCTATGAGTGACTTGGCAGCACTGGGAACAGTGTCGGTCGAGTCCGCCGGCAAGTTGCTGCTGGCCCCCTCGCGGCCCGCCTCACGGCTTCGCAACCTCTCGCAGCCCGCTTCACGGCCGCACAAGTCGCTTCTTCGGCACAGCCGGACGCTCATCAGGCGAAAAGGCGAAAACTGCGCCAAGGCTACGTCCCGCTATTCACGCGGCTTACAGCGCACATTACACACCGATCGAACACGCTATTCTGCGACTGCATCGAGGAGCCCGGCACCTTCGACTGAGACATCACCCATGAGTACGCTAACAACCCTGAAGGAACTGGCCAACGAAACAGACGGTGAACTGCTTGCCCGCTACCGCCAGCACAGTGACGGCGATGCGTTCGCCATTCTCCACGACCGACACTACGAGCGTCTGTTCGCCTACGCCAAGCGAGAATTGCGAGGGCGTGCGGACGCCGAGGACATCGTGCAAGAGACGTTTGCGGAATTCCACGAACACCACAAACAGTATCCCCTCCAAACCTGCGTCCGCGCCTTGCTCTTCAAGATTCTCATTGATCGCTGCGGGATGTATCTGAGGCGCGTTGAAGCCGCGAAACGGGATCATCGACTGACGCGCCCTCTCCTCGCATCGGACCCCGACCCGAAAGCAGACGCAGCCAAGCAAACGTCCAGAATCGAGGCAAACGAGCTGCTGAGCACACTGACGCACAAGCAAGAAGAGGCCATCCGACTTACGAAACTCGACGGGCACACAGCGGAAGAGGCCGCCGAACTGCTCGACGTTCCACCTACTACCGTTCGCAAGCGGGTCAAGGATGGGATGAACACCCTCAAAGTACGATCCGCCGACGACAATGACTGAAGTGGTCAACGCCCGCAACTCCGAGTACGACGTGCTGGTTTGCCGCCCGTCGAAGTGGGGCAATCCATTTCCGATCGGAGGCCGCGTGACCCGCGAGAAGGCCATCGTCATGTATGAGGTCTGGATTCGCCGCCGGCCGGACCTGATCGCCGCGCTGCCGGAACTGGCCGGCAAGCGGCTGGGCTGCCACTGCAAGCCGCTGCCTTGCCACGGCGACGTGCTGGTTCGGCTCTTGCGGGAATTCTTCAACATCACGTGAGTCTCGCCTCCCCGAGTGCCAGGCGACTTGCAGGTGAGACGGGTCCGACGCTTGGCCAGCGAACCGCCGCTGCTTTCCAGCAATTGAGGCCGGCGTTCTAGCCCGGCCAGCGCGGTTTCATATTTCTCGACATGGCTTTTGAGCATTTTGGCCGTCGCTGTCTTGTGCTTCGCTAGCTGGCACGCTTCAACCACCGCTCGCCAATGAAAAGAGGAGCGGCGAACCGAGCCGCTCGTCGGGCCGCCGCCAGGCGGCATCGCAGAACAGCGTCGGCCACCGCTCCCTTTCGGGAGCGGAGCACGATCGCTGCTTCTGCGAATACAAGAGCCGAAGGCTCAGGCTGGCGGTTTCCGACGAAGCAGTGAATGCTCTCGCAATTTCGTATTATGTCGTATTGAAATCTTAGCTCATGGACCCCCTCCGTGCAATGTGGGAGCCGATCCAAGACGCCTGCGGCCAGGGCCGGCCGGCGTGCTCGTTGTCGAGTCCGATTGCGGGACGGGCAGAGGGTTGGTACGCCAGAGCACCGGCCTCCAGGTCCCTGTCAAGTGCAACCGATGATATTGGCCGCTCCGGGCGTGGGCTGCCCTTGATCCCGCCTCGCGCCGTTTGGTATCAAGATTGCGTCAAGGACATGGCAGACGAAAAACGAGTTCCGACTGTCGTGCTTCGCCGGCTCATTCTGTCGAGCGTCGTCTTCTTCATCGTGCTGCTCGTCGCCATGTTCCTTCCGGCTGGCGACATCCGGTGGGAGAAAGGCTGGCTCTTCCTTCTGGTCTACCTTGTCCTGATCGTGCTGGGCGTCGTCTACCTGTGGCGCGTCAACCCAGACATCTTCGTTGCGCGAAGCAAGATACAAGAGGGCACGAAGGGTTGGGATAAGGTGCTGGTGAGCATCTTGCTGCTCGCGCACATGGCAGAGTTCCCGGTAGCGGCGCTTGACGACGGCCGATTCCGCTGGTCGGGTGTTTCGTTGTGGGTGGTCATCTTGGGCTATGTGTTGCTGTGCGTTGGCTTCTTTGTGATCGCCTGGGTCGAGAAGGTCAACAAGTTTGCTGAACCTGGCGTGCGCGTCCACGCTGAGCAGAAGGTGATCGACACCGGCCCCTATACCCTCGTGCGGCATCCCATGTATGCGGGCGCAGTCCCGTTCTTTGTCGGTATTGCCCTGGCTTTGGGATCGTACTGGGCATTGGTCCCGGCGGCCATCGCAACGATGCTCCTTGTGGTGCGGACGGTGATGGAAGACAGAACGCTTCACGAGGAATTGGCCGGGTACAAGGAGTACGCTGCCCGGGTCCGCTACCGGCTGATTCCCGGAATCTGGTAGACCATCGCTCTCCACGGCGACCGCAACGAGCAGTAAGTTCAAGGCACGGTGGGCGGGGTCAAACCAGGGTCAGAGTGCCGAGGGGTCAAAGCGATTGGGACCGCACAGCGGCGCTTAGAGGCGCTTGTGTGCCGGTGCGCTTGGCACCGATCGACTCCACGTCTGCCGCCCGATCGACGCCGATTTCAAGAGCGTTTATACGGTGTCGGCCACCACCTGCCCGTCCACGGAACCATCACGACGGGAATAGTCCGCCAAGCTCCAGCCGGCAGGGCTTCGCCGACCGGCGGGAGCCTCATGTTCCTCAACATCGGCAGACGATAGAATCAATGACAGGCCGCTGGGCGTCTCCATCTGGGTCGGGGTCGCACAACTGCTTGGCAGGCGGGTGGTCCGCCTCGCAAACGGCCCTCTCCGAGCGGCCGTTTTTGTTGCGCGGAGGGCGAGAGCGTGAGACGCGAGATCAATGCGGAAGCGGGCAACCGGTTGAGTCTGCAAGATGCTGTGGCCCTAAGCGACGCCGATTATCGCATCCTGGAGGCCGCCTTCGAGCAATGCGAACGGTTGGCCCAGGCGAGCGGAAAAGCCGTCCCGTTCGACGCCGTGGTGCAGATCGCCGCCGAGGCCAGCTTCCGTGGCACAGCCGAGCAAGCTGCTGACATCCTGCGTCGAGAAGGTGGATTCAACATCGAGCCTGGGCCGAGCGGGCGGCTGACCGTCCGGCGTTCCCGCGAGGATTGACTGGGCGAATATCTCCCCACGGTTTCTCTGCCGAAAAGCACGCTACAGTTGGGGGCCTGGTCCCAGGCCCGGACACCCGGCAATCTCCGCAAATCCGGCAAGCCCGCTATCGCCGGCACAGCCCCATCGCCCGGGCATCCCTCGTCTCTGTCCCGACCGCTGCGCGCAGTATCCCCGACAAACCTGGCCGCCACGGCACAATCGGTGCGCACGGAGCTAGCAGGTGTGACCGCCACGACCGCGCTGGCCGCCACGACTGCCGCGAGTGCCGACAGCGGCACAACGGCACGGACCACCAGCGCAAACAGAACCAGCGCGATCAGCAATCCGAACATCACTGGCCCTCCTCGGCACAAGGCCAGCGCACAACGGCCGGCTTGCCCGGCGGGGGCTTGTCCGTGATGGGTTCCGCCGTGGCAACCCGGAAGCCGGCCCGGACGAGGGCCGTTAAGAAGCGGTCAAGGTGCATGTGCGGGAACCCCGCCATGCGACGATCGCCGCGCGTGGTCTTGGCCAGATTGCAGATACGGGCGACCGTATCCGCATCATCGTCAAGAGCTTCATAGAAGTCCCCGACGCGCAAGAGAAGAATGACGCCGGGGTATTGGCTTTTCAGCCGGGCGTGCTGGTCGAAAAGATCAGGCTTCAAGCATCATATCCTGTTTCACGGCGTTTCGCCGCGCTCCGAGAACGACGGAATCGAAAAGTGCTGCTTCCTGTCGTTAGCATAATCGAACAAACGTGAAGGTCAAACGGAAGAAGCCGATTTGACTTTCTTATCTTTTGGACTATGCTATCTATAGACGAGCACACTGGAGCACGCAACCATGAGCACCACCTCGACAGAAACCGGAATTGACGTAGCCCTGCGCAAGGGATTTTACAAGCTGACGGCGTATGACATGGCCGCCAAGTGCCGCAAGATGCTTGACGCCCGCCCAACATGCGAATTCGCCGCCGTGGAGCCGGGCAAGACCTATTGCTACAAGCCATCCTACGGCAACCGATTCGAGCTACTGACCATCGGGGAAGTAACCCCGAAACGGACACAAGCCGTGGCCAGCGTGGACGGCCGCGAACCGCGGCGCATCTACAAGGGCTCCTACACCGGCACCTTTGCCAAGTTAGACGCCGACCTGGTTGCGCTGGCCGGAATCACTCACGAAACGGTGGTCAAGGCCGCCGTTGATGCCGGCCTTGACGTACCGCCGGTTGTCCGCCGCGAGCACCCCCAGCTATTTATCGAAATTCCCGAGCGGTTTGCCAGCGGCAACTGGTCCGCCGTGGAGCGGGTCAAGCAAGCCCTCAAGCCGGCCCCTTTCCAGCGGGAACCCGTGAGTGTTGCCGACATGGACGGGTTTATCGAGCACGCCCACCACCTGCTGGAGCACGTGCGTTGCGAGCGGACCCGCCGGGGCGCGCTGAACCCGGACATGGGACAAGATTACGAGCGCATGGCGGAAGGGCACGTCAACGACATTGACTTCTACCGCTGGCTGCGCCGGCTGGTAGGCGTGGGCGGCATATTCCACATCCCGGCCCCGGCCGCCGCCAAGATTCCCGCTTGATTGCCTAGACACCTGGAGCAAGCAACCATGAGACAACCGCGCCGCACGAAAACCTACCGCCTTCGCGTCGGCCGATTGGCCGATGGGCGGGAAGCCTACGCCCGAGCCGGCTACTGCGTTTCCGCCTTGGGGGATTACCGATTCGTTGAGGTGTGGGTGCGCGATCGCCAAGCCTACGGCGGGGCGAAGCTGTACCGCGAGCGGAACTACGCTCCGCCCGGTTCACGCGGCTACCACGAAATGTTCGCCCTGATTGCCAAAGGGGCTGACAGGCGCGTGCAGGGCATGATGCCGATTCAGATTGCCCACAACCTCGGTTGGAATTAGTGGTGGCGTGGTCCCGGCCGGGCCGTCGTTTGCTCCCGGCGGCCCGGCCCTTTTCCATGAGCCGGAGCGAGAGCAACACCGATGAAAGAAACCACGATCAACATTCGGACCTACAACCCGGAGCGCTGCACGCAAGAAGAGCGCTGCGTGCCCGGCTTCACCGATCCCCGGTTCCCCGGTCTTGCCGTCCACGGGGCGTGGGAATTGACCGACCATGAATGGAGAGTAACACACATCCCCAGCGGCTTGATTGTCGCCACGTTGCCGACGCGGGCCGCCGCCACGGCCGCCCTGGGAATGATCGGCGCGCTACAGGATTGGAACCGGCCGCAAGCGGACGTAATTCCCGTAGAGTCGGGCGAACGGGCATGGCTGAAGGTCAACATTGCGACCATCGTGCAAGAGGTGAAGCGGGAACGGAGCGCCGCCCTGAAGGCTGCCGTCGAAAGCGGCACGATCAAGGCCGTCGCCCTGGAGGCTGCCCTGGGGGGTTTCCGTTGCCAGAAAATGCGACGGGCATGGCGAACCCGGTCGAATTGCACGCATGGCGATTGGACCGACAAGGCCCGCAAGCTGTTGGGGAAGGATGCCGGCCTTGACGCCGTTTGGCACTTGGCCGCCGCACTGTACGCCGCCGCCAGCGAGTTCAGCCCCGGCGGACTCCTCACCCCAGCCGCATGGCCGCCCCACACCTGGAAACGGCTTTCCGGCCGCCTGCGGACCTATCGAGCCGACTTGCCCGAGAAGGCCCTTTCACGCGGGCAGTATGAGGCTAAGCGCCGGGCCGCGAAGAAACAGCCCGCATAATCCCCACCTGGTCGCCAGAAAGCCGCCCGAAGTCGGCCGTCGCGATGTGACTTTCATATCTTCTGTAATAACCTTATAGTATAGGAACGAACAACTTGGAGCACGCAACGATGAACGAGACAAGAGACGCCGTTGTGATTCGCGTTTGGAAGGGCGACCCGGACGACGTGTTCGCCCTATTCCCGACCGACCCGGCCGACGTTGACGGCCGCTATTGCACGAGCTACCAGCACGTCGGGCAGCACAGTAGCGCGGACTACTGGCATTGCCTCCGCCAGAGCCGGCCCGCCACCCGCCGCGAAGCGGCCCCGCTGCTGAAGGAACTTCGGCGCATCGGCTACCGGCCCCGCGTGCTGAAGCGGGCCAGCCGCCGCCACCACGACCAGCGCCTTTCGGCTGCCCGAGGTGCGGCATGAGCAAGCCGAGCGC
Source organism: Thermoguttaceae bacterium (assembly GCA_040766885.1). GTDB lineage: Bacteria > Planctomycetota > Planctomycetia > Pirellulales > Thermoguttaceae > JAXGPP01. The sequence goes on along the minus strand of JAXGPP010000002.1, from coordinate 75,686 downwards.
CAAGCAAGTTACGGAGTTGTATCAGGCCGCCCGCCAGCTTTTGCTGAATAGCGAACGGACCCCGGACCTGGCCGCGAGCCTTGACCGGGTTCGGGCCGCCTTGGAGCCTTTCGACAAGAGCCAGCGCGGCAACCGTGACGTGGGCATTAACGCCGAACAGGAGTTGTACGTCATTCCCTGCGACGATGGCTATAGCTGCCTTAGCTTTGACGTGCTACTCAGCCGCTACAACGCCACCGCGGCGTGGCTACGGAGCGAAGGGCTACAGCAAGACGACCTGCCGCCGGAAGCGCGGGGCACCATGCGGGCCTACACCGCCTACCGGACCCTCCTGGACCGGGCCGCCGGTTATTGCCAGCGGAACAAGCTGCGCTGCCCGACCGAGTTGACGCCGCAACTGACTGGCTTGGAGGGCAAGCGGGTGGAAGTAGTGGATTCCTACGGCGAGCGCCGCCGTTTCATCGTCGGCAAGTCTACCGGATGGATGCCCTGCCACCTGGAAATCGGCCGCCGCAATTCCAGCGGCGGCCCCGCCGTCACCGGCGCGCCGTTCCAATCGGTTCGCATCGTAGCCTAGCAGAGCCGGAGCAAGCAACCATGAACTTCTGTGTCCCGATCATCGCTCGTCGGCAAGTCAACTACATCGTTGACGCCGAATCCCAGCAAGAGGCCAACGATAAAGCGATGGAGATGTTCAGGGAGGGAGAAGAACCGACCACACTCGGCAACGAATGGGAGGAAATCGAGCGCGTGGGCGTCCCCACGCCGGTAGAGGAACAACCATGACGACCGCCAAGTATCCCCGCAAAGGCACGCCCGTCATATTCGCCGTGAAGCGCGGCGAGCATAACATGCTTGCCGGCCGCCCCGGCATCGTGGAGGGTCGGCGCGGGAAGAAGATCATCGTCCGTTGCACGGAACCGGGCACCATCTTCAACGGGCAAACCTACCTCACGCCGAAAGCGAATCTGAAGCGCGGGCGGGTGTTCATCGTCGGGCCGGCAAGCGCCAAGGATACGATCTACCACGTTTGCGTGACCGCCGCGCGGGATTGTCTTGCAGACGTTTACGGAACCGACCGCTATACCACGGTCGAAACGGAAACCAGTGAAGAAGCCGCCGTGGCCGCCGCCCGCCGGCTTGGCGCAATACGTCCCACGATCATCTAAAGGGAGCAAGCAACCAGCATGTTACTGAGCGTTACGCCCCGAGAGTTTGCAACCGTTTTGGCGGCCCTGCGCTATTGGCAGGCGAATGATCGCAACACGGCCGCCCAAGCGCCGGAATACGACATTGCCAGCGACAGCGGCCAGTTCGAGCCGCTGGGTAACGACGAAATCGACACCCTTAGCGAGCAACTGAACGCACGGGCATAGGGTCGGCTGGCGTGACAAGGAAACAGCAACCGGAGTGAGCAACCATGAGAAAACTTCTGGCCCTCGTTGCCGATCAAGGCACCGCCTGTAGCGAGACTGCCCTTTGCGATTTGTGCCACGCCAAGCCCGCCAGTCGGGCCGCCGTGGAGAAGAAGGCCGCCCGCATCCGCGACATTCCGAACCCCGCCAACTGGCACGATTGCACGGGCAATGAAGCCCTGCAATGCAACGTGTGCGGCTATCCGAAGCTGCTGATCTGGGTCCGCGTCGGGGACGCCGGGGAGTACGAATCGTTCGACTCCCTTGACACCGCCCTGGATTACCTAAACGAGTTGCACGTCGGGCACGTTACCGGCTGGATTGACGGCGGTATCGGCGTCGGGATTAGGACGCCCAACTACCACGGGTACGACTTCATTAGCCTCTTCTGGGGCGACGACAACGCCGACTTGACCGCCAGCCTTGACGCCAACGAGCGCATGGAACTGGAGGAGGCATTGATAGCGGCTTACCTCTAGGAGCAGGCAACATGGCCCGAATCACGAAACCCGCCAATCGCGCATGGTTCAAGGCGGAAGTCACCCGCCGCTTGTTGGCCCTCGGAGCGGCACGGAACCAAGGCGGCATGTATGACTACATCGTGGCGACCGTGGCCGGCACGCTCCACGTCACCATCTATGACAACTGGATTGCCTGCCGCTTCGAGGAGCCGGAACGTGCCAAGGCCATCAGCGATTGCCGGCTGAACCCGTACAGCGGCAAGTGGAACCATCATTACGACGATGCCGACTTCAAGAGCCGGCGCACGACTCAGCATTGCGTCGATTACTTCTTCTTGGAACTTGACCGCTATCTGCCCGACCAGGAGTAGCACCGTGGCCTACATCTATCAGGCCGACGTGTATTGCGACGATTGCGGCAAGGCGATATGCCGCCGTCTGAAGCGCGAGAGGCTTGCCCCGGCGGACGCGAGCGATGAATGGAGTTTCGACAGCGACGACTACCCGAAGCGGGCCGACGATGACGATGAAGCCGACACGCCGCAACACTGTGCCAGCGGCGAGCGCTGTATAAACGCCGTCACGCTTTCGAGCGGGGAGAAGGTGGGCTACTTGTTCGGCGAGTTGACCGCCGTGGGCGTGGAGTACCTCAAGGAGGCCGTCGCCGAATCGCAAGAGGGCTTTGGCAGCAGGGAGATAACGGACCTTTGGCAGCAGCACTACCGAGACAAGGGCTACAACGTATGAGCGAGAAGCAACAGCTTGACGCCGAACTGACCGAAGTGCTGAGGCACCTGCCGGGGTGGCAGCTTGACCCGCGCTACAACGATCATTGCTGGTGTGCCGTCCTAACGGACGGCAACGGCCGGGGAATCCACGTTAACGCCACGCAAGCCAAGGGCCGGCTGTACCTCAGCGGCACCTGGCCGTATGACAGCGAGAACCGGGTACACGGCCCCGACAAGCACCTGCATATCACCGTGGCCCGCAACCGGCCGCCGGAGAAGACAGCCGCCGAAATCAAGCGGCGCTTCCTGCCGTGGTATCTGGCCGAGTACGCCAAGCAAGCCGAGCGCGTCAAGGAGTACAACGCCGCCCGCGACCGACAGCAACAACTGGCCGCCGAACTGGCCGCCCTGTTGGGGCCGGACGCCATCCGCCGACTGCAAAGCAACCGGGACCGAAACCAGACCCCGAACCGGATTTACGCCAGCGGCGTGACGGTTGACGTTCACAGCAACGGCGAGGTGAGCATCGAACTCCGCTACACAACCGTCAAAATCGCCAAGGCCATCCTGAAGGCATACGCAAAAGCGGGCGGTTCGGCTAACTAGCGCTTTTACTTTCAGTTCTTCTGCGCGATGCTTACAATATAGTAACGCGACACCGCAGCAACCACCATGAGCACCGCAACCGCCGAACCCGACGTACTGACCGACCGCTTTGGCAGCATCGTGGGCATTACCCCCATGACCTCCGCCGCCCGCGAATGGATCGACGAGAATTGCCAGACCGAGCCGTGGCAATGGCTGGGGGCAACCCTGAACGTCGATTGCCGCTACGCCTCTGCCATCCTGCAAGGCATGGCCGACGATGGACTGATGCTCGCATAACCGGAGCAACAACCATGACACGCCGCCTGATTGTGGAAGGGTACTCGCACCGTGGCAAACCCACCCGCGTGACCCTGCGGTTTGACGACAAGGGGCATCTCCTGAACCCCCGCGCCGCTGCCGCTAACAGCATGGTGGGCTGGGGGCCGTGGCAATCCTCTGAGAAGGTTCCGTCCCACTGGGGCGGTTGCTGGTGGGTCAGCACGGCCGGACACGGCGGATACATCCTTGTGACCTCCATCAAAGACCTGCCGTTCAAGGAACCAGCCCTCAAGGTGGAACACTCTTCCTTTGATCCGGTCTACGTCTACGAATTCGAGGAAGATTGCGATTGGACAATCCTGGAGTACCGCGACGAGTTAGTTCGCCGGCACGCCTTGACCAAACGCAACGGCTGGCGCGCAGAGCGCGGCGAGCCGCCGCGAACCGAAGAAGAGTACCTTGCCAAGTGCATCCTGCCCTGCCTTCAGCATTGGAACCCCACCATGCTTCGCACGGCAGACCAGCCCGTTTCGGCCGCAACCTGACCCAAGAGAGAAACCTAAGAGCAAACACTTCGAGGAACACCATGCGAGAAATCAGAGTGCTCGTCAGATTGCAGGTCGATGAGTGCGAACCCGACGCCAAGTTCGACCGGGAAACGATGGAAGATGCCGCCGTGGAAGCCGTCGAGAACGTCATGCGTCACGCCACGGGTGTAGGCTTCCCGCACACCTATGAAGAAGAGCTTTCTATGTGCTTTGTCGATGCCGTGCTTTACGAGCAAGACGTGAACGAGGAGTAGGACACGCCGCCGCCATCAAGGGAACAGCAACCATGAAGTTGAATGCCAAACAACGTGAGCGCCTTGTCGAAATCCTGCGGAACGTGGCTACGGCTTGCCACGACGCCCGTACTGGCGTTTGGGATCAATCCGACGAGGGATTCGACGCAATGGAAATGGCCGCCGAAGAGGGATTGCAGATACTCGATGCCCCTCTGCCAGATTACGACGAACCGGAACAGCAACCGTGAGAACGCAGCAACAGCTTGACGAGTTCACCCTGGCCTACATCGAAGCGGCCTTGTGGAGCAGCAACGACGATTCCACGCCGCAAGGGGGCGAGCCACTCGACGCCAATTACGGTATCGACGGCATCGACCCCGAGACCTTGGCGGAAATGATCGAAGATTGCCGCCGCTTTCAGGAAGAGAACGCGGCAGACCTGGCCCGCTACGATCATCCGCAATGGACGGCCGCCGAACTGGGCGGGCACGACTTCTGGTTGACGCGCAACGGCCACGGTTGCGGCTTCTGGGACCGCAACGATTGCCTGCCGGCCGACGCTGGGGAACGGTTGACCGCCGCCAGCGAGAAGTGCGGGGAGTATCACCTCTACGTTGGCGACGATGAAATCGTGTACGGCAGCAAGTGCTAGGGGAGCCACCATGAGAACCGTGAAATTTCTGAAGAGCGGAGAAGTGACCTGGACCAGCAAGAGCGGCAAGACTGAGCAGCGCCGCTATATCCGAGCGGGCACGGAACTGAAGTTGCGCGTGGTCGAACGCGAAGGCGACTACGAGTTATGGGATGGGAACTGGTCCATCTTGGTTCCCGCGAATGTGGTGCGAATCGAATCGTGAGCGACGGGAGCAACAGCCATGAGAACCGAAGTCCTTACCTTTGCCGACGCCGAAACAGGCCAGCCGTGCAAGGCCGCCGTGACCGCCGAAACGCAAGGGCTTTGCATCAGGCCGGAAGGAACGGGCGTGTTTGACAGCGATTGCGGCCCGATCTACTTGGAAGTGCAAGACGGCCGCCCGGTCCTATACGTGTGGGCCGACATCAACGAGGAAGAGCCGGTCAAGATCGACCTTGCCGCCGCCTTGGAATCGAACCGCCAGCCCGCCACCGTCTAGGCAAAGCGAGTTGTGTTGTGTTGCTCCTGGGCCGGGCCGCCAAGGCGGCCCGGCCCCGCTCCGAAGAAGCGCCATAAGAAGCGACAACGATGATCGAACCACCGCGCGGAACTCTGGAAACGCCGATTGGCACCGTCAGCTTCACCATGACGGAAGCCGGCCACGTCTACCTTTGCAGCGAAGGGAGCAAGGGGCAAGCCGTGACGATCCGCGGAATCCCGTATCACGTTGCCTATCACTGTCACCTGATCGACGGCAAATGGGGCGCGAAGGATTGGCACGATCCCTACCTCAATCGCTCGGACTGTTACAAGGACGCCAGCCAAGCGGCCCGCAACACGGCCCGCGAAGTGTTGGCGACGGCTTGGACCGAATTCGCCTGGTTCACCGGGTTGACACGATCTACTCGGACAGCGAAACACACCGCCGGCTTGAGGAAGTGCGCTATCCGACGTACCCGAATGATCCAAGGTGCAAGGCCCTTGCCCGCGCCGTCAACCGGAAGTCGGACAGCATGAACGCTACCGAGCAAGCGCTCCTCGCCAGCTTCCCCGAGCACGGCATCGACCTGGGCTTCTGGTCAAGGGCCTTGACCTTCGCCCCGGCTGTTTGCGGCCTTCCCGTGAAGCGGCACGCCGCGCCGGTACACCTTGTTCGGCTGGGCTACCTGGGCATTTGCGTCGGCACCCGTGACGGCCAGCGGGTGGAGATACTCGCCCGGCTGAACTAGGAACGATCCAATGACCGACTACGCCCACAATGTCTGTTTCTCTTGCCGCAAGGCATGGGCACCGGCCGCCATCAACAGCCGCCGGCATTGCCCGCTAGGCCAGCGTGAGAGCCGGCCTTGCCCGGATTGTGGCAAGCCGCTTGTCGGGCTGGGCTTGGCGTTCAAGCCGCCGAAACGAAACCACCGCCGAGCTTGGCGCAAGCTAGAGGCCGCCGCCCGTGCGGGCAACCGCTTCCTGAAGCCATAAGAAGGACAGACCTCGTGAAACGATCCGACGCGCTGAAGCTGGCCGCTGGCCAGCGCATAGGTTGTCGCTGGCCGGGACTGAAAACCCTAATCCCGCTGACCGTGGTTTCCGTCTGCGAAGATTCAACCAAGACTCCGCCAGAGCTATTCGTCATAGCGCAGAACGCGAAGGGGAACGTTGACCAGTACAATCACAAGCTGCTGGCTATCCTCCCCGAAGAAAGCGAACTCACCAGGTAAGGTGAAAGGAGGCTGCCCGACATCACTATCACGACCGAAGTATCGAGACTGACCCTTTCAGGCAACAGAGGAGAGACCATCGGACCCGGCCTAAGAGCGCCGGGTCTTTCCGTGCGCGGCGGGGTCAACCAATAGGGGTTAGCCGGGGTCAAGGGATCAAAGGGTCACACCGCCGAGCGCTCACACGATCGCGCTTGGAAGCGCTTAGGCGCTTGGCAGCTTCGGGGCCACCGCGGGCCGCACGAGCCGGCCGCCACGGGCCGCCGGCCGATCTTCTCAACCGGGAATACGGGAGCCGACGCCGGCCCGCCGGAGAGCCACCACGAGCCGCCGGGGCCGACGCTCCAGAAAGCCGGCCGCTCGATCTTCCCAAACGGGAGCACGCCTGCGCCATGCCCGCCTGCCGCCACGACCGTCCGCTACGGCCCTGGCCGCTCGACTTGGCAGCCGGGCTGTCACGTCACGACCGCCCGACGTGGCCTTGGCCCCTCGACCTGGCCGCCACGGGCAGATGATCGGCGTATCAAGGGGGCATGAGCCGGCCCATGATCGGGCAGCTCTTCCGGCAAGCGACTTGACGATCAATCGTCGCAACTTGACGATCAAGGCCCGCAACTATGTGAAGTCGGCAGCATCGGCAGGGCGTGAGCGAGGGCGTTTATACGCTCTTGGATCGGAGCGTAAGAGAATCGAGGAGGTTAGCCGGGCAAGCACCGGCCGGCTTGCCAAGCGAAAGCGCCGCCCGGATCGCAGACCGCTAATGGGATGGCCGCGCAGCGCGACGGCGCGCCTCGCCACTGAGGGCCAGCGATCCGCTTGGAAAATTTCACGGCCGGTTTCCTGGACACCGTTTTCTTCACAGTTAGGGGCACCTGGCCGCCGGCTTTCGCGGCCATTCTTGAGCGTCAAGCGGACATGCCGAAATGACGCAGAAGCTTCTTTGTGAGGAGAAGCTTCTTTGCGCGAAGTCTAGCGCAAGACTCGACGCGACGTGTTGGAAACCGGCCGGTTTCGATGAAAACCGCTTGATGTGTGCCGGGCTGAAGGGAATAGAAGCTATGTGGTCGCACGTTTCAATTCTCACAACTCTGGAACAACAGCAATGAAGAAGAAGGTTGACATGACCAGCAAGCGCCTTGCGGCAATCCTCACGCAATACGGTATCGACAAGGGCGATTGGCCGGCAATCAAGGCGCTTGTGTTCTACGGCAAGCCCCTTGCCGACGAATTGCGGTATCGGTTGAAGCATGTGGGCAGTTACAAGCGTTGCCTGAAGGCAATCTTGACGGAGTTGTCCGAAGCGTATTACAGGTCAATGGGAATCACGTTCCCTCCTCCCGACTATCAATGCCCCAAGGGCCGCAAGGCAAGCTAGGGCGCAGTCTCACAAGCAACACAAGTCATTTCCGATTCGCACGGGCAAGGCAACCCCTTGCCCGTTTCCTTGCGCTTCCCGAGTGACGGCCGGAAGCGCTTCCCGAGTGACGGCCGGAAGCCCGACGTTGCCCGGCACGTCGGCAACGCTCCCGAGTGACCAGCCCGGCGGCAAGCCGATCTTGACCAGCCCGGCGGCAATCGGCCGTAAGCGCGGCGCACGTCGGCAACGCTCCCGAGTGACCAGCCCGGCAACCGGCCGGAAGCCCGGCACGTCGGCACGTCGGGAAGCCCGACGTTGCCCGGCGGCAAGCCCGGCAGGGGAGCGCACTGAATCAGCCCGATAGCCCGTATCATGCTGCGCTGCGCAACCGGCGGCAATGGCACAATTGCGAGTTATGGCCGTAGTTGACCCCATGCCATTCCCGGCCGTCAGAATCGGTAAACCACACATCGACGCGCCGACCGGCAACGTTGTGAGAACCGACTCGCTTGTGACGGACCCGGAACTTCAGAGTACCGGGCCAATTCGATACGACCGCTCCCTCCGGCCCCTGTTCCGTCAAGTAGAGAACCGCGCGGCCGGTTGCCGACATATCGGCAGAATCGCGCTTCCCGCAACAAGCGTAGCAGACCTTGTTGCCGGCACGGTCGATACCGTAGCCCGTAGTGAACGAATCCACATGGATCTTCTCTTCCCCACAATCGGTACAAACGAAACGATGTTCAATCATGGTTGCCTCTTCAGAAGGTGTTGCGATAAGACGGGGAGCGCTGCGCGTTGCTTGACCGGCAGCGCTCCCGAGTGACGGGGCTATTTGGAGGGGGAAACCACGGTATAGCTTGCCCCGATGAAACCGGAAGCGCGGAGAGAATCGACGCGCTCGATAGCTTCGGATTCCGAGGTGAATTCCTCAGTCTCCTGCCCTACGTCAACGTAGGTCACAACGTAGCGAACCGTGTAGTCCGCAAGATCGTCCAGGTCGATACCCTCGACAATCTTGTCAAGGCGGATGTACATATCCGGCCCGTAGCCCTCATTAAACCAGTATTCGTTGGCCTTCTCCGCCCTCTGCTCAAAGAAGGCCCGAAGGTCAGAATCGGAAGGCCACTCAAAGTCGGCACAATCGAACTTCTTCACAAGGGCGCGCCGGAAGTCGGAAGCAACCCACGATTCCCACGCTTCATCGGCCCCTTCCGTTTCCAGTTTGGAAAGCGCTTCATCGTCGATAAGGGGGTAATCTTCCAGCCCCTCGACAACGCCGAGAATCGCGTCAAAGGTATCGTCGGGACACTCCAGAAGCCCCGTCAACCCGAGTACAGCGGCATAGGTGTTGTGGCCCCCGTGCGCTTCCCAAACAAAGCCCTCCTCCCCGTAGGATTCCAGGAACTCCCGGCAATTGGCCTTCTCTACCGTGGAACCCGAGTAGTCGGAACCGCTAGCGTAGGGCAAGAAGAAGTAGAGTTCCCCTTCTTCCTTTGCATCGGTCGAAAGCGCCTCCAGATACTTGACCGCGCTTTCCGGGCAATCATCCGGGTGTATCAAATCCCCGTAGGAAACCACCTTGCAATCGGGGTCGATACGTCGGGTGTAGCCCCACTCCTGAAGCCCCGAGTAGAGCGCAGAGGGGCCTTGAGGGCAGTAATCCTGATAGTGGTAGAATGCCACGTTGGCAAGCTTCCGAATTCGGGCCAAGCGCTCTTCTTCCCGACAATTCCACTTGATGCCGACGTGAAAGAAGGGGGTTTCGTCGGTTTCCTCTTCTACCCCCAGCGCTTCCAGCGCGGTTTCCGAATCATCCGCGGGGCCATACTCCGCGCGGATACGTTCTTCCGTTTCCCCGTCAACGTCGAAACCCTGTTGCGCCACCATGTCCAGACAATCGGCAAGCGCCTCCTCCTCAGTGTCCCCGATGCCGTACGCGCAGTAATTGAACGTTGACCGGGGGCCAAGCCCGTACCCTTGAAAGTAATCGGGCCACTCCACCCCGAGTGATTCCACTTGGAATTCTCCGACGCGCAGAGTGACCGGCCGTTGTGTTGCGGTAATCATAGGTGTTGCTCCCGTTGCTTGTGTTGACCCGTTGCCGATCTAGTTGACCCCTGCCAGCGCGGCAACCCGTTCAATCTCCGCCCATTGCACGGTATGGCAACCGGCCGTTACGTTCCCCTCAGTGTCAAGGGAATCAAGGGCGAAGTGTCCGAGGTGGATAGTGTGCCCGTTGCGCTGATAGGCTTGCCCCTTATCGTGCAAGCGCTTGAGAACCCGGAAAGCCTTGACGGCATGTGCAAGGGGAACCCGCGCGCCGCGCGAAGTCTGCAATTCATCCCCCGCGATACGCAACCGGATAGGTTGACCGTAACCGGAAGGGCAGTAGTCAATCTGCCCGTCAACCCACTTCTGCAAGCGCTCTTGCGCTTCCCGTTCCCGCTTGCGCTCTTCCCGTTGCTTCCGTTCCCGTTCCCTCTTGTCGATTGCCTGACACTCGGCAATCATGGCCGTCAAGTCATCGGGCAGGGTCAAGCGCGCCCGCAAGCCGAAGAATTCGGCATAGCGGTTTGCCTCCTCGACTAACCGGCGCAGCGCGTCAAGGTGTTCCGGTTTCCGTTGCCGCGCTTTGGCATACTTGCCGACAAGGGCCATGCACTGCGCGCGGTACTCGGCAAACTGTTTCCGAGTGTCGGAACCCGTCACGTCGGCAACGTGAAACACGGTCAAGTGACGGCAAGCGCTGGCCACAACGCATTTGTGACCGGCCGTAGTTGCCGAGTAGCTACGGGTAGTGAACAAGACCGCGCTCTTGCCCTTGCGGGTGACGTGGCGCGCGATGGGGAAATGGGAACCGTAGCTATAGATTGTGTCCCCGTTGAAGTAGAAGTTATGACCGGGGTTCCGGGCATACTCTTGAGTCTGATGTGCCCACAAATGGGCCACCATATCGACCGGGTGGACATACCGGGTACGCTTGGCCATGATGTGTGCTCCCTGTTGCGAGTCTTGGCGTTGCTTGTTTGTCCCTACATATCTAGGTTACACTTCTACTAACCGCCTTCACATGAATTCGGGCAAGGAAACTGAGAAGGGCGAATCGAGAAGGTGGGTTTGTAGGGGCAACCCCGTAGAAGCCGACGTTTGCCCGGCGGCATACATATCTTCTGTCCGGCGGCAACCCTTCCCGAGTGACCAGCCCGACAGCAGACAGAGAAACAGAGAAAAGAGAATCGAGAAGGTGGGGCTATGCGGCGCAGACTCGGCGCGCCGGAATTGCGCCGGATGGAAGAGGCAAGCCCGGCACGTCGGCAAACGGGCCGGAAGCGCGGCAACGCTTCCCGAGTGACGGCCGGAAGCCCGACGTTGCCCGGCGCACGTTGGCAACGCTCCCCGCTTGACCAGCCCGGCGGCAAGCCCGACGTACCTTCTCGATTCCCGTTGCCGTTTCCGTTTGCGACAGAGGGGACTAGATACAGAGAATCGAGAAGGTTTGCTTGCCGAATCCGGCGCGCTTCACGCGCGGTTAGCGCGCACGGTTAGTGTATTAACCTTAATACACTCGACAGCGTATTAACCTTGCGACACGCCTGATCGGCAGAGCCGTCACGACCAGGTGGACCGTCAAGGCCGGCATGATCCTCCTCTTTCCGGCCCGTTTCGGCCGGTTGTGCCGACGTTGACAAGTCTGTTGACGTTGAACAACTGACTTGCCAACCCGTTCCCTGACAACACGTTATGACGGTTGGATCGAAGATGCCGTCATGTGCTCCGCCTGACCGGGGGGAGGGTGGGGTCAAAATCCGCGCGACCGATACAACCGTCAAAATCGGCGCAGTCCCCTGCTCCTTCATCTGTCGGCGTCGGTCGATGGCCAGGATCGGACGCGGCGTTCCGTGCCGTCCAAAGTCATGCCGTCCATAAGATGGGTACAGGGAGGGTCAAACGACGAGAATGACGAGAAAGGTACTGAGGATGACCGATGCCGGCCGTCTCCCTGAAGGAGAGGAAAAATGACTAACTATCGCCGCGTCATCCCGGAGTGCGTAAGATCAGCGGATGTCAGGAGTTACGCAGTATGGCGAAAGCGATTTAGTGATAGTTAGCGATCCTCTATTGTCAGCATACAGTAAGACCCTCCAAGCGCAAGAGAGAGAGAGAGCGCATAATGGTGATAATGTGGGGAACATGCCGCGTCAGAGGCCATTTTCGCACTTAACCTTCTCGACGCCATAGAGTTGCATCGCTAACTATCGCTAACTCTGCCGAGAAAATCGCTAACTCCGCGTCCAAGTCGGCGGAAACAGGCGTCGAGCAGGTCAAAACCAGGAGAGGGGTGCGGCAGCCCGCGCGTGATCGAGGGCTACGGCACTGGATGAGCCAGCGGTGCAAGGTTGAGATTCACCAGTTGGCCTTCGTGGTCGGCGGGCAGATTCCGGTAGTGATGTAGGAGTTCCTCTTCCGGGCCAAACCCGGCCAAGGCGGCAAAATGGGCCAGGGCCTCGGTCGCCAAACCCTTCGTCCCGACCCGAAGGCCGGGGGCGTAATACAGCTCGAAACCGGCGAACAGCACCAGCACGCCGTTCGGTCGAACCCGGAAATCAGCGAGAACCAGGCCGGCGTCGATCATCCGTTGGATGTTGTCGCGTGAGATTCGCGCATCGCCCGTTTCCGGTTCGAGTCCGTCGATCGCGGGCTGGTAGCACGTCGCGCCGTCGCGGAAAAGACGCAACATCGGGCTGACTGGGTGGGTCATTTCCCACTCCTTTCCTAATCCTTGGTGATTGCGGCAGTAGTCGCCAACGGTCCTTCAAGCCTCAACCACGCTGTTCCGCTAATGCACAATCTTACTGTAAGTTGGAGGAAATGCAACACGGGATCGGGCCTGCCGGTTGCCGTTTCATTGACTTTCAGCCAAACGTAGTGTAAGGTTCGGTATGAAGCCCACCATGCGGCGCAACTTCCATCGGATTACAACGAAAGAACTGAAAATGCCGTCGAAACTGTACATCGCCTACTTCCGAGTCTGGCCGAAGAAAACCCCTTCTAGCGTTGATCTTGCGACGCAGAAGGACGAGGTTGCCAACTTCGTCAGCTTCCACGGCGGCCGGATCGCCGGGGAGTACACCGACCGCGAAAGGAAGCAGCGGGGCCAGCGGCCGGCGCTGGCCAAGGCTATCGAACATGCTATCCGGCTAGAAGCTACGTTAGTCATCGCGCATCTGGGGAAGCTGGTCCGCAATGTCCCCGTGACGAGGATGTTGCTGGAAGCGTCTCAAGGCAGGGAATTGGACTTCGCTTGCCTCGACAACCACGACATTCACCAGAAGACGATCCACGTCGTCGCAAACATGGCCGAAACTGAAACCCGCAAACTGAGTGACCGGGCCAAAGCAAGCCTGGCGGCGGCGAAGGCCCGAGGCGTGAAGCTCGGCTCGGCCGATCCTCGGGTCAAGAAGGCGAACTACCGGAAGGGAACCTTCAAGGCCATCGCCGCAGCCGCGAAGAAGAAGCGCGAAGGGGTGCGGGCCAACTACGCTTTCCTTATGCCTCAGATCAAGGAAATGCGTGAGCGGGGCGGGACGCTGCCGGAGATCGTGGAGTGGCTCAACACCCAGGGGTACACGACGACTGCCGGTAAGCCGTTCACGCAGACCGCCGTGTGGCGGCTGATCGAGCGCTACCTGGGAAAGGAGTACCTGGGCAGCACGCGGAAGAAGACCACGGGCAGCAAGGTAGGCATACGAAACGGGCATCGGGCAGCATCCTGATTATGTCGATCATATTTGGCATGATCTACAACTGGGATCGACTGGACCTTCTCGATTCTTGAAATCTCAGGGACAGGGTAAACATGGCGAAGAAGACCGGAACGAAGAAGCAGAGTGCGAAGCAGGGCGCACGGAAGAAACCAAGGCTGCGGAATACAAAGACGGCAATCGCAGCAAGGTTTCCGCCATCGTACCAGTTTCACTGGCGGGCAGGGCCGTACCACGCCCCGACTGTGAGTGTCGGAGCGGTCCTGCGCGATGAATGGCGCGGCGACGTGACGGTGGAAGGTTTCACCGACGCGCCGATCCCGTGGCCGGCGGCGAGGTCTCAGCACTACGCGGTGGGCGCGAAGCCACTCTTGCCGATCCTTTGCGGCGACCTGGTGCGGGCGGTATGCGAAGAGGACGAGTTGACCGTTTCGCACTACTGGGGCGTGAGCCGGTACATCGTCGAGCAGTGGAAGCGGGCGATCTCCGGGGCCACCGACCCGAACGCGGTCATGGTTGGATTGGCTTTCAAGCGAGAGAATCCGGCGTTCCGCAAGAAGTTCGGGTATAAGTGATTCACCACTGCCTTCCATCCGGGCGCAGTTCGGCATTAGTGAGAACACTGCCCGCTACCGCGATCGTCCGCTCTACTGTCAACATGCCAATCGCCAAGGCGGCGTCTGCGGTAAGTCCGCGCACAATCCGCGGCCGGCTGCTGCCAATCCGTGGGCTTGTAGCCTGGGTACTCGTTTCGGTCTTCTGCCTGCTCTGGCCGTTGCCTTTCTGAGCGATTTCTTACAGCCAGCACCGATTCTAAAGGAATCGAGCAGGTGCTTGTGTCCCGGCGGCCAGCGACCAGGCCATCGTCGAAGTCCACCTGAACCAGAGACTCGTGGCGGACAATCTGGTGCCCTACAGCCGAGAGCGCCGAGTGAGGCACACGTTTGTCGTCCGCGGCGAGGGCCAAGGCGTCAAATCCTGGGTCTTGGCGCAGGTTTCGGGGTCGGCAAGGGCAGGAAACGCGGGTCGTGAGGCCCGAAGCTGCCGACTTTCGCACAAATTGCCCTGCTCCCTGTGATCGGGCCTTTACTTTCGCACCTTCTGGTTTATGCTCAAGATAGGTGGACAACTGGAGATCGCATCGTGAGCATCGACATCGTGAGCGTCTTGAAGTACGTGGCCTATTACCGCGTCAGCACTAAACGTCAGGGCAGAAGCGGCCTCGGTCTTGAAGCACAGCGGAAGGCCGTCCAGGCGATGGCCGAACGCACCGGGGCGACAATCATCGCCGAGTACATCGAAGTGGAGACGGGCAAGTCGGCGAAGCGGCCGAGACTGTTGGAGGCGATTCAGCACGCCAGCTTGACCAATGCCACACTGGTCGTCGCCAAGCTGGACCGGCTCGCTCGCAACGCCTACTTCACCCGGACGCTCAAAGAGACGAAGCAGAAGTTCGTCTGCTGCGACAACCCGGACGCCAGCGACCTGACCATCGACCTTCTGGCCGTGATCGCCGAGCACGAGGCGCGGGCGATCGCGACTCGGACCCGTGAGGCCATGGGGATCGCCAAGGAGCATGGCACGTTGCTGGGTTCAGCCCGGCCTGGTCATTGGGACGGCCGCGAGCATCTTCGTGACGCCGGCCTTAAGAAGGCGCAGCCGATGGGATCGGCCGTCAACTCGCAGAAGGCAAGGGACCGCAATCAAGCGATCGTTGCCAAGATCAAGCCTCTTCGTGAGGCCGGTGAGTCCCTGGTGGCGATTGCCGACCGGCTCAACAAGGATGGGATCAAGACGCGACCGACGAAGCGTTGCCCCGAGGGCAGCGCGTTCTCGCCGAAGGCGGTTTGGCGGCTGATTGACCGCTACTTGGGCAAGGAGTTGCTGGGCGGCATCACGCTGAAAGTCGTCCCTGTGGCCTGCACCGCCTGCAACTGAGAGCGACGCCATGAATCGAGAACAGTGGCTCAACGAGTGTATCCAGAGACTCCGCCCGGAGTTTGAGCTGCTTGCCCATCCGCTGCCGGAGAAGATTCGCGCCTCGTGCTCGTGGCCGAGCAAGAGCGGTCTGGCCGCGAAGAAGCGGCGGATCGGCGAGGCGTGGTCGTCGAAGAACAGCGCCGATCAGTCACATGAGGTGTTCATCAGCCCCGTGCTGAAAGAGCCTATCGAAGTCGCGGCCACGCTGATTCACGAGTTGGTTCACTGCGCGGTCGGCGTGGAAGAGGGACACAAGGGCAAATTCCCGAGACTCGCCAAGGCCCTCGGCTTGGAAGGAAAGATGACGGCGACCACGGCCAGCACGGAATTGAAGGCGCACCTGCAACAGCTTACGGACGCCATCGGCCCGTATCCGCACGCCGAGTTGACCCACTCCAACGCCCCGAAGAAACAGGGTTGCCGCCTGCTGAAGGTCGTTTGCGAGTGCGGCTGCGTGGTTCGCATGACCCGCAAGTGGCTCGACGAAGTGGGGCCGCCCACCTGCGGTTGCGGCGCGGCGATGGTGGAGGAAGAGGGCGATGGCGACGACGAGTGAAGTCCTGGACCAGGCCCAGCAACTTGCGATGGAGGCGCGAATCCGCGCTGGGATGATGGTCTTCGACTACCGGCGGAGCAACATTGCCCGGCTCCGGCGGGCGAAGGCCGCTGCCGAGAGGTGCGCCCGGCTCGCCGCCGATCTGGCCGCGACGGCGTTTCAAGCGGCAGACCTTCTCGACGCGGAATTGCGCGCAGCTAGGAATCGAAGTGAAGAGTGACACCTGTGAGACGACACCTATGCCGCTGATCTGCTACGTTCCGAAGACCTTTCGACCCGACACGAAAACACGCATCGACCAGGCCAACGAGATCATCGCCGAGTACCAGGCGCAGGGCTTCAAGCTGACCCTTCGCCAACTCTACTATCAGTTCGTATCGCGTGACCTGATCCCCAACACGGTCCAGAGCTACAAATCGCTTGGCGACGTGGTGAACGACGGCCGGCTCGCTGGGCTGATCGACTGGGACGCGATCGAGGATCGCACGCGGAATCTGCAGAGCAGCCCGCACTGGTCCAGCCCGCGATCCATCGTGCGGGCCTGCGCCGATCAGTTTGCCGTGGACCTGTGGGACAAGCAAGAGAACTATGTTGAAGTGTGGATCGAGAAGGACGCTTTGGTCGGCGTTATCGAGGGTATCTGCACCGAGCTGGACGTGCCCTACTTCGCCTGCCGGGGCTACACGAGCCAGAGCGAGATGTGGGGCGCGGCTCAACGGCTGATCGAGCGCGAGAAAGCAGGCAAAAAGACGACGATCATTCACCTGGGCGACCACGACCCCTCGGGCATCGACATGACCCGCGACATTCAGGACCGCCTCGAACTGTTCGGCTCGACGGCCGTGATTCACCGGATCGCGTTGGTGTTCGATCAGATTGAGCAGTACAACCCGCCTCCAAATCCGGCGAAAACGACGGACGCCCGCTATCAGTCCTACGCGGAACGTTTCGGCGAGGAAAGCTGGGAGTTGGACGCTCTGGAGCCGAGCGTCATTGTCGATCTGATCCGCGAGGCAGTTCAAGATCGCATTGACTGGGATGCCTGGGAGGAAGCATTGGAGAGGCAGAGGACTGGCCGCGATCAATTGGGCAAGGTCTCTCGGCGTTGGGACAGCGTGGTCGCATACCTGGGCAATGGCGATGGCAAGTGACATCACCTGGCGGGCATGGGGCGTGCGCCCTGGGCGTCATTACCAACTGATCGTCCACGGGGAGAAGATGGACATTTACGTGCATCATTGCGGTCACCCCACCGCGATCTGGCCGTATTACATCAGCCGAAGCGAAGACGGCAAAGGCCCGATGATCTTGGCACCGAACGGTCATGGATTTATGACGCTGAAACATGCCCAGGGGGCGGCATTGGCACTGGCAAGGGAAGCGACATGAGCAGTAATCTCGACAAGCTGCGTGGCATCCTCGGCATCGTCGGCGGCCGGCAGTCCGAAGTCCTGGGCATCGCCATCAGGCGGCTCAAGGAACAGGAAGCAGACATCGACCGGCTAAAGGCTTTGCTTGACGCGGGAGAAAAAAACGATGAACGTCGGTGACAGATTCGGGACGCTTGAAGTGGTGAAGATCGTCCGCGGCAAACGGAGAGACGGCACCGAGGGAGCGCCGGTTCTTGTTACTGTGCGATGTACGAAGTGCGATGATGGGGTGGAGCGGACGGTCCTGCCGGCGACCCTGACGCGAACGAAGCATCCATTGCGATCCTGCGGCCGTAAGGGGTGCCGTACCCGGCGGCCATCGTCGGTCAAGCGCGAACCGGAAATCTGGTACTGCAAACAGAGAGGCACGGCGGACGGTCTGACGACGCAATAGCCGCCCGAGGAAGGCGATCTGTCGCTGTTCTTTCGTCAGAAGGCGCGGGGTTCATCGTCATAATCCTCACATTCCTCTTCGCCGCGCCCGTCTCTCAGTGATTTCTCCGTCTGTTGTCCGAATATCATTGATGCAGATTGACTTTCGCATCTTCTAGTTTATTCGTAATGTAGACTCCAACGCTGATTCGCAACATTGAGAGGTCAATCCCATGTATTTGCTCGTTCAGAATCCAGGTGTCGCTCCCGTCGAAGGCTACACTCTCCTGGGCGTCAGCACGACTCGCAACTGCGGCGTGGCGGGCACCATCGGCCAGTTCGGCAGTGGGGCGAAGCACGCGATCAATACTTTGCTCCGCGCGGGGCTGAAGTTGCTGATCTACTGCGGCAAGACCCGCCTGGAGTTCACCACCCGCGACGATACGGTCAGCGACGGCCTGGTCACGAAACCGATCAAGCGCGTGGTCTGCAAGTTGGGCGGCACGAGCAACAAGGCGCTAGACATGGGCTGGTGCCTGGACTTCGGCGCGATCGACTGGACCGACCTCTCGATGGCCCTGCGGGAGTTCGTAGCCAATGCCATCGACCGCACGGTGCGGGAGAAAGGGGACTTCATCCCCGCGCTCTTGAACGAAGAATTGCGGGTAGCGGTCGTCGAAGACAACGCTGTCCGGGCGCGGGATGGTTTTACGCGAGTCTTTGTCGAGGTCAACGACGACGTGCAGCGGTTCTATGGCGAGTTGCCCCGCCGCTTCTTGCACTTTTCCAGCCGGCCCCAGTTGGTCAAGGAGTCGCTCCTGCCGAAGGCCGACCGAAACCTCAACGGTAAGCGGACGGCCATGATCTACAAGGAAGGGGTCTTCGTCCGCGAGATCGCCGAGGATGAAGAGGCGTCGGTCTACGACTACAACTTCCACGACGGCGAACTGCGGCTGGACGAGTCGCGCAATTCGAGCGAGTACGACATCAAGGGCGCTGCGGCCCGGCTCTTCCGCAAGGCCACGGCCCAGCAGCTTGTCCCCGTGTTCAGGAGCCTTGTCGCCCAGGAGCAGACCTACGAGGCGACCTTCGATTCCTACTACATGGCTCCATCCTATTCGGACCCCGAACCGGAGCAGAAACAAGCATGGCAGCAAGCGTGGGAACTGGCCGCCGGGCCGAACGCGGTCCTGTGTGACGCCAGTTTGGGCCACACGGCCGAATTCGTCGAGAAGAAGGGCTTCCGTCCGAAGCCGACCAAGGCCCCCTCATGGATTTCTGCCGCCGCCCGTTGCGGCGTCAAGACGGCCGCCTCGGTCCTCGATGGCCACGAGAGCAACGGCAAGCAGATACTCCCGGCGACAAATGCCGCTATCGAGGCAGTGGACGTTGTGTGGTCATGGCTGCAACAGGTCAACATGACGCAGGGCAAGAGGAAGCCGATGGCGGCGTGCTTCAAGGAATGTATGCAAGCGGGCAGCGAGACGATGGGCTTCTACCGTGACGGCACGGTCTACTTCAAGGAGGACATTGCCACGGCGGTCAACAAGTATCTGCTGCAAACAGCCTTGGAGGAGGTGGCCCATTACGTCACTGGCGCGACGGATATGTCGCGGGACTTCCAGAATTTCCTGATTCAGGTGATTGTCGAGATCAAGAGTTGAACCTACGGCGTCGGTAGTCCAATTGCTGAGACGGCCCGACAAGGGACGCAACGTGCGCTCTTCCAACTCGCCCGACGCCATCTACAAAAGCGAGGTATATTTTCTATGGTGGACTTCGTTCGACCGTTGTTTTCGCTCGGTCAGTGCGTGGCCACGCCCGGAGCCTTGGCGGTCCTGGAAGAGGCCGGGCAGACGCCGGCCGACTTCCTCAACCGTCACATCACGGGCGACTGGGGCGAGATCGACCCGGAGGACAAGGGCCTGAACGAGGAAGCGCTTCGGGACGGTGCCCGCATATTCAGCGTCTACCGAACGTCCAAAGGAGTGAAGGTGTGGGTCATCACGGAGGCCGATCGCGCCTCGACCTGCATCTTGCTCCCCGATGAATACTGAGCTACAACAACGGCAATTGAGAGATAGTTCGCGCGTGAAACTGGATTCAATGTTGGAAGCCGTGTGGCGCGTCGATTCGTCTTATCGCGCCTGGTGGCAGCACCTCGCAGACTAGGAGGCCGAATCTTGGCTGCAAAGAAGATTAAACCCAAAGCCGAGACGGAGGAGGTGAGCATGAAGAACCTGATCGACCGTGAAGTCTTCGGTTGGGGCGTTCGGCTGACTGCCCATCCTTTTCGCGGGACGGCACAGCACGCCATGATAATCAGTTCCGAAATCAGGAACTATCGGGAACGGCGCGGCTCCGAGGTGCTTATCAGCTTTCCGGCCGTTTCCATGCAAAAGCCCTTTCGGCTGCTCGACGCGCGGACTTGGCACACGGCCTTGGGAGCCATCATCAAGGAGACCGCGGCGGTTCAAGCTGAGATGCGGGCAACTGCGGGCAAGGGGAAGAAGAAAAGCTGAGTTGAGCATTAGCATGGTGGGACGACATGGCATGGTCGAGTCGGCGCTGAGACTCCCACTTGGCGAGGAAGCTCATCCCCTTCATTATCGCCTCCGCGAAGGTCGATTCGTCTTCGTGCGAGGCGTCTAGGCCCTCTCTGGCCTCGGGCATCGACGGCCCGTTTCTGCTGCCGCAGGACGTATAAACGTCCTGGCTCTTGACACCTGGCCGCGTCAACGGCCCCGGCGTTCGGTGTCGCTCTGGGAATTCCAAGATTCTTGGGAAAAAAACCGATTTTGGGGGTCATTTGTAGTGTGAGGAGTAGTGCGTAATGCAACGAGTCACCGATCTGGCCGACCCTCGCCGCTGCAAGGGCAGAAGTCTGGACGGCCAGTGCCAGAACGTCGCCGAGGAGGGGGCGGACTACTGCCGCGTCCACGGCGGCGAGAGCCAGGCACCCGCACGACGCCTGAAGCAGTACCTCTTGACCACCGCCCAGGATTGTGCCCGTCTGGCAAGGATTTCCGAAAACGAGGGGCTCAAGACGCTGCGGGAGGAAGTGACGGTAGCCCTGGGCCTGCTGGAACGGCGATTGGGCCTGGCGAAGACCGACGCGGAGTTTATCACCGCCTTCCCGCAGATCGAGCGGTTCTTGAAGCGGGTCGCCGATCTCAAGAAGTCCAGTTTCTTCCTGGAGCAGAAGTCCGGCGCGATGCTCTCGCGGGATCAGGCGTTCGGGCTGTTTCAGGAAATCGTCGGGATCGTCGTGGAGGAGTTGGAGGGCGTGCCGGGCTACGAGCAGATCATGGATCGGATCATCGCCCGAATCGGCCCGGCGATCCAGCACGCGGGCACCTCTGAACCCGAGACTGCATGAATCTCGTCTGGTGCAAAGCCTGCGGCATTCGTCCGGCGATGTTCAACGAGGATCGCTGTGAGGATTGCTGGGCCGGCGACCAGGACCGCTACAGTCGCCGGAGAGTCCAGAACATTCACACGATGGTCAGGTCGAGCCGGGAGGTCTGCGATGTTCCCACTGAAGCGGAGAATCGCGCTGCCCGGCGAAACGGAGATCGAGGCCGGCGACATCATCGGGTTCAGCGGCCGTAGCTGGCTGAGTGCTGGTATCAACATCGCCACCTACGGCATTCCTCTTTGGGGTATCAGCCATGTGGGCGTCATGGCGCACGCTACGGACGGTCGCCTGCTGATCTTCGAGAGCACGTCGCTGGACGGTGACATCCCGTGTGAAATCACCGGCAAGCCGATATGCGGCACTCAGGCACACGTCCTGGACTTCATCCTCGGACACTATCGCGGCAAGGCATGGCACTATCCGCTTTATCGACCGCTGTATGTGAACGAAGACGAGCGGCTGACGGAATTCCTGATGGACACCATCGGCGTGCCCTATGACATGATGGGCGCGTTTCGCTCGGCGGGCGTGGGGCTGTCGTGGATCGAGTCGCTCTTTCGTGAGCAAAACCTGGCCTCGATCTTTTGCAGCGAATGGGTGGCTGCTGCGTATGCGGTGACGGGACTGCACCCAACGGACAACGTGAGCCGCTGGAACCCGAACCGGCTCTGCCGTCACCTGCGCGGCCACAACATCTTGTGCAAGCCTCGGAGGCTCAAATGAAACATCTGCTGCTGATCCTGGCCTTGCTCGTCCCGTGCGTCGGGTGCGAAGCGCTGCGCGCCTCGGCCCCGAAGAAACAGGAGCGGCCGACCGTCAACGTGCCGGTCTCCATGCGGCAGAGTAATTGGCAGGGAAGCCGGGGTGAGGGGTCGTGTGTTCACGCCACCATGATCTCGCTTTTCCGCTGGCAAGGCCGCCTGAAGACGGCTGACTACTGGCGGCGGAGCTACGGCAACGGCGAGTGGCCGGAGGATATGGCGGCGAAGTTCGACAAGGAACATATCCGTTACGCCTACGTGACCAATGGGGACGTGAAGTTCCTGGAGTGGGCCTGCAAGACGCGAAGGGGCTGCGGCCTGACGATCATGGGCGGTGCGCACATGGTCGCCCTGGTTCATCTCGACGCCACCTGGGCCGGCATCCTGGACAACAACGGCGTCGAGAAAATCATCTGGGTTCCGCGAGAGACGCTGATCGCTGAGTGGAAGGCGAGCTACGGATGGGCGATTGCCCCACTGTACACTCCGGCGGCTCCGCTTCCTTGATAGCGGTCATTTCACAGGACAAGAGAGGTCCGAACATGAACAAGCTGATTGCGAGTGTGCTGTGTGTACTCGCTCTCTGTGCGGTCGCGGCCCCTGGCTTCGCCGACACGGTGAACGGGGTGCTGGCCGAGGAGCGAGTCGTGAAGCTGCCGAACGATTCCGCCAAGTGGTACATTTCGGTGGTCGGTGACGCCAACGACCACCGCTACAACGAGATCGTGGGCTGGTTCAACACAAACCCCAATCTCAAGAGACTCCGGGATCAGGTCCACTTCTGCCCGGTCACCCGCGACACCGGCATCTACCAGGAACGCTACGCGCCGAACGTGAAGGGTCTGCCGACCGTGCGGGTGCAGAAGCCCGATGGCACGGTGGTTTACGAGGCTGCCGGGAAGAACATTCCCCTGACGGCCGGCGGACTCAATGGGGCATTGGCCGGGGCGGTGAGCAATGCCCAGGGCCTCCGTCCGATCCTTCCGTGGCGGAGGGAAATGGAGCGGCGGTGCCCTGGTCCGTGCCCGAGTCCTCAGCCGAATCCTCAGCCCCAGCCGGACCCCGAGCCACAGCCGATTGACGATGGCGGGCCGCCGATCATTGACGATCCACCGGTCGAGAGCGCGGTCCCGTGGGGTGTGCTCCCCTTACTGTGTGTCGCTGGCCTCGCGGTTGGGATTGCGTGCGGCTACGGCAGGCAGTTGTATCACAAGCTGCACCCGGCCGTGAAGTAGTGTCCTGTCCGCCTCGCTTCTGTCTCGTTTGACCATTCGGCTGAAAGACAGCCATCCTCAGTACACCGGAGAAGAACAATGAACCCTATTGTTGTGATCTGGATTCTTGCAGTGGTCGTCGCCGTGCTCGTTGGCCGTGAAGTCGGCAAGTGGCTCTTCGGCCAGAACGCCAAGCTGATGGAGAAGAAACGTGCCGCCCAGGTGCTCGCGGCCAAGCTGCGCGACAACGGCCTGCGACTGCTTCCCGTCCTCCTCGAAGCTTTCGCCGTGGGCGACGTACAGGACATGGTGGAGGAAATCCACGATGTCGCCAGACTGGTGGAGGCCGGTAGCGATGCCATCGAGAAGGAACTGGCAGGCGTCTACGAGCGCGTCTTGAACGCGAAGCTCGCGAAGCCCGAAGGGCTGGCCTTCATCAAGGCCAAAATCGCTGCGATTGAAGCGCCGCCTGCCGATCCGGCTCTGGCCCCCGTCGCAACGGCACCTGCCAAGTCATAGCAGCCCCACCCGAAGATAGTATCGCGGGATCGTCAGCCCTGCGACCATACGCGGGGCTGATTCTCCGGTGGCTCCCGGAGGCTCCGCGAGGCCACCCGAGAATCGGAGAACCTGACGATGATTCGACGCCTGCTGCTTGCGATTGCCGCCTTGACGCTGCTTGCCGGTTGCGAGAACCAACCGCTCAAGGAGCAACACGGCTGCGTGCGGCCGAAGGTGATTGCCTTCACGGCTGCCTGGTGTGGCCCTTGCAGGGAGGCGAAGCCTTATCTGATCCAGGTGGAGGCGGCCGGCGTCGAAGTCGAAATCGTGGATATTGACGAGCACCCGGAATCGGCCCGGCAGTCCGGCGTCACGAGCGTGCCGACGTTCTTCGTCTACGTCTGCGGGAAGAAAGCAGTGCGAACGCAAGACATAACCGTGGTGGTGGCCCTCACGCGCTTCGGGTGCAAGTGATGGCTCGCCGCCGTTGTCGCAACTGCCCAGACGAGCCAGTGCCGACAGCGGAGCCGAGAACGACGAGGATCGTCGGCTCCCGCCATCGCCGGGGACGAAACACGAGGTTGCACCGGGCCGAACGCCGAAGCAACCAGCGAGCCGCACTTGCCGCTGTCCCAAGCGAACCCGCGATGCAACCTCAATAGATCGTGCCCGCCGTTGGACGTGAGAACAGGATGAACTTCGTCGATGAACTGCGGGGCTTTGTAAAGGAGGGATTTCGGAGCAACAACCTGCGGTCGTGCAGCCGGTGGGCCGAGCATCGACGGGTCATGGGGGCACCCTTCAACGGTCCTTACAGTTTCCGCCGCCATCCCTGGTGTCGCGAGATTCACGACAGCCAGGCGGCGTGGACGATTGCGATGAAGGCCGCCCAGTTGGGCGTCACAGAGACGGGGATCAACCGGGCCTTCTTCACACTCGACCAATCAAAGCGGGACGTGTTGTACGTTCTGCCGACGAGTCTGAACGCGAGCGACTTTTCCAAAGCCCGCTTCGCCACCGCCCTGAAGCTCAGTCCCTACCTAAAGAACCTGTTCGTTGATACGAACACCGTGGGGCTGAAATCGACCGGCACCAATGTCCTGTACATTCGAGGGAGCCGCGGCGACAGCAACCTGAAGTCCATCCCGGTGTCCGAATTGGTCTTGGACGAGCTGGACGAGATGGACACCCATGCGGTGTGGCTGGCGTTGGAGCGACTGAGCGGTCAGATCGAGAAGCACATCCTGGCGATTTCGACGCCGACCGTGCCGAAGTACGGCATCCACAAGCTCTACCTGACCAGCACCCAGGAGCACTTTTACTTTCAGTGCCCGCACTGCGGCCGATGGACCGAACTTGTTTGGCCGGATTGCGTGGAGATCATTGGCGAATCGGTCAACGACCCCCGATGCAAGGAATCGTTCCTCAAGTGCAAGGAGTGCAAACACAGCCTGGAGCACGAGGCCAAGCCGGAGTTCCTGGCGGGCGGCAAGTGGCAGGCGACGGAAACGAACGTCTCGGCGGAGGAATCACGGGGCTTCTACATCAATCAGCTTTACTCGTCCACGGTGACGCCCGGTGAGTTGGTGATCGCCTACCATCGCGGACTGGGTGACGAAGCCGCGGCGACGGAGTTTCATTGCAGCAAGCTGGGCGTGCCGTTCATCGGCGAGGGTGCCCAGGTCACGGACGAGATGATCGAGGCTTGCATCAAGGGCCACTCGATCAACGACAAACGGCCGCAGATCGGCGGCGACCGCCTGATAACGATGGGCGTGGACCAAGGGAAGATCGGCTACATCTCGGTAGTCGAGTGGTTGTTCGACAGGCCGCCTGGAAGCGACATCAATGCGGCGGCCATCGGTAAGCTGCTGTGGTTTGGCAAGTTTCCCGGAGAGGAATGGAACTACCTGGACGAGTTGATGCGGGAGTGGCAGGTCTTGGCTTGCGTGGTGGACGCCGACCCTTTCACCAATGACGCCCGCCGCTTCGCCAAGAAGTTCCACGGCTACGTATGGCTGACGCGATATCGGCGGGGGCAGACGGCCAAGGAAATCGCCTTGAGCGAGGAAGAGACCGGAGCGCCCTTCGCCACGGTGGATCGCACGAATTGGCTCAGTTGCACGTTGGGACGGTTCAAGACCAATCCATCTCGCATTCTGCTGCCTCGTGACGTTTCGTTTGAGTACCGCGAGCACGTCAAGAACCTCGTTCGCACCTACAGGAAAGACGACACGGGCAACATGGCCGCCGAGTACGTGAATACGGGGGCCGACCACTTCGCTCATTCCCTCTGCTATGCCGACATCGGCTTGGCACTCGCGCCGGTCGGCGGCACCGGGGAAAACATCGGGAAGGTCACCTAGCGAGAGGTTCGTCATGGCCGACAATCAAACGGTCAGCCTGATCGACAGCCGGCATCCCGGCTACCTCTCTGGGATGACGGATTGGCGCAAATGGCGGCTGACCTACGAGGGTGGCGACGACTTCCGCGATGCCTACTTGGAGCGGTTCTCCACCCGCGAGGATCAGGAGGACTACGGCGTCCGTAAGGCCGTCACGCCCGTGCCAGCGTTTGCCAAGGCGGCCATCAACGACATCCGCAATGCGATCTACCAGCGTCTTCGAGACGTGGTGCGCAAGGGCGGCAGCGAGGTCTACCAGGCGGCGGTCAATGGCAACAACCTTGGCGTCGATCATCGCGGCTCGACCATGAACGCCTTTCTCGGCGTGAAGGTCTTGACCGAACTGTTGGTGATGGGCCGGGTAGGGGTGTTCGTGGATCATCCGCTGGTCCCGGCCGCCGCCACGTTGGCCAGTGCCGGCCGACCCGCGCCATACCTCTACAAATACGACATCGAGGACATCCTTTCGTGGACCTGCTCGAAGCCTGAAGCCCCATCCGAGTTCCAGGCGCTTTTGCTGCGTGATTCCATCCTGCAATACGACCAGTCCACCTTGTTGCCCACGTTGCAGGTCCAACGCTGCCGGTATCTGTGGATCAACTCGGCGACGGGCAAGGTCAACTTGCAGTTCTACAACCTCAAAGGTCAGGAGGTGGACGGCGCAGGGATGCCGGCCGGGCCGATGCAACTGGAACTGGAACGCATCCCGTTCGTGCTCTTGGACATCGGCGGGAGCCTGATAAGGGACGTGTGCCAGCAACAGATCGCACTGCTCAATCTCGGCTCCAGTGACGTGAATTATGCCCTGCGGTCGAACTTTCCATTCTACATTGAACAGCGGGACATGCGGGCGGTGGGTGCCCACCTGAAGCACGCCGCCACCGAAGACGGAACGGCCACCAGCGGCGGGCAAGGCGCGGCGGACGCGAGCATCAAGGTTGGTGCGACCCACGGCCGCACTTATGACAAAGGGATGGACGCACCGGCCTTCATCAATCCTTCGTCCGAGCCGCTGCGCGCGAGCCTGGAATTGCAGGACCGGGTCAAGCGGGACATCCGCGAGTTGGTCAACCTGGCCGTGTCAAGTCTGGCCGTGCGGGTCTCGGCCGAGTCGAAGGCGATGGACAACCAGGGCCTTGAGGCGGGGTTGAGCTACATCGGTCTGCTTTTGGAAAGCGCCGAACGGCAGATCGCTGAATTCTGGGCAGCTTATGAGGAGCGGAACCCGAGCAAACGCGACGTGGCGACGATCAAGTACCCGGAGCGGTATTCATTGAAGTCGGACGCCGACCGCATCAAGGAAGCGCAGGACCTGGAGAAGTTGATGTCGAAGGTGCCCGGCCGGCGGGTGAAGCGGGAGCTGGCCAAAGGCATCGTCCAGACGCTCCTGGGCGGCAAGATCAGCTTGGACGATCTGGGGGCGATCAACCGCGAGATCGACACCGCGCACTACACCACCAGCGACCCGCAGACGATCATCCAGGCCGTGGCCGGCGGCCTCTGCGGCGAAAGGACCGGTTCGATTGCCCTGGGCTTCGACGAAGACGAATACCTCAAGGCTCGCGAGGACCATGCCGAGCGCGTCAAGCGGATCGCCGAGTCCCAAGGTATTGGCGGCGACGGAGACGAAGGCGATCCCGCGGCGCGGGGCTTGAAGGACCTGTCCGCCAATCCGAACGCCGGCAGAGACGAGAAGGCGGTCAGCCGCAACACTGATTTGCGAGACACGACGGCCCCGCGAGTGCGCGGCAAGGGCCGCTTTAACCAAGACTGACAGGAGCAACATCAATGGCATACGCTGCACCGAGTTTTCCAGTCCAGTCGTGGGACGGCCGCACAGCCAACCCGGAGCGCGAAGAGGGGGTCGCCGCGATCCGCGATCCGAACAGCCAAGACTGGGACCGGATTTCCGCGGAAGTGATGGCCGTCGAGCGGGAATTGCGGAACCCTTCGAGCGGCAACGGTGCGGCGGCAGGCACCGGGGTGGTGGCCGTGGAAGGGCCGTCCTACGGTGTGCTGCGCCGCACAGTCCTGACGCTGACCGATGTGGCCGTCGCCATGACGGACGCCGATCTGGCCGGCTGCCACGGCTCGCTCAAGGTCTACGGTTTTCCGGCCGGTCTGATTCAGATTCTCGGCTGCGTGCAGGACCTCACCTGGCCGCCGGTGATGGCGGCATCGCGGACGGGGCCGCCGTGGTCGGCTCGATGGGACGGCGGCGGCCGGTGTGGACAACGAAACGCTGATCGGCACCGAGGCCGACGTGGTGGCGAGCACCGCCGCCACCCTGACGGCGGGCGCGGGCACGCTCAAGGGCAAGACGGCTGCCGCCCAGATGGCAGCTGGCGTATTCGACGGCACCTCCACGGCGGTTGACCTGCATCTGAACTTCGCCGTACCGGCGGCCGACAGCACGGGCGACGACACGCTCACGGTCAATGGGACCATCGTGTTGACCTGGATCAACCACGGCGACAACTGACGCGGTTGACGCAGGAGAATACGCCATGCTGGTTGACGTTGACCGGGAATCGCAGGCCGAGTTTCGCACGGGAAGCGGCACCGTGGGCACGGAGTCAATGCCCCTGAGCGCAGTTGGCTGGCCGGTGAAGAAGTACCTCATGCTCCGCGCCAATGGAGCCAATACGAGCGTCATTATGATCGGCCATTCGGCGGAAGGCGCGGCGGACGGCTTCATCCTTTCTGCCGGGCAACAGTCCCCAGCAATCTATGCAGACAATCTCAACAAGGTCTACATCGTCGGTGGGGCGGCGGATCAAGGCTACTCGTGGATCGCCTGCTAGGAGAGGTGTCTCATGGCCATCGACGCCACCTTCTACGGCACGCTGGACGAGGCCGACGAATACTTTGCCAACCGGCTGCACGAAACGGCCTGGACAGAGGCATCGGCCAACGATCGGCGGAAAGCACTGATCGCCGCGAGAGGGATCATTGACGGCTTGAACTACAAGGGCAACAAGCACAGCGTTTATACGCTCTTGCAGGCGAACCCATCCGCTACGCAAGACGAGATCAGGGCAAGCGAGGCGAGTCAACCCTTGGAATTCCCCAGGGGCGCGCATGCGGAAGTGCCCGAGGCGATCCGCGTAGCGTCCTATGAAATCGCCTACGCCCTGCTGGACGGCAAAGACCCCGAGCTGGAATTGGAGAACCTGGCCGTCAACTCGATGGGGTACGGGGCAGTGAAGACCAGCTACGAGCGGTCGCAACTGCCCATCGAACACATCGTCAACTTGGTGCCGAGTTCTGTCGCGTGGCGCTTGCTCAAGCCTTTCTTGCGCGACTCGGATGCCTTGAAGCTATTGCGACTGAGCTAGGCGAGTGTCCTGGCTCCCTTTTACCGGCCCACTGCCGGGACAGACCCGCCGAAAACCGGAACTAGGCGGATGCTCTGCGATGAATCCTATCCGGGCAAAGGTGTTTCATGTCCATCTCTCTGTATCTGGCGCGTCCGTGGCGGTCTTGTTTCGAGGGGGAGGGTGCAAGTGACGGCGGAGCCGCTGGAGCCGGAGCCGGCGCGGGTACGGGCGCGGGGGGCGACGCCGGTGCCGGAGGCGGCGCGGGGGCGGGCGATGGCACAGGCGCGGGTGCCGGCGGCCAACGGACGTTCACCCAGGAAGAAGTCAACCGCATTGTGGCGGCCGACCGCCGCAAGCTGGAAGACACGCTCAAGAAGACCGAGAAGCAGTACAAGGACCTGCTGGCCAGCCAGGGTCTCACGGAGCAGGAGCGGAAAGCCCTGCAAGCGAACCTGGAGGTCTTGCAAGGCCAACTGCGCAGCAAGGAAGAACAGCTTCTCATGGAGAAGAAGCAGGTGGAGGAAAGCTACGCCGCCAAGCTGCAAGAGCTGGAGAAGAAGGCCGCGTTCTACGAGACGCTCTACCGCGACTCCAGCATCGAACGGGCGCTGACCGACGCTGCCGTCAAGCACGACGCCTTCAGCCCCTCGCAGATCGTCACCCAGCTTCGCGGACAGACGAAGATGATCGAGGAGACGGACCCCAAGACCGGCAAGCTGATGGGCAAATTCCGGCCGATGGTCGAGATGCAGGCAGTCAACCCGACGACCGGCGAGGTGGAGACCAAGGCGTACACGCCCGACGAGGCCGTGAAGAAGATGAAGGACACGCCCGAGCAATGGGGCAACCTCTTCCGTCCCAACGTGGTCTCGGGCATCGGTGCGGGAACCGCTACCGGCGGCGTCACGCCGGGTCTGAGCGGCAAGGTAGACGTGCGGAAGCTGACGGCCGCACAGTACCGCGAGATTCGGGCCACCCACCCTGAATGGCTCGGACTGGCTCCTTTGCCCAAGAAGGGCCGCTAGCGATTCGGGGGCTGGTAAGAAAAGGTCTGCTCCTTCCGGCACGTCACGGTGACGCACCGCAGTGAACGAGCAGAGGTCACACGAGAGACTTCGGAGAGTAGCGATGAATCGTTTGTACCTCAGCCAGCCGTTTGTGGCTTGCTACGAAAACAACCTGGACGCCTTCGTCCCCGAGTTGTGGGCGCAGGAAGGTCTGGTCATGCTCGAAGAGAACATGGTCATGGCCAATCTCGTTCACCGGGACTTCGAGAACGAGATCGCCAAGTTCGGCGATGTGGTCAACACCCGCCGCCCCGGCGAGTTCAAGATTCGCCGCAAGAAGGACGGCACCACGCTCACCCAGCAGGACGCCACCGCCACCAACGTGCAGGTGCCGCTGGACCAGTGGTTCTACTCGTCCTTCGTGATCCGCGACGGGGAAGGGAGCAAGTCCTTCCAGGAGTTGAGCCAGATTTACCTCCGCCCGGCGATGCAGACCATCGCCCGCGGCATCGACCGCGCCCTGTTGGGCCGGGTCCACGCCTATCTGGGCGGCCCGTCGAATCGCGTGGGCAAGCTCGGCGGACTGTCGGCCAGCACCGCCAAGGACTACGTGCTGGATGCCCGCGAGAAGCTGAATGTGGCCAAGGCCCCGATGGACGGCCGCAAGCTGGTCATGGCCCCCACGAGCGAGACGGCCATGCTCAAGACCGACCTGTTCATCAAGGCCAACGAGCGCGGCGACGGCGGGACGGCTTTGGAGAACGCCACTCTCGGCCGCATTCTGGGCTTCGAGACCCTGATGGACCAGAACGTCAACTGCGTCCTTTCGGGGTCAGAGACCGACAGCGATCCGGTCACGGAGCCGTATGCCGCGGGAACCACGGGCGATCTGGCAAGTGTGCTGGCCCCGACGGTCGGTGAATTCGTCGTGATCGCCGGCAACGATCAGCCGACTTGGGCGACGGCCTCGGATGCGGATAGCTTCCAGTTGAACGAAGCCCTCAAGTACAGCACCGAGGACAACGCCGTGGCCACCCGCTATGTGAAGTGCGTAACGGCTGCCGCCTACGGGGCCGGCTACAGCGAAGGGATCGCGCTGACCGTCACGGCGGGCAAGGCCCCGCAGGTCGGCCAGTTGCTTGCCTTCGGTGCGACTCCCTCCGCTCGGCACACCTACACGGTGATCGAGTCCGAGGGAAGCGGCACCTCCTGCACCGTGTACCTTGACCGGCCGCTTGTCGCCGCCGTCACCAACGGCCAGGATGCGTTCCCCGGCCCCTATGGCGCGCTGAACCTGGCGTTCCATCGGGACGCACTGGCCCTGGTGACCCGGCCGCTGGCCCTGCCGGACACCCGCGCGGGCGTCATGGTTGGGAACGCCGACTACAACGGCATCACCATGCGGGTGCTGGCCCAATACGACATCAACGCGGGCGGCCTGATCGTCAACTGCGACATCCTCGCGGGTGTGGCGGTGCTGAACAGCGGACTGTTGGTCCCCCTGCTCGGCTAATCCTGTCTGTGGCGAGCATTCGGCCGCCCGTCCGGGCCAATACCTGGACGGGCGGCCTCTCTGCTATCAACTGCCTCTGCCGGTGGACGGAGTTGCCTCATGGAACTGCTCTTTGCACAAGCCGACACGTTCGCCGATGCGATCGCTCTCTTGAAACAGTACGGGCCGCTGGTCCTGGTGACTGCCGTTTTGCTTTGGCAAAGCTGGGTCCGCGAGTGTCGCATGAACAAACGGATCGTGAAGCTCGAAGACGAGCAACGCAACGTGCTAATGCCTTTGGTCGAACGGTGTGCGGACGTGATCGCCCAAAACACCTTGATGATGGAGCGGCTGGAAAAGGCCCTGGACCGGTAACTTCACGTCGCTGCCATGACGTACCCTGCCAACTACGGATTGAACCAGCAGATTCGGCGCGCGCTCTACGCGCTGAAGCGTCAGTACGGCGGCACGGTGGTCGTCTACCAGAACGGCACGGTAACTACGGACACGAGGACCGGCGAATCGACCCGGACGAAGACGGCGACCCGACTTCACCGGGCCGTCGTCCTGCCCGAGACCGTCAGCCGTGAGGTGAAGCAGTCGATCTCGCTGATCTCCGCCAATAAGCAGATGGTCACAGGCGGCGGATTTGAGGCAGGCAAGCGCCTGTTCATCATCGAGCGCCGCGACTGCCCTAACCTGGTCCTGAAGCAAAGCGATTGGCTCGTTTATCACGGCCGCAAGTATGCAATCGAGAACTTCGAGGAGTACGAGTTCGATGCGGCCTACGTCATCCACGGCAAGGAATTGGTGGACGAGTCGATCGGCGGCGCTGGGACAGTCACGGAAGCCACTGCCTCCCTGACGCTCGGCGCTCAGGCCGAAGGGGAGGTGTAGCCATGCCCGCCAATCCCAACTGGGCACGCTGGGTCTTCGCATCCTTAGCGACCTACTTGAAGCAAGTGGCCCAAGGCCAGCAGCTTCCCGTTCTGATCGAAGGCTTGGATGAACGGACCACGGAGTTTATGAGCGCCACGGATCGGTGCGAGGTCCGCATTACGGGGCCGTTCACGAGAGAAGTGAGCCGCGCTTGGTATCACATCGAGGTCGTGGTGAACGTCCTTTTTGTGAGCCGCTACGAAGAGCAGAAGAACCAATACGCCATCATTCAGAAGATCGGCGTCTTCCAGGAGGCAATGGACGGCAGCATCGCCGTCTACAAGTACGGGAACTTCCCTGGCGACGACGAGCACGCCCTGGTCGGCTGCCTCTCGCCGGTCCAGGGCCGACATGACGCTATCCGCGTGATGCACTTCGGCCAGATCGACCCGACCGACCGCTTGAAGCAGTCGATGGTAGACGCTCGCTACCGGATGGAGATTTCCACCAACCAATAACGAGGAGAAACAAGAACATGGCACGCATCGAATTAAGAGACTGCGATGTCATTTTGCAGGACGGACTGAGCGGCACGGCCCAGGTGAACGAACCGTCCACCCCGCCCGCTGCGACCGACACCAGCTTTGCCATCGACACCATCGCCCTGAATACGGCCGACACCGACAAGGTGCCCATAGGGGCGCGTTTCAAGATCGCGGGCGAGACGACGCAGGTGTTCCACACCGTCACGGCCCGCACCCCGGCCGACGCCGGCCCGACAACCGAGATCACGTTTTCCCCAGCCCTTGGAGCGGGCACGTATGCCGACGGCGCGGTGGTGACGTTCTGCCCGCAGAATCTCGACATCAAAATCGGGGAAGGGAACCTCACCTACACCGAGCACAACGAGTACGAGTACCTCAAGGACCGGGGCAACCTCGACACGGTGAAGGAAGGCGATGAGGTGCCGATGGACGTGAAGCTGGAGGCGGTATTCGAGCACATTACTCAGGGCACCGGCGAGCCGGTCAGCCCGATGGACGCCATCAAGGGCGTCGGCGGGGCGGCCGAGTGGGTGAGCGCATCGAGTGATCTGTGCGAGCCGTACTGCGTGGATGTGGTGGTTCTGCACACGCCGCCTTGCGGCACGTCCGAGCTTGAGCGTGTGACGTTCCCCGACTTCCGCTCGGAGACCCGCGAGATCAACTACAAGGAATCCACGATCTCGATTACGGGCAAGTGCAAGGCCACCGAGCCCATCGTTGAGCGCGAGTCGGCGTCATAGTGACGACTCCCCGGCCCCTTTGTCAACCAGGCCGGTTGGGCTGGCTTCACAACGACCAGCCAATAGCGGTGCCGGCAAGCGGTGCCGGCACCGCAGCTCTCTCACTTTCCTTTTGCGCGAGGGAAAAACATGAAGATTGCCGGTATCGACCCCAAGGGTCTCTGTAACGAAGTGCTCCTGGTCCTGCCTCGGGCCGAGCAGAACATCGTCTTTCGGGCGCGCGGTCTGAAGGACATGGAGGAGTTCCAAGTGAAGTGCCCGCTGCCCAAGCCGCCGGGCAAGTTCACCAAGGACGGCTGGGTGGCCGAGGAGAACGATCCCACCTACCAGCAAGTCATGGTGGAGTGGGGCAAGAAGCGGCTGGGCTACATCGTGACCCGTTCGCTGGAGCCGTCGAACATCGAGTGGGACACCGTAGAGCTTGATGATCCGCGCACCTGGGCCAACTGGGAGAAAGACCTGATCGACGGCGGCCTAACGCAGATCGAGGCCAACCGTGTCCTGGCCCTGGTGATGGAAGCCAATGCTCTGGACGAGGCGAAGCTGGCGAAAGCCCGCGAGGTTTTTCTTCGTGGTCAGGTTCCCATGCCGTCCGAATTCTCTGGCCCAGCTACCGCACCGGCGAATACGCCGTCTGGCGGGCCTGCGAACGGCTAGGCATCCGGCCGCCGGGGGTCAAGGCGTCTTGGGACGAGTGCGGACTGGAAACCCAGGCGCTGATCGTCGCTTTCGATCAGACGCGAAGTTTCGACGAGAGCGAATGGGAAGCACAGTTGGCAGGGGCACGGATGCCCTGGGGCGCGGGCCGGAAGTCCTGATCCTTGTCGCTGCGGGGCCTGACCCATGAGAGTCAAGTACTCCTTCCATGCTCCGCGCATCAGCGTGGATCAGTACCGCACGGCCCTCGACCGCTACATGAAGGAAGCCTTGGCGGAAGGACTGATGGCGTGGCTGGAGGCGGTGCTCTTGGAGATTCCCAACTGGACGGGGGCATCGCGGGCGACGTTCTGGCGGGTCGCTGAACTTATCAACGCCCAAGTGGACGCGAGCGGCCCACGAGTCGGCATCGGGCAATTGGCCGGCGACGGCTCGATGGAAATGGACAAGACGAAAGGCGTCTACACCTTCACCTATTCGACGACACTGCCGTGGCTCGTCTGGAACGAGTACCACGACGCCAACGTGGACCCGGACCCGACGAAGTACCCGCCGCCCGCCAGGCTGCACAAGCCCGGTCCTTACGGCTTCCAACTTAAAGGCGCTGATGCCTTTCAGCAGGTCGCCGACAAGGTGAAGCTCCCCCGAGTCGCCCCGTACGTCAAGTCATACCCCGTCAAGAGCTAGACATGGCCGACGAACAGATTGTCAACACACTTGGCTTCAACGTCAGCGATGCGCTCGTTGCGCTTCAGCGTTTGGAGAACGCGCTGCAAGCGTCGGGCCGGGCGTTCGCCGCCTTCGGCGATGCCTTGGACACGTTCAACGGTCGGGCCAAGACGGCTCTGGACACGATGCGCGGGCTGGCGAGTGCGGCTGGCCGTCTCGCCAGCGCCTCCCAAAAGATGGGCGTCCCGGCAACGCCAGGGGCAGCAGCTTCGATGACGGCCGCGCAAGGGGCGGGGCAAGGTTTCTGGCTGCCCCCTGGCATGGAGGCGGAGACCAAGCGACTCAATGACGCCCTGCGGAACGTGGGCACTTCCGGGGCGGACGCCGCCAAGAAGATCAAGACGGGCATGGATGACGCCGCCAATGCCACTGCCGGCGCGAAGAAGAAAGGCGATGAACTGATCGTCAGTTGGAACACGATAGCCCGCGTCGTGATGACGCAGACCATCGTGCGGGCCATGAGCCAGGTTCGGGACGCCCTGCGCGAGGCGGTGGAGGCGAGCGTCGAGTTCCAGCGGCGGATCGCGGAAATCCAAACGATTGCGCCCCGCTTCGGCGATTTGAACGCGCAGATTCAGAACACGCTGGCCACGAGCCGCGAATCGTTGACCAGGGAGGTTGCGGAGTTTTCCAAAGCGGCAAACATCCCTTTGCCCCAAGTGGCGGAAGGCTACTATCAAACCCTCTCCAATCAGTTCACCGAAGTGGCCGACCGCACGAGGGTGATGCAGGCGGCGATGGCGTTGTCCAAGGTCGGCGTGATGGATTTCAGCCAGGCCGTGGTCTTGCTTACGGGCACCATGAACGCCTATGGCATGACGAGCGCCGCCGCCGAGTCCCTGACGGCGAAGTTCGTTACCACGATCAACCTCGGTCAGGTCCGCGGCGAAGAGTTGGCCGCCGTCATGGGTCAGGCGTACCCCGTTGCAGCCGAATTGGGTGTCAGCATCGACGAGTTGAATGCCGCGATGGTCGTCATGACCATCGGCGGCATCGACGCGCACAAGAGCGTGACCGCGTTGCGGCAGGCGATGGTCGCCTTCCTCAAGCCTTCGGAAGATATGAAGCGGGTCGTCCGGGACATGGGGTTTTCTGACCCCACGCAGTTGGTGGCGGCCAAGACCCTTGCCGGCGCGATCAAGGCCATTGAGGAGGCGGCCGAGGGCGCGCCGTTAAAGATCGCCGAGTCGTTCCGCAACGTGCGGGCGGAGTTGGCGGCCTTCCGCTTGTCCAGCGAAAAGGGCGCGGAGCAGTATACGGCAGCCCTGGATGCGATGGCCAAGAGCACCCCCGAGGCGTTGCAGAAGCTCTTGTCGGAGTTCCGTTCCACGGATTCGGAACGCCTGACGCAGCAGATCAACGCGCTGAAGGTCAATCTGACGCAAGGCTTCGGGGCGGCACTGACCAAGGTGTTGGCCGACATCATGGAGGTGATTGGCGGAGCCGATAAGCTGGCAGCGGCCTTGACGGCGCTGGCGGCGGCTGCGGTCCCGGCGGCAGCGGCTCTCGGCGGCGTTGCCTTGGCACTGGGGGTGGTGAAGCTGGTGGCGATGGGGCCGGTGGCCTTGGCGATTGGGGGGATCGTCGCGGCGCTGGCGGCCTTGGTGGGCTACCAGACCTATGCCACCCAGGTCAACATCGCCAACATCCGCAAGGAATCCGAGGCCCGCAACAAGGCGGTGCTGGATTTCATGCGCGGCAAGGACGAGGAGTTGCGCAAGTGGAGGGAAGTGGAGGAGGCCAAGAACCGTGCGGCTCAGAGCGAGTGGGCGGAGGGAGCCGCGGAGATTCGCCGTCACTATTTCCGGGCCTTGGACGAGTTGAAGAGGAAGAACGAGGAGGCTGTCCGCAGTGCTCGCGGCGTCATGGAGTCGATGGTGGCGGCCCAGGAGCGCGTCGTCGCAGCGTACCGCAACGGCGCCAATGCCGCCTTGCGCATGACGCAGGAATCGCAGAATCGCCGGGCGGCCTTGGAGGGGCAAGTCGATGATCGGCTCTTCAAGGAGCGCAACGAACGGCTGCAATTGAACACGGAGCACAAGGCGGATGCCACGTTGCGCCGGGCCTGGGAGTTGGAGAAGCTGGCCAACGACACGCTGGCCCGCGCCCAGACGGCCGACGACGTGCAGCGCGCCCAGACGATCCAGCAGCGGGCGAAGGCATATCTCGACGAGGGGACGGCGCTGGCGAAGGAGACCCAAAACACCTGGCTCCAATACCAGGCAGAGCGGAGCATCCTGCAAAACCTGGAAGCCCAGGTCAACGCCGAGAAACAGTTGGAGAGGCTGCAAGCCGAGCGGACGCAAAGGCTGGCGGACCAGGCCGCCAAGGAGCAGGGTCGGCTCAATCAGATGAAGACTCTGATGAAGTCGATCTTGGAGGACTTGGATGCCTTTGACAAAAAGGGTGAGGACAAATCTCCCAAAGAGTTGAAGGAGCAGGAAACCCGGCTGCGGGCCAATGTCAAGAGTCTGCGGGACTTGTACCTGGGCGGTGCCCAGGTCAGCGTGGCGGACCTGCTCTCTTTCGACCAGCTTCAGCGCCGCATCGAGATGGCGTTGGAAGGCGGCGTCAGCGAGGTGGACATCGAGAAACTCAACGCCGTCCCCAAGTCGCTTGCGAACCTGCGCGAGCAGATCGAAACGGGCGTGGGGCCGATCCGAGTCTTGATCGAAGGCGCGCTGAAGGAAGACCCGAAGCTGGCGGCGGAAGTCAAAGGGATGAGCGCCGGAGAGACGGTGGACCATCTGCAACGGCAGTTGGAGCAGGCGCGGGGCAAGCGGACGGAATACGAGGGACTGGTCAAGGCGCAGAAGGATGCCCAAGAGAGCTTGACCAAGTGGGCCGGAAACGCCCGAGCCGAGTTGAAGAAATACGTCGATCAGTTCGCCACGTCGGACGTGGGCGTGTTCGGCTCGTTCCAGTTGCTTCTGGCTCCCAACTCCGAGTGGTCCCGTCTGACGCGCGAGGCCGTCAAGGGCTTCATGGACCGGGCGCAGAAGTTCACCAAGGCGGGCGCACAAGTCTCGGAGAGGGACTTCGCCGATTTGCAGGCGGCCTACGAGCGCTACATCGGCACGCTCAAGCCTTCGCCGGAAGCCAAGGAAGTCTTGGAGCAGTTCATCAAGGAGGCGCAGAACGTCACTTCCTCGGCCAAGACAGTCCAGGCTGGGCAGAAGATGCTGGACGCCGGTCGGGAGGCCGCCCAAGAGGCCGAGAAACGCATCCCGCGCCTGGAGGAAGCATTGGAGCAGGCGAGGCAGCTACTCAAGCAGTCGGAGGAAAGCCCCGAGAGGATGAAGACCAGTGCCCAGGCCGCAGGAGACGCTCTGTCGAAGGTCGCGCAGATCGACATGAGCGGGCTGGTCGGTCAGGCACAAAGTCTGGCCGACGCCATGTGGGATGCAGCATCAGCTTCGTGGAGTGTCCAAGCGCCGGCCCTGACTGCGGCGCACGGCGGCAAAGCATGGAACTTCCTCGCCACCGGCGGCAGGCCCCAGGGCACGGACGTGATTCCGGCGATGCTCTCGCCGGGCGAGGTGGTCATCAACGCCGGCTCGGCGCGGCGGTTTGCCGCGCAACTGACCGCCATCAATGCCGGCGTCCAGCCGGTCTATCGCAGCGAAGGCGGCAGCGTCACCAACATCGGCGACATCAATCTCACGGTCAACGGTGGCGAGGGGCTTAAGCTGGATTCCAAGACCGCCCGCAGCTTCGCCACGATGATTCGCCGTGAACTACGGCGCGGCACGGCAACCCTGTAACCCCCTTTTCATTGAGAGGACACCTATGAGCGTCAGTCGAACGAACGTCGAGCAGTCGGCGGGTTGCAGCATGGTCCGCGCCCGCAAGAGCGAAGATCAACTCCAGCCGCGTGGCCGGTTCGTGGTCGAGCACTTCCGCAAGGGAGTGAGGATCGGTCGTTACGAGTTCCCCAACGGGATCACCAACGAGGGCAAGAACAAGCTCTTGGACGTGATGTTCCACGGCGTCTCGGCCATTACGACCTGGTGGCTGGGCCTGATCGACAACAGCGGCTATAGCGCGCTGGCCGCCGGAGACACTTACGCCAACATCAACCAGGCCGGCAACGGCTGGGACGAGTTCACCGACTACACCGACCCGGCCAACGCCGGCAGCGCCAGCACCCGACCCGAATGGACCGAAGGCGCAGCTTCGGGCCAGGCGATCACCAACGGCATTCCGGTGGTCTTCGACATCACCGGCAGTGGGACGGTCAAGGGGCTGTTCCTGGTGGGCGGGACCGCCAACGCCCAGAACAAGGGCGACTACCAGGCGGCCGGGGCCGTGCTGTGGGCCACGGCGCTGTTTGGCACCGGCGACGTGCCGGTCAACGCCCAGGACCAGTTGAAGGTGACGTACACCGTCAGCGCGTAATCGGAGACTCCCTCGCCACAGGTCGAACGAGGTCGTCGACAAGAAGCCTCGTCCGGCCTTTCTTCTCTGGAGGCGATCTATGGCGCTACGCTGGATCGAGGGCTTCGAGACGTTCGGCGCAGCGGGACGAAGCGGCGCGGACCTGCGCAACGACCTGATCCTGAAATATCCCCAGTCGTCGCTCCCCTACATAACGCCGGGCCTGATCGCCGGCCGCAACGGCGGCATGGCCTTGAACGACACCAGTAGCAACGTCCTCATCTGGTATCTCGACAACCAGTCCACCTGGACCATCGGGCTGGCCTTCAAGGCGGGCGACTTCGGCTATGTCCGCACGATCCTGGCGCTGCTGCCATCGTTCGGGGACTATCCCGCGCAGTGCGAACTGCGCCGCAACGGCAGCGGTTATCTGGAGGTCTACAGCGGCGACGTGGTCCGCGCCACCGGTGCGACGATGCTTCAGCCCGGACAGTGGTACTACATCGAATGGAAGGCGACGATTGCCGATTCCGGCAGCACGGAAGTGCGGGTGAACCGATCGGTGGACATCGCCGCCACCGGAGTGGACCTGCAAGGCCGGACTTCCAGCGGCGCGGACACGCTGGAACTGTACCTTCAGAGCGGTGGGCTGGACGACATCTACATCGCGGACGGCACCGCCGGGATCAACGACTTCCTCGGCGAAGTTCGGATCGAGGCGATCCTGCCGAGCGCCGATTACGGCACGCCCAACTGGACGCCCAGCGCGGGCGCGGACCATTACGCCCTGGTGGACGACAATCCCGCCGATGGGGACGCGACGTACCTCACTACGGACACGACCGGCAACAAGGACTTGTTCCAGTACGGCGACGTGGCCGGCCACGTCCTGGCCGTGCAGGTGAACACCCGCGCCCGGGTCGATGGCACGGCCCGCAACCTGACCGCCGTGGTGCAATCGGGCGGGACCGAATATGACCAGGCGGCCGGATCGGTCGGTCTGGCCGCCTACCGGGAGTTCTCCACGCTCTTGGTGCAAGACCCGGCCACCTTGGCGACCTGGACGGCGGCGGGCGTCAACGGAGCCCAGTTCGGCATCAAACTGACGGCTTAGCGAGGGCGTGATGGCGCTCCTGGTCACCCGACAGGCCGTGGAAGTGCTCCTCAAGTGGCCGCTTGAGGCGGCGGTCGAGTCCACGCTGGCCCTGGACGAGGCGGCAAATCTCGCGGTCGCACGGGCGGCGGACGCCGAGAGTGCCCTGGGTCTGGTTGATGCGGCGGCCCGCAACGATCTTCGCAGCGGCAGTGCTGAGTCCACGGTCAACCTGGAGACCACCGCCGACTTCACGGCTGTGCGGGAGTTGGCAGCCGAGAGCGCGCCGGCGCTCTCCGTCGAAGCGGCGCGCGTCTTTCAGGTCGTCATGGACGTGACGGCGGAGTCAGCAATCTGCCTGACCGTGGCGGCGGGACGGAACAATATCGTGGCTGCCGCTGCCACGAGCGCCCTTGACCTGACCAGCGCGGCGACCTGCCTTCATGTCGTCCCTACGCTGGTCAGTGCCGAATCGACGGTCAGCCTGGAAACGGCGGCGGCCGGCTCGGTCGCGCACCCGGGGTGGGCCTGGCACTTCATCGAGCTGTGGGACGATGCGTCCGTCGTTGTCGTGCGCAGACTGGCCGCCGAAAGCCCGTTGGCTCTGGTCCAAACCGAAGTCACCGCTCGGCCGTGGTACTTGTCGGTTGAGACGCCGGTTCAGACTATCACGGCGGAGTACGATCCCGAGCTTGACCGGATGGTCGAGCGGATCGAGGGCCTCCAAGATGCCGCGAGCCCCAGCCGGCCGCTGCCGATTCTGGTCCACCAGCCGATTCCGCTCGGTCAATCGGCGTCCGTCGTCAAGGTCAAGCCCACGGCCGTCAATGTCTCGGCCGAGAGCGTCCTGGGACTGCTGGGCGAAATCCGGCCCAACAAGACCGGGGATGTGGGGCACTGGCTGGCGTTCACGCAATCGGCGACGGTCGATAAGTGCAAGCCGGCCAGATCGGCGTTGGAGTTGGCGGCCGAGGCCGGGGCCGGGTGGACCGGGCCGCGAGACGCAGATTCGGCGCTCGATCTTCGCCAATCGGCGACGTACTCTCTCGTCTCGGCTGCTGTCCTTCAGTGGTATCGCCCGTTCATCGGGGCGGGACACGCGGACCATCCCGAGCCGCCGCCGGCCGCGCTTGCCGCGCCGCTGGATGGGATCACGGCCCCGTTCCAATTGGTCTACCCGCCCGCCGGTCCCGTCACCGAATCGGTGACGCTGCGGGCACCGGAATTCGGCAACCGAGACCGCCTGCAATTCCACCGCATCCATCGCGAGACTCGCGGTGGCACGCTCATCGTTTACGCCGACCCGATTTGGCCCAAGATTCAGACCTTGGTGGTTTCGTTCACCGGGCTGCGGGCCAACGAGTCGCAAACCTTGATCCGGTTCATGGCCGACCACCTCGGCGAGGAGATCGGCCTGATCGACTGGGAGCAGCGATTCTGGCGCGGCGTGATCGTCAATCCGACCGATCCCGTCGTGGAAGACCGTCACAACAGCTTCTCGGCGAGTTTCGAGTTCGAGGGCCAACTGGACCCGAGCTGGGGTCCCCAGGTGATCCCGGTCACGCCGGGCACGCCGCTACGTCGCGTCCGGCCCGCGTTGCGTTATTGTGCTCCGCTGGAGCCGGAGGTGCCTGTGCCGCCGAGCGAAGCTGAGTACACGGCCGAGAGCGATGCCCTTGTGGCCGCCGGCCAGCCGCTCTGCGTCAAAACGACCGGACACGTTGAACTGGCGCAAGCCGACTTGGCGGGAGCGGTCCATGTCGCCGGCCTGGCGACCGTTGCGGCGGAGCCCGGCCATGTGGCCCGCTACATCTCGGAAGGAAGCGTCACGCTCCAGGACTGGACAGCCGTGGCAGGCGCTGCGTTGTTGGCGGCCGGAAGCAACTATTTCCTCGCCGCGGGCGCGCCTGGTCGCATCACGGCGATTGCGCCGACCGCGGGAGGGAGCTACGTCGTTCGCATCGGACGCGCCGTTTCCACGACCACCTTCGACATCGAGATCGAATTGCCCATCCGCCTGTAGAAAGGATCAGTTATGGCTGCCAAGAAACCTCTCGTGCTGCGCGATGGACAGATCGAGCAGCTTCAGGCGGGCGACACGCTCGACGCCTCGGTCAGCGAGGTGGATGTGGCCAGCAAGGTCAACGGCAACGCCGGCGCGCTGGTGATCGGTACGCCGGTCTACGTCAAGGCCAACGGTGACATGGACAAAGGGCAGGCGAACGCCTCGGCCACGATCCAACTGTTGGGGCTCGTCAAGGATGTCTCGGTAGCGGCCGGCGTGCCGGGCGTCGTTCAGACGGATGGCATTCTGGTGGCGACGACCGTGGAGTGGGACGCCGTGGCGGGCACAACCGGTGGCTTGTCGCCAGGGACGGTCTACTACCTGGACCCGGCCACGCCGGGAAAGATCACCGCGACACCGCCCAGCAGCGTCGGCCAATACGTGGTTCGCATCGGTTTGGCCTTGAGCACGACTGAGTTGGACATCTCGATTCGCGATCCGATCAAGCTCTGAGTGTCACCCTACAGCCCGCCGTAGCCGCGCTCCGGCTGCGGCGGTTCTCTTTCCGCGAGGCAGGCAATGGTTCGCCCTCTTATCATCGACCAAGGCAGCTTCCGTCAGACGGGGCCGGACGATACCGTCGAGTTCGGGGCGCTCACCATCGACAGCATCACGATCGACGGGGCGGCGATCACCAGCGCCACGGGCGCGATCGGCTTCGACGACGAGAACCTGACCACGACGGGCATCGTCTATGCCGGGCAGCTTGGCGTCGGCTCGCTGACCGGAACGCCCGCCGGTCTGCTCCACATCGCCGCCGAGACCGCGCTTATCAACGACCAGCTTTACGCCTGGCGGTTCGAGCACCGCAGCACGGGCACCCCGACTGCCGGTTTCGGCGTCAACTGGGACTTCTATCTGCACGACTCGGCCAACGCCCTCAAAGAGGCGTGTGTGCAGCAGGTGGTGTGGACGGACGCCACGGCCGGGTCGGAAGACGTGGCGATCATCTGGCACGGTGCGAAGGCCGGGTCACGCGTCACCCTGATGAAGCTCGATGCCGCGCCGGCGTCGAGCCTATTGACCGTGTACGGCGATGCGACATTCAGCACGGCCGGCTCGCGCGTGGTCACGATTCAGCGGTCGGGCGGCACGACGCTGACGCTAAACGCCTCCACGACCGCCAACGGCGCGACGATCTGGACGACGACCGTAAGTCCCTTGGCTCTCGGTGCGAACAACAGCGTGATCTTGACCTTGAACACGTGCGGTGTGAATGCGCTCGACCGTTTGAACGTCGTACACGGAGCCGTGGGCAACACCCTGGCCGTCTTCGCCCCGACCATCGACACGGCGGCGCACACGTCGCTGGCGATTAAG
The DNA here is from genome assembly GCA_040766885.1 of Thermoguttaceae bacterium. GTDB lineage: Bacteria > Planctomycetota > Planctomycetia > Pirellulales > Thermoguttaceae > JAXGPP01. The sequence goes on along the minus strand of JAXGPP010000002.1, from coordinate 31,099 downwards.
TCGGTCGATGCCGGCGGCTATTATGAGCCGGTCCTGGAGACGCCAGTTGCGCTGCGAATAACCTCCACGTTTGGCGGCGCCGCCGCGACTTTCCGGCTCCTGCCGAGCGGCAACGACATCTACTTCCAGAACACGGTGGCTGCCGGCCAGATTTACCTCTGTGGCCTGAATGCCGGCGCCGTGGCCGGCATCCAGGCCATCGCGGCTGCCTTCACCCTCACGTCGCCAGCCGGCAATTCGACATACGACGCCCGCTTCAAGTGCGCAGATGCCAATACGCAGCTTCGGTTACTTGGGCTGGCGAGCAAGAATCACATACAGTCCGGCAATTACGCCTTCAACGCCAACCAACCGCTCAAGATCGGCGGGTACAACAACACCCAGGGCTCGACCTTGGAGTTGGATTTCGCCACCGTGGCAATCAGTGGCGATGTGACCTTTCCCGACAACGAGGCCATCGTTCTCGGGACCGGACAGGATGCCAGGATCTACTATGATGGCATCGGCAACAAGGTGGTGATGACGGGCTGGAGTCCGATCCTGTGTCTCTACAACGACCACTACACCACCGGTGGCGTATCACAACTCCGATTCCTTGGCGACGAGGGCGGGGCCACACTGCGTGGAGCGGCCATCGAATACTTCGACCACCCGACCAGCTATCTCAATAAGCGCGGCCGAGGGCTGATAACGGTCCTCGGCTCGGACGGAATGGGATTCGACTGGGGCCGCGCCATCAGCACCAAGCGCGACCTCAGCACGGATTGGGCGGATTACGACGTGTGGATGTCGCTTGTGGCCGGCACGTTGTCTGTCAAGGAGGGCATTGCCCTGTTGGACAATAAGGCCCTAACGCTCGGCACCGGCGCTGACGCAAGAATCTACTACGACGGCACCGACTTGGTGCTTGACCCGGATGTTGTCGGCAGCGGCGTCGTAAGGGTCGCAGGCGGGATGTCGGTCGCCGGCACGCTCTCCGGCAACGTGGTCGTGGACGGAGTAGGTTTCCACCTCGACGACAACCGGAGATTCTCGTTTGGGGACTCAAACGACGCGACGATGTTTTTCGACGGAGCGAAGTTCATCATCAACCCACTTGTCAGCGGCGGAGGAACGCTGGAAGTTCGCGGCACCATAACCTCCACGGCCACGATTCTTTTCGCCCTGGCCGACAGCCGGAAGATCGTTTTCGGCACCGGCAACGACGCCGAGATCTATTACAACGGCACTGACCTGGTCATTGACCCGGATGTTGTCGGAACCGGCAAGGTCAACATTTACGGCGCGCTGCGAGCAAGCAGTTTTGTTTCCGATGACGGTTCAGCCGGCTGGAGCGGCACCGTGGACGTGGCGAGAGTAGGCGGCGGGACGCGCCGCTTGACGTTCAAAAACGGCCTATTCACCGGCTATTCGGATTATTGATCGAGGAGAATCGCATGGAACTTCCACGCATCACTGCACCTCAGCCGACCGAGCAGCCGCCAGTGCCGGCGAAGACTTACCCTGAGTTGTACCTGTCACAGATGGTGCTCCGCACCCAAGTGAACGGCGACAACACGGTGCGCGGCCAGAGTCTCTCGCTGCTCTTCCGCAACTACAACTACGATCTGGCCGAACTGGACCCGGACGAGTCGCACAAAGACGCCGTCGTCATTCCTGACATCTATGTCGAGGCGGCGCGCTCTGCGCTGGTGGCCCAGGTCATGGGTCTGCTGGCCCGGGGCTGCCACCTGCTTTTGCGGGAGCGCACGCTGCTGGAGGCCATCGCCAGCGCGGCCGACCCCGCGGTGAAAGCCGCCCTGGAAGCGGAACTGGCGACCGTGCGGCAAGACCTTGGCGTGACTGTATGACCCGAAAGCTGTGGTGCGACCATGTTCCAGCTTGAAGCTCCGCATCCCCATCTTCAGACCACGACCGTCCTGCCTAGTCCGCAGTTCAGCGATCAGGAACGGCTCTTGGATACGGTGACACGGAAGACGGCGGTGGACGGGACGCGCTACACCTACGTCCGCCGACGCCCTGGCCGGCGGAAGCTCCGCTGGACATTCCTGCTCACGCGGATCAAGGCTCTGGAATTGGAAGCCTTCCTGCGAGCCTACCACGCGTCCCCGCTCCGCATCACCGACCATCGTGACCGGGTGTGGCTGGGGTACTTCACGAGCAACCCGGTCGAGTTCGAGGGGCGAGGCCGGGCGGCCCCGGCGATTCCGCCGCTAACGCGTGGCGAGTTGTATGCCGTGGAGCTTGAGTTCGAGGGCGTCGAACAGAGTTGAGCGAGGCCAATGAGGGAGCCGTACCATGCGCGACATTTCTGCTGCCGGCCTTGCCACGCTGTCGCGACGGCACGGCAATGAGCCGATCACTATCATCGAGGTGGATTGGGTGGACGGGAGTACTTCGGCCTATGCCGACCGCACCGTGGGGTCGATCCCCGGCCGGATCGTGGAACTCGGCGACCTGGATAACGTCGTCAACGTCTCCAACAACAGCGGCTCCCAGCAGCTTGCCGTCACGCTCGATGACACGGACGGCACGATCAAGACCATCATCGATGCCCACGACGTTCACAAGCGAACCTGCCGGGTGTACCAGTATTTCACCGGCCTCGATCTGGCCGACAGATTTCTCTTGTTCAGCGGCAAAGTGAGTTCGCCGATCACCTGGAGCGAGCGGGACCGGACGGTCAAGTTCACGATCCTCTCGCAACGGGAAGACAAGGAGATCGGCTTCTCGGCGGAGGAGGGCCAGTTTCCCTACCTGCCGGCGGACATGGTGGGCAAGGCGTGGCCGATGATCTTCGGCAAGGTGGTCAACTGCCCCACGCTCCAGATCAACAACGCCGTCACGGGAACGACGCTCACCGGCGTGGGCATCTTGAGCGGCATGGACCTGTGGGCCTCCATGCCCGACGGTGCCGACGACTCGCAGTTCACCATGAGCCTCATGCTGATGGTGATTGAGCGAAATCACCTCAAGGAGGTGAAGGACTGTTGGGCACCCTCTTTCCACCCGCCGGTGGATGCCCAAAAGGCGGCCGAGCTTCAAGAGCGCATCGACTCGCTGAACGAGCAGATCAACTACGCCGTGGCCCGCCGCGACAAGCAGCGGGCCTGCGCCCTGGCCCGCCGGCAGCAGCAGATCGGCGAGGCCAACGCCAAGGGGCTGGGCGAGAATCCTATCCGCATCCTCGGTGGCGAGGATTTTCCCCAGGGGCGGACCTTGACGATCAATATCAACGGCGGTCTCTTCACGGGCCACTTCGAGGGCGAGTTGTTCCACGTCCAGAGCCGGCAACACCCGGCGGACGACGCCACGGCCGCCGATGCCTATAACCAAAAGACTCAGGAGCCCGCCGTCTGCCTGGAGCCGACGCAGACCCGCTACTATCGGTACGAGGACGAAATCCCTCCCGGCTGCGGCGCGCGCCCGTCCTGGGTGAATAAGATCGTCCACTGGGGAACCGTGAGCACGACGAGCCAGGCCACGACCCACCAGATGGACACCGAGCCGGTGGCCCAGCATTTCTGGGTCGATCCCGGCGCATCGGTGAAGATCGCCAGCGACGAGCCAATTACCTACATCGCCTCCATCGTGCCCGGCACTGTCTTGGCGGTGAAAGCCTACAAGCAACTCACCGGCGAACGGCGGCTGGTAGACGTGCCGACCGACCTCTATCGGGTCGAGACCACGACCTACGGCTCCGTGACTGCCGTGCAGATCGTCGTCAACAAACCGCTCTCCTCGATCACGGACCAGGGCTGGAGCGACGATCTCTACGTGACATTCCAGTCGAGCGTCGGCCCGGACATTGTGGAAATCATCAAGTACCTGATCGCCAATTACACGGACCTGACCTGGGACGAGGCATCGTTCAACCACGTCCAGGAGAAGCTCCAGCCGTTCCCGGCCAACTTCCCGCTCTTGGAGCGGAAGAACGCGATCCAGATCTTGCAGGAGATCGCCTTCCAGGCCCGCTGCGCCATCTGGCTCAGCAACGGGGTCTTCTACTTGAAGTACCTGCCGGAGGAGCCGATGCCGGCCGGCACGATCACCGTGAGCGACATCGACGCCGAACGGGGCATCGAGGTCGAGCTTACCGGCACGGAAGACATCGTAACCAAAATGAAGGTCCGCTGGCGGCTGAGTTGGGCGGATATTTCGGAGCAGCCGAAGGACAAGGCGGAGAAGACCATCATCCTCCGTCACAACGTCGCCAAGTACGTCACCCAGGAGCAGGAATACGACTTCTACATCTACAACCAGCCGGACATCGTGTACAAATGCGCGACCTTCTGGCTGATCCGCAAGTCGAACACCTGGAAGCGGATCAAGTTCAAGACGTTCTTGAACAAGCTGAACTTGGAGACCTTCGACGCCGTGACGCTGGACTTCGACCAGCCTTACGTGGCCAATGGGCCGGTGCTAGCGGTGGTCGAGAAGGCCAACTACAACTCGGCGGACAACTGCGTGGATTTCGAGTGCCTGGTGCCGGTCTTGGCTGGCACGATGGAGAAGTACCACTTCTTCTGGCCGGCGGCGTTGCCACAGTCGGACTCCTGGCCGCCCGCCAACGAGATCGCGGCCGGCTATGCCGGGGGCGATGGGATTGGCGCTGGGGCCGCTGGCAACCTGCCGGTGGGCGACACCACGACGATCCCGGACGGCAGCGTTGTCTTCGTGGGCGGTCCCAATGTAGTGTTCCGGGCGCACAGCGATTGGGGCGACCGCACGCCTACCGATGTAGGCTTTACGGCCCAGCCTGTCTTGGACACGGCGACCTACATCAACCTCTCACCCGGCTCGAAGCCACGACTCAATCTGCGGACCTACCCTCGTCGGAGCCTGCCGGCCATCACCCCGGCCGCGTCTACGGCCAGCCAGATCACGGTCGATATTCACCAGACCAAGATTCTCGACACCTCGGGCAGCGAAACCAAAGTCGCCTATCTGTCGTCGATCCTTCACGGCATTAACGGGGACGGTCAGTTGACACTTGATCGGTCGGCGCTCGTGGCGGACGACGCGCATTCTGAGGGACAGCCCCTATCCGACGTGCTGAAGAACGGCGACGAGTATCTGGCGATCCGCACGGACGTTTCGTTTTGGGATACGGCGGACGGGGAGCACGAGTTCCATTTCCAGTACGACGAGGAAACCGAGAGATTTGGTGCCGGGACGGCGTTCTTGCAGTAACTCACGACACTTGCGCAGAGAATCCAGCAATCGCCAGGACGGAGATTGCCGGGGCGATCCCCTTCTTGGCACGCTGACAGCGCTCTGAAACCCGCAGCACGATGATGACCAGCAACTGCCCCTTGAAAGACTGGGGCGAGCGGAAACCGACCGAAGCTCGGTTCGCCGATGGGCCCTCGGCTACGGCGATCCTCGATCGCATCCTGCACCATCCTGAGATTGTCTCGATCACCGGCAGAGCTATCGGTTGCGCAACCAGGCCGCCAACGACAGCACACCCGGAAACGCCGCGGAGCCCGACAAGAGGCCAAAACCAGCCATTTCGCCCGCCGGGTCCGCCGCCGCGTCCGCCGCCCCGAAACGATCGAAGAACAAGTCCAACGCGGGCTCCGGCCCCGATGCCGGCGCCTGTCAATCTTGGCAGTTGTGGCGACAATCAACCCATTCACCCCGGCTGCTCGAATTTCACCCGCTCGTGGCTGGTTTTAATTCGCCCGGTGACAGCCGACTTCCGCGGCGATGGAATATCCTCTCTGCTCAATCAGGAGCGGGAACTCTTCTCGGCGTGAAACACACATCGTTCTTTCCGCACAACTGCATCCCATATTCTCCGAATATCGCAGGGTGGGGAAGTTCAGCGGTAGAGCGTGACGGGTAGGGAGAGGAGGCGGAGGAGTTGACGGTGGAGCGGGGAGAGTTTGGTGGTGAATTGGATCGGTTCGCTGCCGGGACGGGTGAAGACGTGACGCTGGGTGGGGTCGAAGAGGTCGAACAGGCGACGCGCCGTGGGGCGCCGGCAGTCGCGGTCCTCGGGGTACATCGGCAGGGCCGCCAGGCCGTGGTCGCGCATCGCCTGCCGCAGCGCACGCTCGATGAGCGACTCCGCCAATAGCGCGAAGAAGTAGACGCAGAGGAAGCCCTCGATGCGGGCCACGTCCTTGAGGAACACCGGGGCCACGCGGTAATCGGTCTTGAGCTGCTCGAAGCGGCGTTCGATCGGCGGCTGCCGTTTGTAGGCCTCAAGCACCTCCCGGGCGTCGAGTTGCGTGTCGTTGGTCACGAGGGGAAAGAGGCCGTCGGTAAGCCGCTCCCGGGCCAGCTCGGCTTCGTCGATCGTGTACTCCAGATCGAAGCGCACCGACTCCTCGCGGACGTAGGTGGTGTCCTTGCCGGGACGTCCGCGGCGGCTCTGGCGGAAGGTCTCTTCCACACGCTGGTCGATCTGCACCCGGAGCCAGGTCGCGGCCTGATGGCGGTCGAGGATCTCCGCCACGGCGGCGAGTACTTTCGCCTCCTCCCGCAGCCGCGACCGTGGCGACCGCAGCCGCTGTTGCAGGTCACGCAGTTCCTGCTGGGCCTGAGCCAGCCGCCGGCCGCGGGCGGCCAGGTCCAGCTCAGCCTTGCGGGTGCTCGAGTACCACCACAGCCGATAGCCTTCGGGAAGCGCTTCCGGCGGCGAAACGACGGCATAATGATCGACCACCTCCCCCTCATCGTCGGCCTTGTCCCCGAGCGGCTCCCAGGCGACCTGGCCGGCGCGGAGCCGCTGGCGGAAGTCGCCGTCCTCGCGACGGGTGCGCGGCAGCACGCTCACGAAGCGGCCGCCGCGCTGGGCGATGTAGTTCATGTTCTCTACCGTGGCCAGCTTGCAGTCGGCCACGTAGAGGAAGTCGCGCCGGCCGGCCAACTGGCAGAGCAAGTCCCAGCTCTCGACGTGGGTGCGGTCGTCGGTCACGTTGCCGCTGGCCACGCGGAAGGCCACCGGGACCCCGCCGTCGCGGGTGACGGTGAGGATATACAGCAGTTGCTTGAGGTCGGGGCGATGGTCCTTGTTGTGGCCCCAGGTGATGGCCACCGTCGGCTTGCCGTGACGGGCGGCCCCTTGGCTGGCGCTGGCGTACAGGCCGCAGAAGGAGACGGTGGTCGAGTCGTTGTGCAGCTCGTCGAGATGGAGGTCGAACTGGCGCACGATGTGGCGCATGAGGGCCAGCACGAGCGACGGCCGGTCGGCGCGGAAGAGGGCCGTCAGGGCCCGGCCGCCGCGGTCGTCGTTCCAGGCGGCCACTTGTTCCGGCTTCAGTCCGAGGCCGGCCGGATCGTGTCCCGCGATCCACTCGCCCACGGCATACAGCGGCGTGCGGGAGAGCAGGATCTGCTTGACGAGGATCACCACCGCGCGGGCGGTGGGGATCTTGGTGCGGCGATCGTCGCCAGGGAGGAACTCGGCGAGCAGCGCTTCGAGCTTCATCCGCTGGAGGAAGTCCTCGACGATCGGCAGCGCGCCGGTGGTCCAGGACCGCAGCGCGGCCGGGCCGCGGCGGGCGACGTGTCCGGAGGATCGGCTGCGCGGGCGACGGGAGGTGGTGGAGCGTCGAGTCGAACGGGAAGCTTTCTTCATCGTGAAAACCCTTTCCGGCGGAGTGTGGCCGCGCGGGGCGGCCAGTGTCGGCCGCCCCGCGACGGGCAAAGTGCCGCAGGAAGGAAATGTCGCGTTCGACACAACGTCAAGGCGCGCCGCCGAGGGTGTGAACACTTACGACACGGACCATCGACGTAAGTCCAGTCCGACTCGACTTACGTCGAGAGCCTTCGCCCTAAGTATCGCGAACTCGAATGCGGACCGCGCGCCGGACATTGCCGCGTCGCACGACCGGATGAAGAATGCCCCCAACGCGCGGCGCCGCTGCCGAACCTGGCCGGCGGTTGCCCTGCCTCCGCCCTTGCCCGGCGCTACGCCCCGCGCCCCGCATCGTCCCACTCACACACACCGCCGGCCACCGTCCCGCCTGGACCCGCCCCATGAAATTCCAAGATAATCAACGGCAGTTGTGCGGAAAGAACGACACATTGAATGTCTCCTGCTGTTTCTCCTTGATTCTTGCGACTCGAATTGCCATACGATCGAAGACTCGGCCGAGGCGATGGGAAAAGTCCGGCCCCCGCTGCTTGGCCTCTTCGTCCATCCAGTCTACGATCAGTTCGACGTTTTCGCGGGCACCACTGGATGTCGTTCTCGTCCATCAACCGCGATGTTCATCGCACTGGCAATCCGGGATCGAGTCGATCCCGAGCATGTGAAGAATTGCCTTCAATTCGGTGCCCGGCCCGCCGCTCATTGGTCGAACTCTGGGGGATAGTATGCGGGATCGTACGGTGAGGGTGTGCTCTGCGGGAAATGTTCGTCGAAGGGCTGGAAGACCGTGCAGCCTGCCTCGATCGGCAACACCCGGCCGAGCCAGGCTTCGGCCCCGTAGCGATCCCGCGGCACGTCGAAGCAGTTCGGATGGGCGAACACCGCATCGTTACGGAACCAGAAGAACGCGCCGGCGAACATCCAGGTGCCGTCCTCGGTCATGCCCGACGGCCAGCAGAAGTGCGTCCCACGTCGCCACGAGATCCGCGTCGTGCCCACGGCAGCATGCAGGCGGAGATGCTCCATGCATTCGTCGGCCCGGTCCAACAAGTAGTGGTACATCATATTGCGCCACCGCCGGGCGCCGTCCCGGTCGTCAGCCGTGGTGTTGCCTTTGGTATGGGCGAAGAACGTCGCCTCATTCCAGGCCGTGCTGGCGACCGCAGCAAGCAGCCGTGGAAAGGTTGCCGTCTCACGGAGCTGCGGATCGTTCTCGCACCGCAGCCACTCGACACGCTGCCAGCCGAGATACGTCTGGACCTCGTCGAGTGTCGCGGTGTTCTCATCGGTGGCTACCGCGATCACGCGGGTGCCGTTGAACAGCTGGTTATGCAGCCGTAGTTTGTCGAGATTGGCTCGCCAATCCTCGTTGGTCCGCGAGGGGTATACATGGTAGATCAGGTTTCGCCGCTCGATCGCCGGGTACGCTGTGCCGGTCGGCACGAGCGTGTTCTCGCTCGCCTGGTCTCCCGGAGCGAACACTCGGGCGACCGCTGGGCAAAGCACAAACCCGCCGGCCGCCTGGGCGATCCGTGCCGCCTGGCGGGAACAGCTCTCGATGAACAGCGGGGGCTTCAGGGCGTGGCGGCGCTGGAGGAATCGCCGGTAGTGCTCGGCCTTCCATAACGCGACATCACTGCGGTCCCGCTCCGCCTTGCTCTTCCAGGGTCCCATGACCAGTTCGTCATAGGACACGCCGTATCGCCGCAACCATTCTTCGGTCGGGGGGCGGTACTTCTCGATCCGCGCCGTGACGATCATTGGGATCGTGACCCGGCGGGTAAGATAGAGCGGTTGAACGGTCTTAACGAACTGCTCATAGCGCTGTCCGTCGTCGTCCTCTTGGGGCGGGCACTCGTGGCAGAGCACGCCATCGAGGTCCGTGGCGCAGTGGGGGGAGATGATCGAGTTCCAGAGGTTCCACTCCAACAGATGTGGCCAGGGGAGATCGCGGACCCACAGGTCGGGTTTGAGCCGCGCCGTCGGATTGACGTACACTGCGGCTGCGATTGCCTGCGGGTAGCGACGGCGCACGATCGGCATCACGTGTTTGAAAGAGTTCCCCGTGAGCACCGTATCGTCGATGACCACCACCGGGCCGTCGCACGTGGTGTTGCCCGTAAGCCGCCAGCCCTTGCCGCCGTCGATCAGGTCGTTCGACGACTGCCGGACAATCGCCAGCGGGCGGTGGAGGAGCATGGCCACGAGCGAGGCCACGCTCAGTCCCGAACGGGCCACGCCGATAACCAGACTCGTGTTGGCCGGGAGCTTCGAGGCCAGGCGTTTCGCGTCCTCCATGAGCCGGGCAGTGGTGACGAACTCCGGCGTCGGCCCGTGGTGCCAGGCAAACGGGCCGCGGGCGCGAGTCGACGGTCGCACGGCCACCTTAGTCGTGTTCCGCCGCCGAAACGGCACCAGGCGGTTGAGCGTCTTCTGCCGCCGCTTGCACCCTCCGCAAGGCCTAATGCCCAGCTTCGTCGTCACCTTCGCAATTACGTCCCCCAAACCACGAGAGGGCATGGACACATTCCATTCATCGGGCGGGGTGAGGCCGTAGCGCTTCAGGTAGGCGCGGCGCTTGGCTTCAGGCATCGGCCGACCATCGATCAGCGCGGTGCCTTGGTAGATTTCGCAGATGCGTGGCGGAATATTAGGTGGGCAGGCGTTCATTCGGTTACCACTGCGTAGTCAAGGTACCAACCTGCGCCATAACCGCACATAAAGAACGGATTGCAGCAGATGTATCCCCTGGCGTTTAGGCACTCCTGGGTCCAGCAGTTTTCCTGGCACGATTGCTCGCAATCTTCAATCATGTTGCTGGTTAAGCCGCCGCTCTCGATTGGGTTGTCGCGTAAATCCGTAGTCCACCAACTGATGCCAAAGCTGGCAGGATCGCCGTCGGTATCGCAGGACACACTCACCCAGAACTTGACGGTATCGGTCCAATTGCCACTCGGCGGGCCCTTGGTGATTATGTACCCTCGCCACACTCTCTCACCGACCCAGTGAATCGGGATCGTCGCCCAGTTCCAGTCGATGAACGAGATGTCACCGGGGTTCCCGAACGCAGTGGTCCAAGTGACATAGAGTGTCCGCGGAATTCCATTTGGGCAACACTGGCGCACCAAGGGGCGGCACACCTCATTGCATTCAGCGCAGCGTATCGAGGCGGTAATATCGTCTTCGCTGATGTACGGGTTGCGTTGGATGGACCACGAGTAGTTGACTTCGCGCCACTGGCAGGGTTCGGTCATCCGCTGCCAGTCGCCGCTGATCCAGCCGTATTCTTCTTCGGCCTCGCCGGCTTCGGCCGAGACCTCGAAGCCGATTCCGCAGCGGTCGTCGATGTACTCCAGGTGGATGGCGTCGGCGCACACCACGCCGTTGGCGTCGTCGGTGAGCCGCACGGTGAGCGTGCTGCCGTTGATTCTGAACGTCCCCAGCCGCTCCCAGTTCGCTCCGTCATAGGCAAAATCGTCAGGGGCGTTCTGCTGATCCACGGAAACGGAGTCAACGGTGCGCGTGCCGTCGAGCACGGTAAACGTGGCATTCGTCGCCCGGTCCTCGCCCGGCGTCCAGATCGCCGCCACCCTCCAACTCCCGGCGGGCAAGCCAGTGAACCGCCATTCGGCTTTCTTCGCGCCCGTGCCGGCCGCCGCGGTGCGAACGCTGCCCCGGTAGCCTTCGGTGTTTACCAGCGTCCAGGTGCCCGTAAGGGCGAAGTCCGGAACCGCGGCGGCATCGTCGATGACGCGAATCGGCTCGCAGGCCGTCGGCTCACCGGGATAGGCGTCCGGGTCGCAGACGTCCCCCCAGCGGTCGATCGGGAACCTGACCGTGCGCGTCTGGCAGACCCCGTAAGTGTCCAGACCCGACACGTCACCCACGTACGCCTGCTGGTACTCGTCCCAGCAGGCTTTTCCGGAGTAGGCGATGCCGTCCATCGTCAGGTCAACACACAGGCACTCGCAGAGGCACGCGCAGGTGGCGCAGGTAATCGGCGTGATCCAGTTCACGCACTCGGTGGTCAGCGTCCCGGCGGAACAATCCTCGTACGGCTCTTCCTCCACCCCCACTGCCGTCCGCAGGTCGAGGCAGCGGACGCACTCGTCCGTGCGGCCATAGCACTGCCCCTCTTCGGCAATGACCTCCCACTCATGCCGTCCCAGCGAATAGGATTCCAGATAGAAATAGCACTTGCCGTCGTATTCGTTGCGGTAGAACGAATAGATCAGGTCATGCCCGGCGATCGCGCCGACGTACGCCTGCTGCTCGTCGTCCCAGTCGAGTTCGACGCTCTGTGGGCGACACTTCTGGGTGTCCGTCTCGCACGCCTCGACCTGCTCGGCCTTGTAGGGATCCCAGTCGTCGGGAGTGAACGTCACGCAGAGTGCCGGGCACACACACGCGCAGCAGGTGCTCGACGGCAGCGTGCATTCTGGGCAGCAACAGCACCACCAGTGGCTCATATCAGGATTCCTTGGGGCATCGGAGCACCACAACAGGCGGACGCAGGCTTCCTTTCCGGACGACTACGGGCTGGAGTATCCCTGGTAGTCGTCGCCCGGGCAGGCCAAGTCGCAGATCACGCCCACCAGGAGCGGCTCGCTTTGGTAGCCGCCCTCGATCTGGCCGTCGGCCCAGCGCATCTCGGCCGCGCCGTACGTCCCGGCGTCACCCTCGTACCCAACTCGCCGCCAGTCGAAGACCGTGAACGTCTCGGCCGGGTCCAACGATTCGAAGCCGCCGTAGCCCTCATGGTCCGCCGGGTTCCACCGCAGCCATTCCGCGGTGGCTCCCTCATCGCTGTACTTGGCAAGCTCGGTCTGCAGCCGGAAGGCCCTGGTCACCAGCGGCGCCAGCGAGATCAACTCGTAGCGATCATCCACGTCGTTGTAGGCCGCGACCCCCCGGGTGCCTTTCTCCGGCAGGCTGAACAGACCGAACGTGTCGTGGATCTCGACCGTCTGCTCCTCCTCCGGCAAGTCCGTATCCACAGGAGTCTCGCCCCGGTAGAAGCCGAGCACCTTGGCGTCGGCCTGGCCGTGGCGTCTCCGGATCCCGTCCTCCGAATCGGGGTCCTCGGCGACCGCCATGTTCTCCGTCAACTCGAAGATGATCAGTTCGGCCTTGCAGCAAGCGCAGTCTTGTGGAATGGGCATCTCGCGTTTCTCCCGAAGGACGGTGTCCTGTGTAAGCTTCTCTCCCCTCGACGATCGCCAGGCGACCCAGTCACGCCCGCTGCTCATCGTGTGTCCGGCAGCATAGAAAATCGACTGGCCTACTTTCAACGAAGAATATCCGACTCGTCAGCCGCGCATCTGCCACACCATTCGTACTCGCTCACCAGCTCGCCCCACTCGTCGAGCGTTGAGCTGTACTCGTGGAGCGGGTCGCCGCCATCGTCGGTCTCCTGCAAGAGGCGATTCAGGTCGTAGATGAAGTGCGTGGACTCGCTGGGTGTCTCTTTGCCGACCCGCCGGCCGTCGGCGCGGTAGCTGAGCGTGACGAGCCCGGCCACCGGCTCGGCCGAGGTCAGCCGGCTGTCCTCGTCCCAGGTGTAGACGGTCAGCTCCGACGACGTCTCTTTTTGGGTGCGGTTGCCGTCCTCGTCATAGCTGTAGGTCGTCACCCCTGAGGAGTTCTCCTCGGTCACGAGCCGGTTGGCCTCGTCGTATGTGTAGCTGGTGACCGAGCCGTTGGCGTGGGTCATCCGGGTCTTGCGCCCGGCGAGATCGTAGACGAAGGTCGTCAGATTGCCCTGCGGGTTGGTCAGCGTCAGCAGCCGGTCGGCGTCGTCGTAGCTGTAGCTGGTCACCCCGCCGTCGGGATCGACCATCGTCGTGCGGCGACGGAGGGCGTCGTAGCTGTAGCTGACCGTCTTGCCGTCGGGATCGGTGACCGACCGCAGCAGATTGCGGCTGTCGTAGGTGTAGCTGGTCGTGCCCGTGGCATCGGCGAGGCTCGTGCGGTTGCCGGCCAGGTCGTAGTCGTAGCTGTGGCTCGACCCGCCGGGATAGGCCTCGCCGGTGAGTTCCCCGGCGGCGTTATAGCTGTAGCTGACGCACTGCCCGCGGGCGTTGATCCGCCGGATGCGGTTGCCCACCGCGTCGTAGACGAAGGTGGTGCTGTTGCCCAGCGGGTCGGTTTGGCTCACCAGCCGGCCGTCGGCGCGGTAGGTGAGCGTGATGAGTCCAGCCACCGGCTCGACGGAGACCGGGCTATCCTCGTCGTGACGGGTAGGAGTGGCTCCGCACGCCGGAAAAGGCCTTGCCGGTGAGCCCCCGGCGCTGTACCTGCGCCGACTCGTGGTCAAGCGTTGACGTGTGATGCCGTGTCAAGAGTCAACCCCCGCCTGACCCCCGACCCCGTCCAACGGGTGTTGCCCTCCCATCAAAGCCATCTCCTACTCCTCATCGCTTGCTGAGAGCTTCTCCTTGCACGCCAGGACTCCTGCGACCTTAAGAAGCCTCATCGCGGCGTCCCAGCATCAGCTGCATTTCGCCGGGCTTCCTCAAGAGTCGACCTCATCTGCCCCCAGCCGGCCGAGCTGCAACCGTTCAAGGCGAAGGCGGTGAGAAGGTCGCTGTCGCGGGAGCGCCGCCAGGGGCGTGATGCAAGGGGCGTTGGTCACGATGGCCCGATCACATTGCCTGCGGAATCGAAACTCTCGGGAGCCGAGTGGCCGAAGAAGTCGTCGTAGAAACTCCCCTCTTCATCCGATTCCACATCTGAGTTTTGGAACGCAGCAAGACGTTCGTGGAAATCGGTGATTCCAAGTTCTGCTGCCTTTGCCTTTGCATTCGAGACGTACTCTGCCAAAGCTTCTCTCACAGCAAGATTCGCCTCTTCTACGTGCAGCCCAAAATCGCTACCCAACACGAAGCCGTTCTTCTCACGCACGAAGCCGTCCATCACGGCGTTGCCCAGGCGTTCCCTACATTCCGTGTCGTACAGTTCTTGGTGATCGTAACCGATCTGCTCCAATCGATTCAACAATTGACGTAGCAGTTCTTCCATCGCCAATGCTCCTAAGATCCGAAGTCCGCAGGAAGGTCGCCATAGCCAAAGATGTGTCGGTACTGCTCCCACTTCGCCGGGTCAACGGGTGACTTCGGATTGCTGGGATCACGGTAGCGAACGTCTGGTGGCGTGATGCGGTCGAGGTACTCTTCATCGAAACGTCGTTGTCGCCTTGCTGTCCACCGGTATGCACTATCATCTGCCGCTGGGCCGGTGCGAGTCAATGGAATCTCGACTTCGATGCCATCCGGTGCAGTGGCACCATACCGACCGCGGAAATCGTTTGTTGAACCGATCTTTGTCCGACCGCTCTGCGGCTTGAGATAGACGCCACCTTCACCTGCTGTAGGCGCAGTTACCACTCGCTGACGCAGATTATTCGGGTTCGGACCCGGAACACGCCCCACGTCGTAATGAACAGACTGTGGGGCCAGAGCTTCGTCACCGATTCTAACTGTTGCCCGCTGAGCGTCAACCGCGGCTTCGCCTTCTCGTATGCCCTGGGTGAAGTGATCCGGTCTGCTTCGAACTCCCTCGAATCCGCGGGCTTTGGTGACGGCGGCGAAATCCTCAAGCCTGTCAAGCTGCTTGGCGATGCCCGCAAAACGCGGAGACTTCCTGACGGCGTTGATAAACTTTCTGACGATCTTCAGCTTGAGAATGGCCCCCGCGCCCGCAGTCACGACGGCCACGACTGCCGACTCAGCCAGCTCGTAGAGAAGCATGCCCGCGAGGAAGCCATGTTGTCGCGGCTGGATGCCGAGAACGAATTCGATAAAGTCCAGCAGAACCGGATCATCGATGAGGTCCAATGCCTTTTCGGCACGGAAGGCAGACGGCGGCGTGCAGAGAGAGGTGACGAGGCCTGGATGTCCGAAGGAAATCCGCGTCTTCTTGAGGAATCCGAGAATTGCTGACCCCAGGCGAATCATCTCAGGAATCGCCCTGAGTGCCTGCGTCGCACTCAGCGAGGACTCCATTAACTCGCTGGCGGCGTCCACCAACCGTTCCCTGGCTGGTTCGGCGCAGTGCTCCTCGAACGCGTTGGCCAGCGAGGGAGTCAGTCCTGGTACTACTGGAAGATATGTCAGGGCGTCGAGCGTATAACCCATCGCGCTGACACGCAGGTCTTCGGACAGGCCATACAGACGAATCCAGTCCTTGAGCCCGTCAAGGAAGCCGTCCGCCATGCCCTCCAGAAACTCGCTGCGAACCTCGGCGCTTCCAAACCGCTTCAGTGCTCTCACGAGTTCTGCCTTGACCCGTTCCCGTTTTTCGTCGAGCGACTCCATCCCGCTGGCATCGACCTTGTTGACCGGGTTATTGCCGACATAGCGGAACAGATTCTCGTCCCCGGCCGCGAAGCCGATCGGATCGGCGCTCACCCAGCGACCGGCGGCGGGGTCGTAGTACCGCGCCCCGGCGAAGTACAGCTCCAGCTCGGGGTCGCGGTAGTAGTTCTGAGCGCCGACGAAGGTGAACGAACTCTCGGCCGTGCCGCTGTGCGCCGCCTCCAGGCCGAACGCCCGGTGGGCGTAGCTGGCGGTGGCGGTTTCAGAGTCGTCCAGGAGGGCGTCGGTCGAGCCGAGGGCGTCGTACTGGTGATAGAGCGTGTCCGTGCCGTCGTACTCGCTGATGAGGTCGCCCCATTCGGCGAGCGTTGAGCTGTACTCGTGGAGCGGGTCGCCCGCGTCGTCGGTCTCCTGCAACAGGCGATTCAGGTCGTAGATGAAGTGCTTCGACTCGCTGGGCGTCTCCTTTTGCACCCGGCGGCCGTCGGCGCGGTAGGTGAGCGTGACCAGTCCAGCCACCGGCTCGGCCACCACCAGCCGGCTGTCCTCGTCCCAGGTGTAGACGGTCAGCTCCGACGGCGTCTCCTTCTCCGTGCGGTTGCCGTCCTCGTCGTAGCTGTAGGTGGTCACCCCCGAGGAGTTCTCCTCGGTCACGAGCCGGTTGGCCTCGTCGTATGTGTAGCTGGTCACCGCGCCGGAGTCGTTGGCGGTCAGCCGATTGCCGGCGGCGTCGTACGTATAGCTGGTGCTGTAGGCCGGCGCGGCGCTCCGCTCTTCGCGGAGGAGCTGGTAAGTCTTGTCGTAGCTCCAGGTGGTCACGGCGCCCGTGGACTCGACTACCCCCCGGCGGTTGCCCGCCTGGTCGTAGCTGTAGGTGAACGCCTTCAAGAGCGTGTCGTCGCTGGCCGTGTGGGTCAGCGTCCGCAGGCGGTCGGCGCAGTCGTAGCTGTAGCTGGTGATCGCGCCGTTGCCGTGCTCCAGCCGGACGCGGCGTCCGGCCAGGTCGTAGGCCAAGGCGGTCGTCTGCCCGCGGGGATTGGTGACCGCCGTGAGCCGGTCGGCGTCGTCGTAGCTGTAGCTGGTCACGCCCCCGTCGGGGTCGACCATTGTCGTGCGGCGACGGACTACGTCGTAGCTGTAGCTGACCGTCTTGCCGTCGGGATCGGTGACCGACCGCAAGAGATCGCGGCTGTCGTAGACGAAGCTCGTGGTGCCGGTGGCGTCGGACGTCGCCCATGCTGGAAGCCGGCGGGTTCCGGTGAGGAGGGCGGAGGGTCAAATCGATGGTGAGTAACCACGGTGTCGTGCCGGCAAAATCGGTTGCCCGAAGTCAACGCCGTCAGGCCTGCCGGTGTCCAAGCCGTGGAAGCCTGCCCAACCGGCACGCTTGCAGTCCGTCAAGCACGCCGGCGCAGCCTGCGAAGATCGTCACGGAGAAGACGAATCAAGCAGTGTCAAGAGCACGTTGAGCATAACGGCCCAGTTCAGGAACATCCACAAGACGTTGCAGTGATGCCCGATAATCTCGCAGGGATCGGTTGCTTGCGATCGCGGCCAAGGCGTTGTGCCGCACATCGATGTCTTCCGACTCACTCTTAACGAGTGACTCCAAGCAATCCAGCACACCGTCAACATCTGCAAAGAGATAAAGGGCGTTCGCAGCGTGCTGTCGGACAACGTCACTGTCATCTTTCTGCAACACGTTCAAAACGGCCTTCGCCAAGCGGATGTGGCTATCTGTTCGGTCTCTTCGCATGACAAGCGACTTGAGAATCTCAATCCGCACGCCTTCGTCTTCTTCAGGATCTTGAAGCGAGTTCACGAACAGCGACACCACACGTTCATCCGACACTTCCTCCAACTGAGAAATGATCCAACAGCGATCGGCCTCCTCGTTTCTAAAACTCTGTAAGAGTTGGTCGACGTTCTCCATTGGCCACCTATTGAATGTCCAGATTGAAACGAAGCTCAGTCACATCGTCAGGCAAGTCAACAATCTCCTGCCGCAGTCGGTTCGCTTGGCCGCCGATAATCGAATTGAGTCGCTCATCGCTGGGCAACCCGACTGCCGATTTCGGCCGTCCGCCCGTTGCCATGTCAGGATAATGTGGCCAGACCTTTCCTTCGCCAGCAGATCCGAGGCCCTTGGTATGCCGACGCCCCGCAGCTTCGATCTGCGGACGAAATTGCTCGTACTGTCGCAACCGCCTTTTGAGTCCCTGCATTCCCTCTTTGCGGATGATCTCGTTCCAAGCATCGACATGGAGCTTAATCTCCTGCCGCAACGCCTGCACGTCAGTCGTCTTGTCTGGCTTCAGCCGATGTCGAAACGTCAGAGTTCGGCTGTTTGTTACTGGGGCGAGTCTTGCCTGCGACGTGGTGGACGGCCGGCCGAGTCGGGCGTCGTCGACGTTCTCGAGTCCCGCCTCGACCGCGTCGTGGACGGCCTCGCACACCTCAGCATCCGTCACTTTACCTCCGCCTTTCCGTTTCCTCAAGATCTCGCGGATCTTGTTCACCGTGGCGGCGGGGATCTCCACGACAGCATCCTTGGCATCCTTCGCCTTCCTCACGATGCGGATTGCGCCGCTTTTCACGACGCTAATCTCCAGCGCCGCGGCAATGCCCAGGCCGGCAGCGTACAGACCCAGTTGGAGAATCGCTCCCTGGAGTTGATCACCCACCTCGTTCCAGATATCGCGGATGATCTCATTCCCGTGCATCTCCGCCCGGCGGTGTGTATTCGGGTCGAATTGGCGATAAGCCCTTGGAGTCAACGGGGTCCCAAGATTGTCCACGACCTCATGGTACTGTCGCTCGGTCCGTATCGAAGGCTCAAAGGGCAGACTCTGGTTCGGTCGTACGACGGGGGGCTGGGGAACTGAAGGTCGAGGTTCCTCCGGCAGAGGCACGCCTTGGATGCCGAAGTGCCGCAGCCGTTCCGGGCTCATCTCATCCGGTGACTCGTACTCCGCCTTGACGCCCCGGATGATGCGTCTGTGATCGACAAACGGCGCGTCGAACCAGTATTCAACGCTTTGGAACACTCGCCCAAGCTGGTTGCGATTCTCGGCCTCAATCCTTGAGCGTTCGCGAGTCGCCTCCATCTCTCGCGCCACATCCTCTCTAAACTGCAAGCCGATGGGCTGACTGAGATCGCGCGAGCCGCGGAAGAAGGACTCCTGATTGAAGGTGATGGTCCCTAAGAGCGTGCCAGCGGGGATCGTGTCTTCGCCGTCGATTTCATTGCCGACGATCGTCTCGTCGGAATAGACCTTCCAGACATGGAACGTCCGCTTGACGGGCCGACGGAATGTATCGTGAGTCTTCTGGTCGACAATGTCCAACTCGACCCGCGCTCCGCTGGGATCGACCTTGTTGACCGGGTTATTGCCGACATAGCGGAACAGGTTCTCGTCCCCCGCCTCAAACCCCTTCGGGTCTTCGCTCACCCAACGCCCGGCGGCCGGGTCGTAGTACCGCGCCCCGGCGAAGTACAGTTCCAGCTCGGGGTCGCGGTAGTAGTTCTGAGCGCCGACGAAGGTGAACGAACTCTCGGCCGTCCCCGTGTGCGCCGCCTCCAGGCCGAACGCGCGGTGGGCGTAGCTGGCGGCGGCCGCCTCGTCGTCGTCCAGGAGGGCGTCGGTCGAGCCGAGCGCGTCATGCTGGTGGTAGAGCGTGTCGGTTTCGTCGTACTCGCTCACCAGCTCGCCCCATTCGTCCAGCGTCGAGCTGTACTCGTGGAGTGGGTCGCCCGCGTCGTCGGTCTCCTGCAAGAGGCGATTCAGGTCGTAGATGAAGTGCTTGGACTCGCTGGGCGTCTCCTTGCCGACGCGGCGGCCGTCGGCGCGGTAGGTGAACGTGACGAGTCCAGCCACGGGTTCGGCCACCACCAGCCGGCTGTCCTCATTGTGACGGGTAGGAGTGGCTCCGCCCGCCGGAAGATGCCTTGCCGGTGAGTTCCCCGGCGCTGGAGCCGCGCCGACTCGCGATCAAGTGTTGGCATTTGATGCCGTGTCAAGAGCTTTACAGCAAGACTTCTGGTGTTGGGCTACCACAGGTTGTGCTAGCGTTGGGCAAGGAGCCGCAGGCAATAATAGGCGAGCGACCGAAGTCCTGCTGTAGAGTGAGTCAAGAGTTGACCCCATCTGAAATCCAGAAGTAGGGGTCTGTTGGGGCGACTGCTCCTTGCGGGCCGGGTGGGTGGCAGTGTAAATTTCCTTCAGCTTGCGGATATTCAGCCATTGCCGCCGCCGATCCTTTCGGCGCAGGCGCGCTTCAGGCGCTCTGTGACATTGAGTGGGATGCTGCGCGCATCATTATACGAGTCTGGCTCTGGATTCATCTCTTGCTTCATCACTTCCGACACCGTATCGATACGCTGGAGTGCGTCGCCGGTTGGGTCGATTTCATTGAGGAATACGTCAGGAACCACCCGAAGCTCCTTGCCTCGACGAAGAATGAGGAACCTCTCCACAACGCTGCGAAGTTCGTCGCCCTGGATTCGATGTCCATCGGACTGATCAAGCCAGCCGGTTGCCTGCCAAGGAATAGATGCTCCCATTTCGTCAAGACATGCGAATTTCCCCAGATCGAGCACTTCGAGGGTGTCCACGCAAAGCAAATGATACGTGTAGCTCATCACAATGGCCTCCAGACGTATTCTCCGGTCCTTGTCAAGACGCGGACCTCGATGGCCGTACTCATCCTTCCTGCGTTCGCCTGCGCCGCGACTGCCCTAATTGCGTCGGCATGGGTTAGCCCGGCCTTTCGGCCGTCGATAATGACCCGCGAAGCCTGCTTCAAAGCGTCTCGGATGTTCTGACGAACAGCGTTGATCGTCGCGGCTTCGAGTTGCTTGTACTCCCAACGGACTCCGTTGATGATGAAATCCGCACCAGCAGCCGCTTTTCCTCGCACAACGACATCGTTACCCTTGGCCGCCAGTTCCTCGGCGTACGCAACTTCCTTCGGAAACGCCTTTCCCAAGACAGTCACAGTCCCTTTACGAGCCACCAGACTGCTTGGGGCAACCGTTACGCGGGAGACCTGAGCGCCGGATGAGAGTGCACCTCCCTCGTTTTCGAGCGCCTCGATCGGATCGGCTTCTGCAATCGACGTCGGCTTGACAACCCGAAGATCTGGTGCAACAGTCCGCGCGTTATCACCGCTTCCTGCTCCAGGAACAGCGGCTCGAGCTTGCTCGCCCGTACCTCCTACTCGAGTGGCCGGAGATCGCGGAGGGTCACCCTTTACGGGTTGGACACTTACGGGCTCCGGACTCCAGGGCTTACTGAACATTGTAGCGGCAACCGTCACCGCCGTGTCAAGTGTCCGCCCATATTCCCTCGCCTCGTCGTGCTCGTATCCGAGGTAATGCTCCAATCCGGAGCCTGTTGCAGCGGCAACGGGCGTGTCGTGTTGTTCGCCGGTGGCTAAGTTGTAGCTGCCTGTAAGAACATGCTCGGAGGCTGCGATCGCTGCGATCGGCCCGAAGGCCGCCGTCTGTAATCCTGCTTCGATCGCGATCAAGTTGGAATGGACGAACATCACGGTTTCGTGACGCATCCGGTTGTCAGCGTCCGTCCGCTTCGATTCTTGGCCAGGCGTGTCATCAGGTCGAAGGGCTTCGAACTTGTAGTAGCTCTCTTGCCACGGCCAGAATGCCCATACGAAGCTGAGTACGAGTGTATCCGTACGCTTGTCAGTCCGAACAAGTGGAATTGCCACTTTCACCGTGGCCGACGAAGCTCCCCGCGGGTACCAGTACTCCCTTTTTGTTATCTTCTTCGCGACCAGTGAGTTCACGGCCACTTCAGGAACTCGATCCAGGTCGTCACCGAGGCTCTTCAGAATATCCTGAGCTTCCACTCCATACTTTGTGGGATCGAGGCTTCGCGTTCCGCGGGGATCAACCTTGTTGACCGGGTTATTGCCGACATAGCGGTAGAGGTTCTCATCCCCGGCCTCGAACCCGATCGGATCTTGGGTCAGCCAGCGTCCGGCGGCCGGGTCGTAGTACCGGGCCCCGGCGAAGTACAGATCCAGTTCGGGGTCGCGGTAGTAGTTCTGGGCGCCGACGAAGGTGAACGAACTGTCGGCCGTCCCCGTGTGCGCCGCCTCCAGGCCGAACGCGCGGTGGGCGTAGCTGGCGGCGGCCGCCTCGTCGTCGTCCAGGAGGGCGTCGGTCGAGCCCACGCCGTCGTACTGGTGGTAGAGCGTGTCCCTGCCGTCGTACTCGCTCACCAGCTCGTCCCACTCCTCCAGCGTCGAGCTGTATTCGTGGAGCGGGTCACCGCCATCGTCGGTTTCCTGCAACAGCCGCTTCAGATCGTAGATGAAGTGTTTCGACTCGCTGGGCGTCTCCTTCTGCACCCGGCGCCCGTCGGCCCGGTAGGTGAGCGTGACCAGTCCGGCCACCGGCTCGGCCACCACCAGCCGGCTGTCCTCGTCCCAGGTGTATACGGTCAGCTCCGAGGACGTCTCCTTTTGGGTGCGGTTGCCGTCGTCGTCGTAGCTGTAGGTCGTGACGCCCGAGGAGTTCTCCTCGGTCACGAGCCGGTTGGCCTCGTCGTACGTGTACGTGGTCACCGCGCCGGAGTCGTTCTGCGTGAGCCGGTTGCCGGCGGCGTCGTAGCTGTAGCTGGTGCTGTAGGCCGGCGCGGCGCTCCGCTCCTCGCGGAGGAGCTGGTAGGTCTTGTCGTAGGTCCAGGTGGTCACCGCGCCCGTGGACTCGACCACTCCCCGGCGGTTGCCCGCCTGATCGTAGCTGTAGGTGAACGCCTTCAAGAGCGTGTCGTCGCTGGCCGTGTGGGCGAGCGTCCGCAGCCGGTCGGCGCAGTCGTAGCTGTAGCTGGTGATCGCGCCGTTGCCGTGCTCCAGCCGGACGCGGCGCCCGGCCAGGTCGTAGGCCAAGGCGGTCGTCTGCCCGCGGGGATTGGTGACCGCCGTGAGCAGATTGCGGCTGTCGTAGACGAAGCTCGTGGTGCCCGTGGCATCGGGCGTCAGCGATGCTGGACGCCGGCGGGTTGCGTACAGAGGGTCAAATCGATGTTGAACAACCGCCGTGTCGTACCGGCGGTATCGGCTGCCCGAAGTCAACGCCGTCAGGCGTGCCGGCGATCAAGTCGTGGAAACCTGCGCAACCGGCACGCTTCCAGAGATCGGATCTCCTCAGAGGCTCTCGCTCCCACGTTCAACCGCAACTCTTGCTTCCAGCCGATTCCTGAGCTTCTTGATTCTGGACAAAACTACCGCATTTCGATCTGCTTCGTCTTCGACAAACAGGCCACTTGGAATATGGGTTGCACGGTACACGCGCCTGCCATCGTCCAGTAGATACGAGTCGAATTGTATTTCATCGTCTCTCAACATTACTAGAACCCCAGCTCTTTAAGCGCTTTGTTCAGATTGCTCACTGACGCTGGCCCTAGCATCTCATGGAATTGCTTGGCCAACTCATCAATTCCCACTTCGTTGAGCTCTTGTAGAGCTTTGGGAACATTGTCGGGAAAGTGTGCTCCCATTGCGCCCTCGATCAATTCATGATAAATGGTGATTGACTGTTCCTCAGGAGTCAAACCTTCTTTGATAGTGATCTTGAGCTTCTTGCCGACCCGGCTTGTGTGTCCCGTCGCTGGCCTGCCAATAACGTCGGTAAGGTCTTTGGCGGTCTCGACAGACTCGATCTCAATCCCGCTGTGCAACGTCTTGCCCGAGAATGTTCCCAAATCGATCTCCCTCGGGGCATCACTTCCCAATGATATCCCTTCGTCCGCATCCGGTCCACCGCCTTTCGAATGTGGCGAGTCCTGTGCCGCCGCGGAAGACGGCTGTGCTTCGGATACAAGAGGCTCGGGGTATTGCCTGTCAACTTCCGGCAGCGAAGGAAGCTCCTTCCCGATCTTGCGTAAGCGCTGTTGGAGCGCTTTGAGGTAACTGTGAGCCCTTCTTAACAGATTTGCGAGCAACTGCCCCAGCTTCTCGATGGAAACAAGCAGTAAGCTGCCCGCACTGAGCAAGTCGCTGATCCTGGCTATCCGGGCGAACCACTTGAATTTCGCGGCAAGCTTGGCCACCGCGCCCGGTAGTGCGATGGTCAGGTAGATGCTCCCAAGAGCTCTCCCTCGCGCAACTGGATCGGGGTTGTTGAGCGCTTTGTTCATCTGGTCGGCGAACGCGTTGAGCGTTCCCCAAGGATCTTCGAACATGGCCTCTGCAGCTCGTTTTACATTGGCGGGCAGATTGGGGAGATCTCGGATTCCATTCCACACCTCCCGGAACAGATCTCCTACCGACAAGAGCATCCCGTACTCTATCTGTGCGGATTCGACTATGAACCTTCGCAGATCGGTGCCAAGCTCATCCCACGTAAAGGGCTCGCCATATGTTTTCCGCAGTTCGTTTCCCGCATTCTCGAGATCGTGCTGTTTTTCACGGAATGGCTGGATTTCTGCCGGGACGGGTCCGCCGTGCGTAACAACACTCTTCCCGGTTTCATAGGCCGAGAGTCGTGTTCGAAGTACGTTAGGATCGGTGTTCGCAGGAATCCGGACACCTTGCCCGTCGGGCAGCACAACAAATGCGAAGCCGTGCGTCTCAAGCTGGCGTGTGATCCGCCGCCAGTCTTCCGGAGCCATGCCCACCGGCGGCGGTCCCCAATGCTTACTTTCAGCCGCCGATTTCCCCGGAGGCAATGGCGGGCCGAGGGTTTCCTGTAACCCGCTGGGATCGACCCTATTGACCGGGTTATTTCCGACATAGCGGAAGAGGTTCTCATCCCCGGCCTGGAAGCCGATCGGATCGGCACTCATCCAGCGACCGGCGGCGGGGTCGTAGTACCGCGCCCCGGCGAAGTACAGAGCCAGCTCGGGGTCGCGGTAGTAGTTCTGAGCGCCGACGAACGTGAACGGCATCTCGGCCGTGCCGCTGTGCGCCGCCTCCAGGCCGAACGCTCGGTGCGCGTAGCTGGCGGCGAGCGCCTCGTCGTCGTCCAGGAGGGCGTCGGTCGAGCCCAGCGCGTCGTACTGGTGGTAGAGCGTGTCGGTTTCGTCGTACTCGCTCACCAGCTCGCCCCATTCGTCGAGCGTCGAGGTGTACTCGTGGAGCGGGTCGCCGGCATCGTCGGTTTCCTGCAACAGCCGCTTCAGGTCGTAGATGAAGTGCGTGGACTGGCTGGGCGTCTCCTTCTGCACCCGGCGGCCGTCGGCGCGGTAGCTGAGCGTGACCAGTCCAGCCACCGGCTCGGCCGAGGTCAGCCGGCTGTCCTCGTCCCAGGTGTAGACGGTCAGTTCCGAGGGCGTCTCCTTCTGAGTCCGGTTGCCGTCCTCGTCGTAGCTGTAGGTGGTGACCCCCGAGGAGTCTTGGGCCGTGAGCAGCCGATTCGCCTCGTCGTACGTGTAGCTGGTCACCGCGCCGGAGTCGTTCTGCGTGAGCCGGTTGTCGGCGGCGTCGTAGCTGTAGCTGGTGCTGTAGGCCGGCGAGGCGCTCCGCGCCTCGCGGAGGAGCTGGTAGGTCTTGTCGTAGCTCCAGGTGGTCACCGCGCCCGTGGACTCGACCACCCCCCGGCGGTTGCCCGCCTGGTCGTAGCTGTAGGTGAACGCCTTCAAGAGCGTGTCGTCGCTGGCCGTGTGAGTCAGCGTCCGCAGCCGGTCGGCGCAGTCGTACGTGTAGCTGGTGATCGCGCCGTTGCCGTGCTCCAGCCGGACGCGGCGTCCGGCCAGGTCGTAGGCCAAGGCGGTCGTCTGCCCGCGGGGATTGGTAACCGCCGTGAGCCGGTCGGCGTCGTCGTAAGTGAATCCCTTGCCACGGGATTCGGCCGCAAAGAAGAGCTTGAGCAATTGGCCGAGGCAAACGCCCTCAGGCGCGCAGGTGATCAAGTCGTGGACGCCTGCTCAATCGGCACGCTTGCGACCCTTCAAACCGGCACAGCATACGAAGGTCGTGAGGCAGAAGCCGCAGAGCGTCAGTTGATTCATTGGAAGAATCCTTCCTTTGCCAGTTGCTCAACTGCGACCTCGATGTTCTGCCTCGTGACATCTCGAAGAACAACCATGCCTCGCTCCGCAACGAATGCCCTGCCTTGGATCGCTTCTTCCTCTAAGTCTTGGGCGAGGCGAACAGGATCATAGAATACAACTGGATACGTGGTCCCATCAGACAACTCAACATGACAATGCCCCCAGTATCCACGAGCCGCGGCTTCCTCAGCAGTACGCTCATCGAACGGGTAATCGAAATGTAGTGTCGCGAGATTTGGAGTTGTCATTCTGATACCGTTAACTTGCAGGGGAAATCTTGATTTGGTCTAGCAATTCCTGAAATCTCTGAGGAGTCATTGGCTCCCTTGGAACGATCTCGAAATGGGTAAGCTCCTTGCCTCGCTGAATGATTCTCAGCTCAGGCGGAATGCTTTCGATGCGAAATGCACCGCCAAAGCGGCTCATAGCTTCGGCACTAACATTGAGTGAGAGGCCGTGAGTCGTTTTCAGGAGACCAGTCGCCTTCTCGATTTTGACGTCAGTTGGTCGTGCTTGGAGCGAATCTCCGCCGCGGAAGACGTTAACTTCTGCCGGATTGATCTCCATACCCGGCGTGACATCTGATGCTGTGAGCGTCTTCCGTACCGCGGCAACACCCCTCAATGGTACTCCCGCGTCCGCATCTGGTCCAGCGGAGCCGCGTCGCCGAGCAGAAGAACTGCCGGCGCCGCCCGCACCCGCGTCATCCGGACGCAATCGGGCGCGAATAATGTCCCAGGAGCTGAAGATCGACGCCACAGCGACGCCGAAGATCGCCCACGCTCTTGTGCTCCCCGGATTGGCGACCACTTCCTTGCCCGCCTCCCATGCAAAGCGAATGTCGGATGTGGGATCGATGCGCTCGGCCAGTTCCTCACGCGCCGCTGTCTCGATCTCACCAACGCGGATTTCTCCTGTCAGGTCCTGATGCTGAAATGCGTGCCCGTGTTTGGCGATCAGCTTCTCGCCGAGGGCATCGATGTATTCGAGAAAGCCCTCGACAGTCTGCAGGCCGCGGATCGCGGAACGGAGTTGATCCTGCCGCTCCTGTTCCTTGGCGTCCGCAGCCTTAAGCATCGCTCGCTGCTTCTCCAGTTGTTCCAGAGCGTACTGTCGTGCCTCGTGTTCGAGCCTGCGGTGCTCCTGGACGAATGTGCCGAATGCCTCCTCGCCCTGGCCCGCCTTCCGCAGAAGGTTCCGTCGCGTGCCGCCGTGTTGTTCCCAGAACTGGGCAAAGAAGTCGTCGTATGTGGCCGGCCGGGCAAGTTGCTCCGGTGGGGATTGCGCCTCCTTTTCAAGCGACTCGATCGCCTCCTGAATCGCCGAGCGCGCGGCACGCGATGCGGCCAACGCCTCGGCAAGCCCGTGGATGACGGCCTGCCCGACGCCGTTCGGCGTTGTCTCCGCCGGGCTCGCTCCAGCAGGGGCGCCGGGTGCCGGCTGCTGGGCAATCCGGGGAGCGGGCGGCGGTGGGGCCGGAGGGCTAACCGGCGGGGCAGCCTCCGTGGCCCGTTCATCGCGCCGCGCGGTCGGCGAGGGGCCTCTTTCCAGTCTCAGCAACAGCCGCCGTATCCTGTCTTCCTTGCCGTACAGGTGGAGTTCGTTGCGGATGGCAAGGCGAATTCGCGGGTCTCGGATCGAGACATACTGACGGACGAAACCCTGGTCCGAAATGCCACCGTTCCGCCATTTCTGCACGATCCGCGCGCCGACGAGAGTGGAACTCACCTCGCCGCTGGGGTCCACGGCATTCACCGGGTTATTCCCAACATAGCGGAACAGGTTCTCGTCCCCAGCGGCGAACCCGATCGGGTCGGCGCTCAACCAGCGACCGGCGGCGGGGTCGTAGTACCGCGCCCCGGCGAAGTACAGTTCCAGCTCGGGGTCGCGGTAGTAGTTCTGCTGCCCAACGAAGGTGAACGGCGTGTCGGCCGTCCCGCTGTGCGCCGCCTCGAGGCCGAACGCCCGATGCTTATAGCGATCCGTGGGCGTCGGATCGGCGTCCAGAAGAGCGTCCGTCGAACCAATACCATCATACTGATGGTAGAACGTGTCCGACCCATCGTACTCGCTCACCAACTCGCCCCACTCGGCCAGCGTGGAGGTGTACTGCTCCTGCACCGTGTCCGAGTCGTCGGTCTCTTGCAGGAGCCTGTTGAAGTCGTAGATGAACTTCGTGGTGTCGCTAACGCTCTCCTTCTTCACCCGCTTTCCATCCGCTCGATAACTGAACGTCACCGCCCCGGCCGTAGGTTCCGCCACGGTCAGCCGGCTATCGTCGTCCCAGGTGTAGTAAGTCGTCTCCGAGTCCGTCTCCTTCTGGGTCCGGTTGCCGTCGTCATCGTAGCTGTAGGTGGTGATCCCCGAGGCGTTCTCTTCGGTCAGGAGCCGGTTCGCCGCGTCGTAGCTGTAGGTCGTCACCGCCCCGGAATCCACCTGCACCGTCCGGTTGCCGGCAGCATCGTAGGTGTAGGTCACGTTGAAGGAAACGCTGCCAGTGCGCTGTTCGTGCGTTAGCTGATAGGTGTGGTCGTAATCCCAGACGGTCACGTCGCCGTTAGACTCGTCGGCTTGCGTCCGGTTGCCCGCGTCGTCGTAGCTGTAGGTGAAGAGATTCACCAGCGAGCCGTCGCTGGCACGGTTCTCGATCTGCCGCAGCCGGTCGGCGCAGTCGTAGGTATAGCTCGTCACCGCGCCATTGCCCTGCTGAACGCTGATCTTGCGTCCTGCGAGGTCGTAAGCCAAGCTGGTGAGCTTGCCCTGCGGATTGGTGATGGAGGTGAGCCGGTCGGCGGCATCGTAGCCATAGCTCGTGATCCCGCCATCGGGGTCGGTCATCGTTGCCCGGCGGCGGACTGCGTCGTAGCTGTAGCTGACCGTCTTGCCGTCGGGATCGGTCACCGACCGCAGCAGGTTGCGGCTGTCGTAGACGAAGCTCGTGGTGCCCGTGGCATCGGCGAGGCTCGTGCGGTTGCCCGCCAGGTCGTAGTCGTAGCTGTGGCTCGACCCGCCGGGATAGGCCTCGCCGGTGAGTTCCCCGACGGCGTTGTAGCTGTAGCTGACGCACTGCCCGCGGGCGTTGATCCGCCGGATGCGATTGCCCACCGCGTCGTAGGCGAAGGTGATGGTGTTGCCCAGCGGGTCGGTCTGGCTGGTGAGCCGGCCGCGGGCGTCGTAGTCGAAGTCGGTAGTGTAACCCCGGGCGTTGGTGAGCGCGTGAGCCGCCGCGGCGTCGTAGACGCTGGTGGTGACGCCCTCGGCGTCGATCCGCACCGTGGGCCGCCCCAGGGCGTCGTAGAGCGTGGTCGTGATGTTCCCCTCGCCGTCCACCACGCGGATGCGATGGTCCGCCAGGTCGTAGCCGTAGCTCGTCGTCTCCCCCGGGCCGTTGATCTCGGCGCGCCCGCCCGCGGTGTCGTAGCTCGTGGTCGAGATGCAGCCCATGGGGCTAACGACCATCACCGGCCGGTCGGGCCGTCATAGACCGTGCTGGTTCCCGCCGCCGGGCGGCTGGACGGCCACGCGGCGGTTGCCGGCGTCGTAGACGCTGGTCGTCACCCGGCCCAGGGCATTGGTCCGCGTGAGCTGCCGATCGGCAGGTCGTAGCCGAACTGGGTGGCGTCGCCCGGTGGGCTCGGCCACCGCGGCGGTCAGGCCGTGGGCCGTGTAGCTGGTGGTGGTGATCCGCCCCAAGGGATCGCTGACCTCGGTCGGCCGCTGCACGCGGTCGTAGGCGTAGGTCGTCGTCCGCAGCCCGGGCCGGGTGCGCCGCAGCAGCGTGCCGTCCGCGTAGTAGGCCAAGAGCATGCTGTTGCCCAGGGCGTCCTGGAGCGACGTGTTGCGCTTCGCGCCGTCGTAGGCGTACGTGGTCCGCGATCCCAGCGGGTCCACCGTCGCCTGAACCGTGCATACGGCAGTGCCCCGGCGCACCTTGAAGCGAAGGATGACAGGTTGGTCCGAGCTTCACCCTTGCTCGGGCTGGCCGGTTGACGGCAGATCCTGAACAGCGCCTTGAGCGCAGAGCCGCTCCGCGAGTTCCGCGGAGACGAGCGTATCGGACGTGTGCTGGGGGACGACGAATTATAGCGCCGGCTGGAAAAGCGGCTCGGGCATGTCCTCAGGGGACGCACACTCGACGCAGAAGCCCGCGGCGCGAAAGTTATGTATGGCGTCCCCAAAACTGATGCCAAGCCCCTCTCCCGAATCGTCCCCAAGAATACCGAACGGACACCTGTGACGTCACGATCCCGGTTTCGCGAGAGCTGACACACACACGACGAACCCAATGAATGCCGCTAGCACCGAAACACCAAAGACACCGGCCGGTGATAGCATGGTGTAAGCTCTGAGCAGCGGCACCGTCGCAGTGCCAACGAGCAATGCGGCAAGGTACGACGTGTAGAGACGATTCTTTGCACACATTGTTTATTTGGATGACAGCCAGTAGACTTCGCCACCAAGGACGACAACGACTCCAGGAACAAGTAGCAAGTTCTCTGGGGTTGTCACGGCTTGAACTACGACTTCGTGGAGGACGGTGTTACCTTGTCCCCGCAACGCGGCCCCCAAATGTATCAGTTCGTGCCTCGCGACACGTTCGCCGTACGCTGTTAGTGGATTTCCCTGCATCCAATAAGTCGTGTTTGCCGCATGCTCACCCGGTACAAATACGCCTGAACGCATGTGGCCGATTCTCGCAAAAGTGACATCGTTCCCCAGCGCCTGAACGATCTCCTCAACTGTCGCGGAAGGCTTCAGCCGCAAGAACCGAGCGATCTTGTTATACCGCTCAATGCACTTGGCAAAGGCGGGAGACCTGGCAATTTGAGTGTAAGCTTGTCGAAGACCATCATCGATCACTCCTCCCGGCTTAACTCTAACATTCCGCACGATTCCCAGCAAGCGGGCGAAGATCGACACTGTGGCCGAATCGACGCCCACTTCGATCACGCTCTCAACGCTCTCCGTGACTATCGTATCTGTCAACTTCCTCCCTAATGCCCCATAGAACTTGCCGTAATTCCCCGTTCGTTCATCGATGATCTGGAATTTGCTTTGGTCGGGCGCAACCGCAAATTGAAAACCTTTATCCGCCAAAAGCGATTGCGGGCTGCGTTTGAATTCCGCCACGCTAAAATACGGGCTGGCGGACACAAGCA